>JAVZNE010000001.1:0-385996 GCA_038882975.1 Bathyarchaeia archaeon
ATACGCTTACCCGGGGCTCTATCGCGGCTGGCCGCGCCCTTCTTCGGCGCTCAAGCCGAGCCATCCCCCAGACGGCGTGGCATGTCGGGCATTTTGCGGTGTCTGTTTGACGTTGGCTGTGATTGGCATTTGGCAACTTATGGGCCTATGCATGGCTTCATTATGAGCTTAAAGGCTCACTCGCCCTTCACTCCACCACCACTGCGATGGGGAGCTGCATCATGCTCAATGGCTTAACGTAACGTAGCCAAAATAATTCTGAAGCGGCTTTCAACCATATAAGGGTTACGTCGCATGTAATAAAGGTTTTTAATAACTGTCTCACAATGCCAGTTAACATTTTTATTTTTGTTCTGAATATGCCTATGATAGCACACAGGCGTAAACGCTAAGCGCCTCGGTAGCTCAGCCTGGTAGAGCAACGGCCTTGTAAGCCGTAGGTCGCGGGATCGAAGCCCGCCCGAGGCTCCACCTAAAACCCTTAATAAGTCTTAATAGCTGATGCTTCTCATGTCTAGTGTGGTAACCGACTGAATGGTTGACGTTGAAAGTCTAATTAGCCAAATAACTTCAAAGCTTAAAGGATTCTCGAGAGAGGAAATTCTCAAAAGACTTGAGGATAGGAGGCAAAAAACTGGAGGCTTAATCTCCAACGAGGTTCTATTACGAACAATAGCTGCGGAACTTGGCGTTGAAATTACCGCAAACAAGACCGAAGAGCCGACGCTTCTGATAGGTAACCTTGTTCCAGGCCTAAGTGATGTAACCGTTGCAGGGCGTGTTATAGCCATTTTTCCTCCAAAAGATTCGGATGAAAGCCATAAAGGTGGAAGGGCAAGAACTGCGGGTTTAATTATCGCCGACAAAAGCGGTACGTTACCCGTGATCTTATGGAATGATAAGACGGCTTATACTGAAAAAGGCAAAGTGAGGGTTGGGCAAATCTTGAGGTTTCGCCACGGCTACACGAAGGAGGGACGCCTAGGAAGCGTTGAACTCCACATAGGCGAAAAGGGCGAAATAGAAATAGAGCCCAAAGACGTTGAAACGAAAATTTTTCCAAAAATCACAGAACTCGTAACAAAGGTTAAAGCACTAAATGCCTTCAAGAACAAACGGGTAAACATGATTGGAGAAGTAAAGAAAATTTTAAGGGCGTCAACCTTTACGAGGCAGAACTCCACTTCTGGAAAAGTTATGCGCCTCATATTGGCTGACGAAACTGGCGAAATATTAGTGGCGATATGGAACGAAAAAGTTAAAGAGGCGGAAAAGCTTGCCAAAGAGGGCGTTGAACTCTACATAGCAAACGCCAAAGTTAAAAAAGCTTTGGACGAGAACCTTGAACTACATGTTGACTCAAGGGCTTACCTAAACATCTTCACAGAAGAGCTCGGATTCCTCAAAATAGCTGACTTGAAGGATGGTTTAAGAGGGGTATGTGTCAGAGGCATAGTTGCAACCAAACCCTTGATAAGGGAAGTGAAAACTTCAAAAGGAGAAACAGTAAAACTGGCAGTTTTTGAAATCAAAGACGAAACTGGAAAAATATGGGTTTCGGCGTGGCGAAAAAACGCCGAAGTTGCCAGCAACCTAAAAGTAGGAGATAAATTAACCGTAAAAAACGCCATCGTCAAGAAAGGATTTGGAGATCAGCTGGAAATATCCACCCAAAAAACAACAACCATAGAAATATCTCTATGAGATAACTCCAACTAGTGCCGGGGGCGGGATTTGAGCCCGCGACCTCTGGCGTTGGGCGCTTAGCCCCCTTCGACTCCAGATTATGAGTCTGGCGCCCATTCCAGGCTAGGCTACCCCGGCTGATTTTCCGCTTTTGGTATGATTTTTGCTTGCTTATTTACGTTTCCTAAAGAACAGCAGCTTATCCCTTTCATATATGTCCAAATACAACTTCTAAATGGCGCTTTGGAACAAATAAAATACTCCAAGCTATAACACGCCCACCATAAAAATCTCAGGCTAAGGCACCGTGTGTGGGGCCGAGGCCGGGATTTGAACCCCTTTCTCTTGTTGGCTGCTGGCTCTGAACTTCCTCGTTTAACTTCTTGTCTGGCTTCTCGTCTCTCTCCTTGTCTTTTCCTTCCATCTTAGGGGTTCCTCCTTGCAGTCTCTATATTGTGGTGGCTTCTGCATTTAAAACTTATCTATGACTTGAGTTCAGAATATTGGCTGGGAGCTCTGGGGGGCTATTCGGCTTCTGGAACTTGGGGGTTCCTCCGACTGGCTCTCTGGGGCTCCCCTATTCGGCTGTTTTTATGAGTTGGAATTCAATGGCGTAAACGAATATTTCTGGCTGCCAGAAGCCATAAAGCCTAATCCATGTTGCCTTAAACTCTTCTAGGCTGTTGAAGCCTTCTGCTTTGGCTTCTTCTGGGGTTATGTCGCCTAGGCGCTGCTGCCAACATCTAACTATTTTGACGTAAGCCTTAGGGCCTTCCGAATAATCGTCCATGATTGGGTAGATGCAGCCTTCCTTCCATAGGGGCTTTAAGCGTCTGGTTTGAGTTTTGCGGCCTTCCAGGATGAGAAAAAGGAGGGGGCGTTTGAAGATAAGCGGCGGCATGGGTTTATTCCCTTCCTGGGGGCGTTGGGAATCCGCAGCTTGGGCAAGCTTTGGGGCTTAAGCGTCTGATATATTGACGGCCGCAATAGGGGCATTTGGCATCTAGCCTAAAGGGGTCTGCCATTTCGTGGGTTCCTCCTCGGTTAAAAGGCTTAAGGGTTGGCGCTATTTAAAATCAACGTCAGAATTGTTTAGAGCTGTCTGAATAAGGCTCAATATGCGGAGAAAATGGAGTTTTGGAAGCCTTTATTTTCGCCGGCCCCTCCCCCTAGGGTTTCCATTGGAAAATGTCAATTTTAGGGCCTCTGAAACTGCAAAATTGACCTACCCCCTCTAGGTTTTTAAGCATCTCTCCCCCTAGGTGTTGGCAGCTTTGACGTGTTCCGTTAAAAGGCTTAGGGTTTTGGCGTAATCCATTAGGGCAGTGCGGAGGGTTTCAGATTCGCTTATTCCAAGCCTTTGGCTTATGCGTTTTAAAATCTCATGTTGCTGGCTGCTTAAGACGACTTTGACGATGTGTTTTCTTGGCATTTTAGCCGTCGGCCCTAGTGTTTTGGCCCTTGTCTCGCCTGCAGTTTCTTACGGATTTTCTCCAGCTTCAGTTTGCCAGGGCTAGGGGCTGCGGCTCGCTTTTGTTTGGGCCATATTCTGGTGGCTGTTCTGAAACGCTCATAGCAGCGGGGACACTGCCAAAGGTGAATGAAAACTCGGATTCGGCCCTTGCCGCGTTCCTCTTTGGGCGTAGCCTCCCATTCCTTAACTAGGTTGGCGGGTCTTTTGGCGATAGCGCCACAATAGGGGCATTGGGCTTCTTGTGCCAAGGCTGGCATTGGCTCTGTCATTTGGCTTTCTCCTTCTTTGCAGCCTTTGCGGTCTTCTCATGATTTTGGCTTTCCAGGGAAAGACCTCCAAAAAATAAGATATGCTGGAATCAGTTTTTAGCAGTTCCGCCAAAATTTAAGTTTCTAGGTTTGAAAGGACAGAGAAAAAGGGGGATTTTTAACGGATTCTTTTAGAGCCTCTTTCCATGTCTGCTGTTGAGCCTCTTCCCGCTTGCAGTTCCTCGCTTTCCATGTCTTCTTCAAAATCAAAATCTGAATCCATGTTAGCCTCTGCCTCTGTGTCTGTTTCGGCTTCTCGGTGCTTTTTCCCTCGCTTAAGGTCTTCCGCCTTTATTCCTGGAAGTCCTTCGCCTGTGCTGTCTCTGAAGGCTTCCTCTTCAGGCTGCTGTTTTTTCTTTCGCCATATGCGCCTTCTTTGGTCTAGGGGCTCGTTGAAAACGCCTAGTTCTCGGTAAAGCACTGCTTTGGCGTATTCAGAGGGCTTCATGTGGAACAGGGCTGCCACTTGCCTTAAGCGGTCTTCTGCCAAAGGGCCTATGCGGAAGGTGATTTGACGTCTTTTCCCATATTTGTCGGGCGGACTCATTTTTTCCATACCCCCATGTTTTGATGATTTTCTATGTTGTGGTTGCATGGTTTTTCTGAAAGCTGCTGCTTTGACGGTTTTATGATGGATTCCGCTACAATGGAGTTTTGCAGTTCTGCAGCTGCTGGCGAATGAATAAAGTTAGCGTTTTCCGTCAATGTAGATGTTTTAGGTTTTCTTTTTCCATACATGCGGGGCTTGATGCGTAAGAGTTTATGACATTGAGGACATCGGAAGGCACCATTATGAGGTACTGCTTCAGTCTTTGGGATTTTCCGCCCGCAGTTACCACACCAAAAACCGTTATCGTATATGCTGACTTTTGGAATCCATTTTTGGGCTTTGCTGTTCCACCGCCAGCGCTTCATAGATGGGCCTCCAAAGTTTTCTGATGGCCGTTAAGTTTGTCGCGGTCTTTTAGCCGTCTTTTTCTTTTCATTGTTAGGCCTCCGCTTCTAGGAAGGGGCAGACGGCGTGTTTTGTTATGCATTTTCCGCCGAAGACGCAGGGTCCGTTTTTGCTGCAGTGGAAGGTTAGCTCAAGCTTTCTTTTCGCCATTATGGCACCCACCTTGGCCGCTTAAAAAACATCGTGTCCGTTGTCTGCAGGGCTAGTTCCCAGCCTTCCGCTAGGAACCGGCTTATGGCTTCTTTGTCATGGATTCCGCAGTTTTCCACGTCAAAGCGTCTTGGCTGGTCTGGGTAAAGGTGGATGTATATCATGGTGGTTTCTAGGCTGCGGTGGCCTAGGCTTCTGCTGACCAGCGCCAAATCCTTGGTGGCATTATATAGGCGGGTGGCAAAGGCATGGCGGTAGGCGTAAAGGCATAAGCCTCTAATGTTGTAGCCTGCGGCTGCAAGCTGCTTTTTAATCTGGTCCATGACGTGTTGGCAGTCTTTATAGTCCATGGGTTTTCCAGGCACATAGGGCTTGGTGAAAACATAGTTTTCCGGGCCTTTGTCCGCCGTATAGGTGCGCAGCATTTCTGCCAGCAGCGGGCTTATGGGAAGTTCCCTCTGCAAACATGCGCCGCTCCGCTTCTCTGAGCCTATTCGCACCAGTAAACGGTCAAAGTTGATGTCTTGTTTCCGCATTTGGAAGGGCTCGCAAGGCCTAGGCCCACACTCATAAAGCAGCCGGAAATAACAGCGCCACCTCAACTGTTTTGGAACTACTAGGCTGGCTTGAAGCGTGCTTTCCGGCGGCAGAACCGGCAGCGGCCTCCTCTTATCTCTTAAAACTTCCAATTTTTCTTTGATGCCGTTGGCTTCCCGGTACTTGTTATAGGCGGCTATGAAGTTTTTCAATTGTCCTTTAAGCTCCGGCCTAGCAAGCACTCGGCTAACTGCTTTAACATCGTCTAGGTTTCCATGCACCATAACCGCCAGTCTAACCAAAATCTTCCTATAAGCCACAGCCACCCTTTCCTGCAACCTTCCAGAATCCACCCTCTGCTGCAAAAACACCGCAGTCCTAAAAATCCTCTGCAAAACTTCCCTAGGCAACCTCGCCTCCAAACTCTTCCAATATTCTAAACTGCGCTGTACCTGAAGCTCCCTCCCTATCTCCGCAAACCTCATGACATTCTCAAAAACAGTGGTAGACACAGCGCCCGCCCATAAATCCCGGGCTAAGGCACCAATTGTGGGGCCGAGGCCGGGATTTGAACCCGGGCGCCGGGCTCCACAGGCCCGTAGGCTTCCAGGCTACCTCACCTCGGCCACTTTCATGGACTTTTCCGTGACCTCGGCCGCTTTTCCGTAACCTCGATACATCCTCAGCCTATTTTCTTTTGCGGTATAGGCGGACACCGTTAACCACGTCGAAGGGTTCAAATCCTATTTCACCCAGTTTAACGGCCTCTTCAACGTTGTGGACGGCTTTGATTATGAACTGGTCGTTTGGAAGGTTGTTGAAAAGGTTTTTGTCAAGTTGAATGTATATGAGTGTGTTGTCGATTTCCTTGTGGCCTAAGAACTCTTTGACATGTAGAATGTCCTTCGTGTAGTGGTATTCCATTGTTGCGCGCCAATGCCTTAGAGTGTGGAAGGTTATGTTAAGCAGCCTTGGATTTTGCAGTTTAAAGGCCAAGCGTCTTCTAGCCCTGTAGAATATGGCTTTTAGGCTGTTTAAGGTGCAATCTCCAAACACGTATTGGCTTTTCCTAGGCAAAGCGTTAAGCATTCCTAGGAGTTTTCCGCTTAAGTTGTTGAAGATCCGTGGTAGGCTGCCTTTTTCAGGCGTGTTCAATATTATTATGCGTCTTTGAAAGTCTATGTCTGTCCATTTGAGCCTTTTAGCTTCTCCGGCCCTCATGGCTGTTTCTTTAAGCAGTTGAAGGAATGTTGCCACTGTTTGGGGGCAGCCGGCTATAAGCTCGTCTATTTCAGACTCCAAGGGTATGAAGGGGATTTTACGGGTCACTTGGCATTTCGGCTTCTCCCATTTTAACCCGTTGTATTTTAGGAAAAGCGTGTAGGCGTTGATTATGTTTCTCCGCCTGTTAGGGCCCCATCCTTGTTCTTTAGCTAAAACTTCCTTTACGGTTTCCGGATTGAATAGGTTGGCGCCTTTAGCTGTTAAGGTTCTGAGGGCTCCAGTGTTTAGGCGTATGGTTTCAGCAGCATAGCCCTGCTTCTGCATCCACCATGCAAACTCAAAGATTTTTTCTTTTACATCTATCTCCCTTTGGGTTGTCTCCACAGCAGGGTTTCCATTTTGAGCTGTGGAGGCCAAGTTTTTCGCGCCTCTTGCCAAGGACACGCATACTTGGCGTTTAAAAGATATGTCGCTGTTCAAATTTAAAATCTGCCTTCCACCTTTACGTTTCGGGTTCTCTCTGAAGCGAAGCCCACAGTTTCGGCAAAGCCAACGTTGAACAGTTGAGCCGTCGCCTCGATAGCCTAAACCGTCGCGGTAAAGCTTTTCAGAGCCGCATTCAGGGCATTTAACGTTTTCCTTGGCAGAGGCCTCATACAATTTAAGCCTTCAACCTCCATGGAATTGGCACTCTTTTCTTTAGGAATTTTATATCTGGACTTCCAACAACCTCGTAGCCTTGCTCTATAAGCTGCTTTATCTCTTCAAGTGACCCTGCTGGCTTAACAATGTATTCTTTAATAGGCTCTAGTAATCCGCGTTTTAGCTTTTCCAACTCGTTAATTTGGGCTTTAAGCTTAGCGATTTTCCGCATGTAAGCTTTAATGATAAGTTTAAGATTTTCGTTAACCCATTGAATTTGTAGTTGAGCTTCAGGACTTAGCTTGTTACGAGTTATTATGGCATGGCATGAAGCGCAAAGCATGACGGTTATTTCTGGATCATAGCTGATATGGTGGACATCAAACATTTCCCTAGGCCCTCTAGCCCCACAAATAGCACATTCAAAAACGTTGGAGAACAAGAAGGAAACGACAGCCTTAGAGGGGCTAGAGGCCTCAGTCATGACGGCTTAAACTCCCTTCAAAATTTTAGGGGGTCTTCCAGGCGGAAGTTTAGGCTTCTCTCTGGAAGGCTTATGGAGCAGGGGCATGAGGGCTAACAAAAGCTGGATTTCAGTAAGCAGCCGTTGGTTATGCCTGATATAGTGAATGATTTTGTTGACTGTTGGATTCCGTTTTCGAGTTTTAATGAACTCTTCTATGGCTGTAAGCTCTTTCAGGGTGAAAATGTAGCTTCTCATGGCTTGTTACCCCTTCTCTGCAAAAATTTTCGCTAAATTCCAACAGTTGGAATTTCTAGCCCCCTATTTTTCGCCTAGAATTTGCCTCGCTTTTTCAAGGGTTTTCTCAGCTTGTCGTCGTGCTTTAGCCCTTCCAAGACTTGTTAATTTAGCGTGAACTCTGCTTAAATTGTCCAATACTTGAAGCAGTAACATCATGTTTTTTCTATCGCCAACTTTTTCAAGCCGACTTAAAATTTTCTCGATTTTCTGCAGGGAGTCAGCTATCAATGAAGTCATTTTGGCATATTCGTAGGCGGAAAATGAGGGTTTTTCGCTTTTGCCTTCCATTTTCTCATGCGTCCTTTTATGCCTTAATCAGCACGCCATGGCCAATCAACGCCTTAAAGGGCTCAGAGCTTCCAACATCATCATTTTACATGGCATTCTATTCGCGAACCTTGATTTTCACTCCCTTATTTTTCCTTCGGTTTACGCGTTGAAGCCTTTGGAATTTCTCCTGGCGGTTGGGGCGTAGGCATCTCCTTTTTTGGCGGTTCAATGTAGCCGCCTGTCTGAGGGCCGCCCATTATGGGCGAAGCGCCAGCAAGTTTAGCCGGCTTGAAACGTCGGCTGTCAGGGCTTGAAGGAATCCTATCTTCTTCAGCCATTATTTCTCACCTCTTTTCAGCTTGTTTGGCTTCGTTAGTTCCATATCAACACGGTTTAGTGAGGCTTTGGTTGGACTCATGCCATATTCGCCCGGTTCCCGGACTGTTGGCTCACCTTCAGTGTGCGGCTTATCATTGTCAAATGAAACCCATGGCCTTTGCTTATTCTTCCCCATGCTTTTTCACCTCCCCTCAAATTTTATACCTTTCAGCATACACTTTGACGGAGTAACCGCAGGAGCATTGAACGTTAAAGCCGTCTTTTATAAACGCGTAGACGTATTGCAGCTCAGACATGGTTCGGCATGATAGAATATTTTGAACGCCGCCAAACTGGCGCATGTCACACGTGAATATTTTTTGGCAGTTTGGACATTGGATTTTCACCTCTGGGCCGTCGAAATCTATTAAGCCTTCACAATGGAAAACAATGTTTTTATTGTAAAATTCAAGTTTCTCGCGGATTTTTCTGGCTTTTGCCGCAAAATCTTCAACCTCTTTGTTTAAGGCTTCCATTTCGCTTTTAAGCTTGTCTACGGCTGATCGCCATTCCTTAAGCTCTGCTTCATAGTTGAAGCCTAAACTCTTTTCCAGGAAAAGCTTCAAAACGGTTAAATCAACGTCTTTAAACTGTAGCTTTTCTAATTCTCGCTGTAATTCCTCGATTTTGGCTTGCCTTTTTGAAAGTTCACTTTCTATAGAGGCAAATTGCCTCTGAAGTTCAACTTGCCTTTTTTGGAAAAGCTCTTCAAGCCTCTTCCGCTTTTCAGCCTCTAAACGTCTGATTTCCTCCATTTGCCGCCACCTCACTACAATAAGCCTTTCTCTTTAAGCCTCTGTTGAAACTCTTCTTGAAGCCGGCGGTCTAGCCAGTATAGTTTAAGGCGGATGCTGGGCAATTCGATTTTAGGCAGCTTCTCCGCTAAAAACGCCAACAACTCCGCGGCTATTTTTTCCTGGTATGGTTTAAGCCGCCATTTGCTCTGCATTAAAGCTTCAAACTCCACGCGTTCGCGCTCTTCTTGTCGTCGCAGCATCTGCTCGATTTTTTTATCTGTCAAACTTTACCACCACCTCACTTTTATTTTGGTTTGCGGGGCAACTGGGCTAAACCAATTGCCCATTCGCAAATTGAAGCCCAGAAAAACGTGAATCGCGTAAAATCTCATTTTTCTAAGCCTCCAACTGTTTTATTTTCCAAATTTTCTTCTTTTTAATTGCCAAGAATGGGAGAACAGTTTCAATGAGGCTGTTTTTTTCAACTGGAATGTAGTTTTGGGTTAGGTAACGAGGATCCTGTAATATGTTGGTGATGGTTTTCTGAATTTTTGGAAGGTCTTTACTCAAAACCGTGAAGGCTGCAACGTCGGGGCCGAAAGCGAAGCTTTGCCTTGCAATCCATCGGCTGTTCTTATGATTAGTAATATATTGGTAGATGAGGCGGAAAAGTTTCCTTTGCCCTTCGGGCGCCAAGTTGTAGCCGACTTTGTAAAGGCATATTGTTATGTTGGCGAATTGAAGCCACCGTCTCACTTGAACCACCTTTTCCAGTTTCAATTCGGCTAGCTTGTTCATTTTGCAACCCCGAACTTGCCAACTTTAGGCACATCAACAAGCCAGCCGTCAGCCTTCAAAATGTCAACAACTTGTTTCGGCTCTAAGCCCAGCTCTTGAATTTTAGCATATAGGGCAAAAGCGTCTACCAACCCCTCGGAATCCTTATTTTCCGTAAGCCATTGGGTTAACGTTTCAAGGTTTTCTTTTAGTGTAGTTTGTGTATTTAGTGCAGTTTGTGAAGTTGGGGAGACGTAAGAGTTTTGGAGGCCTAAGCGTTCAGCAAGGTCCTGCACGGCTTTAAGTGTAAGGTAATATTCAACTCCGCGTCCAACTCTGCGTTTCTCAGTGAAACCTAAACGTTTAAGAGCGCGGCCCAGCCACTTGGTTGACAACCATTTTTGCTCTTCATCGTAGGTTTGAGACATTGCCTCCTTGATCTGTCGGACAGAGAAGTAGCCATCTTGTGTTACAAGCTTTGTTAAAGTTTCAACTAGAATGAATTCAGCCGTCTCCGTAATGTTTTCAACTTGTTTTTCTTGAGTTGTTCTGCTGGCGAGGTTAATCATTTTCTTTAAAAGGTTTAACTCTGGATTATACTTGTCAAAGAAGGCTGCAAGGGTGAAAATAGGTTTCCACAGCTCCAAATCTCTAGCAGAAATGTTCATCTCCTTAACTTCACAAACTACACTTTGTGCACAAACTACACTAAAATAGTCCACGAAAAGCATATAAAGCCCGCTGCGGATCTTCGGCCAAATTTGATCTGCAATATTGGGCTCCGCGTTTATGATTGCCCTATCCCTTCCACGCTTCATAATTATGGGAATACACCGTTCCTCTAGGACCTGCTCGATTCCCTCAATGTTGCAAACGATTTTTGGCGAGTAAACTTCAAAAGCCTCGGGAACAAGCCTTTCGCTACGTTTTTTCTCCGTGCGGTAAACTACTGCGCCTTTCTTGTAGCCTGTTAAAAGTAGATTGCGGAGCTCTTCAGCTCGCTCTTTACTCGCAAGCTTCTCGCTCTCGTCAAGAAGCAGGGTGCAACGGCCACTCTGTGTTAACCGATATAGGCTGGCTGTGCTAATATTGTTGGTGAAGATAGCGTTAAAGCAGAGGAGACTTGCAACCGTTAAAAGCTTGGTTTTCCCAGTCTGTTTTAGCCCGCCCACATAAACGTATGGATATGTGTTGAAAAGATGGAAAAAGTATGTTCCAATTGTCCAGAGGGTAATGAAATCGTAAATGTCAGGATTTTCGAATTCTATGTATGTTTCATAGGCCTTTTTAACCATATTGTAAACTTCGGCGGGGTTGACGGATGCCCCTTCAAGCCAGGCTTTAACGCCCCCGAGAGGCCACCTGTTTTCAAAGTCAACAATGCGGTAGGCTAATCTCCAACGGAGAGGTTTAAGGGCGTCCTTATGCAGCGGAAATTTTTGCCTATCCGAAGTTATAAAAAATGGTAGCTCCTTTTCCTCTTGATTGCCTTCTTCGTCGACTGTTAAGCATGGAAGTGTAACGCCCACGACGGCTCGGCCGTCAATCACGTCTATGGCTGGATGCACTTTCCGCATTAAACCCTCAAATTTAGGCAGCACCGTCAGTTTGCCAAGCCTAATGGCATTTCCAACCTCAATTTCAGCTTGAATCTGCTTTTCCGCCTTAACTTCAGCCTCAATTTTAGCCAACTCATCCACAACGCTCATTTCACAACCTCCTTGATTACTTCGCGGATTAAACTGACTCCAGCTAGGGCGGAGCCTAGGCTTACACGGTTCTTATAATGGTAGTCGACAAGGGCAAGGCGGGCGGGCTTTTCCTCATCCCTTGTTAAATCGCAAACCCGCATAATTATCCGCTTTGCAGACTCGTAGGCTATGCCCCTCTTGACACAGAAGCCTAAGAAAGCCATCTCCAACCGGTTCCTTCGGCCCTTAACCCAATATCGGGCTAAGAATTTGGCTGCTTGCTCTTCCTCTTCGTTTGGCAAAGACACCATAAACTCATACAGTTTTAAGGGAATTTGAACCGACTTCTCAGCCTTAAAACTCATTATCTTAGCTGTGTCGGCCTCTGAAAATGAAATTCCGCAACATTCAAGCAGGGTTTCGTTTTGGATAGGTTGAAAAGTTTCAAAGTCAAGTAGACTGCTCCATTTACCGGCGGCTTGATGCTTGCCTAATGGAAGCTTTACAAAGTTGCCGTAGGGCCTTTCAGGTGTAAGTTCCGTTTGCTTTGGGAAAACCTCTACATCTTTAGGGTTTAACCCCGATAATTCCAAAATGCGAAGCCCAAGCCAACGGGCAACCTTAGCCGGTGTCGGAACATTGAAAAGAATCCAGATATGATAACTCGAATCGGGCCAACGGCTTGCCTCAAGCAAAACCGCATGATGCCAAATACGAGGTCTTTCAACACCGTCGGGCTCCTTTTTCTTTTCAAAACAAACCCGCAATATTTTATGGGCCGCAGCTTCTAGATCATTCAGCCTTTCAGAATCCAAGTCAAAGCATACATATTTAACTGTGTTGTCTAAGCCTAGCTGGTAGGCCCCGACGGTTAGCTTTCCCGTTAAATGATCCTGCAAAATATCCAACGTTAATGGCTGTTCGACTTTAACGTAACTGCCATCATTTTTCTGTAGGCAGTGGCAATCTACGCGGTTGACGAAACACTTAAAAACCGCTTCAGCTAAACAAATGGTCATTTTAATGCCTTCTTAACGTCTCTACATGTTAAATCGCTGTGCTTTGGGCATTCCGCACAAACATTGGGCGGTATAGGCTTTCTCAAACCTATGCAACCTGCGATTGTGCTGTCCTCTTTAATTTTTTGTTTCTTAGTTTCACTCATTAGTTTCACTCTTCTCTTCAACAATATGGTCCAAAAAACCGCGAAAACCGCTGAGTTTTGCGGCGGGCGTGTAACTTAAAGTGTAACCTTTCATATTTTCCCTTCCCTCTGCAACCTAACCAGCCGCCGCTCCTCTTTTGTCAAAAAGCTGGGCAAAGGCTCAGCAAACCAGGCGTGTTTCTCGCGGAAATCGTTCCACGACCCGCATTTTTGGCATCTGGCCCTAAATTTTCCCTTAGTTAGCTGATAGTCAAAACTTTGGAGATCATTGTTCCCACACCGACACCGCAAAATGCCTAATTCATCGTATTTTTGTGCCAAGCGAAACGTGAACCAAGCGTCTCTAAGCAGCCCAAAGCTCCAAAGAGGCACATTGTCATGGTTTAACGGCCTCTTTTTAGGCCGCCCCGGCCCTCCCGTCGTGCCCCTAACAAAACGCCCACGCCCATTACGCTTATACTCTCGACTTTCTTCAACGATTTTATTCATGCTTCACCACATCTCTTGGCGGTTTCTCGGTGATATACAGCTTAAACGGGGCTTTCTTATCAAACACAATTTTAACGCTGCTGAAATTTCTAATATAGTCGATGACCGTGGCTATGTCCCGATACTTACCATACAAAACAACCGCGTAAAATAATTCCATTTCTGTTAACTCCTGCTCTTTCATATTACTCCCTTTTTGGGTTTACTGTCACACTAGGTTTATCATTAAACTAAAAATATATAAGGTTTACGTTATACTAAGTATTGGAATAAACTTGACAGACAAGTTCGACATCTTAATATTCATTTATGAGGGGCAAAGGGAAAAAGGTCATGTAAGCTGGTCGGATCTGCTGGGATATTTTGTAGAGGCAGCCCCGCCCTTTCGTTATATCTCAAAACGCACGTTACATTTATGGCTTCTTGAATTAATAAAAGAGGGACTTGTTGAAAAAATCATTGATAAAGAAACGTTGAAGCCTTGTTATAGGACCACGGAAAAAGGCTGTGATGTTGCTCGGAAAAAGAATGTTGAAAAGGAATGGATAGGAGAAATTCTAAAAGCTACAGAAAAAGTCTTCCGCGAATTTCTTGAAAGAGAAGAAGCAATGATCGATTTCTATTCAACCCAATCCACCCTCTTATATGAAGCTTGGAGAGCAATTTTAAAACATGAATTTCATATGTCAGAAACAGAGTTAGTCGCAATTTATAATTTATTTCAGTTAACAACAAATGAGCGGTTTCCCTACTTAAGTTTCTATTTTTGGTTGAAAAACCGCGAATTTGAAAAATTGAAACTAGAAGACATTAAAGATAAAATAGGTAAGGCAGTAAAATTAGGCATATACCCAAACGAAAAATTCCTTTTAGAGGATTGGAAAGTTTTACAAAGTTACCGTGAAAAAATAAGGGCAGCCCTAAAACAAAAATGATTAAAAGGAAGATTTGGCGGCTGAAGTGCGGCTTCATTTTTCATACCATGAATCTAAAATTTTGAGAAGTTTTTGGGTTATGGGGCTGGAATGGTTTAATGTCACTAGGTAGCCGCGTTTTCCAAAACGTGAAACCAAAACTATTCCGGCAGCTTGGAGCCTTCCGATAATCTGTCTAACCCTATGGTAGTCGTTTACGCCTATGGCTCGTGCAATTTGGCCCAATGATGAGCCGCTGCCAAGGCTTAAATAACGTATAACCTTCACCATTTTCGGGTTTTGCAGGTAATAGCTTAAATCATGCTTTTCAATTTCGTAAAAACTTTGGTGTTCAAGAAACTTTTTTAGGGCGTAACGTGCAGCCTCTTCAACGCTTAAACGTTTAAACCTTGCAAAACGCTCCAGACACGCATATAATTCAGGCGGCAACTTGATAATATAGACGCCTTCACCCCGGTTTAACAAAGCCTTTCAGCCCTGCTGCAGCTCCTTGATAAAATCTTCCAAATATCGGGCTAAAAACAAGCAGTTTTCCGCCCGCGTCAAGTCGCCTTGGGCCTTAAACTCTGCAGCCTTTACGTGTAATGCCTTAATTTTCTCTTTCAACTTTTTTAGGTTGAATCCATATTCCATGCTCATTGACATACACCCGTTTCTCTTTAACCGCCAACTCAAACTCTAAACGCTTAATTTTTCTCCTCAACTTCAAATTTTGATATGTTAAAAAAGCAGCCAATATTGTTAAAACTAAATGTAAAGTGTCCATCAACCCACCTCTAAGCCCAAAGGGCCAAAGTTTTCGTTGCCTTGCAATAATAGGCTTCAAACTCGGCTTGGCCTGTTTGGCCTTGCAAAAGCTGGTTTATTTTAGCCTTAATCTGCTCTACAAGCCCGCAGAAAACCACATTCGCGTAGTTTATAGGATAAAATCGTTTGTCCTTCAAGGGCCGCCAATATAACAGCCAACGCTGTGGGCTGCGTTGCAAAACAATCCTCATCAACCAGTCACCTCAAGAAGGCTTAGCTGAACCGTTTTAGGTTCCTCTTCAACATGCCCCTCAAAAATACGCGGCAGCCTATAGCCCGTCATGTTTGGTAATTCAAACCTTATCCGGTAGCCCATATGCCTAACCGTGAAGCCCCAGCCGTTGTTTAGGCAAACCAGGACACGGTAAGCCGCCTTGACTTTTTCAACAAAACGCTCGTCATCCATTAACCATTCAACTGAAGGCTCAACGGCTGCAAAAGTTATTCTGTCCAAGCGGATGTATCTGCGGCCCCTAACCGTCACCACATCAGTCATTTCGTTTTCACCTGTATATACAAGTGCTACTCGAAATATTTAAATATTTCGGTGAATACAAGTATTCACGAAGAATTTAAAGGGAGTGTGGTGAATACATATGAGTATGCCTCGTACAAAAGACTTTGTGAAGTTGCGCAAATCTGGAAACAGTCTAGTTATAACTATCCCAAAAGAAATTTTGGAAACGTTAGGCTGGAAAGTTGAAGACGAACTATATATTGAAGCGAAAAACGGGACATTAATAGTGAAAAAAGCCTAGCATTTTTGCGCCAACGGGCAATCCTATTGCAATTGAATACTCTAACGTTAGAGTAGCCATTTTTACGCTTTTAGCCTAGCCTAAACTCGTTAAAAATGCCTAGTTGTGTCCATGCTCTTGTTTCAGTCGAGGGTATCTTCCACATTGCCCCTTTTTTGAAAAGGGCTCAATTTTGCAGCCCCTCATCATCGCAGCCCATGTTTAAAAACTAATGTGTATTAGACGTCAGAAACGTCATGACGTCATCCAACACCATTCTGGACATCATAACTTAAGACAAGCCCACAATTTGAACAGCAAACCTCACCAGTCAAACCATCACGGACAGCTTTCCTGGAGCCGCAAACTGGACAAGGCCTCTTAAGCTCTATTTCCACTCGAATATAATGGCTAACATCTTTATCCGGCGGCTCAACCATTTTAAAGACTCCTTAAACGTTGCACAAAGAAAAATGGGGTTTTCTGCTGGGGAGACTTCCCCAAAAGGAGTTAGATACCTCACCTCGGCCACGTTTTTCCTGACCTCGCCTACTTTAAACGTTTCAGTTGTCTTTTATTTTCTTTTTCTAAACCATAGTTTGAAGGCAATGGTTTTTGCTGTTTCGCTTTTGCAAAAACACTAGCTCCTCTATGGTTTTCGAAAGTGTTTGTTATTAGGTTTTAATGTTAATTGTGAGCGTGTACGTGAAGACGGTTTATTCGTTTGTTTCGTTTTCTATTTTTTGGAGGAGTTTTTGGGTTCTTGTTTTCACGAATGCTGCGATTTTTTCCGTTGTTAGTATTTCTTCTTCTCTTTGCCTTTCCAGCTTTTCTTCGATAACTTGAAGTAGCTTTTCGTAGTTGACTGGTTTTATTAAGTAGGCGTCTGCGTTGTAGTTTAGGGATTCAACGGCGTTTTGCAGGTTTGGGTAGCCTGTCACCATTATTTTTATCGTCTTTGGTGTTGTTTCATGAAGTTTTTTCAGTAGTTCCGTTCCGGGCATGTCTGGAAGCACTATGTCTAGCAGAGCGACGTTGTAGGCTTTTTCCTTCGACTTTTCTATTGCTTCTTTTCCGGTGTTAACTGCGTCCACATTGTAGCCTTCGGCTTCAAGGATTAGGCTTAGTGTTCTGCATATGTCGGTGTCGTCGTCCACTATTAGGATGCTTGCCTTTTCCCTCAACATTTTCACCTCCGCCTTTCAAAAACCTTCAACTTTGAGAATTTGAGGAGATACACCTCTCTAAGCTTGTCAACCCATTCAGAAAAGAGTATGGGACCTTTCTCCTCAAACTTAACGCCGAACTTTTTACACAAAATTTCCACTATTGTCCTTTCTAAAAGCGAAACTATTCCAAGGGGCGAAACCGTGTGAAAGCGTTGTCCATCAAACTCCAGTATGCTTCTTAACTCGCTAAAGAAGAATTCCGGATTTTGCGGTATACTCCTCAAGGGGAAACCCTTCCTTCTCAAATAGTCGTAAAAGATTTCAACTGTTTTTTCGCCAAGTGAGTAACGGAGCGTCTCGTCAATCACTTCTAACAGTATTTTGTCGAATTCTTCCAAGCTCCCACCAAGATTAAGTTTCATCGGCGTTGCGTTTATCACACCCCTGAAACTGGCAAAGTTTCAGCTGCATTTACAGTCAATTCTTTAGGGGCATAATCAAAAACTTTGTCAAGTAGCAATTCGAACTAGAAATTATGATTTTCGATTTAGGAGAAATCTGTTCTATGCTGCCTCATTAGCCCTATTCAAATTTAGGACTGCTATGATTCCTAAATTGTACCTTCTCAAGGTTTGCCTAAATAGTCAGAAAAACGTCATGTTTCAGCGGAAAATGGCTTTCAGCAGCTTTTATTTTCTCTAGCCCCTTCCCTCTCTAGATTTTGAAGCATTTTGCATAGAGAATTATGCCTATGGCTAGAATGGCGACGCATGACACCGCCACGATTGTCAGGTCAAAGATTATTGTTGGACTTGTTGTGGTGGCGCCCCTTAAAAGAAGGGATGTTAAGGCGTCTGTGACGTAGTAGCTTGGCACGAATCGGCTTACTGTCTGCGCGGTGGATGAGAGGGAAGCGCCTACGAAAGTTCCGAGGAAAAGTTGTGGCAGTACAAAGAGGAAGGATATTCCTGTGGCTGCCCCAGAAGTTTTTGAAATTGTCGCCGTGACTAAGCCGAAGCCTACGTTAGATAGTGAGAAAATTAAAAGGAAGATGAAGGCGAGGAGGTAGGCGGAAAGGCTAACTGCTGGTCTGAAGCCCATCAAATAAGTTGCAGTGAAAACGAGCGCTGCTTGAATTAGGGCTATAAGCATGTAGGAAAATACTTGGCTTGTCATAAACTCTGCGGGTGTTATGGGCGTTGTTCTAATTCTTTTCAACATGCCGTTTTCGCGGTCCTGTGTGAAGGACTGGGCAACCATCATTATGAGGAATATGGAGGCGAAGGTAAACATGCCCGGCGCCATAAACTCGAAGGCTGAAATCCGCCTCACATCTATTAAAGAGGCAATTTGCACGTTGATAGGACTTGGGGCTGCCTGCTGATTTAAAAATGCGGCTAAAACGTTTTGGATTATGGGCGGTATAGCCTGCGTGGCAACAACTGAACCCTTATCTAAATAGAGCAGAATGGTGGCATTTATCCAACTGCTTGGATTGTTTGGTGCTACATAGTAGGAGGCGAGGCTTTGGCTGAAGACTGTTGGAATAATTATGACCGCTTGAATTTTTCCTTGAGAAAGATCATTTTGGGCTGTCTCGTTGTCGGCGTAAACTTGCACATGTAAGAGCGTAGTGTTTGACAATGCCTCAATGAATTTTTGCGGTGCACTTTCAGAACTAGCTGAGTCCAAGTTAACCACACCTATGTTGTAAACTGGTTGGGAGTTGCCTAAACCGCCGAAGGAAACTCCAAAGGTTAAGACAAAGACTAATGGGAATAGGAAAATCATGAAGAGGACGGCTGGTTCCCGAAAAGTCTTCTTTAATTCCTTCTTTGTTAGGGCATTTATTCTTTGAAAATTCATAAGATTTCCTCCCTTATCCTTCGCCCGGTTAGTTTTATGAAAACTTCTTCGAGGTTGTTGACATTGTTTTTGGAGATTAGGTTTTTAGGAGTGCCAAGGGCGATAAGTTGTCCATAGTCAATTATGCCTACCCGGTCGCAGAGATATTCCGCCTCCTCCATATAGTGGGTTGTTAAGAAAATCGTTTTGCCCTCCTTTTTCAGTTCTTGCAGAAAGTCCCAGACGGCATGGCGAGACTGAGGGTCCATGCCTATAGTAGGTTCGTCCAAAAATATGATTTGAGGGTTGTGAATTAAAGCCAAAACAATGCTTAGCCGCCTTTTCATGCCGCCGCTGTATTTTTCAACTTTTCTACGCGCGTCTTGGGTTAAACCCAACTTTTCAAGAAGCATGTCCCGCCTGCTTTTAAGCGTTTCTTTGTCTAAGGCGTATAGGTTCCCGAAAAGCTCCACATTCTCCACACCAGTCAAATATGGGTAAACAGCGGTTTCCTGAGGGCAAACGCCTATAAGCCCCTTAACCTTAGCGCTTTCCCTTTGCACGTCATAGCCGCCTACCCAAACAAAACCGCTTGTAGGCTTCAAAAGACCGCAGAGCATGCTCACAGTCGTGGTTTTACCAGCCCCATTAGGACCAAGCAAACCAAAAAGTTCACCACAAACTACTTTAAGGCTTACGCCATTAACGGCAACAACATCTTCAAAACGTTTAACAACATTCTCCATTACTATGGCAAACTCAACCATAACTGGACATCCATACGCTAACATTCTAAACAGCAACTTCCACATTATAAGATTTCGCCAAAACAATAGGGGTTCACGGTAAAATATTGGCGGGCCCGCCGGGAATTGAACCCGGGACCCCCGGGTTTCTTCAGCCAAGGCCTTTTGAGCTTAAAAGCCCGGTGCTCTATCCTTACTGAGCTACGGGCCCATGTCTGGTTTTCGTTTTAGAGAATTTGGGAGGATGCTATTTAGTATTTCGTTTAATCTTGCATTCAAAAAGTTAGGATGGTGGTGATTGAACCTTTAAGAGGCTTGTTATGAAGTTCTTTATCTTATCATTAGCACTAAGAATAGTTTCTATTGTTTTTGCTCCTTTCTCTGTTAGCCTATAAACTCTTTTCCTTTCGTTCCATGTGCCCTCTATTAACCCATTCCTTTCTAGCGAGTAGAGTAAGGAGTAGACGGTCCCTGAGCTTACTAGTAGGTGGAATTTGTTGTGGATGAAGGATATTACGTCATAGCCGCTCATGGGGCCGTTTCTTAGTTCAGCCAAAATTATTATGTCCATGAAGTTTTTGATTATGCGTTCATGCATTTTCTTTAATATTTTTCCTTCCAACTTTCCACCGCCAACAATAATCGTCAAAGCCGTCATGTTTATTCACATTTTAACATTTTAGGTTGAATATAAATATTTAAATTTTATTCTAATTCTGAATTCGAAGTTGAAATCGAATAAAACAAGTTTAAACATAACACAAATAAATTAATAAGCCCATACACCAAAATCAATACTTAAGACTGTTCAGAGGCTAATTATATGAAGACCGTGCCCAAAAGTAAGCGCATCTATTCCTTTTCGCCAAAGCATGAGCCGGCGGAATATGTCAAACCAGGAGAAAAAATTCGCTTAGAGTTGGAGGACGCCTTCGGAGGACAGATTAAAGATGAAGGAATGCCACTAGAAGAATTGGACTGGTCTAAGGTTAACGGTGCCACTGGCCCCATATTCATTGAAGGAGCCGAGTCCGGCGACACGCTTGTCGTTCAAATAGAGGAGATAAAGGTGGCTGAAAAGGGCATCATAGCAGTTGTGCCAAAACATGGCGCCCTAAAGGATAAGACCTTCAAGGCTAAGATAAAATTTGTTCCAATAATTGGCGAGTATGCCCATTTCGAAAGGGACGTAAGGGTGAAAATTTGCCCCATGATTGGAACCATTGGTGTGGCTCCAGTGGCTGGTGAAATTCCAACTGGCAATTTGGGCAGACATGGTGGGAACATGGACGTCAAAGAAATAACACGTGGAACAATTCTTTATCTGCCGGTCTTTGCTGATGGGGCGCTTTTTGCTGCTGGCGACCTGCACGCAGTTCAAGCCGACGGGGAAGTTTGTGTTTCAGCAATAGAAGTTTCAGGTAAGTTGACGTTAAGCTTTGACGTTCTTAAGGGAAAAAGCGTTTCGTGGCCTATCTTGGAAACAGAAAGAAGCTATGAAATTTTGGTTTGCGCTGATTCGCTGGATGAGGCTTGCTCCTTAGCTGTTGAAGAAGCTGTTAAAGCATTAATGCACGGGTATAACTGGAGCTTTGAAAAAGCGTACATGTTTGCAAGCCTTGTTGTGGACCTTAGGATTAATCAGGTTGTGGATCCTAAAATGGGTGTCAGGGCGGTTATTCCGAAAGAATTTGTTACACATGGGGGGTTGGCGGTTTAAAATTTCAAAGTTGCAGTAACTTTGGGGAATTTTGGGCTGACATTTTAAAGTTTAATTTTCATTAATTTTGGCTGAAAATAGCCTATTTTAACAGTTAGCGATATCTCTACATATTAACAAACGTTATTTTCTCTGTTAGCCCATTTTATGGCTGGTGTTTGGGAAGTGTTTTCGTGGAAGCGTTCCTTTGAGAGATTAAACAGCGAATATGAGACTGTTATGAAAAAGAGGCAAGCTTTGAACAGTTTGCTTGAAAGCGGAAGAATTTCGCGGCCAACATATGAGCTTTTTGAGAGCGAGATGAACGAGGCCATAGCTGAGATTGAGAGGCAGAGGAAGGCTTTAATGGATAAGATGGCTGTTAAGGCAAGGGAGCTTGAAGAGCAAATCAAGACTTTAGAGAAGTTGTTGGCGAATTTTGAGATTCAGCACGTTGGCGGTGAAATAGAGGAGGAAGTTTACCAGAGGGAGATATCCCTCCTTTCCATGGGGCTTGAAAGCACAAGGCAAGAGTTAAACGCCATCAAAGAAACCATTGAAAAGCTTACAAACCCGCAGATAACGGAAAGTATCCAACCACAACAACAAGAAGTGGAACAAAAACCCGCTGTGAGCGGTGAAACTGGAAGTCTTGAAGTGGCTGTTGTGGAACTAACCCCAAAAGTTGAAGCTGAGGGCGCAAGCGAAAACTTGCAGGAAACCCAACAACAAGTAGAACAGAAAAGCGAGGGATAGCTAAAACCCTTTTCTCCTTTTTCTATTTGGTTTCGCCATCTAAGCAAGAACAAGAGAATTTTATATTCCGCGCCATCCACATTATTTTCGAGGCTTGTGTTTGCAGAGCGAGAATGTCTTGATGACTTTCCATGAAAAGTTTAAGCAGTACGACCTTGGAGAGGGACACCCATTTAGGGGAGACAGATTCATAAACGCTATGAACTTCTTTAGGGAACAGAGCCTTTTGAGTCTGCCTAATCTAGCGGTTGTAGAGCCTAAACCAGCATCTAAAGAAGATTTGCTAAGGGTTCATGACGAAGGATATGTAAATCTAATTTTTCGCTTGGCATCTGAAAGTAAACCCTATGACATTGAAACCCCAGTTTCGCCGCAAATTCTTGAAGCTGCATTGCTTATTGTGGGCGGCGCTTTGGAATGCGGCAAAGCTATTTACAATGGAGAAGCGAAAAGAGGTATTTCGCTTGGTGGGGGTTTCCATCATGCTGGAAGAGACTATGGCGGAGGTTTCTGCCTATTTAACGATATAGCCATCCTCATCGAATATTTAAGAGCTGAAAAAGGCGTGAAAAAGTTCCTCGTGTTGGATTATGATGTGCACTTTGGAAACGGCACAAGCGACATTTATTACCGCGACCCCAGTGTGCTTTTCATATCAGTCCATCAAGACCCCAGAACACTTTATCCGGGCACCGGGTTCACTTGGCAGACCGGCGAAGGCGAAGGAAAAGGCTACAATGTTAACGTGCCGCTTCCACCCGGAACAAGCGATACGTCATTTCTTTACGCCGTGGAAGAAATTTTTGTCCCCTTGGCTGAAGAGTTCAGACCAGAAATAATAATTGCTAATGGCGGAAGTGACCCACACTTTGCTGATATGCTTGGAGATTTGAGCCTAACAGTCAAAGGCTTTTTCGCCCTATCTAGCCTAATAAGGGAAATAGCAAACAAAGTCTGCAACGGAAGGCTTATCATGCTGGTCGGAAGCGGCTACAACCCAAAAGTTTTACCACTCTGCTGGTATGCCCTCATAGCCGGAGCCATTGGAATCCAAAGTTTTAACTTGAAGGAGCTTTATACTCCGCCGGTTGAGCCTGCCTTTGTAAGAAGAAATGTTGAAAGCGTAGTTGAAGAGTTAAAGAGCATGCTCAAAGAAAAATGGACATTAGGTAAGAGTTTTAAGTAATGCCTCTAAACTTACACGTATCCTTCAACTCCAAACGATTTAATATCATCAATCCAAGCGTCAGGATGAATCCTTTCAACGATACTCTTCTTCCAATTATAGATCATTTTACTATAATTGCACATGATAATTTCATTATAGCAGACGTGATGTTTTCGAAATTGCCTTTCTGTTAAGTTCCAGTAATTCACACCTCTAGCAGTTAAAATTACCACTCTGTCATAATGCCGGAGCTTATTAATTAGCTCCTTATTAGGCTTTTGAAGATTAAGCGATAGTTTAAATAGAATTTGAGCAACTTTTCTAAGGAAACGGCATATCAAACGAGATTTGAATAACGTCTCATCTACATCAACAATTATGACCCTTTCTTCCATTTCCTGTCCACCACCACAGACGCAAAGGCATAAATAAGCTCTCCCATAAATATCTGCAAAGGATATTCCCACAGTGTGATGATTTGAAAGGGGAAAAATATTAGAAAAGCCTCATAAAAGGGTTTATCAAACAACGTTCTATCGATGCTATGATAACGTATAGTAACTGATAACGTGTAACTTCTAGCATCTGTTGCTAGAAAGGGTAAATATAGGATAAGACAAGGATATAGAATGGAAATGTTGAAATTTGACATAACAATAGGAACAAGCATCGCCTTAATGAGCCTCATGTACGGATAGAAAGTTATCCTATCACGTTTCTTTTTCCGGCTATTAAACAACACAATAGTGATGCCCAACACAACCAACCATATGAGATATGGTAGACTAGGAATAAGCCAAGCGACAAATATTAATAATGCTATTCTTATAATGAGCGCTGCTTTGAAGTTTACATGTTTCGTGTATTCTCTGAAAGACGGAGCGTCTTCGTGCTTCACAGCAACATAATCATTTAATAAATATCCAATTTCATAGAAAGCCCATGAAGCAATATAAAGCAGGGCGAAATGCCATGTATAGGTGCAAAGATCCCACCTCAACAAATAATATAGCACTGGGTAAAAGATAACCGCGTCCTTGAATACGCTCTTTAAGCCGGAAAGCGGTGTGGACTTGCTCCGGTACAATGTTAAAGTTAACGGAAAGTGTGCAATAAAGCTCTCTAATCTCATTTTTGTCCCATTCAGGATGAGTTTGTTTGCCGCAACTGAAATTTGTCTATTACCTTTCCCTTTTTATAGTTAATTGTGGCTAATTTTAAGGTTGCCCAGAATTAGCGGGGAGTTAAATCTTTGGAGAATATAGAGAATATTCGCAGCCTCTTTCCAGTGGTTAAGAATAGGGTTTTCTTGAATCATGCTGCCCAGTCTCCCCTTCCAAAGCCTGTTGCCGATGCGGTTAAAAGGTGTGTGGAAGATTTCTCCGCGTTTGGGAGCGTTTCCACTTCAGAGTGGGATGACTGTGGGAAGGCTTTGTTTGCAAGGCTTATAGGCGCAAAGCCGGAGGAAATAGCCCTTGTTGAGAATACTTCTGTTGGCTTAAATATAGTTGCGAACGTGCTGGAGTATCCGCCGGGCTCAAAGGTTGTGACTACTGATTTGGAGTATCCCTCGGTGGTTTATCCATGGCTTAAACGAAGCCTAGGCGTCAAAATCCATTATGTTAAAAATGTTGGCGGGAAAATTCCGCTTGAAGATTTTGAGAAAGCCGTAGACGATAGCACTGTTGCTGTTGCAGTAAGCCACGTTGAATATGTTAATGGCTTCAGAAACGATTTGAAGGCTTTAAGCCAAATAGCCCATGAGCACGGCACATACCTAATCGTTGACGCCATACAGTCGGCTGGCGTAATACCAATAGACGTTAAACGCGAAGGCGTAGACTTTCTGGCAACGGCATGCTACAAGTGGCTTCTAAGCCCCACTGGAGCGGCATACCTCTATGTACGGAAAGACCTCATAGAAAAATTTGAGCCGCCCTACATTGGATGGGCAAGCGTTAAACAAGAAATTTTTGAAACTGTGGATTTTTGGGACATTTGGAGTTTGAGGCTTTCAGAAGCGGCAAGTCGCTTTGAGGTGGGAACACCAAGCTTCTTAAGTTTTGTGGGCGCGGCTGAAGCCATAAAAATGCTCTTGGGCTTTGGAATTGAAAACATTGAAAAACGCGTTTTAAAGCTTACAGACCATTTGATAGAGGCTGTTAAAGCCTTAGGCTTAGAGCTTCAAACACCAGAAGAACCTAAACACCGCTCTGGAATAGTCAACTTCAAAATTGACAAGCCAAAAGAGATTGCTGAACAATTAAGGCGCATGGGCATCGTTGTATCCGCAAGAGCCAAGGGAATAAGAGTCTCACCACACTTCTACAACACGGAGGAAGAAATAGACAAACTCATAGATGAGGTTAAAAAGGCATAACAAGGTTAAGGCATCAATTATTACCGAAAAACTAGAGGGGCCTATCAATTTTGCAGTTCTCCGCCAACAGCAAAATTGACATCAACATGGCCTTCAGTCATACTCGCTTGTGAAGCTCAATTCCGGGTATTGCGGCACCCGTCTACCATCGCCTTTTTCGGGCAAAATCTCCAGCCTTAAGATTTTACATGTGCCAGCGATATCTTCCTTATTCTGCTCGAGGATTCTTGCGTAGTCTTTCTTCCCAGCGTAAATTTTAACCAGCTTTATGGACGCGTTGAGGGGCTTCCGCTTTTCAGCCTTCTCTCTTCTTATTTCTGTTATAACTGTTATTAGCAAGTCGCCCTCTTTCTCCGCTCTCTCGTCGATTTTGCCTGCGTCTGCCTGGGGCCATTGAGTCTTGTGTATGCTCTTTACGCCTATATGTTCGGCGTACATGTGCTGGTAGATTTCCTCTGTTATGTGGGGTGTTATAGGCGCCAGCAATTGTAGTATGCGGTATAAAACCGTGTAAAGTGTGTATTGAGCAGCCCTTCTTTTGGCCTCGCCGTAGACTTCTGGCTTGTATAGGCGGTCTTTCACGGCCTCAATGTATTGGTCGCAGAAAATGTGCCAAGTGAAATTGCGTGTTTCTTCTAGTGCTATGTTGAATTGACATTTTTCAAGGGCTTCTGTAACTTGCCGCGTCAGCCTTTCAACCTTACTTAAAATCCACCTGTCCAACAATTGAAGCTCATAATCGCCGTTGCCGGGCTTGTAGTCGGCTAGTTGGTTGCCAACGAAGCGGGCGGCATTCCAAAGCTTTGTTAGGAAACGCCTGCCATACTCCACATCTGGCCATCGGAATGGAATGTCTGAGCCTGTGGCTCCGCCTCCAGCAGCCCACTGTCGAGCGGCGTCTGCCCCATACTTGTCTAGAACTTCTGGTGTCGCCACATAGTTTTTTAGGGATTTGCTCATTTTTCTGCCGTCGGCGCCCAAAACCATGCCATTGATTAGGCAGCTTTTGTAGGGCTTCTCATCGAACAGTGCTAAATGTCTAACCATAAGGTAGTAGGCCCATGTGCGGATGATGTCCACGCCTGAAGGATGCAAATCAGCTGGGAAAAGCCTCCTCCAGTCTTTGCGGTCAGGCCAGCCAGCGTGCACTGCGCATGATATGGATGAGTCCATCCACGTGTCCAGCACGTCGGTTTCTGGAGTAAACTCGCTGCATCCACATTTTGGACAAGCTTCTATTCTTGGCTTTTCAAGTTTTGGGTCTATGGGAGTCCAGCTTTCTTCGGCTAGAATGGTTTCTCCACATTTTTTGCAGTACCATATGGGTATGGGCGTGGCGAATATGCGTTGGCGGCTTATCACCCAGTCCCAGTCCAGCGAACGCGCCCAGTCTATTAGGCGATACTTCATATAATCGGGGTACCAGACAACTTCGTGGGCTTCTTTCTCCACGCGGTCTGTTAGGATGCGGGTCTTCATGAACCACTGTTTGCGCTCCAAAATCTCTATTGGGGTCTCGCACCTTTGACATATGCCTATCTCCTGTCTGATAGGCTCGATTTTTTCTAAAAGCCCCTCAGCCTTCAAGTCTTCAACTATGGCTTTTTTAGCTTCTTCCACCGTTAAACCATTATATTTTCCGCCGTTCTCGTTTATCAGCCCGTTTTCCGTTAGGATTGTGATTACTGGCAAGTTATGCCTTTTAACGGTGCGGACGTCCTCCTTATCGCCATAAGTGCAAATCATAACAACGCCCGTGCCAAAAGACGGTTCAACGCCCTCGTCTGGAATTATTTCCACAACACGGTTTACAATAGGCACTGTTATGCGTTTTCCGATGTATTTCGTGTAGCGGGTGTCTGTTGGGTTTACCGCTACGGCTACGCATGCCGGTATAAATTCTGGGCGGGTTGTGGCTATTAGAAGGTGTCCGCTGCCATCAGCTAATGGAAAACGTATATAGTGGAGTTTGCCCTCCCGCTCCTCATATTCCACCTCAGCATCCGCGATGGCGGTTTCACACCTTGGACACCAGTTGACCGGATGCGTTCCTTGATAAATGAAGCCTTTGCGATACAGAATTATGAAGCTTAGCTGGGTTTTACGCCAATAATTCGGGTCCATAGTGCGATATTCTGTTGTCCAGTCAACGCTGCATCCAAGCCTTACTATGCCTTCCTTCATCATCGCAATATACTTTTCAACTAGCCGCATGCATAAACTGCGAAACTTGTCTGGCGGGAGGTCTCGCTTGCGAATGTTATGCTCCCTTTCCACTTGAACCTCTATGCCTAAGCCGTGGCAGTCCCATCCCTGCGGAAAATAGACGTTATAGCCCCTCATGCGCTTGTATCTGGCAACTATGTCGAAGTAGGTCCAGTTTAGGACGTTTCCCATGTGGAACTCGCCGGAAGGATAAGGCGGTGGAGTGTCTATGCTGAAAACTGGACGCTTATTGTCTTCCCAGTTAAAATGGTATATGCCCCAGTCTTCCCAAAGCTTCTGCCACTTCCGCTCAACAGCCAATACGTCAAACTCTTTGGGCAAAGGCTTCATACTAGACATCCTAACAAACTTCGACTTTAGGAAAGATAAATATACAAGTACATAACAATTACTCCGCTCAAGGGTTTAGGGGAGCTGGGCGGTGACCCGGCTGAGAGGACGGCTGAGCGCCGTCGACCCTCAGAACCTGATCCGGGTAATGCCGGCGGAGGGAAAATGGAGTGAACAGAGGTGCCTTCAAACTTCTCTAAACAAAAAATAACGATCTATTCTGGTTTCTGGAGGGTTTTGATTGACAACGCAGATGGAGGCAGCTAGGAGAGGGCAAATAACTGAGGAAATGCGGATAGTTGCAGAGGACGAAGGCGAATCTCCCCAAGCCCTTTGCCAGCGCATAGCACAGGGCACTGTCATAATAACTCGCAACATTAAACGAGGAAACGTTCACCCGGTGGGGATTGGCAAAGGCTTACGCACAAAGGTTAACGCCAACATTGGCACAAGCCCAGACCTATGTGACCTAAACTTGGAGGTTGAGAAGGCTAGGGTTGCCGTCAAATATGGCGCCGACACCATCATGGATTTAAGCACCGCTGGCGACTTGGACGAAATAAGAAGAGACATAATCAAGGCTGTAAATGTGCCCATTGGAACAGTGCCGATTTATCAGGCAGCAGTAGAGGTCGCAAAAAAGAAGGGAGCAATAATCCACATGACGGAAGACGACATATTCAACACCATAGAGAAGCACGCCAAAGACGGCGTTGACTTCATGACTGTGCACTGCGGCGTCACACAGCAAATAGTCAAAAAACTCGCGAAGCACCCTAGACTCATGGGAGTTGTAAGCCGTGGCGGAACATTCCTAGCCGCTTGGATACTCCACCACAACAAAGAAAACCCATTATACGCCAACTACGACTACCTTCTGGAACTAGCCAAAAAATACGATTTTGCCCTAAGCCTAGGAGACGGCTTAAGGCCGGGCTGCATATTTGACTCCACAGACTGGGCTCAAATTCAAGAGCTGCTAACAATCGGAGAGCTTGTAGAAAGGGCGAGAGACGCAAACGTTCAAGTCATGGTGGAGGGGCCCGGCCATCTGCCATTAAACGATGTGGCTGCCAACGTTCAGCTTGAAAAATCCATATGTAAGGATGCACCCTTCTACGTGCTTGGTCCAGTTGTCACCGAGATAGCGCCTGGATACGACCACATTGTTGGGGCTATAGGCGGAGCATTGGCTGGTTTGGCAGGCGCCGACTTCCTATGCTACTTGACACCAGCGGAGCATCTAGGACTGCCAAGCCTAGAAGATGTTAAAGAGGGCGTTATAGCCACAAAAATTGCTGCCCATGCCGCTGACATTGCGAAGCTTGGAGCAAAAGCCGCCGCACAAGACTTAGCCATGGCGAAAGCTAGGGCGAATCTCGACTGGAGGGGGCAGTTTGAAAATGCCATAGACCCAGAAAAAGCAAAAAAGGTTCATGGACGTGTAAAGCCGAAAAGTCCAGAGACATGCTCCATGTGCTCGGAATACTGCGCCATAAAAATCTTGAGGGAAGCCTTGAAAGCGGAGGGACAATGCCTATGAAAAGCCGAATTCCAGTGGCAATAACAATTGCTGGAAGCGACTCTGGCGGCGGCGCCGGAATTCAAGCAGACTTAAAAACTTTTGCAGCTTTAGGTGTTCATGGAACAGTCGCTATCACGTCTATCACAGCTCAAAACACTTATGCTGTCAGGGCTGTTCAAGACTTAAAGCCAGAGATCATCAGTGAGCAGATTAGAGCTGTGGCTGAAGATTTTGGGGTTGATGCTGGAAAGACTGGCATGCTCCACACGGATGAAATCATAAAGGCTGTGGCTTCAGAAGTCTCCAAATACAATTTTCCACTAGTTGTGGACCCGGTGATGGTGGCGAAGTCTGGTGCACCACTGCTAAAACCCGAAGTCATAAACGCCCTAAAAGAGCATTTGCTTCCCTTGGCGACCGTCGTTACCCCCAACAAGTTTGAGGCTGAAAGGCTCTCCGACATTGAGATAAAAAGCCTAAGGGAAGCTGAAAATGCCGCCAAGAAAATCTCAGAGATGGGACCTGAAGCTGTTGTGGTTAAGGGCGGACACATCGAAGGCGCAGAGGTAACAGACATCCTCTACTATAAAGGTAAGTTCCGGCGTTTCACATTGCCTAGACTAGATGAAAAAACCACACATGGAACTGGATGCAGCTTCTCAGCAGCCATAGCCGCCGGACTCGCCAAAAAATTGACTGTTCCGGAAGCTGTTGAAAAAGCCAAAAACTTTGTGGCTTTAAGTATAAAGTTTGGTTTAAAAATTGGGAAGGGTTACGGTCCAGTTAATCCTATGGCTTATCTTTATCGCGAAGCCTCGAGATATGAGGTTTTGCTCAACTTGGAGGAAGCCAAGAACCTTTTGGAGATGCATCCAGAGGTTGCAGAACTCATTCCAGAAGTGGGCATGAATGTTGCCATGGCTGTCAGATATGCTGAAAGTGTTAATGATGTTGCCGCCATAGACGGAAGAATCGTCAGAACATCAAGCGGTGTTAAGGCTGCCGGAAACCCGAAATTTGGGTGTTCCCGCCACCTTGCCAAGTATTTAGTTGAAATTGTTAGGCACGATGAGGATAAGAGGGCTGCAATAAACCTAAAGTTTTCAGAGGAAACCTTGAAAATTTTGGAGAAACGCGGTTTAACTGTATCCTTTTATGACCGCTCAAAAGAGCCTGAAGAAATCAAGAGGGTTGAGGGTATGACCATACCTTGGGGCGTGAAAGAAGCCATAAAAAATGTTGGAAAAGTACCAGATGTGATATATCATAGGGGCGACGTTGGGAAGGAGCCCATGATAGTTGTCTTTGGTAGGGACGCCCTTTCCTTGGCTAAAATGGTCGTGGAAATTGCTGGAGGGAAAAAGGGCGATGCATAGGTCATATTTGACGTTTAAGCCAGTTTCTAGCCCATTTTCGCAAGCACTCTTCAGAGCAGAAAACGTAAAGCTTGTTCACACAACATGTTTTACGCATAACCGGTTTTCCGGTTATGATTTTTCCGCAGACTTGGCATCGCATGTTTGGCTACCTAACGAGGAAATGGTTTTAAGCTGTATAAAGCTCTTCCTAAAGGCTGGAGGCATAATCAATGACTGAGAAGATTAGGGAGGTTGAGGAGGAAGTCATAACAAGGGCGATAATTCGGAAAGCTATGGAAGACTGGATAGACTTGGCTGAAACAGACGTTGTCGTTGTTGGGGCTGGTCCTTCCGGTTTGACGGCGGCAAGACACTTGGCAAAGGCTGGATTGAAAACTGTTGTTTTTGAGAGGAAGCTCTCTTTTGGCGGCGGAATAGGCGGCGGAGGCATGCAGTTCCACAAAATTGTTGTGCAATCGCCTGCAGACAAGATTCTCCGGGAAGTGGGCTGCAAACTTGAGCCATTAGAGAAGGGACTCTTCATTGTGGACACGGCTGACATGATTGCGAAGCTGGCTTGCGGAACCATCGACGCTGGAGCAAAGATAATTTTAGGCGTAACTGTTGACGACCTAATATACCGTGACCCACCCACAAGGATTGTTGGCGTCGTCGTCCAGTGGACATCTGTTATTATGGCTGGCATTCATGTTGACCCTTTGGCTGTTAAGGCTAAGGCTGTTATTGACTGCACTGGTCATGATGCGGAGGTTCTCGCGGTAGCCTCTAGAAAGATCCCAGAGCTGGGAATCACCATCCAAGGCGAGAAGTCTATGTGGTCTTCCCGCGCCGAAGAGCTGACGGTTAAAAACACTAGGGAGATTTGTCCGGGACTTTTTGCCGCAGGCATGGCTGTAGCCGCCATAGACCAGGCGCCACGTATGGGACCAATATTTGGCGGCATGCTCCTTAGCGGCGTGAAGGTGGCACAGCTGGTTATAGAGAAGCTTAAGAGTAGGGCGCCTAAATCTTCATGAACTTTTGCAGCATCTGTAAAAGAAAAGTCGCAAACTACACTTGCCGAAGATGTGGCAAGCGCGTCTGCGAAGACTGCTATTTCCATCACGGAATTTGCATTGAATGTGCTAGGCTTTTAGGAAAGTAATATCCTTTCAGGAGCATTGTAGACGTTCATCCGCCATCCACGAACAAAACCTATCAGCGTTAAGTTCGTCTTTTTGGCGATTTCTATGCCGGAATCCAGCGCCACGGCTAATGAGGCAATGATGGGTATGCCAACCCTTGCAGCTTTTAAGACTATGTCTGCTGTTAGCCTACCACTTAGGGTTATCAAACACTCATTGAAAGCCATCTTTTGTAAGGCGCATTTTCCTATCGCCTTGTCCACTGCGTTGTGGCGTCCAACATCCTCGGCGAAAGCCAAAAGGGTTCCATCAGTCTTGTAAATGGCGGCTGCATGCACTCCATGCGTTTTTCTGTAAGTTTCTGCTAGGCAGTTTAGTTTATTTACGCAGCTTTGAATCGTTTCAGCTTTAACGGTTGTCTTTGTGTCGATCTTCTTTAGGGTTTTTAGGGCATGGGGCTGATAGGGTCCTCCGCATGCTGATGGAATTATTAAAGAGAACCGCTCCACAAGTTTTAGGCGAATTTTTAGGTTTATATTTGGTTTCAGGTTTATGTAGCACTTGTCCTTTTTGATGGTTATTTTTTCGATTTCTTCAACAGTTTTAATTATGCCCTCTGCAAGTAGGTGTCCAACAGCCAGCTCCTTGAGGTCTTTCGGGGTGCACATTATTGTGGAGTAGTGTCTTTTGTTTAAGAATATGTGGATGTGCTTTTCTTCAGCCACATACTCTTCGGTTTTCTCAAGTTTCTTGGCTTCCATATCAATTTTGACTATCGCCACCTTTGCTAAATTGGATACCCCCTCTATTTTTTCAGCTCCGAAAGCACAAAATTGACTATCTCATCTGCAATGTTGACCTGCGTGACGGACTGCAAGCCACGCCATCCAGGTTGGCTGTTAACCTCCACCACTAGTGGACCTTTTGCGCTTTCTAGGATGTCCACTCCTGCAATTTTGCATTTTATCAGTTGGGCAGACCTTATGGCTAATTCCTCAAGCTGGCTGTCAAGTTTTATTGGTTCTGGGCGGGCTCCTTGGCTGTAATTAGTTTTCCAGCTTTGGGCGACACGGCGCATGGCGGCGACCACATGGTCGCCTATAACGAAGGCGCGAATGTCAGAATATCCATGAGGCACAAACTCCTGAATGTAAATTACGCCATGATAGAAAGTTACAGCTCTAAAGGCTGTGTAAGCTACTTCTGGGTCGTTTATGCGTGTTGAGCCAATCCCCCTAGAGCCGAAAATGGGCTTTAAAACAACGTCTCCGCCAAGCTCATGAAAAGCCTTCAAGGCTTCATCAACATCCTCAGTAACAGCGGTTCGCGGCACTGGTATGCCAGCATCCTCCAAAATCGCCAGCAAATCGTACTTGTCAACGCAATGCTCGATGGCTTCTGGCGGGTTTATAACGTAGAAGCCGAGCCTTTCAAGCCGATACAGCAGGTCCATGCGGAAAACAATCTCCTCCAAAGAGCCGCGCCCAATTGGACGAATTATTAGGGCGTCCAAGTCTTTCAAGACATCGACGCTGCGCACGTTTAGGTAGGGCCTATAACCAACACGCGCAACAAGCCACGGAAAGCTGAAACAGACATGGGGAATTTTGCGCTTTGACAATGCCTCACGAAGCTGAGCTGAACTATAAGCGTTTGGGTTTCGCGTGACTATGCCAATTTTCAATTTTATCCGTCCTAGTCAGCCTTGCCATGAAATCCTCCTTGGCTAGGTTCTTAAAAGTTTCCCACACTATAAAATCCTAGAATTTATGAATGTTTTTCATGAGTTCTCCTAAGTTTTGTGGTTTTTGAGAAAGTTCCAGCTTCAAGTATGCACCATGCTGATTATAGTATGGCGGCCCCTTTCTTGAGAAGAGTGTTAAAACTTTTCCGTTGTGTTCTATTTTGTAGCCCTCTTCGCATGGCTCGTGTCCCCTTATCAGAAATTTAACGCCAAAATTTTGCAGAACAGTGTCGGTCACTTTTTGTCCGAAGAGTTTTCCCGCGCCGCGGGGCGATGCGCATGTTTCGCTTATGGCGTTTGTTGGGTCGCTCCAAAGTAGGTCCTCCAGTAGGCTTTCTTTAGGGTGTCTCTCGTGGGCGTAGGCTAAATCTTCAAGGCTTCTTGCCTGCGGTGGCAGGCCACCGTGAACCATCAGGTAGCGTTCCTCAACAACCACAGCGTTATATAAGCATTTGAAAAGTTTGAAGGTTTCCTTGTAGGCTTCTTGCCACGAGTTGCCAAATTTTGCTTGGAACTGCCATGGCAGGTCGTGGGGCGAAGCCAAAAGGTCTTCTGGCCCCTCATGGTTTCCCCTCATTAGGATTATCTGCCTTGGAAAATGCAGCTTAAGCTTTAAGATTATGTAGTAGACCTCGGCGGATAATGGTCCTCTGTCCCCATAATCGCCTAGAAAAATCATGGCTGTGTTTGCGTTTTGGTTTAGCTTGATTAGGAAATTGCTTCTGGTTAAGATTTCTATTAGGCTTTCTAAGTCGCCGTGCAAATCCCCAACAACCAACGCCTCGCCAACTGGCAAAAGCTTAACAAGCCTCCCTAAAACCTCAAAATTACCCATTTTACCATTTTCTTTACAAATTAGCTCCCTAGCCTCTTGGACAACACGGCAGAAATCTTCAGCTGAAGCTTCGAAGGCTTCTTTGACTATTTGTTTAAGGTTTAGCTCTTGCAAAATCGCTTCCTCAAACTTCTATGGCTATTTCAACTTTTTTCCCAGAAAAGTTTAGGATGTTCCTCTCCATGCGACTTTTATACTCAAGAACTTTTGCGGCGACATCCTTTAAGCCTTTTTCAGCTGCATCCATTTCAGCTTCTAAGTTTTCAGCCTTCTTCTTCAGCCTATCCATATGCTCTTTTAGTTTTGCCATTTCACTTTTGGCTTCAGTCAGAGTTGAGGATGCCGAAAGTTTGGCTTTACGCTGATGGGCTTCCACACATTTTTGATGCAAGCTTGCAAGTGAATCCTTACTGAGAATTTCTTCTATGGCTTGTCTTGCTTTACGCTCTTTATCCGGCTTAAGTTTGAGCTTGTCATCCGCCATAAGCCTCAGGGTTTTCTGCAAAATCTGCCTTAAAAGCGGATAACCCACATTTTCCATGGCTAAAGCCTCAAAAGAATCTTCCAAATACTGGTTAAGCTTTTTCAACTCTTCTGGTGTCAAGCCGCTTCCCTCACCGTGAGAAGCCAATGACTGAAGCTTTATGAGGGGCTTTTGAAGGTGCCTTAGGCAATATTCAACTTCTCTTCTTAAGCCGTTTATTGCTTTGTCCAACTCTGCCAAGTGGCTTAAACCGCCACTTTCCTCAAGTTCAAAGATTCTCCGTTGAACGCTAACTAATTCTTCCTCAATTTTCCCCCGTTCAGCTTCAACCCTCTTCCTCTTCTCTTTTAGGTTTGCCGCTTGCTCCTTCAATCTATTAACATCATCTATAAGCTGGAAGGTTTCCTCTAAGGCTTTAGCTTTAACATACTCTTTTGTTAGAAACTCGTTAAGCTCCTTGAGTGAGCCTTTAGCACCTTCAAAAGCCCTTAAGAATCTGCCTCTATCCATTATGAAGAAGGGCGAAATCCTTGGAAACCAGTTTCTCACGTCAACATCCGTGACGGCGTAAGCCTTCTGGGCTGTGTTAACAAAACCTTCAACGTCCTTAAAGGATGGCTTATCGGGAACCCTAATCGGCTGCATCCTTTCGAGGAAAATTTTGGCAAGCTTGTTTAGGGCTTGAGCCCTCTTAAAAGTGCGCATATTACGCTTCTCAATCTCTTTACGGCTGCTCTCTAAAAGCATACGGCAAGCATCAACCAAACCTTGATGGGCTTCTCGCACCTCGCTGAGAAGCCTCTCAGCCTTGGCATGCACCGGACCGAGAACAGCGCTAGTTTCGCCCTCGAGCCAGCCCCTAAGCTCATTGAAAGCGATTTTAAGGCTTGTTGACAAAGCTTCTCCCAAATAAAGATAGACAAAAGCCATATTAATCTTTAAAGTTAAAAATGTACTTATTTTTAAGTAGCTACTCTTAAATAATAATTGCGAAGATTCTCGTAACGGAAGGGGCAAGGAGCAGCAAACAATGATAAAACGGGTTAAGATAAGTGCCAAAACAATAGCAGTTATAGCCATATTCGCCGCACTCACAATCGCGTTTAATCTTTCTCCAATAAAAATACCAGCACCTTACGCGCCATACTTAATATATCAAGTGTGGGAAATTCCAATAGTTACAGCGTTCCTTCTTTACGGCTTCTTAGTCGGAATAGCCATCGCGGTACTAAATACGCTTGTATTACTCATGGTCTTTCCGGGCATGCTGTTAACTGGTCCACTTTATAATTTGGCGGCGGTAATCAGCATGCTTATAGGTATCGCCATACCGAAAGTTATTCATAAAAACCCTAAAGCGAGCAAGCAGACACTAGCGGTTGTGCTTACGGCTTTCGGAATAGTTTTTAGGGTGGGAATTATGACAGTGGTAAACTGGGCTTTTCTTCGTTTTCCACCGCCAGTTGGATTTGGAATGCCAGAGTCGGCGATAATTATGTCTCTTCCGTTTATCGCGCTTTTTAATGCTACTTTAGCCCTTTACACTATCCCGTTAGGTTACGTCATAGCAGAAGCAATAAAGCTCCATGCTAAGGTTTGAGGTTAAAATTAGAAATTAGGGCTTCTATCAATATTTTCGGGTTAACTTCTCCCGCGGTAAACGTCTTGCCTGTTTTCAAGTTGTTTATGGTTATTTTTGCTGGTGCGAATATGTTTGGGTCTATTTTGTAGAAGTCGTATTTGGCGGCTTTGAAAATTTCCAGGAAGGGTTTCCCATAGTCTTTTGATGCTTTTGATGGTGCTTTCTCCACTATTTTGGCGAGTCCCTCTTCGTTTTCGTAGTCGACTATGTAGTTGGTTATGCCTCCATATAGGATGGCGTCGTTGGTTCGTGCCATGGCTTTGACAAATTTTGGGTGGGTTGGCGGTATGGGAGCACATCCCCAAGCATAAAGGATGGCGTTTGGGTTGAAGCCCAACTTTGTAAGCTTGTGGATTCCCGTCTCAACTATTCTTCCAGCTACTTGTGTTGCCCCGGCTAGGCTTGCCGTCGGAGTTAATATTAAAGCCAAATTTTCGCATTGAACGTGGCAGTCTTCAGCTAACCTCCGCATAAGCCTTTCTGGCGGCACTTTGTCGGTTTCTAAGACCACTATGGCTTTATCAAATTCGTCTTTATAGCCTATCTTCTCATAGATTTCCTTTGGTTTTTGGGCTAGGGCTCTTGCCGGACCAGAGCCTATGGCGAAATATTCGCCCTCCTTAATGTTCCATCCTGCGAACTGGGAGCCCAGAGTGGCTATTGCCGGGTGGTCTGTGTAAACAAATATTGCTGGAAGCTCGAATTCACCGTACCGCTCAAAGCCTATTTTGGCTTTTCCACATCCACCCATACAGATTTCCGTTATAACCTTGCCAGTTTGAAAGCCACCCTTAGCCTTTATTCCAGCATCCACAACTGTGGCGCCGCAATCAGCCTTTTCAACCTTCACGCCGTAGTATTCCGAGTTTTCGCAGAGCTTTTCCAATAGTTTCCATGCCAAACGGTTTACACTTAAACCACCATTCATTGGCTGTACTCTCCTATTTTAGAGAAGCTTTTCATAATGGCTTAAATGGGGGTTTGGCTCCTTAGCCACATAAAGCTTGCCCCTACCATTTTCCGTTAAGTCTCCAAGGAAGAGGTAGAAGGGCGCTTCCACCACTTCGCCCTCTTCGATTTTAACCTTCTTTCTCACACCTTCAATTGTAAATGTGGGGAGAACCGACTCTAAAAAGCCGCCAACAATTATTGTTCCATCCGTCATGCATGCCCCAGTCCTTCCGCCGCAGTCTTTCTGCACATAGATTGTGCCACCATGCATTCTGAAGCCCGCAAACTGTCCGGCATTTCCATAAATTTTTATTAAGCCTTTCTTCATGTGGGCTCCGGCTTCATTTCCAACATTTCCATGCACAATTATTTTTCCGCCTTTCATGCCTTCTGTGCTTCCACGGTATGGTGCACCCAGATAGTCGCCAGCGTTTCCGTGGATTTCTATTGTTCCACCCTTCATCATTGAGCCAGCCCAGCCCAAAACATTGCCGTAAACGGTTATTTTTCCGCCTCTCATTTCTTCGCCTAAATGCATGCCAGCGTCGCCTTTAACAACTATTTCGCCGCTTCTCATGCCGGCGCCTATTCGCCTTACATGGCTAACATTTCCATGAATTGTTATCACAGTTGCTTCTGAGGCGCCTTTCTCCTTTGTCACTTCAACTTTGAAGAGTTCTCCAAGCCTTTTCTGCTTGTTCCCTTCCCAAACCTCCAGCTTTTCAATTTCTTTCGGCTTTTTCCCTTGGAAAATATCTGGGTTTATGCAGTCAGCCATTATTGGCAGTTTAAACTCTTTTAATGGGTATAAGTTCACAATCATTAAACATCAGCCTTCACGGTTATTGGTTGAGAAATTGCCAAATAATCCTCACTTACGGGGTAATTCTCAAACTCAACAGTCCAATACTCTTTGAATCGCCTTTTCATTTCCTCTGTTATTTTTGCCTCTTCGCTGGTTTGCACGTCTAGCCACATGGTTGCTCCTTCAATGTGTTTTAGGACTTCTCCGTCCTTAACAACCACTTGCCCACTTTTGATGGTGTAGGCTGCCCTTTTGAAAGCCCTCCTCAAAGCCTTATACTTCTTCGACGGGTCCATGGTTTCCGGATTAAAGTTGTATATGGCTATGTCTGCGTCTGCGCCAACGCCCAAGTGTCCCTTGTTTTTAAGCCCTAGGGCTTTTGCTTGCCCCGCCCTTGTCACTATGGCTATTTCATAGAAGCCTAATTCACGGTCTATTGTTGGGAGGAGGCTTCTGCTTCTGGCTTTTGAATTAATCTTTTTCAGCGTGGCTTCTCTGGCTTTTCTGCTCATAAGCCAAGCCACAATCCTCGGATAAGCGATAAATGGTCCACCGTTGGGGTGGTCCGTTGTCATTAAGATTTTCCACGGGTCTTTAATTAGGAGGACTAGTTCCAGCCCAATAGACCATTGTGTTGCGTGAACGTAGCTTTTCCTCTTATAGTGGAATGGCACAATTCCGGCGCTTGTTTCTGTTTCAACGTCGTGGTTCACCCACTTGTTTCCGCTTAAAGTGTAGAGTATGTATTGGAATGGGCCGTCAGCCGTCATTGTTGTGGTGTCTGTGAATATTACTTGCCCCATGTCCATTGTCACATGGGAGTGTGCATTAACGTAGTTGGCTATTTCCTCCGCTCCGGATTCGAAGGTTCTCCAGTCGTCGCCTTTGAAGGCGCTGAACTGGCAGTGGGTTATGTGAATTACTGGCTTATTGTCTTCGGCTAAATCCTCCACACATTTCATTGTTTCCAAGGCTGTCACATAGTTGCCCGGCTTCCCAAGGTTGTTTGTGTGCACGTGGATTGTGTGTGGCAGGTTTAGAAGCTTATTAACTTTGCACAATCCGCGGATGATCTCGCGGGGTGTAATCCCGAAATATGGGACTGGGTCGTCTATGTTTTTTACGTTGCGCCCAAAGCCCCAAGCCTCAAGCCCTCCTGGGTTGACAAGCTTTATCGCGTAGCCCTTAGTCGCCTTAATCATCCATGCCACGTGGCGGGCGCACTCCTCTATTTTGCCGTCCCTCAAATATTCGAGGACAAACCACCAGTCGCCTATCAGTGGATAACTAGACTTATCAATTATTGGCGTGTCGCTTAACTCTTCATGGGTGTGTTTCGCCTCCAGTGGTGGCATGGCTGGGTCCATAACTGTTGTCCAGCCCATCCTAGCGTAACGGTAGCCGGTTGTAAAAGTGGATGGAATAGAATAGCCCACACCAGACCTTGTTACGGCTGTTTTGCGTTCAAAATCCTTAAAGTGGTCTTCTGGGCGTAAAAGCCTACCGGAGTTCACTTTTCCTCCAGCTATGTGGCTGTGGATGTCAACCCCGCCTGGCATGACAACCATTCCGGAGGCATCAATCTTCTTTGCTCTTCGCTCGTTGACTTTCTCAACTATTTTGCCGTCTTTTATGGCTATGTCCATTTTTTCTCCGTCAACACCGTTAATTGGGTCGTAAACGAAGCCGTTTTTTATTAGAAGCTCCATTTTAGGCAGCCTCCCCCATCTTCTTTTTTATCCGCCTAACTTCAGCCAGTATCCGCCTCAAAATCTCCTCGTCTGGGAGGATGCCCCTCGGCGGGTTCACCACCTTCTTTAGGGGTATGGGCACGTGGTCCATTCGGTAGGCTGTTCCAGAGGCTTCTATGCCAACAAAAGCCGATGGAATGAGCACGTCAGCCATTTGGGCTGTCACATTCATATGGGGGTCAATAACTATTAGGGGATTTTCCACAAGATGTTCAGCAGCCTTTCTTGGAAAGTTTGAAACTGGGTCTGAAGCCACTATTAGGGCGGCGTCGGACTCCTTCCGAAGCAAAACATCAACAACAGAAGTTTCGCCCGGATTATACCGTGGATAGCCAAGGGAGAAGTCCACCGCGTATGGGTAGCCCGTCTGCCAAGTGAAAACAGTGTTGGCGCCGGTCACGTTAAAGTGTCCCCGCATTGGCATTATGACGAATTTTGTCCGCATGTTTAGGTCCCGCACCAATGAAAGCGCTGCGTCTATGTTTCGCAGTTTGCCACTGCTCATTGTTAAGCCAAGCCCAAAGAACAGGGCGCCAAAATCGCAGCTTACCATGGCGTCGGCAACCTCCTCCAAATACTCTACTGGAACACCAGCCACTTTGTCAACTTCAAGCTCTTGGTCTCGGATCAACGCCCTAAAAGCCTGTAAAAGCTCATAGTCCTTGTTGGGTTCAACTTGCACGAAGTAGTCTGCAATTTCAGCCGACTTTGTCCGCCTAACATCAATCACTATAAGTTTTCTGCCTTCCTTGGTTATTGACGGGTAGGGCTTATACTCTGAAACTGGTGGGGGAACCGGCGCCGGCTTTTTGAAGAAGAGCCTTTTTATGGCGCTTTGAATCTTTTTCTGCCCAACCAAAGCCTTAACCTTGTTTACGTAGCTTCTCCATGCACTTTTCTCGAATCTTCCCTCTGAGAAGGCTGTATAACGCTCTATGTGCCTTGGATGGGCGCTCCAAGGGTTGCTTCCCCAATAAACTATTAGGTCGGCCCTATGCCTAATCTGTCCCAAAGTGCATGATGGAATTCCCACGTCTTGGATGCTCAAAATTGATGGTCCATGGCAGACAACGGAGGTGTTGTCTATTACTCCGCCAACTTCTTCGGCTAGTTCTATGCCTACACTTATGGCTTCACAGCTTGTGTTACTCCAGCCGTAAAGCACTGGATAGTTGGCTTCAGCCAAGATTTCGGCAGCCCTTCTAACAGCCTCTTTGAGGGTTGTCTTGACAAGTTCGCCGTTCTTCCTTATCATGGGCTTCAAAACCCGATGCTCGCCGCAGTATCCCAAAAACTTGGCTTCACACATGGCGCAGCCATTCTTAACCTTAACTATACGCCCATTTTCAATGGTTAGTTCTATATCGTCGCATAGGCTTCCACAAACAGGACAAGTCACAGCCTTAACAACTGGCATCCATTAACCCTTCCTAAAAACTGTTTTAAGAAGCTCCTCCAAGCCCAGAACAGGCTTGTCTGGAGCTGGCTCCACAGTGGCCGGAATCCCCTTAAAGGATGGCATACCAATGCCATGAGTTTCAGGGTCAACAACAACGTTCGCCCAAAGACCATAAGGGATAAACACCACACCGGGATGCGGCGCCCTCAAAGATTTCTTGGCTTTAACCACCACAGAGCCGAAAGCTGTTGAAACTTGAATGTTTGTTCCATCTTTTACGCCGAGCTTTTTCATGTCTTCTGGATCCATGTAGCAGACTGAGACGCTTTCCACATACTCTTTGGAGGATTTTCCCCGCTCTTTTCCAGCGCCCTGCTCTATTGTCCGTCCAGTCAACAATGTAACTTTAAGCTTAGGCTTTTCTTCCATCACTCAACCTCAACATTATCTATTAAACGCCCTAACATCCTTGAAAGCTACATACAGAAAACTCAATCCTAATTAATTTATCCCCTTTAAAGGCTGGAAAATCATGTATTTTTGGTTGCTGGAAAAGCCAATAGCAGGCTATCCCCTCTAGTTTTCTGTTTATGGTCTGTAGCCGCCCAGAACAGCCAATGCAAGGGCAGCCGCAATAATGTCCGCTGTTGTTCCCGGATTTAAAAGATTGCTTTCTTTTCGCAGCATGGAGTCAAATTCGCGGAGCCTTTCCCTCCCAATGGCGGTTTTAAGCCCGCCGCTTTTCAAGACTTCTTCAGCCACGGCTGAGACTTCGCAAGCCCTTTTAAGCCCGACCTTTCTTGCGATAAATGTGTCTGGATGCTTAGCTAAAACTGCAAGGAAAGTATGGATTATCGCTGTGTTTAGGTCTCCATCATCCTTAAGATTTCGCATTAACATTGGATAGGCATATTCGAAGGTTACTGGGTAATTGTTAACCCATTCTGAGCAAACCATGTCATAGGGTGAGGCTATTTTAAAAACTTGGTAGAGCGAAATTCTCTCATCAATAATGCGTTTCACAGAGTTTGGGTCATTAACGTCTAGGTCTGGTGCTTTTCCCAAACCGCTGGGCTTGGCAATCCCAACAGCCTCATAAACTGCAACGGCATCGTCAGGCGTTGTTGCCTCAACAACCCTTCGCAGGTTTTGCCTCAAAACAGAAAGGTTGAAAACACCTTTTTCATCCGTTGTCATGCCAGCCGCCACAGCCAAAGGCATAAAAAGGATTATTGTGCCAAGCAGCGTGTTGCCGCCACTCTGCCAAGCATGCACGTCGGCTACACAATCGCGGATAATTCTTCCAACACCAACATCTTCCACGCCTATATCGCCATTTAAAACGGCTATGCCCCGTTCAGCAGCCAACCTAAAATGGGGAGCCGCCGCCACAGCAGAAGCCAAAAAATGCATGTGATTGGTGCCCTCGAAACCAACCACCAGGTTCACGTTTCCAGGCTTGTCAGCACTAACTTCAAGGAGGATAGCTAACTCTAAACAGCGCGAAACATGCTCAGCTTTGTTGAACGGGAAAGGCATCAAACATTGCACCTTACAGTATATTTTGCATGGAAAGGCTTATTAACGTTGTGTAAAAAATTACACAGCAATTACCAAAAATACATAAGGTGGAGCAAAATGCTGCGAAAATATTTTGCAAACGTTTTTCTCTTGGCTTTAACTGGAGTTTGGACGGCTCTGAACTTGGCATTTGCATTGATACCAACATACCCGATTTTGGGAACACCAGCAGTTATAACATTGTCTGGAATCGTTTTTTCAGCATTAACAGCCCCTCTACTCGGTCCATTTTGGGGAACCATTTCAGGCTTCATATTTGGGTGGCTGGTTCCCTACGTGAACCCATCAACAAATATGGGTTTGCTGACATTTCTCGGACCGACCATGTGCGCATTGATGGGCGGACTACTGCTATTTAACAGATGGAAAGAGGCGACACTAGTTCTCGCAGTCCAGCTGGCTGTATGGTTTGCCCATCCATTTGCATGGTACCAATTAATGCCAATTATAACATGGCAGTACATACCAGTCGCAATATTTATTCTCGTACCGCCGATAAGAAAATGGATTATAAACGCCATAACAGCCAGAGACAACCCAACAAAAATGATAGTAGCCCTATGGTGCCTCGCATGGACTGCACGAATAGGCGGCGAAGTGGCAGCCAGCAACAACAATGCCGTTTGGGTTTTGGGTTGGGGCGTTCCCGAAATGTATGCTTTCTGGGCGCCATTGACAGCCTATTATGCCATTGCTGACTCACTGAACAGTCTTGCAGGAGCCATCATTGGGGCTGCGGTGCTTATGGCGCTTAAAAGGACTAATATAAGGACCCTCGCAATAGATTCCTTGGAGTCCAAGACTTGAGAAAAACGTTGGCAGAACTGCGAGAAGGATACCTCATAGAGTCTGTTGAGGGCGTAATCTTTGACGTGAAGGGGCTAGTTCACCCGCCAGACAAAGTAATAGCTTTCCCCCGTTTTATTTCAGACTTGAAGGGTCCCCGCATCCGCAAAGGTGTCAGATACGGCAAAGTTTATAGTCTTTCTGAAAGGTTTGCCTTTCTTAAAAGAGCCATTCCAGAGTGTGTTGTCCACGACCCAGTTTTTGACGAGAAACTTTGCGAAGTTCCACTAGAAAAGGTCAAAAAAGCCTACAGTCCAGTTGAGGGCTTAAGAAGGCTTAGGAAAAGCGAAAAACTTGATAGTCTTGAAAGGACGGCTCTACAATGCCTCACGACTCTAAAGGAAAAAGCGAAAGTGCCATGGAACAAACTTGGGGTTTCTGGTTCAGTTCTGGTTGGCTTGCACACCATGGCTTCAGACATCGACCCGGTCGTTTATGGCACTAAAAACTGCCGAAAAGTGCACGCAACCTTAAAGAAACTGCTTGAGGAGGGCGACACGCCTTTTAAACCCTACAGCTTAGAGGATTTGCGGAGGCTTTTCGCTTTCCGTTCGAAAGACACTTTTATGAGCTTCGATGACTTCGTAAAGGTCGAGTCTAGAAAGGTTTTCCAAGGCAAGTTTATGGATAGAGACTATTTCATCCGTTTTGTAAAGGACTGGAATGAAGTTGGCGAGAAGTATGGTGATGTCCGCTACAAGAATTGTGGTTATGCGAAGATTGAGGCGGTTGTTGTTGATGATTCTGAAGCCATATTCACGCCGTGCACCTACAAAATTGAAAATGTCAAGATTGTTGAGGGACCAAAACTCGAGCCAATAAGGGAGATTGCATCCTTCCGCGGAAGGTTCTGCGAACAAGCGAGGAAAGGTGAGACTGTTGTGACGCAGGGAAAACTTGAACAAGTAATGGACTATAGAAGTGGCTATGAGTATTTTAGGCTGCTTCTTGGGAATAAGCCCACAGACTACATGATTCTAAAAGGCTAAAATTTTGATGGCTCTGCAACCTTTAAAACTTGCTCGTAATAGCGAGGTCCATAGGTTAATGTTATTTGGTGGAAGCCCCCGCCGTTTCGCAACTCAACTTTTTCAAGGTTTCCTTCAGCATAAACGGTCTCATCCTTCCACGCCTGCATCCTAAACTCCTCAAGATAGGAGACAACCCTTCTCAAGTCCTCAACCCTTGGACCCCCAACAATCTTAACAGTTTCAACATGGTAGATTGAGGGCATGAAAAGCGCTTCAGAATCATCCTTTACGCGGAGATAAGCCTTAACCCAACCTTCACGGGTTATCCTCATAATTTGGCTGTATTCGTTGATGATTTCGCTCCAGCCTTTAACAGGTTCAAACTCAACCTTAATAGCCCTTTTAGAAGCCTCGTCGCGGAAAACTCCATAGATTGTTTTGCGCCTCTGGTGCCAGACAAACTCTTTTGGGCTTATGTTCTTGAAGCGCCAAGCCTTTCCTCTGATGGGTGAGTCGTCCTCAAACTCGTTGGAAAACCGCGAGCCTTTATCCATGTAAAGCTCTTGTAGAATTTCTCGTATCCGCTCCAAATTTTTCCTGCCATAAACAACTATGTCGATGTCAGAAAACCTCGAATGGTAAAAGCCTTGGAGAAGCGAACCGAAAACACCAAAATCCTCCATGGATAAGCCAGAACGGACCACGGTTGCTTCAAGAACCTTTTGAAGGGCCTTTAAAAGCTCGTCTTTAGGCTCTTTTTCAATAAGCCTTTTTAGGGCTTCTTCCGGCTTTCTGACACTCGCCACATCAGAGTGCCTCACGCCTACAACTTTTCTACCAATAGGCTCATGCAAAATCATGTATTGCGGAAAGTTTGCCTCAACAAAACGCCAGCCCTCATCCTCATAAAACTTGTAAAAGACATTTGCGCCGTCGGTCCGGTAAGCTTTCGGGTTTGAGGATTCGAAAAGGCTGGAAGGCGCATACTCAGCATCACATATGAAACCGCCTGGAGGGTGAGTGTAGCCAAAAACTCGGAAAATCAAGCCTTCGGGTGTTACTATTGCGTCCCGGTCCCTAAGCCTTAAACTGGCCAAATGTACTCTTCCTCGCTGCCAGCGGTTCCAACAACAACTTGATGGAACGCTTCGCCACTCCCAACTTTTTCCACACGTTCCAGCATGCCCGAAACTTCCATTTTTTGGCCGTTTTTGGCGACGTTTCTATAGCATCCAATCATGGAGACAACAGCCTCCGGAACCATTTCCTTTGGAAGCTTTGAGATTTGGCTTAGCGGCGTATAGTCTTCAATTTTGTATATGGCTGGGCGGAACATGGCTTCACTGTCGTCTTTAACTTTACATTGGAATCTAACCGAGGCTATTGGCGTGTAGAAGTATTCGCCATATTTGGTTGTTACTTCCTCTGGTTTGCGGACGGCATTATACATGAAAATCTTTTCGCGGTAACGCCCCTTAAACCGTCTCGCGGCGTCCAAACGGTTGTTAAACACATAGCTTAGGGTTCCCTCCTCAACAAGCTTGTCAATCGCCTTTTCCACTTTTCGGAAGTTTCGGCTGCCGTAAACAACTATGTCAATGTCTGACTCTTGAGAGTGCATGTTTAGGGCTATGGAGCCGTGAACACCAAAATCTTCAAGGGCGACTTTCGAAGCGTTGGAAACCAAATCCAAAAAATCAAGCGTCATCCTCTGCAGTTTATCCAGCCTTTTCATCTTCAAAAGCCTTTGAAGACGTTCCAAAGGAACGTACACTCGCCTAATACTTTCTAGTGGTGCGCTGATGACTTCCTTTTTTCTGAAGGGACAGTGGTAAACATAGTCTGGGAAGTTTCTCCTAAAAACTTCTAGGAAAGTTTGGTAGTTTTTCGCCGTGTAGAGCTTCTCAGCCCTAAAAAGCTCAGTTTCCCCATAACGCCACGTCCTTTCTAAAAGGCGAACGCTGAAGAGTTCTTTGAACTTTGATGGAATGTATTTTAGAAAGGCGAAGACGTGCTTTTGTGGGTGCTCATAGCCAAAAACGTTTAGTATGAAGCCTTCTTTGGTTGTGAATGTGTCTCCGTCCGTTGGAAGCCAGTTTTTAGGCGCAGCCGTCAATGTCACCTTGATAAAATTTGGCTGACTGTTTTAAAAGTGTTGACGCTGGAGAGAAAACAATTTAAGATTAACGGTAAAGACTTTCTGATGGTGCATTCAGAGTGAGTTCCCTACATCCCTATGTAGTTTTTCTTCCAGCCGAGGAAAAAAATCGCATACTAAGTGCAATTTTCGGCTCTAAGGCTTCCCTTGCCATTTTAAGATTCTTCCTTAAAACCGGAATTTCGAACAAGGTTTACCAGAAAGACCTTGTTAGGAAGCTTTCTTACTCAAACAAGACGATAATTGAAAACTTGAAAACTTTGACCAAGCTTGGAATCTTAACGGAGAATATGGAGAAAACGCAGCATGAAGGACGTGTGGTTTGGGTTAAATTCTATAAGCTTTCGGACGCTGGAAAATGGTTCGCCCTTCTTTTAGCAGAGGAAAAGGAACTTACGGACAAGGAAAAGGCGGAAGTACTACAAAACATTTTCAGAAGCTACATAAAATGGGTAAAAAACCTATCGGAAAAACTCCACATGGAAAAAGCTACGTTTAAAAGAATCTTTAGCGAAGAGATGGCAAGTTAGATTTGGGACTCGTGAAAAAATTATTAAGGAAAAAGAGGTGTTTGGAGAGCAGCCCTTGCAGAGCGCCATGCTTATTTATGGGGTTTGGAGATTCCGAGGGGGGAGAAGGGGGAGAAAGGAGAGCTTTTAAAAATATAGAAGTGGTTTCTCCAAACCTTTCCACTTTGTGGGCGCTCCTATAGGGCTTTGAAGGCTTCAAACCACCTGTTGTATAGAGCTAGCATGTCGAGGGAAACGCTTGGTTTTCGCTCTTCAAGAATCTGCCTAAAATCACTCATGCGCAGAGGTCTTGGCTTGGCAAGCTTATTCGATGCTTGACCAGACTCGAAGAATTCACCTATAACTTTTAGGTGGGCTGCTTGGCAGACATCTTTTATGTCGCTTCCTGAAAAGCCTTCTGAAAGCCTAGCCAACTCATGCAAGTCCACATCAGGGGCCAAAAGCAAATTGCTTGTATAATGTTTAAACATCATTAAGCGGGCGTGGTGGTCTGGAAGCGGCACGAGGATGCGCTTTTGGAAACGCCTAATGAAGGGCCAATCCAGATCCCAAGGCTTGTTTGTAGCGCCGATAACGTAGACGTGGATGTTTTTACCCTTGTCTATTATGCCGTCCATTTCCTTCAAAAACTGGTTTCGCACCCGAACTTCGCCGCCCACTTCGTTAGAATGCTTCCCCATCAAAGAGTCCAACTCGTCAATGAAGATTATGGCTGGCTTCTTATCATCCAAAGCAGATTTTCTAGCAGATTCAAAAAGACGGGCAACATTCTGCTCAGCTTCACCCAACCACTTGGACATTATCGAGGCGGCATCCACAGAAATGAAAACCGCGTCAATTTCTGTTGCAGCTGCCGCTGCCAACAAGGTTTTGCCGCATCCGGGCGGCCCAAATAGAAGTATGCCCCTAGGCCAGCCAAGTGGAAAAAGGTCTGGCCTTTGAACTGGGTAGATTATGGCTTCCTTTATGGCTTTCTTTGCAGTGTCAAGTCCAATAACTTCGTCCCATTTCACGTTTGGCTTTTCCTTAACGATTAGATCTTCGTAGCTGGCCTTCTTTTCTTCGCCTGTTTTTGCTCCTTCAACACCTTTGGCTTCCATTGCTCTTGGCTCTGTTGAGCCAACTGCTCCCTGCAGCACCTTTATTCTTTCCTGGTAGGCTATAGCCCTTTGAATGTAAACCTTGTTTAGGCTGTAGTCTGGATAAAGCTGGACAAGCTTCAGAAGAGTTTCTATGGCCTTCTGATACATGGTTATAGCCATGCCCCTTGCCCCCTGCTTGTCAAGGCGAACAGCCTCTAATGCGTAATTTGTGGCGGATTTTTCAAGTTCCTGCGACGCTTCCATGGAGAGTTCACCTTCTAGCTTCAATCTTTATCTTGCCCTTAGCCCCAAGACTTTGAAGAGCCTTCTCAATATCCTCATATGAGGCGCCCAACTCCCGAGAACAACGTGTCAAGTCTATTTCGCCTCCGCTTTTCCGAACATATTCCAGGAGGGCTTCTTCAAGGGTTGGTTTTCCAACTCGAAGCGAAATCTCCTGAATTTCAGCCTTTCTAAAGGAGATGAGTTGCTGAGAGTTGCTCCCTTCAGTTTCGATGGTTTCGCCGCCCACGGATTGGGAGCATGAAGCGGCTAGGGCAACCATCTGCTTAATCTGGGCTTGGGCTGGCTCAAGTTTCACCTCCAATTGTGGTGTTGGTGTTTCCTCCTGCATAGCGGGCGGTTCAGGAAGTTTCTCAGCTAATCGCTTCTCCAAGAAACTTGAAACTTCTTTCAGAATCTGCTCTCCAGCCGGCGTAACTCTGTCAACCGGAATTACCACTTCATCAGCGGATATCTTTGTGGAATAAATTGTCTCGCCTATAACGTCGTTGATTTCGCTAAGTTCTGAGGAGACCTCAGGCAAAACATTAAAGAGCTGTTTGGAAACGCTTTGGAGAGTTCTCAAAGCTGGCTTTAGGTCTATGATTATGTCGCTTAGCTCTTTCACGGTTTCGAGGCGGAGGATAACCCTTTCAATTGCAAGCTCCACTTGCTGGAGAAAATTGATTAACTTTCGAACTTCGGCAAGCTCATTTGCGCATATTGCGGCTCTTTCCTTGTTGTTGGTTCTCAGCGCCGTTACGCATGTCTGGAATAGGCTTTTGTCCCTCTCCTTAAGCCTCAGCGACGCTTGAACTACTCTGTGTTGTTGTATTCGCAGTTTATGCACCGACTTGATTATAACTTCCCGTAGTGGTGGAGGGGTTTGGGTGAAAGGATTTTTTATTTTTGCTCCCTCCGCCCGCTACGCAGAAGCCCTAAATTCCGGATTCGCCTGCTTCTTTCACGTAAACTATGACTGGTGGTTCTGGAAGACTTGGAGACGGGGGAGTTGGGGCTTCCTCAACATGCTCTTCAGCAACTGTTTTCGGCGGCGCCTCTCCTAACAAAATATTTGAAAGCTTGCTCTTCATACTTTCAAGGTCTGTCTTCTCCAAATTCGCCCTCTTTAGGCACTCTTGAATCGTCGTGAATGCCGCCTGATAAGATTGGTCGTCAACCTCGCCTATTTCATGCTCCACTTCCAAGTGGACAAGTGCATAATTTAGTTCTCTAATCTCCTGGTTGCATCTCTCAATCTCTTTATCGATTCTTTCCAGCATGGTTTGGGCTTCACTTTTAAGCTGGTTTAGGGCGCCCTCAAAACTTCTATGCAAGTCCTCATAAACTTCTGGTGAAATCTTCTTTTTCTCCAGAAGCTCTTTTAGGGCCTGGTCTTTACGCCATATAAGTGGAATTTGGTCGCAGAAAACCGAGGTGTCATATTTAACTTTTGAAAGGAAAATTACGTCTGAGCCTTCAACCTTTATGGTTCCAGCCGGATACTTAACGAAGCGCCCATCACTGTGCCTTATGTAAACGGCGTCCACCACACCATGGGGCTTTACAGCTAAGGATGCTACCTCGCCTATTGGGCGTCCATACTCATCTTTAACGACTTTACCAAGGGACAAAAAAAGATTGGAGTCTTGCGGCATAGACATTCCTCCATCATATTGCTAAGATGTTTCCGTTGGGGATTTTTCTGGCAGCGGCACTTGCGGGATTCCCGCCGGAAGCTCTGGGAACTTCTCCTTAATTCTCTGCTCAGCAACAGCGGCAGCCTCTGTGAGTATTTTTTGGGCGTCTTCGTTGGCAGTTTCAAAGTTTATGGATAATCCTGTGCTTTGTCCAGCCTCAACTATTATTCCACTTAGAAGGTTGCCTATTTGCCCCAACTCCCTCTCCGCTTCTGGGAAGATGTTAGCCATTCCAGTCTTTACAGCTCTTAGAACGCTTACTGCGGGGCCAAGGGTTGAAACTACGTCTCCAAGCTCTGATACCGTGCGTAATCTTAAGACTATTTGTTCGAGGGCCAATCTAGCCTGCATAATCATCTTTTCCATTTTCCTTATCTCAGCCAACTCATTGGCGAAGACGTTTGCCCGTGCCATGTCATGCTTTGTGTAAGCATCAACAATTCTGGCAAATATCGACTTATCTCTCTGGCTAAACCTTTCACTCGCTTGGTCTAGCTTCTGTATTTGGAGTTCTATGCGGCGGACAGCCATGTCAAGTCTCGGCTTTAATGGACCTGGCGGCCTAACAGCCTCTTTAATGCGTTCTGTTAGTGGTTGCTCGTCGCGTCTCTCATCCCATCTTCTACTAAATCTTTCTGACAAGCTTGATTCCTCCAAGAAGAGGCTTAAGGGGCTTGGCAAATCTTTATACATTCTTAATATGCCCGCATTATCCACGTATATATGTAGAGCTATATGTGCCGTTTGAAACCTCTTTGAGCTTTAATTTTCCAGTGAAAAGAACTCCTTGCTGCTTTTTCAGAAATAGACAAAAAAGTGTAAGTTAGACTAAAAAGAGGCCGATAATTCAATTCTAGGCTAGGTGGAAAAGATGGGCGAAAGATTAAAGGTATTCGTGTTTGTCGCAATCCTCGGATTCTTCGCTGGAATCGTAGCTGAACTAACAATAGAGTACGTTATCCCAGCGCTTGCAGCTATACTACCAGTTCTATTCAGTAAATACATCCTTGCAGGACTAACAGGTGCCTTCCTAACACTCATAATAGTCAGCGTATGGGCGTACATAACAGGACCGAAAGAACCATAGCCATTCAAAACTTCCGTTCACCTTTTTACTCCTATTCAGCAAATTGTTAGCTGATTGTATAACCTTTCATTTTGGACTCAGGAGCGGAAAAACCAATCATTAGGCTCATTGTACCTCGATCTCTTCATCGTCCAAAAATAACAAGTGTTAACGAAATTATTTATGTTTTGCAAAACATTGTAAGTGTGGAAGAGGAGAGAAAAACTTTGCAAGGAAGCCGCATCGAAAATTATCGTTTAAGGCTTGAAAACGCTTCGAGTTATGGCGACATTTGGGAGATTGTTAAGGACACTGTTGCCTTTTCTCTGAACCAACGGAGGGCTGGAATGATGCTTTTCCTTGACGATTTGCCCATACAGCTAGGCGCCTACCACCCAATTGGAACAAACAACATCATTTTGAACCGCATTCTCGTTAGGGCTGTTGAAGCATCTACAAATTCGAAGCGTGTTGTAAACGCCTTAATATATAACCTGCTTCTCCACGAGTACCTCCACGCCTTGGGGCATGTCTCCGAATTGAAGGTTAGACGGTTGGTCTATCAGATTGCAAGGGAGTGCTTCGGCGAAGAGCACATAGCCACAGCCATAGCGAAAAGCAGTCCATGGGCTTTGCTGAAGAGCATACCCTTAGACAAGGTATTTCACGCCAAGCGGGTCATGGAAATAGTTAAGGACTTTGAGAAGACAGACCAGAAATACGTAGTTTAGCAAGGCGGATGCGAAATATGTGTGGCATATTTGGCTACACACTAAAAAAGCCCATAGAAGTCGCATATGCCCTAAAGGTTCTCCAGAAGCTTGAAAGGCATCAATACCCAAACGAGCCTAAACAAGTTGGGGGTTATGGTGCTGGAATAGCCATCCTCACGAGTTCTGGAGCCGTCTTGCTTGAGAAAGTTGGAAGGATCAATGGTTCACCAGCGGAACACTTGGCGGAAACGTGCAAGTTTGAAAAAGCATCGGTCTTGGTTGGACATGTGCGGCTGCCAAGCCCATGGTTCATGAAAACAGCCCATTTTCGGGAAACAGCCCAGCCATACGTAGTACAATGTTTTTCTGGCTTAACGGTGATTTCAGCCCATAATGGAAACGTGACAAACTATAAGGCTATTAGGGAAAGGCTCAGTGGAAAACATATCTTCGAGTCTGAAAGGGCTGAGCTCATAGATTCTGAGGTTATACCCCACTTGTTTGAAGAACTCCTATTTGAGAAAGGCAGCCCCGAAGAAGCCTTAAACACGCTTTACACAGCCATAGAAGGACCAAACACCGTAAGTCTCCTACAAATCGAAAAGGGGTGGGTGCTCCTACACTTCCTTCATAAGGGGAAGACGAGAGGTTTAACCATATGGAAAAACGAGAAAGACGAAGTCGTTTTCTGTTCGAGAAAAGAACCGTTGATGGAAACGCTGGGCTTTTTCCTCGCCAAAGGCAATTTTGCGGAGCATTTGTCCATTCCATACGGTGAAGAGAGAAGCTTTAAAGCAACCTTCATTTTTAATCTAAACAAAACTATTAGGACGGAGCCGGATACATCTTAGAGAAAATATCACGGTTGAGTAAATACTTGCGCCGAGACGAGAAGATCTTATGGAGTGGCAAGCCAGAAATTATACCGTTTATATTTTCTGGGTATGCAGGTTTTTCCCTTTTTGGTTTCATCTTGCTTATTTTTATCCTCATCATGATTATGTCCATGCCTATGACTAGCGCACCACCATTTCCATTCATGTTCTTTACAGCGTTCTTCATAGTACTTGGATTATGCATATCCATAGGTCCACTAGCAATGGAGCTTTTGAGGTACAGAAACACGGAGTATGCAATCACGAATCAGAGGCTCATAGCGCAAACAGGAGCCATAGGGTTAGATACAAGATTTGTTGAATTAGACAAAATTCAAGAAGTCTACGTGACTGTCGGCTTGCTGGATAGGGTTTATGGAACTGGGTCAATTATCGCGGTTACGGCTGGCTACGTTCCAGTTGAAACCAGAATCCATCATGGGGTGTTAGTGCGCCCAGCATTTAGGGCTGTAAAAAATCCATACGAGGTTCAGAGGCTTCTCCAAGAAGCCATAAAAGGGAAGCAATCCTAAAAGCCTAGCAAAGAATAAGTGATTGAGACGGCCCAAAAATATTGGCGAAACTAAATAATGAGAGAAACTGCTGACTTAGATGTTTTCAAACTTCTTGCCAAGCCCATTCAAGAAGGGCTAGTTGAGCTTGGCTTTTCAAAACCAACTTCGCCACAGGTTTTGGCTATTCCCCACATTTTGGCTGGAGAAAATGTTCTTTTGATTGCGCCTACTGGAAGTGGCAAAACTGAGGCTGTTCTTTTACCAGTTTTCTCAAACTTTATCCAGCATAAAGACGAGAGGGGCATATCAATTGTTTATGTTACACCTTTGAGGGCTTTAAACCGCGACCTTTTGAAGCGCTTAGCCTTTTGGGCTTTAAGGCTTGGCATAACTGTTGAGGTTAGGCACGGCGACACAGAATTGAAACTGCGGAGAAAACAAGCAGTTTCGCCTCCCAACATGCTTGTAACAACTCCGGAAACTCTTCAGGCAGTTCTTCCCGGCGCCCGCATGAAGGAGCACCTAAAGCATGTTAGATGGTTGGTTGTAGACGAGGTGCATGAGCTTGCCTCCAGCAAGCGAGGCGCCCAATTGACAGTGGCTCTTGAACGCCTATACGAGATAGTCGGCAAAGAGTTTCAGAGGATAGGCTTATCAGCCACCGTTGGAAATCCAGAACAAGTTGCCCAATTCATAGCTGGAACAAGCAGAGGCATAAGGGTTGTTCAAGCTTCAATTTCTAAGGGCTACAGGTATACTGTTGAATATCCAGCGCCAACAGACGCCGATTACGAGTTGGCTGGGAGAATTGGCATTTCGCCAGAAGGCGCTGCAAGAATAAGGCGCATAGCCGAGCTTGTGGACAGCCACAAGTCCACCCTCATTTTTGTTAACAGCAGAACAGTGGCGGAGATGCTTGGTCATCGCTTTACCCAGCTTGGGAGAGGCGACATAGCCGTTCATCATGGCTCTTTATCAAAGGAGGAGCGCATCCAAATCGAGGATGACTTTAAGGCTGGAGCCTTGAAGGCTATAATTTGCACCAGCACGTTAGAGCTTGGCATAGACATTGGAAGCGTGGACCTAGTCATCCAATACCTCTCGCCGAGGCAAGTTTCCAGCCTAATCCAGAGGGTTGGAAGAAGCGGACACCGCTTGGACATACTTTCAGAAGGCATAATATTAACGGCTTTCCCAGACGACTTGATGGAGTCTCTGGCAGCTGTTAGAAACGCCTACAATGGCAGAATTGAGCCCGTTCTTATTCATGAAAACGCCTTGGACGTTCTAGCCCACCAAGTTGCCGGCATACTCATGGACAAGGAAAACATAACCATAGACGAGCTTTTGGCAATTCTTCGAAGAGTCTACCCCTATAGGCATTTAGCCAAACAAACCCTTTTAGAAGTGGTACACTTTTTAGCCAACCTCAACCAATTAAAAATCGACGAGGAAGAAAAGATTTTGAGGAAAACAAGGAAAACGAGGAGCTACTACTACGAGAACCTTTCAATGATTCCAGATGAGAGACGCTACCCGGTAATAAACGTCCTAACAGACAGACGAATCGGCACACTGGGCGACGAGTTTATGGCTTTGAAAGCCCGGGTAGGCTTAAACATAATTGTCCGCGGAAAAGTTTGGCGCATAGTCCAGATAGAAGATGAAACCGGCACCGTTTATGTTGTTCCCTCAGAAGACCCGTTCGCAGCCATCCCGGGATGGGACGGTGAAATGCTACCAGTTCCCTTCAACCTAGCCCAAGAAACTGGGAAACTACGCCAAGAGATTGGTGAACTACTGAAGACTTTGGGAAATGCAGATGCTGTAGCAGAAAAGGTTGCGGAAAAATTCAACACAAACCGAGAAGCGTTAAACGAAGCAGTTAAGGAGATTGAAGAACATGTGGGTCAAGGGGCACCATTGCCAACACACGACTATATTCTCGTCGAGGCTTTTGACAAGTATTTGGTGGTGCATGCATGTTTCGGCGAGATTGTAAACAGCACCCTTGGAGGCATTTTCGACGCGATCCTTTCCGATAAAGAGCTTATTGTTGGCTGGTGGAATGACGGCTACCGCATCTTAATAGAGGCTCCGCGAAAAATTTCGCCCCGAGAAGTTGAGAAAATGCCAGAAACGCTTTTCAACTTAAGTGATGAACAAGTTGAAGAAGCCTTCAGAGATTATTTGGAGGCAAAGTTTCCATACGCCTACAAAATGAAGTTTGTGGCTGAAAGGTTTGGTGCTCTCCCAAGGGGAAAAACTATGGGTCCAAAGAGGCAGAGTCAGCTTCCAGCCATTTTTAAGGGAACACCTATCTATGACGAGACCTTAAGGGAAGCCATGTTTGAGAAAGCTGACTTGGAAAAAGTTAAGGAGATAATGCGAAACATTAAAAGTGGAAAAATTAAAGTTAGCACCTTGTATAGAGCTGAAAATCCAACGCCGCTAGCCTATCATATTTTGGCGAAGTATGGCGACATTTCAGAGCTCATGGCTCCAGAACGCATCCTACTAAGCAACATTGAAAAAATGAAGAGGGCAATGGATGCGAAAATGGCGACGTTAATGTGCATTGAATGTGCAGAGTGGGCTTCAGAAAAGAGGATTAAAGAGCTGCCAGAACACCCAAAATGCGAAAAATGTGGTTCAAGGCTCTTGGCACTTCTATACCCGAGCCAAGAGGCAAAATGCCTCCAAGAAATACTGAGGAAAAGGCGCATGGGCAAAAGCCTAACAGAAGATGAGCTTAAAGAAATAGCTCATGCAAGACGCACAGCCGACCTAATCCTTAGTTACGGAAGAAAAGCAATAATAGCCCTAAAAGTTAAGGGCGTAGGACCAGAAACAGCCTTCAGAATCCTCGGAAAAATGCATCCCAGCGAAGAGGAATTCTACATGGACCTTTTAAAGGCGAAAATCCAATACTTGAAGACAAGGGAGTTCTGGGAAGATAAGGAGAGCCGCCTGAAAACTTTCGCCTAGAAGCTAGCTGGTGCGGAAAGTTTGGCTGAAATCAACTCTCGTGGTGAGCTTAAGCCCACTTTAGGATTGCTTGACGCAACAGCCATAAGTATAGGCGCAATAGTTGGCGCAGGCATATATGTTGTGACCGGCATAGCCGCTGGCTCCGCCGGTCCAGCCTTAATTGTTTCTATGGTTTTGGCTGCAGCCATATCCATGCTTACGGCTATGAGTTTTGCCGAATTAACCGCTTGGAAGCCTATAGAGGGAAGCATTTACGAGTATGCTTATCAGCTGATTTCGCCTTTTGCTGGCTTCTTAACTGGCTGGATGTGGGTTATCTCCAACACCTTTGCCGGTGCAGCCGTCTCTCTTGGATTTGCAAACTATTTATGCGCCCTTTTCCCATCGCTACCGTCAAACATTGTGGCAGCTGTTTTCTGCTTCCTCTTTACGATGCTTAACTATTTTGGAATACGCCAATCAGCGCTCTTAAACAATATTCTTGTGGCAGCTAAACTTTCCATTTTGGGATTCTTCACGATTTACGGGTTCTTCCACGTTAACCCCTCAAATTTTGCCTCCTTTAATCCTTTTCAAGTTGGAGTTTTGTCCGGCGCATTTTACATTTTCTTTGCTTATGGAGGGTTTGCAAGAGTTGCCGTAGTAGCGGAAGAGGTTAAGGACGCTAGGAAAAATGTGCCTAGGGCTATAATGCTTTCTCTGGCAATATCAACAGTGGTTTACATTTTAGTGGGTTTTGTGGCTGTTGGACTTGTGGAAGCCTCAAGGCTTGCTGGTTCAAACTCGCCCCTTGCAGAGGCTATAAGCGTTACCGGAAACAGCCTCGCGGTCTACATAGTTTCAGCTGGCGGTTTAATTGCAACAGCAAGCGTTTTGCTAACAGCCGTTTTGGGGGTTTCCCGCATGGCATATGCCATGGCAAGAAGAAAAGATTTACCCCAAGCCCTAAGCAGGCTCCATCCAAAATATAACACGCCGTATCTCTCCATATGGATTGTGGGCGCCACCATGATGCTGCTTGTTCTCTTCGTGGACATAGCGCGAGTTGTAGCCATAAGCAATTTTGCACTGCTTTTCTATTATATGCTGGCTAACGTTTCAGCATTAAGGCTAAAAATGCATAATAGAATGCACCCAAAAATTGTGCCATTCTTAGGGGCAATATCATGCATAGCTCTTTTAATTTTTACGCTTTTCGTTTTGCCCCAAGCATGGATTTTGGGTGCTGCAACACTGGCTGCGGGTGTCGTCTACTTCTGGCTTAAAAGGCTTAAAGGGCATGGCGGTTCATGAAAACCATGGATTCGGAAAAATTTTGATGGGTTTTCCCGTTTCTCGCTTGTATTCGCCAGCATAATACCCTTTTACAATTTCTTTAAGGGCGTTGGGCTTCAACAAAACATCGCCGTCCATTACGATTATTGCTTCTCCAAAAGCCCTACCTACCCCCATTCTAAGGACCTCAGCCCTCCCTATTGGAGCGCTGTTTCTGACGATTCGTCCTTTGATGTTTGGCCATCTTTTTCGACATTTTTGGATTGTTACCCATGCAGCTTCATACGTATAGTCATTACTTCCGTCATCAACAATTAAGATTTCACAAAAGTTTGGGTACTGCGCTCCGCTTTCGAAGAGACTATTTATGCATTTCGAAATTTGTCTTTCTCTGTTATAAGCTGGAACGATTATGGAGACGGATGGATAATGTATCCTTTTGTACGGCAAACCGTTCTCGCGTAGTTTCCTTTTCATTAGAATTGCCGGCCCTCTCCTCTCCCAGCTTCTACTAGCCACTTTTCAAGATAAAGCAGGTATTCCCCTCGTGAAATATATCGAAAAGCTATAGTCCAAAAAGCTGTATTGCAAATTGTATTAAAGGTTAACAAGACATAAATATTCAACGTTTAACGTTTCTGATTCCGAGGAAGAGTCATGGAAGAAGACTTATCACGTTACTACACACTCTTAAAAGACCCGGCGAGACGAAAAATGATTGAGATTTTGGGTACTCAGGAGAAGGTTGGTTTTAAGGAGCTCCGTGAAACTTTAGGCTTAGGCGTCGGCACTGTTTACTATCATCTCGACATGCTCTCAGACTTTATTGAACAAGACAAACACCGCAAGTACAAGCTGAACGAAAAGGGACAAATACTCTACAGAGTCCTAAAAGAGGGAAGCGTACCAGCAAGCCTCGGAATAAGCGAAACCCTAAGCAACCGCGCGGCAAAGTGGCTATTTCTCTCACCACTCTTCGCCCAAACAATAAAACCTTTGAGGCTGCTACCACTTTCCTTAATAATCCTCTTTTTGGGAGCTATTGGAGCATCCACGGCAAGACTTGAACCAGCCCTATTCTTTTATTTCGAATATTCCACCCGTAGCTCAACCAGCACCATAGCACTGTTTATATTCAACTGGATAGGGCTGTTTCTATTCACAGAAGCCTTAGCCATCGCATTTTTCAAACGCACGGGAAACGAGCTCCAACTCTTCACATGCATTGGGTTAGCAGCCCTTCCATTAGCGGTTTTTCCATACATATACATGGCAGTTCCAAAAGCCCTGAGCGGATTCAACCTATATTTCGTAGAGATTGAAATGATAAGACAAGTCATACTAATTGTTCTGCAAATTTGGAGCTTGCTACTTGTTTCTGCGGCAGTATGCCATGGCAAAGGCTTAAGGCTGGACAAAGGCATAATCATAAGCCTAACAGCCATATACCTAAACATAGCCGTCCTCTTCATACTTGGACGTTTCATGTAAAAGTTCGAGGTTTCTAGAACTTTTGATGGGTGAAGTTCGGGTTTTTTGGAAGCGTTTTTCTTAATAAGCCGTTTTACATAGTCTTTTTCGGTGAAAAAACATGAAAAACGTGAGAAAAACAATATTGGCTTTGAGTTTAGCCTTGCTTCTGGCTGCACCAGCATTTGCGGTTTTGAGCCCGAGGGTGAATGCCGACGACTCCGTTGAGAACATTCAAAAATTACATGTGGAACCGCCATATATCTGGAATAATACGTGGTATAGGTTCAACAGCTCTCTAGTAACGCTGATTTTTCCAGCAAACGGCACAAAGCCCATGTTCTTGTGGTGGTACACCAACGACAGCAGCAATATATATGTGGTGAAGTTTCAAGGCGTCATCGAGTACTTAATGCTTGAGCTTGACAAGCCTTATTATAGGCATAGGTTCCACGCAGACAACGCCACCATAAACGCAACGCTGTGGGATAGTTATGTCGGACCAGAACTGTACCAAAGAAGAAATCGGTTTGACCCTAGATGGTATGAAAGCAGAGTTGCCGAATTCAAGGAACTTTTGCAAAATTTGCATAGGGCTTACTTGCCTTTCAGTGCCTGCAACTGGACGTTAAGCGGACCTGTGTTTGTTGAGGACAAAGACTATTGGTCCTTCAACTTCACACTAACCGAAGTTCATGGTCATCCAAGATTTAAGGAATTCGCGGAAAAAAGTATCGAGATACGGTGCAGATTCTATAACAAGACAGTTACGGAAATTCCAGACAAGACTTATAGTGATTACAATTATACTGTTGCTGCTGGTCAGCTGAAATTTGACTTTGTTGTTAAGCATTGGGAGTGGAACATAGACAAAATCAACAAGTTTCTAAAAGAACATGGCATCCCGACAATACCAGAAAACAAAACTGGATTAGCTCTATGGATTAAGATGGCTTCAATAGAACTTGAAGATTTACCGAATGTTGGCGAAGAGGTTCAGAACCGAGCAGAAAATCAAGTTGAGGCTTGTTCTCGGATGCGGGAAACATCGATAAACGGAGAACGCTATGCCGTAGACAAGAATGAAACAAGCCAAGATGAGAAGCCCGTGCGGGCTACGCTTCAGCTTAGGGAGAGATTCAGGGAGCGCATTAGGCTGCACTATGCTATTGGAAAGACAGACGTGCCAGTGGGCTTCTTGGAGTTTGTTCCATGGGCTAGGCTGCTTAACGAAACCGGCACCGTTGAATTCGTGAATGTTACCGCCTCTTATGTTGCTGCCGGCGGTCACTTGAGACTTTTCATTTGTTACCCATACTTTGGCAATTACACGCTGGAGCATGATCCAAAAATAGGTTTAACATCAGCTCCGCTGATTCCTGAGCTTATAAATCAGAAAGTTCTACTGGTTTTGCTTGGCGCCACCGCTGTCATAGTCTTGGTTGTTGCTGCTATAAAAGCCCGGAAGAAGCCCATCAACATATTAGCTGTTAAATAAAATCCCTTTTCCCTTTTTATTTTTGTTTTGGGAATAAAAGTTTATATTGTGTATTGCTACGTAATATTTGGGATTTAGATGGGCCACAGAAGAGGAGAAAACGATGAAATCCGCTGGCAAATAATAAAGGCGATGCTGGACGAATTTCCAAACTTAAGAGAAAGAGTTAAGGTCTACATCGAAAAGCAGAAACGATAGGAAAAGGCTTAGACGCTTTTAGACGTGGTTTCTTTTCAGCAAATGCGGTGGTGGAACCTTAACATTATTTTTGCCATTCTCATTTTCAGACTTAAGAAGTCCCGTCAACTCGCGGTAGCGCTGGAGAAAATCTAAACCCTTAGGCGTCGCCTTATAAATCTCCTTATCCCTTTCGACAATTTTATCAAGGAGGTTGACTTTCAGCATGAACTCCAAATAATCGTTAAGCTGTGTAAAGCTCAAATTAGCCCTATACATAATCTGAGTTTTTAAAACACCGTCTTTAGCGATGTCCAAAATTTCAGCAATTATGTATAGTTTGTCTCTCCTCTTTTGGGATGGGGTGGTGCCCCAAACATTCATTTCCACAATATTCCTCTTCTACAAATCCTTCTACGATAAGAATGGTGGATGGCATGTTTTAAGCGGTGTTTCTCATAGGCTACTATTACAATTATCGAAATATTCTCTAGAACAAACTTCTATAAGAAAAAACTTTAATCCTCAAATGAAAAACATTGCCCTAGGAAGCGTGTGGAAAATGCTGATTGGGTTAATGGCTGACACACATGATAACTTGCCTATGGTGGAAAAAGCCATAAAAAGGTTAAACGAAGAAAATGTTGAGCTTGTGCTTCATGCTGGAGATTATGTTGCGCCTTTTGTCATACCGAAATTTAGGGATTTAAGGGCTAGGCTGATAGGGGTTTTTGGCAATAATGATGGGGACCGAGAACTTTTAAAAAAGAGGTTTGGCGAAAATGAGAGGCTGGAGGTTAGGGGAAACTTTGCGGAAATAAACATTGGAAAAGCAAAAATCGTGTTGTTGCATGGAAGTGAAGAGGAACTTTTGAGGGCTATAATCAACAGTGGAAACTTCGATGCGGTTGTCCACGGACACACCCATAAGGCTGAAATATACAGGAAAGGCAAAACGTTGGTGGTGAATCCAGGCGAGGTTTGCGGTTACTTAACTGGAAAATCAACCATCGCCTTATTGGACGTGGAGAAACTTGAAGCAAAAATGATAGATTTAATTTAAACAGTTGATGGAATTTCAGTTTTGGCTGAGTTGTATGGCTGTCTTCTTTGATTGGCTATTTTGAAAAGTTTCGCTAGCTCTTCGTCTTTTGCTCCGTTTCGCGTAGGCGTTAGAATATCCACTGTATTGTCGTTTCTCATTAGGCATGGTTTAAGTTTTCCGTCGCTTGTTAGGCGTAAACGTGTGCAGTGCCAACAGAAGTCTGTATTCTCTATTGGGTGGACAACCTCAACTTTTACGTCTGGCAAGTGATATATGTGGCGGTTTTGCATGTGTTTTCTGGCTTCTATTTTTATGGCTTTCTGCTTTAACATCTCATCATACTCGTTAAGAGGCTTGTGATAGGCGGCATAGTATTCGCTGCTTATGTTTACTGGTTCAAGCTCGATGAGTTGTAGAACTGCGTCAACTTTCCTTGCAAAATTGATCATTTCTGGCACTTGAGAGTCGTTAACTCCCTTTAAAACAAGCATGTTTAGCTTTACTGGGTTAAGTCCAGCCTCAACAGCCGCCCTAACACCATTTAAAACGTCTTCCAGTCTGCCGCCAGTCAGTTTACGGTATGTTTCTCCGTCAATTGTTGGCAAGTTTATGTTTACACGCTTCAAGCCATTCGCCTTAAGCTCTTTTGCTAGGGGTTCAAGCAATGTCCCGTTGGTTGTCATTGATAGCTCTTCTAAGCCCGGTATGGAGGCTAAGCCCTTGACTATTTGTAGTATGTCCTTTCGGAGCAAAGGTTCCCCGCCCGTCAGCTTAATTCTTGAAATGCCCAAACCGACGGCTATCTTTGAAATGCGCACGACTTCTTCAACAGTCATTTCTGTTGTGTTTTCGGCTGTTTTTTCTTCGCCTTCAGCGTGGCAGAAACTGCAGTGTAAATTGCATGGCTTTGTGAGGGCTATTCGTAGATTTAAAAGTGGGCGTCCATAGTTGTCGAATAGCACCATCGTTATTCCCGCGCGTGCTTAACGATGTGTGCAGCTTCCGGCAATATAAGCTTTTCAAGACAAAGCATCGCAGCATCCATGGAGCCTGGAATGCAAAAGAAAACTTTGCCTTTCGCGACTCCGGCAGCAGCTCTCGACAAGACCGCGGCGGAACCAATCTCTTTATAGCTTAGAAATCTGAAGATTTCGCCGAAGCCGGGCAGGGTTTTCTCAAAGAATGGCGAAACCGTTTCGATGGTTATATCAGAGGGCGCTATGCCGGTTCCACCGCAAAAAATAACGACGTCCACGTCGGAGTTTAGGGCGTATTTCACGCCATCTTCGATGAAAGCCTTATCGTCGGGTATAAGCCTTCGAAAGGATACTGTGTGTTCGGCATGCTTAACCAATCCTTCGATTAGGTCGCCTGATTCGTCGCTAATTTTTTCGCCTTTCATTAGCTGGTTGTAGCGGGATGTGCTAACGACAAAGATTCCAAAACTAAGCCTTTTTGGAGCCTCAGCCCTATGCCTACGCGTGCTCTCACTCATGCTTAAGCCTTTTCCTTTCCAGTCCTTTAAACGCTGGATTCTCTTCTATGTATTGCCTTTATAATTTTATTGCGGGTTAATAGGCAAATGCTGACCGTGCCAGCTATTAAAATGACTATTATTGCGGAGGGTTGAAGCTCTGGAATGAGGTTGGGTGAAACGCGAATCAAAGTAAGAAGAGTTACTTTTATGTGGTTTTCAAGCTCGTCTGATTCCACCCAATTTAGGGTTTCCGTCGAAGTCGAATTGTCATAGGATGTGTGAATCCAGCCAGGAGTGCCCCTATACCATAAATCGCTATAGAAAAGCGGATAGGAACAAAGCATAACACTAGACGCTACTGAAAAAGCATCTGAAATCCCTAAATTGACACCCCAGTAGCTTTGAATTGCATAATTGATGCTGGTGGGAACGCGGAACGATTCTTGGTCTGAACCACCAGTACTTTCAAGCTCTATACTCACGCTTAAGTCTTGGGCTGCTTCAATTATTTTCTGTGCCAGTTGGCTATTCGGAGTTTCTGTGGCGTATAAGTCGTCGCTTCCAATACAGTCAAGGTTTATTACAGCCTCGATATTCGCCATTTCACTTTTATGTTCTTTAACGAAATGTGCTGAACCAACAAGGTAAAGCTCCTCGCCGGCGAAAGCTACAAACAAAATTGTGTAGGCTGGTTGATAAAGTCCCTCTTGCATGGCTTGGCTAATGACTTTGGCAAGTTCTATTACGCCGGCTACTCCAGCACCGTTATCGCAAAAGCCGCAGCACATAACAGTGTCGTAATGAGCTGAAACTATGACAATCTTTTGAGGGTCACTTGCGCCTTCTATTTTTCCAACAACATTGTAGTGGGTGCCATTTTGGTTTATGCGTGCCTTAATCTCTACAAAGGCGGATAAACGTTGGTCAGCCGCTTCTTTCTGCCTAATCATCAAGCCATCAGCATAACTTACAAAGCCAACTGGGATTTGGAGATTCCAGAAGTATGTGCCACGTAGGCTTAATGGTAAGCCTCCAGCCGAGGAATGCATTGGCGGGGTGAAGCTCATCCAATCATACCACCATGTAAAGATAACGGCTGTGGGATGCTGTACCGTCAATTTTTCTTTAAACCTCTGTTCCCAAAAGGAGTTCCAACGAACCTCTCTACCAATCAAAACGATTCTATCAGTAGTGTTTATAGTATTCCATAATGTTGTTGGATCTATACTGCTTGAACGTACTTCTTCATAGTTTGCCGCTGGGGGCAGAGGAAGAACTACAAGGTCTTTGAGGGAACCTAGCCACAATGGTTGGCTGTAATGTTCGCATTGAAAGGAGTTAATAATAATTCTGTCATTCACGGTCCCAGGATTCCCGTCTTCGTCTATAACCAGCAATGGTTTAGCCTCTAAAGTCCAGTTTACAAAGGTGAAGGGTTCAAGCCAAGCGTTCAAACCAAAACTTTCAAACTGTTCTTTAATCCAAACAGCCGCCTCATAGGCGCCGCTGGAACCAGACGAGCGAAAATCTGGATGAGCTAAGGAAAACTCTTCCAACGCCAAGTCATAACTATAAGCCCGTGTGCCATTAACAAGCTCGACAATTTGGGTTTCGATGGGGTCTAAAGAGGGACTTTGAAAGCTGGTGGCATTTTTGCCGTTGAACCATGGCACAAGTAAAGCTATAATTAAGAACAGCAAAGGGAAAACAAGAAATCGTTTATCCATAAATGATGCCCAGAATAACTTTTAAGTTGCAGAGCAAATAAAGTTTGTGAAAACGCCCAATTTCACTTCTTAATTTTCTCAACAACACGAATTTCTTCAATAACCGTTGATGGATACTGCCCCCTTTCGTCCTTTTCATACTGTTTTACCATATCCCAAATTGTTAGGAGGCTTATGGCTGTCGCCACCAGGGCTTCCATTTCAACGCCTGTTTGGGCTTCGGTTTTAACGATAGAAGAAACCTCAACCACTGATTCGTCTAGGATTTCTATGTTCACTTTCACGTTTGTTAGGGGTAGCGGGTGGCAGAAGGGTATTAGGATGCTTGTTTCTTTTGCCGCTAGGGTTCCGGCGATTTTAGCCGTGTAAAACGGGTCGCCCTTTTCAACTTTTCCACTTTTTATCAGGTTTATGGTTTCTGGTTTTAGCCTAATCCTTCCGGTGGCTGTTGCCTCACGGTAAACTTTTGGCTTTCCGGTTATGTTAACCATCGCCACACAAATCACAGCTCCATTCAGAGTCTAGAAAGCCCAGCTTATTATTTAATGGTTCTGAAAGGCTTTGTCAGCTTTTTCGTTTTTCTCCCAACTTTCGATTAGGCTTTGTATAGCTCTAGCCTTTGCAGAGTTTGTGTCAAAGCGGTATAAGCGAATTCTTCCAAATCTTTTATGGCGAAGAATTCCCTCGTCTTCGAGGATTTTCAAATGCTCCATTGTTGTTTTATAGTTTGCACCTATTCTTCTGGCTACTTCTGAAACGTTCAGCTCTCCCATCAGATTAAGGATTTTCAAAATTTTTATGCGAAGCCTGTTTCCAAGAACATCTTCTATTTGCATGTTACGTGAAAGTTTGTTGGCGTCTCTATTTAAGTTTGGTCTTGATACATGTTGTCTACAACTTTAATCCATCTGGTCGCCAATATCTGGTCAAAGTCTTCGCTTTTTGGGTCTAGGTCTGAAGCCACCAAGTGCCAATGGTCGTTTATTGTGGCGAAGGTGCTGTCCAAAATTACAAATTTTGGCGTATACTTGAAGACTTCACGTCCTATTTGGGATATTATGTTTAGGGCGCGTTCATAAGCCTTGTAGGGTATGGTGTGCTGGTGCCGCTTATAGATTATCATGATTCTTTCTCTGTGCCCCTTAAGGTTCTTGGTTCGCAGAACAATGAAGGAGTCATCCTCGTAGAAGACTTTCTCCTTTCGAAGGTCTAACTCGCATAGGGGGCAGTTAGCCGTCATCACGCATACCGCCTAGTCATCAGAATAATAAAATGTATGAAGGGGCATATGTGTTTATTGCATTATCTGCCTTCAATTTCCCTTCCTAGAAGGGTTGTTAGCTCCCTTTCTAGCTCTTGCGCTGGAATTCCAGGTAGACATACAAGTGTGGTTCTTCCCCGCCGAACAGAGGATGATACGCTTTTCTTAATTATGCCTATGGCTGAGAGCATTTGCAAGTACTTCCAAAGTTGCGTGTGGGTGTGGGGTTGCACACCAAACTCTTCGCATACAACAGCGTATGCCCGCTCCACCTCTGTTAGGGAGGCATAGGCTCTATCACTGTTTTCTTTAAAGAACCGCGCCACGCCCAGTAAGAAGAGCTTCCCGTGTAGGCTTAATGTGGCAAGGTCGCTTTTCTTTGCAGTCATGTATATGCTTGAAACAGCTTTTCTAACGCATTCAGGTGTCACCGTACCTAAGTCTTCGGCGTCAGCATATTTCCCAGCCCTCCATAGGAGTTCTATGGCGAAGCGGGCGTTTCCGCCTTCTGAACTGGCAAGCTCAGCGATGAGATTTACAGTTTCTTCTTGAACGGTTAGGGGTTTGAAGGCTAGTTGAACCCTATCGTTTATAATATCCACAAGTTGTTCTCGGCTGTAGGGTTCAAGTTGTATTATGTTGGATTGCAGCGTGCTCCTAGTGCTTAGGTCAAGTCCCTCCATAGCCTTCAAGCTTTTCAATATGCCTATGAGGGAAACCCTTTGTGGCTTGCCAAGCCTTGCCTCTTGGAGGCGTGTGAGCTTGTAAACCGGTTCTGCTCCTTCCCTATCAATTAGGCTTTCAAACTCGTCTAGTGTTAAAATGGTGTAGGCGTTCTGCTCGTCTAGAACTTGTAGGAAAATGTTTAGCAGTTCTTCCGCTGAAAAGCCACGTTTTGGAAATGTTGGGTGGAAAAATGAGACTGCGTGGTGGAGTATTAGGAATAGACTTCCACGGTATTGGCGGCAGTTTACATGAATATAGTTAAGGTTTATCCCTTTCTGCTTGGCTTGCTGGGTTATGTCTGCTCCAAACCTTTGGGAAAGGGCAGTTTTCCCGGTTCCAACATCCCCAACTATTAAGACTCTTTGAGCCATTTTCTCTGGGGCAGTAAGTGTGAAGCTGAAAAATTCCTTGAGAAGTCGCATTTCAGCCTCTCTATGAGGGAGTCTGCTTGGAATATAGTTTATGTCAAGCTTCGCCTCGTCCTTAAACACGCTTCTGTAGGATGACAACCCTCAAGACCTAATGAGAAAATAGATTAAACCTCTGTTATGTTTTTTCCTTCAAAATTTGCATCTGCCTTTTGAAAACACAAAACTTTTAAGCTGATTTCCGTATTTTACAGCGAAAAGTGAAATGATTCCAAAATACTTCTTTCTAACAAAGGGCGTTGGAAAACATAAGGAGCAACTTCAATCCTTCGAGTTGGCACTGCGGAACGCTGGAATTCATCACTGCAACATAGTGAACGTTTCAAGCATAATACCGCCCGGCTGCAAGCTCATCCCAAAGGAGAAGGGGTTAAAAATGCTTAGACCTGGCGAAATAACCTTTGTTGTCTTGGCTAGAAACCAAACAAACGAGCCGCATAGGCTTATTGCCGCCTCGATAGGCGTGGCAATACCATCTGGCAAGAATAATTACGGCTATTTGTCAGAGCACCACTCTTTTGGGCAGACAGATGAGGTGGCTGGAGACTATGCTGAGGATTTGGCTGCAACGATGCTGGCAACAACTATGGGAATTCCCTTTGACCCCCAGACGGCTTGGGATGAGCGGAAACAACAGTTTAGGGCAAGCGGACTCATCATTAAAACCACGAATATAACGCAGTCAGCCACAGGCGACAAAAACGGCTTATGGACAACGGTCATTGCTGCGGCTGTCTTCGTTCCTGGAAGAAGAACCTAACCATCCAAACTCGCCTTTTCTTTGCCTTTCATCTAAAAGGATATTAGGCTATAGCATCTAAAACCAACATTGCCGGTGAAAAGGCTTGCCCTTAAAACTTAAAATTCCCTTAATTCTGGTTAACTTCAAAACTTATTTGGAAGCAACTGGCAAGAAAGCCGTTGAGCTTGCAAAAAAAGCCGAAAAAGCCAGCCGAGAAACAGGCATCCAGATAGGTGTGGCTCCCCAGTTTACGGATATAGCTGCCGTTGTACAAGCCACGGAAGTCCCGGTTTTCGCCCAACACATCGACCCCGTAGAACCTGGAAGCTACACTGGTCACGTGTCAGCAGAAGCCATAAAAGAAGCTGGAGCTGTTGGAACAATTCTTAACCATTCTGAGAGGCAGCTTAGGCTTTTTGAAATTGATGCAGCCATTAAAATTGCCAGGAATAGTGGGCTTGTTTCGGTTGTCTGCGCCAACAATCAGAGCATAAGTGCCGCTGTGGCAGCTCTAAACTCAGACGTGGTTGCCGTTGAACCTCCAGAGCTTATAGGGACTGGCATACCAGTTTCGAAGGCTAAGCCTGAAATTGTCAAAGCCACTGTTGAACTTGTGAGAAAGGTGAATCGGAAAGTAGTGATTTTATGTGGCGCCGGAATAAGCCACGGTGAAGACGTAACCGCAGCCTTAAAGCTTGGAACTCAAGGAGTCTTGGTGGCAAGCGCCGTTGTGAAGGCAAAAGACCAATATAGGGTTTTGCTGGAATTTGCTGAAAAAGCAAAGATTTAGGAGAACAGCACCTTGAAAGTCGAAGCCGAGTGTGCGGCATGCATAATCAGCAGAGGAGCCGCTGAAATCAAGGAGGCGACAACCAATCCAGCCTTACGTTTCAGAGCCATGATGGAGCTTCTCCACATGCTAAGCAAGGAGTTTAAGCCCTCCGCAGTTCCAGCTGACCTAGGCACAAAAAGGGACCGCTTGATTAAGAGGGTTACTGGAAACAATGACCCATACAAGAGGAGCAAACGGCTATGCAATGAAAACGCCTTAAAGCTTTTGCCATATGCCAAGAAACTTGTTGAGGAAGGCTACACGTTGCAGGATAGATTTAAGAGGGCATGCCTCTGCGCCATGGTTGGCAACACCATGGAGTTTGACATTCCGGGGCATAAGTTCACATTTAGGGGTTTAAGGAAAAGCCTAAGGGATGCAGGGAAAGACTTGGTCATCGACGATATTGGCAAAATCTATGAAGTGGCAAAAAATTCTGGAACAGTTCTCTATTTGGCGGATAATGCTGGCGAAATAGTTTTTGACACATTGGTTGTTGAGCAACTTAAAAACATGGGACTAACGGTCATTGTTGCTGTTAAGGGTGGACCAGTCATAAACGATGCAACCTTGGAAGACGCCGAAATTTCAGGCATGACTAAAATCGCGGATAAGGTTATAACAACTGGGACGGATGCTGTTGGTTTTGCTCCAAAGGAGGTTTCAGCCGAGTTCTTGGAAGTTTACAAGTCTGTGGCCATGGTTTTTGCTAAGGGTATGGGGTACGCTGAAACGCTGACAGAGTATAAACTTGAAAAGCCTCATGCTTTGCTTTTTAGGGCGAAGTGCGAGCCCGTGGCAAACTTTTTTGCCGTGTCAAGAGAGAAGAATGTTGCGAAGTTGATGCCGTAAATGAAGAGGTTTACGCCATCCATAAGCCTAGACAGAAAAGCTCTCTCAGATGTTGATGCATCGCTGCAGAAAGAGTGGATTATAACAAACGGCTTGGGAAGCTACGCCTCCTCAACAGTTTTGGGAATAAACACGAGGAAATATCATGGAGTCCTTGTGGCGGCTTTTCACCCGCCGAGAAACCGAAGGGTTTGCGTGGCTAAACTGGACGAGGAGCTAAGGATTGGAAACGCCTTTTACCCAGTTTTTGCCAACGAATTTCAAGGCGGCATATACCCGAAGGGACACGAGTTTCTCCAAGAGTTCCACTTATCCCCGTCCCCAAAATTCGTGTACAATGTACAGAATGTTAGGTTTTCAAAGGCTCTTTTCATGCCATATAAGAAGAACGCCATTATTACCGCCTACGAGTTCTTGAACGCCGACAACGTAGAAGTTGAAATTCGAATTTTCCCGCTTATAACATGTAGGCATTTCCACTCAGTTGTGGACAGGTGGCGTGACCAGCCAAAATTCACTCAAAAAACATATGGCAGAGGGGTCAAAATAAACATTGAAAAACCACAAGCCACAATAATTTTGGAAGCAACACATGGAGCTTATTCACAAGCTGAAAGGTGGGTTGAGAGAGTTTATTTCCGCGAAGAGCACAATCGTGGGGAGAGCCACCTTGACGACTGGTATCAGCCTGGATTTTTCAAAATAAAAGTTGGAAAGAAATCTTCTGAAAGGTTTGCGTTAACTGTCATGGCTGGAGAAGACGAGTCAAGCCTAGAGGAAATGGCGAATGAAATGCCAACCACAATGTATGACGTGGAAAATTTGTATAATTTTGAGCGTGAACGCCGCGAAAAACTGCTTGAAAAGTTTTATGATGAGCATAAGGGCGTGGAGGCAAAAGACTGGCTCAGCTGGCTTGTTTATGCAACAGACATGTTTATTGTTGGAGGCTTTAGAAAGGCTTGGAAGTCTGTTGTCGCCGGTTACCATTGGTTTGAGGATTGGGGAAGAGACACCTTCATAGCCTTGCCGGGGCTAATGCTTGTCACTGGAAGATTTGAAGATGCCAGACAAACCTTTCTAACGTTCAACCAGCATTTTATTAACGGTTTAATCCCAAACTTCATCTCAGATGCCGATTCCAAACCAGTTTACAACGCCGCGGATGCAACATTATGGTTTGTAAACGCCGTCCTCCAATATTTGAAGTATACTGGCGACTTTGAATTCGTCCATGAGAACCTATGGGAAAACATGAAAACTATTGTCGAAGACTTTGAAAAGGGAAAAAGCCCAAAAATCCGTCTGGACGATGATGGGCTTATTCTTCATGGACCACAACTAACATGGATGGACACAGCCATAAACGGGCAGCCCGTAACGCCGAGGGCTGGCAAGGCTGTGGAGGTTCAAGCGTTATGGTTTAACGCTCTTAAAACGCTGGAGGTTTTAGCTAAAAAATTCAAGGAGACGGATACGGCTGAAAAATTTGCGCTGTTAGCTGAAAAAGCCAAAGGAAGCTTTAATGCAAAGTTTTGGAACCATGAGAAGGGCTGCTTGTTTGACGTTGTTGATGAGCACGGCTTAGGCGATTCTTCTATTAGACCTAACCAAATCGTTGCAGTGGCATTGGACTTCACAATGCTTGACAAAACGAGAAACAGTAAAGTGGTGGATGTTGTGCGCCGAGAACTTTTAACACCTTTTGGGTTGAGAACCCTTGCGAAAAGCGACCCGAGATATGTGGGCGTTTATCGTGGAGATAGACGAAGCAGAGACCTAGCCTACCACAACGGCACTGTTTGGCCTTGGCTCTTAGGACCCTTTGTGAAGGCTTATTTGAAAATTGAGGGTTATGGCGAGTACACGCGAGAATACGCCTTTAGAAGTTTTCTCGCGCCACTTTTGACAACGCAGGTTTTTGTGGCTGGTCTTGGAGCCGTAAGTGAAGTTTATGATGGTGATCCGCCTCACAAGGCTGGAGGTTGCGTAGCCCAAGCTTGGAGTATAGCGGAGCCATTAAGGGCTTATGTTGAAGATGTTCTCTATTTTAGACCACTGTTTGAAAAGGAGATTATGAAAATTTTAGGGTGAAATGGCTTTTTTTAGGCTTTCTGCGGCGTTTTCCGGCGAAACCGTGTTTATGTATATGCCTGTGCTTTTTTCGAATCCAGCCCATATGGCGAGTTTTGGGTAGACCTCCACATGCCAATGATAGTGGGGGTTGGCGGCTTTTTCTATGGCTATGTGGAAGCCGAAATTGTAGGGTGGATCGTTTAAGAGGTTTTTCAGCGCGCTTAGGCATGTCTTCAAAGTTTTTGCAAAGTTTTCTTTTTCCCTCTCTGATAGCTTTAGGGGTGAAGCTTCATGCTTTTTGGGGAATATCCAAAACTCTAATGGATTGACGCTTGCGTAGGGCGCGAAGGCTAGGAAGTCTTGGTTTTCCATTATGAACCGTGGGCTATCCCGCTCTTTCTCCATGATTTTGCAGAAGATGCAACTACGGTTTTTACGCCAGTAACGGCGGCTGGCAGCCAACTCTTCTCCGACGATTCTTGGTGTGAATGGCGTTGCTATTATCTGGCTGTGGGCATGGGAGAGCGAAGCCCCAGCCTCTAAACCGTGATTGCGGAATATGGAGACATAACGCACGTATGGTTTTGCGGAGAGCTCGCGGAGCCTATCCAAATAAGCGTTTATAACGTGGACTAGTTGGGGTAGCCGCGCATCTGAAGGATGTTCATCGTGGTTCGGCGACTCCACCAAGACTTCATGATGCCCAACAGCATCAACCAAAGCTGAATTGCAACCTTTCACAATTTTTCTTCCGCCCGATGTGTCTTGCGGCGGGCTGAAAGCTGGAAAAAGGTTTGGAAAACAGCGGATAACCCAGTTTTTATGCCTAAAACCATCTTCGTCTTTAGCCTTTTCAATTTTTCCGCCAGATTCCACGTAGACAAGCAGTGCTGGCGGGGTCATGTGCTCGTTTCCCGGGCAGAAGGGGCAAACGCTCACCTTGGCTTGAGGCTTCTCTTTTTTTGCGAAGTCTGTTGGGCGGCGTCCGCGTTCTGTGGCTATTACGACCCATCTGTCTAGAAGGTAGTCCTTGCGAAGCTCGTTGTGGGGCAATCTTTAAACCCAATAGCCTATCGCTAGCCAAAAATTTAGCATTTTCCATAATGCTGATGGCACATGTCAGAATGTCAATTTTGTTGCTGATGGCGAACTGCAAAATTGATAGCCCCCTCTACATTTTTTCGTACATCAGTGGCGTTTTTGCTCTCCTTTTTCTGCTTTTCTAGGTTTTTGCTTTGATTATTTTCCTGTAGTCCTTTGCGCTTTTTCGCATTATTCGCTTTTTGGTTTGGAGGTCAACTGCGAATAGGCCGAACTTCATTTTGAAGCCTTTAGCCCACTCATAATTGTCAGTTAAAGCCCAGTGGAAATAGCCTCTAACGTCAATTTTCTCCTCTTTTACGGCTTTTTCCAAAATCGCGATGTGGTCTTCGAGGAACTTTGGTCTGAGACTGTCTTCTGCGTCGGCTATCCCATTTTCTGTTATGTAAAGCGGTTTGGCAAACTTTGCCATAGCCTTTAAGGCTTCAAGAAGCCCTTCTGGAAAGATTTCCCATCCCATGTCTGATGTTGGCTTGCCATCGGCAGATTGGCTTTTTGGCTGACACCCAAAACCATAGTTTGGCACGATTTCTGGCACTGCTGGGATTCCGGCGAACAACTTAGCCAGCAAGTTTCGTTTACCCTTAATTACAAAACGCGTGTAATAGTTTACGCCAAGCCAGTCCAAGCGATTAGCCAAATAGCCCTTCACTTCACCTTTCTCTTTTACACCGTTTAGATTCTCATCAAGCCAGCCTTCCGTAACAGCCTGTGGGAAAAACTGGTTGTGCAAATTGTCCATAAAACGCGCAGCTTGAACGTCGAGCTTTTCGCTTAGGGGATGGGCTGGAATCACGTTGTGTATAAGCCCAACATAAGCTTGGCTTGGGCTGTCACTGTCAGCCTTTACATTGTCCCACTTTTTTATGGCATCGTAAGCGTGGACATGTGCCAAAACCATGTTTTTGGCAGCCCTTCTGGCAGCCATAAAATTGTTCACGCCTGGCGGGAAGCCGGACTGCGCCATCATGTAGCCTGCCTCGCAGACAGCCATCGGCTCGTTTAGGGTTGCCCAGTTGTCAACAATGTCGCCAAAACTCCAAGCTATGAAAGCCGCATATTTTGTAAACTCGATTATGGCGGTTTCTTCAAGCCAGCCTTTTGGTCCTCGTCTAAGCCTTGTCGCCCGCGCAGTCAAAGGGTCGTGAATCCAGATGGGAAGTGTGAAATGGTTTAGGCAGACGAAAACCTTGAAGCCTTTCGCCTTCAAATCTTCTATGATGAGCCTATAATGGTTTAAAGCCTCCTTATCCGCCATTCTTTCCAACTCTTCAATGGCTTTGCTGTCCACCTCTACTTTTGAAATGTTGCCGTCAGAAGCCCTCTCAACACCAACATGGACTATTGTGGTTGCCTTTGGGAAAATTCTGCTCCATTCCACGCCAATCCTATAGGCGTTTAACCCAAGCTTTTCCGCAAGTTCATGGTCCCTTGCATACAAGTGCCAATAATCTATGCCGTTTTCTGGCAGGTCGCCACTCACTATGCTCCGCCTAATGTTTTCAGCGTCGTGCACCCAAACAAACCAGTCAGTGTTGGCGTCCACACCATTGCCAGAAGGGTCGCCCATCTCAAACTGAAAGCCGCTTTCCGAAACACCCCACAAGAACCTTTCACCTAGGCTCAAACAGTGCCACTCCAATAAAGGCCTAAAGGGAGCGGCGGTGGGTCACTGAGGTTCGACGCCCAGAATCCACCCACTCCCCCAAACCCTACACTCGTACCCGCACCCCCTTGAGCGCCGAACGTCCAGGCTTAGGTTGCTCCCTCCCGGGCCTAGCCCGGTTCACCTGGCAAACGCCGGAACGGGCTTCCCTACGGAAGCCGCCCAGCGACCGCCAGCCCCAAGGGACGGATAGTCAAAGCTTCGGAAGTGGGGTTGTGGATGGCCACGGGCGCCTCAGCCTCAGCTTTCGGCCCGTCATATAGAGGGTTTACGGTACAGGGGACCCCTAGCCCCCCGCCTAAGACCCACCGCCAAAACATTCTGAAGCGTATTCAAAACTATAAAACTTTACCCTAAACTTTTGTCAAGCCAGCCCAAATAGTCTTTTAGGCCTTCCATTATTGACAGTGCTATTATTTCTGGTATTTGGTAGCTGTGGAGGGCTTTCACCCTCTCGGAAAGCTTGTCGAATAGGTCTTTTCTGGTTTTCATTAGAATTAGGTGCTCTTGGGCCGTGTCTATTTTGCCTTGCCACCAGAAAAGCGAGTGCACTGGGCCTATTATGTTAGCACATGCTATTAGCCGCTCCTCAAGCAGCGTTTTGGCGATTTTTTCGGCTTCATCTTTGCTGGATGCTGTTACGAGTACAATTATGTAGGCGTTTTTCATGGTTTTCGCCTTAAACTGTTCTAAGCTCTTCTATGCTTACTCCTTTCATTTTCCTTAGCAAGAAAATGTCAAGCACTGTTAGAATTATTGACCATGTTATGAGGGATGCAAGCGCCATGTTCACGTCAACAAAAACGCGCCCATCCTGCATATCTATAAAAAATTTGCCAGTTGGGGGAGCTTTTCCGGAAAAGTAGTAGTAGCATGTTGAAACGATGCAGTTGAACGGAGATATGTAGGCTATGTTTCCAAAATCTATCCAAAGGGCTGCGTAGGCTATGAAGGAAAAAATTAATGGCAAGAAGAAAATGAATTGGGCTGATTTTGGCGATCTTAGGACAATCACCACTGAGTGCAGGAAAAAGGCTTCCGTGTAGATGAAAACTGTGCCAAGAAATATGCTGGAAAGGAGCCCGGCGAGGTTTGCCGGCAAAAGGGTAAGTCCAAACTTTATATGAAACACGCCCACTATTGATAGAAACATTATCGCGGAAATGGCTAACAAGACGATGAGTGCTGATGCGAAATTCTCGATTAAGAAGCGTGTGGGAGAAAGCCTAGTGTATTTGGTAACGTAACGGATAGATTTTGACCCGTACAAGAGCGTTGACGATATACCTATCGAGGCGCTTGAGAGGGAAAGCATCAGAAGGTTTCCAAAAGCAGCAGCAGTGTAAAGTCTTACAGCCTCCTCCATTTGAGGTACATAATTTCCGAAAACGTATGCCCACATAAAAACCCAGAACTCGATGAATAGAATTGACCAGAAAATTAGGTAGGGGTTTGTTAATAGGGATTTAGTGTTCATCCAAAGATACTTGGTCAAGTTTTCAGCCCCTCCGCTATTTCGTATATTTTGTCTAGGTTTTCGAGGCTGGTTAGCAGTTTGCCCTTACCTTTCCCCCTAATTATGCTTATGGTTTTTCCTGAGAGTCTAAGCCTAAGTAGAGCGTCGGGCTCTTCAGCCATGGATATTCTGGAATTTAAAAGGTCCTTAACTGTTAGGGGTCCATGGAGGATTCCTTCAAACATTAGGAAGGCTTCCCAGTCTTGAAGGTTTTTCAGCAGCCATGTTTCGTGGGTGTTTATGAGAACCACGCCTTCATACTCGTTCAAGTAGTTAACCATTTTTCCCTTTCGTGTTGGGTCAAGCTCCTCGAATGGTTCGTCAAGCAGAACGTGCCTAGCCTTCATTGCTAGCGCAAGCGCCGTGCAAAATATTTTTGCTTGTCCAGAAGATAGCTCGTTCAGTTTTCTCTTTTTTAAGAAATCGGTGGTGATGCCGAAATCCTCTATTATTTTGAGAGTGAGTTGCGGGTCTCCTTCTGCTAGGTCTGTGTAAAGCCTTATCAGGTCGAAGGCTTTAACGTCTATAAGTGTGTAGATTTCCTGGAAATTCGCTGAAACAACGCCTTTTGTGGCGTAGATTTCTTCAACAGGCTTTCCATCTATTAAGATTTTTCCAGAAGTGATGTTTGTTAAGCCGCATATCGCCCTAAACAAGGTAGTCTTGCCAGACCCATTAGGGCCTAAAATAAGAGATTTGCTCTTAAAGTTTCCATTAACTCCCTTTAGAACTGGCTCTTGCCGCCACTTGTAGGTTACATGGAGGTTCTGGCAAACTATCATTTTAGACAACGCTTCATAATTTATTGAGCAGATATATGATATTTTCGCGATTGGAAGCGTTTTAACCGCCTATAAGGGCGGTTACACGTTTGGCTAGTGCCTTGGGTTTTAGGGTTTTCTGCACATCTCTTTTAGCGGTTCCCACAGCATGGTTTTCCTTTCAAGAGAACATAGCTGATTTGTGAAGTAAAAACATATAAGATACGATTAGTTCAATTATAGGTGGCAAAGACTCATGCAGTCTGAAAAACAGTTATTGTGTATACACCTTGAATCCACCTGCTTCTGGTGGAGTTCCATTTACCTAGAGTATATCAAGTGGCAGTGTTGGCCGCCATAAGAGGTGATAAAATGAAAAAGTTTTTTGTAATAGCCTTCTCCTTATTGCTGATGGTGACAGCGGTTGCGTTAATATATACCAATTTCAGTACACTTCCAAGGATAAAGGAGTTTAAGGTTCGGCTGGCATCTTTAGACCGTGGAACCGATGGAGACGTATATGTAACGGCAATTCTAAACTGTAATCTTCCCAAAATTCCAAATACATTGCCTATCCTAAAAATTGTTAGTCACAACTACACAGACACTGAAGCAAAAGCAATAGCTATGCAAGTTTTCGACATGAATGGGGAACTTAAAGTTACTCGTTTCAGCTGGGCCGTGTATGGGCCAGTCGTGGTAACTAATGGTTTCCAAGAGCTAGAGTTGTATGGTGATGGTGCTCTATGCTACAAGCCTAACTCACAAGAAAAGGGATATGACATTGAACTCCCAGAGCTTTCGCAGGCCAAGGAAATAGCCGACGAGTTTGTTGCCATATTCGCTGAGAGAGCCAAAAGCCATGGTCTCATGCCAAGTTTTCCATCGATAAACTTCTATAAAGTCGACTATGTATGTTGGTACGGCGTACCACCAAAATCTACTATACCAATAGAAATAGGAGTAGAATATAAAACTCTGTACAACGGCGTGCCGCTTATTTTCAAGGGCAGCATAGGCGTAATAATCGGAGATAAAGGCAAAATTCTGGAATTCAGATGTTTCTGGAGGAATGTGGAGTTTGCTGAGGCCGTGCCTATAACAGTTTCGCCAGAGCAAGCCATTCTAAACATGGGAAATGATAGCTTAACGGGAGGAGACACGCGCAAAATACAGAAAATCACGATTAACAGCGTCGAACTTGGATACTTCACCCCATCGCCTCTACTCAACGTAAACGAGTTATTGCCAGCCTACGAAATCGAGTTTGTAGCAACCTTCGAAGATGACTCCCAAAATACATATGTGACTTACGTATCAGCAACCGATACTTCCATCCCATATTAGGGTACACGTTTTCACTTGTATACCCATCTGTTTCTTAAATTTCTTGGTATGTAACATCAACAACCACGGTGGACTACGCCAGACCTGCACTTGCTCGAATTGGTTAGAACTTTGGTAACTTAGCCAAAGAACACGCTGGCAAGCTCGTAAAGTTCAATGTCAACGGTTTTTCTCTTGCCAACAACTTCTTTAAGCGGCACTGGCACGATCTGGTTGCCTTTAAGCGCCGCCATGTAGCCAAACCTTCCCTCGTGCACATAGTCTATGGCTGCTACGCCGAATCTTGTGGCTAGTATGCGATCGAAGGCTGTTGGCGAACCGCCCCGCTGCAAATGGCCCAAAACAACCACTCTGGTTTCTATGCCGATCCGCTGTTCGATTTCCTTAGCCAAGTAATAGCCTATTCCGCCAAGGCTTATGTGACCGAACTCGTCTATGCGTTCGCTGTAAACTATTTCTTTTCCGCCTTTTGGTTTGGCACCCTCCGCCACCACAATAAGGCTGAAGTTTCTGCCCCGCCGCTGCCTGCTCTTAATGTATTCGCATACTTCGTCTATGTCGAAGGGCTTTTCTGGTATTAAAATGGCGTCTGCTCCTCCGGCGAGTCCAGCGTGTAGGGCTATGTGTCCCGTGTAGCGTCCCATGACTTCTAGGATTATGACGCGGTTGTGGGCTTCCGCAGTGCTGTGGAGCTTGTCTAAGGCTTCTGTTGCTATGGCTACCGCGGTATTAAAGCCGAAGGTGTAGTCTGTTCCTACTAAGTCATTGTCTATTGTTTTTGGGACGCCAACGCATCTAAGCCCATAATCAGCCATCTTGTGGGCTACGCTTAGGGTGTCGTCTCCACCTATGGCTATAACCGCATCCAGACCAGCCCTCTTAGCGTTTTCGATTATTTGTTCTGGTCCCCCTTCACGTTTGAAGGGGTTTGTCCTTGAAGTGCCAAGGATTGAGCCTCCCCTTGGAAGGATGCCAGCAACAGCCTCAAAGTCCAATGGAACTAGTTTGCCTTCCAGCAGCCCACGCCAGCCTTCCTTTATGCCTATTATCTCATCTCCGTAGGTTTGTATTCCCCGTCGAACGACAGCCCTTATAACGGCGTTTATTCCCGGAGCGTCTCCCCCACCGCTTAAAACGCCTATCCGCATCTTGCCCTTCCTCCAATTACCTTACGCTTTTCCAGAACTCCCAAAGAGGCGCATCTTCGCCTTAACAACCTCTTTCATGGCTTCTTTCGCCGGTCCCAAAATTTTTCTGGGGTCGAACTCTTTCGGCGAGGTCGCCAAGATTTCACGGACTGTTGCTGTAAAAGCCAGTCTTAAGTCTGTGTCTATGTTTATTTTTGTTATTCCAAGCGAAATTGCATTTTTGATGTGTTCTTCCGGTATGCCCTTTGCTCCGGTGAGTTCTGCACCATATTTTGTGGCTTTCTCAATTATCCATTGTGGGACACTTGAGGCGCCATGCAGCACCAGCGGCACTTCCACCTTTTCGCGTATCTGCCTTAATCTTTCGAAGTCTAGTTGGGGTTCGCCCTTAAACTTGTAGGCGCCATGCGAAGTGCCTATGGAAACAGCTAATGCATCCACATTTGTGCGTTTTACGAATTCTTCGGCTTCCCTCGGGTCTGTTAGGACAGCTTCCCTTTCCTCAACTGTTTTCTCTTCCACGCCAGCGAGCCTTCCAAGTTCCCCTTCAACTGAAACGCTCTTTTGATGGGCTATGTCCACAACACGCTTTGTCAAGGCGATGTTTTCTTCAAAGGGCATGCGGGAGCCGTCAATCATTACGGATGTGAAGCCCGCTTCCAAGCATTTTTTAACAGTTTCTACATCTTCTCCGTGGTCAAGATGCAGTGACATGGGCACCGGCAAGATTTCAGCGGCGGTTTTGACAAGCCTTGCTAAATAGTTTAGTCCGCCATATTTTATGGCGCCTGGGGTTACAGCCACAATTACTGGCGACTTTTCTTCTACAGCGGCTTCCACAACCGCCAGTAGGCTCTCAAGGTTCTGGATGTTGAAGGCTCCGACCGCATAGGTTTCCCTTTGGGCCCTTCTTAATAACTCTTTGTTTGTTATAAGCATTTGATTTCACTGCCAGTGATATTTTGTATCCGTAGAATATAAAGCATTTACAGATTTTTAGGCTGGATTTGGCGTATTTAGCCGAAATCAATATTCAAAACATTGTTCCATCTTCGAAGCAGACGGTGGGAAAAGTTTATTCTACCACAAACGCATTTTAAGGCTTGAAACCCCATTGAAGCTTGGTGATAAGTTGGGCGAAGGCGGCTTTAAGGCTGGCTTAATTCATCTAGCTCCCGTGTTGGTAAGTGTATCCGTTGGAATTTTGTGCGCCTATGTCCTATTTACTTCTCCTATTGAACTTTACAGTGTCACCCCGTTTTCAGAAGATCCAGCTGGCTCCATTGGAAACGCCGTATACTTCGTTGTTTTGGTCGGAGCTGGTGCCACAATTTTGTTTGTCCTCTTTAAGAGGAAAAGGAATAGGCTTATTGCCATTGTTGTTGGTTTCTCTTTAACCACAGCTGCTTTTCTTCTATCATTTGTTTACTTTTCAGCCGCCTTTGGGCTTCTTGGTTTCTCGTTCATTGAAATTCTCGTTCCCACATCAGCCCTTCTAACAGTGACTGTTTACTATGTCGTTTTTAAGACTCGCAGCAGGGTTAGTGATTTTATTGTGCTTTTGTTAGGTGGTGCCCTTGGAGCTTTCTTAGGGGCTTGTGTTCCAACTTTAAGCGCTGTTCTTATCTTGTGCTTTTTGGCTGTTTATGATGCTTTTGCTGTTTATCGTGGACCAGTGGGCAAGATTGCCCGTGAGGGGTTGGAAAAGTTTAGGGGCTTAAGCTTCACTTTTAGGGATATTCACATGGGGCTTGGCGACTTAACCTTCTATTCCATGCTTGCCGGACATATGCTCATCTATTTTGGCTTACTGCCTTGTCTGGCTTCTGTGACCGGCATTTTGTTGGGCTGCTTTTTGGCTTTCAAAATGCTCGAGAAGGGTGGCGTTTTTCCAGGACTGCCCTTCCCAATAGCTTTTGGTCTAGTTTTTGGCTTTCTCGCTTTTTATTTTCTTAGTGGATGAGGGTTCGAGTTTATTGAACTAGCACTAGGCGTGTTGTATTCACGTCCACTTCCACTATTTTGCAGTTTTTGAACTCTTTTGTTTGTCCGGAAACATCCTTCAGTATTATTTTTCCACTTTCAGCTTTCGCGTAGACAACGTCGTTCCAAACTTCCTTTCCATTTAGGATAACCTTAAATTCACACATGCTTTTTCGCCTTTACGTGTTGAGGCTAGTTTTGTTTTGCTATATTTTTTGCGGTTCGATTTACTGATTTTTGATATGGATTTTGGGTTCATAACCCTAATTATGTCTGTAATGTAAAGGCTTAAGGGTGGTGTGTGGGGAATTTGACTTTGTGGCATGAAATCGAAGACCTTCAAAAGAAAAAAGCAGAGCTGGAATTTCAGCTTCATTCGCTGGAAGAGAAGGAGAAAACCCTAGAGGAAAGGGCACGACTGCTGGAGGAAAAGCTAGCCATAAAAGAGCTGGAGCAAAGGGTTAGGATTAAAACCGAAAGCATTGAAAAACTTGAGTCCCGCATAAGTGATCTTGAGCATAGGCTCGGCATATCCACAAACATTATGGCTACTCCAGAGCCAGAAACAGCGAAAGTTCAGCAAAGCGAAAACAGCTTTAATCTTAGGAAACTCTTCGGCGAATAGCAAGCGTTTAAAGGCTTTACTGGAAATGCAGAAAATGATTAAACGAGTTTAGATAACTGACTTTATAGCTCTAGCTCTTTTGCCCTTATAAGGCGTTTAATGTATGTACCAATTTTTTGTTAGTATTTAGAGATTACTCGACAAGGGCGTCGCCCTTCAATTATAACAACAATATAATATTCTATTACATCTAAAGTATAATATGGCCCTTTGATTGTTATTGGAGGAGTGATTTTGACAAGTCCATCGATGTATTTATTATCCGTTACGTCTACTTCTTCGGTTACCTGTGCAACTTCTGCACTGATTTTATATTTGCCAATGGCAAAATTTGTCGTATTCCAAATGTAAGTGAGAGTCGTAGAGTTGCCACTCACAAGAGTTGCCACTTTTACACCGATTATAGTTGCATTGGCGTATATTGCAACGCTGACGTTCTCATCGTAGTCGCCTTGATTTTGAATTGTAACGTTAACTGTAACAATATCGCCCTGCACAACTTTTCGTTTAGAAGTTTTTAGATCAGTGATAGCTATGTCGTGAACTTTGAATCGTACAAGGCAAAAATTGCTTTCTTCTTCATTCTCAATCGTATAACCTGCAACTATATAACCTCCGTTAGGAGCTAACTCAACATCAACAGCTGTCGCGTTCAGATCATATGTCACACTCCACTGTATGGCTCCACACGAATCAATTTTAATAATGCCAAAGTCCTCAGAAACAACGCCGCAGAGGATGTATCCTCCGTCAACTGTTGTCTCGATATCCAACGCGCACAGCGCAATCCCTACGTACGTTTTATTCCATTCTTGATTTCCATACGGGTCATATTTAACAACACAAAATGTGTTTCTTGGGAGAGGTGCTGATCCGACAGCTACATACCCTCCATCAGAACTGATAGTCACACCAAAACCCTTTAACATCATAGGAAAGTATTCCATCAGACCAAAAAGTTTTTCCCACACCATATTTCCCTCCGAATCAGTTTTTATAATTCGCATCCATTGAATGGTCGCACCATCATAAGCAACCCCCACAAGAACAAATCCTCCGTCCGGAGTTATTTCCACATCATATGCAACATCAATATCTGGGCGACTGAAAGTTTTATTCCATAATAGGTTTCCATTTGCATCAATCCTTAAAAGCCAAAAATCTGAGGCCCAAGGGAAAGGATTTTTAGTAGAACCAGCGAGTATATACCCTCCTTGAGGAAGAGATTCGATGTCGTATACCGCATTAAATAGGGATGTCCCATACGTCTTATTCCACTGTTCATTCCCATTTTCGTCTATTTTAACAATCCAGGCGTCGTAATCACCAGCTCCTGATGAGTTTGTGACACCTGCGACAATATAGCCTCCATCTATGGGTGATGTAACATCTGAAACTGCAATCCCAAACGCCCACTCATCACCCGATCCGCCATAAGTCCGGTTCCATAACTGCCTTCCATTTATATCCGTCTTAACCACCCAAAAATTGTAGAGACCTCCTAAGGGGCCGGTACTTCCTGCAATTATGTATCCTCCATCAGGAGTCTTCTCAACATCATCCGCCCAATCACAATACGCCCCTCCATAAGTTCGGATCCAATTTTCCGAATCTTCAAAATAAAGGCTCCATCGTGTGGGATAGGCGTTACAAATAAGATTAAAATTGTTGTCACATTTCCGTTCATTAGTAATAACATCTACATTTATTGAAGGGGCGCTCGAAACAATCATGCATAATAGCAAAAATATGCTCAATATTAACCTTAAATTGTATCTCAAATTTACTCACCAGTTCCTTAAAATTTTTTACAAGTTTATTTATTTTTAAGTTTAACGCAAACCTTGAAAAGGAAACGCTTTGGATAAAATAGTTATAATCTTAAAAGAGGTTATTACTTTATTGTAGAGCGAAGCTAAGATGAATCTAATGACTGTTAAAGATAAGTCCTGCAGTTTCGCATCTGCAGATATATTTAGCCTACTCGTTGAAACTAGCGAGAAGGAAAGGCGAAAACGCAGGGAAGAGCTTCTCGCACCCTTAAGTGTTAAGGAATTCTTTGTCAGTGGAAGCATAACAATTGACAGGCGCACATGCAAAGGCGTGGAATGTAAACTGTGCATTAAGGCTTGCCCCACTAACGCTTTGTTCTGGAAGAGCAGCGGCGAGGTTGGCATAACGGAAGAACTGTGCATATATTGTGGCGCATGTGTGCTAAACTGTATAGTGGACGACTGCATAAAAATAACACGTAAGAGAGAGAACGGCGAAACAGAAAGGTTCAGCACGCCAAGAGCCTTCACCATGCTGGAAAACGCCATAAACGCCAAAAAACGCCACGAAAGGGTTAGGGCGATATTCCCAACAGCCACAGAATACTTGAGACTGTATAAGCCGCAAATGACGTAATTAAGCCAAAAGCCATGTCAATTTTGCTAGGCTTTCAAAATGCAAAATTGATAGCCCCTCTAGAATTTTTGGACTGGCAGGTCATATTTGTTGCCGGTTCGGCTTAACAAATACGATACCCCTCTACAGAATTTGGACGGTTGTCTTGTATCATTTTCTCATCCCTTTCTCCCTAGAATTTTGCACCAAATAGCCAAAAATCAATTATAGGAGTTAAACGGCGGAATTGATATCCTTTACAATCTTACTTAATCCTTGCGTAAAGTAGCCGTCAAAATCTCTCACTTGTGTTTATATTAATGCTTTAATTTTTCAAAAATGATTGGTGACTCCTAGTGGTTTGTCAATAAACCATCATAATGTTTTATTTAAATATCACCAGATGGAGAAGAAATATTATGGGTTTTGCCATTTTTCCTGTAGGAATTTCGGAATTTCCGAAGAGTCTCTTGGTCCTACTAGGACTTGCCATCCGCTTAGTTCTTCTATTTCTCCGCTTAGGCGTGCCGCCTTTCCCGGGATTATGAGTTTTCTGTGTTTCACCTTGTTTTCTATTCCTGAAGCCTTTATGGCTTCGGCTACTTTTTCTGCTGTTAGTTTTCGTCCGGCTACAGCGCTGTCTACGGCTATGCCTTCTGTGTCAACCACCAGCAAATAGGCGTTTACCTTGGCGGATTCTATGTCTGAAGCCACCGTGTAGTAGGTTAGGGCGAAGTTGGTTGTGAACATTACTGGCGAGTTCTCGTCTGGAGTGCCAAAAACCTTCAAGCCTGGTTCTACGGCTACTGGTTTGCGGGGATCCGTGTAAATGTTAGCCCTTAAAACAACGTTTGGCAGGAGCGCCCATCCGTCTAGGCTGTGCATTATGAGGATGTCGGCGAAACGCACCGTCAGCATAGCAGCCAGGTAGGCTTCTCTCCATTTTACGATTTCTGGGGCTATGCCGGCGCTTTCAAGCCAAACAGTCATGGGAACGCCCATCAATGGGAAGCCCAAAAGCTCGTCGCCTTGCTTGCAAGCCAAACGCCTAATCATGGTGAAATTATTCAACGTGTCAGCCAACCCTTCACCCGCAAAGGTGCCAGGGTCCAAAACCAAGTCTTCCACGCCGTATTCCAGAAGCGTCTTCGCCAAAGACTTCAAAAGTTTAAGGTTGTTGGGAGCAAAAACGGTCAGCGGGCAGCCGTACATTAGGGCTAGTTCAGCTATCTCCCTCCAATTATCCTTTGTGGCTGCATATAATAGTGGTCGTGCTTTTGGTGCTGCCATCAAACCAGCCTCTAAAACAGTTGGGTTCAGCGAACACAAAATCATTGGCAGTTTGGTGTTTTCAGCCACTTTCTTGACTGTTGCCTTAAACTTGTCCGGGTCGTTGGAAGTGGAACGGACGGCAATCATGTCTAGTTTTAAAATTTGTCCTATGTATTCGTAGCGGAATTCTTCAACCCGTTTGATGCGGCTTAGGATTTCTTCTTCTGGCATTTCGTCTGTTATGTCTATGGCTATGGCTGTCGGGTTGAAGTATGTAAGCTCGTGGCGGTACATAACAAGTTTTCCGCCAATCTTAACCGCGTTTTCGCCAGTGCCAACGACAACCTCTTTTATAGCTGGTTTCAGCATCTCCTTAAGCTGTTTGTAAGCTTTCTCAAACTCCTTCTTCAAAAGTGGCGCGCATTTTTCGATGGGAACTTCGCGGTTCACAACTTTTGTGGCGAAAGCCATGCAGTTTTCTTCTCCGCACTCCTTACAGTTTGTTCGGGGTAGAAGCTTGTAAACGTCTATGGGGCTTAGTTCCTTAACGCCAATCTTGCCTTTGCCTTCCTTTCCACTCATCTTCCTAAACCTCCATTAAACGCCTAAACTTTGGCAGCAACCCATTCCACAAGCCTATCAGCATTGCCGGACTTGCCGCCCATAAGCTGGGCTATAACATCCTTAACTGTTTTGACGGCTGCAGGGTGCATCATCATGAAAAGGTCAACGCCAGCCAGCAGAAGCGTCAAAGCTGTAACAACCTCCCATAAGGGTCCTCGAAGCTCACGGGGCTCCCATTCCGGAGCCATTTTAAGCCAAGCCTCACGGGCTGCCCAAGCGTTAGTTGTTCCAGAAGACATGGGATGAGCCAGTTCAGGGTCGCCCATCAAAGCCGCCAGACGAGCCCTCTCCATGTTTGTAAAGGCGTAGTCTAGACCGTAGCCTAAAGCCGCCGTTGTCAAGTCCATAACGATGTCCTCTTTTGGCAGAAAATCATATAGTCGACGGTTCAACTCCCTAGCCAAGTTCAAGTCCATGGGCGTGAACGAAAGTGCCACATGCCCATTCTTTTTAACGAATTTGGCGCAACGTTCAACATCCATATCCCGAGTGATAGAGCTAATCAAGAAACGCTCGCCGGCAAAGGTTTCAGCCACCTCTTGGAAAACATCCGCATCCTTCACGGGGTCGCCGCAACCACCAATGACCAGCGGCACATCTACGGCTTGTGCAACAGCCTCAACGGTTTTAACAGCCTCTTTTGGCGAGGCATCCTTGACAAGCGGGTCAATGCTGATGAGGTGGATGGTTATCATGTCTGCGCCGAACTTTTCAACAGCCAGTTTAGCCCAAGCCGCCGGGTCGCCCAAAACATCCTTAACATGCATTTTAACAGCCTTAGCCAAAGGCACTTCCATGTCAAAAACGTCAAGGGATATTACCGGCGGATGGGGTGTGGGTCTCTCAAAGGTGTAGAAGGCTGGGGTGGTTTCGCCGCCAATAACCACTGTTTTGCCTCTTGTTCCGCCTTCGCTTTTTGTTGCTCCAAGCTTAACCTCAACAACCTTTCCAGGATAGGTTTCAACTGGCGGAACAAATTCAGCCTCAATTATTTGGGTGGGTTTAGCCTTAACTGGTGGGGCAACTTTTGGCGGGGCAATCACCGGGGCTGCCACTGCGCCGGGTTGAAGCCAAATTTCTAAGTCGCCAACCTCCATCTCGAAGTCTTCAAGCTCAATTTCTTGAAGCTTTGCCAGAAGCTCCAGCAGCCGAGAGTTCAGCTTTAACCCTAAAACGCTTTCGTCCTTTTCCCTCTTTTCAGCCAAGCGTTTTCACCTTTTCTCTGCTTTCTCGCCCTTAACAGAGCGAATTATGACGCGTTTGGCGTAGATTTTTGCATCCTTGAGTATGATTTTGTATCCGCCTGCAGTTATTGGCAGAGTAGCCGCAGTGATTGTTGGCACCATGGCTGGTGCAGCTTCTTCCCGCGTTTCAGCTTCTGCTGGAACAGCTTCTGGAACGGCTACAACTTCCTCTTTCCAGCGCTCAACAACTGGGTGATTGCGCTCCCTGAGAAAAGTCTTCAGCTCATCGATGGTTTTGGCATCTTCTTCTGTGGCGATTTTGTCCATAAGCTCTAGTGGAATAAAGTTCTTAACGCGTTCTTTCACTTCTTTCGGCATCCATACGACACGTTGGTAGCCGCCGTCAGCTTGCAGAAACTTTGGAGAACGCATGTACTCGATGGATATGCCGTGGAAACCATCCACTTGCCGTCCGCCAGCCGTTGAATCCGCCAAAGTGGAGAAGGCTAAACCGTTCACGGTTACCTCCCTATAGCCTCTGTGCACTATGCCGAAACCGTCCACTTCTGGGATGTAGAAGGCGACACCCTCAAAGCAGCCACAAGAAGTGTGCGGATAGCCGAAAGCTGTGTAAAGCCAAACACGGTTTATCTCACCTAAGGTTCGCTTTTTAACAGCTTCATTCACGCCTGAATACTCGCCCCTAACTGGGTCTAACAGCTCGCCTCTGTTAATTTCGAATATGGGGCCCTTGGGGTCTATGTTGGCTGAAGCCCTGGCGTCAAACCAGCTTATAGCGCCACAGTTGGAATAGCGCTGGGGCGTTATCACACAGCAGTGGGTCGGCGCGAAAGACTGGCATAAGATACAGCCGTAAAACTTGTCTACTTCCTCGTCCTTAAGCCCCCTAGCTCGGGCATCTCTTGCCTCGTAAATCTGCAGTGCTTGGGGATAAAGCTCCTTTACTTTCTCGGCGTCGGTTATGAAGGTTACTTGCATTTTCTCGATTATTGGGAGTTCGCTCTTAAACAGCCTATGCAAGACCTTGCCAATATATTGAAAGGAGTTTAAGCCCTTCTGGTAGGACTTCTTGCTCAATCGTAGCCAAATGTCGTAGCGCTGGTTTAGATGCATAAAACCCTCAATATAGTTGCAGTAGGCGTGAATACGCCTCTCAATAACGCCTTCCAGCTCTGGCTCAAGTTTGGCACCAGTCACTTCGATAAGAATGCCAAACGGGTAGGTTTTGCCCTCCTCCATGTCCTTAATGTCCGGTCCGATGATGGTTATTTTTCCGTCTTCAACTTCCTCTGGCTTTTTGACTCTTGCTAATTCGAATTTTTCTTTGACATCCGGTCCGCCGAGCTCCACATACATTTCCTTTCTTCGGATGCGTTCGCCCTCGTAGATTACGCCCACGTCGACGGGTATGTCCTGAAACATGCTCATTTTCTATTTCGCCTCCTTCAAACTTTCTCCATTATGACTTTAAGGTTTTTCACCCACTCCTCGTGGGAAAGGTTTGGGAAAGACCAACTTGCATGGGGATGATAAACATTATCCAAAGAGATAGTCTTCAAGTGTTGGGCGAAGTGCTTCAACCCCGACAAAATCGTCCACTCCATATAATAGTAGAGCCCCACAAACAAGGCTAGGTCATGCTGCCCCTTGCCGTCAACCCCAGCCCAATCTGGGTCAACAAGGCGGTTTCCAATATCAACTGCTGGCATGAAAGCTGCTGGTTTAAAGCCCCGTTTTGCAAACTCGCCTATCATATGGGCTGTAGCCACAACGGGAATGCCGCTTTTCTTCGAAAACTCAATAATGAAGTCTATGAGCTTTCCGCCATCAAAGTCTGTTTCAGCCACTTTATGCCCAACCACAAGCACCGGATGCTTAGCCCTCTTAATCATGGCTGCAACAACTTCAGGCTTCGTAACAACCAAAGCTTTTTTGGGCCCCGGGATTTCCGCCGTTTGCCAAGGTTCAGCCGCCATAAACGCTCACCCCTATCACTCCTTCCTCTTCCTTATAAGCCTAGGCAGAAGCGTCGGGTCTGGGATTATCGTCTCTTTCCAGCCCTTCTCTTCTAGAATCTTTATGATTTCATCCTTCATTGTTACTGGTATGTCAGCGACTGTCCGCACGAAGCGGTGAATGTCCTCTGGCATTGTTCCATACAACCGCTTATGCAAATCAATATAATGCGTCAATTTTATGGCGCGTCCTTTCGTAGTGTCGTTAGGACGCATACAAAGCTTGGCAATCATAACCATGGCTTCCTCCTTAGTTTCAGCCGTGTAGAACAGGTGTTCAGGCGCTGGTCCAACATAGACTTTTTCGCCAGTCCTGGCGTCATAAACGTACCAATCTTCTTCGCGGTCAGCCCTTCCCAACAACATGCGCCTATACTTTATGCCGTGGGGACCAACAATCACTGGAACGCCCAAACGCCAGAAGCCAGAAGCTATTGAGGCAGCTTTTTGGGAGTAGGCTCCCCAAGCAACGCCTACAGCGCCCACCCGGTTTAGAATGTAGTCGGCAATCTCCTCATAATTAGCCCTCAAATTCCTCTTGGCAAAGATATTAGCAATTTTTATGGCAGCACCAGCGATGTGGGCATTAGCCACGCATGAACCAACGTTAACCATGCATCCAGCCGTGAATTCGCCTGTAAACTCCTCGTATGGAGTTTTGCCTTCTTCATTCCTGTACATGCCAGCCGTCATGGCTGCACATCCAGAAGTGACAACTATGTAACGTCTGTTGGCGAATTCTCGGCACATTTCCGCAACTTCTATTCCGCCTTTTGGATAGTTGGCGCATCCAACGAAGGCTATAACGCCTGGAATTTCGCCGAGTACTATTGGGCTTCCAACATTTCGGATTTCCACGTCTTGTATGGGACCTCTTCCAGCCCGCACTTTGTAGGTTTCCTCTTTAAGCTTCTTCTCCCCAGCCTTAACAATGAAGCTGTGGATTTGCAAGCCTACCGGGCATGCTTCCTCGCACCGTCCACAACCAACACACAAGTCGTAAAGTTCTGCAAGCTTAGCCAATGAGCCTTCCATGGCTGCTTTCATGGCTTCTGGAATGTGCAAGTCTTGGGGGCAAGCTCTACGGCAGTCGCCGCACTGGCGGCATTCCTTCGCTTTTTGCAGAACCTCATCCACCTCTGGAATCGCCTTAAACTTCTTCCTCAAAGGCGCAACTTTCAAAGCCACTTTGACTGCGACTTCGCCCACCTTTTCTGGGTCTAAGATTAATGCGCCTGGGATTTTGCCGCTTACGAGGTCTTCAACTATGGCGTCTGCCGGGTCGTCTGTGCGGTTTGGCAATCCCATGCAGTTCTTTTCAGAAGCCACAATAACAGGAGCCTTAATCCGCTGAGCCTCATAGAAAGAATCTGTTCGGATACACTGCTCATCCAAAACAACAACGTCTGGAACTCCGCTCCTTATGAAGCGCAACTGCCAAGAAATTGGTCCAATAATCTTCCCTCTTTTATAATAGCGTGTTATGTCATGGGCTGTGCAGCATAAGCCGCAAACTTCTATTTCCCCATCAAGTCCATTCTCCTTCATATAATCGATTATACCTACGGATGGAACAACATTATGTCCTATACAGAGGATCACTGGCTTCTCAACGTTTACCGTGCCAAAACCTAAATCAACCAGCGGCGCATCCGGGTCAGCTTTTGGAAAGCCGTAGGCGGCTATTTGGGCTATATCAGCCACTTCCATGCCAACGTGGTCCAACATGCCTACATGGAAAACTTTCGACTCGAAGTCAAGGTTGCTGCCCTCCTGCCCGGTGTGGCAAACGGACAAGCAGTGGGTAACTTGTGTCTCCACGTAATCTAGTATTTCTTCAAGGTCGCCGAGGGTTTCAGGCTTAACTCCGCAGACAAGCCTTGTAACTGGCGCTTCCACTTGAACGTTCAAGCCGCCAACGTCTAGGGGCATTCTTCTACCATATTTCTCGATTAGGTGCTCCACCAAGTGGCGGGCATGCCCAGTATGGGTTGCCGCGCCTATGCAGCATGCCAGAAGCACTATGCGGGATTGTTGGGCAGTCATATTTATGCCACATGCACCCCGCTTGTTTCCGGTTAAGTCGCATTTGCCGAAAGTGCAGAGACAGCAGACGTCGCAAAAGGGCAGATAAAATGGCTTGTAGCGCTGTAGAAGCTTCATGTCCCATTCGCGTAGGGCTGTCAGCGACGGGAAAGGCGTTGGACCCATCGGTTCAGCCCATGCTTCCTCGACTATTCTGCCAATGGACAATTCAAGGTTTTTTATAAGCCCCATGTCTGTTTTCATTTCCCCAATTTTCACGTGTAATCCTTTCTTGCTCAAGGTAAACACAACCCAGAGTAGAAGGTTTTAATGTCGGCATCCAACATTTTAAGCTTTTCTAGAAGCCTAAACCAAACATCACATCGAAATGGGCTATGTTTTGCCGTAACCAGCACTTTTCATTATCTTTTTAACAGAGATATAAGCCGGAGTTTCAGGCGATATCCCCAGCAAAGACTTTCCAGCAAGAACATACTCCTCAACGTTCTCGTCGTAGGCAACCCTGCCCAAAAACTTGAAAGGCAAAACCTTCTTGGCTTGGTTTTCAAGGCTTTCAGGAAAACGAAAACCTCCAACAACATAGAAGTTTTGGAAGACTATTTTAACCTCTTTAGCCACGCGATAAGCTCGCTCCACATGGTCAAAGGACTTTTTCGATGGGTCAATGACGTCGAAGATGTCGTCCACCTTGGATGTTATACGCCTATTCAAGTGTTCTAAGCCAGCCGGCGAGTCGATTAGAACATACCTATAGTTTTTTGTTAGCGATTCCAACGCGCCTTTTAGGGCTGCGTTTGGTAGGCAGTAGCAACCCTCAACCCATTTTGTGCCAAGAGCAATAAAGTCGAAGTTTTCACCCTCATACATTCCATGAGCCCAAATTCGACTTTCAATGCGCTCTGTTGGCGGCACTCCAACGGTTGTCCCACCCTCCTCTAGGAAGGTTTCCACGAGAAGCTCTGAGATGGATTTTTTGCCAGCTGCGTGAAGGTCTACGCCGACCATTTCGCCCAGGTTCTGGTCTGGGTCAGCGTCCACAAGAAGAAGTGGCGCCTCGCCCAATTCTATGAAGTATTTTGCCATTAGGGCTACGAAGCTTGTTTTTCCGGTGCCTCCTCGCCCCATAGTGACGAGAATTTTCATTTTTCTAACCCCTTAATGCGGCTGTCCATCCTATTGTTTCGGGTATTATTAGGTGTTGCCTTACAAGAGCTTGTCGCATAATCTTTCTATGGCTTTAATGGCTGGGATATCCCCATATTTTAGGGGTGTTTCTCCCCGCATTTCAGCTTCCACAACCTTCGGGTCGAATGGTAGAAAATCCAGAACCTCTAAACCATTTGCTTTGGCGAAGGCTTCAACAGCCTCCCTTTGAGCCTCGTTTTCAATTTTGTTTCCAACAAGGAGGATGCGGCTCATTCCGGCTTTCACGCCTAACTCGTGGATGCGTTTGGCTGTTTCAAGAGCCTTCAAATTAGCGTTAACAACAACAAGCATGACATCCACATGCCGCGCTGTGCCCCGCCCCATATGCTCAACACCAGCCTCTAAGTCCAAGACAACAGCTTCATCGCGTTCGACGACCAAATGCCTTAAAAGCGAACGAACAACAGCATTAGCCGGACAAGTACACCCAGCACCAACAGAACGCACAGTTCCCATAACAATAAGGTTTACCCCCAAAGGCGTCATAACGGCGTAGTCTCGCACGATATCGTCAACAGTAAATGTTAAGCGGAAAACACCAGCATAACCAGTACTCGTCTTCGCCTCGATAAGCTGCTTATTCTCAGATATAGGCACTATACGGCTGGCTTCCTCGGAGGACAAGCCTAAAGTCAAGGCAAGATTAGGCGAAGGATCAGCATCAATAGCAATAGTCTTAAAACCTCTTTTAGTTAAGGTGTAAGCCAAACCGCCAGCAACAAAAGTCTTGCCAACACCACCCTTACCAGAAACAGCCACCTTCATAAAATTCACCGAAACACGATTAGACCTTCACCTCAGCAAGCGTGCGCACCTTCACTTCTTTAAGCTGTCTAAAATGAGGGTCCTCTGTTAATATGATGTCAGCTTTTTCAAGAAAAGCAGTAGCGGCTATTATGCAGTCTCCCCATGGAATTTTCTCTTGATATTTGTGCCTGAAAATCCCGGCTTGTTTAGCAACATCTGCTGTTAAATTTATGATTTCCAATCCTGAGTTAACAAGTTCTCTAAAAAATTTTTCTGCAACATCCCTACCAGCCCTTTTACGCGTTAACAAGTAAAATTCTCCAAGAACAATTGTTGGCAGGATTCCCTTATTCCCGAGTTTCCTACATTGAGTGAGAATTTTCTGAGTTTTGCCAAGGACATCTTCTTCATCAGAAAAATAATGGAGCACAAGAAAAGTTGTGTCAAGCACAATAATCATAGGATTCCTTCAGCGGAAGTTTTCTTCTCTTGTTTTTATAAGCTCGGCAATTAACTCTTTCGGATTCCCGTATTTTGCTAACTTACCAGCCGAGTCAACAATATCTGGCACTGGTTTTATAACTAACCCGTTCTCTGTTTCCTCGAAAATCACAAGGCTTCCTTCTCGAAGGTTATATTTCCTTCTAAACTGAACAGGAATTGTTGTTTGTCCTTTCTTGGTTATTTTTGAGTAAGACATTTTAATTCTCTTACAAAAAATAAAGGTCTTACTTTTTAATAAGCATTACTGAAACGCTTCAAAGTCTTTCAAGCAGTGCTGCATATATTATTGGTAGGGCTATTGTGGCGTCCGCCTCTATAGTTACTGTTTTTGCTTTTTCTCGGATTTTCCCCCATGATATTGCTTCTCTTGGGCGGGCTCCTGATAGGCTTCCGTCATACTCGACAGCTGTTGTTATGTAAAACGCGTAGTCCAGTCCCTTCTTAAATAGGTTCCACCATAGGACGTGATGCTTTGATATTCCTCCGCCTATTATTAGGGCTCCTGATTTTTTTGCTTCCCAAACCATGTCGTTTAGGAGTTGCTCGTCTTTGAGCACGTTTATTTTTAGGTCTTTGTGGTCTTGACTGAACTGCCAAATCTGGTAGCCCACGGCGCCGTCCGTTATGCCCGGCACTATTACGGGTATATGGTTTTTCCAGCACCAATATAATATTGAGTTTTCGTTGAGGCGTTTGCCAATCTCCCAGCACAACTCGTAGGTGGCAAGTTCTCGCTTGCCTTCAGCGTATATGCTGTTCAAGAACTCCGTCATTTTATCTTCGATTATTTCGCCATAGCTTGCGTTTGGCACCAGCACGTTGCCTATTCGGCTTATGCCTTTCCTATGCAGTTCTTTGTCATCCATGTAAAAGTCGCCTTGAAAATAGTCGCGATAGCAACGTGCCAAATCATGGTCTAAAGTGCCGCAAGTCGTGACTAAAACGTGGAACCATTTATGCTTAACCATGTCACGGATTATGCCCCTTGTGCCAGTGGCAATAATGCAAGCGGGAAAAGAAAGAAAATTGAGGATTTCCCGCTCTTTCAGCATTGCCTCAAGAACGTCAACGCCTAGGGCGAGGTTTTTTGCTGTGAAGCCTCCACTTTCAAGCATCTGTCGGATAAGCGTGTCTGCAGAAACGCCCTTCGAAATTTCGAAGTCTTTCACTTTTTCCATTGGACGCGCCAAGAGCTATTCTAAACCCTTAAACAGCCAAGATAAGTCTGGCATCTTCGCCCTTTTATCGATTTTCTCTGCCAAAGCGTGAACTACTATTGGTAGGGCTATTGTTGCGTCACAGTAGCACTGCACATTCCGTCCCTCCTTGGCTTCCTTACCCCAGCTTATGGCTTCCTCAAAAGTGCAGCCAGAAAGCCCACCCCAATGAGGCGCGTCAGTCGTAATCTGTATGGCATACTTGTGTGGGTAAGTTCTCTCATATTTTCTGGATTCTGTTAGGCTTCTTCCAACCGTTGTTAGTTGGATGAAGTCTTTTGGCACGCCGCCGCCAATGTAGATTACGGCGCTTTCTGGAGCTGCCTTAGCCTTTATATCAACAAGCTGTTCAAAGTCCCGCATCTGGTCTATGGTTATGTCGAAGTTGCTTTCAAGCTTCCTGTTTAGGAGGTAGGCGATCCCATAGCCGCTGTCAACTATGGCTGGACAGAAGACTGGCACTTTATTCTCGTAGGCTGTTGCAATTATGCTTTTAATCCCCATCTGTGAAAGCTCTTTCCCGAAAAGGTGGAGAAACTCAGCTGAGGAATATTTGCGGTTTAGGCTTAACTTTTTCATGAAGTTGGCGATTAGGCTTTCCATTTGGCGGTATTCAAGCTCGTCTGCAAAAACATCGTAAAAACGGTCAATTTTATATTGTAAAAGTTGGTGGTCATCCACCATGTGGTGTCCCTGCCAGTAAGTGCCTCCCATGGCTTCCAAAATGTCTTCTGAAATGTTTGCGCCTGTGGAAACAATAACGTCGATAAAGCGTTTTTCAATAAGCCAGTTAACAATTTTCCACTGTCCAGTGGTGCTCATGGAACCGGCATACCCGAAAAAGATTACAACGTCGTCTTTGAGCATTTCCTCCCAAACTTCGACAACTTCGCCAAGTTTTCGGCCTTGAAAACCAGTTTTAGCCATTTCCGCAAGCAGTTCCGAGATTTTCCTTGGAGTTTTAACCTCTATCGGCTCAAGCTTCCTTCTAAAGAATGGAGTTTGCCTTTTCTCCCTTATCACCGAATTTCAACTCCACAATTTTGGAATGCTTTATTTTCAAAACCTCACTTTTAAATTTTTAGTTTCCAGAAAAACCGCTAATATTACGTGCCAATTCTTTAAAAAATGTAAAGGTTTCCAACACTGTTCCAAACGAAGGCTTCTGGCATGGCTCCTGCAATTGCAAAGGCACCCCTCCAGCCAGTGCAGTGCATAGGCGCAACCAGTTCTGGCTTTAACTGTTTGAGTGCTTCCACGGTTTTGCCGATGCGCTCTTCACACTCTCTACCAGATAAGTGGAAACCGCCAATTATAGCGTGGACTTTCTTGATTCCAGTAATTTGCCGAACATAAAGCACAGTGTTAACTATCCCAGCGTGGGCGCAACCAGACAATATAACAAGCCCCTTATTTTTTACATGAACGGCTAATGCTCGGTCATCCCAAACCCAGGGGTCAGGCTTCCATTCGCCGTCAATAAAAGCGCGTTGCTGCGTATAGCCCTTCTCAAAGTCTGTTTTTCTCGGAATTTCTCCAGTAACAAGCACCAAGCCATCAGCCAGCAGATAAGGTTCTTTTGTTTTCAAGAATTTGGCTGGGCGTATTTGAGCTTCTTTTGGGAATTCTGGATAACGCCTAACAGAACCATCAGAAGCGGCGACACCTCTAATCTTAAACATGTCTTCATGCACTATTATGGGTAAGTCCGCTTTACCAATGGCTTTGATGAAGTTCTGTAGTCCGCCGAAATGGTCATAGTGCCCATGAGATAAGACAATAGCCTCAATCTGCCCCAAGTTTATGCCCATGCTACACGCGTTTGAAACAGCTCCTTGTGGGCTTACACCAGTGTCAAAGAGCAAAGTGTGCGACTTCCCATCGCAAGACGCTGTAACAAGCATTGACAAGCCATGCTCAGCTATTGGTAGGCGAAAATTCCTTTCAAACCATTCATTGCCCATGCGCTTTGCAACCCAGCTCCGAACACCTTGGACTTCCCGCCGGTTGATGGACGATACGAAGTCCACACAGTTGTCCATTAAACATATTACTTCTAAACTTTCAGCCTCCCTGAGCGATACACCTATATCGGACAATTGACAGCGCACTCCTGCTTGTTTAGAGGAATAGGTCCTTTTCCCTTGGTCTAATAAGTTCCGCAGCCCTCGCATCCTCGGATTTTATGTACTTATAGCCTCGGATTATAGCCACCGGAATCCCCTCATCCGCCTGCCCAATAACAAGCTCGGCTGCCGAGCAGAGCTCATCGGCAACGGCTGTCTGCTTTACACGTAAAACATAACCAAACAAGTCCTTTTCACCTCTGCGGTCTCTTATGGGCTTCAAGCCTGAAACGCCAACAGCAACATTTATTTCGCCTTCTCTTAGGGGTCTGCCATGCGTGTCGGAAATTATGACAGCCACATCGCAGCCCGTCAAACGCCTTATCTCACGCCTAATCTTGGCGGCGGAAGCGTCGGGGTCTTCTGGAAGCAAAGCCACAAAGCGTTCCCCAGGCACGTTGGATTTGTCAACCCCTGAATTAGCACAGACAAAACCGTGCCTCGTTTCGGTGATTATTTTTCCATCAGCCATTCGTCTAATGCTCTTCGCTTCTCTAAGGACAACCTCAACCATGGCAGGGTCCTTATCGTAAAGTTCCGCTATAGTTTTCGCAAACTGTGAGGGTGTAACCTCATCCAAGTTTATAACCCGACCCTCAGCCCTCGAAACAACAACATGCGTAACAACTATTATGTCGCCGTTCTGTATTGGTGTTCCTTGACGCTCAGCAGCCTTGCAAATGAGCTCTGCGAGGTTGTCTCCAGCCTTTATAATCGGCAAGCCCTCAACACCAATTATCTGGATTACGTTCATGAAACATCACGGACATGTTATATGCGGATGTCCCTTATAATTTCCGCTATTTTAACACAGAACAATGTTTTAAAACCATGGTTTTAGCGGTTTGTATGCAAAAGTTTTTTAATGTTAAAGTTTTTCTCTCTAAAGGCGAGATGAACTGCGATGAAAATATTGCATGAGTTTGTCCCAACACGCAAATTTTTGAAACTGGCGGAGGAAGTTAAAGACCTTGTTGACGGATGGAACATAACTGACAGCGCCGCCGGAATGCCAGCACCCAGCGGCACAGCGGTGGGATGCGTCCTCAAAAGCAAATATCCAGAAAAAATTGTCATACCGATATTCATACTCCACTACAAAGGACCAGTGGAGGTTGGAGGCTTGGCTTTGGCTGCAGATGCTGTGGGCTTGGATGGGCTTGTAATTACAATGGGAGACATACCAAAATACGGTGAGCCCATAAAAATGTTCAAATCCTCAGAGGAAGCTAGAGACTTCCTACGCACAACAATACGCCTAAAAACCGTTAAACTTGGATGCTTGCTTACAGCACGCCGAACCATAGAAGAAACCATAGCAAGAGCTAAAGAACCATGGGACTTCGTCTTCTTCATGAGGCTTGAAGACAAAACTTTCCCAGCGCTGGAAAATGTGGCGAAAGAGTGCAAACGCTTAAACAAGCCTATATACACATACTTCCTCGTTGGAACACCCAAAAACGCTGAAATGGTCAAACTAATCGGGTGGCCGGTAACAACAACCATGGATAAGGTTGAGGAAACAGCATCAAAACTTGAGGGTTTGGTGGACGGCGTCATAGCAACATGCGCCGGAGACTATGAAGGAGACAAAGAACTCCTAACAAGACTTCAAAAGTTTAGAAAATAGAAGTTAAATCGCCAAACATCCCCTCTCTTTTGCTCCATTGTTTCTAACACTGTATCCAAGCATTAAACATTGAAAAAGTTTTTAGCGACTTTCTTGGCGGAGGCTCCGGCTTCTCGTCGGGATATCCCATTATAACCATTGCTTGAGGCTCAATTTCACGGGGCAAACCCAAAGCTTTTCTCACTGCACTCTGACAGAATAATGGCGCGCAAACCCAGCATGCCCCAAGTCCATAATAGTGCGCTAAGAGAAGCATGTTCTGAACGTATGCGGCAACGCTTTGAACACCCATTAAGTATTCTGCCTTCCGCCTCCTCCTATCCGGATATTTATGCATGTCCTCCATTGACAGACAAACCATGAAGACGACGGGGCTTTTGGTTATCCGCTGCCAACTCTCAACCCTAACAGTTTCCTCAGCCTTCTCCCTAGGAACACCATCCTTAAGCATGTCCAAAAGCCAAGCCTTCCCCATCGCTGCGGCAAGCCTCGCCTTCACCTTATCATCGTCTATTGCAACTACGCGCCAGGGCTGAGCATTGTGCGCTGAAGGAGCCCACCTTGCCAAATCTAAAATGGCGCTTATGACTTCGCGGGAAACTTTTGTCGGCTTAAACTTGCGGATGCTCCGCCTAGTTTTAATAAGCTCAACTGCGTCCATTTTGGACACATCCCAACAAGCACTTTAAGGCTAAGAACCAATTTATAGGTGTGGTTTAATGGGTAAGGTTGTGGCGCTTGCAGGCGGCGTTGGAGCAGCAAAACTTTTAAGAGGACTCGTAAAGGTTGTGCCGCCCAAAAACCTCTTTATAATTGGAAACGTAGGCGACGATATAGAGCTCTACGGACTTCACATAAGCCCAGACCTAGACATAATAATGTATACACTTGCTGGCATAGTGGACGAGGCAAAAGGCTGGGGGATAGCAGGCGACACCTTTAACTGCCTTGAAATGTTGGGGCACTTAGGATTTGAAACGTGGTTCCGGCTAGGAGACAAAGATTTGGCAGTTCACATTATAAGAACCAAAATGTTACGGGAGGGCATGACGCTCTCCCAAGCCACAGCAAAATTATGCAAAATGCTTGGAGTTGAAGCCAACCTCTTACCAATGAGCAACAACCCAGTGCGGACAAAGATTCAATCCGGCAGCATGCTCCTCGAATTCCAAGAATACTTCGTCAAGAGAGGGGCAACGGACACTGTTACGGACGTAATTTTTGAAGGCGCTGAAAAGGCTGAGCCAACACCGGGTGTTATCCAAGCCATAGAGGAGGCTGAACGAGTAATAATTTGCCCTAGTAATCCAATTCTAAGCATAGCTCCAATCCTTGCAATAAAAGCTATAAAAAAGGCACTGGAAAAATCAAAAGCGCCAATAGTGGGCGTAAGCCCAATAATAGGTGGAAAAGCCCTGAAAGGACCAGCTGACAAAGTGATGGCAAGCATGGGCTTTGAGCCATCAGCCTACGGTGTAGCAAAATATTACGAAAAACTCCTAAAACACTTTATTATTGATGAAGTTGACAAGGAACAGAAAAGCCGCATAGAAAATCTTGGAATAAAAGTTACAGTAATAAACACGATTATGAAAAGTCTTGAAGACTCAATTCGCCTCGCAAAAGTTGTGATGGGCATAACATAGCGCAGCAAATAATAAAGAGCGCATACCCTACTATTAATGTAGCCTCCAAAAGCTGGGACAATGATTGAAAATAATAGAAAGGATAGATCAGCAGGTAAGCCAAATAGAAGAGCTTGTAAAGGAGTTGAAGAGCGAGAAAAGTTACAGAGGAACAGAAAGGCTTGTACAACTAACAATTCAAGCGCTTCTTGATTTGGGGGTTATGGTGCTTTCAGCCGCGGGTGGAAGAACACCTAAAGGATATTCAGAAATAGGCACTCTGTTATTAGATCTGGGCATCTTAAATGAGAAGGATGCTAAAGTTTTAAGGTCCATGGCTGGCATGAGGAACATTCTGGTACACGCATATGCCACAGTCGACAGAAACCTAGTGATGAATTCTGTAAGCAAACTCATGAAAGATGCTCCGAGAATAGCCAGAATACTTAGGGAAGGGATAAAAGGAAAAGACATAGACCCCCCAACCTTAGAATTTTCTCATAAAAATCTGCAAGAGGTGTTTAAGGGAAGAGTTAAGGCAGCTTTCTTGTTCGGTGGTAGAGCCAAAGGATACGCTTTGAAGGACGATTATGACATTTCCGTGTATTTCGGAAGGCCCCATAACTTATATAATTTGGGAGAACTCGTTGTGGACTTGGCAAAAGCCATGAACATTGAAGAGGATAAAATTGACATTGTTGATTTGGATTCCGCGGCGCCGGAAATTGTGCTTGAAGCATTGAAAGGTATACCGTTATTTGTGGAAGATGACTACGTGGTTTTTGAGCTTAAGGTTAAAGCCACTTTGGCGCTATTAGACATAAAGAGTGGAATTCAAGCCTACTACGAAGGTAAGTGCTAGAAATTTATATTTCGCGGATTTCACATTTAAGCTTCTTTATAACCTCTTCAGCTTTTGAAGGCTCAACTTTTAGAGTGTAAAGCATTTTCGGCGTGCGAAGCTTCAGTTTCACAACATCTTTTAAGCGCTTGACTGCGCAGTATTCGGCTCTCTCGCTTATTTCAACGAACTTTTCTATGTCGAAGATTTCCGTCGGCATGCTAAAGTCTCCAAACTGATGCTCTTTGCCGGTCTAATTTTTATCTGTTTTGGTCTTCACTTGCCCTTAAGCCTATCACAGAACTTGATAAGCTCTTTTTTGGTGGGATGCTTGCCCTCGGGGTCTGATATGTAGTAGGCTGCGACAGCATTAGCCAACGTAAGCCTAATAGCGTCGCCCAACCCGTAAACTGTTCCAATTATGTTTCCAGCATTCCAAGCGTCGCCAGCACCGGTTGCCCTCAAAACTGGAACGTGAAAGGCGGGGACAAGCGTTTCTGTTTCGCTGGTGAAGGTTGCAGAATACTCTGTTGTGTGAAGGTCTATCCTCGCCCTTAAATGGGAAGCTAGAAACTTTGCAGACTCTTTCGCCAACTCTTCAAAATTCAAGCCTTTCTCGGGTTTTTCAGCTTTCCCTTTCAGAAGCGAAGCGAAAAAAACTGCCTCATTCTCGTTTAGGCTTAAAACGTCCACCAAGTCGCTTTGCAATACCCTTTCCAGCAGTTTTTTGGCTTCTTTCTTATTTGGGTTTGGGTCAGCGGTGTCAAAATAAGTTTTGCCTCTCCCCCTTGTTTTGGCATGATAGAAAACGGTTTCAGTCAGCTTCGTGCCATATTTTCTTGTTCCAGCCCAGTTGAAAACGCATGTGCAATCAGCCCTTTCTATGGTTTCAAAGTCTTCGACGTCTAGGTTTTGTGGTCCAAAATCTGCCAATGAGCCGACATCCCTAAGCATGACATTAACTTTACCACCATCCGTTTTGAATTCTAGAGCTGTTGTTATTGAGGGCTTTTCCACAATTTTTACATGTTTTAGATCGATTCTAGGCGATTTTATATAAAATTTGATTAGTTGAAGCCCAAGCTTGTCCGTGCAAACTATTGGCGTGACCCTAACGCCTAGATTTGCCAAAGCAGCAGCAGTGTTTATGGCATTTCCACCCCTAAACTCTTTTTGGCTTATTCCATTTATGCTCCCACCCTTCCTTTCCACAACATCCATGAGGCTCTCGAAAAAGTGGTTTGCGCTTGTGTTTATGCTTACGAACCTGTCGATGAAGAAGTCTGGCATAACAACAACTTCTACTTCTCTCTGCCGACTTTTCAGAAAATCCTTAACTTCATCTAAATACTCATCCAACAAGCTTTACGCCTTCCAAAACAAGGTATTGCCAACCAAACAGAATTAACTCTTTTGAAAAGCGTTTATCCTCCCATAAAAAGGCGGACTAATGCCCAAACAACATCTCCGTAAACCAACGCCAAAACTAAGCCAGCTGTCATGAAAATGAGCATTGGCAGCCCGGGTGTCACCCAAACTTTTTCGGGGATTTTTCCAGCCTCAACAGCATTTTCCAGCCTTTTAACTATGGCTTCTCTCTCCTCGTCTTTTGGCAGAACCAGGAGCTTCCTTTTCATTCCGCCTTCTTCTGCGTTTTCCACATCTTCTAGGGGGTATATGTGCCATTTCTCCCTCAACTTTTTAATGTGAACCTTGTAGCCAGTAGCCATAACCAAAAGCCTCTTGCCCACCGATGCCTTTCGCTGTTCACCCTCGAAGAGCGGGTTGCCAGTTTTTATGCGCCATAAAATGTTGTGGAATAGTAGGTATATGGCTGTTAAGGCCGCCAAAATAACAGAGTTGCTGAAAACCGTTACTGGAAAAAACAAGTTCATTATTGGTGAGGCTTCGCCCATCAAGGGCATTAAAGGTTTTAGAAGCTCTGATGGGTAGAAGGGTAAAGCCAAAGCTAGACACATCAAAGCCTTCGCGTCTGCCCCGCCGAAGCCCCCAGCATAGAAGAGGATTATGGCGAAGGCTGATGTTAAGGCGAAGCACAGCCCATAATAAGGGAGCATTGAGAAGTCGTGGAGGAAAAGTTCGGCGAAGGTTAGGGCGAAGGCTGGTGGGGCGAAAAGAATCCAGACGCTGTTGCTCACTTCCCGCGTTTTGTAGTCACTCCAAGAGGCATAAAACAAAACGGCTAATGAAAGGGCAATTTTTGCTCCAATTAACACCGCAATCATGAACTTTCCTCGCTAGAATATTATTTGCCCCTGTTTCAAATTGTTGCCAGAATAAGGAGGGCCGATGGGTGTTAAAACTTTTTCTTGGAGAAATTATAGGGTGTTATGGGGCTGTATATGGCTCTATTGGTGTCTCCTGTCCACCTTCAGCCACTGCCTTAAAGTAGTATGTTTTATGCGATGTCCAGTTTTGGTTTAACGCTATTTCTACTGTTACATATGTTTTGGCGGCTAAAGGTTTGCTTCCTTCCCAAATTCTTTGGAGGTTGTACATGCTTTCGCCCATGTAAATACTAACTAGGTTGGTGTCTGAGGTGCCTGTATTCCTCACGGTAACCGTTACATTTTTGCTATTGTGGAAGTAGACGTTTTCAATTTCAATCATTACGCCTGCCCGCTGTCCTGCGCCATGCATGTATATCATTATCCATGCGTATGTTACGACTATGGCGGCTACAGCTATTACTATTAGCAGGAGGGTTGCGAGGATTGGGGATATACCCCTTCTAGATTTCAAGAGGGTTTTGGTTTTCATGGCGTGTGCACCTTCTGCTGGTTTATGAAATCTGAAGAATACTTATTTAACTTGTATGAACCCTCAATGTGGATTTCAAGTAAGTTTTGCATTAGGCGATTACCTCCACCTTTGGAGGATGCTCAACAACAACCCACAAACCAACACCATTCTTATAAATGAAGTCTGTGCCAGACTGAATCGTCACAACAGCTCCAAACCATGTGACATCGAGTGGAAACCTAAATGAGACTTGCCTAAGCCTTATTGGAGAAAGCTCGACGGTTGTGCTCCTTTGCTGCACCTCTACTTGTACCTCGTATAACCTTTGAGAATCAGAATTGCTTCTGCTTTCAAGTTTTATGTATCTGCCTTGAGCCTGAAACTGCCCGCTATTGACCCACCCATAACCGTCAATTCGCCCAGTCCATACTGCCGAACCCCAATTTTGGGGATCGTTGCTGACGTAGATGTTTATGCCGGCTGTGCTACCCCAATCATTGTCACCTTGGTAAATTCTTATCCTTGATATATTCATTGGCTCACCTAAGTCGTAGATTATCCAGTGGTAGCATGTTGAGCTGTGCCGCCAATAGGTTGAGGTGCTTCCATCTATAGAGTTCGCAGCGATATTGCTTCCGGATTCGCCGCATTTACTGTAAACTGTTTTAGGAATAATCCATTGTAGGCTCTGGATTGTTGCTACGTTTAAGACGCCGGTGCTTTGTCCTATAATTTTGTCAAAAAAGTAGAGGTTTTTGTTATTGAAGTCGTTAAAAATTATTCCAGCCCCGGAGCTACTTGTATAGTTATATTGGGTCCAATGGTGTTGCCACTTCCCATCAGAGAAATTGTAGAAGGCATAGCTACCTACATATGTCTCATCTGCTAAGGGGATTCCATTGCTTGTACCGTTTTCAGTTAAAACCTTAAGTTTAGTTTTCCAATCGCTTGAAATTGTTATTGGGGTGAGGTTAGTTATTACCCTATCTTCCGGGCATGTTGAGGCGTTTACAAAAATCAGTCTTAAGGCGTATGTGTAATAGGTTGCGTTTGCCGGAAATGTCAGAACTATTTGGGCGTATGTGTTGGGAAAGCCCCAATTGTTGTAGCCTGACCATTCAGCCTCTTGCTGTATAATATCCCTCACAGTGCCGTTTATTATTGGGAATGATGGTGAAGCATAGAATTTCGCCGAATGCCCGTTTATCTGCATGAAGTCAGCTCTGCTTGTAGCAGTTTGAACGTAGAAAGTTCCACTACCGCTGTTGTAGGTTATGTTCACTTGAGTTAAACCGTTATTTAAGATGGCTACCGCTCCACCACCACTAGCACTTACTATTCTGTCATTAAAACTTCTCATGTTTGCGTAGGGTGTTTGTTGGGCATAGTCTCTTCCATCCCACCATATTGTCACATTTTTTATGTTGTGGTCTACTAGGAAGACTATCATGTTTCTGCTCGAAAACAGTGTTTCACCGCTGCTCCTGCCAAGGGGAACTTTGTAGTTGGATGCCCAATCCTCAACTTGGAAGGGTATCTGTCTGGCTTCCAGATGGTTGGGATCTGCGTTTGCACTCACTCTTAGGCACTTAATTGGCAGTTGTGGGATGGGATATCCGTCTAGAAGTTTTTGTCCAAGCCATAGTATTGTCCCATTCTGGAGAACTTCAACAACAATTTTATCGTTTCTTAGTTGGGTGTAGATACCTTGCATTCCAGTGGCGTTCCAGTCGAAAACATAAGTTATTTGGGGCTTTCTGCGTGTCGAATAAAAGCTGATGGTGATTATCCCTCTAGGATCTGAAACTTCCAGTAGGAAACATTTTTTGCCAACCACTTGGGGCGGTATACCTAAAAAGTATAGGTTGTTTTCAAACCAAGCACTTGAAGCTTGCTGCTTCATCCAGCTGGAAGTTACATTGTTATAGTAGTAGAATAGGAAGTTTTCTGCTGTTAGTCCAAGGTATGGGCGATTTTCGTCAAGTGTGACGTTAACTTTAGCTGTGTTGTTTGTAACTTCAATTATTTCAACTCTTAAAGCACAGAAAGTATCATAGTTTATGTTGCTTAAGCGTAGGCTTAACAGGTCGTAGGATGCTTTAATATAGCCCATGCTGTAGCTGGAGGTTTCATACCAGCACACTGAAAAGTTCATGTCGGAAATTCTAATGGAAGGGTTAAACTCCGGATGGGAGTTAGCAATAAATTCAAAGCCACTGCTTAAATAATTGCGTGCTAAGCTTCGGGCAAAGGATGAGTTGCCAGTCACCTGCAGTACAGAGCAGTAATAGCCAACAGCGAACTCCAGCATCTGCTTCAAAGAGTTGTTAATTTCGTAAACTGATGATGAGACGTTGGTTTGCTCCTTGGGAAGTGAAAAGTTAATTATTGAGTATGTAACGGCAACGGCGGATATGAGAATTATGGCTAGCAAGGCGGCGGCAATTATTGAAAACTGCCCTTTAACAGCACCATGCATTTTATACGCCTCCTAAAGCCGCCAGCTGTAAGATTATAAGCCTAGACTTTCCCGGAGCGGTGAAAGTTTCTTTGAAAATGTTCGGCTTGTAGTATATCAGAAGGGCTAGGGCGGCTATTCTAATGTCTGGTGTTCGTGTCAAGCCTATGGCTATTAAGGCGCCTTTCCCGCTGTTATGCCTGAAAGTTGCAGCAGCATAATACCCATAAACCGGATTGAAAATAGGAGCATACACTCCAAGGTTATATCGGCTTGTAATGCTGTTTGGTGCTCCTGGACCTGGAAGCGCTCTGCTTGCGCTCTGTTTTGACGCTGGATAAATCCCATAATAGTTAGTGCGATAGTAAGTTTCTGATGTAAATTGGACTTGTACGCCGTAATCTGCTGTTATATCTTTTGTTATCCATGTTGAGTCGGAGGCATAGTTCTCATTGTTTAATCCACGTAGAAAGGCGTTTAATCCCGGCGCTCCAACACTAACTATTCCGTATATTCCATAGCCGTTTTGTATATTGTAAAATCTAACGGTGTTTGTTACGTAAAAGAATGGGTAGCCAACTATGCTGATCCATTTCCAGTTATATTGCCTAACTTTTCTGCCCAATGTATAGCAGTAGCGTGCATAACCTCCACTTGAAGAGTAACCGTCGCCCTGCCGTGAGTAGCCTTGAGTATACTCTATGGGGATTGGCACAACCTCACCGAAAGTGTTTATTATTATGGCGTCTGTGACGCTTTCTGCCGGGTTTGTTGTTAGCTTCGTTCCATCCAGCAAGCTGAGAAGCTGAGCAGTGCTGTTTACGAGTATTATTGTTTCGAAATATGGCTTAAGAAGGTTGTAGACGTCTTGGGCTAGCATTTGCGCCGTATAGCCAGTAATCCACCATCCGTTGGCGTCGGCGCAATTCAATATATATAATGTTAGGTTTTTGCCACCTTCCGAAATTTTCTGGGCAACAGTCTTGTAGGTGACGTCTGGAGAACTAACCATGTATGATACGGATTCGGTGAAGGAGACACGCCCAACGGTGTTGGAAATGGTTTTAACAGGAACATAAACTCCGTTTTCGGTAATTTCATAAACCGTTAGGTTGTAGGCTATGTGGGGCGGGAGACTTGCCGAAAGAACCGTTTGGAGCTCATTCCATTTGCCGTCGTCGTTGGAGAAGGCAACCTCACTTAAATATCCACCAGTGTCAAGGTTTTTGACAACCGTAAGGGCTAAAGCCCTAAGATTAAGCGGAGAAACAGCCCTAGGCGAAGGAAGAACTATAAGGTAAGAGGCTATGAAAAAAGCTGACAGCATTATAATAATAACAATTACGGATTCAATAGTCCTCATCATGGTTTATTCACCACCTATACCCAACCACCTGATAGCCCGTCAAACTCCAAAGGGCAAGCTTCGCCAGATAGGGGACACCACCAATCAAAACATGCCTAACATCAGTGGCAACCCATTCCCAACCATAAGGGTCACCACCAAACTCCACACTAAAACTTAAAGACTGAACCATCCAAGGCATAATACTAACACCATACTCATCGGTATCATCTTTATAGCAGAAAACAACGAGGATCCCGGGTCTACTAAGATATCCCCCTGGAATTTGCGTTTCATTGAAGAATTTACCACCCTTACCAGAGGCGTAGTTTACATGGCCAACGCTCAAAACTGCGCCATTATCCAAAGCCCATTCATTATCCAAGGCATAATACGTGGCGTTGTAATGCAAAGCAGCCATATTATTAGTCACTCTTACAGGGTAAGGATGCACCAAAAGCAAACTACCATTTGTCGTACTTTTAATAAATGGGATGACATGCGCAGCAGTTGTCCATGGATCCTTACACTTGTAGCCAATGCAAGTAAAATCTGCAAACTTAACATGTACGATAATCACATAATTTAAAGAGACGTTTAGATTTGGGTCTTCACTCCTTGAAAAGGTGAAGTAGGCTTCCCCTTTTCCATCGGTTTCATTACGCAGAAGTTGAGCATACTTCTTAACTTTAGGGATATTGTCATCGACTCCAGTAACGTAGAGGAGGGTGCATTTAACCTCTGCACCCTCAATAGGTGAACTAAAACTCCTAACGACAACCCTGACGTCCAAAGACGTCCCATCATGTTCTTGATTTTCAAACGTCACTTGAATTATTGGGTTTAAGGAGAGTCTGAAGCCGTACATCCTCTCTAAGCCAAGCAACTCTTGAGCTGTCTCATAATCAACACATTCGCTTGCCGGAACAAGCAAATAGCCGCCGAAGCCATCAGTTATGTTGCTATATTTTATTCCAGAGTCGGGTGGAAACTCCACCAATGGACCCGTTGCGGACAACAGTCTCATTACCAGGTAGGGGTCTAGGGTGTAGGGTTCAAGGTTGTAATCGCCTAACCCAAAAACTCCTGGCATATCGCCAAAGCTAAGCAATATATTGTCTAGGGTGTCGCTGCATTTAGTTGCGAGGTGCATGTGAAACTGGTAGAGGAGGGCATCGTGCATCACCTGCCCAAATAAGCCCATGAAAAGGGTGAAAGCCACTATGAGGACGGTTGTTGCGACCAGATGGTCAATGGTTGCGCTTACCATTTTAGCCACCTCCAAAACGGAAATGAAAAGCACCGCTTGAATCCTTTGTCACCTCAACAAAAGCACTTGTAGAGTTGCTAACAAAAACAGAATTTGAATCCCAGCTCACATTGGGTCCAAGAGTGGCATAAGCTGTCACCCTAATGTTTAATTTAGCAACTGTTAAGCTGATATTCAGCCTAGCAGCTCCACCCTCCCTTATGGGCGTCAACTCCCCCCTCGCAACATAATAGTATCCATCAATATACTTTGGCAAGCCAGGATCAAAGGTCACGGTGCCGGGCGGAATTGACTCATGGTTTAGGGAGAAGTATAGCTGCTGAATTGAGCTTGCCAAACGGCTGGCAGCCGTCTCAGCTGTCAGCCTCCTCGTAGATTCAACATAAATGTTCGATAGAGTGATTGCCATTAACGGGAAAAGAAATATCTGAGCTATCAAAATTGGAATCAAGATTACATATTCAATTGTCACATGCGGCATGTTCAATCCTCCCTTTTACGGATTAACACCAACCGCAACCTCCACTCTTCCCAAATAGAAAACAACTGTTGAAAAGCCGCCCAGATCGATTTCTTTATTAACAATCGTGTTTGGACCTTGAGGCGACTTCACAAAGAACCCAGCGCCATAGGCCGAAGAAGTCGTTACAAGAATCCTTATCTTTGTCGCATTCTTCGCATCCGAAAAGATTTGCTTGGAAGTGAATGTCACTGTTGGATTGTTCCCTCTAAAACTGGATTCATACAAAATTGGAAGGTACAGCCTATACTGCTTTTTCCCAGAAATGTTTGCCTCAACAATCCTTACACAAGGATTCAAAACCAGCCTCACAAAAGAGCCTGTTGACAGCTTTTCAACAGCATAAACCCTCGCAACCGATGCATTTGCTCCACTAAATATAAGACTGTCAAGTGTGGCATCAGCTGGGTATATTAACTCCATATATCCATCGTACATGCTGTGTCTTGAAATGGGCATGTTATATGCAAGAACGCCTGAAACATAAGAACCGAGGCGATACTCACCAGATGCATTCCTAAAATAGATTGTAAAATTAAGCATGTTAGGTAAAAAACTCATGCTTCCATAACTCCTTGAATATCGAAAAGTCTGAGTGCGCCACGGAACCCATGCAATATCATCTATTTGGACTGCCGCTGCCTGCATAAACTGCCTGACAGAGGAAAATTCGTTTTCTGCAATTTTTGAATCACGAAGATTAATGGCGAAGTTCATAGCCACCAGTACAAGCACCACCACCGCTCCAGTAAGAATTACGGATGAAATTGCCGGACTGACGGCTTTTCCATTCCTTTTCAGTCCAACATTTTTATGATAGTTAAACCTCAATTATCCTCCTCCCGTAGATCCTAGGAGCATAGGCACGAGTTCCGCGGCTAGAGCGGCTATTATTACCAGTATGGCGGCGTGTTTAAAGCCTGCGGCCACAGATTCCTCGCTTATTTTGCCAGCCACTATGCCTATCAAATAGCTGTGGAAAATCACAGCTGTGGTGAAAACAATTTTTATGCCCGTCATATCTGATGCTGGACTGCCTCCGGCAACTTGCTGTGTGGCGGTGGCAAAGTTTAGCATCATAACAGTTGTTGCCACCAAGAGAATTGCGGCGAAGTAGGGCATCATCATGTAGGGGCGTGTGGCCATCTTCTTCTCCTTCTCAACCTCCTGCGTCAGGTTGTTAAACCTTGCAAGAGATTCTATCATGGCTATTGTACCGCCACCCACATCTATCGTTTCTACAAGAAGGAACATGACAAGCTGGGCTAGCCAGCTTTTCGTGCGCTTAACAAAGTCCATAATAACCTTCCTAACGGGAACACCCCATGAGATTTCTGAGCTTATTTTACGCAGTTCCTTGCTGAAAACTCCATAATCACGGTTTGATAGGCTTTCTATGCATTTCTCCGGCGACAAGCCAGTCTTCCTAACCTCTGTCAAGTCCCTCAGGAAGCTGTTGATTCCCTGCTCCATGCTTGCCCTATAACTGCTAACCTTATGGTAAACTATGGCTGCAGGAGCTGTCATAACGAAGAGGGCTATTGCTATAGCCGTCGGCAAGTCTACAAGTTTTTGGATCAGGCTGAGAAACGGAACTTCTATAAGACCTAAGAAGTTGGTCAGCAATAATAGCAATATTATACCGAATATGCTGCATATTCCGAAAACCTTGTAGGGGCGCATGTCAACAACTGGTGTTTTCGGCTGCATGCTGTGCGCCAAATAAATGAAGACCAGCGAAAGCATAGGCGTGAATATGTATGTATAAAGGATTATGCCAGACTGCATTGAAACTCCTCCGCCTCCACCACTAACGCCTGGCATGCTTTCCACGGCGAAGAGAATGAAGAAGCACATGGACATTAGAACCATGACGATTATGAAGGTTTCTAGGAGCATTCCAAGCCTTTCGGCAGCAGCCTTAACACGCATAGCCCTAGTCTTGAAGATGTCCTCAGCCTTTCTCTCAAGGAAGTGTCCAATGTCCCCGCCTATTATGACTGTTGAGGCGTAGCCAGCCAAAAAGTCTTTAAAAATATCCAAGGGGTTTCTCTTAGCCGCGTTTTCAATCGCTGTCAATGGGTCTATTCCGAAGATTTCCACGTCCTTTATTATTTCTCTGGCTTCGCTCCGCATGGCTGGCATCAGCTCAACTTCGGTTAACCGCTTAAAACTCGTGTATGGTGCTATGCCACCGGAAGCCATAACGCTGATGTAGGCGGCTACGAAGGGCATCTCTCTTTCCAAGTTTGCAGCTCTCTCACCAGCCTTTGACAATGGTATTAGGAAAAATCCTATCATCACATAAATTGGAAATGGAACGAGGAATATTGCTGGCAGAAAACCGAAAAAGTACAATACTATTATAGATATTATGGTTACTGGTATTGTTAGAACCGATACAAAAAGCATCAGTGAAACATAGGTTTCAGGGTAAATTTTGATTTTCGCCCTTTCCAAATAGTCTTTGAACTCAACAACATGCCTTAGAAAGAAGGGTGCTGCCCTTCCGAAAATGCGGAATGACCATGCCTCAAGGGTTTCTAGAAACGGCAACAGCCTTCACCTCCTCCCCTGCGAGAACCTTCTCATAGAACTGTTTTGGACGAGCATAGTATTCAGCTATTATTGCGGCTACGTCTCTGTAGCTTCTTATGTTGCGTTCCCGCATCCAGTGCAGAATCTGTTTGCGCCTATCAATTTCCTCCAGCAAGTCCTTCTTGCTTAAGCCTAAACGCTCTGAAATCCCAGCCAGCATTATGCTCTTGTTCAGCGATGGCAAGTGCTCATCTTTCACTGGGTGCCACTTGAACGTGCATCGGTAATCCTCGTAGTCCGCTATCTCGTTAACGTTCATTACACGCCTGTAGGCTTTCCTCTCGCCGGACTTTTGCAAGTGCACCCTCTGCACTGACAAGACAATGTTCATCAGTGGAATGTAGGCCGGCGCAATGTCCATTGGCTTCTGGGTTAAACGTTTTATGGCAGAGTCTAGGTTTTCAGCGTGCATTGTGCACATGCCGCCGTGACCAGTGGCAAGCGCTTGGAAAAGCACGTAGGCTTCTTGTCCCCTAACCTCGCCCACTATGAGCACGTCTGGGCGATGCCTCATAGAGGTTTTAACGAGGTCGAAGAGGGTTACCTCGCCAACGCTGCTTCCGCCAAGCCCATAACTTTGTCTGGCTATTAGGGAAACCCAGTTTTCGTGGGGGAGGTTAAGCTCCGCCGTCTCCTCTATAGTTATTATTTTGCTTCCAGGCCTGATCAAGCATGCCAAAGCGTTTAGGGCTGTTGTTTTCCCGGCTGCCGTTCCTCCCAAAACCATTATGGAGGCTCTGTTTTCTAGGCACAGCCAGAAGTAGGCGGCCATCTCCTCGGAAAATGTGCCGAGGTTTATGAGGTCTACTATTGAGTAGGGGTCCTCCCTAAACTTCCTAATTGTGAAGGCTGTGCCGAAGGGCGTAATTTCACGCCTATAACAGACTGCAAGCCTATGCTTCCCGGGAAGTGAGGCATCTACAATTGGGAAGGCTGAGCTTACGTGTTTGCCAGCCATGTGGACAAGCTTAACAACCATGTTGTCAAGTTCTTCGTCGTTTTCAAATTCCAGGTTTGTCTCAATGCTCTCGTAGTTTCTGTGCCAAACATATACTGGCTTGTTCACACCGTCACATGAAATATCCTCAATGTTTGGGTCCCGCATCAGTGGGTCGATTCTCCCAAAACCTACAAGGTCTCTCTCGGCGTGATAGAGAATCTTGTACCATGAAACGTCTGGAAGCCATCCTAGGCTTATGCGGTACTTGTCAACAATCTTTTTTGCTTCTTCGGCGAAGAACTTTCTCGGGTCTAATATTTCCTCTTTAGGAGACTCTATTTCGGCGAGGAGTATCTCAAGGATGCGGTTGTAAACACTCCTTTCCAATGGGTCGAGCTGCAACTCGTCTAGAATGTACTTGTACTCGCCGGTTTTTGGATTTTGAACTATGGCTACGTGGGCGAAGGGTTCGTAGAGCGGGTATCTCTCCACAACTTTGAAGCCTTTTGGGATCGGCTTTGGCGGGGGCGGTGGGATAGCCACTTTTTTGGGCTTTCCAATGTTGACTTTTATCCTTATTTTCTTGATTTTTGCGAGTTTTTCTTTGAGGCGTAGTTTGGTCATGTGTCTTCTCCTGTACTTATGTTATATATCTATACACTTTGGTTATTAAATATTACGTCTTACGAAACGCTACCTTCCTCTTCTTCACCAAACGAAACTTGAATAACCCCCAGCTTCACCAATACAACAATGACGACTACAAGCAACACTGGAATAAGCACAAGCAAAATCGTCAACCAAGGTATCCCTCCAGCCTCAGGAACAACATTAAAGAAGGCACAGTTCGGCAAGTGAACACTGTTATACCCTACTTTGGCTACATCCACAGTAATGCTCACATTCAAAGTCCTAGTTGTTTTGGGAGCAAGAATAGCCAATTCACAATAACCATTAACATCTGTGAACAAAACCATTGGAGTGAAGCCGTCAATGGTGACTGTTACAGTGACGTTTGCGTTAGCAACAGGTCTATCACCACATGTGACGTAAACGACAACTCTTGAGAATTCCCCAGGCTTAACAACGGATGGAACCGTATAAACGATAACTGTTAAGTTTCCGGGCTTTGCCATAAGCAAAAGCATGTCATGGTTTTCAGCATAGCCATCTTTGCTGGCTGTTGCAGTGATGGCAATCACCATATTATGGGGAATAGCCGTCATGTTGAAGGTAAATGTTACATTGCCATCATCGTTTGTGAAGGCGGTTAAAGGCGAGAGTCCTGAAACGTTAAAGGATAACGTTACACTGGCGTTAGATATGGGAGCTCCGTCATACTCCACGTGAACAAACACATTGATTTCCTCTTCGGAAACCGTAACATTGCGGTCTGCGGTTACATGAACAACCAGAACTTTAGGCATAATCCTAATAACAGTCCAGTTTGCACCACTAACGTATCCATCCTTTGTTGCATTGGCAATTATATCCGCAGTAATGTTAACAGTTGTTTTTGGCGCTGTGAAAGTGAATGTTGCCATACCACTTGAATCGGTCATGACAGACGCTTGATCAAAACTTCCGTAATTAGCGGACAGAGAAACATTGGCATCTGGGACGGGTTCACTCTCCCAATAGACAAGAACAGATATCTGTGTAGATTCCTCCGATAGAATAGCTTCTGCTCCTCGATAAATTACTACATCAAGTTCCCTAGGTAGCAATTCAACTACACACGTATCGAAGCCTTTTGCATACATATCCTTGAAGGCTTCAACTCGTATTGTTAGTGTTGAATACTCATAAACCAAAGGTGCAGTAAACTCAAATATGGCTGTTCCATTAATGTCTGTAAGTCCTTCATCAACAAACGAATCGTTCATAAACAACTGCAAGTGGACATCTGCAACAGGCTCTTTGTAAGCATCGGTTACATTCACTGCCACCATTATTGATTCTTCAGAGAAAAGTTTCTCGCGGTTAGGCTTTAACGCAACATTCAATGGCGGAAGAACCCTTAAATATTTATAGTCTGAACCATCTGCATATCCATCCATTGAAGCTCTGGCTATAACTCTTAGTTCTGTGACATCTTTAACGTTTGGAGCAAGAAAAGTTATTGTGGAATATCCCGAGGAATTTGTTGAGCTGGTAAGGTTCGCGAAGAAACCCTTTGCAACCGCGAACAATGTTACATTAGCCGAATCTACTGGGCGGGTGCCGTTCGTAACATAAACTGTGGCCGAAACTGTGGTATTATAGTCAACTATATAGTTGCTAAGGGTTAATTTAACTTCCAATGGTGGAAGATTCACAACTCTTATAATTGTTGAGGTGACATTGCCTGTCACGTTAAAGTCGTCTCTAACTTGTAAAGTTGCGTTATACTCACCAGTCGAGTTGTATGAATGGAAGAAAATCGATAATGTTGTCCATCCGCTGGTTATGCCATCTCCAAAGTCGTATAGGTAGTAGTCAACCCGTCCATGCTCGTCAATATCATACGAGTTGGTGCCGACAAATGTAACATTTTGCCCAAGCGCCACAGTTAATTTATCTGTCCAAAGAACAGCCCTTGGCGGATTATTCTTATAGTCTATTGAGGCGGATAAGAAGAATATGAAGTGTACGTTAGTTGCACTGCCGTTTATAGGGTTACCTTTGCCCTGGGGGTTAAGCGACTCATGGTAGGGTCCGCTCCAATGACCCCAATAGTTATATGTCGCAGTTACGGTGGCGTTGCCAACATCTATACCGCATGTATTATTGCAGATATCGTTGAAGTGAGCCTCGTGGATTCCTCCATTATAGAAAATTCCGGCTTTACTGTTGTTGTGAATGTAGTTCCATCTTATAATTGTCGTGCTGTTTGCGGAAACGTAAAAGCCATAAACATTTGAGTACGCTTTGTTTCTCTCTATGTTAAAATTCTCCACGCTATACTCTTCCATACCTAACTTTATCCCGTTCAAGTTATGGGCTACAATGTTTCGTGAAATGTTGATGCTCGAGATGAGATTTCCTGCTAAGGTTATGCCGTTTTCATTAAATTCGATGGTGTTGACTTCTACCTGGGCATTGCCTCCTAATATATAAATGCCACTTGCGGTATTGTTGTAGATTGAGTTATGTGCAACAGTTATTGAGCCATTCAATACCACTACCCCGTTTTCAGAGTTTAAGCGTACAATACTTTTTTGAACTGTTAGTTCGCCATTCGCTATTGTTGTGCCGTTTGCCCCATACTCTATTATGCAGTTCTCCAGCAGTGAAGGAGGTTGACCGGTTCCGTTAAAATAGAGGGTTCTCCAGTCTCCAGGTTCAGGTTCCTCCTTGTTGGAGGTGAATTTTATTAGCCTATTAAATTCCGATGTCCCTTTTGCAATGAGTCTGCCATTAACGATTATGGAAAAGTTCCCGCCAAATCTTACCTCAACGCCCGGTTCAATGGTCAGTGTTACGTTTTCACGGATAGTTACGTTTCCAGAGAGGATGAAGGGGCTGTCAACAAGGGTCCAAACTGTATCCGTTGTGATTTCTCCCTCAACATAAGTTGCCTTCACAGCTGGAAACATGTTGTTAAACGGGATTATGGTCAAACCGAAAACTATGACAAGGATTAAGGCCAGGATTTTCCTTTTGCTCTTCATATGGATGCATCCATATATTGTGGTTAAGCTATCCTTTCGCCAAGGCTTGCTTAAGCATTATGAATTAAAAATAAAACTTGAAAATCCATCGTGAAAGTCTGTCTTAGAAGTTATTTAAAAGCAAGAGTTTTAACATAGAGAAGGCACATCATTTAGGAAAACATGAAAGCTGGCATAAACTTTGAAGGAGTTTAAGGCTATAGCCCTTGAAGGCTTCCCCCTAATAAAACCCGGAGACAACATAGCTAAGATAATTGTTGAAACTGCAGAGGGAAATGGCTTAGAAATTGAGGATGGAGACATAATCGTTATTGCTCAAAAAATTTTTTCGAAAGCTGAGGGAAGAATAGTTAACCTCAAAGAAGTTGTCCCATCCGAAAAGGCCAGGAAAATCGCCAGAAAAACGGGTAAAAGCCCGAAGTTTGTGGAGCTTGTCTTGAGGGAAACAAAGGAGGTCATAAAGGCCTCCAGCGAAATATTACTTGTTGAAGATGCCAGAGATATAGTTTGCATAAATGCTGGAATAGACAAGTCAAACATTGAAGGCGAAAGCAACTTTGCACTTCTCCCCGAAGACCCAGACGCCTCAGCGGAAAAATGTCGAAAAGAAATAAAAAAGTTGACTGGGAAAAATGTGGCGGTAATAATATGTGATACTTATAGCCGACCTTTCAGGCGTGGACAAGTAAACTTTGCCATAGGCTTGGCTGGAATAAAACCTTTCAAAGACTATAGGGGCAAAAGGGACCTCTACGGTTACATGTTGAAAGTTAAGAATGTAGCCGTTGTCGATGAAATCGCCGCTGCAGCGGAACCCCTCATGGGACAGGGCGAGGAAGCAACGCCTGTGGTGATTTTTAAGGGATTAAGGGGCTTTGTGGAATTCTGCGAAAAATCAAGCGCAAAGGAGCTGAAAATAGGAAAGGACGAGGACCTGTTTAGAGGGGCTTTGTAACGCCCTTATTTTCACCACTTCATGAGGAGGAATGGGTTATTCCGCTTTTCCTCCCCAATTGTTGTTGTTGGACCATGCCCGGGATAAACCTTAAAATCGTCAGGCAAGCTTGCCAGCTTCTTTAATGATTCTTTCATGTCTGATTCTGAGCTTTGTGGGAGGTCTGTCCTTCCAATGGAGCCGGCAAATAAGGTGTCACCAGTGAACACTTCATTTTCGCCTATTAGGGATATGCTTCCGGGACTGTGCCCAGGCGTGTGCATAACTTTTAGGGCTATTTCGCCGAACTTCACGTGATCTCCGTCTTTTAGGGTTGTGTCTGCTGATGGCGAAGAACTGTTAAAGCCGAAGAATTTTGCGATCACCTTGCCAAGGGTTCCGAGCATGAAGGCATCCTTCTCATGAACCAAAATGGGTGTTTGAAACTTTCTTTTAATTATTCCGTTCCCGCATATGTGGTCTGGGTGACCGTGAGTATTCACAACAAATTTTAGCTTTAAGGCGTTTTCCTCGATAAACTTGAATATTTTCTCGGCTTCGGATGTGTTATCAAATCCCGGGTCGATGATTATGGCTTCTTTGGATTCTTGGCATGCCAAAATGTAACAGTTTGTGAAGAGCCTGCCAACAGTGAACATTTGGATTATCATTTCTGAACAGCCTTTTGAAAGGCATTTCATCTAATAAACTTTGTTGGGTTCGTGTCTGCGGAGAATATTCCAGTTCTGATAGTAACTCATAAATTCGATGGCGCACACATTTATTTTGGAGATTGGAGAAGCCTTGAAGTTAGATGAAATCTTAGCCGTGGCAAGCAAGTTTAATGTATGTCCAAAATGTAATTCTAGGGAAGGTTTTTGGCTTGGGATAAGGCGCAACCATGCTTATGTCCAATGCAAGGGTTGTGGAGCGAACTTTGAGCTTTTTGAGGTTTTCGCCGTAGGCGAGAGGGGAGAAGCGCCTAAACATTTGAAATTTTTTAGGAAATGAAATGTGAAGTGTTGGATTAAATTTTTGTTCTGATGTCTTTCTTGGTTTTTATTCTAATTCTGAGTCAGAACCTCTAAAAAATTTTTAATAAACGTGCCAACCTCTCCATACGTGACCCAAAAGAGGAATGAAAATGGAAAAAAGGAAAAAGCTATTTGCGTTATTGGCAACAATAATAATTGCAACAGCAGCCCTTACGCCAATGCTTTTTGTAACTGTAATAGCCGCAGACCCGACAAGTTGGTACACCAAAGTTAATGGTGTTTTGACAAGCGACTACTATTCATTGTATCCGTTTACAACTAAGAGCATAGACTTTGGGCTTTCGAAGTTTGGCGAAATGATAGACTACCCGGTTACAACAGGCGTGGGTGTCGGTCTACAATATCCTGGTTATGACAGTGTTGGAACGTACGACCAGAAAGCTGGGACGTCTAGAGACCCCTTCGCCAATGAATATATTGATCCTAAGCTTTGGCTGAACGGTTGGCTTATTGACATTAAGTACACCCATAGAACTTATAGGGATAGGCGGGTTCTTGCAATGGCAATGTTCGCCGACATGGCCGCCTACGGAGGAGACTGGCTGGTTGGTCACCCATACCCGTTTAATTTGGCGCCTCATGGCGGGAGGAAGACAACAGGCTACGCCTACACAGAACCATTAACAGTGTTATATAATGGGCCTAGGCGTTATGTAGCCCTTTCAGTAACTCATCTCTACGACTGGTTTGACAGCGACCAAGATAATGTTGTTGATCATCCAGATGAAACATGGCCAATCGTTGATGTTGTATTGACCTTCATTTTTGAGAAGGTTAAGAAGCAGGTTATAATCTTCAAAGATATTAAGCAAGTGATTACTGGCAAGGAACTTGAATCTCCGCTTGACATACAGTTCAGCAACAGAGAAGAGTGGGACCTTGGCCCGCCGCCAGGCTACGGAAGCTACGCCCACTTCTTCCATCAAGAGCTTACAACGTGTTATGGCTCTGAATGGCATCTTGCACCCGGTATAATGCGAGAATGGATAGAGGATGGCTATGCCCTAGACGAGGTTCCAGTGGAGAAGGACGGTTATGGTGGTCCAATAGTTGCAGGTTCTGTGCGGGTTTATGTGAATGGGGTCTTCAAGGAGGAAGGAACCCACTACAACATCAACTATACTACTGGCGAGATTACTTGGCATATATCTATACGCCAAACAGATTGGGTTACCGTTGTATACAAGCTATGGAAATATGAGGATGGAACACGTTTAACTGGTGTTCCCCACTATTATGATGTTGCCCAGATAATTAGCAGCGACCTAAAATATGTGGGTTGGAAAGCCTTTTGGCCGACTCTTTCTGACTACAGCGTTGATGCGTGGGACAAATCGCTTCAGCCTCTAATATGGGTTGATGATGAGGACATGGTACCAGCTACAAGCGAGCCTGACATACCTTTCGTTGTCGGCGAATGGGACTTCATGCTAGGAAAAGGCTACCCATCCCAGTTCAGAGGAGTCGAAGTGGTAGGCTTAACAGACTATCATGACGCAGACGACCCACAACTAGGCGGCGAAGCGTTGCTTGACATTGAAGTCAAATACCAATTAGAGGAAGTTTTTAATCCGTGGAGTCTGGTGGATGCCGTTGAAAAGTATACTGAACGCTGGGTCCAATTCTATACGGTGAAAGCAGCGGATGTAGGTAAAGACCTAAACATAATATTGGAGCATAAGCCAGTGTTAAAAGCAACACCATGGGAAGAATACTGCAGCTTCAGTGAAAGGGTCCTATGGGGAGGAGCCCTCAAGATTCCAATACGTGCAGTAGCCACAACATACCACTACGAACTATACGTGGACGAAAATGGAACAGGCAGAATATACATACCAGCCAGCAAAGTGCCGCCAGCGGGAACGGAAATCAAAATACTCTATTCCACCCAGACTTGGTGGTTTGGTCCAGCACAAGTTGTTTTGTACAGAGGAACTTTCACAAACGAACCTCTAAGAGCAGGCCCAATAACATTGTTGGATGAAGAGGACATAAGCAAGGTTATCGGACCAGACGGTTTAGGCGCTAAATGGAGCTTCCTCATCGAAAACTTGACAGTAACGGTGGCAAACGAAACTGACAGCGCTGAAAGTGGAATGCTTGATGTGGAAATACCGACAGGTCCATACGTAAACTTTAAAGTGTTTAAGAATCAAACCGCTTATCTCATAGGATTAAACTACAAACATGAATTTGCAAACCAAACAGCACCAACAGGCTTATGGATAAATGCAACCATTGACGCCATAGGTTACGACGTTACCGCACCACCGCTGAAAGATCTCCACGTGTTTGTCTTCAAGCCGACAATACATATAAGCATAACAGCCACAACCAATGGAACCCACTGCAACGCAACCATAACAGTAACTGTTGAGGATCCACAAATTGTGGGAGAAGACCAGCTGCCAATATACATAGAATATGTTGGAGGACGCTACGAGTGGGTAACTGTTGGAAGAGACGCCCACTCAGCCGACTCGATAGGCGCCTCACTCGTTTCAGCGGCCTTCAAGAATAAACAGGTGGAGATTGGAAATGCAGGCTTCGACATGATGTTCCAGGAATATGCCCTAACAAGCATACCATACCTCCTACACAAGTTTAGCGGAACAGGGACAGGATGGCCGCCCAACTACAAGGACAGCATCTACAGAATAGCCTTAAGAGACGACTGGTGCCACACATGGCCAATAGCCAGCTCTAATGTAATTGGGGTTGGAGGCCCACTAGCAAACCATATAGCTGAATACTTCAACGACTTCACAGACGCCTTCTACGGACTCAACACAGTGGAAGCTCCCTTCACACCATATGCTCCATGGGTTAACAAAATAATCGCACTATCATGCTGGAGCAAAGACACGTACAGCGGCAACGCAACTGTTGGCTACGCGGTCATCGCCACATACAAAGATATAAACGGAACAGTTGGCTTCCTAGTCTGGGGAATCAGCGCTAGAGACACCTTCTACGCCTCAAAGTTCTTCCACGAAGAAATCATCTACGAACTGCAAAGATTCCCACCGTGCGCAACATCAATAATAATAAGGATAGACTACACAGACCCAGAACACCCAACATGGACAATACCAGAAGTTCTAGGAACAATAAGCGAAACAACAGTAGAACGTGTTAAAGGCGGAATCCACCCAGACCCATAAACACGCATATCCCCCCTTTTCTTTACCTTCATTTTCTCCGAAAAATCTCGTAAACATTGGCAAAACGAGTTTTGGTGTTTCGTTTTAAGCCTCCGACAACAATTCTCTATAAACTTTTAGGAGCCTTTCAATAACTTTTTCCCAAGAACAAAACATTTCTATAAATCTTCTACCACGCAAACCAGCCTCAATAAGAAAGTCCGGGTCTCTCAGAGCCGTACACAAAAATTCTGCAGCTTTTTCCACATCTGTAGGCAAGAGCAAGCCGAAACGCCTCCTCGCCTCCAAGTAACTTCTGATGTAAGGGTTGAAACTTGCAACAACCGCCTCGCATGCAAGAGCCTCTTTTAAGGCGCCACCCCAAAGGGGGTTTAAATCCAACATGGATGTAGGGGCGAATGCCAAGACACATTTTGAATAGAGGTTTGGCAGCAAGTGGTGCGGAACAAAACCAAGAAACTCAACATTTCTTTCAAGACCTAAACTTTTAGAAAAACTTTTCAATGCATCAAGTGCCGGTCCATCTCCAACCATTAAAACTTTAAAGTCGCCCCCATACTTTCTTTTAAGCCTCTGAACAACCTCCAGGATAAGCCATGGATTCTGCTCCTTCAAAGTTCTAGGCCTAAAAGTCATTCTACCAGCATAAATTAGATGTGGAACCTTAGCCTTCCTGCCAACTCTGCGGAACAGGGAGGTGTCAACTCCCACATTTGGAAATTTTAGAATTTTGCTGCGGCTAACATGCAGTTTTTCCAGCCAGTAAATCTCCTCGTCTGGCGCCACAAGAAACTTGTCAACAACACCAAAAAATGGTCTATGAATGTGTTTTCCAAGGATTTGGAGTTCAGACTCCCCATGATATTGGGCGACAAGCCTCCACCCGCATTGGCGGCGACACTTAGCAAATACCATTGGCGCAAAGGACCAAAAGTAATAGTTGTGAAAATGAACTATGTCAAAATCGCCCACTACAAGTTCTTTTATTATCCCAAAATTATGAGAGCTACCTATAGGAACTAGTGGTGGAAACCTAAACTTAACAGGAAAAGCCTTAAGCACATAGTCGCCTAAACAAAACTCTTTTGTCTCCCTCAAGTCTTGGTGGAACGTGTAAAGGACAACATTGTTGCCTCTGCGGCCAACCCTTTCAGCATAATCCTTAGAGAAATGGTAGCGTTGAAAGACAAAGTCTTCTAGACGCCAGCCGCTGAACTTTTGGTCGTGGAGCAGCAGGTAGGCAATATTCAATTTCATACATTAACCATATAAAGGGGTGGCTCTTGGCAAATAAAAATTGAACCTCAAAAACCGAACAAGTGCACAGCCTTGAACATAAAAAGTTTGGCTAAAAAGTTTTTCAAATCAAAAACAGCCCTACTACTAACCCTTGCAGTTCTAATCCGTTTTTCGCTGGCGCCCTTCACAGAACACAGATACGACATGTATATTTGGAGACTTAATCAAGCATTCGCCTATCAATACGGGGTTAACCCGCTGAATCCGCCGAAGTGGATTGATAAAAACGCCACAGTGTTCTTCTGGAGTTATCCGCCTTTGTGGCTTTTCTGCCTACTCGCAGTCTACCCCATCTACGCCGCTGCTTCCCACACAACTTTCCCAGCAAACGTCAGCGAACTCTGGCGGGACATGTACACTTACAACAATCCATGCGAAGCCTACAACTCCTTCAAACCCAAAAACCTGCCATTACTAGACCTGCTGATTAAAACGCCTCTAATCCTTTCAGACTTAGCCATAGCCCTACTACTGCTCAAAGTAATTGGAAGATTTTCCGAGGAAGAGAAAGCCCGCAGACACGCCTACATGTGGATTTTTAACCCATATGTTATATTCATCTCGGCTGTCTGGGGAATGTTTGACACTTTACCAACACTTTTCACATTGTTAGCCGTATGGCTTCTCCTAGAAGGGAAAAGTGGCAAATCAGCAGTATCCCTATCTGTTGCTGCACTGTTTAAAATGTATCCAATTGTATTTGCACCAATACTTGCCACCATGCATTACAAAAAATGTCGGAAACCCTTTGTAGCAGTAAAATATCTCCTAACAGCAGCGGGCTTGACGATTCTAGCCATGCTTCTGGTTCACTTCTGCTTCGCATTAATCTTCGGCCAAGAACCTTTTAGCACTTCCACCACAATGGTTTGGCTGCTCTTAAAAGGGAGAGCTTCACCAGACTGGTACGGCTCCAACATATTCTTCGGACTAACACCCCTCAGCATAATGGAAGACCTATTCAAGCGATTAAATGTCAAGACAAATATCCCCATTTCGCCAATATTAATCAGCGTCGCAGTAACTATTCTAATCTTTGGAATAAGCCGAAAGAAAGATTTTGATTCCATGGACGTTTTCTCCTACATTACAGTGGCACACTTCGCCGTCTACCTCACATACGCAGTTGTTAACGAACAATATTTGATGTGGATTTTACCCTTCCTTTTAGTTCTTGCAGCAACAAAAGGCAACTCCAAAATTGTGTTTATTTACTGGACGATAAGCCTCACCGCAATGCTTTTCGTTTTCACCCACTACGGAGACTTATCCTACTTTATCTCCCCATATTTTGTTCCGGGTTATCCGGGATACATGCCAGCACTAGTTCTTTTTGGGTTAACAATGGCGGTTGTTTATTCACTGGGCATAATTTTCATTCTGAAAAAAGATGAAGGGAAAGCTGCAAAAAATGCATAGGCATCTTGACAAGTTTAGGATGCTTATCCTCCTAGGACTAATCGTTAGGCTAGCCCTCTGCTTCTGGACCGGACACCCCTGGGATTTTGAAGTTTTTATCCGTGTGGGATACTATGTGGCTAAAGGCTCAAGTCTTTTCGGCATCTACCCAGCAGAAAGCTACTATAAGGAAGGTTTGGGTCAACCAATATTTCCATACGTTACAGGCTTGGGCTACCTTCCAGCATGGGGACTATACACAGCCCTCGCATACAGAATCTACAGTCTCTTACCAGTCTCCCCATTCCTCTACTATTTTATGCTAAAACTAGCCCCAATTCTCGGAGACTCGGCTTCAACACACCTAATCTACTCATTAACATGGATGGTTACTGGCGACGTGGAGAAGGCAAGGCTTAGCGCATTAACATTTTTTCTATGCCCCTTCATCATACTTATAAGCTCGGTTTGGGGCATGTTTGACTCCACACCATTGGCTTTTACGTTGGCATCTGCAATGCTACTGTTGCTGGACAAGCCTTTTTTAAGCGGAGTCTGCCTTGGAATAGGAATCTACATAAAAGTTGTTCCAATAATTTATCTTCCAATCCATATGCTTTACCTAAGCAGCAAGAAAGGGATTAGACAAGCTTTAACCCATCTATTAACCGCCTTGCTTGCCCCTTTCATGTTGACGATGGTTCCACTGGTCTATTTTGGCTGGGACCCCTCAAAAGCTGCCATAACAATCTTCAGCCAGACCCAGAGAACAGGCGAAGTTTTAACCTACTGGAATCTAAGCGCCCTCCTAAACGACTTGTTCCCAGAGATCTTTTCAAGCGAGGTACTAAACGAGGTTTTCTCCTTCCCGTTAGTGAGGTATTTTTGGGTTCTGGGACTTATGGTGGGCTACCTCCTATACCACAAACTACAAAAGGATTCCGATGAACCTCACGGTTTAAGCCTATTAAAGGGATACCTTTTCGTAACAGTAGGGTTTCTACTGACAAGAACCTTTATTCCAGAACAGTTCGTTATCCACCTAGCCCCCCTAATAATTGTTCAGGCAAAAGGTTGGCGGCCTGAGAAGATGCTAGGCTGGAGGAGTATTTGGGTTCCAGCCCTAACTTTCACTTTCATCAATTTGTATCCGTTTACATTCGCTTACCTAATAAATCCGGAATTATGGTACGTCTTCAGCTACTGGGCATTCACAAAACCCTACTCAAGCGTTAGATATCTTGCACGCTTCATCACAGCAGTGGTTTTCGACCTATTTTTGGTGAAAATTCTCTATGAAATGGTGAGAAGCCATGGAGAAAGTGCTTGAACTATTAAGGGACAAGAAGATGCAGTACGTGGTTATTGTTTGGATACTTCTAATAAAAGTTGTTGAAATCGCTGTTGAACTGCTTGCAAACATCGAGCTACTATATTTCATTGAACTTTTAGGGTTTGGCTATCTCTCCAAAACTTCCCGCATGGTGTGGGATGCTCTTATAACCTTTACAATTATTTGGCTAATCTACCGACTGGCAAAGGATGCCTTTCAAATCTCTTTAGGGCTGAGGCAGCTCTCAAAAAGGGAGCTTTTAAGCACCATTTTACTGTTGATATGGGTGGCTGCCTCCGTTACAGCGGTTTTGCAGTTTGCCCAAGCAGCCTCGCTTCCACCAGCAAGTCCACGACTGGAAATTTCAAGATACTATCAACCATGCAACATGACCGAAGACGGATTTACCACATATTTCACAATCAACGACGCAGAGCAAGGAGCTAAAATTACATTAGACCTTTCTAAATCGGTTTTTTCAAACGCTTTCTCCTTTTACAGAATAGGCGAAATTTCTATGTTTGGAGTAAAGGATGGCGGCTTAAGCTACTTTTCTCTGAAAGACTCTCAGACGGGGCAAAAGATGATTGAGATGAAGTTTTTTGGAAACGGCACCAATGGTTTGGACGGATGGTTTGCAAATAAAATCATATTGGAGAAGCCTCTAAACGTAAATGAGAACACAACGCTTATACTGCTGCTCAAGCTGGAGCCTTCAGCCGACAACACCGCTTGGACCTACATAAAACTGGACTTTTCATCCGAAAACGGCGAGGATTATTATCTTGTCTGGAAATTTCACGACAAACCAATAAATTCCATGCCCTACAGTGCCGACAAAAGAATGAAAACGTACCTTCTCGGAAGTGCTGTTGAATGGACATTTTTCCAATTCAACCTACAAAATGTTTTCTACACAAGTTTCTCAAGCCACCCAAAACTTTTAGGTGGCATCGAATATGGTGTGGGCGCAGAGGCAGACAACACTGTAGCTGCAAACTTCCTTTTGGCGAAAATATCTGATAATCCCTTCAAAGTTAATGGGGAACTGGTTGAAAGCGTGAAGCCAACAGTAAAACTAGATGATTCCCGAATATGTTTTGAAGGGGTTAATGTCTATAGGCTTTATGCAACATCAATACTAAAGCCATGCCTAGAGGAAAAGCATTTCCAATTATTCCTAACAAAAATTTCAAGACTTGAAAAATATAAATGGATTCTCCCAGCATCTCGCCAAGAGGCTGAAGAGCGAATCCGCCTCAACACCACAAATAATTCCACAAAAATATTTTTAAACGGCAGACAGGTCACGTTCAAAACACGCGTTTATGAGTTGTCGGTTTTCCAGTCAGAAACTTTGCAAAATGAGGTTGTCCTAACGTTTGTTAATGAAATGGACACGTATCTTATGCCAATAATCAGCATTTTCTTAATTCCACCGCTCACGGTATGTCTATGGAAAACTGTTAAACTCAAAAAGAGAATGAAAAACGCATATGCTGTCTTCTACTTTTAGAAGCAATCCATAAGAGGGTACCTTGTTCCATTTTCAACATAATCCTTATAAATTTTCCAACTGAAGCGCGGGAATGGTGAAAGCTGGTATCCCTTTTGGACGTTAGTATCGGCATATGCGCCTACAACGAAGAGGAAAACATCGGAGCCTTACTTGAAAACCTTTTAACAAAACAATCTCTACCTTGCAACTCAGAAATCATTGTTATATGTTCAGGATGTACCGATGAAACGCCAAATATTGTCGAAAAATTCGCAAGAGAAGATGAGCGGGTTAAGCTAATTCTGGAAAAGGAAAGAAGGGGAAAAGCACCCGCATTAAATCGAATACTCAGCCTTTATCGAGGGAAAATATTTGTCCATCTTGACGCTGACCACCTTCCAGAACCAGGCGCCATCAACCTGTTATTAAAACATTTCCACAACCCTAAAGTTGGAGCCGTTTCTGGTTGTCAGATACCCGTTAAAGTTGATAGCTTCATGGGACAAGTAAACGCCGTTATTTGGGGCTTACACAATGAAACCCAACGTTATTACCACCAAAAGGGTAAAGCACAACACTTGGGAGGAGTCCTATTTGCTATTAGAAGAGGCATATGCGACAGAGTTCCAGAAGACATTGTGAATGACGACGCATACATGGGAATAGTATGCCAACAAAAAAATTACAGAATCATATTTGAGGAAAAAGCGATAGCCTTTTTCCGAGGACCCGAAACCATAATTGATTATATAAATCAAAGGAGAAGGGTCGTCTATGGACACTTAAGAGTAAAAAGGGAAACAAAGGTCTCTCCAATGATTTTAGAAGCCAGCCCCTTAAGCGACAAAATTACTATATTTTCAAGATGGTTTAAAAGAAATTGGAGGGCCCTCCCCTACCTTATGGCAGCTTGCTTTCTAGAAGCTATTGTAAATATTATGGCGAGAATCGACCTTAAAAAAGGAAAGCCCCTTCATAAGGTGTGGAAAATAGCGGCAACGACTAAAAAACGTGTACATGTGCCAGAAAATCAAAACGCGGTTCGAAAAACCAATAATTTAGGCGTTGTGTTTGCTGAAACTTAAGGTTTTAAGGTTGCGAAAAGCTGTTTTAATAATGTATAGCAGGAAGCTCAGTATCTCGCTTTTTGTCAGTTTTGACTTTCCCTTCTTTCTGTTAGTAAACGTTATCGGAGTTTCAACCACTCTGGCCTTGTTAATGCTCGCCTGCCGGAGGGTTTCAATTTGAATTTCATAGGTTTGACTGTGGAGATTTGGAAGAATTTTCTGGATGTACCCCCTAGAATAGCATCTAAAACCACTTGTGAAGTCGTTTATTGGCAAGGCTACAAGTTTTGCGGTTATTTTGTTAGCTATTTTACTGATCGCCAGTCTTGTTAAAGGCCAGCCCTCAACAGCTCCGCCGTCACAATATCTGCTTCCAACAACTATGTCGCAACCCTTCCTCGCTTGCTCTAGAAGCTTCGGTATCTCTTTTGGATCATGGGAGTAGTCAGCGTCCATTGTTATAATGTATTTTGAGGGAGTTTTCTGGGATAAAACAAAATGGAAGCCGTGGGTTATTGCCGTTCCAAGTCCAGCTTTAAAGGGACGTGCCAGCAATGTTATATTTCCATATATTTTCTGCAGTTTTTGGACAATTTTTCCTGTCCCGTCGGGGCTTGAATCATCTATAACTATTATCTTCGAGTTTATTCCCAAGTTTTCGATGGTGTGTATTAGGTTTTCAATGTTTTCGGCTTCACAGTATGTTGGTAGGAGGATGGTAACGGAAGAACCATCATCTTCGCTCGTCTTACTCTCTTTCACTTTTTTGTCTCCTTTATAGATAACGTCTTTTGTTAGGCTTCTGTGGACGTTTGCCCTTGGCAATTATTAAAAAGTTTTTAGCGGTTCGGAATCCGAATAAAAACCAGATTAAAATCCAATAAGTTTTTCTAATACACAACCACTCTAGTAGGTGATTTAAAATTTACAAGGACAAGAACATGAATGAAACAAAGGAGCAAACAAACCAAGAAGAATTCGAAAAGCTAAAAGAAATTGTCTGCAAGCACTTTCAGATAGAGGAAGCCCTTATAGAGCATAATATTCCCACTTTCTACATTAAACAGCCCCAAGAAACAAAGCAAGCTTTTCTAATTTTACTCAAAAGCTTAGAGTTAATGGGTCTAATAGCGTTTCTAAGGAGAGTTGATGGAAAACTTGTTTTAAGGATCATTGAAAAACAGCCTGTCAAACCAAGTAAGATACTTATTAATTTGGTTCTGTTTTTAGCAACCATCGGAACAACTTTTGCAACAGGCTACATTTTATCATCAAATCTAGCCTCAATAGGTGGAAATATAGATCCAGTTTTCGGAGGAATTACATTTACAACTGCTATATTGGCGATTCTCGGAGTGCATGAAATGGGGCATAAACTTATAGCAAACAAGAACGGAATAGAGGCAACACCCCCATACTTTATTCCGGGTCCGCCACCAATTGTTGGCGGGGGAATAGGAACTTTTGGCGCTGTTATAGTTCAAAAGTCTCTTCCACCTAATAGAGATGCCCTGTTTGATATAGGGGTCAGTGGACCGATCTCCGGCTTTATAGTTGCCACAATTGTTGCTGCTGTGGGTTTAACAATGTCCGTACCAGCTCAGCCCGTTGAAGAAGCAGCCGTCCTACCAGTTCCGTTGATTATGATTCTCGTTGGTGAGTTGCTCAGGCTTAGAGGATTAATCCCCACTCGTCCTCAAGGTCAAGTTTTATATTTTCATCCTGTAGGTTTTGCTGGTTGGGTTGGAATTGTCATTACAATGCTTAACCTTTTACCTGCAGCAATGCTCGATGGAGGCCATGTCGCTAGATCTATAGCTGGGGATAAAACCAGAGTCGTTCTAACGATACTGTCAATTGTTTTACTGCTGCTCAGTGATTTTTGGTTGATGGCATTATTTGTTCTCTTCTTAGCTATGCAAAGGCACCCTGGACCGTTAGACGATGTTTCAAGCCTCTCTAAAGGGCGAAAAGTCGTGGCTGTTGTTTTAGTTTTAATTTTTGTTTTGTCTTTTCCTATTTTCTGAATTTAATAGCCTTTTGTAGTTGTGTTGAGCAGAAGAACAGAAATATTTAATAAATATTACTACTTCGGATGCTTATGAGAATTTATAGTGGGAAGATATGTGAAGGGAATTTCAATACTAATGGTTTTCTTTTTAATGTTCTTAGCTGCTTCGCTTTTAATCCCTTCACCCATATTTCCAGGAAACTTTATATGCACTTTAATTGGAAAAGCTGCTGAGGAATACCAGAAGTTTGTGAGCGCCATTTTCAACGGAATCTTTTACGGAGCAATTTTATGGCTTGTTTTTATTGCAGTGAGTCGAAAATTTGAGAAAGAGAAGTAAGCCCAGCGCCTTTTAGCTTTCAACGGGTTGTTGTAGGAAGCCCACTAGCCTTATAGTGCTTCCGCATTTGTTGCAGCGGAGAATTAGCTCCGCCAGGTCGTCTCCTTTAACTTTTGTTTCAACAATCTGGTAGACTTCTTCAGTTTCGTCGTCCGGTGATATTATAACCCCGCATCTTGGGCATGGGAATGCGCCGTCTCCATCAATTCTCGTCAAATCCACCGTGTACATTTCACTCTTTTTAACTGTGGCTTTTTTCATCATTTGATTACGCCTTCCTTTGACCTTGACGTTTTCCCAGTTTGCCCAGAATATAATTAACAATTATGAATCAAAAATCCATATTCTAACTAAACTTTAACAATTTATGGGGAAGGTATCCCAGCAACTTTGGGAAATGGAACAGCGTCCCAGATATTTTCAAGACCGCAGATAAACCTTGTAAGCCTCTCAACACCTATTCCAAAACCCGCTGAGGGGGGAATGCCAACCATCAACATGTCCAAATACCACCCATAATCAGCGGGATTTTCACCGCTTTTCAGCATCCTCTCCAAAAGCTTGTCATATCGATGCTCTCTTTTCCCGCCTGAAATTGCCTCGCCGAAACCATCCGGATATAGTAGGTCAAAATCTTCTAAAACGCCATGTTCTTTTTCGCTTTCCATGTAGTAAAAGCTTCTAGCCGTGGCTGGAAAGTTTGTTATCCAAAAGGGCTCCCCGTGCATCCTTGATATAGCTTCCTCCGCCTCCCACGGAATTTCTTTGCCATACTCCACACTTATTCCAATACCCTTGAGAATTTCAAGAGCTTCTCTGTATGTGTATCTTTTGAATGGCAATTTTGGCACTTTCAGCATTTTTGCGCGTTCTCCAAGCTCTTCGCGGCACTTGTTTTTCACATGGGTTATCACGTGGTGGAGCATTCTTTCGCCTAGCTCCATCACATCTTCGCATTTGGCATAAGCAACTTCAAGGTCTATTTGCCTAAACTCTGTTAGGTGGCGACGTGTCCCCAAAGTTTCTATAGGTTCTAGTCGTATGTTTGGCGATAATGCGAAAACTTTTGGCAAAGCCGTGATAATCATTTGTTTGTATAGTATCATACTGCTCATAACTTTGAAAGGAAAACCATAATAGTCTATAGTGGCTTGCTTTGCCCCTCTAATGCCGGGATCTGTTGCAGGTCCAATGATGGGCGCCAAAATTTCGATAAAGCCCTCATTTTTTAGGAAAGCCCGGATTGATGATATTATTTCATCTTGAACTTTAAAGACGTTTGCCAGTCCATTATTTTTTAGTGTTATGTACCTTTTTTTTAGGCTTTCGAAGGGGTCGCTGCTCATGAGAGTGAGAGATAGCGATTGATGTTTTTAAATTTTTTATTGAAAATTCTGTATTTTTATTAAATGATAACCTTTTTATGCTTGAATTTATGTAATTTTTACACATGAGTCTAAAACTCAACGAAAAAGATTTGGCAATACTGGACTTGCTGCAGAAAAACTGTAAGATGACAGCGAAGGAAATAGCGAGAAAAATAAACTCGCCCATAACAACGGTTTTTGCAAAAATAAAGAGAATGGAACAGCAAGGAATAATTAAAGAGTACAGAGCTATCCTAGACCATAAGAAGCTGGATTTTGGCGTGACAGCCTTCATTTTGGCATCCTTCTCCTATAGAACCAACAAGGAGGAGGAGACACCACTTTCCCAGCGGGCTATAGCTGAGCAAATATCAAAGTTTCCAGAGGTTCAAGAAGTCCACATAATATCCGGAGACTGGGACATCCTCATCAAAGTTAAGGATAAAGATGTGGATTCTGTTGGAAGGTTTGTAATAGATAAACTGAGGACTGTGAAGGGGATAGAGAAAACATTAACATGCATGGTGTTTGATACGCCAAAAGAGACAACAACCATACCAATACCATTGAAAGCTCTTAAAAAGCTGTGACATCCGATTTATCAAAATGGGTGGTTAGCCTAACCTTTGTTCGAGGCTAAACCACTTGAATAGTAAAGCAGTGGCAGCGCAAGCAACATAACGTTTCTACCCTTTTCTGTGAGTGCATACTCTACCCTTATGGGTGGACCGGTTTCCACAAGTCTTTTAATGTATCCGTTTTTCATTAGGTTTTTTAGCTTGTCCGAGAGGGTGCGAGAATTTATACCTAAAATTTTCTTTAACCCACTAAAGGAGACGTTGTTTTTAAAGAAGAGGGTGTAGAGCAGTTCAAGATTCCACTTCTGAGATAGGAGAGTGAAGCTTTCTTCCAGACTTTTGATATCTTCTTTTAAATTGTCGAGGGTTACGTTTTGTTTCTCAAGTATATATTTCAGAGTTTTCTCTATCCCTTCCAAAGTGTGCCTCATCCGCGCCTCTACAAGACCGCGAAGCTCATCGCTTATTGTTATTTTGTTGTGATTTATTTGGCTACACCAAGTGTGAATAGGCTTACTTCAATATTTATAAAGGTTTACTATTACAACAAGGTATAGAAACTACACCGTAGAGGTTTGTTAAATGAAGTACGATGTTGTAGTTGTTGGTGCCGGAACAGCAGGGTGTTTAGCCGCAAAAACGGCTGCTCAAGCTGGCTTGAAGGTCTGTTTAGTTGAGCGGAAGGTTCAAAGGGAGATTGGCGAGAAGGTTTGTGGAGACGCCTTAGGAGAGCACCATTTAAAGAGTGTTGAGTTGAAGCCTCCCCAACACGGTGAGTTGGAGAGGCAGATAGAAGGCGTTAAAATATATTCGCCGGACTTGGAGACTGTTTTTACTGTTAGGCATGAGGATTTTTCTGGTTATCTCCTGAATAGGCGCCTTTTTGGGCAGTGGCTTTTGAGAATGGCGCTGGATAATGGAGCGGATTTATTTGACTTGACTCAATGTTTAGAACCTATTATTGGTGGCGGCTGTGTAACTGGAGTTTTAGCTAAAAACATGAAGACTGGTGAGAAGATTCGTATTGAAGGAAAAACCGTCGTGGATGCGAGCGGTTTTCTAGCTGTTGTTAGGAGGAAACTTCCAGAAGAAATGAAGATTGAGAGAGAAATTGCCAACGAGGATGTGGAGGCTTGTTATAGGGAGATTAGACAGCTTAAACAAGAGGTTGAGGACAAAAGTTACTGCGAAATCTACCTAAACCAGAACGTGACTCCTGGCGGCTACACATGGATTTTCTATAAGAGCAGCGCAAAAGTTAACGCTGGACTTGGAGTCTGCATGCGAAACAGGTTTCCAAATCCGAAAGGACAGTTTTACAAGCATGTCTTAATTAATCCATTGTTCGATGGTTCACTGTTGCTTGACGGTGGGGCGTGGTACGACCCAACAAGGAGACCATTAGACAACATGGTTGGAAATGGCGTAATAATCACCGGAGACGCCGCGTGCCTCGTGAACCCCATACATGGAGGCGGAATAGGACCATCGATGATAAGTGGATATTTAGCTGGAAAAACCATAACTAAGGCTTTAGAGAAAGGCGACGTAAGCCAAGAAGCCTTATGGCAGTACAACGTCAAGTACATGGAAAGCTATGGGACAAAGCAAGCCGCACTAGACGTTTTTAGACTTTTGCTGTTAAAATGTAGCAATGAAGACCTAAACTATGGCATGAAATATAAGCTGTTGACCGAGGAGGATGTTTTAAAAGCTGGTTTAGGCGAGGACTTCCACCTAAAAATAACTGAAACTGCAAAAAGGGTTTTCAGAGGCATAAAACGCATCCACTTTTTAAACAAGTTGAGGGTCACAGTTAACCTAATGAACAGGGTTAAGGCTCATTATAGGAATTATCCAAAAACGCCAAGAGACTTTGAGAAGTGGCAACTTAAAACTGAGGCGCTGTTTAAAGAGGCGAAGTCAAAGCTTATGGGATAATGCGGCACATGCGGGTTGCAGTTCTAGCCACTGGCGGGAAAGATTCCACCCTTGCCCTTTACCGAGTTTTACGTTTGGGCTATGATGTAAAATGCTTGGTGAGCATGATTCCTCTTAGGGAGGACAGCTGGATGTTCCACTATCCAAACATTCATTTAATGGATCTGTTTGCGGAAGCCGTTGGAATTCCACTGGTTAAGGGTGAGACCTCTGGAGTGAAGGAGGTTGAAGTTGAGGATTTGAAGCGTTTGGTGGCAGAGCTTGACGTGGACGGAATTGTTTCCGGGGCTATAGCCTCAAACTATCAGAGGACGAGGATAGAGGAAATCTGCAAGCAGTTGGGGCTTAAGTGTCTGACACCTCTTTGGCGGGAAAATCCGATAAGCATCTTAAGGGAGATTCTGGACCTAAAATTTGAAGTTATAATAACTAGTGTTTGTGCATATGGCTTTTCAAAAGAGTGGCTTGGGAGAAAATTTGACGCAGAAACCGTTGATGCTTTGATTGAGCTGAACGAGCGTTTTGGTGTTTCCCTTGTGGGTGAGGGGGGCGAATACGAAACACTGGTGCTTGACGCCCCATTTTTCAAGAGAAAGTTGAAAATTGTTGAGGCTGAAAGGGTTTGGAGGGGGCAGAGCGGCTATCTCCTCGTTAAAAGGGCTGTGCTTGAGGCTAAGCCCTAACAGCCTATTGGAAAAGTTTATTTTGTTGGTTGGGGGAATCATTGAGAGCCAGTGGCGGATGGGAATCCGCTGGGATGTAACCAGCTGGTTGAACCATAAACAATAAGTGAGGTGAAAAGAATTGGCGTATAAATACATTGCAGAGGCTTGGAAAAAGCCTGAAGAATCCTTCGTTAAAGAGTTAATGCGTAAGAGGCTAATAGAGTGGCGAAAAGAACCAGCAATAGTTCGTGTGGAAAAGCCAACACGTCTAGACAGAGCTAGGAAACTTGGCTATAAAGCGAAACAAGGCTTCATCATAGTCCGTGTCCGCGTTAGGCGAGGCGGACTGCGAAAACAGCGCCCCAGGTCCGGTAGAAGACCAAAAAGGATGGGTGTTAAAAAGTATAAGCCTGCGAAAAGCTTGAGGCTTATAGCTGAGGAGCGGGCTGCCAGAAAGTTTCCAAACCTAGAAGTTTTAAACTCCTACTGGGTTGGCGAGGACGGACGCTTCAAATGGTTTGAAGTCATAATGGTTGATCCGCATCACCCGGCTGTTAAGGCTTACAAGGATATAAACTGGATATGCCAAAAACAGCATAAGGGAAGAGTCTTTAGAGGCTTAACAAGCGCTGGCAAAAAAGTTAGAGGCTTAAGAAAGAAAGGACGGGGAGCAGAAAAAGCCAGACCAAGCCGCAAAGCGGCAACAGGAGACTAGCCTACCATGGCGGGGATGAAGCCGCTTGTCTTCAAGAAGGGTGGAAAACAACGCTTAGGGAAAGGCTTCAGCCTCGGAGAACTAAAAGAGGTCAAATTAAGCCTAAAACAAGCCTTGAAGCTTGGCATTGCAGTTGACTCTCGAAGGAGAACAGTTCACGAGGATAACGTAAAATCTCTGAAGGAGTTTCTAGCAACTTCATTAAAGCCCAAGGCTAAGCCTAAGGCTGAGGCTAAAGTTGAGAAGGTTTCAAAGCCAGAAGCCGCTGAGAAGAAGGGAAAAGCTAAAAGCGTGAAGAAGAAGAGTAGCAAGTAGCAGTGATGCCGTTTTGTCTTCTAAAGTTCCCGTATCCCATATTGACGTGAGGGTGTTTGCCCACGCAACAGAAGACGAAGAGAAAGTTTTATCAGCCGTACGCAACACACTTCCGCCACAAGTTTCCGAAAACATTGCTTTTAAAAAGTCTAACTTAAGCGGGCATCATGGAAACCCAATAACCCTTTTCGAGGCTAAAATTAAGGAAAAGGCGCATGTTATGGCTTTTCTTGAGAAGCTTGCTTTAGGCTTAAGCATTTTAGACAAGGAGATTTTGGGCGGCGAAATCGAACAGCACATTGAAAAGGGCTGCCTTTACATAAGGCTTGACAAGCAGGCGGCTTACCTAAACGAGTTTAAGCTCGGCACAACAGACCCGATACATTTCAAAATTCACTTCAAGAAATCTGATATGAGAGAGATTGCTGAAGTCTGCAGAAGCCTTGGGATAATTCCATGAGGAGAATTTTTGCTGATCTACACTTACAGCCAAACCTAGGCGACGTGGAACAGACTAGGCGAATGATAGCTAAGGCTTCAGAGTTGGGCTACCGCCTAATAGCCATGCCAGTGCCACCCTCGCTAAGCCTTGCCGAAAAATACGTCCAACAGTTGAGAAGTATATGCCAAGAAAAAGCCATAGACTATGCTTCACGCCTAGATTTAAAGCCGAAAACACCAAAAGAACTTCTCCAACTTTTGAGGCAGTTCCGCCGAAAATACGAGATAATAGCCGTGATGTGCGAGTCTAAGGCTGTTGCGAGGCAAGCGGCAAAAGACCATAGAGTGGATCTCCTAAACTTTCCATCCATAGACCCCCACAAAAGGTTTTTCGACAAGGCAGAAGCCGAACTAGCCTCCAACACTCAAGCCTCACTAGAGATTGACATAAAACCATTGCTCATTTTGAAAGGCCCAGCCAGAATAAGGCTTCTTTCAACTTTGCGAAGGGAAACGGCCATAGCAAAAGACTTTCAAGTGCCCATTGTGGTTTCAAGTGGCACGACAAGTGAGCTACTAATGCGGAAACCCCTCGAAATGGCAGCACTGGCAGCCCTTTTTGATTTAGACAAGCCGTCAGCCCTAGATGCCGCTTCAAAGAATCCTTTGGCGATTGTTAAGAGAAACCGCGAAAAGCTCAGCCCCCACTTTATTGCTCCTGGAATACGCCTAATCAGGATGGGGAAAGATTGCCAGTAAAAGTGAGGCGCCGCTATCTAGCCCTAAAGATGGAATCTGCGGAAAAGTTTGAGTCGAGGGAGCTTCTTGACGCCTTATGGAACGCCATTTTAAGGTTGTATGGAGAGTGTGGAGCAAGCAAAACAAGCTTAACATTAATTGATTATGATGAGGAAAAAGGAATTGCCATAATCCGCGTAGCCCATACGGAGCTTGAAAAGGTTAGAGCCGCCATAGCCACAATAACAGAAATTAACACCAAACCAGCAGTGGTTCATGTCTTAACCGCTTCCGGCACCTTAAGAGCCCTTCATAGAAAAGTTAGAGCCAGCCATTAGCAGCAATTGGTTTAAAAGGCTGAAAACATATTTTAAGCTTGGGGGATGATGACGCCGTCCCAGTCTGATGATGCAATATGAGGAGCTCATGACGGCCAGACCCCGCAAATCGTCAAAGCTGGAAAACTAACGAAGAAGCCTAGCCATTTTCTCCCTTTTCCGCTTAAGCCCAAAAGCCAATGCCAAAATCATTCCTGCAACGAAGCCGCCTATATGCGCCCAATAAGCAATCTTGCTGCCGATTTCAAATAGGCCGTAAAGCCACTGCATGAGAAACCAGACGCCTAGAAAAATAACTGCTGGGATGGGCAGTATAAAGTAGGCAACCCATGTTAAAATTCGGGCTTTTGGAAACAGTATAAGGTAAGCTCCTAAAACTCCGGAAATCGCTCCAGAAGCACCAACAACTCCAGTGCTGAAATCAATGGTGCCATTGGTTAAGCCAAGACACAAGCTCAATATGTGAGTGAAGGCTGCTGCTAAGCCACAAAATATGTAGAATGCCAAATAGCCTATGTGTCCAAAAATGTCTTCAACGTTATCTCCGAAAATGTATAGAAAGAGCATGTTTCCAAGCAAGTGTAGCCAATCAGCGTGCATAAACATTGATGTCACTAAAGTGTAAAGCCTTTGTCCGTGGACAACTTTGCTGGGATACATGATAAAATCAGACCCGATTCTCTCTGCAACTGTAGGTGGAAAGTAAATTCCTAAGTCAGAAAGCCAATAAACCGCGAATATGACAATGTTCACAATTAACAGCATGCGGTTGACGTGGGGAGTGCTGAACGGACGGTTCAAATCCTTTAATGGAAGCAAGGAACAGCCTCGCCAAACCCACTATGACTCATGGCAACGTTTAAAATTTACCGTCAAAATGTTGGCTAAGCAACACGTCATTAGTAGGCTAGGCACTCAATCATTCTGCTACAAGTTAAACACTCATCTGGTATTGGCGTATTCTTTGGACGCTTCTTCAAATAACCAAGAAAATGTTCACACTTTGCCCCTTCTGATTCGCTTTCCTCTTTTTTGTGTACAATAACTGTGGAGGTTTTTTCCTCTTCTTCCCTGCTTCTTTCATGCCTCATGGCTTTTACTTCTCCAACTTTTGTTAGGCAACGCGGACAAGCATAATAGGTTCTGAAAGAACCGCCAGAAACAATTGTTGCCAAAATTGGTTTTTCAAAGTTTTCACCACAGCCATAACATGTCTGACCATTATACCTTGAAAGATAGTACCCGCCACTATACCTTGCTAATGATATGTTTTCAGACATACTTTGCAACCCATCAGTATGCAGAATATTAATATTTAATAAACCTTTTTGCACAAACGTACAACACAAAAACACATAGTGGGCCGGACCGGATTTGAACCGGTGACCTTCCGCACGTCAAGCGGATGTCCTAACCGAGCTAGACTACCGGCCCTCTTTTGCCCGGAAATAGTTTACTTGCATTTCCAATATATAGCTGATTCGTTTTTGGATAAAGATTTAAGATTTAAAAGTGTCTTAGAGGGTGGTGGCTGTTGCCGGGATGGCGGAGTGGATAACGCGCAGGCCTTGAGAGCCTGTGGCCCGTTTGGGCCGCGTGGGTTCGAATCCCACTCCCGGCGCCAAAACTGCCGTTTAAGGCGTTTTAGGGTGATTTATTATGCATTGTTCTGATTGTGGTGAATGCTGCCGTGAAACCGAAATGGAACTTTCAAGCGATGACGTAGAGCGTTTGGTGGATGCTGGTTATCGCCCAGAGGATTTTATGGTTGTACGTGATGATGTGCCACATCTCAGAAATGTTGATGGTTGTTGCTACTTTTACAGCCCAGCTAAAAGGAGGTGTCGAGTTTATAAGATAAGACCTTTGGGATGCCGTCTTTATCCAGTTATTTATGTGGACGGTGTAGGCGTGACTTTGGATGAGTTATGTCCTATGAGGCATACAGTTTCCAAGAAAGAGTTTAAGCGGAAAGCGAGAATTCTCAAGAGGCTTTTGGAAAAGATTTATGGTGAACGTTTGTTCCGCTGATGGCTAGGACTGTTTGAAGTCCCATCCAAACAATGCCAAGTCAAAGTCCGTTATTAAGCCAACAAGTTTATTTTTAGCGTTTACAACAGGGATTCTCCTAAGATGTCTATTGTTCATTGTTTTGACAACGTCGAGGACAGTGTTATTGGGTTTACATGTTACAAGGTCCCTTGTCATTATGTCTTCAACTTTTAGCTTTCTTACATCAGCCTGTGAATAAACAGCCTTTGTAATTATATCCCTGAAGGTTAGCAAGCCTTGTAAAATACCTTTCGAGTCGATGATGGGTAGGCATTCCACATCGCATTCAATCATCCTTTTCACGGCTTCTTCCACCGTGCTGCCAACGGAAACCGTGATTAGGTTTCTTGTCATAATTTTGCTAACTTTCACTTTAAGTGCGGCTAAATCCTTCATTATAATCTAAACCCATCTAAAAGAACAAAAGGTGCTTAAAAACCTATTTATGCCAATGGAAGGCTGAGAGCAAAATTTCTCGTTCCGTCTCTCGAACGTCAATTTTAGCAGTCTGAAAATTGTAAAGTTTGATAGCCCCTCTCTAGTTTTTCGGTGAAACATCTGCCCAATATTTTTCGAACTGTTCCACGTATTTGTATCCGCTGTCGGGGAAAACAAGAACGTACACGCCTTTTTCTCCGGCAATTTTCTGGAAAGCGTGCACAATGGCTCCTGAGCTTAGCCCTATTAGGAGACCTTCCTTTCTCGCTATTTTTATTGCGCCTTCTATGGCTTCTGTCTGTTTCACTTCTACTACTTCGTCGAAATGTGCGTTGTGGAACCATTTCATGCCTGTTTCTATCCGCCTTATGCCGGGAATAACTTCGTTTTGGGCTGGTTGGACGCCAACAATTTTTACGTTGTGGCCGTATTTGGTTTTGAAGTAGTGGGATATGGCGCTCATATGCCCAGACGTCCCAAGTCCTCCAATTATGCATGTGGGCTTTAAGCCTAGGCTGTTCAATTGGTCGTCTATTTCTCTGGCTGTGTATTTTAGGTGGACTTTGAAGTTTGCGTCATTCTCGAACTGGTTTAGGTGGACAGCATTGTCGGCTTTTGCCTCTTTTTCTACGTGGCTTATCGCCTCAACGGTTAAGCCCACTGGAAGCCGCACAACCTCTGCTCCGAGAACTTTTAGGTAGATGTCGCTTGCCTTCTGTATGGTTTTCGGTATGAAAAGCCTTGTTCTCACGTCGAGCGTATTAGCTATGGATGTTAAGGCTATGCCAGTATTTGTGGATGTAGCCTCATACAAAGCAGTTTTAAGCTCTCCATTCTCCATAGCTTCTTTAATCATAGCCCAACCTATTCTGTCTTTTACACTGTTGCTGAAAGGGTTATAACACTCAAGCTTAGCCCAAACGCTGCAGGAGGTAGAGGAAAGGGAATTTAACTTTACAAGTGGGGTTGGCCAACCATCATAAAGCAGTTCTAGAGTGCTATTGTAAACTTTTAACACTTTGCGGCTTTGCCTCTTTTTAGTCAATAACTTTTCCAGCGGAACATTAATTTTGACCGGTTCTGCGAAAAGGGTGAAGCTTTTTGGCTGGAGCTTTGGACCCTTAACCCCAGCCTCAATAATTCTCTCCTTAGAAAAGTTTTCCATGTTTGGTGCTTTGATTTCTACATCCTTTAAGTTCACCGTAAAAGTGGGTGCCTTCTCTGCCGAAAGTAGGTCGAGTGCTTGGAAGGCTTCATAGCCATGCAATAAAACGCCCGTTCTCTTATCAATTACTAGGGGGGCATCGATGACTTCTGTTTTAAGGAATTTAGTGTATGTTGATAGTACATCTGCAAGTTCAACATTCATGGCGGCTTTTATGCGTTTTATGGGCGTAAGTGTAAGTTCGCTTTTCAGCACTTCGATGGGGATGTCAACCTTCTTTTCAATTGACGATATATGCGATAGGGTTTCACTGTTTCTTATCATGTGGCATGTTGATTTAGGCGGAAAACGCTTCCCAGATAAGGCTGCTTCTATCACGTCCCTTTTTGTTAAGTTGTAATTATTTCTCCATGTTTGAACCACTATGTTTGGCGAGTTGTAATCCACGTAGATTACTGGGATTCTTTTGCATCCGAGGCTTTTGAGGACGTTGAAGCGATGTTCGCCATCCAATATTATATTTGTTTTTTTGTCGACGACTATTGGATGTTTTAGGATTTTGTCTGCAGCTATTTGTCGTGTCAGTTCTTCGAGATGCTCGGGATCTGTCTCTTCGTGTTCGTGGAGCCTTTCCAGTTTTATTAGGTGTATTTCGGTCATTTTAACACCGTTAAAAGGATTTTAACGCCGTTAAAAATATATAAACCTACCGCTAAAAATAACTAGGGAAAACCCTTGAAACCACCATGTGTAATCGTAGTGAAATATCTTCTTCCGGCAATAAGAGTGCTGGTAACAAAAGAGCTTATCGAAAAACACAACATGAGAAAAATAGAGGCTTCTGAAAAGATGGAGCTAACCCCAGCGGCTATAACCCAATATTTTAAAGGTGAAAGAGGAGCAACGCTCACAAACGAAATAGCTCAGTCCGAAGAGGCCATGAAAATGGTATCAAAGTTGGCTGAAACCCTCGCCAGAAAAGACGCAACACCAGAAAGCGTCATAGAGAAACTCTGCGAAATATGTGCCACCATAAGATATGAAGGGGTTATCTGCAAACTTCATCAAGAAGACTTGCCAACCCTCAAAGAATGCAGGTGTGCCACATGCTATTCCTCGCCAGAAACCTAAACTGAAGCTCTAATTTACCGTTTTACTGTCACTACAGCCTTCATTTGCCTTCGCTCTTTCTCAACCTTGACGATTCTCACCCTTATTTTGCTTAAAAGCTCCTTTATCATTTTTCTGGCTTCTTCCCTTGTTTGATATTTTCCGCTGAGCTCAATCCATGGCAGTGTTTCGTCAATTTTTACCCATATGGCATACAATATTTTTCACCGTTGCACTGCGAATTTAGAGGCTAGCTAATTAAAACAGTTATGAATTTTGGATATGGATTTTGTATTCGCGGAAAAATAATTAAGGGAGTTGCTCACATTTTTAGAGGTTTGGGAGCGATATAGAAGGTGGAGTTTAAGGGCACACTGGAAAAAGCCGCTTTGAAGGAGTGCCTATGGATGCAGAACGCCGGAGAAAGCCAAGAAGGCGAAAATGATGAAACTAGCCAACAGCACGCCAAAAGAACAAATCAGAAATCTTCAGTTGCACAGCCATGTCCATCAAAAATTCTACTTAAAGCAATACAACCATAAGCCAAAACGTTCTCATTCCACGACCGACTTTTGCCTTATTCCGCCCCTTTTCCACTGTTCGCGAGAGCTTTTGGAGGTTAGTTTATGGTTTTGAAGGCTAAACCGCGATTCGCCGAAACCCTAAAGCAGTCAGTGATGGCTTACGCCTTTAATATTTTTGGGATAGCCGCCGGAACAATAATCGCCTATTATTCTGAACTTTTTGCAGAAGCGCCATGGGCGGTTGTAATTTATCCACCAATCCTCAGCGCCCGTGGAGTTATAGGCGGCTTATTTTGTGGACGCCTAAGTACAGGCCTACACCTTGGAACTATTCAACCACGCCTTTTTAGAAACACTAAAAGTTTCTATCTACTATTCCAAGCAATTGTGATTATGACTTTTGAAGCAAGCCTCATGATGAGCCTAATTGCAGCTCTTTTAAACGGCTTTGGAGAATCTTTGCGTTTGATAAACGTTTTTATGGCTACAATGGCTTTGGCGCTGATTGTTATTTCCCCACTGACGCTGACGGTTTCCTTCATCTCCTTCAAGCATGGACTTGACCCAGACATAATCTTATACCCGATAGAATCAACAGTGGCAGACCTCCTCATAACATCAATTTATATTACAGTGCTAGGTCTTTTCCTCACTAACAGTTTTCTTTGGGGTTATGTCTTCACTTTTATAAGTTTAGCACTGCTGTTAACCTCCGCATTCTTCCTCGTTAAAAATGCGAAGGAGCCAGAATTCATTAAAACTTTAAAAGAATCCCTATTAACACTTGTTTTAGTCTCTTTTATAGTCAATGTTGCCGGAGCCACCTTAGGCAAGGTGGAAGAACTCATACGCGGGAAAAAGCTTAGCCAAGTCTACGTTGTTTATCCAGCGTTAATTGACACTATAGGTGACGTGGGAGCTGTTGTAGGCTCAACAGCCACAACAAAACTTGCCCTTGGAACACTTAAAGCATCATTTTCCTCCATGAAAAGCCATTTTATGGAGATTTCAGGCGCGTGGGCAGCATCATTAATAATGTATTTTGCCTATTCAGTCTTAGCCTTACTAATAACTGGCACATTTGCTCCAATAAGCCTTGCAGCTTTTACGTTTTTCCTTTTCACAGTCAACATTTTCGCCGCTTCCCTAATAATTTTGGTTTCCTATTCCGTTGCCATCCTAACCTATCAAAGAGGTTTAGACCCTGACAACTTTGAAATTCCAATAGAGAGTTCCCTCGCAGATAGCATAACAACAATTTCGCTTCTTGTGGCACTTGTCTTGTGGGCTGGAATATTAGCTTAAACATGCTCCAAAATAGCCTTTGGGATAAGAGTTAAAATATTTAGCTGCTAAATATTGTGGTCGGAGAGCCCAAAGCGCTATGCCTCCCTTTGAAAAAATCGAGTATAAGCCCGTGACAGTGAGGGAAGTTCTCCGTGAAATGAAAAACCTCTCTGAACTAATGATTGACTTGGCTTATTCTGCTGCTCTCTTCAATGACAAAGACTTGGCTGAAGACGTTTTGGAACTGGAAAAACGCATAGACACGCTGGCTTACCATCTGGAAATGGTGACCATGGTGGCTGCAAGAGACGCAAAAGACGCAGAAGCACTTGTCGGAGTTTCAAAAGTGGCTGCCGCTGCAGACAAAATTTCAGACGCCGCCGCAGACATAGCGGCGATAGTAACCCAAAATATAGGCGTGCACCCCATCGTGGGTGAAATTTTTGAAAGAGTTGAAGAACGTTTAGCAAAAGCCAAAGTGCACGAAGAATCGGTTTTAGTTGGAAAGGAGATAGGCGAGCTTGAACTAGCCCCTAGAATGGGAATAGACATAATCGCCATATTCAGAGAAAACGACTGGATAATAAACCCAAAAGAAAACGAGAAGGTTAAAGCTGGTGACATCCTCATAGCCCGCGGCACCCACGAAGGATTAAGAGAGCTTAAAGAAATCTGCGAAGGAAAACTTGACAAACTGGAGGACTAATCATGGCAGGGAAAAGCCAGAAGAAATTTGAGGAAATCGTCGCACGCTTTGTAGAGCTTAAAGACACATCCGAACTAATGATTGACCTGGCTTATTCATCGCTTCTTCTAAACAGCAAGGAGCTAGCCGAAGAAGTACAAAAACTCGAAGAATATGTGGACAAGCTACACACAGAATTTGAGCTACTAGTCTTGTCCAGCAAATTCAAAAAAGAGGAAGCTAAAGGCTTTTTAGGGCTGATAAGGCTTGGCGTCGTCACAGAGAAGATAGCCGACGCGGCTGCACAAATAGCCGAGGTTGTTTTAAGAGGCATAGAACCCCACCCAGTGCTGGCACTAGCCATAGAAGAAGCTGAAGAGACAATAACATACGCGAAGGTAGCGGAAAACTCGCCCTTAGTAAATAAGACTTTGCGAGAGGCTAAAATCCCAGAGGAAACAGGCATGTGGGTTCTAGCCATAAAGAGGGGAGACAAATGCATACGTCCAAAGCCAGAAACCCGAATCCAGGTGGGCGATATTCTAATTGCTTCGGGCTATGCTGAAGGCGAAGAGGATCTCAAAAAACTTGCAGTTCCATAACATTATTTTGGAAAGGTTAGTTAGGATAAGTATTCTGGATTCATCAACACTATAAACTCGAAGTTCAATTCTAATTCTAAAGGAGGAATAGTCCACGAAGAAGAGGGAAGATTCCACAGAAAACAAAAGCCACACATGCCCAAATCCCTTATGCGGGAAAAACTTCGTAAACCCAATAACGGTTGAAAACGTTGGAAACGGCGCTGTCTATGAGGCATGCCCCTACTGCCTAACAGAAATAACAGTTGAAAAACCAGTCCTCATATCCGCCACCGAGCAAAAAACTCTGAAAGAAGAAATCAGAGCTGAGGAAAAACCACTGGCGAAGAAAGAACATGCCATTCAGATTGTTCCAGAGAAAACTGAATGTAAACATTATTTTGGGTATTTGAGCCAGCGCTCATCAAAAGAGAGCGTTCCAGAAGAGTGTATTGTCTGCGAAAAAATAGTGCAGTGCATGCTAAAAACCGTAACAGGGTAGGTTGTTTGCCAATGATACACACACCTTCTTTTAAACATTCTAAACACCTTTAAAGATGAGTAGGAGACTCCATAATTGTCAGCGGTTCTTCAGAAAAAGGCTCCAGGCGTCGTTACCCCAGCGGCACAGATGAAGAGGCTTAACGCCGAATCAGTCACAACCATCGCAACAAGCTTCCTCAAAAGGATAGGTCACAAGGGGGGCGTAAAGCCGAAAAGAGTTTCATTGGAAGAGGGAATATACACCGTCGAGGTGGAAATGAAGAAGCTCACAGCCGTAATCCACGTGGACGCCGAAACTCAGGAGATAACATCATATGAGATTCAGCCAAAAGGCGAAGAGGGAGCCCTCACATCTTTCTCGCCAAAAATAATTCTGCTGATTTTCGTTATAGCTGCGGTAATTAACGTTGCTTTACACTTCGCATTTAAAATGTTGGGATTGTAAGGCACTACTTTTTGGTTTTGCCCTTTCCCTTCTCCTCTTTCTTCTCTTCTGTTTCAGCAGCCTCTGTAGACTCTTTAGCAGCTTCCTCTTTCTTCTCCTCTTCTTCGATCTCGCTTGTTATCTCTTCTATGGGTTTTGGCGGAGGCGTCGTAGCCATCGTCCAGCCAATCCAGGCGCCAATACCCATTATGGCTATGAAGGCTATAAACACTGGAATTGCAATGAGCCAAAATCGAACATTGTCTGTCGTACCCCCTAAGCCTAAATTAACAATCCAATCTGGATAGAACAGCGTTATTACGTAGAATATTGCTATTATGAGGCATATGATGAATATTGCTCCCCCTATTGATTGATCTTTGCTTACCATTTACATATCACCACACAAAGCCTTGTTTATTGTTTATTTTCCTTTTAAAGTTTACCATGTAATACGATATATAAGATGTTAAGTTGTGCCCATCTCCCATTCCGTCAAATACTTTTTCTGCTCCTCTGTCAGCTCATCTATTTTTACGCCGATTGCCTCAAGTTTAAGCCTCGCTACAGCTTCGTCTATTTCCCTCGGAACTGGATACACTTTAGGCCGCATCCTCTCGCCTTTAACAAGGTATTCGACGCTTAAGGCTTGATTTGCAAAGGACATATCCATAACTTCGGACGGATGTCCCTCAGCAGCCGCCAGGTTTACAAGTCTCCCTTCGGCTAGCAAATAAAGCCTCCTACCATCTTTTAACACGTATTCGCCAAGGTTTGGTCTAACAGCCCTTTTCGAGGCTGCCAGTTCTTCAAGGTCTTTTAGGCTTATTTCAACGTTGAAGTGGCCACTGTTGGCGAGGATGGCCCCATCCCGCATCTTCTCCATATGCTCTTTCCTAATGACGTTTATGTCGCCAGTTGTTGTTAGGAAAATGTCACCTATCTTGGCTGCCTCGCTTATGGGCATTACTCGGAAACCATCCATGACAGCTTCAAGAGCCCTTAAGGGGTTTACTTCCGTCACTACGACGTTAGCGCCCATCCCTCTTGCCCGCATTGCTACACCTCTGCCACACCAACCATAGCCACAGACAACAAAGTTTTTACCAGCCAAGAGAATGTTTGTCGCTCTTAAAATGCCGTCTATTGTGCTTTGCCCAGTTCCATAACGGTTGTCGAACAAATATTTTGTGTAGGCGTCGTTAACCGCTATTATCGCGTATTTTAGGGTTCCAGACCTTTCCATGGCCCTAAGCCTCAAAACGCCTGTTGTTGTCTCTTCAGTGCCTCCTTTAACATTTGGTAATGCGTCTGTTCTTTTGCTGTGGATTGTGCTTACTAAGTCTGCCCCGTCGTCCAATGTTATTAGGGGTTTTTGGTCTATGACCCTTTCAATGCACCAGTAGTATTCGTCTGTTGTTTGACCACGCCACGCGTAAACGTGAACACCCTTCTCCGCTAGTGCTGCCGCAACCTCATCTTGTGTTGAAAGCGGGTTAGAGCCGCAAAGAGCAACTTTCGCGCCTCCAGCTAGGAAAACGTCAACCAGCACTGCTGTCTCCTTTGTTACGTGTAAGCATGCGCCGAGCACAACGCCTTTTAAGGGTTTTTCCTCGCTGAACCTTTTCCTAATCTGGTTTAGAACAGGCATGTGTCTTGAAGCCCATTCTATTTGCAGAACTCCTTTCGGTGCTAGGCTTTCATCCTTAACTTTAAAGTTTGCCATTAAATCGCCTTCCGCTATGCCATTTCCACCAACAATTATTTAACGTTGCGCCTAAGCCTTTCCAAAAGGCTATTTTTGGCTTTCTCCACCATTTCCATAACCTTCTCAATATTTAATGTTGTTAGGCGTCTGTTTTCCATCACTATTTTTCCGTTTATTATGACGGTTTCAACATCCGCCGATTTTGCAGTATAAACAAGATGGCTAAACTCATTATAGAGTGGGCATAGATGCGGCTTATCAAAGTTTATGATGGCTAAATCAGCCTTTTTCCCCACTTCTATTGAGCCTATCTCATTCTCCCAGCAAAGAGCCCTAGCCCCATCCAAAGTTGCCATTTTCAAAACTTGCTGGGCAGACATTACTGTCGGATTTCCGCTTACCCCTTTATGGAGTATGGCTGCCACCTTCATAACCTCAAACATGTCCGCAGCATTATTGGAACATGGACTGTCTGTGCCAAGCGAGACCGTTACGCCTTGTTCCAGCATTTTTGGAACGGGACTTATGCCTGAAGCAAGCTTAAGATTTGAAATTGGGTTGTGGGAGACCTTAACGCCTCTGGCTTTCATTAACGCCATATCATCGTTCGTTAGTGCCACACAGTGCGCTGCGATAACACGCTCGTCTAAAACGCCCAAAGAGTCCAAATACTCCATTATGCCGCCTTTAACATCAACATTGAAGGCTTTCCGTATCTTGTCAGCCTCGTCAAATGTTTCTGCCACATGAATGTGCCACATAATTGGCGCCTTTTCAGAACCATACTTCCCATCGAGTTCCTCGCGTAAAGCCTTCAGCTCCTTCATATATTCTGGGTCAACGGTGTAAGGCGCGTGGGGGTCAACACTTACGCGGATAAGCCCCCCAGCCTTATTATGCCAGTTTTTGGCTAAGTCTTCCAACGCTCTTCTATCCTCATCCTTCCTCCATGAAAAGCAAACATGCCCAACAACGCCTCTGACACCAGCATCTACAAAAGCTTTCGCCTCATTCTCCCCTGGCATGTAATGGTACATCGTGTTAACGGTTGTTGTACCGCCCATTATGGATTCTACAGCCGTCAGCAAGCTGCCAACATAAATGTCTTCAGCGGTCATCAACGCTTCTATGGGCCATATCCATTTTTCAAGCCACTCTTGAAGGGGTAAATCGTCGGCATAACCCCTCAAAAGGCTCATGGCTGCATGTTGGTGAGTGTTTATAAGCCCTGGAATCACAACCTTTCCTTTGGCGTTTATCTTCTCATAGCCAATTGCATATTTACGAAGTATCGGCTCAGTTTTCCCAACATCAACTATTGTCCCGTTTTCTATAGCTATGGCACCGTCGCGAATTATTTCATCCCTTCGCATCGTGACTACGGTTCCGCTGTGGATTAGAATGTTCAATTTTAGTATCCCCTCCGCCTTTTTGAACATGCAACTATTAGGAGGGTTATGCCAGCCGTGAAAAATATTGCCTCAAAAAACTCGTGATGAAGCATGTCAGCCAAGTCGAAAGGTCTCTGCCAGAAAATGATATGATGAATGATTAGCAAGAGCCCAACGGCGATTAAAAATGCACCTATGGCTTCTGTTTTATCCATAAACCTTCACATTGCCAGTCCTAAACGTGTTTAGTTTTGCATTCTAAAGAACTTTTAAACTTTCTTGCTCCGCCACTCATGTCAAGCGTGTTTTCGCTAAACTTATAATGCGTATCAGCCTCTATGTTCTGCTGGACAATGAGGGAAAGTTTTGCCAAACACACAAAAGTTTCGTGTAATAAAGCCTGAAATCCGCGTTTTAGGAGTTGACGATGGAATATTTAAACCCCACACAAAAGGCTTAGTGCCTGTTGTTGGCGTTGTTTTCCGTGGCGGATACTGGCTAGACGGGGTTATGCACACAAAAGTTAGGGTTGACGGATTTGAAGCCACAAGAAAAATAGCATCCATGATAAAGGGTTCCCCCCACTATGAGCAGTTGAGAGTTATAATGCTTAACGGCGTAACCATCGCGGGCTTCAATGTAGTAGACATTAAAAGGCTTAACGCGGACACTGAACTCCCGGTAATAGCCGTTACACGGGATAAACCAAACTTTGACGAAATCTACGAAGCCCTAAAAAAGCTTCCAAAAAGCGAGGAGCGTTGGAAAGCCATACTTAACGCTGGCGAACTTTACGAAGTGCCTATACGGGGCGGGAAAGGCAAGATTTACATGCAAACAGCGGGTATTTCGGAAGAAGATGCGAGAAAAATTCTGCAGTTGACATCGACCCGGAGCTACATACCCGAGGCACTCCGCGTTGCACACTTGATTGCATCAGGGCTTAGCACGATATAGCACTAATCCTAATTGTCAAAAGAAAAAGTTTAAAAGACACCAAAGCATGGGAAAACAAACGGAAACCGGAGTTCAAAACAATGGAATTTTGCCCAAAATGCGGAACCCGCCTCGTGCCAAAGAAGGCAAAATCTGAGAAAAAGGAATCTCTTACGCTTGTCTGCCCAAAATGCGGCTACAAAAAGCGCATAGTAAGCGAAAAAGCCACACCAAAAGTTGCAAAAATCATCCAGCACAACCCACAACAACAAGTCGCCGTAATAAGCAAGGAAGAACAAAAACTCAGAACCCTCCCAACGGTCCGAATCGAATGCCCAAAATGCGGAAACAACACGGCTTATGTATGGCAAGTGCAAACTCGCGGGGCGGATGAATCCTCAACCCAGTTCCTCCGCTGCACAAAATGTGGCTACACATTCAGAGAATATTCATAAACATTTTAGAAATTATATCAGCAATTCTACCCCATAAATCGCCATGACACTTCCAAGCACTAGAAGCACAATCGCAATAGGAATTGATAGAACGCCAAGGTCTGGAAAACTATATAGTTTCAAATACCAAATGACAATGCTCAATACTACCAAGATTACGCCAACAAGAGTGATGACAACTCCTTTTGGATTTTGGTGAAATCCATACTTATACTATTATTAAATTTATTCAGATAGAAACTTGCTGTAAATGATAAGGTCCAAGCCGTGGAAGTGTTTTCTTAGAAAACCTTCGGGAACAAAACCCTTTTTAATGTAAAGTCTTATGGCTGGCAAAAGCCTCGTAGAAGTGTAAAGCCAAACCTTTTGAGCACCCCTAATTCTCGCCTCTTCAATAAACCTTTCAAGCAAGCTTTCTCCAACCTTTCTACCTCTATATTCCTTTCTCACACCCAAAAAGCCTAGAAGAGCTACGCCAGTGTGAACCCTCCCTTGCGCAATCCCTACGACCTCCCCATTTTCATATGCAACCAAAAAGATCATGCTTTTATCTTCCATCTGCTGCCTTAGCCTTTCCCTTGCCTCTGGTTTTAACAGCTCTTCTAGTTCGGAGTTCACAGCTAAGCTCGGCAGGTATTCATTCAGGCTTTTCCATACATCAATAAGACACCCCATTAACTTGTCAACGTCCTTGGTTGAGGCAGGCAAGACTTTAAGCATAATCTCACCTCAACACTCTAATGTTTAACATAAGATATTAATTTTAAACCACAAGGCTAAAGCGTGCAAATCTTTTATAGCTCTCAAGTCATATCCAAATTAAAAGGTGAAGTTGAGTGTTTAAGCTCAAGGTTTCAGACGCCAAGCTTCTAAGGGACATGGCAACAGCCATATCCATCCTCGTCGACGAAGCAACATTCCAAATAACGCCGGAAGCCTTAAAGCTTAGGGCAATGGACCCATCCCGCGTCGCCATGGTAGACTTCGAGTGGCCAAAAACAGTTTTCGAAGAGTACGTCTGCACAGAACCAACCAAGATGTGCATAAACATAGGCGAGCTGTTAAAACTTCTGAAAAGAGCGGGGAAGGACGAGGTTATTGAGCTAGCCCTTGATGAAAAAACGGGACGCTTGCAGGTAAAAATAACTGGGAAATATACGCGGAACTTTACAATGCCAACCCTTGAAGCATCAGAAGAAGAGGTACCGACACCAAAAATAACATTTAATGTCAGAGCAAAGGCAACAACAGATGGCTTACGTCAAGCAGTGGAAGACGCCGAACTTGTAAGTGACCACGTCCGCATAGAGGCGGATAGCGAAAAACTGGTTTTCCAAGCCGCAGGCGACCTCATGGGCGCCACAATAGAGCTGAGAAAAGGAAGCGACGCTCTACTAGACTTGGAAGCAAAAGAACCATCAAAGGCTACATTCAGCCTAAGCTACCTCTCAGAAATAATTAAGGCGGCGTCAGCCACATCAGACATAGCAACCCTAGAATTCTCAACAGACATGCCAATAAAAATAGACTTTCAACAGGCAAAAGAGGGAAAACTAACCTTCTACCTGGCGCCAAGAATAGAAACAGCCTAACAGTGGAAAAATGCAACTCGCAACGGTCAAGTTCACAAAGAATGACTTGGCTAAATATCCATTCCTAAAAGAGGCAGTGGAATACGTAAAAACCCTAGACCTAAAAATTGAAGATTTGGCTAGCCCAGAATTCACCCAAATTCTAGAACGCGCAAAAGAAAGAGTTGAAGAAGCAATCTTATATACCATAGTAACTAGGAAAACCAAAAACGAGGAAGTGGAAATCCTATCGTTCCCAACAGCAATAATGCTCGCAGCAGCCACCCAAAACCCATTCACAAAAAGAAGATACGCCCTAGCAGAAGCAAAACAAGCCTATAACAACATGAAAAATGAACCTCCAGAAAAAATTTTGACGATAGCAAATAACTTCCAATGGAAAATTGCAGTAAACACAGACATGGAAAAGCCATACCAGTTTAAGCTCCATTTCACCGACTACCTTAAAAACACAACAAATTTGCGAGAAAAGAAATGGAAACTGGTAAACCGCATACTAAAAAATGGAAACGTCTACCTAACATTAAACGAAACCGCAAGACTCCTAAGCGAAGAGATCAGAAAGCATATAGAAAAACGCTTGGAAATAAAGGATTTACCGGAACTCCCACAAAAAATAACGGAGATAGTTGAAAAAATTAAGAGTTTGACACTTGAAAAGGTTAGCAAAGCAGAAATAGAGGGCATCCCAAAAACCTTAAAGAAGGAAGCTTTTCCACCGTGCATAAAAGCGCTTTATGATGCCGCCTCAAAAGGACGCCACATATCCCACATAGGCAGATTCACCCTAACATCCTTCCTCGTGAACACAGGAATACCCGCCGAAAACATAATCGAACTCTTCAGAAACTCCTCAGACTTCAACGAACGCCTAACCAGATACCAAGTAGAACACATAGCCGGCGAAAGAGGCTCAAGAACCAGATACAAACCACCAAAATGCGAAACCCTCAAAACACATGGACTATGCACGGAACCAGACGAAACATGCGGAAAAGTAAGCCACCCCCTAACATACTACAAAAGAAAGGAGCATTAATTTTGGTATCTTTCCCTTAACGCACGCTACAAAGCTTCTATAAGTCACCATCAACGATAAGACCCCGATAATTTTGATTTTTACCATAAAAATCATTAATTTACATAACTTCTCTTTACATTTTCCAGAACTTCTTTAAATATTTTTGCAGACGTATCCCAAGAAAATCTTGTCGCGTGCTCAAACGCATTCGCTGAAAGTTGTCTCCTCAATTCCGTATCTGCAATTATCCTTCGCATATTTTCCGCTAAAGCTCTTATATCACCAAATTTGTATTTTAATCCATTATACCCATTTTTAACAACATCCTCTGGCACACCCTCGGTAGCAATTACTGGAGTGCCAAGCATATTTGCCTCAACAGACACTATGCTGAACCCTTCTACTGGAGAGGTCACAATTAATGCGATAGCACTCGATAGTAATTGCACCTTTTCTTCTTCACTTATGTCCAATCTTATAGAAACATGGTCTTGAAGCTTATAGTCTGCAATTAATTTCTGTAGTTCTGCATAATATCTGTCCTCGCCTCTGCGACCAGCTATAATCAGAAAACAAGTTTCATCGTCATCCCTCAATTTTTTTAATGCCTCTATAGCGTGATGATAGGCCTTGTACTTTCTAATCTTTCCCAAAACCAGAAAGTATGGTTCTTTCCCTCTTGCAAATTCGCTTCGCACATTTTTTGAAGGTACAGAAGTGACGGTGTTGGCCGCGGCTGGAACTATGTGGACTTTATATATCGGAAATCCAACTTCCAAAAACTCCTTCGCTCTTTCTCGCGAAGGAACAATAATATTATGCTTTTTACGGGTTAGAGAAACATAGACTTTTTCTAGTAATAGGAGCGCTAGTGCTATTGGATAGGGAAACTGGTTAAAATAAATTAATTTTCCAAGTTGGTGCCACATTATAACAATAGGTTCTTTAACGTAAAGAAAGGCAAAGAATGGCCCAGCAGGTCCTTCCGCCTCCTCAATAACCACATCATACCGCCCTATAAGTGACTTATAGTAGAACAAAAAATTTGAGAGTATTCTAAAGATTCCGCCACGTATTCTAATAATTTGTATGCCATGAAGTTTTTCATAATTTTTACATCCTGAATATCTGCTACACAACATTGTCACTTTGTGTCCGCTTTGAGCTAGCCTTTTCGCTATTTCGAAATGATATACATCGCCACCTGCCCACTTTGGGTGTGTAATATCTCTGCTTGTCATAAACAGTATTTTCATAGCTTCAAACCATTCACGACTAATGCTAATAATGTTTTAAATTTAAGTCTAACCTTTTTTCTTTCCCAAAAACCTCAACAATATCCCAAAAACACCACTATAAATCTCAATCTGTCGAAACAATCAATACACTAACCACAAACTAACGAAAATCAAAGTTTAAGAAGGCTTATGCAGTTAAAGCTTGCCTTGTGTCAAGAGCTAAAACCCATAACCTATTACTTTCAAGGATCTATGTTGATTTTTACGTTATTATGCTATCTAAAACAAAAGCTAGCATTGGCCTATTTTATATCGGTATTTTCATTGCAGAATTACTGCATTTTGTGCATAAAGGGAAATTACTAAATTTTTGTAACCATAGTTTAATGGTTAATATAAGGATTATAAGTAGTAGCACCGAATAAAGTGCTCCAATTAAAGCGCTCATGATGTTTGACAAATAGGGGTCGCCAAAAGCAACCCTTTCCGCTCCACTTATAAATCGTAAATAATTCCTCCAGAACGCTACGTATATAAAGCCTGTGGCAATGCTTATAACTGCAAATGTCACTAAAAAATACTTTTCGTTTGAAAAAAGGTAAGCCATTAACAGAAGCCCAGCGATCCATATTACAAACTGATCAAATATTGTTGGAAAGGTCAATTGGAATATGGCAACGGTACATAACATAAAAGTTCCAGTTATCATTTTTTCATGTAAACCTGCTAAATTCGCCTTGTTTACTCGATATAAGAAGATTGCAATTAAAATCAAAAAAGCAATTAATGTTCCACAAGGATAGAAAAATGGATGCAATTCATATCCCAATATTTCTAGCATAAACCTGAGAGTTAAGCCGTATCCCACAGAGGATGGTATGATTGAACCGTATAAATAAAAGTTAAATTGTTTTCCATAAAAGGCTTCGCCGGGAATCCCTGATAAAAATCTTTCAAAGGACGTAATAAATATTGGTGATTTCGGCTCAAAGACAAACGGCACTATCAAAATACAAAAGATACCCACAGCCAGCAGCAACGTTTTAAAAGCTGGAAAGAATCCATCACTTTTCTTTATTTTTGCCAAAAGAGGAACAAAGGTTGCGGCTCCCACAGGGTTGATTATTGCACAGAAACCTGAAAATATGCCTGCTTTAACTTTATCATACTTAACAATCAAGTAATATGTGCTGAGAATAATTGTGAACACAAATATTGTGTCAAATTGACCTAGTATCGCAGAAATATAAATCGTTAATGGGTTAAGCATGTATATGCTCAACAGTAAAGCTTGTTCTTTTGGCACATGTTTTTGCGATATTTTTTGTAAGTACAAGACTATTCCTAGATCGGCTAAGATGGATGGAATTTTAACGAAAAATGATTCTAATGTATACGCGGAAGAAGCTAAGAATTGAAAATCTTGAAAGCCTGCTGCTCTTAAAAGGGCATATGGGAGGTAAGCGGCAATTTGTATGTAGACAAATCCAGGTAAACTGACCCATTGCGCTCCCAGTATGCCCGATCCATAATATAAAGCGCCTAATTGTGCAAATATTTGAAGATCGTATGGATATGCGGTTATAGGTGCGAGAACCAGTCGGAAAGCTAAACCTGTAATCAAAATTCTAGTTATAGTCGTTTTATCGTTATTTAGTATGCCTTTTCTGTGCATGAAAAATAAGGCTATAAGCAGGAATGTGGGAAGTATTCCAGCCATCATCAAAATGAATAATGTCGCTGCTAGAAGAACTTCTTCGCTTAAAGTGGGTAAAGTACATTCGTCGAATTGAATTTTAGAAAAAGTAAACTCAACTTTATGAAGTGTAACGCTTTTTATTTCGCTTCCATTAACAGGGACAAAAATTATTCCATAATCCCCTTCTTCCATCAAGTAATGGAGCCCGTTTATCGGATCAAAATTTAAATCGAGAAACTTTAACTTCTTCCAGTCAATATATGTGCCTATTTGATTTGAACGGCTTGTGTGGATGAAAAGGAAATCACTTCGTGAAGCAACCAATCCGTCTTTCTTTTTGTAAACTAAAAACACTGTGTATAATGCGTTTTTTGACGCGTTAATTGAATATTTTACGTAGGCTCTTTGAAGATATGGATAGTTAACAATAGACCGTCTAAAATCGTCATTTTCCTTAATGACATAAGCTGCCGTCCCTTCCGAAAGGCAATAAGCTTTAACTTTCTGACTTAGATAATAAGGCAATTCTCTCATTACGCTTAACGAAGCTAGTCTAAACAAACAGCGACCTTCGATTTCCGGTTTCAAAATGCCAAGAATTTTCACTTTAATTTCGATGGCGGAGAAGTTTTTATCAGCCAGTGCGCACTTTAAAAGCATCTCTTTTATATTAAGTGTTACTGAATGATTTATATGATCGTCAAAGCCCATGTCAACTTTGGATGAACAATTTACCCAAACATATTTATCATCAATCACAATATTGTGAGCTGGTTGCAATTCGTTTTCAAATATTGCATAGTTATTTAAAGTTCCTACCAATAGGTCGATTGATACGTCAGGGCTGCTGGAGATCAAGGCGTGGAGATAGGGAAATCTAGAAAAATTTAAGGAAAGTCCTTCTAAGGTAGCATTAAAGATATACCGCCTTGAATAATTAATAGGACAATCGATTAGCAGGGTTCCGTCAATGATGTGACATTTTGCATCTTTCGGTTCAACATTCAATTGAGAGAGATTTATTGAAATAGCCTTGCTTAATGAAATTATGGTATTATTAACCATTAATGAGAAGATTCGTGTATCTTCGGCATCGATAAGTGTTGCAGTTTGATTTGCGAGTTTACCCTTACAGTATATTATGCAAACTCCATAAACTAATAAAGTAAGCAACATTGTCATGACACGTCGCTTCATAAACACCACATAGCATTTAACCTGTACCTTTCAAAAATGTAAAAATTTAAGCATTTCGTACAGTAGCAGCTTAACCTTCGGTGAAGATAAATGATTATACAACCTATACATAAACTGTTAGCTGTCACAATTATGCTGGTTAAAAAGTCTAGAGATTTAAAAATTCCAAGCAACACTGTAAGTTTATATAGTACAGCGACATGATAAACGTAGAAAAATAACGCGTGCCTTCCCATAAACTCGAAAATCTGGGGCCCTATCCACTTACCAAATTTTGCAACTACCAAGAAAATAAGTGAGACCATTGAAAGGCTTAACAGGACAAAGCTTGTAGCCCCCTCAAAATACGAGATTTTAGGCGAGATAGTCAAAGTAAAAAGTAAGGCTGATACAAAAGTTGAAAGGCTAAAGCTTAAAATGGTCTTAGAATCCCGAGCGAGAATTTTATTAGCGAGAAACATTCCCGCCGAAAAATATGGAAGCATCAGCAAATCGTGAATCCATAGAAAAAGGGACGGATAATCATGCCAACACAATAATTTGATACGTATTCTCGAAGAAGGAAGGAAACACTCCAAACACCTATCATGAACCAAAAGGTGTGCCTATAAAAATCAAAAGTAAAGTTAAGGATATCATTGCATAGAGCCCGATAGCCCCGATAACCTCCCTAAATTCTAAAAATAAAGTTATGTCAGCTACCCATATACAGATTATTAAGCTAAGAAAAATATAGGCGCCATACCTTCTAAATCCATATATTCATATTTTAAGTTTTGAATAACTACGTTCGAGTCTCTTTTTAAATGATAAATATAAGCTGACTCCAGAAACGGTCATAAAAATAGGCAACCAGTTAAAAAAATCAAAACCAAAACCAAATGCATACCAATCTCTATTACTTAAGCCGTAGAGAATGAAATCTTTGCTAAAGAAGTCCCATGTTTGAAACCAAATCATCCAAAGAACAGCAATACCCAGTACAATGTCAATGTCTCTAACACGTTTAGAACTCTTAATATTCGTTCCTCCTAATATCCTTTCATTTTAATTTTGATGAGCTCGATAAGGCTTACAGCTGCAAGATACGGCAGGCGTATAAATTTCATAAATCTTGATTTTCTAACTTCGTAAACTTTTAGCGGAACCTCGCTTACAGTTAAGCACATTTTCCTTGCTTTTGCCAATATCCACACGTTGCACAAGTGTGCTCTGGTTCTAACATCAGATATAAGCGCTTGAACCTTTTGTGTATTATATCCATGATACCCCTCCACATCAGAATATCCCAACCTTAGAAACATTCTTGCAAGAAAATTATAATATTTATTAGCCAAGCGGTTCAAGAGAGGCCTTCCATCGACCCCGATATTTTTTGAACAAATAACTATATCGGAATACTTCAGGGCGTGAAAGCAACGTTCCAAAACGCTTAAGTCCACGTAATCGATCCCAAAAACTATACTGTATTTCCCTTTTGCAAGTTTCAATCCTTCAATAACAGCTGTGGAATAATCGGCTTGGTCAAGCTTGACCAATCTAATGAAACTAAATCGGCTTTGAAGGCGCCTAATAATTTGAAAAGTTCTATCAGTACTTCCATTTTCAACAAATAAAACTTCAAATCTTTCAGTTAAGTTTTGTACATAATCCATCAGTTTCAGGGCTTGTCTCTCCAATATTTCTTCCTCGTTATGGACTGGAATGACTATGGATAATACGCATGGTTGTTTGTCAGCGACACGTTCAATGCTTGAGGCATTTTCAGTCAACTATTCAAGTTCTCCCTATCAGAATAGTTTCACCAGCTTAAATTAAGAACCACGAGTAAGCTTAAATGGTTTTATCCTAATAGATCTTAAGGACATGTCCACGGTTAATGGAGGGCCATTATACTCCTTTAATGTCATAGGCTGAACTTCTGGAGTTGTAATTTTTGCAAGTTCAAACATAGAAAGTTTCTCTTCTCCGCAAACATGTAATATTCCAGTAAGACCTTCTTCAACAATATTTTTAATGGCTCGGGCCAAGTCATCAGCAAATAAATAGGTTCCAAATCTATCAACAAAAGCCTTTGGATATGGCCATTTTTCCCTCGCAACAAAATTTGTCCTTATTATTAACCACTTTTTAAGGTTTGAGTATTTAACAACAAATTCACCTAAAAGCTTAGTTAAAGAGTAAAAATTTTTGGGGTAGGGTATGTCCGTCTCAACATAGTCGCCTTTATCTCCATAAAATACACACGCCGTAGAGATATAGACAAAGTAACACTCTCGAACAAAACTTTCACAAGCCCTTACCAGATTTTCTGTACCTTCGACATTAATGCGCCAAGCAAGCAACTTATTTTCTTCACATTCCCTAATACCTGTCAAAGCTGCACAATGTATGAGCACCTCTGGCTTGTAATTTTTAATAAAATCAAAAACAGCCTCTTTATTGATAATATCAAGCTCTTCATGCCTGGGGGCAAAGGAATCTGGAAAGACCTTTAAAAGCTCTTTACCAAGCCTTCCTGTAGATCCTGTTATCATGACCCTAGGCGCCATATTTGCCTTAGCCACCTCTCATTATCAAAGATCGGATCCCTATAATCCTTAATTATGCCACTAGCATATGCTGCTTTTATCTCGTCAACTGCAAATTCCACCCGTTTAAAGTTTATATTGCCAAAAACTTCCTTGACGTAAGTAGAATCAACAGCATAATTTCTAGGGTCATTTTGTTCTTCAACTGTCACGATTTCACAATTTAGCTTTTTCTTCAAGCGTTCTGCTACTTCTATTATCTTATAATTATTTCCACCGATGTTATAGATGCCATTTATGTCCACGTTCAAAGCTTTAATAAAGTATTCTGTCACATCTTGCAAATGCACGAAGGGTCTATACTGTTCTCCTCCGAAAACTGTTATTGTCTTTCCTTGAATAGCCTGCCCAATAAATTTATTGATAACTAAATCAAATCTCATGCGAGGAGAAAAGCCGAACAACGTTCCAAGTCTAAATATAACATACTTTTTACAAAGCCTTTCAATAGCTTTCTCTGAAAGTAGTTTTGAAAAAGCATACAATGACAAAGGCGCCACCTTTGACTTCTCCGTGATCAATTGACCAGGTTGCGCGCCATAAACTGAGCAGGTAGAAGAAAAAATAAGTTTTACATTTCTTTTGCCACATAATTCAGCTAATTTTTTAGTTGCTAAATAGTTTACATCAATTGATAATTCCATATCCAAACTTGAAGCAGTATCTCCGATAATACCAGCTAAATGAACAACCGCCTCAACATCTTTTAAGGCACTTTGTAAAACTTTTTCATCTCTTATATCCCCTTTTATAAGCTCAAAAGAGTCACTTACATCTGTTATAAAATTGCCATATAATATGGAATCAAGGACCCTTACTTCAAAACCTAATTTAATAAGTTTTTCAATTAGAATAGATCCTAAATAACCTAAACCCCCTGTGACAAGCACTTTCATCGAGGTTTAACCTCCCACAAGTCTCTTCCAAAGGTGAAAGGGTCAATTCTAACATCATCATTAATGGACTGCTCCAAACTTTTATTGGACATGCCTATTAAAATCGTGTCTTCTTCTAGAGACACCCAACCATGAAAATATCCAGGTGGTATTATTAATAAACATGGTCTCTTCGGGCTTAGTATATATGTTGAAATGCTCCCGTTTTCATCTATTACAACAAATTTGGCGGAGCCACTAATTACAAAATAACATTTCCACTCTTCATTATGCTTGTGGAACCCCCGTATTGTTCCCTTGCTAAAATTTCCAACAACATAAACTCTTTTAAGCTCTGGGAACTCCCCTTCATAATTACCATATATTTGGTAGAGAAAACCTCTGTCATCTAAGTGGCATTCTACCTCGAGTTGTTTAGGCTTCATATGCTTAACCTTACAAATTAAGTCTCTTTATTTAATAGATGCACGTATAAACTTTACCCATTTCTAATCTTTGTTTCACTAAGTTCTAACTCGAAGTTTTAATTTGAACTTGAATGTTAACGTTTTATTTTGTTCCATAATACCATACTTCCAATAATTATCACAGGGTAGAAAATTATCCAAGTTATTGACATAATGGGGCCATAGAAATTGTGAAAAATCATCCAATTACCACGGTTCGCCGCTATCAGATAAATAAGGACGACTCTTAGTATATTAATCAAATATGTTATCACTGCACCCACAACAAAGTAAATTATTTTTTGCCAGCGTAAGATGGCACTCTTCTTCAAAAAGAGCGTAATTGTTAGGGTGTATATTATAAGACTTTCCACACCCGCGCAGGGCCAGGCAATGCCAAAACTAGCAAGAACCTTTGAGGGGCATGCTGGATCTAAGACGATTAATATTGGATAATAGCCATAACTGGCATTATAAATGGTGATTAGACGTGTAGGATACCCAAGCGTATTCAAAACGCCTTGAGCAAAATTTGCTGTTGGGAAGACTAGAGACTGAAATGGAGTAAAGCGACCAACAGGGTATAGCTGATCGGTTATGTATATCAGACCAGTGATTCCAAGAAAAATTATAGAGATGGAAAATTCTTCCAGACGGGTTATTCCATAGGTGGATATTACTATAAGACATAGAAATATGGAAAAAACCAGATATTCCATTGAAAGAGGTAATAGACGAGCATGAAAAACTCCATTTCTCTCAGCCAGTGCCCTAATCGCCTCATTTAACCCGAAAAAGTTGGCGATTATAACATACACTGTGGGGAGCGAGATAAAAGTTACAAGAATAAACATTCTTTTCTTGTTAACTTGTGATAAAGAAAGTCTTTCATACCCGATAATAGTCTCTAAAAAGCAAATCCATAGGAAGAAAAAGTAGAAGAATCTTCCCTGCCAATATCCCTCCCACGTGCCATAAAATGAATTAGAATAAAGAGAATGTAACACTAAAATAGGCGGTAAGAATGAAACGACGGGTAGAAATTTTACGAAAATTTGGAAAACTTTGTGCAATGATAAGTTGAGCTTAACCTTCATTGGCTTGGCTCCTAAAAAGATTAAAAGTGTAAATCTTTAAAAGCTTATGCCAAAAAGCAATAAGACTGAAAGTAAAGCAATATTTATTAGAGGTGTTAAAATGGAGATAAGGGAATATGGGAGAGTTTTTTGGATTTTAGGCTTTGTTATTTTCATTGCTGGTTTCCTCACCGGGATGTTAGCGATTGCCTTAATTCCGACAAAACCAGATGTTTTAACCTTGCAATTTGTAATTTTTGGATTCGGCTTTATTACTGGAATGACTGCAGTATCGCTGATCTATGTCGTGGTAAAGACGGTGAAAATACAAGATTAAAACCCGAGAAGGTTTAAGAACAAGTGTGAGGTTTCATTAAATGGATCTGAAATTGGCAAATTTTGTAAAGAAATTGTTTTATTCTTATTATGTGGCTGATTTCTCTGCACACAAAATGCCTTCAGAAATCAAGAAACGTGAGTTCGGTTTTGTTTCATTTGATGGTTCTATGATGCGTCACATGAGCTTTAATGCAACGGAAGAGTTAACGACCTTTATTAAGAATTTTGTCCCAAAAGACGCATATTTCTCGTGCGCTTACTACGAGAATCCGACAGAAGAGATGGACCGAAAAGATTGGTTGGGCGCCGACTTAATCTTTGACATTGATGCTGATCATATTCCAACAACATGCGAAAAGATTCATGATAAGTGGACCTGCAAAAATTGTGGTTTTTCTGGAAAAGGAGTGACTCCTGAAAAATGCCCTTTGTGCGCTGGTGAAAAAATAGACGCGGAAACATGGCCGTGCGAAGTTTGCTTAAACTCTGCAAAGTCTGAAACAATAAAACTTCTTGATATGTTGCAGTCTGATTTCGGTTTCTCCAGAAATGAGATGCAAGTATTTTTCTCGGGACATCGCGGTTACCACGTTCACGTAGAATGTGAAGTTGTAAAATCCTTGGATTCCACGGCAAGGAAAGAAATTGCTGATTACGTTTCAAGCATAGGTATAGAGGCGTCATTTCACCTTGTTGGAAAAAGCTCGAAGGGAAAAATCACCTATGGAAACGGCCTACTTTTCAATTGTGGCTGGCCCAAAAGGTTGGCGGAGGGAATACAAACTTTCTTATCAGGTGCAAAAGAGGAAGATTTAAGGGAACTTGGTTTTAGGAAAAAAATCATTACTGCATTAATGGAGAAAAGTGATAAAATTTTAAAAAGCGATTTAAAAGGCGTTGGTCCAAAAACATGGGAAAAACTTGTTAAACATGTTATAGCATCTCAGTCTGTAAAGATAGACACGGTGGTAACAACGGATATTCATAGGTTGATTAGGATACCGGAGACCTTAAACAGTAGAACGGGTTTCAAAAAAGCGGAAGTTCCGATATCCACAATCGATAAATTTGAACCGTTTAGAGACGCAATCGCTTTTAGAAAGGGTAGCGTAAAGGTTAGGGTGTCTGACGCACCAGAGTTTAGAATAAACGATGAAACTTTTGGGCCTTATAGGGATAGGAAAATTGAATTACCTGTTGCAGCAGCTTTGCTCTTAGTTTGCCGTGGCAGGGCAGAGGTTTTGAATGGTGTATGAAGAACTTTTAAAATTTTGGAAAAAAGAAAATGACAGCGGTGAACTGGAGAGTCTTCCTTCTGATTTTTACTTTCAAATTGCAGAATATATGAAGAGGTTAAAGGAAGAGGAACGAATGATTGACAGAAAAACGCTCAAAGCAAACCTTTTGAAAATTGAAATGAAAAACGTCGAACATATGGTACGTCAACTTGCGAAAAAAAGGTATAAAAAGATTGTTCAGCTCTTAACAAAGGACCAAAAAATTCCATTTGACTTGCTGACAACTCACGAGAGAAATATGTTCGCCGAGAAAAATTTATCGTTTGCTGACGCTTTCAAAAATTTTCTTAACAATCTAATGAGGGGCTCCCTGACCGAAAATGTTGTTGAGACTCCCAGAAAAATGGTTGTGGTACGCTTTCTTAAAGAGGTCCCAGCAATTGTTGGCACGGACATGAAAATTTATGGCCCTTTTAAGTGTGAGGATATAGCATCATTACCTTTTGAAAATGTTAAGATTTTAATCAAACAAAAGCTTGCTGAAAAAATAGACTTTTAGAATCTTGTGAAAAAGTTTAAGAGTAAGCTGTTTTCTTTTATGCGAATCGATGTGATCGAATGAATGTTCCTAAAGAAATTAGAACATATTGCCCTCGATGTAAGGCGCATCAAATCCACACGGTTTCGCTTTATAAGGCTGGTAAGCGTAGGGCCTTAGCCAAGGGTGAGCGCCACCATGAGCGCGAAAAGAAGGGTTATGGTGGGCAGAAGTATCCTTTACAGAGGAAGTTTGCTAAAACTACTAAGAAGCAGACTTTGAAGTTGAAGTGTAAGGTTTGTGGTTATACGAGGCATAAAGAGGGGGTAAGGTTAAGGAAGCTGGTTATAGCCTAAAATGATAAGTTGAGGGTAAAGGTTATGGCTGAGTGGGAGAAGCTTATTCCAAGGCCTAAGAGCACTTTTGTTAGGGTTAAATGTTTAAAATGTGGTAATGAGCAGATAATTTTCAGCCATGCCGTGAATAAGGTTACGTGTAATGTTTGCGGTGCTGAGTTGGCTGAGCCTTCTGGTGGCAAGGCAGCCATTAAGGGTGAAGTAGTGGCTGTTTTTGAGTGAGATGGTGTCGGAATGGCTTTGAGGAGGCAGGAGTGGCCTGAAGTTGGCGACTTGGTTATAGCTACTGTTGAAACCGTCACTGATTATGGGGCTTATGTTAGGCTAGACGAGTTTGATAAGAAGGGTCTTCTGCACATTTCAGAGGTTGCCTCTTCGTGGATTAGGAATATAAGGGATTTTGTTCGGGAAGGACAGAAGGTTGTTTTGAAGGTTTTGCGGGTTGACGCGGAAAAAGGTCACATAGACCTATCCCTCAGAAGGGTCACGAAAAGAGAGAAAATTGAGAAGATGCTTTCATGGAAAAAGGAGCGGAAGGCTGAGGCTCTTCTGAGAAGTGTTGCCGAGAAAGCCGGCTTGCCCGTAGAGGAAGCCTACGAGAAAGCTGGAGCGCTTATCGAGAAGGAGTATGGCTTGTACGAGGGCTTTGAAAAAGCCGCAAAAGAAGGTGTGGAAGTTTTAACGAAAATAGGTGTTCCAAAGGAATTGGCTGAAGTTTTTGTTGAAGTTGCAAAGGAAAGAATTCGCTTGCCCACTGTTAAGATTAAAGGGATTGTCGAGCTCCGCTGCTTAAAGCCCAACGGAGTGGAAATAATCAAGGAAGCTTTTTTGAACGCAAAGAAAACCGAGAAAACCCGAGGCGTGAACATTCGTTTTTATGTTGTGGCGGCGCCAAAATATTGCATTGAGGTTTTAGCTGACAATTATAAGTATGCGGAGGCTGTTCTGCAAAGGGTTGCAGAAAACATCGTCTCAAACGTTATTAAGGCTGGCGGGCAAGGAGTTTATAGAAGGGAGAAATAGGGTGGCTTGGCTGCTAAGGAAATGTGAAAAATGCGGAAAGTATACTTTAAAAAGAGACCAGTGCCCCTACTGTGGTGGACCAGTGCGAGTCCCCCATCCACCTAAGTTTTCGCCGGATGATAAATACCTCAAATATAGAATGGCTTTGAAGAGGGAGGCTGACAGCTAAAATGAGAGAGACTATGATTAAGGAGTTAACAAAAGCCGAACTTAAAGACCCAATATTAATTGAGGGTCTTCCGGGACTGGGGCTTGTTGGAAAAATTGCTACTCGCTACCTCATTAAACAGTTGAAGGCGCAAAAACTTGCATATCTTTATTCGCCACATTTTCCCTACTTCGTGCTTGTGAGTAAAAAAGGAAGTGTTAGACTTCTTCGGGGAACTTTTTATTTTTGGAAAAACGATAACGGGAAAAATGACTTAGTTCTTTTCACCGGGGACAGCCAGGCCCAAACTATTGAGGGGCAATATGAAATTTCAAACAGCATACTCGACTTCGCCCAGAAACATGGCGTTAAGCTTGTCATAACAATAGGCGGCTATAGGGTAGAAACGGACAAACCAAAGGTTGTAGCAGCCGCTACAAGCCAAACCCTTCTTAATAGGGCTTTGCAGGCAAACGCCGTGATAAGTCCTATGGGAAGCCCAATAGTCGGTACGGCTGGACTAATTCTCGGCTTGGCGCCCTTCAGAAGGATTGAAGCCTTATGCCTCCTAGGCGAAACACGAGGATATCTACCAGATCCAAAGGCAGCTAAAAGTGTTTTAGAAGTTTTGCTGAAAATTTTGGGGATCAACGTTGACTTGGCTGGTTTAGACGCTGAAATTACCAAAGCTGAGAGCATGGTGGCAAGGCTGCGGAAGATCGAGGAGAAAAGGATGTTACAAGCTGAGGAAATGCGAAGAGAGGAAGACAAAAAGATTACATACATTTCCTAGCTTTTTAGAAGAGTTCCTTCTCGATTATTTTGACAATTTGTTCGGCGGCGTCGCCTCTTCCAAAAGGTGATTCTCTAGGCAGTTCCTTTCGATTTTCTAAAGCATCTTCTATGGCTTTCAATATGTTTTGCTTTTTTATACCTACAACTTTCGCGAATCCAGCTTCAACAGCCTCCGGCCTCTCGGTTGATATACGTAAAACCAAAACTGGTTTTCTTATCGGCGGAGCTGTAGCTTCTTCTTGTATTCCACCAGAATCAGTAAGGATAATCTCACATTTTTTCATTAATACTAAAAAGTCGAAATAGCCAACTGGTGGAAGAATTTGGAGGTTATTGGACTTTCTTATTCGAACATAAAGCTTATTCTGTTTCAGCCTCTTTTTTGTTCGCGGATGAACTGGATAAACAACCGGGATGGGAGCCTCCATAAAAGCTTCTATAAAATTCTTGAGAACCACTGGGTCATCAACGTTTTCCGCTCTATGCGCTGTCGCTAACGCAAATTTTTCGTAACGCACCTCGCTTAATATCTTTGATTTCTTTTCTGCTATTGGCATATGCTGGATTACAGCGTCTATAACCGTATTACCTGTGACGTATATCCTCCCCCAGACAGATTCTCTTTTGAGGTTATTTTCAGCGGTTTCCGTGGGAGCAAATAAATAGGCGGATATGTGGTCTGTTAATCTTCTGTTGTGTTCCTCCGGCATACGCAAGTCAAAGCTCCTCAACCCGGCTTCCACGTGTCCAACAGGTATCCCAAGTTTGTTCGCGGCTAAAGCCGTTGCGAGAACCCCATTTGTGTCACCCTCAACTAGGACTAATTTTGGTTTTGCCTTTCTAAGCATGTACTCCATATTAGCAATTATACGTGCGATCTGTTTCGCTTGAGAGTATGCCTTAACTTTGTAGGTATAGGATGGTTTGGGAAGCCCCAACTCTTCAATGAACTTTTGAGACATCTCATAATCATAATGTTGGCCACAATGAACTAAAGTAAACTGAATTTGATTCTTTCCCAATGCTCTGACCAAAGGCGCCATTTTTATAATTTCAGGTCTCGTACCAACAACAACCATTAAATTGCTCATGGCTTTTCCATCTTTAGCATAGTTGACTTATTTTGCTTTAAACCTTTTAGAAGCTTTTAATTAAAATTCTAGTCTGTTAAGCCGCAGTTTCTTTGATAATGTTCCGTTTGTGGAGCTTACATTTATTAGCGCTTCTAATTGATGATGAGCGCTAATAAGACTTAATATCAATACGTTCGCGGAGTCAAAAATTTTGATTTGAATCTCTGAATTGCGTTGGTTTCTGCTACGTACAAATCGTATTACTTTTCTTTTCCATTTTAAATGCCTTAGCAAAACTAGTCTTGGAGATGAATGTATGCGTCTGTTAAGGAATATCAGAGGACTAAGCGTTGTAGTAACAACCTTAATAATCCTAGTGGTTTCGGTGCTCCTTGCAACCATTGTGACGTTTTACGCCATAAATGTTGTGACAACCCGTGTTCAAGAGGAGTCTCTTCACCTTAGCAAACAGCACGTCTGGTATAATACAAGTGGTGGTTGGGCTGAGGCAGCCTTGGTTATAATAAATACTGGTGGAAGAGACGTGGTAATCGACAAAATATCAGTTAGAGGGCAAGAATGCCGATGGTCCAACGTTTACTATTGGAGAACAGACAGCGTCACAGTCTCAGCAGACTTGAATGTGACGAAAGTTAAGCCGAGCGAAATGACCGACACTATGTGGAGAGAGATATTCGGATATCTAGGTGGTAGTGAAACTTTCCAGTCAGCCTCAAACGATTTGACGTTGAAGTCAGGATGGACTATAGTCATATACATAGAGAACCCTGACAGCATATCTTCAAAAGATGTTGGTCAAACAGTGGGTATAACGGTTTTCACGGCAAATGCGCAATACTACGTTGAAGCCAACGTTGAGGCTGCAGAATAGCATTGCAAAATTGCCCTTTTTCCTTTAATAAGGGCTTGTTCAAGTCTTTTTCAAATAGCCTTCCCTAGGTTCGTATATAGTTCCTTCTCGCAGGAGTTGATTGATTAGGCGTTCAGCCTCGATTCTTGGAATCTTGTATTCTGTTTCAAGCCTGTTGATTAAGGCGTTTTTGTCAACCATTCCTATTTCTTTCTCCATTTCCGTCAGCACTGAAAGTAGCATTTGTAGCTTGTCTCTGAGGCTTTTGGGTTTTCCAGTCATTATGAGGTCTATGTCAAATTTGTATGAGGATAGGTCTATTCCAACCTCTTCCAGAGACTTTTTCATTATGTTTATGGCTGCTTCGGCGTCTTCTGCCAAAACTTCCGTTCTTAGGGCGGCTCTAGCTCTGGCTTCAGCTAGGCGTATAAGCGATTCCAATTGTCTGGCGGTTATCGCAATTGGGGAGCCCTCCGATTCACTTGCTGAACGCATAGCCAGATAGAAATCCCTTAAACGCTGCAGTGCCTCGCCAGTTAGGACTGGTTTTATCGTCTTTGCATAGCTTACGTATTTTCGCAAAAGTTCTAGAGATATGGGTGATTCCACGGGGCTTAAGCCTTTACGGTGAATTTCGAGGATGTGCTCCGACATCCTACCGTCTATTTCCTTGTTGGGAACATCCCTTAACACAAATATTAGGTCAAACCTTGAGAGGATGGTTACTGGAAGTGAAATGTTCTCCGCAATTGTTCGGCGGGATTCATATCTGCCCAAAGCAGGGTTGGCAGCCGCTAATATAGCTGTTCGCGCGTTAAGAGTTGCCACTATGCCGCCCTTCGCCACAGAAACCGTGTGCTGTTCCATGGCTTCATGGATTGCAACTCGGTCTTCCGGGCGCATCTTGTCTATCTCGTCTATACAAGCTATTCCCTTATCCGCAAGCACAAGGGCTCCGGCCTCAAGGCTCATTCCACCGCCCTTTTCGCGTATAACCGCTGCAGTCAAGCCAGCCGCGGTTGTCCCCCTACCAGAAGTGTAAAGTCCTCTAGGTGCAACCCGAGCCACATACTGCAATAGCTGGGATTTGGCTGTTCCAGGGTCACCAACCAAAAGAATGTTCAATTCTCCCCTTATTGATATATCTGGAAGCGCCTTAGGAACGCCTCCAAAAAGCAGATACATAATCGCCTCTTTGACGTGCTCGTAGCCGTAAATCGAAGGCGCAATAGAGTTTATTATTTTTCTGTGTATCCACGGATCCTTTGCAAGTTCAAGAATCTGCCTCTCCTCTTCCGGCGATGGAAGTGTTGCTTCAGGTTCTTTGCCTAAAACCTCGATGGAGTTTGTATCTAGGTGTAAGACGAAGGTGCGGAGTTTTCCAACCTTGGGCATGGTTGGGGCTGCAGCACGAACTATGCCAACGATTGAAACATGGTCGCCTGGTCTAGCCACATCTACAATCTCGCTTCCAACAAGCTTAACATGTAATGTGCGTGGAAGCTGTCCCGGCGGGAGATCTTCTGGGCGTTCTTGTATGCGGAGGTCTTGTGAATCTATGAAGGTTGATTCTTCTTGAACGAAGTCGAAGGGTCCTTTTCGTCTACATGAAGGGTCAGCGCATGCAAAAGGTGCCTTAAGAAACGGGCCTGTTTGATCCACATATGTTATGTTTCCGCATCCTCTGCATTTGAAGGCGGCCCGCATCACCATTGGGCGGACTGGTGTTGAACGAACAACTATACCTTCAATCATCACCAGCTTTCCAATGTGGGCTGCGCCAAGTTTCCGCAGAGGCGTTGGCTCCAGAAGCCTAACAACTCGAACAGTTACCTTTTGTTTTTCTGCGTATTCTGGAGCCTCTATGGCTAGCTGGTTTTGGGCAGCATTATCCGCGTGCTTTAAGTATTCATCTGGTTTCTCCAGAAGCTTATCCGCAAGTCTATGGTCGAAGGTGAGGATGTCTTCAAACTCAACTACGAGCGATGTTTTCCCAGAAACAGCCAGCTGCGAAATCCGTTGACGATATTTCTCCGTTTTAAAAAGCTCTAGAAATCGTTCCTGCGGGTCTATTACTTCCAGCTCTTCAGTCATTTCTCCTTCTCCACGCCTCCTTCACTTTCGCTTTCAAGCATTTGAGCCTTCCACCTATTAATAAGCCTATAAATCTGCTCGTAAAGAATTCTCTCTTCTGCCATAAGGTTCCTTAAAACATGCTCGGTTTGGGCTGGGGCAGAAGCCAAGGAAACAATTTTCTTTAATCTTAAGTTTAAAATGTCCAGCGCCAACTGTTTCGCCTTCTCATATTCCCGCATTTTCTCAGGATGCCTAACAGCCTCCTCTCTTAACCCATCAAGGTATCTGCGGAGTTTCGGATAAAAATCCTTGGGAAGTTCAGAAATTTGCCCAGCTGTTTGGACACGCTCCTTCCAATGAATCTTGTAAAGCTTGGTTGAGTCAAGCAGTTCCTCGCTTCTAAAGCGAACAACACCAAACTTTTCAAGCTCTCTGGCAACCCAATACATAACCTCATACTCGTTTCCCTCCTCGAAGGGACCGACAATTAATCCTGCCAGCCTAATTTCCGGGCAGTTGCGGTTGGCAATAACCTTAACCGGCGAGTTCTCAAACATGAAGTCTAGGGCTTTAATTTTCCCGGAAATGCCCACCTGCAAAGCACTTTCTCCTTTCAACAGACTCTACTACTCTCTTTGGGCGGAGATATAAAAAGTGTAGTCTAGAAAATATGATTGGAGAGTTTAGAATTTTTAGAGTTTCATGGATTTGTTAAGGCCACAAGCCCAAAGTCTTTATTGCCTCAGCCACCCGTCCTACTCCCAACATTAGGGCGGCTGTTCGCATGGGTTCCTTCGCATCTTTTGAGGTTTTGTAGACGTCGTTAAATGCCTTCACCATTTTTCTTTCAAGCTTCTGGTTCACTTCCTCTAAAGTCCAGTGCTCCCTTGTTAAGTTTTGAACCCATTCAAAGTAGCTTACTGTGACGCCGCCGGAGTTTGCTAATATGTCTGGAATTAAGAACACATCCTTTTCATTGAGCACTTTGTCGGCTTCTGGGGTTGTGGGTCCGTTGGCTCCCTCGGCTATTATTTTTGCTTTTATGTTGTTGGCGTTTGCTTTTGTAATCTGATTCTCTAATGCAGCGGGCACCAAAATGTCACATTCCAACTGCAGCAACTCCTCATTAGTTATGTTCTTGCACCCTTCAAAGTTTAGGACGGAACCTGTTTTCGCCTTATGCTCGTAAACCTTGTAGGGGTTTAATCCTTCCTTGCAATAGATTCCTCCGCTGGAGTCGCTTACACCTATTATTTTGCATCCCCAATCGTAGGCTATTTTTGCGGCGTTCCATCCCACGCTGCCAAACCCTTGAACCACAAATCTTGCATCTTTCATTTTTAAACCGAGGATTTTTGCAGCTTCTCTTGCGCAAAACATAACACCAAGAGATGTAGCTTCAGCCCTTCCTTCAGAACCTCCAACACTTAAAGGTTTTCCAGTAACACATTCTGGGACACTGTAGCCTTTAAATTGGCTGTAAGTGTCCATTATCCAAGCCATTGTTTGGGCGTCTGTGTAAACGTCCGGCGCCGGCACGTCACGATATGGTCCAATTAGGTCTAAAATTAGGCTTATGTATCGCCTTGTTAGCCTTTCAAGTTCGCCTTTGGACATTTCCTTTGGGTTACAGCAAACTCCTCCTTTAGCTCCTCCATATGGAATATCAACGACAGCGCATTTCCAAGTCATCCACATGGCAAGGGCGGTAACTTCGTCCAAGGTTACGTTTGGGTGGTATCTTATGCCGCCTTTAAAAGGTCCCCTCGCATCGTTGTGCTGAACACGACAGCCTAGGAACGTTTTGATTGTGCCATCATCCATCCTAATGTTAACAGAAACCATAAGCGTTCTTTTTGGATATTTTAGCATCTCATGCAGTCCGGGGTCAAGCTCAAGTTTTTCTGCGGCTATTCTTAACTGCTCCAGTGCAGTATCTAGAGCTGAGTAACTCTTTTCCATAAGTGTTTACCTCCAAACCTATTATTTTGGGAAGCCTTAAAAGGTTGGCTGTTAAGCTGGAAGAAAAAGAAGGGAGGGGCTAGTCTAAAATTCTTTCTATGGCGTCTGCTTCTGCCTCGTGGGCTAATGGTATACCGGTTACTTTAGCTGCAAGCTCCGAGAGACTCATTAGGTCGTTTCTGTTGATTAGGTCTAGTCGCCATTTTCTTGCGCCAGCCAATAGCTGCTTTAGCCCAACACCTATGCGGTCCGTCAAGTAAGTGTATAGGGCTACAGCTTCCCACGGGATTTCCTTGAAACGTTCTCCATACTTTGCCTTTAGCTCTGGAACAGCTATGAAGAACTTCTCTGGAGTCGCACCAAACTTGTCGGCAAAAGCCTTTGGAAGTTTTCCCTCTTCAGCCAACTGTTTAAAGTAGCTTGCCTTCATCACAGCAGTGAGCGGGGAACGGCCCATCAAAACAGCTTTTACGAATGGTCCATCTCCGAAGTTGCTCATGGCTATTGCCTTGAAAATTTGAGTTTCGTTTATGAATCCTCCAGCCATAATAATGTCTGGCACGTAGCGGCCTTTCTTCTTCAATATTTGGGCGCACTTAAGCACTATGGCTTCTAGATAAACTGTTGGAATGCCCATCTCATCCATCATTGGGACAGGGCTCATGCCTGTGCCGCCACCAGCCCCATCAAAGTATACAGCATCAATCTTTGCCTCAGAAGCTATTTTCAAGGTGTACGCCACTGCTGATGGCCTGTAAGCGCCTGTTTTCAAGGTTACATGTTTTGCCCCCTGTTTCCTCAGCCATTCTATGTCCTCTATGACGTTTTTCTCTCCTGGTATGCCAACTCTGCTGTGCCTTTCAAAGGATTTGAATACGCCGTCTTTGAAGGCTTGCTGTACTGCTGGATCTTCTGGGTCTGGGATTACTATATAGCCCCTTTTCTTTAGCATTATAGCCCTTTCAAGGTCTCTTACGCGAACTTCGCCTCCTATGGCTTTTGCACCTTGTCCCCACTTTCTCTCTATAACATTGACCTCCAGCTTTGATATGGCGTAAACGTCTACGCCAAGCCTCTGATCTTCAACATTAGTTTGGACGGCTATTTCGCCGTATTCTCCATCCCAGAATTTTCTGAATAGGTCAACTCTGCGCTTTAGCTCCTTTGAGTAGGTTACTTTGCCGTTTGTAAATTGAGCTTCCGGATCCATGCCGCAGACGTTTTCTCCCACAATTATCATGGCGCCTGAAAGGGCTGTGCCTATGGCTAAGCCTTCCCAGTTTAGCCTCGCAACATCTGTGGAGCCAAAGGCACCACAGAGTATGGGAACTCTAAGCGGTATGCCGCCAACTTTGGTTTCTATGTTCACGTTTGGGAAAAGCGCCAAATCCGGGTCTTCCTTTATTCCATGAGCCTCGAAGAGGCTTGCTTGTATATTGAAATGGGACCAGTCTAGGCCGAAGTCTTTTAGAGCTCCTGCGGTGCTGAAACCGAATTGTACGGGTTCTGGATAGAGGGCTTCCCTACCTCTGAATGCTGACAAGCCTATTTCACACATTATTGGGCAGTCGCGGATGCATATGGGACACATGCCACTTGTGGGACTTGTGTCTTTGACGCGAGTTGTTGTTCCAGTTGTCGATTTCCCGTTGAGATAGGAGCTATTTCTGAAAACGCGTTCCGTCATACATTTTTCACCTTTACGTTTGTAAACTGTGTGGAAGGTTTAAAATTCCATTCGCATTTAAAGGTTATCCTAAAAGTAACAAAAAATGAACATTCTTGTACATTAGAAGGCTAGTGAATCTCTATATTCAACCCATCGACTATGTACTCTCGTCTTGTGTAGGTTTGGGGATTATATCTTCCACCAGCCTTCTTAATCCATAAGAAGTTCTTATTCTCCTGTCGAGTGAGGTCTATAACCACCTGTGTCATGTGCTCTATTAAAGCGCAGAACTCTTTGGGATGAGCATTTTTAGCCATAGTCCAGTAGGCGAGAGTTTGATAAGCATATAGCGCCGGGCAAACGTGTCCAAAGAAGGCTTTAACAGCATCCCTTCCCCAGTTGTGCTCCATTATCGATAAACTGTTAAAAATAAGTCTTGTACCAGGAGTAACAAATTCCCTTTCAATTCTTCCGAAGAAGTGGTGAAAACGGTCCGGATCCTTTGAGCTTGGAACTTTTCTAATCCAGCTTGGGGCTTTATCATAAAAATCGCTAAATATTAACTCGCCTTGCCCCGCAGCTTCTGAAAAACAATCTAAAACCAGTAGTTTCTTTTCCCAACCCTCCGGCAAAGTTTTGGTTAAGGGCTCTAATTGAAGCATAATTGCTTGAGGGGGATAAATAAATTCCAAATATATGACTTGGTTTCCTTCAATTATGCCCTGCCGCATAAAAGAGTATAAGAATTCCCTCGCAAATGTTCCAGATTCAACCTCCCATAAAACATTTTCACCTAATAGCAATCCGCCGCCTAGGAGTTTGTCAAGTCCTTTAACCCCTGTTGAGTAGAAAACTTGCTTTTCGTTAGGGTTATTGGACAATGAAATGCACCGAGGTAAGGTTCACAAGCATCATTAAAAATGTTGCGTCGTCATTTCAGATGTATTAATGGTGTACATTTGTGTACATTATGAACATAATATTTCTATAGTTGAACATAAGTCATATTAAGGCTCTAGAATGGGAAGAGGTGGAAAATGAAAATGTTAAACTCTGTGGAGCTTTCCGCAAGAGAGTTGGGAATGCTTAAGCTGATGGTGGACTTCTTCGCTGAAAAACCTGAGCTGACCGCAAAAATAGAAAGCTACACAACAGCCCACTATGCCCTTCTAACAACGTACTCAGAAAACTTTGGAATACCAATCGAAGACTCCCTGAAAGTTTTCGAGGAGCTCCAAAAGAAAATCACGGAAGCTGAATATGTCCATGTTAAGGCACCAGAGCCCATAAGGAAGCTTCTACCCTTGACTACTGAGGAGTTGAACATGCTGCGAATTCTTGTGGACTATTTCTCTGAAAATCCAAAAATGGCGTCTGCGGGTTCGATGTTTTCAAGGAAGGAAGACGCCGTTGCCGAAACCTACATGTGGTTTTATGGAAGTAAGGAAGGAAACGGCGAAGTGGCAAGACAAATTCTAACAAATCTCGTCGAGAAGCTTCAAACAGCTGTATTTGTAAAAATAGATACTTTGGCGCCCTTAGCTGTTACGCCAAACCCTTACGAAGCCGCCCTTAAGCAGTTGGACATCGCAGCTGAAAAACTGAAACTTGACCCTGGCATTCATGAAATTTTGAAGCGCCCCATGCGCACCTTAATAGTTAATATTCCAGTGGTTATGGATGATGGGAGCATTCAAGTTTTTACGGGTTACCGTGTACAATATAACGATGCATTAGGTCCAACTAAGGGCGGCATAAGATACCACCCAGAGCTAACACTAAATGAAGTCACGGCACTGGCGGCATGGATGACGTGGAAAACGGCAGTTGTAGGGCTGCCACTAGGAGGAGCCAAAGGCGGAATCAGATGCAATCCCAAAGAAATGTCCAAAGCTGAATTGGAGCGCCTAACAAGGGGATATGTGCGGGCTATTGCGAAATTTATAGGTCCAAACATTGATGTGCCGGCGCCGGACGTTTACACAGACGCCCAAACAATGGCTTGGATAATGGATGAATACAGCGAAATCGTTGGATACCCAGCCTTCGGGGTTGTAACAGGCAAACCTGTAGGCGTTGGTGGTTCCCGTGGAAGGAGCGAAGCAACTTCAAGAGGCTTAATGTACACGGTGATAGAGGCAGCCAAATACTTAGGGATAAACCTCAAGGGTGCAACTGTAGCTGTGCAAGGCTATGGAAATGTTGGATACCATGCGGCACGCCTACTGCATGAGGTTGGATGCAAAATCATAGCAGTTTCAGACTCAAAAGGCGGAATATACAACCTCAACGGGCTAGACCCAGAAAAAGTGTTGGAACACAAAAACAGAACAGGCTCGGTGGTTGACTACCCCGAAAGCACATTCATAACAAACGAACAACTGTTGGAGCTAGAATGTGACATTCTTGTGCCCGCTGCATTAGAGAACCAGATAACAAAAGCAAACGCCAACAACATAAAAGCAAAAATAATAGCCGAGGGAGCCAACGGACCCACAACCCCAGAAGCCGACGAAATTCTATTCAAAAAAGGAGTATTTGTAATACCGGACATTCTGGCGAATTCTGGCGGCGTTATTGTAAGCTACTTTGAACAAGTGCAGAACCAGATGAACTATTATTGGACCGAGGAGGAAGTGCGGAACAAACTGAAAGAAACAATAACTAAGGCTTTCTACGATGTCTTAGAACTTTCCAAACAGTATAATGTGAATATGCGCGTAGCCGCCTACATGTTGGCTGTCAAAAGAGTTGCCGACGCCCTCACGGCAAGAAAGGGAACAAGACTCGCACCCATTGAATCTTTGCTAGCACGCAGATAGCTCCCTCCTTTTTCTATGTGTTCACATGTACATTTTCAGAAAACGTGAACATGTTTAAAAGCAGCCTTTAAAATAAGTAAACACGACGTGAAGCCTTATGTCTGTTCACCTCCACACAACAATAACAAAAAAGGCAAATGACATACTTGAAGAATTGGCAAAGACTTATGGCACAAAAAGCCGCGTCCTCGAAAAAGCCCTAGAAACCCTGCTTAGAGTGGATAAAGTTGGCTCATGTGACGACTGCGCCATAAAGGCTAAAGTAAACGAGCAAACCAAGCTAAGAGAAGCCCTTGACCTAGCCTCAATAAGCAGAAGAAACCTAGACAGCCTTCTAGAAATAGCCATAGGAAATAAAACAATTGAGGATTTTATAAAGGAACAAAAAGCAGAAGCAAAAAACACCATAGAAATCCTCAAAAGCTCCATCAGCTGGAAGCCCCCATCAAACTTTAAAGAATTCCTTATAGTCCTGGAGGAAATTAGAAATCTCACAAACATGTATGAAATACCATCCTACAGCGAAATCGACAATATAGCAATTTTAAGACCAAAAGTTTTCAAGCGTTTGCCGATAATAGTCGCCTTTCATGTTGCCACAATATTGGAAGGAATAGGGGTCTACTTCGATGTCCGCGTCATGGGCGAGGACATAGCCATAAAAATGGTGAGGCCAGAAGTTTACCCCTTAAGGAAGAAAGAATTCGGAGAATTCCTCGAAGAACGAATTGAAAAGGAATTAGCAAATGTTACTCCAGGATTTTTCAAAAACACTCTTATGCTTGTTGGACCAGCCTTCATGAGCTGGGCAGAAAAACATCTAGAAGAGCCAATATCAGATTTGGGCAATCTTTTAGAGGATGCCAGAACCGTTTTAGGAGTAGACGAGTTTCCAAAGGAGCCAAGGGATTTTGTAAAGGCCCTATTATCCGCGTTTGTAAAAATGAACTGGTTTAGACAGGCAAAGGTTTTAATTGAGAAGGATGAAAACGTCTTGGAGCTTGTTTTCCAAGCTGCATCAGCTTCAATAACGCGAATGTCTGTTGCAGCCTTATCAGTTATGTTAGCGACTCGAGGGTGGAAAACGCTAAACTATTCAACAGAACACGCAACAGTCAACATGACAATTCAATATGTGGGTGCGGAAGACCAAAGTCTTCAAGATCAGCTGGCCGAGTTAAGCCTTTTCCAAGTTATAGGCAAACAATTTTTGGATGTTATTCCTGTCCCACGCGACCTTTTCAACTCTTTCGCTTTAAAAGTCTATGAAAGTGACAAGCGAAAATTTGAGGAGATATATCGTGCAACTGGGACACGCATATCTAATGCTATCCGCATGTTAGCAAGAAATGACCCTGAAAAAATTAGAAGACTTGCAAAAAACTTCATCCTTAAAAATATTAATGTAACCCAGCCAGATGCTGAGGTTCGCTTCGTGGATGATGAGCACTTTACCATAATTTTCAAGCGTATAGACCCTCTCGTAATGAACAGCCAAAGAGTTCTAATAGAATCCATGTTCAAAGAATTGGGTTACGAGGTAACGACAACAGCTTTCCAAAATCTCTTAAGCTTCAAACTAAAACTTTTGGAAAAGCCGATACTTGCGCCGCTGCCACGGAAAAAACTAATGCAAACATTAATTGAAGGTATGTCATGCAACTCTGTAGAGGAGGCATTTGCCATAGAAAAAGAGCAGCTTGATGAACTATTTCCAGAGGACTACCCATGGACAATAAGGGAAGTTGGCGAAAGAATCACAGATATGTACAGAGAACTCGGAGTAGAAATTGAAATAGAATATTTTGAGGGGGGTTTCACCCTCAAATACAAAAGCTGCCCATATTACAAACTTGTAAAAACGGGACAAAAAACGTGGCTTTGCAGCCTCCGCAAAAAAACAATCGAATATATAATCTCACGGGTAAGCCACGGGAAAAAGGGCAAGATAAAAATCATAAAGTCCCTACTACAAAACGAGCATCCATGTGAATACGCAATATTTTTAACAGGATTTCTTGAAAGGGAAGAGAAAGCCGAAGCCCAAGAATAGCCTTTTTAGAAAGCTAAACAAGTATTTATTAACTGTTCCTTTATTATGAAAAGGGTAGGAGGCTTTCCAATTGAGTTTTGAGATGTGGGCTGAAAAGTACAGACCAAAAACATTGGACGAGATGGTGAACCAGAAGGAGATAGTGGAACGCCTTAAAAGCTTCGTTAAAGCCAAAAACGTGCCCCACTGCATTTTCGCCGGACCGCCCGGCACTGGTAAGACTACGGCGGCTCTTTGTTTGGCAAGAGACCTTTACGGCGAATCCTACCGCGAATATATTATGGAGTTGAACGCCAGCGACGAGAGGGGCATAGATGTTGTACGGGAAACCGTTAAAACCTTTGCGAGAGTGCGCTCCATCGGTGAGGTTCCATTTAAGATAATGATTTTGGATGAGGCGGATAACATGACTGCAGATGCTCAGCAAGCTTTGAGGCGGACTATGGAGCGCTATACGGAAACATGCCGATTCATATTGTGCGCCAATTATAGCGGGAAAATAATAGAGCCCATACAGTCGCGTTGTGCACCCTTCCGCTTTACATACTTGCCACGCGAGGAACATGATAAGTATTTGCGGTACATAGCAGAAAACGAGGGCGTAAAACTTCTAAATGATGGGCTGGACGCCATCTACGAGGTTTGTGGCGGAGACCTACGAAGGGCAATAAACACTTTGCAAGCAGCCGCTTCGCTTGGCAAACCTATAGACGCAAAAATTGTTTATTCAATTGCTGGAAGAGCCAACCCAGCAGACGTGCAGAAAATGATTGAAACAGCCATGAGGGGCGACTTCCTTGAGGCGCGAAAACAGCTCCGAGAAATGATTCAGAAATATGGAGTGGCTGGAAGCGACATAATCCGCCAAATCCACACAGAAATTTTCAGGGCAGACATTCCAGAACCATGGAAAATAAAATTGGCAGACATTGTTGGAGAAATCGATTATAGGCTTGTTGAGGGCGCGGATGAAGAGGTCCAATTAAGCGCACTGCTAGCCAGACTCGTGGAGGCAGCCTATGAAATTAGGGGCTCAAGAAAGGTGTAAAATGTGTATCAGCCTTGGACCGTTAAGTATAAGCCAAAAAGCTTGAGAGAGGTTGTTGGAAATCGGGAAGCCATACAAAAGTTTGTTGAATGGGTAAAATCATGGGATAAGGGAATCCCGAAAAAGAGGGCAGCCTTCCTTTATGGTCCGCCAGGTGTTGGGAAAACTGTTACTGTGGAGGCTTTGGCAAACGATTTTAGAATGGAGTTGGTGGAGAAAAATGCCAGCGACTATAGAACAGAAGAGGCCGTTAAACGCTTTGCTGGACTTGCATCCCAATATGGCTCATTATTCGGCACGAGAAGGATAATACTATTCGATGAGTTGGACGGTTTAACTGGAACAGCGGACAAGGGCGGAGTTAAAGCCATAACAGACATAATAAAAACGGCTCAATGTCCAATAGTGCTTATCGCCAACAACGCTTTTGACCCACGGTTTACTAACCTACGCAACTACTGCCTCCTAATAGAGTTTAAAAAGCCCCCAACAACCGAAGTTCAAAAACATTTGAAGGCTATATGCCAAAAAGAAGGTATAGACGCGGAGGAAAACGCCTTAAAGTTTATAGCTCAACGCTCAGAGGGCGACATCCGCTCCGCTGTAACAGACCTCCAAGCTTTGGCGCAGGGCAAGAAACGTCTAAAATATGAGGATGTTGCGTGGCTGGGCTTCAGAGACCGTCAAGAGACAATATTCACAGTTTTGAGAATGATTTTGTATGGAAAAACATGCGAAGGAGCTAAACGCGCAGTGAACATGGCGGACGTGGACATCGACATGCTCTTTGAATGGATATACGAGAATGTTCCAGCCCATCTAACAGACCCCCACGACTTGGCAACCGCTATGGATGCCCTTTCAATGGCTGACGTTTACCGTGGAAGAATAAGAAGCACACAAGACTGGAGTTTCATACGCTACGTAATCGACTTCATGACAGCCGGTGTAGCCATGGCAAGAGTAAACACAAAAACTTCCGGTTGGACTCCATTTCGTTTCCCAGAACGGATACAAGCATTATCTAGGTCTAAGGAGGAACGGGCAATGCAGTTAGAGATAGGCAGAAAAATTAAGCGCAGATGCCACATATCAGCCATAAGAGCCTTGAAAGAAGTTTTGCCATATCTGCGGATAATCTTTAAAAACAGTGTGGAGATGGCTGCTGGAATCGCAATGTGGCTTGACCTAAACCGGGAGATGGTTGAGTATTTAGCTGAAAGCAAGGAAAAGGCTGAAGCAATAAACAAGTTTCTGAGTCAACGCACTTAGTGGATTTTGCTTCCCTCAGCGATGTCCTTCTCTGGTTGCAAGGCTACCACGTTGCCCTTATCGTCCTCAGCCGCCAAAATCATGCATTGAGATTCCACGCCCATGAACTTTCTCCGCTGCAGGTTTAGGATGAAAGCGTATTTCTTGCCCACAAGGTCGGATGGCTTATACCATTGGAGAAGACCAGCAACAGCTTGACGTTTTTCCGTACCAAAGTCCACAATCATCCTTATGAGGTTCCGTGAACCCGGAATTTGGTTTGCCTCCAAAACTTTTCCAACACGCATGTCAAGTTTTTGAAACTCTTCAAATGTTATTTCCGTCATAGGCATCACCTCAAATTCGTTTAAATCCCGTTTTAAGTTTTGCGCGAAGTCCTCCTCTTCTTTATCCTTTCAACGGTTTTTGCCACACCTTCCCATCCTTCGGCAGCCTTCGAATGGATTATTTCGAAGGCTTCCTTCGAAGTTAGTCCAGGCAATTCTTCGCCAACAGCCTTTCTAACCAAATAGGCCGCAGCATTTAAGACCTCGCCGTTTAGCCGTGAATCCATCAAATCCGCTAAGTGGCAAATTAAGGCCTCGATGGTATGCGGTCTGATGGGGCCATATTCTCCGTGGTGGGCGGAAACCACATGTATAAGCTCCAGTGGGAAACCTCTTCGAACAAGTTCTGATATGACGATGGACAAGTGGTCCATGTAGTCGGCCAAACCAGTTGTGCCATAACTCCCATTCTCGTTCACGGTGTAGGTTACTGGTTTGAAGATGTCGTGGAGCAGCATGCCAGCAACAACAAGGTCGCGGTTCACCTTCCCATGATAAACCTTCTCAACGGAATTGCACAAAGCCAAAGCCAGATTTGTTGCAGAGATAATGTGCTCTATATAGCCGCCCGGATAACAGTGATGGTGAGACAAGCCGGCTGGCGCAACATCTAACGGTAAACCGGAATAGACCTTACCATCAACCTCAAAAACTGGATTCTCAAGAAGTTCAACAACCTTTTTACGAAGTTCTTTGTCGCGAATTTTCTCCGTTAAAGCCCTTATTTTTGGATGAAGCAAACTTTCACCCATCCGCTGTCACTTAATGCCATTCACTATTTACATTTTCAAGGATATTACACTTTACAACCAATTGGGCGTTTAGGGCGAATTTTGTTTCGCTCCGCAGTCGCTACATCATGTGCCATTCTTAATGGTTCTGGAACACCACTGTAACACGTGCAGTGCCTAACAATTTCTATGGCTGTTTTAAGTGAAACCATGTGCCCAACACTAACATAAAGAATCTTCCCAACCGAAGTCTTTAACGCAACCCCAACAATTTCGCCCTCATGCCAAAGATAAGCGAAATCTCTATCATTGAAAGGCTCAACTTCACCGACAAGTCTGCTCTTTGCAACGCCTATCGTAGGTTTGCCTAAAACTACTCCTAGGTGGCTTGCAAAGCCGCATCGATATGGATGCGCATAACCTTGCCCATCAACCAAGAAAACATCTGGCTGAATTTTCAACTTTCTAATGCACATAAGTGTGGGAGGTAACTCCCTAAATGAAAGAAGTGTTGGAACATACGGAAACGTAACTTTACAAACGGCTGTTTGAGCCTCAACAAGGCCCAAACTATCATAGTCTAGAACGGCAACGGCGCTTGTAGCTAAGCTTCCAGCGTAGGCAACATCTACGCCTGCCACATAGCGGATTTCTTTCGGCAGTCTATCCTCAAAAATAATATGCTTTGAAAGTTGAAGCTGCGTCTTGCGTGCCTTTTCAAAAGAAAAGTGGCACTTCAAATCGGATAAGCCCATTTATCTTCCTTTTTCAAGAGCCTCAAAACGTTTCTCCAGCTTTTCAAAACGCTTCATGTACTTTTCGAGGGACTGCCTCCGCACCTCGTGGGTTACGTCGCCCCTCGTGGTTTCAATAATTTTCCTCGCAACATCGCATTTTCTTCGAAGCCCCGGAACCAGCATATAGGCTTCATCCATAGCCATAAGCTCCGTATAAATCTCATCCATCATTTTTAGGCATTGCTCGCTTTTCTTAGCGTCACCCTCCCGTAGAGCATCCAAGGCTAGGCGTCTATACTCGCCTATAACATCTGCAAGCCCGAGAACATAGTCTATGGAAGGCACATGAATCTCTGCTGGTGTTATAAAACGCTCCTCTTCGATCAGTGTGAGAAATATGTTTGCCTCAGCATACTCTTGAAGGGCAATATCATATAAGCCTCTGTGAATTATGTCTGGATGCTCTTTTGCAATTGCATTAAGCCTAGAAATTATTTCCTTGGCTTTTTCAAGAAGCCGCCTTGCCTCTTTGAGCCTTTTCTGGTGGATAAAAAGAATTGTTTGCTTAGAGATGCTGGTCAACTTTCTCATGTCAACTTGGGCTTTATCTCGAATATTTTCCTTGCCCTTAAGTTCTTTTCTAATTTGCTTTAAAACGGTTTTCAAAGAGACCATACGCTCTAACACTTCTATTTTAGCGTTCTTATAAATATAGGGAAACCACTATTTTATCGTTGCCAAAATAATTGGAAGGTGGCGGCAAATTTTGAGCATTTTTGAGATTCTAACTGCTTTGCGGCTGTTTTTCCTGTTCTTGCCAGCGCTCGATGAGTAATTTGTCGTCTCCGATCTTAAAGCTTACTTTTACAAATATGGAGTCTGAGCCTTTGAAGGGGAACATGCTGTCTTCAGCTAAGTCCTTTGGCAAGTATATCAGGAATTTGCCGTCCTTCCTTCTGAATAATCTGCCTTTTCCTTCATTAACCATGGGTTGCACCTCGATGAAAGCGATTTTGAACACCAATGAATAAAAAGCGAGTTATTTAACCTTTACTCCGTGCCATAAATACATAAAGCCTTAACCAGATGAAAATCTTATGGGCTTTTCGAGTCTGCTCAACAATACTACACGGCTTTCTTCTGATTCATCTATAACCCTATAGCTCGTGGCGTTTGCAATTTGTAAGGCAAATTCGCGTATTTCTTTGTGACTTGGCATACCTTCATAGCCCAATCGCAATCTTGAAAAACCAACATGCATGTAGGCTTTAGGCTCAACGTATGTGGGGTTAGCCTTCTCTATAAGCTTAGCATATTCCTCAACATTCCCCATGTTTAGACCGCGCACAGCAGTTATGCGGATCACTGTTGGACAGTTAAAACTTTTTAGAAGCTCTAATGTTTCGTTAAGCCTCACCCAAGCATCTGCGGCTATGGGACGACAAACTTTCCGATGAATTTCCTTGTTTGGAGCGCATACGGAAATGTAAAGCTGGGTTGGCTCATGGCTTAGTTTAGCCAGAGCAGATGGGACAGTGCCGTTTGACACCAGAAAAGTGGTGAAACCCCTTTCGTGAAAGGCATATATAAGTTCGCCTATAGGCTCATAGAGGGTTGGCTCTCCAGTTAAGCTTATCGCCGCGTGCCTCGGTCTTAGGGCTTCCTTAAACTTTTGAGGATCTGCCTTCGGATTTCCCTTATACCCGCTTAAGATTTTAAGCTGCGCTTCTATGCTCCCCTCTACAATTTCTTCTGGGGGATCCCATTTTGGCAGTTTAGTCTCTTCCCATGTGATTTGGAGGTCTCCGCTCTGGGCCCTCCAGCAGAAGAGGCATCTCTGCGTGCAATAGAAAAGCGATGGTGTCATCTGAATGCACTGGTGGGATTTTATTCCGTAAAACTTCTGCTTGTAACATGGTCTATTGTGGATGAGGCTTTCATAAAGCCATCTGCACCTTTTGACAGCCGAATGTCTTCCGACAATGTGGTATTTATGTTTCTTCAACGCTTTAACAAGAGCTTCTGGAACGAGACTCATTATGACGCCACTAAAGGCTTTTCCATTCGTCTAAAATCTTAAACAAGTTTTATAAAAAGTGTCCTTTTCACTGCATAAAACAATATTTAATGCTTTGGAATACTGAGCACAATTTTGCTACTTCACCCTTGATTATCTCTGGATCTTCTCCATCCAAAACTGCCCTTTTAATAAGCTCGGCTATTTTTGCCATCTCCTCCTCCCTCATTCCACGCCTTGTAACCTCGCATGTTCCAAGCCTTATGACGCAGTCTACAATTATGTTTGCCCGCTGAAGTTTTTCGGCTATCTCCCTGCCCCGCACATAATTCCCAAAGTCCAAGATAACTTGGTGAGACTGGGTAAAGCCTAGATGCGAGCATTTAACTGGAAAACCATAGTCGTGCAGGTTTTTGGCTAAAGCCTTCGCGTTGCGGATGACTTGCTCCGCATATTCCTTGCCAAACTCCTTCATTTCTGCAAGTGCCAAAGTTAATGCTGCAATGCGGTTCCAATGGGCGTTATCCACAAACCTAGGGTAAATCTTAGCTTTCAAGGCTTCGCCATGCTCTTTATCGGCAAGAATTATGCCGCCTTGCGGTCCGAAAAAGGACTTATGCGTAGAGCCAAAAAGGGCATGTGCGCCCTCCCTTAACGGGTCTTGAAATTGTTTTCCAGCGATAAGTCCCAAAACATGGGAACCATCGAAACCCACACGCGCACCAAATTCTCGGGCAATGCTTGCTAACTCTTTAACGGGATGAGGAAAGGTTATTAGGCTTGCTCCAAAAATTATGAGTTTAGGCTTTATACGTCTAATAGTTTCTTCGGCTTTTCCAACATCGATTTTCATGTCATCTTTAACAAAGGGAAATGGAACCGGCTTTAAACCCAAAAACCCAGCTAATCCGTCATGCCACAATCCAGGATAGCCGCCATCTTCTGGAGAGACACTCACGAGCACATCACCTGGCTTAGAGAAACAAGCTACAAAAATCATGTCGGCAACATGTCCAGAAAGCGGACGCAAATCAGCAGTTTCGGCTCCAAAAACGTCTTTTGCTAGTTCCTCGCCAAACTGCTCAATCTCGTCCATAAATTTCGTGCCCATGTAAAAGCGGTCTCTGGCAGTATAGCGGTTTCCAAGCTCGGAGCTAAGGAGACTGCGCACAGCAGGGCTCATAACATTCTCTGATGGAATAAGGTTTAGGCATTCTTTTCCACGCCAATTTTCATGCCTTTCAACAAGAGCTAATATCTCACTAATCATCGAGGGGAGCCCCCGCATACGCTATCCTTTTTGGCAATAACTGTTTAAATGGCTTACCTACAAAGGTAAAGTTTAAAATGTTCCCTTTATAGTAAATGTTTCACATCACCAATAACTTTAGGAGTGTTGGAGAGTAGCAGCTTGAAAAGGAAGACCGCTATAATTGCGCTGATAATTCTATTAACCTTAACAATTTTCGCACAGATAATTTCTCCACGTGTAAGTGCTGTTGACGTAAAAATTACTTCTATCACACCTTCAACTCAACGGGGGAAAGTTGGAGACAAAGTTTACGTTATTGGAACGATAAATAGCACAGACGGCCCATATCAAATATGGTTTGACAACATTCTTATAAAAAGTGAAAATGCCTCAGGAAATAATGTAAACTGTTCATTTATTGTACCCCCGCTTCTGCCTAAAAACTACACATTAATTTTACGCGATGTTGTGAAAAACTTAAATGCAACATCATGGTTCATTGTGGAGACAAACTACGTTCTCAACATAGTAAATAAACCGGATTATCCAAAACAGCTACAGCAAAAGGAAAAAGTCAACATTTCAATAGGCATAACTGGAGGGAATGCAAGCACCATTTACAGCGTAAACGTTACAGTTAAAACTCCTGCCAACAAAACATACTCAAAAGAAGTACAACTTCTAACAAAGGATGATGGAACAGGAAACGCAACAGTAGTATACCCTTTTGAAAACGCCCAAGACTCCAATACGAATTATACGGGAACCTATACGGTTACGGCTAATTTTAGCGGAATTTTGGTTTCTGACACGTTCATTGTAGGATTAACAGATAGCGCAGAATATCATAGACTCCAAAACGTGGATATTAAGGCGGCATACGCGCCTTATGAAAACGTTACGCTAACAATAATGGGAAAGGGCGCATATCATTCCATAAATCTAACGGCGGACAATGAAGGCATAGTTCATTATACTGGGTGGTCTGTCCCTCAAAATGCCACCATAGGATCATATCAAGTTAGCATAAAATCTATGTCAAATATAACGAGGAAAACGCCTCCGGACGTCCAAAACTTCACGGTTCCTGGCTTTAAAATTGAAATTTGTACGCGTAACCTCGCCAGTGAAGTTGTTTCAAATGTTACCTTAAGAACGTATGATTTGTGGGCGAATAAGACCTATAGTGATGTGGTAAGCAACAGAACTGGTTTTGCAATTTTAACACTGGAAGTTGGCGAATACAACTTTACTGTGTATTATAGAGGAGTTAAAGTCAATCAAACTTCAGTTTTTATAAACCAAGAGAGAACATTTAACATCACGTGTCAGCTTACAAACCTTAGAGTAAGGGTAGTGAGCGCACAAAATATGGCAATAACTATCCCCTTTGTAAATGTAACTCTATCCTGCAGCTTTACTAGAGATTTAGATGGAAAAATGGATAAATACGTTAATTTTACCCTAACCGACATTACAGGGACAGCATGGTTCCACTCACTTTTGCCAAATGTAAACCACATAATTGTTGCCTCGCGATACGGAAGAAACTTTAACCAAACAATTTACAAAGTGGAGCAGTATGCGTGGAATGTCCTAAACGTAACTTGCCCCGTATTTCCAATGCACGTAAACGTTTTCGACGGTGAGGGTAACCCTATAGAAGGTGCCACTGTTGAAGCATTCGATTTAGAGGTTGGTGCACAATATAGCAACCGCACAAACCGCAACGGAAACGCGGTCCTCAACTGCATTTTCGGAAAATACAATGTTAAGATCTATTTCAACAGAATATTATTGAATAAAACAAAAATGCCAGTTGTATTATTTGGCGAAAACGTCACATCGCCATTTTACTGCATCCTTTACAATCTACCAATTCACGTTAAAGTGGTTGACTATTTTGGGCAGCCAATTCAAAATGCGAACGTAACCCTAGAAAGGAATGGTGTCAAAATAAATTCAAGCATCACTGGAGCAGGCGGTGTAGCCACTTTTAGGGAAATTGGCGGAACATTAACAATAAAAGTCTATTTGACGAACCAAAACTTGCCGGAAGCTACGCTTACAGCTTATATTGGCGAGAAAAGGGACCATTCAAATCCAGTCGTGGTTAAACTGGGGAATTATGTTGTTCTAGCAGGCTTTTTGGTTGATACAGCCCAGTTTGCCATGATCATCTTAATCCTAGCTACGATGGTGCTGGTTGCAATAATAGAGATTGCGAGAAGACGGTTTAAAGGCAAAGTTTCAAGTTAGAGTTTGAATATTGAGTTTTATGGGAAAAACTTTATATCAAAATGTTGTGGAACATATTACAAGAAGAAGCTTTGGAAACTGAAATTTTAGAATAATTGGAAAGGTTGTATACACATTGGCGCAGGTAAAGATGTGTTCTCCCACATGCGAACTCTTCAAATGTGGCAAAAACGCTGCTGTTTACCGCCGAAATGGAGTTTGGTGCCGCTGGACAGAGGATATGTGCAACGTGGCAAATTGTTCCTATGCACTTTGCACAAAAAGAAGACTCCTCCCACGGGGGATATGCGGAGAAACCGTTAAGAGAAAAACAACCGAAAAACAGCCAGAAGAGGTTGTTGGACCAACAATAAAGCTCCGAGGAAGAGCCCTACGTAAAATAGGAGAAAGAGAACTATTCTAAACTAAACCATGTGATCTTAAGCTTTCAAGTAACTGTGCTTTAAGAATGAGCCTACCGGATACTATTTTGCTTGGACCCGCTTAACAACGGGCGGCCTTATTTTTTTTAAAACTCTGTAGCCGCATACGGTGCATTTTATTTCTCCGCCGCGAAGCTCAAGCTCCTCTGTAGAAACCTTTGCCCCACACCTCAGGCACTCGTAAACTATTCCTGTTGTTATTTTCTCCATGATGGCCACTCTCTCATTATAGAGGGGTTTTTGCTTTTAAGTATTTCCAATACAACTAATATCGTAGTGAGGTTATCAATGAAAAAGCGCTTAAAGACGCTCTTGTTGGAAATTCTTCCACCAGAGGAATTATCCAACATCTACAATTCCTACGATATTGTTGGGGACATAGCCATCATACGCTTGACTGAAAAATCCGCGAAATATAGCCAAATAATTGCTGAAACCATCATGAAAGTTCATAAGAACATTAAAACCGTCTTAGCGCAGACAAGCCCTGTTCACGGGGATTATAGACTTAGGAAACTGGAGCATATAGCCGGAGAAAAAAGAACAACAACCATCCATAAAGAGTCTGGATGCCTCTTTTCAGTGGACATTAACAAGTGCTATTTTTCTCCCAGACTCTTCTACGAGAGGATGCGGATTGCTAAACTTGTTAGGGATGGAGAAAACGTCGTGAACATGTTTGCTGGGGTAGGGTGCTTCTCGCTGGTGATTGCCAAACACTCAAACGCCGCAAAAATCTACTCAATAGACGTTAACCCAACAGCCATTCGGTATATGAAGGAGAACGTTAAGCTGAACAGAGCCTTTGGCAGAGTTATCCCAATAGAGGGAGACGCTAAAGAGATTATCCAAAAAATGCTGCATAACGTAGCCGATAGAGTGTTAATGCCACTGCCAGAAAAAGCCTTGGAATATCTACCCTACGCCCTCTTAGCTCTAAAAGAGGGCGGCGGTTGGATACACTACTACGATTTTGAACATGCTGGTAAAGGGGAAAACGCCATTGAAAAAACTAAATTGAAAGTTGCACAAAAACTTGAAAGCCTTGGAGTGAAATTTGAAATCTCCTTCGGCAAGGTTGTTCGTACAACCGGTCCAAACTGGTACCAAATTGTTTTAGATATCAAAGCATCTTCGAGTCGCCATGTGCGGTCTAGCAATTCTTTGGAGAATTAAATGTTTTATATTACTTGATAAATAAAATGCTGGTTGAGGAGGAATGAAAAATCAAAAGGAAATTGATGGAAATACTCGCATGCCCCATTGATAAACACCATCCGCTTGAACTTTATGTTTTTGAGGAAAAGGACGAAATCGTTGAAGGCCTAATTGTTTGTCCAAAATGCCTAAGATGGTATCCGATTCGCGACGAAATTCCGGAAATGCTCCCGGACGAGCTACGCAAAGAGGACGAAGACTTGCCCTTCCTTAAAAAATGGAAGGAGAAAGTTCCAGAGAAGATTCTTCTCGAAGGGAAACCATTTAACTTAAAGAGGAAGTAGAAGACTCACTTAAGCTTAACAAGTCTACCAGTTTTAGAGGATTTAAGCGCAGCCTCAGCAATTTTTAAAGCCTTTAAGCCATCCCATCCCGTTATTAACGGCTTTTCTTTTCCAAGGACGCATCTTGCAAAGTGTTGAAGCTCAAGTTTTAAGGGCTCCTGCCACGGAATTCTCGGCTGAACGGTTTTCTCCGCCGTCTCTATTGTCAATTCCTGCGTGATGTAGTCGAGTTTTGCTATGGCCTTGCTTCCGGTCACTACGAGAACCCTTGTCTTGTAGGGGGTTAACCAGTTCGCTTCAATAAAGGCGTTTTTCCCATGCTCAAAAGTTAGCATTATGTGGGCGTAATCCTCGAACTTTTTATGCCTCATGTTACCAGTTTTCGCGTAAACCGCCACAGGGTCACCTTCAAATAAGTAGCGCATCACATCTATGTCGTGAATCGCTAGGTCTTTTACCACTCCAACATCTCCTATTCTTTCAGGCCATTCTGAAACCCTCTTAGCTGTGGCGCAGACAAGTTCGCCTATATCTTGGCTTCCAATAGCTTTTCTAATATACTGGAGCCCGGGAATAAAACGCATTAGAAAGCCGACTGAAAGGTTTAGTCCTTCCTTCTCTGCGGTCCTTAGTAAAGTTTCGGCTTGTTTGGAGTTTGCAGCCATAGGCTTCTCAACCAAGACATGCTTTCCAGCTCTTAATGCCTTCAAGGCCTCTTTTGCAAGGCTTGTTGACCATGTGCAAACACTGACAGCTTCAACGTCTTTTCTCTTCAACATCTTTGCCGTGTTAGCATAAGCTTTAACGCCAAACTGTTTGGCAACAGCTTTTGCCCTTTCAGCATTAATATCGCAAACAGCCAAAAGCTCTGTTTCCTCCAGTTCGGTGAAAACTCTTGCGTGGTTCTTTCCCCAGAACCCGGTTCCGATAACAGCGACTCCGAGTTTTTTCATCTCTTCCAAACACCTCTCCCGTAACCACGGTATATAAAGCCTTCAGCCTCAACTTCCACGGGGTCCAAGACACTTTCAAGGTCGACAATTGCCGCTGGCATTTTTGCCAAAAGCTTAAGCCTCCTTAAATTCAGTTTTTTAAGCTGATCGTGCCCTGTAAGTACTACCATGCAGTCTGCACCCTCCACTGCTTCTGCCAAACTTTTTCTTATGGGTGTGTGCTCTAGGTCTGTTAAGGTTCTCCCAGAAAGATATGGGTCATAAAGCGTCAGTTTTGCTCCCTTCTTTTCAAGTATGCTAATGATTTTCTTTACATAATCTTTGGGAATGTCTGCGGTGTTTGGTGTTTGGGAAAGCCCAAGCAGTGCAATTTTTGCTCTTCTTAATGGTTTTCCACAGTTTTTAAGCGCATCTCGGATAAGTTCAACTCCATGCCTTAAAAATTCCTCGTTCAACTCCATTGCAGTTTCTGAAATGCGAAGTTTAAGGTTAAGGTTTTCAGCTTCTTCCAACAATATTCTAAAAGCCTCATTTGTTGACGTTGGTTGCGTATACATGTTTATAGCAGAACTTAAAAGGTCACGAACTGCTGGGTAGTCTATGCCAAGCTTTTCGCAGAAAAGAGCGAACTCGTTATTTAATGCAGAATTAACATTTTGGAAAACAGCCTCGAAAAGAACAGCCGCTTCCGCTGTCTTCACATCCCTAGTTTTAATGACGCCGGCATTTGTTACAGCTTTTATGACGTTTAATGCGGCCTCTAAACTAGCCTCATCCGACGCTGCGACAATCCTTCTACAACTTGTTAGGCTCTTAAGTGTTTGTCTCTCCGGAAATAATATTGGACTATAGGCCAATTGAAAATCTGAACCGGCTTTAAATCCGGAGGAGCTTTCGAGAATCTCTTTGAAGAGCCCCTCCATCATACCTATTCCAACAATGCTTGTGATAATGACCAACATTTCCTTTCGAAGGCTTGGGCCTATCAATTTTAGAATTTTTTCCAAGGGAGAATAGTCCACTTCACCCTTATCGCTTATAACAACAGGGGTGGTAACTATTAAGATGTCGCCTTGGGATGTTACAGCTTTTAAATCATTGGTAACTTTTAGCCTTCCACTTGCCAAACTTTTCTGAAGAACCGGCTCTATTTCGTGTTTCAGGAATGGAACCTTGCCTTTTAGTAAACGCTCTACAGTAGCCTGGTCGCTGTCAACGCATATAACCCTAAAGCCCGCCTCGGCAAAAAGACAAGCGTGGAGAAGCCCTATACGCCCACAGTCAACTATGCCGACCACTAATCTTTCATGCTGTTTCGAAGTCTCTGAAGACTTTGTCGATAACATTTTGGTTTCTCCGGGTTGCAGAAACACTTATACAGGTTTAGCCTTTTAAGCTGTTGATTATCCTTTTAAGTTTTAAATTGTAATCTTTAACAAGCTTTAGGGCTTTCTCTTTTGTTTTTGCTTCTGCATAAAGCCGGTACAGCGGCTCTGTTCCGCTCGGTCTAACGAGGATGGAGCTCTTATCCTCAAACCAAATTTTTACTCCGTCAATGGTGCTTATGTTTGGTCCCTTTGTCTGTTCGACAAGCTTTTCTAAAACTTTTTCCTTGAGCTGTTCTGGGCATTCAACCTTGTCCTTCTCAATAAAGTATTTGGGCAACTCATCGAGAAGACTTGAAAGTTTCTTACCTGTTTCAGCCATTATGCCCAATATTAGGGCTGTTGCCATTGCACCGTCTCTAACTGGCTGATGTGGTCCGTAAAAGATTCCGCCATTTTCCTCTCCGCCCAGCTTCGCATTCAAATTTTTCATTGTATGCGAAACAATGACGCTTCCAACTTTTGTCCAAACTATTTCGCCATCATAGGCGTCTGCAATATCCTTCACTAGGGTTGATGAACTTATGGGCGAAACAATTTTTTCGCCGGGATTCTGCAGCAGAAAGTGTTTTTCAACGAGGGCGAAGGTTTTGTCGCCCCAGTGGATTTCTCCCCTTTCATCAACAAATATTGAGCGGTCAGCGTCTCCATCAAAGGCTACTCCCAAGTCTGCGCCCACAGCCTTAACGGTTGAAGCCAAATCTCCAAGGTTTTCAGGTCGCGGTTCAGGCGGTCTTGCTGGGAATGTTCCATCGATATTCGCGTTTATGGTTGTGACACGGCAGCCAAGCTCTCTGAGGAGTTTGGGAACTGCAAGCGCGGCAACGCTGTTTGCGGCGTCAACCACCACGTGATAATGCTTACTTGCTATTTTGGCTGTGTCCACATGCCCTTTTATAGCTTCCACATATTCCTCAATAGTTCCCATAAGGTTTTGAACTTCTCCTATTTTGTCCCATTCCGCATAACGAATCTTGTTGTCGAAGAATATGTTTTCAATTTCTATTTCCTGTTCTCTTGCGATTTCTATTCCATCACTCCAGACAACTTTTATCCCGTTGTATTCTGGGGGGTTATGAGAAGCGGTTATAATAACTCCGCCGTCAAACGTGTGGCTTTTCACCGCGTATTGTAGTGCTGGCGTTGGCGCCATTCCAGCAACTAACACGTCACAGCCAGCGGCATTTAAACCCGCTATTACAGCTTTTGCAAGCATGGGGCTGCTTGTTCTGGCGTCATGTCCAACAAGCAAATCCCCGCAATTAAAGTATGTGCCTATGGCGCTTCCAATGGTAATCGCAAGCTCCGGGGTTAACTCCTTATTAACCAGCCCACGAATCCCATTGGTTCCAAACAGTCTCCTTTGGCTTAACACATCCCTACCTCGTTTTAAATAATGCATTTTGATTCTGATACATCATGGAAAACTTCTTTGGCTGGGCAAATTGAAACTCCTTCAGCCAGTGAAACATTATCCCCTATAACCGCGTAATCCCCTATAACACAGTTACTGCTAATTTTAACCCTTTTACCCACAACAACATTCTCACCAATTATGGCTCCATTTATTAAAGAATCATCAGAAATAGAGACGCTTGAAAAGATGACCGAGTTTTTTATGTGAGCGTTCCTTCCCACGCTAACGTTTTTCCCGAGAACCGCGTATGGTCCAATGGTTGAGCCTTCCCCAATTGTAGCGCTTAAATCACAAAATACTGGTTCCTTTATCTTCCCGTCACCCTTTATCACGTTCTCATGTCTCCCACGAAGGCTATCCAGCAGAATCTTGTTTATCTCCAGATAATCTTCAGCCTTACCAATGTCAGTCCATAGACCATTGAACACGTAGCCAAAAAGCTTGCCTTCCTCCACAAGCTTTGGAAATACCTCACGCTCAAGAGAAACCTTTCTTCCAATCTGGATATATTTGAAAATTTCGTGGCTGAGAACGTATATTCCAGCGTTTATAAGATTTGATGGAAACATTCCAGGCGGAGGTTTCTCAATAAACCTTTCTATTTTGCCGTTATCGGCGAGTTCTGCAACCCCATATCGACTTGGATCTTTAACAGTGCATAAGGCTATTGTTGCAACAGCATCTCTTTCCTCATGTTTCCTAATTATTTCAGCATAGTTTATGCTGGTGAAGATGTCGCCATTTACAACCAGAAAATTGTCGCCTTTTAAGAGTTCTTCAGCATGTTTTATTGCGCCGCCTGTTCCAAGAGGCTTTTTAGGAGGGTCATACGAGTATACAATTTTCACTTTGCCCTTCGAAAACTTGGAATTTTTTATGTGAAAGGCTGTTTGATGATTAACCGCCAATATCGCCTCTCTTATCCCACTTTTTGATAGGCTTTCAAGGGTCCATTCTAAAAGCGGCTTGTTAAGCACTGGGAATAGAATTTTGGGTCTTGTACAGCTCAGGGGTCTAAGCCGGGTTGCAAATCCTCCCGCTAGAATTAATGCCTTCAATGGGGTTTCACCGTTTATGCTGCAAGCTTATATTCAAAATCCTTCGAATAAAACAGTTTCGTGAAGAGGAGGAAGCCTTATGAAAGTTCTACTTCATGAGATGAGTTGGGTGGAGGCAAAGGAATATTTTGGCAGAAATGATATAGCCATCGTTCCAGTTGGCTCCAATGAACAGCATGGTCCCCAAAACCCCCTCGGAACAGACCATTTTATTGCCAAGGCAATAGCCGAGGAAGCTGCCAAACGTGCAAAGGTTCTCTGTTTGCAAGTTATTCCTTTCGGCGTAAGCCACCACCATAGACAGTTTTGGGGCACAATTCATGTTTCACCTAAAACCCTAAAAGCCTACGTGAAGGATGTTTGCCTATCCCTAAACTATTATGGCGTAAAGAAAATTGTCATTGTTAATGGGCACGGCGGAAACCTAAACGCCCTAACCGAGCTAGCTAGAGAGTTAAGAGAAAAAGGGATTTTCGTCTCAGTTTTTCAATGGTGGCCCGCCGCTGGAAAGCTTTTTCCAGACATATTTAAGCCGGAAGAGAGGGGACACGCTGGTGCTGAGGAAACTTCTGTGAATTTGGCTTTACACCCGCATCTAGTAAACATGGATAGGGCTTTGGACGAGGAGGTGCGCGGGCACATCGCAGAGGTTGAAGGCGTAACCCTTCCATTGGACACTGCGGATCGCACAAGTTCAGGAGTTTTCGGCAGGTCAACAACAGCTTCAGCGGATAAGGGTAAACAGGTTTTTGAAGCGGTGGTTAACGAACTTGTTAAACACATCGATTTGCTGAAAAAAGCGAAAGTTGAGGATTTGATGGCTAAATCGAGGATTTAAAGTGTCATTCCCATTCTATAGTTGCAGGCGGCTTATGGGTAATGTCATACACCACCCTAACAACTTCCGGTATTTCGCTGGTTATCCTCGTGGAGACTTTTTCTAAAACCTTGTAGGGAATTCTTGCAAAACTCGCCGTCATAGCCTCGCGACTTTCCACAGCTCGGATGGCTACGACATAGCCATAAGCTCTAGTGTCGCCCTTAACACCAGTGGCTTTCGTGTTTGTCAAAACCGCAAAATACTGCCACAATCGCTCTTTTAAGCCACTTTTCTCGAATTCCTCCCTCACAATTCTGTCCGCCTTCCTAACAATCTCAACCTTCTCTTTAGTTATTTCACCTACAACTCGTACTGCAAGCCCAGGACCGGGAAAAGGCTGCCTAAAAACTATTTCTTTTGGCAACCCAATTATTTTGGAGACTCTGCGAACTTCGTCCTTGTATAAATCTCTCAAAGGCTCGACAATTTTCTTAAACTTGATTTTTGTTGGGAGCCCGGCAACGTTATGATGCGTCTTGATTTTGTCTGAAAACCTTCGGAAGCCGGATTCAATTCTATCTGGGTAAATAGTTCCTTGGATGAGGTATTCTGCGCCAACTTTTTCCGCAACTTCTTCAAAAACTCTGATGAACTCTTCGCCTATAATCTTCCTTTTCATTTCTGGGTCGGTTACGCCTTTAAGCCTTTCAAAGAATCTTTCTTGCGCGTTTACAATAACAAGGTTTATTTTGAGTTTTTGGAAAGTGTTCTTAACAAAATCTGGCTCGTTTTCCCTCATGAATCCGTGGTTAACAAAAACTGCTGTTAGTTTCTCTCCTATTGCCTTGGCTGCTATGGCTGTGGCTACGCTGGAGTCTATGCCTCCACTTAGGGCTATTATAGCTTTGCCGTCACCAACTTCTTTCCTAACTTCCTCAACCATTTTATTTATAATGTCTTCCATCCTCCAGTTGGCAACACAACCACACACTTCAAAGATAAAATTGTGCAGCATTTTAGCTCCATTTACCGTGTGCACCACTTCTGGATGCCACTGTAAACCGTAAATTGGTCTGGTTTTATGCTTGAAGGCGGCAACTGGGCAATTTTGAGTATGAGCTAAAACATCAAATTCTGGGGGAACTGAAAAGACTGTATCGCTGTGGCTCATCCAAACCCGCTCTTTCCTGTTTAAATCCTTTAGAACGTCAACAGGCTTGCCTATTATTGCATAAGTTGAGCCGAACTCTTTCCGCTTGGCTGGGCCAACTTTCCCACCGAAAATTTGAGCTATAAGCTGATGCCCATAGCATAAACCTAAAACAGGTAGTCCTAAATCAAAAATACGCTTGTCCGGCTTTGGCGCATCTGCATCAAAAACGCTTGCAGGACCGCCAGACAGAATTAACCCTTTAATGTTAAACTTTTCGCCTAGAAGCCGTATCTCCTCAATTTTTATGTCGTGGGGAACAATTTCCGAATATACGCCGTTCTCTCTAACCCGCCTCCCAATGAGGTGACAGTATTGCCCGCCGAAGTCCAATACCAATATGGTATCGTATTTCAAGTATATACACACTCAAATGCTTTGAACATGGGGATAAAATGCTATTAAAAGTTTGTTAGGCGTATATGTACTTTTGCAGCTCCCAAAGCGTAACTGCGCCTTTATCATCTTTGGGCATGTGAGGCTCGTATTCACGCCACTCTTGCATTTTAAGCTCCAAATATTTCTCCATGTTTTCTTTACCCAAAGCCCTTATGCAAATGTCGTCGCTTTTCAGTTCTTCCGAGGCTTCTTTAAGTGAGCTTGGCAGTACCTTAATTCCAAGCTCCTTTCGCTTCGCCTCGCTTAAATGATAAACATTCACGTCAACGGGGTCACCTGGCTCTATCTTCCTTTTGATACCGTCTAAACCAGCTTCGAAGATTACGGCATATGCTAAATAAGGGTTACAGAGCGGGTCTGGACATCGGAATTCTATTCTGGCTTCACTCTCCTTCCCTGGGAAGTATTCTGGCACTCGGATTAAGGCTGAACGGTTTTTCCTGCTCCAAGTAATGTAGACCGGAGCCTCATAGCCTGGCACAAGCCTCTTATAACTGTTGACCGTGGGCGCTACAACTGCGCATAAAGCCCTTGCGTGCTCAAGGATTCCACCTATGAAATAGCGGCACTTCTGTGACAAATGAGCATAGCCATCCTTGTCATAGAAGATATTTCTTCCAGTCTTCGCGTCGAAAAGTCCGAGATGGACATGCATGCCGCTCCCTGGTTTTCCAAACCATGGTTTTGGCATGAAAGTGGCTATCCATCCATATTTTCTGTCAGCAACAGCCTTAGCTGCAAACTTATAACGTACAATATTATCCGACGTTGTCACCGGATTGGAGTACTTGAAAGTTATTTCATTTTGAGCCGCACCGACCTCATGGTGCTGCCTCTCAACCTCTATGCCCATTGTGAAGAGCGCATTGGTCAACTCCATTCTGAAGGCTTCAGTAACATCCCTGCCCGGAGCTATGTCAAAATAACGCTGTTTGTCTATAAGGTGATTTTCAACAGGTTGGAAATCGCCATTAGCGGTTCTTTGCACAAGGTAAAACTCCAACTCTGCGGCTGCCGTCGGCTCGTATCCCTCAGCCGCCAATCTTTCAAGGGTTTTTTGGCATATATATCGCGGGTCTCCTTCAAAGCGTCTGCCTTCCGGCGTGTATAAGTTGCAAATAAAGCTCACAACACTTTTGTCATAGAAATAGTATGGGCAAACCGTGAAAGTGGTTATGTCAGGTTTCATAAGCATGTCGCTTTCTTCTATGCCAACTCCGCCAATCAACGATGAACCATCAAAGCCGACACCCTCAACTATGGCGTTTTCCACCTCCTCAACGGGAATAGTCCTACCCTTTAAAAAACCAAGCAGATCTGTGAAATGCAAAAGAACATGGTCAGCGTTTTTCATAAGCCTAAAACACAATTCAACATTTTGGTTTTGAAACATCCGCCGTAGCGAATTTCGCATCATGTTAGCTCCCTGGATAATTTTACAGTTAGATAAGCTTTAATAATACATATAAAAGGTTTTTCAAAGAAAATGATGACAAATGTTAAATATAAAATAAAGTAGTCTTACATGTGTAACATGAATGAAGGAGCGTATATATAATGAACGGTGCAAATGTTCGATGGTCAGCCCCCAAGGAAGGTAGCGAAAAGCGGGTCAGAAAAGGGGAAGAATTAAACGAGGTTGACGTGAAAATTTTGAGGGCTTTAACTTTGGATGCGAGGCTTTCCTCAAGGCAGCTGGCTAAGCAGTGTGGCGTATCCACAAGCACAGCCCTATCAAGAGTAAAGAAACTGGAAGAAGCTGGTATAATAAAGGGGTACGCAGCCCTACTGGACCATGAGAAACTTGGCTACGCCCTAACCGTCGTGGTCGAAATAACAGTTTCAAAAGGAAGACTTTTAGAAGTGGAAAGCGAAATTGCAAAACTTCCCAACGTCTGCTGCGTCTACGACGTAACAGGACTGATAGACGCCATAGTCATAGCCAAATTCAAAAACAGAGAAGAACTAAGCAAATTTGCAAAACGCTTGTTAGCAATGCCCTACGTAGAAAGAACAAACACCCACGTAGTGCTAACAACAATAAAAGAAGATTTCAGAATAATCTAAACCCTTAAGAAACATTGAAGGGAAGGTTTAATTTCACCTAGAAAAATAAGAAATAAACTGAAGACATGCGGGGGTTGCCAAGCCTGGCCAAAGGCGCAGCCCTGAGGAGAAACCCTTCCAAAAGTTTCGCGGAACGGCTGTCCCGTAGGGGTTCGTGGGTTCAAATCCCACCCCCCGCACCATCGCCACAACGTCGAATTCGCTCAAACTTCGCTCTTTTTGAGCGTAAAACAGCAGAAAATTGACTTTAATTTTTTGGGTCTCTTTTGATTTTGCTTGAGAGTTTATAACTGTCAAGTCCAAAAATAAATTGTTTCAATAGGATGGGATGGGAATGGAAAAATAAAGAATTCTTCCGGCCGTTCATATAACGAATCTTTATCTCTATTAGACTCAACAAATTGACAAACACACTATATATAAATTGGTTAAACTCTTATTAGAATTTAGAGTAAAAATTTCAATCGGCTCAATATATGTCTATGTCAAGAGATAAGAAACTGGTAACACCTCCAAGGTTAAGTATAGCAGACCTTCTAGAAATACAACACACCGATATTAATTTTGACAATTTTTCTGTTGAAGAAATCGAAGAATTAATTGGTGACGAAATTGTTCAACGCTATCTGAAAATGGTTAAGGAAGCACGATTAACACGTTCTCCTGAGCTTGAAAATTATCAAAAGGAACTGAAAGAACAGGTGAAAAAGAAATCCTACTTTATTTTAGAAAGAAAAGTTAGCGAAGAATTAAGATGGCGAAGAGCGTCTGGATTTGTCTCAATAGCGAGTTGGTTATAGGAGTTCTGTGCATTTTATCTAACAACTTGTTAGGAGCCTCGCTGCTATTTATAATAGGAGGATTTTTTATGGCGATTGCGGTCGGCTACAAAAAGATTGAGATGGGAATAAAAAAACTAGGAATAAAGAAGTAACCTGACGAGGGCAAATATGAAAGAGGCTTAAAATTAACTCGTTTCTAAAATTTCATCTTAAAAAAATCATCTTAAATCGGATTAAAAAGGAGATATCAAATAGATATCATTTTTGCTTGTTTCACCCGTAGAAATTTTCTGGTTCAAACTTTTCTTTCAACTCATCTCTAATTTATTTAATATTGTCTGAAAATTGTAACCATGAAAGTGAAAATGCTATCACATTAACACCTGCTAGCATAATATGAATGTAAGAAATGTGGAGTAAAGAAATTCAAAAGCACTCTTATTGTACCTTCCTGGTTAGCTGACACTGGAAGACCCGTCTGTTATAGTTTTAAACCTTACAGACCTAAAGAACATAAAGATGAGAAAAAGAAACATTGATGCAACAGTAAACTTAACATATTATGAGTGATATTCAATAAAGTACAATAAAATAGCGAAGATTACTATTTGAAGTATAAGTTCAATCATGACTGACATGGGGTCTATTGCCCATCCAGCTAATAGGTTAAATGGAAAGGGTAGAGCCTCAATAATCGTCATAATCGTAAGTTCTGATATTAACTCTACAATGTTTCTGCTCAACAAAATTCCTATTATCCAAAGTGCTGTAACAATAAACCCAGCAATAAACCACAAGCCTATATACTTAGCTATTTCACTCACTATTTCGCTCATTAATAAACTGGTGTCATCAATAGAGAGATAAAAAGTTTATTTTACGCAATGGCGCTTTCGCAGTGTTCGAGCATTTTGAATGTTTGAATTTCTAAAATGGTTGTTTGAACTTGGTAAACCATCTATACGCTTTGCTTGCAACTTTCTTTTTCCATTTCATATTCAGCTTCAGTTTTATACACACCTAACCAACACCAAAGAGAATGCTCCTAAACTTCAAAGATAGAACCGTATGATTACTCCATTCCAGCTAAAAAGATTCCTAGTACTATCAACTTGGACCTTTAGGCTTACCTTTCAGAACATCCCTTGCTGTATGCCACCAACCAGACATAGGAACATCATTTACCAATGAAAAGTTCAATTCCCTGCTTAACTACCCCCCGCACTGAATTTCACTTCTAGGTTTAAACTGTCACATCGTTTGTCGGAATAAAATAAAACTATAGTGTGAGCAAAACTCGGATTACGTAAATAAATATGGTTAAAGCTGTAAATGTCAACTCATTCGTGTATCTGTTTTTTATGTGATATTGTAGATATATAGAAAACTATAAATGTAGCTACTTGTAATAATATGAAACATGGGCAAACTAAATGTTAAAATAAAAAATGATGTCGATGTCAAATTCAGAGAAGAAGTATTTAGAAGAAAAGGCATGAAAAAAGGAAACTTAACAGAGGCGTTAGAAGAGGCAATACTGTTATGGATTAACACAGATACTCTAAAGAAAAAAGAGAAAAATATTAAAGGCGAAACAAAATGATGTTTTCCAAGGTAGAAATAAATATTAAGTGTATAGCAATAATATATATTATAGAATAAGAAAAGTTAGATAAGCTACTAGAAGATTATGATTTAGAGGATGAGAAAATGAAAAAAAGTAAGACGAGTGGGTTCGAATACATAATGTCTTTAGGTGACAAACTTGGAGAATACGTTGAAAAATGGATAGTAGTATTAGACAACAAAATAGTAGCAAGTGGTGAAGACTTAAAAGAGGTTTATAAAGAAGCAAAGGAGAAACATCCTCAAGAGACTCTTTTCGTAATGAAGGTTCCTGCAGACAAAGTCATGGTGCTGTGACATTGTTTGCCTTCTAAAAAGAGTGTTACTTGCAAATATTTATTTTATAGGTATACCATGCGAAATGGTACAGTTAGGACACTGTTACTTCCTTTAGTTCATGTCCGAATAGAATCTCCCGAAGAACATATCGAAACAGATGCATTGGTGGATTCAGGTGCTACTAGGACACTTATTCCAAAAGAGATAGCAGAAATTTTGCCATCTTTGAAATATGAAGAACAACGTGCTGAAGTCACGGGTGCTGGAGGTGTATTCCTTGCTAGAGTAACAAGATTGAAAAAGCTTACACTGATAAAGAATATCACTCCATTTGCACATTTTGTGGAAATTGAAGTGTTAGTTCCAGACCATGAGGGTATTTTACCCTATGTGATTCTTGGAAGAGACTACGTCTTCCGCCGATTTGACATTACATTTCATGAAAAGAGGCGAAAATTAACTTTTACAGAAATCTAAACGGCGAGAAGTTCAAATGTAACGCCAATCGCATTAATGCATACAACCAACTAGGCAATCTTTTTATGGAAAATGGAGAAATTGACTTGTAGATAATGTCACTTGACAGTTTTAAACGACAGTATAAACCTAACCCCCCGCACTTTTGCATTTATCTCCTATTACACACAGAGAATATGGTAAGTCTTATCTACTTGAGATTTTGCACGCTGCAAAACTAAAATGGTTGGTAGCCCGGGGGAGATTCGAACTCCCGTCGGCGGGTCCAAAGCCCGCTATGCTTGTCCACTACACCACCGGGCTTCATACATACATCATGTGATTAACTTTAACTCTTTGATATGTGTGTTTTGATTAAATGTTTCCTTTCTCGCCTTATTTTCCATATGTCTTTTCTAGCCTTTTTGATGGTTTCCGCCGCCTCCGCCTTACTTACATTAGCCGTGTCATTTAAGCTTAGAAGCTTTACAATGTTTTGACAGTGTTTTGGGTTACCTTTTTCAAGTTTTTCTATCGAGTGCATTAGTCTTGTGTAGTCTATTTTCTGCCTTTCAACTATGGCTTTTAGCCAAGCATAGTTTTCAACAATGTTTAGGGATATACTGGATAAGTAGTGCACTGTTTCAGCAAACTTTCTAGAGTTTATCATTGAGTTTGCTCTTAAAATTGTGCCTTGCATGAACGCGGTGTTAAAGTAATAGTTTAAGCTTGTTCTAACTTTGAAATGCACGTTTTTCAACGTTTGAGATTTCCGTTTAACGATGAAGCTCATTTCGTCCCAAACAGCTTTGAAGAGTTTTAGCTTTTCTTCAGCTGCTGTTATATTCACATCATCTAGTTTAGCCATTACTATATAATCGTTAAAAATTTCTGGCATGCCAAGCTTTTCCGCTGCAATTTCCACTTTTTCTAGGAATCGGCTGTTTGAAAAAGGTTCGAGAGTTATTTCCAACAATACACGCAAAATATTTTCCATGGCAACAACGGCGAAGAGATGGGCGCTTAGATGGTCGCCTTTGGTGTGGGCTGAGGTTGCACGGCTTAGGTATATGTCTGACTCTATTATGTGGGTTTCTATCCTCATTCCAATCCTTTCATGCGAGCCATAAAACTTCGCCATTGAAAGCTTTGTATTTGTCAAAGTCCAGTCCCTATCGTATAGGATTTGGACTTCGTAGAGTTTTTGGTCAAATTTTGGATGTATTGGACCTTGAATCAAATGTTTTGGAACAAAATTAAAGTCTAGAAATAGGTCGCCAACAGAGACTCTCTCCACATACTCGTCTTCGAGAGGGTTATTGCTGAGGACTAGCAAGTCGACATCACTTGAAGGTACAGCGTCGCTGCGGCTCCAGCTTCCAAATAAGCCTATCCCAGAAATGGTTTCGTTGGCAGCCATCTCTTTTACGATTTTCTCCAGCGTTTTTCGCACTTTCTCTGGGAGCTTTATCATTTTGGCACAACTCTTTTGGTAGATTAGTAGCACTAATCATTATTCAAGATTTGTGAAGGGGATATTTTAGTTTAAACCGTAAAATTTATATATTAAAACATTTCATCTGGATAGAACACGCGGGGCCGGATGGCGTCTTCTACTCCTATATTGGGGAAATGAAAAGGGACGGTTCTACGCAAAATCGAAGTGTGGGAAAATGAGCGGGAAAGAAAGCGGAACCCGTCAACGCTTGGTTGACAAGTGCCCGGAATGTGGTAGTGTAAATCTTATCCACGACTATGACACTGGCGAAACCGTTTGCGGAGAATGTGGACTTGTACTTCACGAGCAGATGATGGACAAGGGACCAGAGTGGCGTGCCTTCACACAGGAGGAGAAAGCCTCAAGAAGTCGCGTAGGAGTGCCAACGTCCTACTCCGTCCACGATAAAGGATTGTCAACGGCCATAAGCCAAGTTGACCGAGACGCCTTCGGAAGAAAACTTCCACTTTCGACACGCTTGCAAATGTGGCGCCTAAGAAAATGGCAGATACGCTCAAGGGTGCACTCCTCAATAGACCGAAACTTGGCACAGGCAATGGCTGAGCTTGACCGCCTCTCAGACAAGGTGTATATACCGCCACCGATTAAGGAGAAGGCAGCCGTCATATACCGCAAAGCCCTAGACAAAGGCTTAGTACGGGGAAGATCAATTGCAGCCATAGCCGCTGCTGCCCTTTACGCTGCTTGCCGTGGAAGCGGGACCCCGAGAACATTGAGGGAGATAGCGGAAGCCAGCTTAGTGGACAAGAAGGATGTTGCCCGCTGTTATAGGCTCTTGCTCCGAGAGCTTGACGTGCAAATGCCCATAGCAGACCCATTAACATACGTTTCAAAAATTGCTGAAAAAACCGGGATTTCGGGTAAAACACAAGGACTGGCAATACAAATCTTACGTGAAGCAAAAATGAAACGTGCCGCAGCTGGAAAAGACCCTATGGGTTTGGCTGCCGCAGCACTATACATTGCATGCTTGCAAAATAATGAAAAGAAAACCCAAAAGGACATTGCTGAAGCTGCGGGGGTCACGGAGGTTACGGTTCGAAATCGCTACAAAACACTGAAGAGGCAATTAAACTTAGAACTGCCAGACTAGCCGTTTCTAACTTTCATTTTCTTCCTTTTCGATTTCCATAACTATGGGGCCAACATACCCGCAGTCTTCACAAACATATTTTTTAGGCGTTAACCAGTAATCAAGGCTGCTTGACAGATGGATTTTGGGACTTCCGCATCTTGGACAGTAAATTTTCGATGGACCACGATGTTTCAGAGTCTTCAATACTTCACGCATGTTTTGTAGGATTTCCATGGGCTTACACCTTTTTAGGGCGTGGCTATTGAACCTCTATGTTTTCCTCCGGATATCCAAGCCTTATTAGGTATTGGCGGACTTTTTCGCGGTGGTCTCCTTGAAGGATTATTTGTCCGTTTTTGGCTGTTCCTCCACATGCACAGAAGCTTTTCAGTTTTTGGGCTAGGCCTCCAAGGTCTGTGTCTTTGTCGTTTATGCCTTCAACTATTGTTGTTGGTCTGCCGAACTTTCTTGTTTCAAATCTTATACGAATTCTTTGCTGCTCTTTCCCTATCTCGCCACAGACACACAAATCTTTGGGAAGCCCACATATTGGACAGATATCAGCCATGACGCTCAACATTTCAATGGCAACGCCCGTATATAAAATTTTCAAATCCCCAATCACTAAATTGGCAAGCATAAGCAGATTGAACCGGAAAAGCTTTAATGTTTTCATATAACCTTTTTGACTTATGCGAGCGGTTGTTATAGGCTGCGGAAGAATGGGTTCGGTGGCGGCTGAAGAATTAGCGAAAAGGGCGAGCAAAGTTGAAGTTTTTGTTGCTGACAAAGACGTAAACAAAGCCAAAGAAACTGCAAAAAGTATTGGAAAAAACAATGTTAAGTGGCTTCAATTAGACGCCTCAAACAAGAAAGAGCTGATAAACGCCTTGAAAGATTTCGATTTAGCTCTGGGTTTTTTGCCGCCGAGGTTTGGCTTCAGCCTCATTGAAGCATGCATAAAAGCGGGAAGTAATCTTGTTGACGTCTCGTATATGCTTGAAAACCCCCTAATACTGCATGAGAAGGCTGTTGAGGCCGGTGTCACAATTGTTCCAAGCTGTGGATTAGCGCCAGGCATTAGCAACATCCTCGTTGGTCACGCAGTTGTAGAACTTAACAAAACCCATAAAATTCACATAATGGTTGGCGGACTACCAGAAATGCCAATACCGCCTTTGGGCTACGTTGTTACATGGTCTCCTGAAAGCCTCATCGACGAATACACAAGCAAAGCCCACATAGTTAGGGATGGCAAAATAGTCGAAGTTGAAGCTTTAGATGGCTTGGAAACGATGGAGTTTCCAAAGATTGGCAAGCTGGAGGCCTTTTACACGGACGGACTTAGAACTTTACTATACACTATTGGAGAGGTTGATGAAATGTGGGAAAAAACGCTTCGCTACCCCGGACACGCGGAAAAGATAAAGCTGCTAAGGGATTTGGGCTTCTTCAGCGACAAAGAGGTTTCCGTTGAAGGATGCCGCATACAACCTAGAAAACTTACAGCAAAACTTTTCGAGAGAGCTCTCGTCAAACCTAACGTGAAGGACGTTGTCGTTTTAAAAGTTGAGGTTTACGGTTTAAAAGACGGAAGAAAAACGCGTTACACGTACAATTTGGTTGATTATTATGATGAAGGGGGCAGAGTTACCGCCATGGCTAGGACTACTGCATACACCGCCTCGATTGTGGCAACATTGATTTTGAAAGAAGCCATACCCTTAAAAGGTGTTGTGCCGCCGGAGATACTGGGCATGGAGGGAAAGATTTACAAACAAATCATAGCGGAACTTGAAAATAGAGGAATTAAAATCGCTGAAGAAGTGTGTTTGGAATAGGCTTGTCTTATGATACTATGCCCATTCTGTGGAGTTCTTCCCGGAGGCTCTCTCTAACTTGTTTTAGGCTTTGCCTCTTAACCACATACTCGTCTCCGCTTATTTTGCCAGCCCTAAAATCTTCATCTAGCTGGGCTAATTGACGGTCTATTTCTGCTATGCGCGCCCTTATCTGGTCTATGTAGGATACGGCTCTTTCCTCTGCCATGACTTCTGACGGTGTCAGCGCCATCTTTATTACACCGTCCTCGATTCGCAGTATTCTGTCCGCGGCTCTTGCAACGCTCGGGTCGTGAGTAACCATAATTATGGTTTTGCCTAATTCCTTATTGACTTTAGATAAATAATTGACAACGATTTTTGCATTTGCGGTGTCCAACTCGCCTGTTGGCTCATCGGCTAATATTAGTGGCGGGTCATTCGCAAGAGCGGCGGCTATGGCTACTCGTTGCTGTTCTCCACCGCTTAATTCGTCTGGTTTGTGGTGGGCTCTTTCTGTCAGCCCAACTATTTCGAGAAGCTCCTTAACGCGTTGGGTTCTTTTGCTTCTCGGGACACCTAAAGCTACCATGGGAAGCTCAATGTTTTCCGCCGCCGTTAAAGTCGGTATCAGGTTTAGTGTTTGGAATATGTGGCCCACCGTTTTGCGCCTATATTCAACTAGTTGGGATGGATGCAGTGCTGTAACCACTGTGTCGCCAACTTGAACGTAGCCTCCCGTTGCTTGGTCCAACCCGCCTATAATGTTGAGCAGTGTTGTTTTTCCGCTTCCACTTGGCCCAATTATGGAGACCATTTCGCCCTCCTTAACTTCCATGCTTAACCCTCTTAGGGCTTGGACCTCCACGTTTCCAAGCCTATAAATTTTGATTAGGTCTTTGGCTATCACCTTCATTCCTCTCATATTCTCACTATCCTCTCAACTTTTGAAATGTATCTTTTCGTAAGTAAGAGTGTGGGTATTATTGTTGAGGCGAATATTAGGGTTAGGCATGAAGCCAGAAGTGTTATGGCGTCTAGCGGGAAAACCATTCTGTATCTCACAAGCGTGTAGGCCAGCGCGGAGTTAGAAGCTGCAACATTGCCATTCACAACAATCAGACCCACCACCGCGCCTAAGACAACCGCGAAGGTGACGACGGCCATATTCTCTGTGAGCAGCATAATCAAAAGTTGTTTAAAGGACAAACCACGCGACCACATTATAGAAGCCTCTTTCTTCCGTTCTTGAAGGCTTACCAACGTTGCTAAACCCACAGCCACAGAAGCCGCCAATATTGCAAAGACAACGCCTACGCTTTGAATGTTCAGCGGCCCAACCAGTAATAGATTGCTTTGAAGTTCTTCCAGTTCTTCAGCAACTGAACGCACAGAATTAACACCGTTAATTTTTCGAATTTCAGAAGCCACCGCCGCCCCATCGGCATTCGCCTTCAACTTCACCAGAATAGTAGCAGGTGATTGCCAACCCAAATTCAGCGATTTAAAAAGCCCCATCGGAATGTACGATTGGAAATGCCACTGATATTCTTGAGGGATTTCGTGCCCAAAAAATCCGATAACCTCCAATTCCAATCTTGAATTCCCAATAGTAACCATCACAGTGTCTCCAACCTTCTTATTTAGGCTTGCCGCAGCATTCCGCTCAAGAATAATCGTTTGATTTTTCATTTTCATAGACTGGAAGGCTTTTTCTGCATTGTTGCCGCTGAACCAGTCTTCTTCATAATAGGCTGTTGAAGGCCAAGTTTCTGGGTCAACAGCGATAATTTGCCTCGAATTGCCATCTGAAAATACTCCAGCGATGGAATATTGAATGGTTAGAGACGCTATCTCGTTCATATTTTTTATGGTCTTTTGAACCTCCGTTATGTTGGCTGTTGGGCCCAATGAGACGCTTATGTCTGCGCCCACCTCGGCTTTGATTCTGCGGATTGTGTAGTCTTGGCTGCTGGCAACTCCCCCTATAGTTTGGAAGCTGTAGCCCACAATCAATGCCACTAGGAAGGCTACTGAAGCGGCTCTAGCAGGGTTTCTCTGAACGCTTTTTGTGGCGAAAGTTCCCAAATCGCCCAGAAACTTCGCTGCTCGAGCCACCAGCTCTTGAAACTTTAGAGAGCCCCGAATGAAAATCTTTGTGAAACCCCAGAAAAAGAGTAGCGGTCCAATGTATGTAAGGGCGGAATCTATGGCAATCCATATGGCCAAAAGTATTAAGAGGAATATGTTAGTGAAAGGTGGAGGTCGTCCCGTGAAAACTTGGACCAAGTTTATGCCGAAAAGGAACATGACAATCTTGTAGAGCCCAAGGGCGAAGGCTACCCATGGCCAACGCTGCTTGTATGGCTTAACCTCCTCTATGTAAGTGTATTCCCTAAGGGCCTCTACTGTTGGAAGTTTTGCGGCCCTCCGCGAGGGGCTGAAGGTGGAGAAAAGGGTTATGGCTAAGCCAAAAATTACGGTTAAAATTATGATTTCCGTACTTAAAACTGGTGATGCCATTTCCAGTCCCCCACTTGCCGCAGCGAAGAGGGGAGCAACTGCAAAACCCAGTCCCACCCCTGCCAGCCCGCCTAGTATTCCGATTATTATCGACTCCGTTAGGAATAGCCTAAACAATTGAGCGTTCGAGAAACCTTTCGTTAAAAGCAAGCCAATTTCCCGTCTTCGCAGGTTGTAGGAGACATCTGAAACAGTTGATCCAACATACCAAGCCACAAAAAAGACCGGAAGCGCCACAATGATAAAAGCGAACCGCATGGTTATGCTTGTCGTATAGAAGGTCATAAGGGCCATTCCAAGGTTGTCGGTAACATACATGCCGCTGTATTTGGCAACTTTTTCACCAATTTGAAACTTAACCTTTTCAAAAGCCTCCATCGAACTGGGAATGTCCCAAGGGTTGATAAACCGCTCTCTGTCTACATAGACTAGAATCTGTGTTGAAAATGGAAGACTGTAGTATGGTATATCTTTTGGAACATCGTCCAGAAGCCTTGCGAAGGTTTCCTCCCAGCTTATAATGAGGAGCAAATCACCATGAAAAATGCCGGTTCTGTAATCATCCCGCAGTATCATTATAGGTGGACTCCATTCACCAGTGGCGATTGAATAAGCCTTGCCATCAAGCTCTACAAAGCCCATAACCATCAGGGACAAAACAGCAAAAGTCTCTTCCCGCTGGCTTCGATATGAATAATATGTGAGATTTAAGGTGATTATGTCGCCCAACTTCATTTTATTAGCTGCTTTTGAACCAACCCAAACATAAGTTTCATTCACCCCAAGTGCGCCTTCTCCGTTTACTATGCTAAGCCCCTCATAAACTATTGAGGTGGATGATATGGCAGCAACCATTACCACAGTGTAATTTTCGTCAAATTTTATAGTTGAAGTGAGTCTTGAGATAACCTCAGCACCCCTTACCCCTTCAACTTGCCTAATGTCGTTAGCCGCTTTTTTCCAATCGCTGGAGCTGATGGTTGAGCTGCTGCCAACACTTATATCAACGGGGATTCGTTCTAGCTGCTGCAAGAGGGCAGCCCTTGCTGTTGTATCGGCGCCGATATTTATGCCAGCGAAAAAGGACGAGGCAAGAATGACTCCTAACAGCAGTGCCGCGAAAAGCCCGAAAGAACGGAAAATTCGCTTTACAGCGTACGAAATCATCCAACAGCCTCGAGTTTTCGTGGTAAAAATATCTCAACCTTGTTTATTTAAGACTATACATTAGAACATGCTTTATATCCCCATTCGCTCCCTTTTCTATTGAAAAGCCATGCCGATAACTAAAATTAGGAAAAGAGACGGCCGGATAGTTGACTTTAGCCCTGAGAGAATTAAAAATGCCATACACAAGGCTTTTGTAGCCGTTAAACTTGAAGACGGGGAAAAAGCTGAAAGATTAACAAGAGATGTTGTTAGCCTTTTAGAAGAAAGATTTGTAGAAAGAATCCCTTCGGTTGAGGATGTCCAAGACGTTGTAATAGAGGTTTTAAAGAAGAGCGGTTTTGAAGAGGTTGCCTCGGAATACCAAGCCTACAGGCGAAAGAAGGAGGAGATAAGACGGCTTAGAGAAAGGCTTGGAATAGAGGAGCCTAAGCTGACAGTTAATGCCCTTGAAGTTTTGAGGAAGCGTTACCTCCGAAGGGATGAAGCGGGCAACATAATTGAAGACCCGGCTCAAATGTTTAGGAGGGTTGCAAAAGCCATAGCTAGAATTGACCGAAAATACGGCGAAGACCCAAGGGAAAGCGAGGAAACCTTCTACAGGATGATGGCTAGGCTTGAGTTTCTCCCGAATTCGCCTACGCTCTTTAATGCTGGAACAAAACTCGGTCAGCTCTCTGCATGTTTTGTCTTGCCAGTTGAAGATTCCTTGGACAGCATTTTCGAAGCAGTTAAGAATATGGCTTTAATCGAGAAAAGCGGCGGCGGCGTTGGCTTCGACTTTTCAAGGCTTAGGCCTAAAGGCGACATAGTCATGTCCACCAAGGGCGTGGCCTCCGGCCCGGTCAGCTTCATGCGAGTTTTCGACATTGCCACCGATGTCATTAAGGCGGGTGGCAAAAGACGTGGTGCTATGATGGGAATTTTGCGTGTGGATCATCCAGACATTCTCGAGTTTATAACTGCAAAGCAGCAGCCGGGTTTCCTTTCAAACTTTAACATATCGGTTGCCATAACTGACGATTTTATGAAAACCCTTGAGGAGGATGGCGAATACTGGCTAATAAACCCAAGAAATAAGGAAAGAACGGGAAAGCTCAAGGCAAGGGAGGTTTGGGACCTAATAGCGAGGTCTGCCTGGGCAAGCGGTGATCCTGGCATCGTATTCATAGACGAGATTAATAGGCATAACCCCACACCAGAAGTAGGAAGGATAGAGTCAACTAACCCATGTGGAGAACAGCCACTCCTGCCCTACGAGTCATGCAATTTGGGGTCAATTAATCTTTCACGCATGGTTGAGGATGGAAAAATTAATTGGGAGAAGCTTAGGGAAACTGTTGGGAATGCTGTCCATTTTTTGGACAATGTTATAGATGCAAACAGGTATCCGATAAGGGAAATAGAGAAAATTACAAAGGCTAATAGGAAGATAGGCTTGGGCGTGATGGGTTTTGCAGACATGCTAATTAAGCTTGGCATACCCTACAATTCTGAACAAGCCTTGGAGCTTGCGGAAAAACTGATGAAGTTCATCGACGAGGAAGCCCATAAAAAGTCTGAGGAAATTGCCGAGAAAAGGGGCTCATTTCCAAATTTCGACAAGAGCATTTGGAAGGACAAGTATAGGGCTATGAGAAACACCACAGTCACAACAATAGCCCCAACTGGAAGCATAAGCATAATTGCGGGGTGCTCATCCGGAATTGAGCCGCTTTTCGCCGTATCCTTCATAAGAAACGTCTTGGATGGGACGAGGCTTTTTGAAACGAACCCGTTGTTTGAAATTGTAGCGAAGGAAAGAGGCTTTTATGATGCGCATCTCCTTGAGGAGATAGCAAAAACCGGTTCTGTTCAAAAGATAGACAAGGTTCCAGAAGATGTCAAAAAGGTTTTTGTAACAGCCTTAGACATAGAGCCTGAGTGGCATGTGAGGATGCAAGCGGCTTTCCAGAAGTACACAGATAACGCTGTTTCAAAAACCGTTAACATGCCCTTTGAGGCAACCGTCGAGGACGTCAGAAAAGTGTTTGAGCTTGCTTGGAAACTGAAATGTAAGGGTGTAACTGTTTTCCGTTACGGAAGCAGGCCGGAGCAAGTCCTATACATTGGGGAAGTTAAAACCGCTGAAAAGAGATTTATTTCGGCGGATTCAGAGTATGCTGGAGGTTGCCCAACAAAAACCTGTCCATTCCCCGGATAAGAAATACGGTTTCAAGGGTGATGCCTCGTGAAAACTTCGTTAGGCTTTGTTAACGAAGAGAACATGAGCATGTTAACAGACCTTTATGAGCTTACAATGTGTGCAAGCTACTTTGACAATAAGAGACTTGAACCAGCCACCTTCGACCTCTTCATAAGACGTTTGCCCCCGAACCGCTCATACTTTCTATTTGCCGGCTTAGAACAAGTCCTACTGTTTCTGGAAAGGATGCGGTTCACAGAAGAGCACATAAAATTCTTGAGAAGCCAAGGGTTCAAAGAGGATTTCCTCGACTATTTAAGGAATTTCAGGTTTAGTGGCGATGTTTGGGCTGTTCCAGAGGGCACCGTAGTTTTCCCCAACGAGCCGCTGATTAGGGTTACAGCCCCAATAATAGAGGCGCAGCTGATAGAAACCTTCATTTTAAACACTATTAATCTCCAAACCACAATAGCCACTAAAGCCTCTAGAGTTATTTATGCCGCTCAAGGTAGGTCTGTAATCGAGTTTGGCTTGAGAAGGGAACATGGAACAGATGCCGGAATGAAAGTTGCCCGCGCAAGCTACATTGCTGGTTGTAATGGCACATCAAATGTTCTGGCCGGAATGTTGTATGGCATACCTGTTTTCGGGACTATGGCGCACTCCTTTGTCATGTTCTTCGACAACGAAATAGAGTCTTTTAGGGCTTTTGCAAAAACCTTCCCTGACAAGTCAACTTTGCTGATAGATACTTTTGATAACATTAAGGGCGCGGAAAACGCCATAACCGTCGCTAAAGAACTGGAAAAAATGGGGTTTAGGCTTCGCGGAGTGCGCATTGACAGCGGAGACCTTGTGGAGATAAGCCGAAAGGTTAGGAAAATGCTTGACGATAATGGGCTTGGTTATGTGCAGATATTTGCAAGCGGAGACCTCGACGAATATAGAATAGAGGAGTTGCTAAGCAAAGGCGCAAAAATAGACGCCTTCGGCGTTGGCACACGCATGGGAACATCCGCAGACAGACCCTATGTTGACATAATCTACAAACTATGCGAAAAGATGAACGAGAAGGGCGAATTCCAGCCAATAATGAAGCTAAGCGAGAGAAAAGCCACCCTTCCAGGGAGAAAGCAGGTTTTCAGGTTTAAAGATGAGGGAGGAAAATTTGTTAAGGATGTAATCGCCCTAGAGGGCGAAGATGTTGGCGGTGAACCGCTTCTTGTCAAGGTTATAGAGAAAGGCAGAATAGTCTATGATTTGCCATCTCTTGAAGAGATAAGGAAAAGAGCAATAAATAACCTTTCAATGCTTCCAGAAAAATACAAGAGGCTTAGGGGCGCAGCCAAATACCCGGTTGAGTTGAGCCCCAAGCTTAAGAGGCTAATAAAGGATTTAAAGGAAAAACTGAAAAAGGTTGAAGGCGTCTATCCTAGCCAAAATTAGGGTACATTTCCTTTCAAAATTTAGCTCGAAAACATCAGTAGGAGGTTTATGAAGGCTACTTCTAATATGGCCGCTATGAAGAATATGCCATAAACGTAGACTAGGTCTCTTGTTCTAAGGTTTCTGCTTAATGTTTTCTTCAGCGTCAGGAAAATGCCGCAACCTTCGACGATTCCTACAGGCATGCTCATGACCAGTATCGCGGGTAACACGTCCAAGCTGACTTTTCCATATATTAGGGTGCAGCCCCTCAAAATGCTCAAGAAAACAATTATTATTGTGAAGGCTATGGCGAAGGTTTGCGGGTGCTCCAAAACAATATGCGAATATTTTTCCCTTTTAAAGAACCCCGAGAGAACGAGGCTTACATAGAAGGACATGCCTAGTAGAATCATAGAGATGACAAGCACGTTATGTAGAAATATCATTCCAACGGCTAAGAGCTGGTTTTGGAGAATGTTTTTTGCCAGAATTGTGAAGAAGACGGTGTTTTCGAAAGAGGATAATAGTAGCGAGGAAAGAAAGGCTAAGCCTAACGTGATAGTGCGCTTTTTTGTCTCCGACAATTAATAAACCCTCGCCTTTTGCTAAGGCATCATGGACATAAGCCATCCAATGACCTTTTCCAATAAGCCAGCAAGCAAGCCTAGCAAACCAAATATCAAAGCTAGGAGCAGCAGGATTGCTAAGTAAATTATTACTACAAGTATGCCCACTGCCAATGCGCCAAGCCAACCGGTTTCGTAAAAACGCTTGATTAACAGGAGCCAGACAAAAATGCTTATGAGAAGTGCTATCCAGCCGGGCAGCAAAACAGCAAATACCGTAGACAAAACAGTTCCTAACAGCGAGATTATGAAGGCATCTGAAAATAAGGCACGCCTCTTGCCAACCACGATTAGCCCTGCAATATAGAGAACGATTGTTAATACAAGGAGTTCAACAAAGAACCAGATGAGCGCAAAAAGAATGTTTAGGCCTTTCAGCAATTCAGAGCCACGCCCCTCAGCGCTTTTGAAGAGCAGAAGCAAGGCAGTTTTAACTAATAAATGCCATGTCATTTTAAACCACCAGATGTTAGCATGGTTTAATGCAGAGAAATAAAAAGTTTGAGGATTGCCAATCTTGAAAAGTAATCTTTCTCTATGACTTAGGCTATTTTGTGATTTCTTCTACTTCTTTTCTGCCCTTTTCCAGCTCTTTGACTTGTTCTCCGTCTTCCTTTAGTAATAGTGTTTGGAACTCGCCCACGTGGGTTTTCTCTTCCCTCGCTATTTCTAGAAGCACTTTTCTAATGGTCTCGTTTGTTGTTGCGGCTGCTAGTTGCTCATAGAGGTTTACTGCGTCCAATTCGGCGATTATGGCAACGCGTAGTATCTCACAATCCAAAAGTTTCTCTGAAACCTTTTCAACCTTAACCGGAATCTGGGACAGCATACAGTTTACTCTCCGCAGAGGTGTTTTGACATTAACATTAAAAACTTTTTTGTGCAGATTCAAAAATCGATTTCGCTTTGTAGAATACGTTCCAATATATAATATCCATTAAATAAGAAGTTATGGTTGAAGGGAGACAAAGATGGATAACTCAGTGAGAGGGTTCATAGGTGCTATAACTTTTGCACTCGGCGGTGCAATGTTACTCTTTAGCCTTTACCAGATTCTTTACAACGTGGATAAGCCCTGGATTAACCAAGAATTATTTATGGTACTCTTTGTTCTTCCAATAGGTTTTGTGGCGTTTTTACTAATTGGTTTGGGCATACTATCAATATTGAAAGCTACAAAAAGCCAAGATGTGTCAAAAGTTCAACGGTAGTAAAGAAAGGTGGCAGATGTTCGTTACAGTTCTTCTGCTAGTGTTGTGAATAGGTCGTGGTGTTCCTCCTCGTCTTCTAGGATTTCTTCAAATAGGTGGGCTGTTGTTGTGTCGTTTTCTTTTCTTGCTTGGGCTATTATTTGCTTGTATAGGTTTATGGCGTTTTCCTCGTCTTTTATGTCTCGTTGTATCATTTCCTTAAGTGTTTTTCCAACAAATATCTCAGTTGGCTTTGTTGTGGGCGTCCCGCCTAAATAGAATAGCCTTTCAGCGATGGCTTCTGCATGCTTCATTTCCGTTATAGCCACTTTTTTAAGCTCTTCTTGAACCGCGAAGCCTTTGACACCACTCCATTGGACGTGTTGCCACATGTATTGTATGGAGACTTGCATCTCTCTTGCGATGGCGTCGTTCAGCATTTCCAACAATTTTTTAGAAGCCAAAATTTTCACCTCCCTTTCAGTTTTGTACTGGTTTGTTTAAAAGTTTTGCCAAAAGATGCGAAACTCTGCAAGAAAAATGGGAAATTTATGGCTTTCAATGTTAGGCTATCCGCCTGGTGCCCCATGGAATGGCACGTTTTTCCAGAGGATGTCCCACCAATCTTCTTCTGTTATTGTCTCGCCCTTCACGATGATTTCTAAAACTTCTTTTAGGAGTTCATGATGCCTTTTTTCGTCGGCTAGTATGGCTGTTAGGAGGAGCTTAACCTTCTCATTTTCAACTGTTGGCAGCATGTCGTTTATCTTCTTTATGAGTTCAGCTTCGATTTGGATATGCCTCTCCACAAGGCTTCTTTGTTTGTCCAGGTGTTCCTGCGCAAGTGCCTGCTGGGTTGTGGTTAGAAGCTTCAAAGCTGCGTCGTACATCTCAGCATGTTTTAGGGAATCCAGCGAAATTCCTCTCAAAACGCCTTTAACGGAGGGATTCCTGATGTTTTTAAGAGCTTCGTTAAGCGAATCGACAATTTCATTTTCAACTTCGATTTGTCGCTTTATGAAGGTTAAAAGCTCATTTTTTGAGGGCATTTCAGTTTCCCACTTATATTTGAACTGGATGGACTATTTTAATGTCTATGTTAAGCCTTGACAAGCCTCTGAGCAATTCTCCGCCCAAGTTCTCTGCACTTTTCCAAACCCGCTGCGTCCGGCGTGTACCTTATTAGCAATGGCGGTTCAGTCACGTCCATCTCAAACTTGTTCTTCAAAATTTCAATGACAAGCTTTGGGGCTTCACCGCTCCAGCCATAAGACCCGAAGGCAGCACCAACCTTTCCCTTCAAGTTTATGCCTTTTACGGCGGCTTCCTCAAAGAGCATCTTGATGTCGAGGGTTGTGTCATGGTGATATGTAGGAGCGCCAACAATTATAGCATCATACTCTTTTAATTGTTCTGGCGTTGCATGATAGGTTAACTCAACATCTATGCCTTGCACTGTTTTTGCTCCCTCAGCCACAGCCTTAGCCATTTTCTCAGTGTTTCCAGTCCTACTATAATAGAGGATTAGGATTTTCGGCATATTACATCCACTACAAGCTTATTTTAGTGCCTCTTCCAGTCGCCTATTAACTTCGTCCCAGTTGACAATTTTCCAGAAAGCCTCAATGAATTTGCCTCTGTCGTTCTTGTAGTCTATGTAGTAGGCGTGCTCGAAAACGTCGAGAACCATGAGGATACGGAACATTGGATAAACGTTCACGTTATGCTTCTCCACTTGCATCAGCATTAGGCGACCAGTCTGCCTACAAAGGGTTAAGGCTGCCCATCCAGAGCCTTCAACGCTTATGGCTGTTTGGGAAAACTCCTTCTGGAAACGCTCAAAGCTTCCAAATTCTTCGGAGATTTTGTCGGCTAATTTTCCGCCGGGTTTTCCGCCGCCCTTGTCTGGCGGTGCCATGTTACCCCAAAAAAGCGAATGCAACAAGTGCCCGGCAACATTCCATGAAAGCTCTTTAAGTGTGGCTTTAACGTCTATGTCTATGTTCTCTTTTCGCGCCTTATCCAGCCGTTGGAGTATGGCGTTAGCCCCATTAACGTAGGCTTGGTGGTGCTTGCTGTGGTGGATTCTTAACTGTTCTTCGGACATGTAGGGCTGCAAATCTCCATAACCATAAGGCAGCTGGGGCAAAGCATACAGTTTAGCTTGCTCCATAACGCGTACACCTCCATTTCTAACTTTTCTTTACAAACTGGTCCTTTGGAGCGCCGCAAACTGGGCAAACCCAGTTTTCTGGTAAAGCCTCAAAGGGTGTTCCGGGTTTTATGCCGTGCTCTGGGTCTCCGACCTCGGGGTCATATACATACCCACAGATTATGCACTCCCACTTTTCCAAAGCCTTCAACTCCCAGCTATTTTTCTGTCTTAATGTTGTAGCTTACTTTGACTCCGGCTTTTTCGAAAAGCTTCCCGACCGGGCAGTTTTCCACTGTCAGCTTGAAAATCCTCTGGACCGTGTCTTCCGGGGCGTCGGTTTTGACGGTTATGTTGAAGGCTGCTTCTGTTACTGTTCCAGCCTCTTCGGATTTTATGGCTTCAAGCTTAACCTCCAAGTCTTTGAGTTGAACCCTCATTTTCTTAGCCATTAAAGCGAAGATTGTGGCGAAGCATCCGGCATAGCTCATAACGCCTAGCTCGAGGGCTGTTGGTCCCATGTCTGTTCCAAGTTCTGGCGGTAGGTCTAGGCATACGCTGTGGGCTCTTCCATTGTCAACGGCTATTCGCAGGTCCTTTACAAGTTTGGCTGTTGAGCGAAGCTTTTGCACCAAACCATATTCACCTCACATGAAATAAAGAGGAGTTTATTGGAGCCTCTTCTTGCAGAGGAACCAGTCAACGCACTCATAGCCCTCTTGCAAGCGTTTTTCAGCCTCTTCTTGCGTTGTAGGTGGCGGCACTATAACTGGGTCGCCTGGTCTCCAGTTTGCTGGTAAAGCCACCTTGTGCTTGTCGGCTGTTTGCAATGCATCAATTAGCCTCAAAATTTCGTCCATGTTTCTCCCGACGTTCAGTGGATAGTATATCATTGCCCTAAGCTTCATTTCCGGGTCTATTACAAAGACGCAGCGCACTGCTGCTGTTGTGCTTTGTTTGGGGTGTATCATGCCAAACAGGTTCGCTACTTTCATATCCAAGTCGGCGATAACAGGGAACGGTATGGTTACGCCGAGCTTCTCCTTTATTGTTCTAACCCATGCAATGTGGGAGTAGACGCTGTCGATGCTTAACCCTATGAGTTGGACATTGCGCTTAGCAAGTTCTGGATATATTTGGGCGAAGGCTACAAACTCTGTTGTGCAGACCGGCGTAAAATCTGCTGGATGCGAAAATAGGATGACCCATTTTCCTTTAAAGTCTGAAAGCCTTATCTTGCCGTGTGTTGTCACGGCCTCAAAATCTGGGACTATTTCGCCGAGACTCAAGAGAGGCTTTTTCTCCTCAATTTTTTCCATTTTATTTCATTCCTCCTCCGATTTTAAACCGTAATCCTTTTATCCTTCAAGACTTATATGCTTTTCGTACAAAATTCGGCAAAAATCGTAAAGAATGGTGCGAAAATGGTAAAAAAGATTGCGGAAATAGACGAACTTGACCTAAAAATCCTAAAACTTCTAGAGGAAGACGGACGCCTAACTTTCATAGACATAGCCAAAAAATTAAGGCTGAGCGAATCAACAATAAGGAAAAGGGTTCAAGCTCTAAAAGAAAACGGCGTAATAAAAAGGTTCACGGTGGAAATAGACCCAGCTAAAATAGGCCTAAACACCGTTGCAATAGTTGGCATAGACGTGGATCCGCCTAAACTTTTGGAGGTAGCCCAAAAACTCTGCGAGTTTAAAGAAATCCGATGTGTAGCCACGTCCACGGGAGACCACATGATAATGACCGAAATATGGACGGAGGACGGACGCGAACTCACAAGACTTATTTCGGAAAAAATTGGGCCTATTGAAGGCGTCAAGAAAATTTGTCCGGCAATAATTCTAGAGAAACTGAAAGGCTGAAATTGTCGGAGGATTATGGGGCTTGAGCACTCACAGCCATCACGCCCACCACGTTGGAGAGTTTAAGCGGCGATTTTTAGTTTCGCTAGCACTAACGGTGCCAATTCTGCTTCTTTCAGAAATGATTCAGATGTGGCTCGGCCTAGAATGGATAAAAATCCCCTACCAGAAAGAGGTGTTGTCCCTCCTATCCATAATTGTCTACCTTTATGGCGGGTGGCCTTTCCTAAAAGGCTTGTATCAAGAGGTTAAGGGCAGACAGCCCGGCATGATGACGCTTATTGGCATGGCTGTTTCTGTGGCCATGTTTTACTCGCTTGGAACAGTCTACTTCGCCATAAGCGGCAAAGATTTCTTCTGGGAACTCGCAACCCTAATCGATGTTATGCTTTTGGGGCATTGGATTGAGGCAAAAAGCGTTATGGGCGCTTCTATGGCTTTGGAGGAGCTTGTCCGAATAATGCCAACAACAGCCCACCTAATAAAAAACGGCGAAATCATAGACACCCCAGTCTCACAGCTGAAAAAGGGCGATGTTGTTCTTGTGAGACCCGGCGAGAAAATCCCGTCCGACGGCGTTGTTGTTGAAGGCGAATCATATGTTAATGAGGCCTTGTTAACCGGAGAGTCCAGGCCAATAGGCAAAAAGGTTGGCGAAAAAGTTGTTGGAGGCTCAATAAATGGCGAAGGCATACTAAAAGTTCGGATAGAACGTATCGGTGAAGAAACTTACCTGGCACAAGTTATTAAACTGGTTAGGCAAGCCCAGGAAAGCCGCTCGCGAACGCAGGATTTGGCGAACAGAGCCGCCGCGCTCCTTTTCTATGTGGCGTTAAGCGTCGGCATAATAACCTTCGCAGCTTGGTCTTTTATGACTAGTTGGGATTTTGCCATCGAAAGAGCTGTAACAGTTCTCGTTATCGCTTGCCCCCATGCTTTAGGATTAGCCATACCATTGGTTGTTGCTCTTTCCACATCCATAACAGCAAAGAGCGGAATCCTCATAAGGGATAGGCGAGCCTTCGAAATGGTGAAAGACGTTAACGCCGTTGTTTTCGACAAGACTGGCACATTGACTGTTGGAAAATTCGGAGTCACCGACATTGTCCCCTTCATACCGGAAGAGGAGCTTTTGAGGCTTACGGCAGGTGTGGAGCTAAACTCTGAACATGTAATAGCAAAAGCCATAGTAGAATATGCCGAAAGCAAAGGCGTCAAAATTCCACAAGCAAAGGGTTTTAAGGCTTTGCCTGGTAGGGGCGCCTATGGAAAAGTTGGGAGAAGAGAAGTTTATGTTGGAAGCGTAAACCTCCTTGAAGAGTTGAAAATAGCCGTTAAAGATCCGAGAATAAGGAAACTGCAAGACCAAGGCAAAACGGTTGTTTTCACGGTTGTGGATGGAAAACTTGCTGGTGCATTCGCGTTGGCAGACAGCATAAGGGAGGAATCCCGTGAAGCCGTCAGAAAATTGAAAGAAAACGGCGTCAAGGTTTACATGTTAACCGGAGATTCTGAAGAGGTTGCCCGATGGGTTGCAAAAGAGCTTAGCATAGACAGCTATTTCGCGCGGGTTCTCCCGGATAAAAAGGCTGAGAAAATTAGGCGTCTAAAAGAGGAAGGCTACCGAGTAGCCATGGTCGGCGACGGCGTGAATGACGCACCAGCACTTGTTACGGCGGATGTTGGAATAGCCATAGGCGCTGGAACAGATGTAGCCATAGAAAGCGCAGACATAATCCTAGTTAAAAACGACCCACGAGACGTGGTGAAAGTCATAGATATCTCGCGCAAAACATATTCAAAGATGGTTCAAAACCTATGGTGGGCTGCAGGCTACAACATAATAACAATTCCAGTAGCAGCTGGAATCCTATCAGGTTTTGGAGTGACGCTTCCAGCGGCGGTTGGCGCAATAATAATGTCCTTCAGCACAGTTATAGTGGCATTAAACAGTCAAACTTTGAGGAAGTATGAACCAGAGGAGGTGAAAGCTATTATGGCAAAGAAAACCCTTGTAAAAGACCCAGTTTGTGGAATGAAGATAGACCCAGAAACGGCGTTTAGCAAAGTTGAGCATGAAGGCCGCATAATCTACTTCTGCTCCAAAATGTGCGAGGAAGAGTTTAAGAAAAACCCAAAGAAGTACATAAAATAAGCGGCAAAGGGGATAAAGCTTTAACCAGAGATGCCCCTTACGTTTTTGACTGATATAATGCTGGTGGGTTGTTGGGCAGGCTAGCCGAACTAAAACTTGCAATGGGCACATCCATATTTCTAGTGGCTTTCATATTTGCGCTCTTTTTGGCGGCGATAATGATAATCTTTCAATTCAGCCTCATCTACGCCATAATAGGCACAGCACTATTCATACTCATCCAATATTTGATTGGACCAGCAGTGGTGGCAAGTTCAACAAGGCTCCGCTATTTGGAAAAGGGAGAAAACCCTTGGCTTGAAGAAACAGTGAAAGAGTTAGCCGATAAATCCGGACTGCCAATGCCAAAACTGGCTATTGTGCCAGACGAAACGCCAAACGCTTTTGTCTTTGGAAGAACAGCCAAAGATGCCACCCTAGCAGTGCATGAAGGACTCCTCAAAAGGCTTAACAAGGACGAAATCAGGGGCGTAATAGGCCACGAGCTTGGCCACATAAAACACAAAGACTTCATCGTCATGACAGTACTTTCGGCACTACCGCTCCTAGCCTATTTGATTGCGAGGGCAACATGGGAAGCTGGAAGGTGGGCCCCAGCATCAAAAAAGAAGGAGGAAGGTAGCATAAAGGCAGCGCTTTTCGCAGTGGCAATAATCTCCTACATCGTTTACATCATTTCGCTCTTATGTGTCATGGGTTTAAGCAGGCTACGGGAGCACTACGCTGACGCCTATTCCGCCTACTTGACTGGGTCGCCTAGAAGCCTCCAAAGCGCCCTAGCAAAAATCACTTACGGTTTGTCGCTTTCGCCAAAACCGCCATCCGGTGCTAGAACCTTCTACATTGGTGACCCGTCGATGGCTAAGCTGGAAATATCCTCCATAATGGAGAAGAAGGCGGAATACGACTTGGATAGGGACGGCGTCTTAGACGAGCGGGAACTGGAACTGGCCATGGAGAAGGAGGCAAAATCCACATGGGCGAAAATCAACACTTGGTTCTCAACGCACCCGCCTACGTTCAAGCGAATTCTGCTTTTGCACGAAATTGAAATGGAGATGGAAAGTGGAAGATTCACCGGCGACCGCATATACGCAAAAATCTAGACCCTTTCTAGCCTAGACATCCTGAAACATAGCTTAAAAAAGCCTCAGTTTCATCATTTTCCCAGCTGAACTGAAAAAGCCTATCAACCCAGTCTCTAGCCAATTCTAAAAGACAATCATCCAACTCTCTCGTTATATAGACGAGCACGCAGCGGGTTTCTGGTTTCCAACGTTTTAGAATGGCGAAAGAGGCAACAGCCGTTTTAAGTCTAGCTGAATCAAGCTCAACCTTCGCGTCAAAAACAACCAGCGGATCAATAAACCCGTCCGCTCTCCGCCCAATGGAAATATCAAATTCCATGGCATAACTTTTCTCGCCGTCTTGCCAAACAAGGCATTTCTCACCCCAAAACACTTCAAAAGGCTTCTTGACGGCGACCCTCTCTTTTAGGAGGCGGCAAACGTATTCTTCAAAGGCGTAGGCGCGGAACTTTCCGAAAAACTGTGCAACGCCAATTTTAGACTTGTTTACCCTTATGGTTTCATTAAATTTGAGGAAGTCTTTTAGGGCTATGGTTTTCGTCCACTTCTCATATTGGGTTTGTAAGGCTTTTCCAAGCCTACGCTGTTTTGCTTTTCTGCTGGAACATAGCTCGTTTATATAGTCTATGGGCTTTTTGGCTCTTGCCAATAAGGGTCTCCAAAAGCGTTTTATCACGAACCGGATTTATTACCTTCGTGGTCTAAGCGTGAAAGGTGTACTAAAATGAGGGTTAGGCTTCTCCGTTATACGGCGGACCCCGAACTTCTTTGTGGGGCTGCAGCCCTAACATCGTCAAGAAGCGGAAATCCATCTGAAATTTTTGATAGCATAGATTTGGATAGGGCTAGGCAGACAATTAGGCGTGTGACTGGTTATGGGCATATGTCGGTGATTGAGCATGCATCCTTTACTTTCAGCATAGAAGAGGTTTCAAGGGCTTTGACCCACCAGCTTGTCAGGCATCGCATCGCATCCTACACGCAGCAGAGCCAACGTTACGTGATATATGACACATTGAAAAAGTATGTGACGCCACCCACTATAGCCCAAAATTCAGAGGCAAAGAAAATCTTCGATGAAACATTAGAAAGTATATCGGCCACCTACAAGAAACTCTTGGAATTGGGCATTCCGAAAGAAGATGCGCGGTATATTCTTCCAAACGCTGCAAAAACAAACATTGTTGTCACCATGAACGCCCGTGAGCTCCGCCACTTCTTCAACTTGCGGTGCTGCGCCCGCTCTCAATGGGAACTTCGCGAAGTTGCAACAGAAATGCTTCGACAAGTGAAGAAGGTGGCGCCGTCGCTTTTCGAGAATGCCGGACCAACATGCGTTGAGCTTGGCTATTGCCCAGAGGGAAAAATGAAACCGCTAGAATGCAACATTGAAGAAATTAAAAAGCGGTTCAAAAACCTCTAAAACCCTTTAAGCGGTTCAAATGCCAAGGTATAAGGCATATGCCATAACAACAAAGTACTGGCGACCCGGGGAAGACTATGTAGGGCAGATAATTAAAAGCATTGAGGGGAAAGTTTCAAACGGAGACTTTATTATTATATCGGAAAAAGCCATTGCAACAGCCACCGGCAATATTATAGATGAAAGCAAGGTAAAGCCAAGCCTAAATGCAAAAATCATCGCCAGACTTTGGATGCCACTTGTTTGGGGCTATTTTCTCGGTCCAATATGTCACCTGCGAAGAAAGCTCATAGAAAGGCTTAGAAGCTATCCACGGGATGCTGGGAGTCGCCACAAGCAAGTCGCCCTTCAACATGCGGGTTTGCTGCAAGCCTTAATGTTCGGTTCTGAAGGAGGCATAGATGGAACAAACCTTCCATACGCTTATGTTTGCTTACCCCTAAAAAACGCCCAAGCCATAGCCGAAAAAATACAAAGAAAAATTTTAGAAGCACTTGGGCGGAAAGTTTGCGTTATAATTGCCGACACGGATAAGACATACTCTTTCAGAAATTTTCATTTCACGCCCAGACCTAAACCAATAAAGGGAATCCATAACCTTGGAAGCTTCATCGCCTATGTTGCTGGGCGGATGCTGAAGCTGAAGAGAAGGGCAACCCCAATAGCAGTGGCTGGACACCCCATCCCAACAGAAGAGGCATTAACGATTGCGGAGATTGCAAACCGCGCTAGGGGTTATGGAGCTGGCAGAACCGTCTGGGACATGGCTGAAAAATTCAGTGTTAACTTGACCGAGGTTAGCTGGGAAATGCTAGAAAAAATAAAACATAAACCCATAGTAATAGTGCGCGGGATTTCTCGGCAAAAACCCGTGAATTTAACGAAAATTGAGACTTGATAAAACGTCTTTCTATAGGCTTGAAAATTTATAAGGCGCTATATTACAAACATTACTTTATGGTTAAAAAATTTCATTTTTGTGTTTGTGCGTTGACACTTTTTGCATAGTGCTTTGGATTACGACCGTCATTAAGCCTTCATTTGAAGACATACCTACCACTGATATCCCACTGTTTAAGATTTTGAATAAGGAGATTACAAGTTTTGTTGGAGGGGCGAACATTACATTGACTTTTCGTAATTATGGTTATAGTGCTACAAGCGGAACTGTTTGGATTCCTTGGGAGAAAGTTTGGTATGGAATAAAGTTGAGTGGTCATCCTCCACGTGGAAACATCAGCGAAGCAGTTTTGCCTTTTGATGTTAACGGAGACGGCGATATAGCAGATGTTTTTACTGTTGGATATATAGATAATAAAACTGTTCTAATCGAGGGGACGCCCGTTTATGCCATGCGTTTCCCGGAACAGATGGCACCATACGATTTTGGCATGTATATGATTTGGGAAAGGAGAGATTTCACTTTAGGTTCGAAGACTCACGCATTATATCGCGTTACTTACTATCCAGCGCAGAACTATGGTTACGCTGCTTTTGGTTTAGAGTCATTTTTCCGTGATCACCCAAGCCCCAACATTGAATTTGTCATTGAGCGCGCAGCGGATTCCATAAATAGCCCCGCAACAGCCGAGATAACCTATATGGAAATTAACGGAGTTTCGATTCCATACGAGTTTAACAGAGTCTTTGCAGCACTCGATGATCAGCAATGGTTTGTTGAAAATGTATATGTTTATCCTCTTGGTTCTGTAGCAAATGGCACCACGTTCACTGTTAAACTGACTATAACGGGCGACCCTGCCGCATACTTATTCCATGCAATAATTAACTGGTCTCCTGACGCTTCTCATCTTTATCGATTCTATGTATGGGAAGCCGAGGATATTCCTATCGGTATAAGTGGAACTGTTCACAGACAAGTTGATTACGGAGGCGAAACATTCAATATCGACATCAACACTAATTCAACAATTTCACCAATAATAGCCTTCAATTCCACAAAGAAGGAGATCAGTTTTAAAGCCGCCATTTATCCAGACTACAGAAAACCAGCCATGTATTTTTGGAACATAAGTATCCCTCAAAATCTTTTAACAGACAATCCTTGGACGGTCTCTTTAGACGGTGAAACGATACCATTTATATCAACCACCAACGGAACTCACACCTTTCTCTACTTCAATTATTCATTCCAGTACTGGTTCATAATTCATACAATTTCCATAAAAGGAACATGGGCTATTCCAGAGGCAACACCAAATACTCTCCTGCCATTTTTCATCATAATAATATTCCTTGTATCCACATTATACAAAAGAAGCGACGTGACCTCAACGAGAGCAACAAAAGATAGCTGAGGTATCAATTTAATTGACTTTTTGTTGGTGTGGGATTCTAGAGGGGGAGGGGGCTATTGGTTGTTTTAAGCCAAAAACTATAGAGGGTAGTGTTTTTGTGGCTGTTTTCCAAGCACAAATATGTGGTTAGAAAGCTTCTATGCTTAGTGCTTTTGGTGGGGAAAAGGAAATAAAGAGCAAAGGATAAAACCAGCAAAAGAGTAGCCGCTTAACCATCAATTAAAAGGGTGAGAGGTGTTGGAGGCTTCTGTGGAAAAGCTTGACGCCTTTTTTAATCCAAAGTCTGTGGCTGTTGTTGGCGCCACTAAAAAGATAAGCAAGGCTGGACACGTCATATTCAAAAATTTTGTGGAAAACAAGAGAAGAGGAGTTTTTAAGGGGGAGCTTTACCCCGTAAACCCCCACGAAGACTACATTTTGGGCTTTCAATGCTACCCAAAATTGACAAAAATCCCAGGAAAACTTGAACTCGCCGTCATAGTTGTTCCAGCTGAGATTGTCCCAGAAATAATGGAAGACGCCGCAGCCAAAAAAGTTGAAGCCGTCGTTATAATCAGCTCCGGCTTTGGAGAGATCGGAAACCACGAACTGGAAAAGAAAGTTATCGAAATAGCGAAAAGGGCGGGAATAAGGGTTCTAGGCCCCAACTGTCTAGGAGTCTACGACTCAAAAACAGGCGTTGACATGCTCTTCCTACCAGAGACAAAGATTTTGACCACCGGTGAAGAAGTTATTGCAACACCTAGACCAATGAGGGGAAAAATAGCCATAGTAACCCAAAGCGGAGCCTTCGGAGTGGCAACCCTCGACTATCTGGCTGGCAAACAAATAGGCGTCAGCAAATTTGTAAGCTTCGGGAACAAGTGCGATGTGGATGAAGCAGAAATGCTCCACTACCTATACTATGACGACGAAACCAAGGTGATATTACTATACGTTGAAGACATAAAGAACGGGAAAGCCTTCATCGAAGCTGCCTCAAAACTCACAAGAAAAAAGCCCATAATAGCCCTCAAAGCCGGCAAAACAGAAGCAGGAGCAAGAGCCGCCGCATCCCACACAGGCGCCATGGCAGGCTCAGACCAAATCTACAATGCCGCCTTCGCACAAACCGGAATTTTGAGAGTCAGAGATATGGAAGAATTTTTCGATGCGGCAAAAGCCTTCATCATGCAGCCACCAGCCGCTGGGAAAAACGTGGCAATAATAACAGATGCTGGCGGACCTGGAATATTGGCTGCTGACGAATGCGAAGTCCAAGGGTTAGTCGTCAAACGATTTTCTGAAAAAACTATCCAAAAATTTGAAAAACTCAAAAAGGAGGGAAAACTCCCGAAATTTGCAACGAACCTAAATCCTGTTGACGTGACTGGTTCTGCTACCTCTGAAATGTTCGAGTTGGCAGCTGACATAGTCTTCCAAGATCCAGAAATTCACGGAGTACTACTTCTCGGGCTGCATCACACACCCGGACTGCAAGAAGATTATATAGATAGGGTGACGAAGGTTGCCAGCAAATACGAGAAGCCCATTGTTGCATGCGACATAGGCGAAACTGAAATGGCGTTACACATCCGCTCAAGATTCGAAAAGCTTGGAATCCCGGCGTACTCTTCACCAGAGGATGCGGCAAGAGCCATGAGCGCCCTCGCAAGATACGGATTATACTTGAAAAAGAAAGGATACTTTCAGGAGTATCTGCACAATTTCTTCAGAGAAAAGCGTAGATGAACCTATTCGAGGGCTATCCAAACTTCCAATTCATCGCCATCTTTAAGCTTTAATTTTTCCCTCAAATTTGAAGGAGCAACAATTTCTAAAACATCTTTGGGATAGTTTTCTACGCATGGCAGTGCAACGGCACATGCCACATCACGCCCGATGTACGCCCTAAAACATTTTCCTCTGCAGTATCCTAGTTCCGGTAAAATCTCGATGGCTTTAACATTTTCCAGCAGTTTCCTACCTTCCACATACTCGCCAGCCAGTTTCAAGTTTAGCGTCCCAGGATAAGGAACAAAACCAAGCTTTTCCTTTATCTGCCGTTTGACCCATGGAAGTGCGGTGAAGAATGAGCCTTCACCGGAGCCGGAGACAATTTTCCCTTTCACATGAACTCCTTTCGTTGACAATTTGTTTTCTTCCGTCATGAACGTTTTCCAGTTTAGCTTATGTTTTACTTTGTTCTTTCAGCCAGTTTGCAACTTTACGAAACATAGGATTTGACGACATATCTATAACTGGTACTATTATTTTTTCCCTAGTCTCAATTAGTGGCTGGTATTTTGGCATAAGAGAGTACCCGACAAAAGTCCAGTAAACCCTCTTATTTTCAACAAGCGCCTTTGCAGCGGTTTCCGTCGTTGCTGGAAGCGGGAAATAAAGGAATAAGACGCCTTCAGCCCAGTATAAGCCTGCTGTCTTTCCGCCTGCTATAATTGAGGCGAATCTTGCAATGTCTTCCGGCGATGTAAAAAAGTTGCGTTCCATAATGACGATCTCCTTAAAAGGTTCGAATTTTACGTCTACTTCGCCCTCAGCCATAAACCTTCGCCTTTCTGATAGTTTTGTTAAAGGTTCCCTTTTAATCTTGCCATAAACCAGAAAAGGTTATAGAGCACAAAAGCTAAACCCATCCAATCACAAGCCATCAAAAGAGGGAGCTAAGCTTGACTGAAATTCGCGTAGCAATAGTTGGCGTTGGCAATTCAGCATCAGCCCTAATCCAAGGAGTGGAATACTACAAAAACGTAAAAGAAGGCGAAACAGTCCCGGGGTTAATGCACGTGAACTTTGGCGGATACCACGTCAGAGACATAAAGTTCGTTGCAGCTTTCGACGTAGACAAAAACAAAATTGGAAAGGACTTGGCTGAAGCCATATTCACCAAACCTAACTGCTGCGCCAAATTTGCGGACGTGCCACCACTAGGCGTGGAAGTCTCGCCGGGACCAGTTCTAGATGGAGTGGCAAAACACATGAGGAAGCCTTTCAATGTTTACAGCGAAAACGAAGTTAAACCAGCGGACGTTGCAGGCGTCCTAAAAGAGGCTGATGCGGAAATCCTTATCAACTATCTGCCTGTTGGAAGCCACAATGCCACATGCTTTTACGCCCAAGCTGCTTTGGATGCTGGATGCGCCTTCATAAACTGCATACCAGAGTTTATTGCCTCAGACCCCTTATGGAGCCGCAAATTTGAGGAGCAGGGTCTTCCGGTGGCAGGTGACGACATTAAAAGCCAGCTTGGCGCAACAATACTCCACAGAAATCTTGTGCGGTTATGCGTCGACAGAGGCGTAATCGTCGACGAAACATACCAGCTGAACTTAGGCGGAGACACAGACTTCCTAAACATGACAGTAGAAGAACGCCTAAAAACAAAACGTATAAGCAAGACAGAAGCCGTTAAAAGCTTAGTGCCATACGATCTGCCAACCCGCATAGGACCATCAGACTATGTGCCTTTTCTGGGGAACAAAAAGATATGTTATATATGGCTTAAGGGGAGGAAGTTTGGCGATAGACCCTTAACAATAACCGTTAAGCTGGAGGTGGAAGATTCGCCCAACAGTGCCGGAGTGGTCATAGACGTGATAAGAGCTGTGAAATTGGCATTAGACAGAAAAATAGCCGGACCATTAATAAGCATATCATCATATGCCTTCAAACACCCACCAGTGCAAGTTCCAGACCCAGTCGCAAAAGAATGGGTGGAAGAATATATTAAGGGCAAGCGAGAACGCTAAAAGAATTTAGTCTAGCTTCTCCAAAACAGAAAGAACACCACAAACGGCTGAAATCCACCTTAAATAGGCGTTTAAGGCCGCCCGCAAAGCCACAGTATCCCTCGCCTCAACGGCCAAAACCAGAAAAGCATTTTCAATTTTCAAGTTTGCTTTGGAGCGTGTTGTGGCTGGCTTAGCAGTTTCAGGCATGAGCGCCCTATAAACAATTTTCAAATCCCTTTTTGAAGGAAGTTTTAGGCGAATAACAGCTTTAGCCTTCATGACCCGTCAAGTCCCAGATAAGATGAGATATTCTCATCCTTGGACCTATTTCCACATTTTCTGGAAGAAGCCTAAAAGTCGCCACTATTTCCCCTGCCGGATTAATGGTTGTTTGCATTATGGCACTATAGCCCCTATACTCATCCTCGCTAGAGACTACGGGAACACCGAAGAACTCTGATAATGCCTTTTCCAGCCTACCAACTTCTTGAGATTGTTTTGGCGATGATACTATAGCAACGGATTTTATTCTCCTCCCTCTTGGCATGGTTTGAAATTCTCTGCGAAGCTTTACACCCCTTAAATATACCAGTGGAGGTATTGGTTGCAGCTTGCCGTTCACACGATAAAGTTCTATTTTTCCAGGACCGCCCTTCCAACGGTCAACAATAACCGCTTTTTCTGCGCCGAACTCTAAGGCTTTTGCCGCCACACTTTCAAGGCTCAATTTTCCACGGTTTATCCTCAAAATGTTTGGAAAGGTATGCGAAAGGTCTTTGCAAAAGGTTCTTATGCCCTTTGTTGGTCTCCGCGAGGTAGTTAGAAGTATCAAGATTTCAGCCTATTCTTCTCCCGTTTCCGCTGCTGTTGAAGCCTCAACCTCTTCTACAGGAGCCCCTTTAGCAACACGCTTAGCCACTACGCCAAGCTTTGTTGTTGGAGTGTAGGCGCCGCCGGTGAAGGTAAAGCCGCATTTTCTGCACTTCCAAACACCCACGCTCACCCGTTTAACTCTTGGAAGCCCGCATTGAGGACACTTGTGGCTCTTCTTCATTTCAGCAACTATTTTTATGTAGCGTTTTCTCACAGTAGCTCCATAACGGGGTCCTAAACCCCTTGTCGGACCAACCTTCTTTGTTCTTTTCCCCATCTTCACCACCCTAGCTTCTTCCTAATTTCTACGGCTTTCTCTCTGGCAACTTGAACGGCCTCAAACACTTGCTTTGGCGTGAAGTATCCGCTCCCACCCTTCTGAACAGCACATACGTTGCCGTCATCATCGATTGTTATGGTTAGCCGCGCATCCATAATCTGCTCCTCTTCAAGCCAAGGATCCACAACAAGTCTATCATTTATCTTCGCAAAGGTGACGGACACAGGATGTCTTCTCACCGGAAGCGCTGTATATCCGGGCTTAATTTTTATTTCGCCATCCTCAATTTCGTAATTAAACATTTTTGTATTGAGAAGCGCAGCCATGGCGGCTAACGATGATGCATCAATTAAGTTTCCATCGTGGTTAAGCACGTAAATGTCAACAAATATTACAAAGACCTTTTTGCCAGGTGTTATGCATAGCTTATCAAGTTCAACAGCTTTTGATTCTCTAATCCCTCGGTCTACAACTCTTGCTAACTCTATCGAGTTTTCATCTGGAGGCCCAGGCTCAAATGTCGGCGAAGCCAAAGGCACGAGTTCAGCATTTACAGTTAAGACCCCCTCGTTTGGCGTGTCTGGAAACGGCTCCCCAGTTTCAATTTTAACTCCAACCATAACCTCCGTCTTTCCAAGGAGAGCCCTTGCGGAGCCCTCAGCCCTTTCAATTATACCCTGCTCCACCCTTATCTCTCTATAGTCATTTAGGCCCCTACCGTCAAGTCTTTTCCCTTTGGCGATTAATTGTGCAATCTGCTTCTGCTTTACACGGACAACAATTGTTGACATTACTCTTCAACCTCCTTAACGCTGACGTATTTCGCTTTTAAGGCTTCCTTCTGCATCGCATAGATTTTCTTACAACCTTCAATGGCGAGATTAACAGCCTTCTCAAACTCCTCTGGCGTTAGAATCCCATCCATTTGTAGAAGTGTTATAACGCCCAAGTTCGGCATATAGGCCACTGGAACATCCGCCGAGCCAGCCTTATCCTCCACATCCATTAAGTCTAACACGATCGCGTCATCCACTTTTCCGGCTGAACAGGCAACAACTAAGTCGCGCATGGGTATGCCAGCATCAGCCAAAGCTAATGACGCCGCTGTTATGCTCGTGCATCTTGTGCTTCCATCAGCTTGCAATACTTCAACAAAAACGTCGGTGGCCGTGCGCGGATAATACTCAACGAAGATGGCTGGCTCAATGGCTTCCCTAATAACTTTTGACAATTCTATTTCCCTTCTGGACGGGGCTGGCGATTTGCGTTCCTGAACTGAGAAGGGTGCCATGTGATAGCGGCATCTCAAAACCATACGGTCCGGCAAAGCCATGTGCTTTGGATGCAGTTCTTTCGGACCGTAAACAGCGGCCAAAATTTTATTTTTCCCCTGTTCAATGTAGGCTGAACCGTCAGCGTTTGATAAGACGCCAACCTCAATTTTTATTGGTCTAAGCTCGTCCGGTTTTCTTCCATCAAGCCTTAAACCCTTCTTATCAATTAATTTTTCAGTTTTCTGACTCATTTTAACTACCTCCTCTTTTCTCTTTTTCTTTCCTAATCATCTGTAAAATGCGGTCTGTCAATCCAGTTGTGTGGGACTCTTCCTCAATTTTGTGAATCGCCATCATAGCTAACTCCTCGTCTTCCAAACTTTTACCAGTGATAAGTATGATTCCATTATGTCCCAATATTATGTGGCAGCCAGTTTCTTGCTTTATCATGGATATCATTGAGCCCTTTTTACCTATAACGCGAGGAATCTTCGTAGGCGTTATTTTCACTATTTGCCCACGAGTGATTTTTCCAAGTCCAGGCTCATCAACGCTTAATTGTGGGTTGTGAGTTCTATCATAGGAGACTATTTTCGCCACAACGAGGTCTCCAACGTCTAACACTTCGGTCAAATCGTTTTTCTGAGGCTTAAATGGTCTATTAAGAACATCTGAAGCCCTTAATATTGCTAGGTACGGCGCATTAATATCAACGGTCCATCCGCTAAATCCAACTTCAACCACTGTTCCTATAACTGTGTCACCCATCCTTGGGATATAGAAGGCCCTTAGGGCAACAACGCTTACCTTTTTATCCTCGTACTCCACAAGCCCTATTCTCGCGGCATAAATTCTGTTGTCCTCCTTATACGTGTTTTCGCCAGCTATGTAGTCGCCTTCAGCAAGCAGGTCTCCGGGAGTCACAATCTGTCTTCTTTCAAAAAATGTCGGCATAAAACACACACTCAAAATTTAAACCATAGATTAGGATATTACTTTCGCCTCAGCGTTTCCCTTCGTTACCTCTCCAATTTTCTCGAGGAATGGCCCATAAAGGCCAGCGGGCATTTCAAGAACCCCATGCCATGAGCCGTCTGCCCGCCATTCCTCACGTTTTATCGTCCCAAAGGCTTTTAGAGTCCCATAAGCCCTTGCCGCATATTCGGCTGGTATTTGCACACTGACGGAAACCTGCTCCATTTTTAGTGGCAGAATCTGCCTTAGCAACTTTATTACCTCTCTTGCCTGCTCCTCCGTAGGCTTAAAGGGGTCTATTGAATAATGGATTTGCTCCATGGCTTGCTCAATGCGCATTGGTGGATGGGGAAGATTTGTCCTCGGGTCTACACACTGCTTTGATATGAAGGCTATTATTTGCCTCCGCTTTTCTTCAATCATTTTTCTGCGCTGCTCCGTTGTGAGTTGTAATGTGCCCCTTTTTATGATTATGTCCGCCACTTTAAGCGGGTCTGTTGTTCCAAATGCTTTGCGTATAGCTTCTTCGGAAACTTTTGTGCCCTTGCTCGCATCTGAAAAAATCGTCTCTGCCACTAAAACTTCTGTTATTGAGGATATTTTGCCCAACCGATAATCAAGCGCCTTATCTGGCTTAACAAGAACCTCGAAATGCTCATTATCCTTTGTAATACGTGCAACAGTATATTTTTCACTCATTCCCTCTTCACTTGCCTGAAACAAGCTTCTTCACATAACCCTCAATTTTCTCGTCGCTGAGCATCTCCATCTTCTTTGTCGCCGATGGAATAACGGCAATCTTTATCCTTGGCGGAAGCTGCCTAGCCTCAAGAGCCTTAACCAAACATTTAACTGCAAGCTTTATGGCGTCTTCGATGCCCATGTCCTCCCGGTACTCTTCCTTCAAAATATTCATCACCGTCTCTCTTCCCGCGCCAACAGCCGTGGCTTTATGTCCCTTATATGTTCCGCTGGGATGTGTTATGAAAAGGCGGTTTCCAGTCTTATCAACCCCTCCGAATATTAATGAGACACCAAAGGGTCTTACACCAGCATGCTGCGTGTAAAGCTGTTGTATGTCGCATATACGTTTAGTCACAACCTCAACGTCTATTGGCTCATCATAGGTTAACCTATTACTCTGTGCATAAATCCGCGCTTGGTCTATCAAAACTCTTGCATCAGAGCTTAAACCGACTATCGCCGCACCAATATGCTCGTCAATTTTGAAAATCTTCCACGAAGAACCTGTTTCCTCAAGGGGCTCAACAGTTTCCTCAGCCCCCAAAACAACCCCTTCAGAACACTTTATCCCCAAAATCGTTGCTCCACGATTAACAAGTTCCATGGCATACTCAACTTGAAAAAGCCTCCCATCTGGTGAAAAGACGGTTATAGCACGGTCATATGCTCCCGGAGCTGCAAACACTGACATCAACATCAACCTCACGTTTTACACTAACTAAACACTTGCAGAACACTCATATAACAACTTAACTAAAAACCTTTTCCTAAAACCTTTTAGTTGAGCAAAATGTTACCTTTATAAACTCTCCATAGAATAAGGTTAAGATTGAATTAATATGGGAATCTTCACTGAAAGAATAGAAAAGTTAAAGGAGCTTGGCAGAAAAGCCGGGATAAACGCCTTTATGATAACCACTAAGGAAAACATGAGGTATTTTACCGGCTTATCCGTTTTGTCGATAGAGAGGTTTGCAGCCATAATTGTTCCCGTTGAAAAAGGCAATCCTATAATTATAGTTCCTAAACTTGAGGTGGAGAAAGCAAAAACGCAAACAACCCTAAACGACATAAGGAGTTATAGTGATTCAGAAAATCCCGCAGTCTTGCTTAAGAAGGTCGTAAGGGAGCTTAGCCTAGAAAAAGCTGTTTTCGGGGTTGAGGCAACTTTACCCTTTAAGTTTTACAAGATGCTTATGGACATCTCGCCAAAAATACAAGCTAAAGATGTATCGGCATTCTTCAACCAGCTCAGAAGCATAAAATCCGATAAAGAATTACAACTAATAAAGAGGGCTGCTAAAATTGTGGCAGCTGGGATAATGGCTGGAATTGAATCCATCAAATCCGGCGTTAGTGAGCTGACCGTTTCATCTAAAATAGAGCAAACTATAAAGGAGCACGGCGGTGAAAGTGTTCCTTTTTGCATAGTTTTATCAGGAGAAAACACGGCTCTTCCTCACGGAGAAACTTCGCTTAGAAAAATTTCGGCAAGGGATGTTGTTTTAATGGATGTAGGAGCAGTTTACAATGGCTATTATGCAGATCTTACCCGCACTATTTTTGTTGGAAGGGCAACGATGAGACAGCGGGAGATCTACGAAATAGTAGCTGAAGCTCAAAAAGAAGCTATTCAAACTGTAAAACCAAACGTGAAAGCCGAGGAAATAGATTATGCGGCGAGAAAAATTATAGAGGAAGCGGGCTACGGAGAATACTTTACCCATCGAGCTGGTCACGGATTGGGGTTAGAGGTACACGAAGAGCCATATATAGTGCAGGGAAATAAAACCAAATTAAAACCTGGGATGACATTTACAATTGAGCCAGGCATATATCTTCCCAGAAAATTTGGGGTTAGAATAGAAGATGATGTTGCGGTGACGGAAAAATCTGGAAAACTCTTAAGCACCCTCGGGAAAGAGATGATGATTGTTTAAGGCCAACTCCTCTGTATTTGCCATTCATATTTGCTATAATTCATCTTGAGCGAAGAGAACATTAGGTAATCGCCAAGTTTATATTACCCACTAATATTCTATTCAACGGCACTATATTGGTTTGCACTCTTAATGGGGCGTCCGGATAAGTGGAGATTGAGGTACTTGAAAGAGACGATAAGAACTTGCGCTTGCTAATAAGGGGAGTTGACACTCCGTTTGTTAACGCTTTAAGAAGGAATGTTATCGCCGAAGTTCCATGCATGGCAATAGATGATGTTGTGATTATTGAGAATTCCTCTGTTTTTCACGATGAAATCATAGCCCATAGACTTGGGTTAATCCCATTAAAAACCGACCTTGACAGCTACAACCTTCCAGATGAGTGCCCATGTAAAAGCGAATTTGGATGCAACCTATGCAGAGTTACGCTTACATTGGATAGGGAGGCAAAGGAAGGAACAATAACGGTTTACTCTGGAGAGCTTGTTTCTGAAAACCCAAACATTGTTCCCGTCAGCGACAAAATCCCAATAGTTAAGCTTGCAAAGGGACAAAAGTTGAGGCTTGAAGCCTACGCAAGGCTTGGGAAGGGGAAGAGCCACGCCAAGTGGCAGCCGGTTTCCCTTTGCTCATACAAGTATCTGCCACAAATAGGAATAAACGGCGAAAGCTGTGATGCTTGCGGGAAATGTGTGGAAGTATGCCCGAGAAAGGTTCTGGCAAAGCATGAAGGAAAAATAGAAGTTCGCAACTTGTTCGCCTGCACTCTATGCCGAGATTGTATGGACGTTTGTCCAAAACAACCATCAGCCATAAAGGTTGATTGGGAAAAGAACGCTTTTATATTTAGCATCGAATCAACGGGCGTACTACCACCAGAGAGAATCATTATGGAAGCTGTAAAAATTTTGGATAAAGACCTTAATGAGTTGGCAAAACAGATTGAGGTGCAAAAGGCTTGAGGAAAGTTAAGGCGACAAACCCGGAACTTGTCGAAACTATACGTTTCTTGAAAAAGCAGAGCAAGGAAAGCAAGGCAAAAATTTGGAGAAGCATTGCTGAGCTATTGGCTAAGTCTAGAAGAAAGCGCATAGCTGTAAACATCAGCCGACTGAATAGATACACGGCGAAAAATGAAACGGTAGTTGTTCCAGGTAAGGTGCTTGGCGCTGGCGAACTAAACCATCCAGTAACTGTTGCAGCTTTCGCCTTTTCGCAGAAAGCACAAGAAAAAATAAAGAATGCACGAGGAAAATGCCTATCCATAATCGAGCTTGTTAAGAAAAATCCTAAAGGTTCAAAAGTTAAGATTATAGGGTGAAAAAATGCAGCTAGAAAGCGACTATAAAGTCATTAATGCTGACGGGCTTATTTTGGGGAGAATGGCAAGTATAATTGCCAAACGCTTACTAAAAGGCGAAAAAATAGCTGTTGTAAATGCTGAAAAAGCCATAATATCTGGCAAAAAGAAAAGCAGGGTCAAAGAAGCAAAAGATTTTCTCGAAGTTGGACATCCGGGAAAAGGTCCCATGCATCCTAGGAGACCGGATAGAATTCTTAGAAGAACTATTAGAGGAATGCTCCCGTATAAACAGCCGAAGGGTAAGCAAGCCTACAAAAGACTTAGGGTTTTCATAGGTATTCCGGACGAACTTAAAAATTGGGAGATGGAAACCATAGAAGAGGCACAAGCCAAAAAGCTAACTTGTCCTTACTTCACGCTTGGAGAGCTTGCAAAGGAAATAGGTTGGAGTGGCGAGTAAAATGCCGGCGAAAAAAGTTCTCGTAGTCAGCGGGAAAAGGAAAACAGCCGTGGCACGCGCCGTGGTTAAACCCGGCATGGGAAGAATAAGAATCAACATGACCCCTCTGGAGATTTACCAGCCGGAAGTTGCCCGCCAAAAAATAATGGAGCCGCTTATACAAGCCGGCGACGAGATTTGGAAACAATTGGATATAGACATTAAAGTTTCAGGCGGAGGCTACATGGGACAAGCTGAGGCAGCCAGAATGGCCATTGCAAACGCCTTATTAAAATGGACTAAGAGCACACAACTGCGCACAGCATTCATTGAATATGATAGAACAATGGTTGTGGGCGATCCTAGAAGGAAAGAGCCTAAAAAGTTTGGTGGTCCCGGTGCAAGGGCGAGGGATCAGAAGAGCTATAGGTAATGGAGGTTAAGGCGAAAGTGATTATACCTATAAGATGTTTTACGTGCGGCAAGTTGATTGGCGACAAGTGGGAGGAGTTCGCACGGAGAGTTAAGATGGGGGAAGACGCTGGCGACGTTTTAGACAGTTTGGGGATAAGAAGGTACTGTTGCAGGCGTATGCTCCTCTCCCATGTTGAGATTATTGATGAAGTTTTACGCTTCTATGAGGAAGCAGAAAAAAGAAGAGAAGCTAGAATGCAGTACTATCAACATTGAGGAGTTTATAAAGCATGTCTACAGTTATTGAAGACGTAATTGCAAGAAAGGTTTTCAATAGCCGCGGAGAAGAAACAATAGAGGTTGATGTTATCACCACTTCTGGTTTTGGGAGAGCCTCAGCACCAGCCGGAGAAAGCCGAGGGAAAGCTGAGGTTGTTTATTACCCACAAGGCGTAGTGGACGAAGCCATCAAGAAGGTTGAAGAACTCATATCCCCAGAACTCATCGGGTTAAATGCTGACTTCCAAGATGATATAGATAAAACCCTTCATGAAATAGACAACACAAAAGACTTCAGAATTATTGGCGGAAACACAGCCTTCGCAGTTTCTCTAGCAAATGCTGAGGCTGCCGCAAACTCTTACGGTTTACCTCTCTTCCAATATTTGGGCGGGTATGCAGCGCATGAACTTCCTTATCCGCTTGGAAACATCATTAGTGGTGGGAAACACACGAGTGGGAAATCCCCGAATATACAAGAGTTCCTAGTTCTTCCACACGGCGCCGGGTCTTTTCTGGAAGCTGCGACAGCTAATATAAAAATCCACAGGAGAGTTAAGGAAGCTTTAAAGAAGAAGGATAAGCTTTTCAGTGGCGGCAGAAGCGATGAGGGAGCATGGATTGCAAACATTACAGACTTGGAAGCCTTTGAAATTATGGCTTCGGCATGCGAACAAGTAAGCAACGAACTTGGCTTTAAGTGTGGTTTCGGCGTTGATGTTGCAGCTTCATCCCTTTGGAACGCTAAGAAGAAGAAATATGTGTATGAGAGAGACGGAAAAGAGTTAGACTCCGGAGAACAGTTGGAGTTTATTCGACAGCTTATTGAAAAGTATCATCTGGTTTATGTGGAAGACCCCTTCCACGAAGAATGTTATGAAGGCTTTGCAGAACTTACAAAAAGGGTTAGTAACTGCCTCATCTGCGGCGACGATTTGTTCGTTACAAATAATGAAAGGTTAACCCATGGGATTAAAAAGCGGGCAGCCAATGCCATAATAATTAAAGTGAACCAGGTAGGCACACTTACAGATGCCTTGGACACAATTGACACTGCAAAAAGGGCTGGATATGTGCCAGTCGTGTCTCATCGTTCAGGCGATACTTGTGATTGGCATATCGCTCACTTAGCTGTGGCGTTTAAATGTCCCATCATTAAGGCAGGTGTGGTGGAGGGCGCAAGAATAGCAAAAATAAACGAGTTGTTGAGAATTGAGGAGTTTCTCGGAGAGAGGGCTAAAATGGCTGAACTCCACATTTTATAACGGAGAGTGAAGCAAACTTGGCTGAAAAAGATAAGGAAGAAGCAAAAAAGGAGAAGTTTGAAGAGGAAACAAGTGTAAGTGCAGAAGAAGAGCTCTTATTGCCGCGGGACACACTTCTCTCGGCTGGAATCCACATTGGAACCAGAATGAAGACTAAAGACATGGAACAGTTTATATACCGTGTTAGACCAGACGGACTATTTGTTTTGGACGTGAAAAAGACTGATGAACGTATAAGAGTGGCAGCCAAGTTCTTGGCAAGATTTGAATCTTCAAGGATCGCCGCTGCCGCTGCGAGGCTATATGCACAAGAGCCTGTGAAAAAGTTTTGCGAGGCTATTGGCGCAACACCAATTGTTGGGCGCTTCATCCCTGGGTTGCTTTCAAACCCGCTCTATCCAAATCGTATTGAACCAAATGTGCTAATAGTTTCAGACCCTAGGGCGGATTCTCAAGCCGTGAGGGAGGCAGCCTCTGTTGGTGTTCCGGTGGTAGCCTTGTGCAGCACTGACAACGACTTTTCCGGAGTTGACCTAGTGATACCCACAAACAATAAAGGCAGAAGAGCCTTAGCAGTCATTTACTGGCTTCTTGCGAGGCAAGTTTTGCGCGAAAGAGGTGAACTCCCACCAGATAAGGACATGCCACTAACCATCGAGGATTTTGAGGCTAAAATATCAAAAGAGGAAGAGGAGAGCTAACCTGAAATGGCGAAGATTCGGCTTCCGAGCCAGGCTGGAGCCTTCTACGCTGGAAAAGCCGAATCGTTGAAGAGGCAGATTGAAGAGTGCTTTCTACACGAGTTAGGACCGGGTAAAATCCCAACAGTTGTTGAAGGATCGAGGCGCATAGTTGGTCTTGTTTGCCCCCATGCTGGATACATGTATTCTGGACCTGTGGCGGCCCACGCCTATTACAATTTGGCTTCTGATGGTAAGCCAGACACTGTTGTGCTTTTTGGCCCAAACCATACTGGTTATGGTAGTGCCTTGGCCGTTATGAACGAGGGCTTTTGGCGCACTCCGCTTGGCGATGTTGAGGTGGACGGGGAAACAGCCAACAAGATTGTTAAGGAAGCTCGCATTGTTGATGTTGATGACTCGGCTCATCGATATGAGCATTCGATTGAGGTGCAGCTTCCATTTCTACAGTATCTTTTCGGCTCAGCGTTCAAAATTGTGCCCATATGCTTTTTGATGCAGGATTTGCACTCCTCAAGAGAAGTTGGGCGCGCTGTTGCAAGGGTTTTGGCTGGGAAAAACGCCTTAATTATAGCTTCTTCAGACATGACTCATTACGAGCCGCAGAAAGTGGCTGAAAAGAGGGATATGTTGGCGATTAAGGCTGTAGAAGCAATGAACGAGGAGCGTTTCTACTCGATAGTTGAAGAGCATAGGATTACCGCTTGTGGCTATGGTCCTATAGTGGCCCTTATAACGGCTGCAAAAGCTTTAGGGGCGAGAGAGGCAAAATTATTATGTTATAAGACTAGTGGAGATGTTACTGGCGACTACTCGGCTGTTGTTGGGTATGCCGCCGTCCAATTCACAAAATAGTGGTTTAGGATGGGAGTTATCGCTTCAGCTCCCGCGAAAATAATACTTTTCGGAGAACACTTCGTCGTTTACGGCGAACCCGCCATAGTCCTGGCTATAGACAAAAGAGCCTACGCAAGAGCGGAACTACGAAAGGACAAGAGGCTTTTTCTACGCTCTTTAAACTTAAATGTCGCTGGATTTTTCGAAAATGGGAACTTTAAAATTGAAGAAGGAAACCCAAAAGAGGCAAGAATGAAGCTTGAACCGCTCAAATGTGCTGTGGAAAAAGTTCTGGAGATTTCAGGAGAGAGGGTGGGCTTAAACATAGAGGTTAACTCAACCGTTCCAGTCGCAGCTGGTTTAGGGTCCTCGGCGGCTGTGGCTGCTGCCGTGACAGCAGCTGTCGGCGCCCTACTAAATGTGAAAATGTCAAGGGAGGATATTTTCCGCATAGCCTACAAAGCCGAAAAAATAATGCATGGCACGCCTTCGGGCGTTGACCCAGCAATATCAACCTTTGGAGGCACTCTGCTTTTCCAAATAGACACGGGATTTAAGCCTCTAGACGTCAGGGCGGACATCCCGCTTGTTATCGGCAACACAGGCGTTGAAAGGTCAACGCGGAGCCAAGTGACGAAAGTTCGAAGCTTAAAGGATCGTTACCCACAGATTGTTGAGCCTATGATGAGGTCTGCCCGTGAAATAGTCTTAAGAGCCATCGAAGCCTTAAAAGAAGGCGATTTGGAAACCCTTGGGGAACTAATGAACATAAACCATGCACTGCTTTATGGATTGGGGGTTTCGGACGAGTCTTTAGAGTGGCTTATTAACGCCGCCCGCAAGGCTGGAGCATTAGGCGCAAAACTGACGGGGGCTGGTGGCGGCGGGTGCATGATAGCCCTTGCAAGCAAGGATAGAGTCGAAAATGTTTTGGAGGCTGTTCAGAGGGCTGGGGGAAGCGCTTTCATAGCGAGAAAAACGGATGAGGGGGTTAGAATTGAGCCAACCTAGACCAACTGTTCTGAAGATTGGCGGCTCTGTCATAACCGATAAAAGCAAAGAGCTTGGTGTTCAAATGGAAGCCATAAGCCGAATAGCAGACGAAATACTGGAGGCAAATACTAAAAACCTAATAATTGTTCATGGAGGCGGAAGTTTTGGTCACCCGGTAGCGCAAAAACATGCCATAAAAGAGGGTTTTAAGGAAGAATCCCAAATAATAGGGTTTGCAGAAACTCACCATGTCATGACCGTGCTTAACGGGCTTTTTATGGACGCCTTAATATGGCGGGGCGTTCCAGCGGTGAGCATTACGCCTTCTTCATGCATTATGACGCAGAATGGCAGAATAATTTGTTTTGAAGATTCTCCTCTAAAACAGCTTATGAAAATGGGCTTTATTCCAGTTCTTTACGGAGACGCTGTTTTTGACACAAAGTTGGGCTTTACAATCTTATCTGGGGACCAGCTTGTCGCGTTCTTAGCCATGCAGTTCAACGCAAAAAACATCGTGATAGGCGTTGATGTGGATGGATTATACAACGCTGACCCAAAGACAAATGAGAAAGCCAAAATGTTCGACCGTTTAACTTTGGCGGAGCTTAGGAATGTTCAGAAACTTTTAGGCGGGTCCAACGCATGCGACGTGACTGGCGGAATGGCAAATAAAATTGCTGAGCTTATACCCGCAATAGAACATGGTATTCCCGTTTTAATGGTCAATGCTACAAAGCCCAAATATATCTATAAAGCCCTTAAGGGAGAAAGGGTTAAGGGCACAATTATAGAGAAGGAATAAGGTTTGGCTGAAAAAACCAGAAAGCGTAAGGCAGACCACATCCGCATAGCCACAACCTACAATGTCCAAGCAAAGAACATCACAACAGGATTTGAAGACGTGCACCTCGTTCACAGAGCCCTACCGGAAATCGATAAGGACAAAATAAATCTTTCAACAACGGTTTTCAACCACAAGTTTTCCGCGCCAATAATTGTAAGCGCCATAACTGGCGGAACAAGTGAAGCTAGGAAAATTAACGCGACAATAGCCACGGTTGTTGAGGAATTTGGGCTTGGAATGGGTGTTGGAAGCCAAAGGGCAGCACTAGAAGATCGAAGGCTTGAGAAAACCTTCGCCATAGTCAGAAAAAAGGCGCCCACAGCCTTTTTAATGGCGAATATCGGTGGAATTCAGCTTGCCAAGGGATACAACATTAAAGAGGCAAAGAAAGCCGTAGAAATGATTGACGCTGACGCCTTAGCTATACATTTAAATCCTCTCCAAGAGGCAGTGCAACCAGAAGGTGAAACAAACTTTAGGGGAGTCCTTGAAAAAATAGGCGAGATTGTTAAGGAACTAGACAAGCCCGTCATTGTGAAAGAAACAGGGGCTGGTATAGCCGCTGAAGAAGCGAAAAAGCTTGAAGCTGCTGGAGTGATGGGCATTGATGTGAGTGGTGCCGGTGGCACAAGCTTTGCTGCAGTGGAATATTTTCGTGCGAAGGGTAGGAGAAGCATTTACAACAGAAGGCTAGGCGAAGTTTTCTGGGATTGGGGAATACCCACAGCAATAAGCATAGTTGAAGTTGCACAAACAGTCAACATACCGGTCATAGCCTCCGGTGGAATAAGAAGCGGACTGGACGCGGCTAAAGCCCTAGCTTTGGGGGCAAGCCTCGCGGCTCTTGCACAACCAGTTTTGCAGGCGGCTGTTGAAGGCTTAAGACAAACAAGAAAGACATTACGCACGTTGATAGAAGAGCTTAGGAACACCATGTTCCTTGTTGGAGCGGAAAACATTCAGCAATTGCATAAAGTGCCATTGGTAATCACTGGGAAAACAGCTGAATGGCTGAAGTTGAGAGGCTTTGACACAGAGGTTTATGCAAGAAGGGGTGAGGGCTAGCTTGGTTTTCGACATCGAGAAGCTTCTCGAGGAAAAAGCATCCATTATAAACAAAGCCATTGAGAAATATATCCCAAGAATTTTCTCGAAAAAAGCCATAATCTTTAAGGTTAGCCCGCCGAGATACGCATATAACATTGAAGCCATAAACAAAGCTGTTGCTGAACCCATTTGGGAGTTTTTAGACAGAGGTGGGAAACGGTGGCGTCCAGCCCTATTCCTGCTTATATGTGAGGCTTTAGGCAAAAATCCTGAAGATTATGTGGATTACGCCATAATTCCCGAAGTTGTGCACAACGGAACCCTGATAATAGACGACATAGAGGATGCCTCTGAATTCCGCAGAGGCAAGCCATGCACCCACAGGATTTATGGTTTGGACATAGCCGTAAACGCTGGCAACACCATGTATTATCTCCCGCTATTGCCGTTGATGGAGAACCGTGAAAAGCTGGGTTCCGAGAAGCTGGCGAGGATTTATGAGATTTATGTGCAAGAGATGATAAACCTAAGCCTTGGACAAGCCATGGACATAGCCTGGCACAAGGGCTTAGCAGACGCAGACAAACTGGATGAGGAAAATTATTTGCAAATGTGCGCCTACAAAACTGGGACTTTGGCGAGGATGGCTGCCAAAATTGCCGCCGTGGTAGCCGACGCCCCAGACGAGCTTATTGAAAAACTTGGGCACTTTGCGGAAAGCATAGGCATAGCCTTCCAAATACAGGATGACGTGCTGGATTTGACTGGCAAGGAGTTTGCCGAGAAAAAGGGTGGACGTGGGCAAGACATAACGGAGGGAAAACGAACTCTTATAGTAATTCACACTTTAAAGGTTGCAAATGCTAAGGACAGGAAAAGGCTTATTGAGATTTTAAAAATGCACACTTCAGACCAGAAGCTAAGGGAAGAAGCAATAGCAATAATGCAAAAGTATGGCTCAATTGAGTACGCCAAAAACTTCGCCAGAAAAATTGTTGAGGAAAGCTGGAAAGAGGTGGAAGGGCTTCTTCCAGAATCGGAGGCAAAGGAAAAGTTAAACGCCTTTGCAAGATTCCTTATTGAGAGAAAAATTTGAAGCGAGTGCCTAAACTTTGAACGAAATTAGAGAGGACGCGGAATTAAGGGAGACCATTCGAAAGTTTGCATTACTAAACGCCATAAAACATGACGGAAAAGCCCAGACAGGCCCAGTTGTTGGGAAGGTTTTGGCTGAAAGACCAGAACTGCGAGCCAAAGCAAAGGAGCTAACAGCCCTAGTGAGAGAGATGGTTGATGAGGTTAACAGTCTTTCATTAAGCGATCAGATGCGAATTGTAGAAGAGAAGTGGCCGGAAACCCTTGCAAAAGAAAAAGTTGGAGAAGAAGAGAAGAGGCTTCCTCCATTACTAAACGCTGACAAGTACCGGGAAATTGTCACACGCTTCTCGCCAAACCCAGATTGTGTTCTACATTTAGGCTCAGCCAGAGCCATAGTGCTATGCTATGAGTATGCTCGCATGTATAATGGCAAGTTCATTTTACGTTTCGAGGATACAGACCCCAAGCTGAAGAGGCCTGTTCTGGAATTTTACGATAGGATTAGGGAAGACTTGGAATGGCTTGGATGCAAACCGGATGAGGAGCATATCCAAAGCGACCGAGTCCACGTATACTATGAATATGCGGAAAAGTTGCTGAAGGATGGAAACGCCTATGTTTGCACATGCCAACCACAAGCCTTCAGAGAAAAAGTGTTAGCCCAAAAGCCTTGCCCATGCCGCGGCTTATCACCAGAAGAACATCTTGAAAGATGGGAATGCATGCTTAAAGGCGTATACAAAGAAGGTGAAGCCGTAGTGCGTGTTAAGACGGATTTGGAGCATCCAAACCCAGCTGTTAGAGATTGGCCAGCCCTCCGTGTAATAGATATTGAGCAATATCCGCATCCAAGGGTTGGAACAAAGTATCGTGTCTGGCCCCTCTACAACTTTGCGTGCGGGTTAGACGACCACTTGATGGGTGTGACTCACATAATTCGGGGCAAAGAACACTTGACAAACATGGTTCGGCAAGAGTATATGTATAGGCATTTGGGTTGGCGTTATCCAGAGGCAATCCACTACGGCAGACTAAAGATTAAGGGTGCACACTTAAGCAAGTCGAAAATTGTTCAAGGGATAAAGGAAGGCCTATATAAGGGATGGGACGACCCTAGGCTGGCAACATTTGCAGCCCTAAGGAGGCGTGGGATAACCCCGGAAGCCATAAAGAAACTTATAATTGATGTTGGTCCGAAAACTTCGGACGTCATTTTAAGCTGGGAGAACCTTTACGCTTATAACCGTAAAATCCTAGACCCAAAAGTAAACAGGTACTTCTTCGTGTCAAACCCTATACAGCTCTTGGTTAGGCATATTCCACGAACATTCACTGTTAGGCTTCGATTGCATCCGGAATACCCAGAAAGAGGTTTCAAAGAATATGCCATAAAACCCTCCGAGCCAAATGGCGAAGCCCTATTTTGGATTTCAAGGATGGATTTGAAGGTTTTGGCCGTTGGAAGGATGGTTAGGCTCATGGAATTATTTAACATAAAAATTGAGCGAGTAGAGGCCTACTCGGCTGAAGCCTCCTTTGAAAGCGAGTCTTATGAAGAAGCTAGGAAGGCTGGGGCCCCTCTAATTCATTGGGTACCGATGGGGATGGACGTGCCTTGTCAAGTTGTGATGCCAGACGCCACCATAACTGACGGAGTAGCTGAGAAAGCATGCAAAGACTTAAAGCCAAACGATATGGTTCAGTTTGAAAGGTTCGGCTTCGTGAGAATAGACAAAGTTGACGCCAAAATCACAGCATATTATGCACATAAATAGGGGGATGCTGGATGCGTAGGCAGGATAAGGTTGTTTTGTGGCCAGCATACTTTGATTCGACAAAAACTAGGGGGGAGGGGAGAAGAATTCCGAAGATTTTGTCTGTGCCTTCTCCTAAAATCACGGAGCTTAAGGAAGCTGTAGAAAAGCTCGGGTTTGAATATGAACTTGTGGCGGATGCGGGTTATCCTAAGACGCCTTGGCTTAAGACTGGCATGCTCTTGGTAACAAAAAAGGAGGCAAAAAACCGGCTGCTTAAAAAGGTTGCAAAACAGTTGCAGAAAATTCGCGGTGCAACTGTTGCGGCGAAATCTGTTTAGCTTGTTAGCTTGCTTCTTCTTCACCTATTAAAACAGCGTTTACGACGCCATTTTGACCTGGCCTGGATGTTACACGCGCCAAGCCTAATGATGTCTCTATTATGGCGCCCTTTGTTATCACGCCTCTTCTGTCGTAGTCAACGTTCGCTGGGTTTTTGACAACACGCAGGATTTCAGCTTTTTCAGTTTTCCCAGTTTTTAAGTCTGTTACGCACGCGTATTTTTCGCTTAAAACCTTCACTTTTACGTTGCCGCCCCTTCCCCGCTCAATTTTCCTTTTAGGTTCTCCTAGAACCGTTTCCACTGGAAATGAGCCCTGCTCGAATTTCCTTTTCCCACGGTATGGTCGCCTTTTTCCTCCCGTTGGTTTTCTCTTGTGCAAGTCGCCGTGCCAAACAGACACTTTTAACCCTCTTTTAGCGTTAACACCTTATAGGCTTGTTCACTATCACGCTAATTTGCATATAAACCTATCCATTTTAAAAGGCTAAACGTTTAAAGCTGAGCTTTGAGCAATATTTTCCGAAGCCTTTTCTCCTTCCAAAATCTTTTTCAGCTCCCTTTTCATGGTTGGGATGTCATGGCTTAGACCAAAATAGTCTGCAAAGTAGTCCGTCGTCTTCAAAATGGAGGCGCGTCCCTTTCGCTCTACGGTAACTAAGCCCATTTCTTTTAACAGTTTAATATGCCCGTAAGCGTGATGACCTCGAACTTCCACCACTCGTTTTTGAGAGACTGGTTGTCTTAGGGCTATGTAGGAAAGTGTCTTTAATGGACCGGTGGAGAGCAGCGGTCTTTTGACAAGCTTTCGGACATGCGGTGTAAATTCTGCTTTAAGTTGTAAAACAAACCTTTCATCCTTTAGTTCGAGAATTTCAAGGGCTGTGTCCCTTTTGGCATACTCCTGCGCTAAAATTTTTACAAGCCGCTTAGCCTTGTTTTTCGAACGCGTTTTTAGAACTGAGCATAACTCTGAGAGGTCTAGGGGGCGACCAGCAACATATAATGCAGCCTCCACCAGCGCAAGGTCGCTGATGAATTTGCCCTGTCTGATTTGTGAACTTTCTTCTGCGTTATTGGGTTGAGCCTTCATTTCTTGCAGCATCTGTTCCTCCAATTGTGATGTATATTTCTTCCGTTTCCTCGTCTTGCCAAAGGCTTACTTTTCCATCTTGAGCCAAGAAAAGTAGAAGGATGAATGTGCGTATGGCTTCTAGGCGCGCCAACCCTTTAATTATGGTTGAGAACTGGATTATTCCGGCGCCCTTCACCATTTCTGAAAGGTATTTGTAAAGCTTTTCCATTTGAAGCTCTATTTCCATGAGATAGTAATCTATTTGTGGGAAAATTTCAGAAGGGGTCGGCAGAATAGGCTTGGCTGGAACTTTCTCCAGACGGAAAAACGTCTCCCCCTTTAAAACGTCGTCCAGCACTTCTAGTAGGTGGCGTATAGTTGTTGATGTTAGCTCGTGTCTAAGCGGCAGAAAAAGTGGTGGAGGAATAAAATCTAATGGTGGCTTTGGCGGTGGTGGCGGCTCCTCAAGTTTTAGGAGAAGCTTCGACTTCATTAGATATATGAGGGCAGAAGAGTCTAAGGCTACGCCTGAAGCCCTAAAATCAATTTGCCCAGTTTTTTCCATCTCTTCGAGGAAAGTTGTCAGTAAATATGCAATGTTTATGTTCCATGGTGTGAGTTTCTCAAGTTTGTGGAACTCGAAGAGAATGTTCCAAGGCGGGCGGAGGTAAAAGGGCTTTTTGATTGTTGTAGCCATCTTCAGCCTGTCACCTCTAGGAACCTGGCTGAAACAACATATGAGACGCCGTTGCGCCCGTAAACCCCATAGACTTTCTGGGCCTTGTTAACCATTTCAGGCTTTAACGTGATGACGATAAATTGGGCTTTTTCGGATTCTTCTAATAAGACGTCGGCAAGTCTTGACACGTGGAAGGCGTCCAAATGCGCATCAATTTCGTCTAGTATGTAGAAGGAGGCTGGTGTGAAGTCTTTTATGGCAAAGAGGAAGGCTACGGCTGCCACTGAACGTTCGCCACCGCTGGCGCCGCTAACCACAATTGATGGCTTGTTTGGGAGCTGGACAATCATGTCTATGCCGCCAGAGAAGGGCTCTTCTGGATTCTCCAAAATTAGGTTAGCTGCCCCACCGCCAGTGAGTTTTGAAAAGTATTTTTGCAGGTTTTGGTTTATCTTTCCAAAGGCTTCCATGAACACCTTATGTTTTTTGCTTTCAATTTCCTCCATGAACTTTAGAATGGCTTGCTTTTCCCTTTCAAGCTCATTCATCCTTAGGGAAAGCTCTTTGTAGCGAGATATTTGCTCAGCGTAATGAGAAAGGGCAAGCTGGTTAACACCGCTTATCCTTTCAAGCTCGAATTGGAGCATCCTTAAAGAGGCTTCTGCCTCTTCAACCTCTTTGACTGTAACTTCTAAGGGCTTTTCGTAGCCAAACTGTTTAAGCTGGTTTTGCCACTGTTCCAGCTGTATCATGGACGTCTGTATATTCAGCTGGTACTGGTTCAGGAGTCGGTCGGTTTCCTCATATTCGGCTTCGATTTTGCGGAGTTCCTTGTCTATCTCGTCTATTTGGTTTGAGAATTTTTGGGCTTCTTCTTTTGCTGATAAAACGGTTTTTGAGAGTTCGATGCGGCTCTTCTCCAGCTCTGCCAGCTCTTGCTTTAGTTTCTCCCTTTCTTGGAGCGCTTCCTCCACCTCGCTTTCAACTTTGCGCAGTTGCTGTTCAATCTTTGCCAGCTGGATTTTAGCGTTCTTGTAGCCCACCCTCAAAACATTGTCAAACTGCGATTGAAGTGTTGAAATCTCTGTTTGCACAGCCCCAAGCTTCTGCCTTAAAGTGTTTATCTCTTCTGCCAGCTTTTCACGTTTAACTTCCATCTCTTGAATGTTTGCTGGGTCAACCTTCCGCCTTAAGCCGGCTAACTCGCTTTGAAGCTTGCGTATCTCCTTTTGCAGTGTGCTTCTTTCAGCCCTATAAGTCCATATTTTCGCCTTCTCAGCCTCGATTTCGCCTTCAATACGTTTTATGTTAGACTCTATTCTTCTAACGTTCGATTTTGTTCTTTTTATGCTTCTTTTTACGCGGGCAATTTCCCTATCAAGTGTTGTTATGGCTTCTGATAAGCGTGCAATTTCAACGCGTGTTCTGTCTATTTCCTCTTCAAGGGTTGCTATGTCGCTTCCCCGTCTGGAAAGGTGCTGTTGCAAAGCTCTAACAGCTTCGTCTAGGCTTTTTATCGCCGCCTCGCTTGGTATTATGGCTGAAAAATCTATGGGTGCACGGTAATAGCCGCTTTCCAGGGCGCCGCCGGGCTCGTATAAGTCGCCGTTTACAGTGACTACGCGGTAGCCTCTGCTAGAAAGCTCGAAGGCTGTTTTGTCTTCTGGAACAACAAGGGTGTCGCCAAAAACAAAGTAAACAGCCGGCTCATACTGTTTGGCGCATTTTACAAAGGAGAAGGCTGCGCCATTAACGTTTATGTCCTCTGGAACTTTTATCGGCTTCGTGGCTGAAACTGCTTCCAGCGGGATTATCTTTATCCTTCCAAGCTTCATTCTGCGCAGAGTTTCCGTGCATGTAAAAGCCGCGTCGAAGTTCTTCACAACTAGGGCGTCCAGCCATCCTCCAGCTGCAACTTCAATTGCTTGTTGATAGGCTTTGTCTATTTTGATTAGGTTGCGTAAACGCCCATAAACGCCTTGAATTACTCCTAACTCGCCGAGTTCTTCGATGCTTTTTAGGGCTTTTTCTTCTGCAGCAACCGTTTCTGCGAGTTCCCTCTGCGTTGCAAACTCCACAACAGCTTCGCGGGCTGATTCAGCTATTTTTCCAGCTTCTGCTATTTCCCTTTCTATGGCTTCTTTTTGGGCTATGCGGTGCTCGAGCATGCGCTCCAAATTTTTAAGCTGTGTTTTCTGCTCCTTCTGAACTTTTATAAGCTCTGCCATAGATTTCCCAAGTTCGCCAAGGGTGGAGGCGAACCTTTCTTTCCGCTCGTTTAAGTCCCTAAGTCTTCTTTCTCGGATTTTTATGGCTGTTTGGCTTTTTGCATGTTCAGACCTTAAAAACGCTAGTCGCTTATAGTCTCTGTCGAGTTGAAGTTCTATTTCGCGTATTCTCTTGCTGTTTTCGCCTATGCTCTCCCAGAGTTGGGCGGTTTCCTCCGCGAGTGCATCATGTTCTGCTTGTTTGGAATTGATTTGGCTCATTATACGTTCGTATTCGCTTCTCAGCCGCCTAATTTTCAGTCTGTTCTCATGAATTTCGCTTCTTATGGAGTGGTATTGTTGGAGGCTGTTCTCCCTAACTTTTTTCAGTCCTTCTAGACTTGTTTTTCCAGAGCTTATTTTTGTGGCTAGCTCTGTAAGTTTTGATTTCAGCTCGCCTATCTTCATTTGAACCCTAAAAACCTGTGAACCTCCCTCCTCGACGATTTCTGAGCTTAGTTTTCGCCATTCGCCCTCGATTTCCCTTCGCCTTTGCCTATACTGGTCGCGAAGTGCCCTAATCTTTTCCAGTCTGCTTTTGATTTTCTCCGCTTGAATTGAGTCCCGCTTAATTTTTTCTTGTATTTGTGCAATGTCGTGAGAGAGCTTGACAGCCTCAAACTTTTTAATCTCATTTTTTAGAAAGTTATACCGCAATAGTTCGTTGCGTTCCCTCTCCAAGTCTTCAACTCTTCTTTGCACCTCTTCTATTCTCCCCATAGCAGTGCGGATGGAAATGTCTGCTGCCCTAAGCTTCTCTTCAGCTTCGGCTTTTTCCGCGTCGTATTGGGCTATCCCAACAAGGTCTTCGATTATTTTCCGCCTTTCCATTGGGGAGATGTCCGTCAGTCGGGTTATGGTGCCCTGCAACACAATGTTTTGGCTGGTTGAGCTTATGCCAGCCATTGAGAGAATTTCCATTATGTGGACTCTTGAGATCCGCCTTCCATTAAGCCTATAAACAGACTGTCCGTTCCGGTAGACTTCACGGGATATTGTGACCGTCGCCGTGTCAACGGGTATACGTCCATCAGAATTGTCAAATTGTATAACCACTTTAGCCATTCTAGCCCTTTCCAGCCCAGCTTTTTCCGAGCCGTGGAAAATTAGTTTGGCAGCACTTTCAGCCCGGAGTCGCTTAGTGCTTAATTCTCCCAGGGCGAACAAAACAGCATCAACAACATTTGTTTTCCCGCTTCCATTCGGGCCGGTTATGGCTGTAAAACCCTTATCTAGGACTATTTTTGCCGTCTCTCCGAAGGATTTGAAGCCTTTAATTTCTATTTTTTTGATATAGGGCATTAAGCTTGGCCCTCACCTCTAGATGAAACCGTGAGCATCCCGTTTTAGTGTGATTTTGTACCGTTTCGCTATAAAAGTGTTGCATTCTTCATGTTTTAACGGTTATGCACTTTTTAACGCTACTTTTCGGGCTTAAAACCATATTTTGTAGCCATTTTCTTGACAAAAGCTTTGAGGCGCTCATCTTCGCCATAAACAAGCAAACATCCGTCGCTTTGCACTTCAGATGAAAGGTTCAATTCGCTAGCTAAGGCTTTCAAAGCTTCAACGGTCATATTTTCGGAAGGCTTAACGCGGATCCATCGTTTTTCCCTTGGAAGCCCTGGAACAAAGCGGGTCTCGCCCTCTTCCTCCTCTAAAACCTTTCTGCTAGCCTCCTCAATCTTTTTGACCCATCCCTCAACATATTTGTCTCCGAACTTTTGTCCCTCTGAAATGAGGTAAGCCTCAACATTGTTTAGGTATTCCTCAATTTTTTGGCTTGTTTCAAGGCGGGTTGGGTCAGCCTTCAAAACATTGATTAAGGTTCTAGCATACCGTAAATCGTTAAGGATGTTTGCTGAAACTGCTATGCCCTTCTTCCTTAGGTCAGTAATCATTTCTTCTAAAACTTTCCAAACAGCTAAATAGCCCAATGTTCCACCAGCCTTTTAATTCTGATTTTAAACTATAAAAAGCATTATCAACCTAACAAAACATAAATTTTATCGGATGGAAATGACTTTAAAGGAAAGACCAAGCAATGTGATGAAAAACGGTATTTTGTTGAAAAAGCTGTTGAAGCTCCACCATACTCCAATTGGGATCGCCTTAGCGGGAAAAATGCCTAAAAATTTGCCAAAGCTAGACGGAGAAATGGAGTTCTGCAGAATGTGGAAAATGGCATTCGAAGGTAACGCTTTCTTTGCTACGGCAAAAAATCATAGCTGTGTTACTGGCCAATACTATTTGGGGTTTAAAAAATGGAGGGGGAGGGTTTGCCGCTTTTTGGTTGATGAAGTTCAAGCTTATTGCAATTATGATATCGTTGATAAGCACCTCAAAAGTATTCCAAAAATTTCGAAAGCCAAAACTGGAATAATCTGTGTTGCGCCCCTAGAAAAGGCCAATTTCTCTCCGGACTTAATTTTGGTTAGATGCCGTTCGGAAGAAGCTATGCTCCTCTTTTGGGCTCATTCTTATGCAACTGGAGAAACTGTGAAGGGTGAAACTGGAACCGCCATGTGTGTTTCACTTGTTATAAGGCCGTATTTAGAGGGTAAACCAGCATTCAGTTTGGGCGACCCTGGAGGCAGATATATCATAGGTTTGGATGAAAATGAGCTTGTGTGCTCAGTGCCTACGCAAATTTTTAGTATAATAACTGAAACGTTGCGACTTCGCTTAAAAGATTGGAAGGAATAATTAAAAAGGCAACAGCTGTGTTCGGCTAGACTCTTCTTCCTCTTCTTCCGCCTGGTCTCCTTGTGCCATCATGCGGTATGGGTGTAACTTCTTCTATTCTGCCTATGCGGAATCCAGCTCTGGCTAGGGCTCTTATGGCTGCTTGTGCGCCTGGTCCAGGTGTTCTTGGTCCTGGTCCGCCTGGCGCCCGCACTTTTATGTGGATGGCTGTTATTCCCTTGTCTTTGGCGATTTCCGCTGCTGCGGCGGCTGCCCTCATGGCGGCGTACGGTGACGATTCTAGTCTGTCGGCTTTCACGAACATTCCGCCGGAGGTTCGGGCTATGGTTTCTGCTCCTGAAAGGTCTGTTATGTGGACTATTGTGTTGTTGTAGGAGCTGTATATGTGGACTACGCCCCACTTTTCAGTCTTTTTCGCTGTAGTTGCAGTTCCGCTTGTGCTTGTGCCTCCGCTACTGCCACCGCTCATTTTATTCTTCACCCCTCTCCATTTCAGTTCTTTTTCCGGTTTGCGCCGTGGCAGCGAGGGCCATCATTTGGCGTATTGGGTGGCTTGGGTTTGCTAGGGGGCTGTCCGGTGCGTAGGCGATTTTCTCTTCTTCTTCTCTTGTTACCAGGTAGCTTGGCACTGTTACGCGTTGGTCGCCTATCACTATGTGTCCGTGGGTTATCAGCTGTCTAGCCTGATAGATAGATTTGGCTAGTCCTTTTCTGAAGACTATTGTTTGGAGGCGCCTCTCAAGTATATCCTCAACCGTTAAGTCTAAAACATCGTCTAAGACTGCTGTCTCATGGATTATTCCAAGCTTTTTAAGGCGTGATAGAAGTTCTTCCTCCATTTTTCTCCTTTCTTCTGGCGCCTTGCCTATTAGGGAGCGGGCTATGCCCCTAAATTTTGAAAGCATGGTTTTGTGGCGCCACAACTCGCGTTTATTTCGTAAGCCATACTGCCCCAAAAGTTTAAGCTCTTCTTGGAGAACGTCTGTCCGCCATGGGAATCGTGGTGTCTCATACTTCTTTTTCTGTTTTTTAGGGTCTCCCATGGCTACTTGCCACCGCCTCCAGGCTTCGCTGCAGCCTTCTTTTTGACCCCAACAGCTTTGCCCGTTCTCCCAGTTGTTCTTGTTCTTTGTCCTCTAACTTTTAACCCGTAAGCGTGTCTGTATCCTCGCCAAGACTTCAGCTCCTTCATTTTTTCTATATCCATTTTTGTTCTTAGGATTAGGTCTGCGCTTATTAGGTGCATGTCCTTTCCGGTTTCCAAATCTTTCCGTCTGTTCAAGAGCCAGTCTGGCAGCCCATATTTTGTCGGTTCTTTGATTATTTCCTCTATTTTTTCAACTTCTGCCTCTGTTAGAAAGCCGGCCCTCATGTTTGGGTCTATTCCAGCCTTTTTGAGGATGGCGTTGGCTAGGTTTAGGCTTATGCCCTTAATTTTTCTTATGGCGTAGGGTGCCTTCAGAGTGCCATCTATGTCGGTGTCTGTTATTCTTAGTATGTGGCGGAATTCTCTGGCTGTTTGGCTTGACATCTAACGCATCCATTCCTGTTTGCAAACTAGAAGTTAATCATATTTTATTTAAACTTTCCTAGTCTGGCAGAGCAGAAAAACACTTAACAATGCGTTTAAACAGCATTTTAAAAGTGGGCTGAAAATGAGCGGCACGGTGCTTGAGGACAGTGTTTCTGAAGCCTTCCGTAAGAGGGGCTTCATAGTTTTTACAAGGCAGAACCACTGTGATGTTTTAGCTGTCAAGCCAGACATGAGTTTGGCTTACCTTGTGGAATGTAAGGATTACGCTTTATCTAGAAAACAACAGGTTTTGGCTGTTAGGGAGCTTAACCGCAACTATACCCATGCGCTGGAACTCTTGATAAAGCAGCGCTTATGCCCGCAAAAAATATTAAAGGTTCTTGTGGCACGAGGCTTCACTTACCAGGCAAGGGGCATACTGCAATACACTCCGGAAACTTTTATTGAACATGTTTCCTCATAAAAGTGAGAGAAATCAGCTGTTGCTTGCAATAATTTCACAGTACCAAAATATGTTGCTTCGTTAGAAAAATATGGTGTTGCTCTTATGACGGGCCCCACTGTGGGCTTGTTTTTCCGAAGTATTTGCAGACGAAGCCTAGGTCTTTGGCGTCTACTTTGCGGTCGTTGTTGACGTCTGCTCTGTAGCACCATCTTGGGTGGACTGGTGGGCCTGGGTCTGAGCCGAAGGCTTTTGAGGCTACTGCTATGTCTTTGCCGTCGACTGTGCCGTCATAGTTGACGTCGTAGGGTAGGTGGTTGTTTATTGGGTGTTCTGGTGTTGTGTCTTGTAGGGCGTGGGGTATGTAGTACCATTTCCAGAGGTTGTAGGCGTAAACGCCTGGATAGATTGGGTTGTAGTACCAGCCTACAACCCATGAACGCTCGAAGTGGCGGCTTATTGGCTGGATTATTGGCACGCTTGGGCAGTCTTCGATGGCTAACACTTGTATGTCATGATATATTTTGGCTCTATTCGGGCCATCAGGTGTGGCGGTGCCTTCTTCTATTAGTTCATCCATAATGAGGTTGGCATATAGTTGCCATTTAGTGAAAACTCCTTTACTATGGTAGAAGTTATAGGCGAAGTTGTGTGGGTCTGGATAATCGGCGAGCCACCCCATTGCGAATACTGGTATATAATGCCATTGAATAGCTTCGATATAGGATATCCAACTTACATAGTAAATCTGCACGTGGAATTTGCTGTTTAGAGATTCAATACTTTGCTTAAGAGTCAGCGCAAAATAATCCGGTGTGCTCCTCGGGACGGAAAGTATGGCTATCGTGAAGCCTGTTTCCCATAAGCCCGGAACCGCTTGGAATTCCTGCACTGCCCTTTCGGGGTTGCAGGCGTAGCCCTCCACGGTGGGGTCATAATATGGTAGGCCCGGTATTACAGTTGTCGCTGGGACTATTGCCTCGCCTGAGTAAGCATCTTGTACATATCTTGTGTAGTTGAAGGCGTAGGCAAAAGCTCTCCTAACGTGTATGCCCCATGTTGTGTTACCAAAGAAATCCCTTGGTATGCCGTCCTCATGGAACTCTCCAGAAGGATACACCTTACCATATGGTGTGGTTGGATCCACATCAAATGTGAAGAATAAGCAATCCACTGCAAGAATTGGCAAAGGATATATGCATCTTACACCAGGCTTATTTAAAACTTCGTTTATGTATTGCCTAGGGACAGCACAAAAGTCAAATTCTCCTGCCAAGAATGCGTCACGTCTCTTTGTCCACGTATATGCCCAAGTTACGTTTATACGTTCAACCCATCCGGCAGGCTTTGACATTCCAAATGCTGGAAAATCTGCAGGCCAACCCCTCCAATAATCAACATTTCTCACAGCAAACCAGTACATGGCTGAATAATCCAGCGTTTCAAGCTTGTATGGGCCTGTTCCACATGTTATTGGTGTTGGGTCATCTAAGGGCGATATTGCTGGGTTGTGGTAGTTTATCCAGTTTGTGTAGTCTCCCCATTCTCCATTCCACTCTGGACGACCCAATGTACCTATTACGTAGTTGTTTATCCAAGCTTTACTTATTATGCTTGACCAAGATTGGCAGAGAATCTGCATAAAAGGCGAATAAACGCTTGGGAAAGCAAGGTTAAACCATACATGGGTAGCGTTTGATTCAACAGCGTGGTCTATGGCTTTCCCAACGTTGATGACACCCTCTGTTGTGCTTAAGTTAAACTTTGGATCCAGTTCCACAAGCCCATAAGCACCCCAAGTGTTTAGCAACGGTTCATAAAACATCCATGTTGGGCCTGCCTCTCTGTCTTGGACCATGGCGCGTTCAAAGCTGTATTCAACATCTTCAGGCGTTAATGGGCTTCCATCATGGAAGTAAACACCTGTCCTTATTTCAAAAATGTACCTACTATACCAGTGCAAGCCCTCCGGGCTTGTCTCATTAATTTCATGCCATGTCCAGCTCACTGAAAGGCTTGGAAGAAAATTATCAACGCTTTCTCCGGTATAAGCTATTAACCTATCATAAACATTGTAAATCAGCTCGGCGCTAGCCGTGTCATAACACCATGCAGGGTCAACAGTTTCTGGCCAAGCACCTTCAATATTTGCAACCCTAAGTTCATAGGGCATATTTATTGGAGGTTGAGCCGAAGCGGGCAAAAGTCCCCATCCAAATAACAAACAAACTAACAAAGTTGTCGTTCTCAAAATGTTTCTCATTAACTTTCTCCTCAAAGAGTTATATGAAAATGGTCAAATAAATTTTACGCTAAAATTAATGAAAGGATATACCTGCTGGTTATAAAGCAAAAGTCAACACTCTTTCACAACTTTTAATGCCGTTTGATAATTAGGTTAAGTCTCTCTGTCCCGTGCCAGGTGCCTTTTTAAAAGGAAAAGCGCATCGAAAATCTTAGGATGTGGATGAAATTGATGATGTACAGCCTTTTATAGGAGCGAAGTAGTGTCGCGGTTTAATTCAAACAATGGTGCTCGGCCGGGATTTGAACCGAAACAACAATGCTTGGAGATATCCCCATTAAATTGAAAGGTTCGATGGCTGCTTCACAAAGGTGGTTCGCAATTACCGGTTTTATGATTATTAGTTTCACTTCATAAGTTTTGAAGCGGGGTTACGCGATATTAATGAAATTTCATGGACTCTGATATCCCTATTTACAATTCAAATAATTACTTTAATAGCAGCAATAGCTTTTATTTTCCTCGTAAACAAGAGATTTTTATGCATCATTCCAGCGGTCTTATGCCCCATAACCACGCTATTAATGATAAGTATAACTATGTGCCTGAACCAAACAACATTGGGCAGTTCCGACTATCAATTAGGCTATTGGCCAACATATCCCTCAGAAGTGCTGTTCATAGCCAACATACTGGTAAAAAGCAAGAAGTTTACGAAAATCTCAAATAAAATCCGAGCGTAAGATTCTTTTAAACGATGACTAGAGAAATAGATGAGGGATTTATGATGCTTTTCTTTTGCCTAGCCAAAGGATGATGCCAGCGATTATCCAGCAGATTATTGTGCTTACTGGTGTGAAGCTGCAGTGGGCGTAGTAGAAAAGAAAAAGGATTGCAAGAAAGCTAAAACAATCCAAGAATGCTAAAAATAAGTCTGCACACTTTCCGCCATTGAAAAGGCACAATAGAATATCATAAAACCAAAGACCTCTTATACGTCAAAAATGTTCTTGGACATAAAGATATAAAGTCGACTATGACCTACATAAACATTGAAAACGCTTTATCCCAGAACAGCAACGATGAATTTCATGTAAAAACAGCAAAAACCGTTGAAGAAGCAACAAAACTCATTGAAGTAGGCTTCGAATTCGTCCACGAATTTGATGGCATCATGATATTTCGGAAAAGGAAATAGTGTATTGCCATTATGTCATAAATCCGAATAATAAGTCATAAATCGTAATATAGGTTAAATCTTTTAAGCAGAATAGCCTATAACAGAAAGCGTGTTGGAGTGCTGATTTGGATGGTTGGGAGTGGGGAAGAGGAGAAGATTAGGCGTATATTGACGGATGCTAGGCTTTCGGCGATTAAGGCTATGTTGGAGAAGGACCACGCCATTGACTGTATTTTCCTATTGTATATGGGGCGGGGGAAGTGGAAGGAAGCGAAGGAGTTTATGAGGGCTAATGGGTTGACGCTTAGTGATGGCACTTTTAGGGCTAGGATGATGGAGATTGAGGAGCTTGGCTTAGCGAAAAGTGAGCGGTTAGACCCTTTGAAGAAGAAGTATGAGAAGACGGAGTTTGGCGACAAAGTTGCTAAACTTCTCATAGAGTTCTTTGACAAGCTTGGCGTTTAGGCTTTAGGCTTCTCCTCTTGGTTGTGTTGAAAGGGGCGAGAAAGGTTTCTGGTAATTTTCGATTTGTAGTTAGTTATATAAATGTCAATTTTGTTGCTGGTGTTGAACTGCAAAATTGGTAGCCCCTCTCTAGAATTTTAGCGCTTAGGTTATATTTGTTGTTGGTTTGGCTTAGCAGATATGCTACCCCTCTATGGAATTTGGGCAGTTTTCTGGCACCATTTTCTCTACCCTCTCCCTCTAGGTTTTGTTACCTTGCAGGTCAATTTAGGAGCGCAGATGTTGTTAAGTTGGATACCTCTCTAGGATTTTTATTGTTGTTTTGGTTTGTGGGTGTGCCAATAGTGTCTAGCCTCTCTATGGTTTTGTGTGTTGTTTTGTTTTACAAATGGATAATATGGTGTATTAAGTCGTAAGATTTAAATTCTAAGCTTCCCCTAACATACACGATAACAAAAAGGGAGGGATATAAAAGAAAATGAAAATGCTGAAGAGTAGGAAAGCCCTAAGCCCCGTAGTAGCATCCATCATCCTCATAGCCGTAACAGTCGCCGTCAGCCTAGCCGTGGCTGTATGGATGGGTGGACTAGCCTTCACATTCACAAAAACAGAAGAACTAAAGATAACGGGTGCTGACTGGGTGGCTCCGTCTGGCGGAAGCAAATATGTGAACATCTCAGTGTCAAATACCGGCGCATCTGCGGTCTCTGTCTCTAAAGTATATATAGATAACGTACAATACTCGGTAGCTGGCTATAGTGGGTTTACATATGATTCTTCAACTGGTAGTTATACTTTGGCCAAAGGAGCGTCTGGTGTGCTCAAAGTAACCTTCCCCTGGTCTTCAAATCAAAAGTATACTATAGCGTTGCAAACAACCACTGGAAATAAGTACGAATATACAACAACAGCTGTTCCATAACAAACTGCAGACAACGTTGAGATTGGGGGTAGGGTGTTAGCTGTTTCCAAAATTTTCCCCTATTCTATTGTTCCATGTTGGAGGTGTAAAATCGTATGGTAGTGGAATTGAAGGAGTATGCTTCGGCTGAGGACATAGCCGAAACCCTGGAGAAGCAGATAGCCGAAACTAAGAGCACTTTGGGCGAGTACCTGCGCCGCCTAGACGAGATTAGGGCACTAGCCGAAAAGTCTAAGAAAATCCGAGAAGTGGTTATGAAGTTGGCTGGGAAGAAGGCGGCTGCCGAAAGCCTTGGCGAAATAACAGTTGGCAGTTTAAGTATTGTTTTGGATGCCAACCCATTCCACGAGCTGACAGCCATAGAGCAGGTAGTCCGAAGCTATCAGGAGAGGCTTCTGGTCTTGCAGAAAGCACGAGAAGCCCTAAAATGGCTTGACCAGCTAGGAGACACTGAAGGCTTAAAATACATTGTTGTTGAAAACGACGGCGTTCCAGAGCGCATCCTATTCAAAATAACATAGCCAAGCGCCCTCCTTTAAAGTGGTGAAAGCATGATGGAAAATGATGTCTATGCTGTTGCGCTACAAAATGCCTTAAACGAGATGCGAAACGCTTGTCCAGAAATACATCACGCCTTCATCCTCAAAGAAACAGGCGAAGTAATCGCCGGAGACGCGGAAACCCCTCAAAAGGTCGTTGTTCGAGTTTTAGACGCCTTCAACGGCATATTCAACAGGGCTGAAGCCATAGGAGGCGTTGAAGCTATAACCCTAAAATGTGGCGGCGGCACGGTAACCCTCCACAGTTTTGGCGAAAATCACCTCGTCATGGTCACGTCTGCAAAGGCAGACCTAAACTACATAAACACTTTAACCCGCGTCCTAATCCCAACAGTTCTTAAACTGCTAGAGAAAATCAGCCCTACCCCCCTCAAAAACATACCCCCACAGAAGACGGCAAGGCCAACACCACCAGCCATAAGCGAACTAGAAACCCCAAAAATCGGCGAACCCCCAGAGGAGGAGGTTGCCGAAGAACCAATTATGGAAAAGCCAAAACAAGAGGAAGTTAAAACAGAAGTGCCGTCCTTCGAGGTGCCAGCCACCCAGCTAATAGTGGAAAACATTGGAGGCTTGCTAGTGCCATCAGATACTGTGCGCATAGACAATGAAACCCTAACTCAATGGGAAAACATGTTTGAAGGCAAAAAAGTTGAATACGTCGAAATAGAAACTTTCGATGGAAAAACAACAAAGTGCAAGGTTAAACCCATAAAGGACTCAAAATATTTTGGCAAGGGGATAGTGCAAGTTCCAGAGAAAATGCAGCTAACCCTGGAAATCAAGAAGGGCGAACTCGTCAGGGTTAAGCCTATAATAGAATAAAAACGGAGGCGCGTTCATGACAAAGAAAAAGAAAAGCCTAGAAGAAACCGCAACCGCAGAAACACTAGTCCAACCAATAGCCATAGAAACAGCTACGATAGAAGACCTAAAAACCCGCCTAGAAGAGATTAAGGGCTACGAAGGCGTAATAGGCTATATACTGCGAAACGCCACATCAGCAACCATAGACCTAAAAGACCCAACAAAACTCATAGAATACGCCATCCTCTCCTCATCGGCTCTCGACGCTGCAGAAGAACTATCAGAACTGTTTAGTCTAGGAGACTTCCGCGACATCCTCGTGGAGGGAAGAGACACAAAAATCCTCTCCTTAACAATAGGCGAAAACAGAATAAGCATATTCCTCGAGAAAAACGCCGACATAGAAAAACCCCTCAAAAAACTCCAATTTTAAAGGGGCTTAAAAGGGCACAATCCCTCATTTTCCAATCTTGCTTCTCTCTTCAGAACACTTAAATCTCCCTCTGCAAATTTATTCAAGTGGAGAAGGGAACCTTTTAAGCCTCCCTAAAGGAGGCAACATATTGAACTTGCAGGCAAATAACAGGAAGCATAGCAATAAACATCGAGGAAGCCTAGACATAATCGCAGACATTCTAAGAGCCTCAAAAGGGAAAACAAGGAAAACATACCTCATGTACCGATGCAATTTAAGCTTTAGACAGCTAGAAAACTATTTGAACCTCCTCTTGGAAAGGGGACTCCTAAAAGCCATAAAAGACAACGGCAACGACACAAGCTTGTTTAGGATTACGGAAAAGGGTGAACGCTTTTTAGAAACCTACAAGGGCTTATTGGGGCTTATGGAGTAAAGTTTTGAGGAAAACATCGCTAAGCCTCACCCTTTCACCACACTCTTCCACAACCACAAAGTTATACTTGACTAGAAACTCTACCGCCCTTTTTAGGTCTTGACGGCCAAGCCTTGTTTTCCGCCGTAACTCTTCTAAAGAGTGCCATTCGCCATCCTCGAGGAGTTCAAGGATTTTTGAAATAGTCTTTTCCGTTGATGTGTCCTCCAGCGTACTTACTAGTTTTGCCAGAATTGTTTAAATGCCTTCTGAAGTTTTCTTTTAGAGGCTTCCTCTAGAACAAAAAACGAGAGATTATGCCCCAACCTGCTTTCTCAAAACTTCCTCAACCTTTTCTAGGGCTTCTTTCAGCTTTTCCGGTTTTGTACCTCCGCCCTGTGCGAAGTTTGTTCTTCCACCGCCTCCGCCGCCAATTATTTCTGAGGCTTCTCGGACAATTTCAGCCGCGTTTACGCCTTTTTCAACAGCCTTTTTCCCAGCCATAACCATTATCCGAGCTGTTTTTCCATCGGAACCATAAAATACGGCAACAGCCGAGTCGTCCTTCTTTATTATTTCGTTTGCCGTTTGAACCATAACATCAACGTTTATCTCCTCTTTAAAATCGCGGGTCACAAGTCTAACTTCGCCTATTTGGCGGACGACCTCTAAGCTTGGTTCTACTCCAACGCCTACAACAGCCTGTTTAGCCAGCTTCTCCACAAGCTTCCTTCTTTCCGCCTTCACCTCCTTCAATTCCCTGACGATTTTTTCAGCTGTTTTGTCAAGCTTCTCCAGTGGAGCGCCGAGGGTTTCTGAAACCCGCCAGAGAAGCTCCTCATTCCTCTGCATAGCCTTCAAGGCTTGGATTCCAACAGCATAAACAAGCCTTTCAACGCCGTCTTGTATTCTCTCTGAATGGATGATTTTTATGAAGCCTATCTCGCCGGTGTTCCTAACATGGGTTCCGGCGCAAGCCTCAACCTCCCAGTCTCCAACCTTCACAACGCGGATTTCTTTGCCGGGAACAGCTCCGCCTTGATAAAGCCTAAAACCGTATTGGCTTTCAGCCTCCGACCTTGGAAGCCACATGGTTTCGACGGGTATGTTTCTGAAAACAGCCTCATTGGCTAAAGCCTCTATTTTCTGCACCTCTTCCCGTGTTAATCTGCGGTAGTGGGATATGTCAAGTCTTGAACTTTCAACGCTCTTTTGCGTGCCAAACTGCCAAACATGCTGCCCCAAAACGCGTCTTGCCGCGCCATTAACAATGTGGGTGGCTGTGTGCGCCTTCATTAGGGCGTAGCGCTTATCCCAATCAATGACCCCTCTAATAGTGGCGCCTTCCCTTGGGGCCTTTTTGCCACCAATTTTGTGGACAATAACCTTGCCAACCTTCTTAACGTCTAAAACTTCGGCTTTCCCGTCTTCGAAAAATAGCCAACCAGTGTCTGATGGTTGCCCACCGCCCTCTGGATAGAAACACGTTTTATCAAGAATGACGTATTCGCCACCGCCAATAACCTTCAAGACTTTAGCCTTAAACTCGTGCATATATTGGTCCTTATAGTAAAGCGTCTCTGTTTCTGGAAGACCAGCCACCTCATCCTCAAGCCACTTTTCAGTTTTAGCCTCCTCCTCGGTTGGTTTCTGGGTTTGCATGTGCCTTTCGGCAATCAATGCATAGAAGTTTTCGGGAACAGCAGCCTCTAAACCTTCGCTTTCGGCTATTTCCTTAACAATTTCTGGCGGAACACCATGCGAGTCGTAAAGCTCCGTCATGGTTTCAACTGGAACACGCCCCACGCCTTTAGCCCTAAGCTCTCCGGCAAGCCTTCTTACTAGGCGTTCACCCCTCGTGATGGTCTCCTTATATTTCTCCTCTTCAACGGCGAGAATCTCCATTATTTCGTTGCGCATCTCCCTAAGATGCGGATAATCCAAAGACCAATAATCAATCTGCAAGTCAAAAATGTCATATAGCTTGTCTGCGATGCCAAGCATCCTTAGCAGACGGTATATTCTGCGGAAAAGAAGCCTAGCCAAGTAGCCCTCCTGAATGTTGGATGGAACAACTCCCTCAGAAAGGATGAAGGTTAGGCATTTCGTGTGGTCCGTGATTGCAAAGGCATTCTCAACCGGAAGCAAAACATCATCCAATGTTTTCGCGTCAATGCCAATGGCTTCGGCTATCTTCCTTCTAGCCTCAAATCTGCCAACAGTTTTGTCTAAGCTTATCATAGCTGAATACTTGGCAACCTTCGCCAACAAATCGTAATCAAAGCTTACTCCAGCCATCTTGAAGACTTTGCCAAGCAATTCGCCGTAAATGGCGTGAAAAGCGCTGACAGAGCCTTGAGAAAGCCATGCATATCGGTCTATTCCATAGCCAACATCAACGGTCCGTATTGGCAATTTAATAAACTGGTCGCCGACAACCTTGTACTGCATAAAGACAAGCGTGGCAACTTCTAATCCGCGAACGATACACTCTAAACATGGACCAGCATTTCCGCCCCCAGACCAAATCTCTTCCTTATAGGTTACCTCTTCTGGTTTTATACTCAACTCTCTGGCAAATTCATCGTGATAGCGAACCGTCTCATCCTTCCAGTAAACCTCCTTGTCAGGGTAGTTGAAGGCGTGCTCCCCACCCATCTCAAAAATTGTAACGTACTTGCCAAAGGTTGGACCAGTATTGGTTATGTCCACAAGGCGGATACATGGCTGAGCAATAACGAGAGGATTTGCCGGGGGCGGAGCAATCCCCTCAGTAACATAGGGCTGAAAGTCAATTATGCTTGCATGCGTCAAGTATATGTCGTCCCGCCACCTAGCCACAACCGGGTAGGGCTTTATCCGCGTGTGTCCCCGCCTCTCAAAGAAGGAGAGGAAGAACTCCCGCATCTCCCGCAAATTGTAGCTCCGCCTTGTGGGCGGGTTCCCAATAAAAGTGTAGTGGGCACAACCTTCCGGTCTGGCTTCCCCACAAGTTTCTTGTTCAGGGTTTAAGGTCCAATAGTATGTGCCGCACTTTGGACAAAGTTTCCTAACATAACCCTTCTCCTTAAAGAAGGGAAGGGCATACTCCTCTGCTGGAAATCTCTCCAACTCTGAACGCCTCTGTAAACTCTCTTATTCCCAATAGTGTTTTAATGGATTAACAAGGTGGTCTTCCATTTAAACTATTTTGCTATCCAAGTTTTAAGCCTAAAATGAAGCCTGCAACAAAGCTTCCAAAAAAGGGCAACAAAGCCACTACGCTGACTAGCCATGAGATTGCTGACCCGGCCCAATGGAAAAAGTTGCTTACAGCCTCGAACAATGCTTCATAGTTTATGCTCACGTGTATTATCCCCTTCATGCCGAGATAAAGGAGAACAACAATGAATAATCCTATCAGAAGCAGTATGAGCTTACTTAACTTTTTGAGGGTGAATCCCAAGATGAAGCCGCCTATCCCGCCGACGCCCAACTGGAAAATTATCGATGGGAAAACTTCGCTCATCTACGGTTTCTCCAAACGTTCTGCTACTGTTAAAATTTATCAGCTTAATAACCTTTTAGCACCATCTAATATTAGGCGGGGGTGAATAGACTGGAATTGCTTGAAATATACTTGTTAAACTTGGCTTTAACTTTAGGCATGTTTGTTGTTTTGATTTTTAGGGCTTGGATTGAGCTTAAAAACTATAGGTTGATGTGGAAGGAGCTGGAGTGGAGGCAAACCTATCAGGCTGTGGGGCGCATACTAAAGGCTGAAAGGGAAATGTTCTCGAAGGTTGAGGGCGGAGACGAGCTTTATAGGCTGCTGTGCGAAATTTTCAAGGTTAAAGAGGGCTAGGAGCCTCTTATCTACGGGTAGTGCCAGCCCTCAATTAATCCATTCACAGAAACGTGGCGCTTTTCCATTCCGTAGCGGATGAAGGGCTTTGTTAAATGCCTTTGAGAACGTGGAGAGGTTATATAAAGTCCCTTCCGCACTTCACGCTTAACCTTGACAGCGACCTTCTCCAGCTCTGCATAGCGCGTGCCGCATTTTTCACATCTGAAGCCTTTGCCTTTCCCCATGGATTTTAGCCGTTTACCACACTGCGGGCAAGCTGGGTTTTGGTAAACAATTTTTGGTGCAAGCTTCAATAAGCGCAGTTTTTCAAGATTTATTGTTAATGGGCGCTTTTCGGATGGTGGGCGAACGCCGCCATAAACTTCCACAAAATCGCCAATAATGAGTTTGCTTGCCACTTTCCTCAGTGTGCCAGTAGGTTCATATGCGGCACAGTCGACAGAAGCGCTGTTGTCCTTAATCTGGAAGATAATATGTCTTCTCGGAATTATCTTCGGATTTGACGCTACCGTTCCCTTGGCTATGACTGGGTGGTAAGGTTTTACCTCGCTTAAACTTTTAACCCGTTTTAGGTGGGCGTCCGTGCCGTGGTTTGTGCGGAAAATTACCCAACGTTCCACAGGCTCTAGGGGCTTAACCATCTCGAATGCCTTCTTAACAATTTCTGGGGTTTCACCCCTTATCCCAAAGAGGATGGGGTCTGGTCCCCGAGGCGTTATCAAAATTCTGCCAGTTTCCGGGTCAACATTGTTAAAGGTGTAAGGGGCTGTCGCCTTATCCATCTCGAAAACAGAAGCCACATCTATCCTTCTCTTCAAGCCATAGTTTCCCGGAACACGGTAGGCTATAACTTCGAAGGTGTGGTCTCCATGGAGGTTTTCACCCACAGCAGCCAAACCGCCGATTATCCCGCGTCCATTTTTGAAGCCTATGGCTTCGGCTCTGAAACGCTTTAGGATTTTTAGGGCTGTTTTCATGTCCGCAATGCCGGTTATGGCGTTTTTTGCAAAAGCTTTAACCTCTCCCGGAATTTTCGCTCTTTGGAAGAAGACTATTCCGGGTTCTGTTCCTTTGTAGGCTAGGTCGGAGTTTTCTTCGACGGTTTCTATTACTGTTTCCTTAATAACGTCAACAAGGCTTTCTTCACATTTTATTCTTAGACATAAAGCCCCGTTCCCCCTCGTTTTCCAAGGAACGTTTGGGTTCAACCTAACAAGGTTTGGATAGTCTGTGAACACTGCGCCTAACTTATGCAGTTTCTCAACTAATAGTGCCGCAATGTAGGTTGTGCATCCTTTTCTCGGAGAGTCTGTATCGTCAAAGCCTATATGTAATTGTTGTAAAGTCATTCACATGCCTAACAGCATTAGCACCATGAAGGCTTAAAAATTGTGCTTTGACATTTTGACGTTAGCAAATACTTCACACGTCTGGAAATAAAAGAGAGTGGGGTTAGGCTACTTTGTTGCTTCCTCAACTATGATCATTGTTAATGTTGACCTAACTTTGTCGAGTCTTCGAATGCGCCAAGTTACAATCTCCTTAAGCTTGTCCATTGATTCAGCGCCTACCCTCGCGATTATGTCATATACACCGTAAACAGCGAAGGCTTCTTCAACACCCTCAATCTTCTTTAAATCCTTTAGAACATCTGACTCTGAGCCTATCTCCGTGTTGATTAATACAAAGGCTTTCGGCATTTAAACCTCCTCATGATATTGTCTTATCCTCTGCATTAAAATATTTTGTGTTACGAAAAAGGGAAACTACGAATATTTTAAAATGGACCAGAATGCATTTTATATCATGCGTTTGGAAGTCGTTGTTGTTTACTACATGGTTTCGGCTTTAGGCGAATTCTCCCTTGAAATTCCCTATTTGGCTTATTATCTCTTCCAAAGCCTTGGGTTGGGTTACAGTTTCTTATACATTGCAGTCTTCGCACTTGTTTTCGGCTTACTTGACTACCCAACTGGCGGTCTTGCAGACCGTTTTGGAAGAAAACGCACATACGCCCTGGGTTTGGCTTTCATTGCCCTCAACTATTTAATAGTGGCATTCTATCCTTTTCCTATAATTGTAATTTTAGCCGCCTTTTCGGCTGGTTTTGGGGCTGCCCTTCAAAGCGGCTCCCTTGAAGCTTGGATAACCGACGAGTTAGAGAAAGACGGGAAGATTAAAGATTTAGACAAGGTTTTTGGACGGGGAACATCCTTCAGCCTCATAGCGGATGTGATCGCTGGAATTGCTGGAAGCATCATCACATTTATTGTTGGATATTGGTGGACCATCCCCACGGCTGGAATTATCGCCTTAGCAGCCTTCGTATTTGCGATGATTTTCATGCCAGAAAATTGGGGCGCAGGTGAAAGGAAACCTTATACCAAACTGCTGAAGAGTGGGGCTAGATGGATTTTTGGAAGGAAATCGCTGTTATTTTTGGGGTTAGCCCAAACCCTCTTCATAGCTGGCGCCTACTCATATTGGGAGACGCTAACACCAGTCTACGGCGAGAGGGGAATGCCAGAAGCCCTCTTTGGCTTGATAGGCTCAGCCATGCACTTGCCAGCAGTAGCCACCACCGCCTATGCACACCGCTTAACAAGAAAAGTTGGCTGTATGAAAGCCACAGTCATTTTATCTTGGGCTTGGACTGGCTCATGTCTCCTAATCACATTTTTAACTCATCCAGCCGCCACCATAATTTTGGTTATTTTATTGGAAAGCCTTATTGCCACACGCCACCCCATAATTGAATTTTGGCAGAATACACTTATCCCCAGCGGTATACGAGCAACGGTTCTAAGCGGTTTAAGCACTTTAATGCATGTTGGGCAAAGCTTCACCTTATTCATATTATCTCCCCTCGTGCAGGTGTACGGAACAACCTGGGGGCTACTCTCGGCAGTCGCCCTAACAACCATCTCAAACATTACCCTATTTTTCACAGAGGAAGGCTAATTTTAGTTAGGAGAATGTTTGAGATTGAAAATATTCTTATCCTTAATGTGCGATATTAGCTGTTAGGTTCGGGATATGACTGCTGAAAGCGTTGTAGGCGAATACATTACAAGTCGTGAAATGCGGGCTTTAGAGTTGAACGCCGAATATTTTGGGGTTTCATTGCTTCAGCTTATGGAAAACGCTGGGCGAAACGTAGCCCAAGAAATAGCCAAAAGGTTCACACCGGACAAAAGAGTGGCGGTTTTCTGCGGTTTAGGAGGCAACGGAGGAGATGGTTTTGTTGCGGCAAGACACTTGTCTGCCATGGGTTTTAAGGTAACCGTTATCTTGGCTGGAAAGGCGAAAGAAATTTCTCATAAAGCGGCTTTAGAGAACTGGAAGGCTCTCCAATTCCTAAAGGAAAGCGTCACCATCCACGAGGTTTCTGATAGTGCACTAACGCCCAACGTGGAAGCGGATATCGTTGTGGACGCGCTGCTTGGAACTGGCACAAAGGGTAGGCTTAAGCCGCCAATACAGCAACTCGTTGAAAAAATTAACATGTTAAACGCCTTCAAGGTGGCTGTTGACGTGCCAACGGGCATAGATTCCGATACTGGAGAAGTTTTAGGAACAGCTGTAAAGGCTAATTTGACAATAACCTTTTACAAGGCTAAGGCTGGCTTGGAGAAAGCCAAAGACTATGTTGGTGAACTACTCGTCAAGGATATAGGCTTGCCAAAAGAGCTTGAAAACTATGCTGGACCTGGAGATGTCAGCCTTGTTTTAAAACCGCGCCCTCCAGAATCCCACAAAGGCGATTTTGGCAGACTGCTCGTGGTTGGTGGAAGCGAAACCTTTTCCGGAGCCCCAGCCTTGGTGGCACTCGCCGCCCTAAGAACTGGTGTCGACTTGGCTTATGTCGCCGCGCCCCACAAAACAGCCCATGACATCGCCGCCCTCGCACCAGACCTAATAACATTAAAACTTGACGGAGACCACCTGAACATGGGCAACATTCCAGCCCTAAAAGCATATGTGGAAAAGGCTGATGCTGTTGCCATCGGCCCTGGATTGGGGCTTCACGCGGAAACAAAGGACGCTGTTAAAGCCCTAGTGGAGGTTGTTGAAGGCGCTGGCAAGCCCCTTTTGTTGGATGCTGACGGCTTAAAGGCTTTTTCAGAATTCAAGAGAAGGCTTAAAGTGCCAGCAGTGCTCACGCCTCATGCTGGAGAATACGCCATACTAACTGGGAAAGGGTTGCCGGAAAACTTGAAGGAGAAAGCCTTAGAAGCGCAGAAAACAGCCGCTGAGCTTGGCGTTGTGCTGCTCCTTAAAGGCGCAGTGGACATTATCGCAGATGAAAAACGCTTCAAACTCAATTTCACGGGTAATCCCGGCATGACAGTTGGCGGAACTGGAGACGTGCTTTCAGGCATTGTAGGCGCTTTCTTGGCTCAAGGCGCAGACCCTTTTGAGGCGGCGGTTGCCGGAGCCTTTGTGAACGGGGCTGCTGGAGACTTTGTTTTTGAGGAGAAGGGCTACCACATGGTGGCATCAGACCTTCTAGAATGGATTCCAAAAGTTTTGGACAACCCAATGAGCCACTTAAAGGTGCAGAAGTTTAGTGCAACAGCAAAAACCAGTTAGAATAGTCGTTTACCATGCTGGGCAATGCGACCCCAAAAAGTGCACAGCCCTAAAACTTAAACGCCACGGACTAATCCAGCTGGTCCATCAAATCAAACACCTGCCGAGAAGAGCCGTTGTCCTAAACCCCTACTCGAAAAGGGCTTTCTCGCCAGCGGACAAGGAACGCATAGCAAACTTTGGTTTGGCAGCCCTAGACTTCAGCTGGGAACATGCAGAAAAACCCCTACTAAAAAGCGTTCGGGGTACATCGCGCTGCCTACCATACCTAATAGCCGGCAATCCAGTCAATTTTGGCTGCCCAACAAAGCTCAGCACTGCTGAAGCCCTAGCCGCAGCCCTCTACATAGCCGGATACCGCCAACAAGCCTTTAGGCTTTTGTCCATATTCAAGTGGGGACACACCTTCATAGAACTAAACAAGACAATGCTTGAAAGCTACGCAAAAGCAAAAAATAGCGGCGAAATAGTGGAAATGCAGAAGCAGTGGATAAAAACCGTTTAGGATTGGCTTGTCTCCATGGTTTCGGGATTTTCCAAAAACTCTCTTATTGCGGCTAGGAACTTTGCCGCTGGTGCACCGTCAACAACCCTATGGTCAAAGACTAGGGTTAGGTAGCCAACCTTTCTCGGCTCTATACGTCCATCCTCCGTGATGTAAGGTTCAGTTTCTATGCTTCCAAAAGCCAGTATCGCCGGATCCGGCGGATTAATTATCGGCGTAAAATATTGTATTCCTAGTGCTCCGAGGTTTGTGACTGTGAAGTTGTGGTTTGACTGCTCCTCAAGGGTTATTTCGCCCCGGAAGCCCTTTTCTTGAAAATCGTTGATCCGCCGTGTTAGTTCTTGGATAGAAAGCCTATCCGCGCCCCTTATGACCGGCGCCATCAAGCCTTTTGGCGTGTCCACAGCCACAGCAATATTGATTTCCTCATGGTAAACGAGCTCTCCGCCCTCCAGTGTCACATTTAGGTTCTTGTGCTCTTGGAGGGCTAAGGCGACAGCTTTAACAGCATAAGCCGTGAAAGAGCCGCCCGTCTCCATCCTATGCTTGACAAGCTTGTCTGCGGCAAACTTTGTTGTTAGGGCTACGGGCAAAGCCTCATGGAAACCGGCACTAAGCCTCTGGGCAATGGCTTTTCTAATTCCGGCAAATGGAACTTTGCGCTCAACTGGTTTGGCTTCAGCCTCTGCCTCTGGAATGGCTATGCCTCTTTCCCGTGCCGCAAGCAAAACATCCTCCTTAGTTATTCTCCCTTCAGGACCAGTGCCCCTAATCTCTTCTAGGGATATGCCAAGCTGGGCTGCCAGCTTCTTTGCTAGTGGAGAAGCCTTAATCTCGACTGGTGCCGGTTTCTCAGCCCTTTCAATGGCTGGGGCTTTCTCCTCCACGCCTTCAATTTGGCATATGGGCTGACCAACCTTTACAACTTCGCCTGCCTTGCACAAGATTTTTGTTATTCTTCCAGTGTAAGGGGAGCGCACCTCAAAGGTGGTTTTTTCGCCTTCAGCTATGGCTATAACTTCGTCTACTTGAACAGTGTCGCCTTCCCGTTTCAGCCACTCGGCAATTATGCCCTCAGTCATTACCGGGTCTACTCTTGGAAAGACAATGACGGGCATTAGTGCACCATCCTCCTTGCCGCCTCACATATCTTGTCGGCATTAACCAAATACTGGTTTTCCAGAGGCTGGGCAAAGGGTACTGGTAGGTCTGGCGAATTAACCCGTACTGGTGGAGCATCCAAATAGTCGAAGGCTTCCTCTACAATGCGGCTTATTATTTCGGCTGAAATCCCCCCAGTTTTTGTGCTGTCATCCGCCACCAGAAGCCTATTCGTTTTTTTAACAGAGCCCACCAAGGTTTTCACGTCCAATGGGTTTAGTGTCATTAAATCCACAACTTCAGCGTTTATGCCTTCAGCTGAAAGCCTATCCGCCGCCGCAAGCGCCTCCCTAACGGTTCTGGAAAAAGCCACAATCGTTAAGTCTGAACCCTTCCGCTTTATGTCGGCTTGACCAATAGTGATTAGGTATTCGTCTTCTGGCACTGGACCCTTCCAGCTGTAGAGCACGCCGGACTCCACAAACAATACGGGGTCATTGCCTCTTATTGCAGACTTTAACAAGCCCTTGGCGTCTTTAGGAGTGCCGGGAAGCACCACCTTCAAACCCGGAACATTTAGAAACCAAGAAGCCAAAAACTGGCTGTGCTGGCAGCCATGAACCCTACCAAGGCTGTACTGCGTCCGAATAACCATTGGGAGGCTTACTTGCCCACCGCTCATAAACCTTATTTTTGCTGCATGGGTTACCAGCTGGTCCATAGCTATGGTGATAAAATCCATATACATTATCTCTGCAACAGGCTTTAATCCGGCGAGGGCGGCGCCTATGGCTGCGCCAACTATGGCGGCTTCTGATATGGGTGTGTCCCTAACCCTTTCTGGTCCGAATTTTTCCAGCAGCCCCTTTGTGACTTTGTATACGCCTCCGAACACGCCTACGTCTTCGCCGAAGACTATTACGCGGTCGTCTCGTTCCATTTCCTCCCGCAATGCCTCGTTTAGGGCTTCAGCGTAGCTTATCTCCCTAACCATGATGAGCCTCCTCTTCTGCATAGACTAGCTTCCAAAGCTCACTGAAATCAAGACATGATGCTGCCTTCGCCTTCTCCACACAAACATCCAATACCTTTTCTATTTCCATGTTTAATGCTTCAAACTCCTCCTTTGTTATGATTCCAAGCTGCATGAGGTTGTTGGCAAATCTTTCTATAGGGTCTTTTCTCATCCATTCTTGAACCTCGTTTTGGGGACGGTATTCAGCCTTATCATACACACCGTGTCCCTTTTTACGGTATGTTCTGCACTCAATAAAGGCTGGACCACAACCACTACGGATATGGGCTACTGCATCTTTTCCGCTTGTGTAAACGGCTATCACATCGTTTCCATCCACCAAATAGGCTTTTATTCCATAACCTGAGGCGCGGGCGGCTATGCTTTCCCCGGCAAAAGACTTCTTGTGGGGAACCGAAAAGGCGTAAAAGTTGTTTTCGCAGACAAACAAGACTGGAAGCTTCCAAACAGCCGCCAAGTTTAATGCTTCATGGAAGGCGCCGGTGTTCACAGCACCATCGCCGAAGAAAACAGCCACAATCCGGCTGCTCTTTCGATATTGCAGTGCCAATCCTACGCCCACGGCTATTGGTATGCCTCCGCCAACAATCGCCGAAGCAAGCAATATGTTATGCTCTAGGCTCATGGCAGAGTGCATAGAACCGCCCAAACCCTTGCAAGTGCCAGTTTTTCTACCAAAAAGTTCAGCCATTAAGGCTTCAAATGGAACGCCGCGAGCTATGGCATGCCCATGCCCCCGATAAGTGGAAATTATAAAGTCTTCATCGTCCAAAGCTTTGATGACGCCAGCGGCAACCGCTTCTTGCCCAAGATATAGGTGGCATGGACCAATAAGCTGCCCTTCGAAAAACAGCCTCTCAACTCGCTCCTCAAATTTTCGCATTTCACACATTTTCCTTAAAAACCACAGAAAGTCATCGCGTGACAAGCCTGAGGTTGAATATTTTTCGGCTGGAACCTCGCCTATAAATTCTACGCTCATGATGGTGTGCCACCTTTCCAGAGTTTAGAGACTTTAGCATTTATAAAGGTTGGAGCACCTAAAATTTCACATTCAACGGCTAATAGGGGAAGAAGCAAATGTTCGAAAGGGAGCTTCTCATGATTCCAGGTCCAACAAATGTTGTCCCTTCGGTTTTGCGTGCCATGTGCAAGCCTCCTTTGTCGCATACAAGTCAAGAATTCGCATCCATATTTAAGGAAGCCCTAAACGGTTTGAAGAGGGTTTTCATGACTGAAAGTGACGTTTTTGTTGTGGCTGGCTCTGGAACTCTAGCTCTAGAGATGGCGGTAGCCAACATTTTGGAGCCCGGCGACAAGGTGCTTAACGCTGTTTCGGGGTTTTTTGGGCAGTATTTCGTTGAAATGTGCAAGGTTTATGGCGCGGTTCCCCGTGTTTTAGAAGTGCCATATGGCATGGCTGTAAAGCCGGAGCAAGTTAGGGAAGCCCTAAAAGAGGGTGGTTTTAAGGCTGTCACTGTTACTCATGTGGAAACTTCAACAGGTGTGGCAAATCCAATAAAAGAGATAGGTGAAGTTGTGCGGAAGTACAGCGACGCCTTCTACATCGTTGACACCGTCTGCTCGCTTGGCGGGATGGAAGTCCGCGTAGATGACTGGGGCATAGACGTTTGTGTTTCGGGTTCACAGAAATGTGTAGGCGTTCCACCCGGATTGGCTTTTGTGGCTGTTAGCCAAAAAGCCTTAGAGTACTTGGAGAGACGCAAAACGCCTGTTGGCTCGTGGTACGGCAGCTTTAAGAATTGGCTTCCAGTTATGCGGGACCCGACGAGGTATTTTGCAACTCCGCCCGTGAACATGATTTACGCTTTGCATGAAGCTTTAAGGCTTGTACTTGATGAGGGATTGGAAAACCGTTTTAGAAGGCATTATATTTTGGCTGAAGCTTTTAGAGCCGCCATGAACGCTTTAAACCTTAAAATTGTGGCGGAAAGGGGATACGAGGCGGATACTGTTACAGCCGTTTATTATCCAGAGGGCATAGATGACAACCTATTCAGAGGCGAAATGAAGAAGTGTGGAATTGTTGTGGCTTCAACCCTTGGACCGTTGAAGGGGAAGGGCTTCCGGGTTGGGCACATGGGAAATGTGAACCAAAATGACATAGCCGCCACAATATCCGCAATAGAAGCAACGCTGAAACGCTTCGGATACAATGTCAGTCTTGGGAGTGGAGTGAAAGCTGCTGAAGATAAAATCCTCTCAGCCTAAGGGCTGTAACCATGGAGTCTATAACAGACTTTTACCTCTTCTTGGCTTCTGTGGTTTTCATATCCCTTTCAGGAGTTATGATGCCGGGACCAGTGTTCGCCGTGACAATAGCGAAGGGTTATAGGAGCAAAACCGCTGGCGTCTTAATAGCCCTCGGACACGGGGCTGTGGAGTTCCCGCTAATCCTTCTCCTATATTTTGGGCTTTCATGGTTTTTCGCCTCTGCTCTCGTGCAAAAGATTATAGGCTTTGTCGGCGGAGCTGTGATGATTTACATGGGTTTTCAGACCTTTAAAACGAGAAGAGAAGCCGTTGCAGAGACAAGCCATTCTGGGCATGCCTCCTTCATTGCGGGTTTAATTGCAACCAGCGCAAACCCATACTTCTTCTTTTGGTGGGCAACGGTTGGCGCAGCCCTCATTTTAACGGCCTCCACATTCGGCACTGTGGGATTGTTGGCTTTCGCCATTGTTCATTGGCTATGCGACCTAGCATGGGACACCTTCGTTTCTGTAACGGTTTTCAAGTCAAGGCGCTTCTGGAATGAAAGAGTTTTCACAATAGTCTTTCTTTTCTGCTTTGCCGTCCTCGTGGTTTTCGGCTTATGGTTTATTATTTCGGCTTTATTGCGGTAGGTTGCCTACCTTTTTGAGCCTGTAACGCTCATAAATCAATTCGACGCGTTCGCCGTCAACAATGAATTCTACTGGAAGTTTGCCGCCAACCTGTATGGCGTAAAATCTTTTCACATTGCCTTCGATGTTTTCTGGGATTAATGGTATTATCATGTCAGTGTATTTGTCGCAGATTTCTATTTGGAGAAGCCCGCCTTTAGGCACGACTTTGGCGTCCATGGTTCCCTTATAAGTCTGGTATAACCCGCCTAACAACTCGTAGGTTTTCTCGTATTTGATGAAGGGAAGCTCGTCGGGGTCTTTGTCCAGCAATAGAGCAAGCGCATACAATCCCATCTGCGATAGCGGATAACCACTCCCATTAGCCAAAAGCGCCACACCAACCCGTTTTTCGGGTATATAGCCCATATAAGCTGTGTAAACAAGCACAGAGCCGCCGTGTCCAACAAGCTTGTAGCCGAAGAAGTTGGGGATTATGCTTAGTCCATAGCCGTAGGATTCTCCGCCGAAAACTTGAAGCGGCAACTTAACCCGTGGCTCCTCCATCTCTTTGATGGATTTTGAAGAAGCCAAAATGTTTCCATTATATTTCCCTCTGTTAAGGTACATGATAATGTAGCGTGCCAAATCGATAACGTTGCTTATCAGTCCTCCATCCGCATAAATCCCATAAGGAAAAACGGACTTTTTGGGCTCGCCATCTCTGGTGATAATGTATGGCGTTGCAACGTTAGCATCTGCCTCAACGTCTTCCCTACGGAAGAAGCTTCTATCCATCCCTAAGGGTTTAAGGATGTTCTCCCTAACGTAATTGTCATAGCTCACACCAGAAACTTTCTCGATGATGTGGCCCAAAATCACATATCCCTCATTCAGATAGAACCACCTTTCACCAGGCTTTGCCAAAGCCCACTGGCTCGCGTCCCGCATGAATGTGAAAAGGTCTTCTGCACTGGCGATGAGCACCCACTTGCCACCAGCCCCAGTCACATAGCGGATTAAGCCCTCAGCATAAGCCAGCGCTGGTATGCCGGAGGCGTGACAAAGCAGATGCCAAATTTTAACTGGTTTTTCGCCTTTAGGTTCCAAATTTAGTGGGATATACTTCCTAACAGGGTCGTCGAGGCTCAGCTTCCCCTTTTCCGCAAGCTGCATTATGGACAAGGCAGTAAAAGACTTCGTGACCGAACCAACGCCGTACAAGGTTTCTGACGTAGCCCTCAAGCCATAATCCAAGTCGCGGAAGCCAAAACCTCTTGTATAAGCTAATTCGCCCTTTTGAATTATTGCCAAGCTCAGTCCGGGAAGATGGGTTTTTGAAAGCCTTTCGAAAATGAATTCTTCCAGTCTGCCATAATTCATTTTGTTAACGCCTCCTCTCGCCATTTTGATAAGCCAATGCCTGTTGATAAGCTTAAACCTTTAAAAGTCTAAGCAAACCATGACAATAAACGGGGTTAGTGATGGCGGAGAAAATCGAATACCAGATTGGAAAGGCGAAATTGTGCCTAGTTCAAGGAGACATAACAGAAATGGAAACAGACGCCATAGTCAACGCTGCAAACCCATCCCTAATGGGAGGCGGTGGAGTAGACGGAGCCATCCACAGAAAGGGCGGACCAAAAATCCTAGAAGAGTGCAAACGTATAAGGGCGACTGAATGGCCCGACGGGCTCCCAACAGGAAAAGCCGTAATCACCACCGGCGGAAACCTAAAAGCCAAATATGTCATCCACACGGTTGGGCCGATTTGGAAGGGAGGAAAAAGCGGGGAGCCAGAACTTTTGGCAGAAGCCTACCGCAACTCATTGGCACTCGCCGTCTCAAGGGGTTTAAAAACAATAGCCTTCCCATCAATAAGCACAGGCGCCTACGGATACCCCATCCAGGAGGCTTGCAAAGTAGCCCTAAAAACAGTTAAGGAGTTCTTGGAGAAGGAGGACAAACTGGAGAAAGTTGTTCTCGTCTTATACAGCAGGCACGACTTTGAAGTTTACAAGGAAGCGGCAAAAGAAATTCTGCAATAGCAGCATTAATATCTGATGTAGACTTTGCCGCCAAGCTCCTCAACACTAGCCTTAAGCCTTTCCAAAACCTGCCTCATCTTGCCATTAACAGTTTCCTGCCACCCTTTAGGTCCGCCTGGAACCCTAACCTCTATTATGCAGTAGTATTGTTCTCCCAAGCTCTTCCGGCTCATTTCTCTTTCTAAAAGAACATTTTGTGTTGGGAGACTTAAGTTGTGTGAATTATCAGTATGAATTATTCATATTTTAAAGTCGGATTCCGAATAAACATAGCCTATTTAGCCTTTTAGCCTAAGTCAAGAACCAAGCCCGGCACCAAGCTCATGTACACTGGTTTTTGCAAGTTGCCTTCAATCAGAAGCGGGTCAATGTAGACGACCAAGGTTTTTCCACCAGCGTCTTCCGGAATTCTCCAAAACCTCTTCAGGTCTTTTTCAGCAAGCTTTTTCCTTCCTGCCAAATCTGATTGGAGGGCAAGCTCTATGGATTTCGTGTAAAAATCTGTTATGGCATAGTTCACAAGTCTCAGGTTAAATTTTAAGTCCTTGTCTCCAAGCTTCTCCTTTGTTTTAAGAGTTGCAACTATGGCTTTTTCAAAGTCTTTAAGGCTTTCCTCCTTCAAAATTATTAGGGGACAAACGAAGCTGGAAGCTTGGAGAAGCGAATCCAGAACCGGGTTTTCCACAATTTTTGGCAGCGTTAATAGCTTCTTCCATTTCAAATCGATTTTTAGGGCTTCAGAAACACCAAGCTCTCTATACCTGAACTTTCTTTTAAGCCATTCAACCTCTTTTTCTGGAGAAACCCCTTTTGAAAGGTGGATTATTCCCCTAAGGTTTTTTACAAGATACAGGTGTTGATGCTCTGGAATTGCGTCCACAACATTTCTTTCAGCATTTAAAGGCTTAAACTTTGCCCACAGCTTCTTTAACCATGGCTAAGCGCCTGCAAAAGGCGCAGACTTCGCTGGATGATGGAAAACCGCAAACCTTGCACCTGCCAAGCGTGGGCTTTTCGGCAACACTTTCAATTAGTGGCATGATCTCCAAGAATCGGTTTAGGAGTTGATGCCTAAAGTATGGGTTGTCTCTTGACAGAAGCTCTAGAATTTTTGCTCTTTTCCGCACACCAGTTCCAGTTGCGTAGGGGCAGTCGATTTGGCGGAAGAGAACATCACAATAAAGGCAGTAGAGCAGGTTCTCGTTTTCAAGACATTTTATTAAAGGCTTAACCTTTGAGGCCATGCCCTCTGCTAATGGCGGCAGAACTGGTTTAAGCCTAACAAACTGTTCCCATCGCCCATAAAGAAAGTTGTTAAACAATACGCCGGCAACATCCTCCAAGTTATGGCCTGTTGCCAAAACCCGAACTTGGGCTTTGATGGCTAGCTCTTCGAAGATGTGGCGCTTAATTGTCCCACAAGCAGAACATACTTTTCCCTTGAAGGGCGTTTTCTTAAAGTCTCCTATGCTTATGCCAAGCTCCTCTGATAAATTGTAAACGTGCAACTCAACATCCAACATGCTGGCAAGCTTTTCCACCTTTTCTTGGCAGTGAGTCGAATATTCTGGTATGCCCAAGTTTACGTGTAGGGCTTTAAGCCTAAGCCTTGGGTAAGCTTGCCGCAGAACGTGCAAAAGTGCGGCGCTGTCCTTCCCGCCTGAAACTGCAACCCCGACAGCGTCATCCTCCCGGAACATTTTAAATTCTTCAACAGTTTTCCGCACTCTGGCTTTATAGAAATCCGTGAAGCAGTTTGGGCAGAGGTTTAGCTTGGCGTAGGGAATTTGCACTTCAGCGTTTGCTGAACGGCACTTGCTGCAAATCAAAGGCATGGCAACCACTAACCCAATAAACAGCGCGAAAACAATAGTCAAACGGTTTTATGGTTTAGAAAAAGGTTTGGGTGGTTTTGTTAGAATTCTTCGCTTTCGGTTTCGCTTGGAGGCTTTTCTTTCTCCTTTTCTTCTTTCGGTTTTGATGCAGCTATGACGTCGTCTATGCGGAGTATCATTGAGGCTGATTCTGTGGCTGATTTTACCGCTTGCTCCTTTACTATTGCTGGTTCCACTACGCCGTTGTTGTACATGTCTTCGACTTTTCCTGTGAATACGTTTACGCCCATTGGGTGGCCGTCGGTTTTTTCGTGGGCAGCCCTAAGCTCAACTATTATGTCTATTGGTTCTAGCCCAGCGTTTTCAGCCAGCGTCCGCGGTATCACTTCTATGGCGTCTGCGAAGGCTTCTATGGCTAGTTGTTCTCTTCCGCCAACTTTAGCCGCATAATCCCTAAGCTCTTTGGCTATTTCAACTTCTACTGAGCCGCCTCCAGCCACGATTTTGTTGTGTTCTACTACGTCTGAAACCACTGAAAGGGCGTCTGTCATGGCTCGTTCCGCCTCATCCACCATTCTTTCAAGTCCAGCCCTGATGAGAATGCCAACGGAGCGGGGGTTCTTGCAGTCTTCAACGAATATCATTTTGTCTTCGCCGATTTTTCGCTCTTCCACAACGCCAGCGGCGCCCAAATCTTGGGATGTCAAGTCGTCCAAGTCGGTGACTATCCTTCCGCCAGTGGCTCTTGCCAGCTTTTCCATGTCAGACTGTTTAACTCGCCTGGCGGCTAGTATGCCCTCTTTGGCTAGGAAGTGCTGTGCCATGTCGTCGATGCCTTTTTGACAGAAGACAACATTGGCGCCTACAGCCTTAATCTTTTCAACCATCTCCTTGAGCATTTGGGTTTCCTGGTCTAGGAAGGCTTTCATCTGGGACGGGTCTTTTATGCGTATTTCAGCGCTGAACTCTGTCTTCTCAATTTCTAGTGGGCAGTCCAATAGCGCGATTTTGGCGTTTTCAATTTTTTTCGGCATTCCTGGGTGGACAACTTCCTTGTCTATTATTACGCCCCTCACCAGCTGGGATTCAAAAAGCCCCTTGCCAGTCTTCTTAATTATCTGGATGTTGTCTATGTCTGCAACAAGCCTATCGCCCCTCTTCTCAACAATCTGTTTTACGGCGTCTATGGCTATTTCAGCCAAGTGTTCCTTGGCTGGACCCACGGCTTTGCTCGCCATGGACGTCAGAGCCACTTTGCGGAGCGTTGCACGGTCTTCTATGTCCACTGGCTTGGCAATGCGGTTTATCACTTCAACAGCTTTCTGGGCGGCTTTCCGATAGCCACTGACAATTATTGTTGGGTGGATGTTCTGGTCTAAGAGCTCCTCAGCCTTTTTCAATAGTTCTCCAGCCAAAACAACGGCTGTTGTTGTTCCGTCGCCCACCATGTCGTCCTGGGTTTTGGCAACTTCAACCATCATTTTTGCAGCCGGATGCTCCACTTCAATTTCGTCCAAGATTGCGGCGCCATCATTCGTTATTGTTATGTCGCCAAGACTGTCAATAAGCATCTTATCCATTCCGCGGGGTCCAAGCGTTGTTTTAAGGACTTCGCCTATGATGCGGGCTGCCATAATATTGTTTCTTTGAGCCTCCCTTCCTCGGCTCCGGGCTGTACCCTCTTTTAGGATTAGTACGGGCTGACCTGAAGCTGTTGTTGTTAAGTAAGCCATATTCATCTTTCCTCCAATCAATGTTAAAATGGTTTCGTGGTTAAGCAAAAATGCGGTAAAATATAAACTTTTCCAAACAAAGGCTGGAGTTTAACCTAACACTTGTGCGGCTTAAGCCATGTGCTCAAGGAGGATTTTTAGGCCTATGGCTATTAGGATTAGTCCGCCTAAAACTTCAATTTTGTCTGGTAAGGTTTTTCCAAGTTTGTCTCCTATGGTTGCGCCCATAAAGGATAATGTGAAGGTTATTGTGCCTATGATTGCTATTGGCATAGTTATGGAGATTTTTAGGAAGGCGAAGCTTAAGCCCACTGCCATGGCGTCTATGCTTGTGGCAACAGACAACAACAAAAGTGTTGGAAAGTTGAGTTTTCTACTTCTCGGCTGGTGGTTAGCGATTACTGCTTCATAAATCATTTTGCATCCAATTAAGGCTAAAAGCCCAAACGCAAGCCAGTGGTCAAAACCGGCTATAAGCCCTAGGATTTCAACGCCCATCAGCCATCCTATTACTGGCATAAAGGCTTGGAAAGCCCCAAAAGATGAAGCCATTTTTAAGGCGTTGGCTTTTCCGTTGCCTTTGGCTGTTATGCCGTAGGCTATGGAGACGCTGAAGGCGTCCATTGCAAGTCCAACGGCTATGACAAGTATTGTGGCAATGTCCAATGGTGTGCACTTTAATGGGTGTTTTGCCTATAAAAGGGGTTTCTGCCTTGGGAAAAGCTTTTCCATATGTCTTGTATTCCATTTTTGATGGTGAAAACTCTCTTGAAGGTTTCGGTGCGCTTCTTCACGGTGCTTCGGGAAATCACAGGAAAACGCGAGGAAACGCTGGAGTTTCCAGATGGCGAGAACATTACAGTAGAGAAGGTGCTCGGAAAATTGGCAGAGCGCTATGGGAAAGATTTTGTTGAATATGTTTATGACAGTAAGACTGGCGATGTGAAGGGTTTTCTCCAATTCCTAATAAATGGGAGAAGCGCCTCAACCCTTAAAGGGCTGAAGACGGAACTGGCTGACGGCGACGTTTTAGCGATAATACCACCAGTGGGCGGCGGCTAAAAGGAAGGCTGTTCGGTCAATTTTAGGCTGTGGGGTTTTGCTAAATTGGATACCCCTCTCTAGGTTTTTGGCTTTCCCACAAGCCAATAGTGGACTCTCCCCTCTAGATTTTTAGGTCTGATAAGCAATAGTTTTCTTGAGCCAGCAATGGGTAAATGCCGAGTCTGCGGTGAAAATTCGCCTTTAATATCTGGGAATTTGGGCGTCTGCCTAAAATGTATTAGGAAAAAACCGGAAAAAGCCCTAGAAGTCGCAAGGGAAGCCCATGCAAATAGCCGTACCGTTTATGGTTTGCCCCCAGAACCACCAAGAGATGAGGGTGGACTGCCATGCGGTGTTTGCGCCAACAACTGCATTATAGGTGGGGGTAATAGTGGCTTTTGTGGGCTTGTTTGGAATGTTGGAGGTCGCCTCATCCGTTTCGGCGGAACAGCCGAGCAAGGTGTCTTGGAATGGTATTATGATGGGTTGCCCACCAACTGTGTGAGCTGGTGGTTTTGTCCCGGCTGCACTGGCAATGGTTATCCAAAATACGCTTACAAGCCGGAACCAGAATATGGCTATTACAATTTGGCTGTTTTTTACGGCGCATGCAGTTATGACTGCCTCTTCTGCCAGAACTGGCATTATCGCAATCTCTCAGCCAAACACAAGCCAGTTATGAGCGCCGAAGCCCTAGCCCAAAAAGCCTTCGACAAAAGGGTTTCATGCATATGCTATTTTGGCGGAGACCCTTCGCCCCAGATGCCGCACTCGTTAGAGGCAAGCCGCATAGCCCTAGAAAAAGCCGAAGAGGAAAAGCGAATAATGCGAGTTTGCTGGGAAACCAACGGCTACATGAACCCAAAACTGGCGGAGAAAGCCGCAGAACTAGCCCTAAAAAGCGGGGGCAACATAAAATTCGACTTAAAAGTGTGGAGTGAGCCACTAGCCATAGCCCTATGTGGAGTATCCAACAAACCATCCCTAGAAAACTTCAAAATGATAGGCGAAAAATACTATGCGAAACGCCCAGAACTGCCAGTCCTAACAGCAAGCACACTGCTTGCGCCGGGATACGTGGACGCAGAAGAAGTCGAAAAAATAGCCCAATTCATAAGCCAAATAAACCCAGAAATCCCATACACGCTTCTGGCGTTTTACCCATGCTACGTCATGAACGACTTGCCAACCACAAGCAGAAAACAAGCAACAGAATGCCAAAAAGCAGCCCAAAAACACCTAAAAAATACAAGAATAGGAAACATACACCTACTATCTTAGATAAACTCCGACAATTTTTTCTGACTTTCAGGTATAGTCTCACCTCGTATTGGCTTTGGTCTTCCGATCCTTCTCTTTTCTTTTTTCAATAGAGATATACATCTCCTTGCAAGCTTTCGACAAATCACTTCTTGTATTGGTCTTCTTGTCCGTAAAGTAGGGATAGGAATCTTCCACCAATCAGGTTTATCATATGATTTCCAGCATAATCTTAATTCGTATAACTTTTCTAAGGCATCTTTTATCCACTTTCTTTTAAGTTGAATTGTTTCCGCATCAAATTTGTGCCAAGATGGGAAAAACGCTTTTGCCCGCTCATATATCATGTCTACATGAATATCATAAAGTTTCTTTTCGGGATCACTTTGAAATGTAGGGAAAATGTTTTGTATTAAAATGTGGATGGTATATTGCACAGGCGGTGTTTCCTTTATAAACGTAAATAGGAAGCGGAGGTAAGTTAGAACTTCTTCTGGAAAAATTAAACCTAATGGTTGGCTTATCAGATTTTGAAGTTTTTCGTTGCGTGTCTTTCCATAAACACCAAACAATCGCATTTTTTCCTCACGTTCTCCCATTTTGGACGGAGTAATCGTCCACGTCCAAATAGCAAATCCATCTTTGGTTAAGAAATCATAATCTGGATCTCTAGATACTTTCTGAACAGCTTTAATTACACGCTGGGCATCATCGGGATGGCATATCAAAATCAAATCATGAAAATCTACACTATGAGAAGGAGAGAGCCAGTTTGAACAAGGGACAGTATACTTTTTTAACTCTTTGATTTCTTTCTCCAATAGGGATTCTTGTTGGGGCAAGGACCATTTTAACTCAAAAAGCAACCCCTTTCGATCATTATCAAAAGTGGCAACCAAGTCGGGCGTTATGCTTTCTCCTTGATTATTTCTTAACTTATGTTCTATCCCAATAAATTTTGCAATATCGGGGTTATGGATAAGAAAGTGATAGATTGCACACGAGATAGCAACGGTATCTGAATATCTTCTGTAATCTCTTACGCAATTCTGCTCGATTTGTCGATGATCGAGCAATGATCTACCCCAAAATACTCGTGATTTCCCCGTCTCCAAGGATTTCTTGAATTCTATTTGTTAGCTTCCACGTGGCTTGAGAAGTCCCTTTTGTGATGGGTGTTATCGTGACAGATTTTCCGAGGGCTGTTACTCCGAAAGATGAGCCTTCTTGGTAATCGCATAATATCGCAACAAAGTATGGATTTCCGCCGTGTATAATCGAACATGAATATATTTTACTGATTTTTTTTGCCAGTCTTTGAAGTTGTACTTCATCCAATTCAAACGGATATTCTATACGAAGCGGTCTGATTAGTATTTTTCCTTCTTGTATTATTCGCTCTCGATGCCCATAGAAATTTTTCCATTTTAAGCCAAGTTCAAGTGCGTTTTGAATAACATTTTTGTAGAAAGCGGAAAAGCTTCCAAACCTTAACTTACAGACCCCTCTCCGAGAAATTTGGGCTTGAAGAAGAACGATACCTTCTTTATTTTTAACTTCAAAGTTAACCATGTCAACAATTACTCGATAAATCTCTGACTGTTTTCTCAGCTCTTCCTCAGCATTTTCTTCCCATAATTGAACGGTTCCTTTTAGTTCCCTTTTGTGCTGCTCACGATAACTTTCTGGATATTTGGGGGCTCTTTTTATAATAAAAAATGTTAACGTTGTCTGCCCTTTATAAGCTTCTTTTATTCGGTTTAGTAAGGTCTGCAGCTTAAAGTAATTAAGATATAATCGCGAAATATTTGGGTATAACCCGGTGAATAATCTTTCTAAAGCGCGTTTAACGAAATACGATTGCTCATTGCAAAAAATTACCCACATGTTTTTAAAACTTGTATCAATAAGGGCACATCCTGAGACGATCTCTCTCCAAACAAGTCTTTTAATGTTTAATCTGTATAAGTTATCGTCAAGTCTGGTTAAATTGACATTATAAAGCTTTGCTAACTTTTTCCTCCTTTGCACGCAATCTTTTAACTCTTCCGGTTCGATCTCCGAGAACAAAAGTATCGCTTTAAGCGAAGGACGCTTTTGCCTTGTGGCGTATAGTTTCTCAAAGAAAATATTCATGTCAAAACGGCTCGAGATTTGACTTGTCAACCTCTCCAATGTATTTCCCCAGACAGCCCGTTATATAAGTGCATAATTAATCTTAATAAATTCAATGCTACAATTACACAAAAACTTTGCGCCTGCCACATTTGTATGACGTTTGTTCAAACGAATTTATAGATGATCCCGCTTTATTTTCAGATCTTTTTCCCATTCTTCTGCGTTTTCAAACCATAGTTCGAAGGCTTCTTGGAAGTTCTTTAATGCTTCGTCGATGGTTTTGCCTTGGCTGGCAACTCCTGTAACTGGGTCGATGGCAACATACCATTCGTCCTCTTTATGTATAGCAACACTAACCCTCATAATAGACGACCAAATACATTATATGTTGTGAATCGTATTAACATTTCACAAACTTAAGATAAAGGATAATCGATGTGGTATATTTTGCCTTTTCCATTGTCATAGAGCTTAGTGAAATAGGCTGGATGCAGTTCCTCGTCAAATATTAGCCTTAACAGCGTCGTTTGGCAGCCGAGAGGTGTTGGTTGATACTGGTTGTCTGTGTAAATTAGATAGTCTGTGGCGTTGTAGCCTGCGATGTGGGCTATCCAATAGTACTTTTGCAGCTCGTCTGGAACGAAGACTAAGACGTATGCAACATTGTATTGTCTCATTAGTTGCAGGGACTGCTGTTCTGGGAGCATAAACATGGTGGCTATATCACAGATCTTCTCGTGGGAGCCCCATTTCCCGAAAATTTGGGCTTCAAAGCTGTGCAGCGGGTCTCTGCTAACGCCAAGAGTGTACCATATTTCCCTTGAGGGGTAAGCCTCTATAACCTCCCTGTGGCTCCATTCGCGCACTGCCCTGCCGTAATCCCACCAGCAAAGCACCACAGAGCCTTGAGGCGTAAGCTCCTCAAGTTTGGCAAAGGCATCCGGCATCCCCTCCTGCTTAGAAAAGTATTCGAGAACTTCGTCCTCTCTCCTGCCATAGTCTATTCTAAAAGCTATAAAAACCAGAGAAACGGCAATCACAACGACTAGTAGGGCGATGAACCATTTGCTCCTCCAAAACTTTGCAACCATAGGCATCTCTCTAAAATGGTGGGAGATAAAATCTATTAAGGTTTTATGCCGCCCAGAAGGGCACTTTCTTCCGCATTAGGCTGACATACTCATTTAGGGCTTCCTGCTCGTCCGGAGTTAGCTTGTCCATAAAGTTTTTCAGCAGTGCTTTGGCGTGTTGTTCTGGCACCTTCACATAGAGAACATCCTTCTCGAATATGTGTCTTCCAACCATGGGCTTGTCTAGGCTTATGGCTACCTGCATACCCTGCCTAGCCTCTGGTAGGGCTTTGCCCTTCTCTTGGATTTGTTGTATTTCGCCCACCTCTTCGCCGTCTTCAGCCCTTATTAGGCTTGTTTTGGGCTTTATTCTTCCAGCCAAGACTTCAACGCCCACTATGGCTGGTTTGGCTCTTCTGAAAACGTAGCCCTCTAAAATCCGGATTTTGCCTGGCTTGACCAGTTTTTCGAATTCGGCTTCAATTTTGGCTTCTCTTTGGGTTTTAAGCCAAGAAAGATAGTTGTCTATCAAGTGGTAGATTATTTTTTCCTTAAAGATTTGGACGCCAATGTTTTTGGCTTCTTCATTGGCGTCTGGCAAAATTTTAACGTTGAAAGCTAAAATGGCTCCGTAGAAGGGCTCATGCTCCTTCACAATAGCAGCCTCTGTAACGTCCCGTTTTGAAACGTCGCCAACATCCGCCAAGCGAATGGGCACACCGTTCCGCCTAAGGTTTTCCGCTATAGCCTCTAAAGAGCCCAAAGTGTCAGCCTTCAAAACAACGCCATCCACATCCGTCGTAATCCTAATCCTCTCAATTTCTTCAGAGACAAGCCTAACATACCTTTCAGGGTTTTCGCCATCCCCAACAGCATATAAGGGCGCGCCAGCCAAGGCGCCCTCCAAGTCTGGGGCAACAATTTTAACGCCAGCCGCAGCGGAAACGGAATCCACAGAGGAAAATTTGTCCCGTGGGTCTCTAATCTCGTCTAGAGGCTTTGGTACTAGGATGGCTCTAACCCGTGTTGTTATGGGCTTCTCCTTACCGCCAACAACTATCAGGTCGTCTTTCCGCAGTGTTCCGTCATAAATTATTGTGTTGAGCGTTAAGCCAAGACCAGGCTCCTCTTTAACTTCGAGAACCGTGCCTTTAGCTGGTCCAACTGTGGTTTGTAAACGCTTCTTTAGGTACTGCTGAGTTAAGCCTACAAGAACTGCTAAAAGCTCTGTTATGCCCTCGCCTGTTTTGGCGCTTGTAGGCACAATAGCCACTGTCCGCGTGAAGTCCTTTATGCGGTCGAAGCGGTCAGCCCTAAAACCCAAACGCGAAAAAGTGCCAATAATCTCGTAAAGGCGGTTGTCCAAATCCTCCTGCACATACTTGTCCTGAAGCTGGTAAGCCTTCAAAAAGGGCGTATCCGGATAAGAGTTCCAGCCAGGTATGCGGTCAATTTTGTTGGCAGCCACGAGGAAAGGCGTCTTCCGAGCCTTCAAAATCTCAATACACTCATAAGTTTGAGCCTCAAAACCCCGAAGAACATCAATGACAAGGATGGCGATATCAGCTACGCTGCCGCCCCGCTTACGGAGATTAGTGAAAGCCTCATGCCCCGGAGTATCAATAACCAGCAAGCCCGGAATCTCAATCTCACCCTTAATGGTTGAAAGCAATGGACCAATCATCTGCTTCAAGGTTTCAACTGGAAAGAAGCTGGCGCCAATATGTTGTGTTATGCCCCCAACCTCGCGGGCTTGAACACTTGTCTTGCGAATCTTATCCAAAAGAAGAGTCTTACCAGTATCCACATGTCCAAGAACACAGACAATAGGCTGGCGAAGCGACATGATTCTTCCCTAGGCAGATAACAGATTGCAACCATCCACCAAACTAATAAGCTATCCCTTTAAATAAATGCTGTTTTAATGGCTGGACTATTCAGCCTTAGCAATTATGAGAAAAACGCCCAGCGCAAGCAAGACCATGGCTAAAAAGCCGAAAAACCATGTGTAAACGCCCAAGGCATTGCTGCTTGTTAGGGTGAAGTGCGTAGCCAAGGCGCCCACAATAACTAGGATAATTCCAAAGAATTTTTCCGCCGCTGTTATTCCGAAGCCGCCTTCCTCGCTCAACTTTTCAGCCTCTATGTGTTTGTAATGTGCCTTTTACCATAAAGCATTAAAAGGGTTATTTTAAATTTCCCTTTTTAGAGGGCTATTTTGTCTCTTCGAGTTTTGCTGGCAAGTATTCGTCCACAATGTATGTTAGTCCATAGCGGCTAAAGGCTTCTTGCTCAGCCTTGCGTTTGATCTTCATGAAGGTTTTTATTTCCCTCTGCCATAATGGGTCCTCCTTGTACCTTGGGTCTTTCTGAAGTTCATACAGCCTCTTCATGTCAATCTCATCCAGCGGGTCCGTTGGCAACTTATATTTGACAATGTCTGTTGCCCATACACCACTCCATTTCGCGTCTGGCGTTGTCAAGTCTCTCAGGTGGGCTGCATTGGCGGAACCGGAAATTATGACCATGGCTATGTGCATTCCCCATGGGTCGCCGTCCGTGAAGATGTAGACTGGCAAGCCCAGCTCACGGTTTAGTCGCCTAATAAAATGGCGGGTTGCTCTTGGCGCTTGCCCAGCCGTAAGCACCAGCAAAGCGTTAAACTTTTTGTGCACGTTCTCTTCAATAAAGCGGGTGAATAAGCCGCCTTTCTCGATGGCTATGACTTTGTCGGCTGTGGTTTCAACGAACTCCGCTGAGGTTAGGGCTGGTCCAATCATGACACCGTCCGGGTGTGATGTCAAGTTTAGGGTTTTTCCCTCGTAGCCCGGAACAGTATAACGTATTGTTAGGTCGCCGAAAACCGCTGAGCGCTCTTCTGGAAAGATGTTGAAGTCCTCTCGTGAAAAGCCCAGCACCGTTTCCAAGTCTGTTATTATGTTGTTGGATTCTTGTTGGTCTTTGAAGGTCATTTCGTAGGCTTGCGCTGAATAGTAAACGTCTCTTAGGGTGGATGTTTTCCGTTGGCTTGTAAGTTCATAGGAGAAGAGCGCCGTCCAAACCAGTTGGGCAAAGGGTTTTAGGTGGCGGATGTTTCTGGTGCTACGCCTAACACGTTTATCGCCTAAAATGAACTGCCTAAACTTTGGGTCGTAATATATGTTTTCTGTGGAGCGGCTCGGCATCTCAATAGACGGGAAATATCCCCTATCAATCTGCTCATAAATTTTTAATCCAAAATTTTCAAGGGTTGCTAAAACCTCTTTCCGCCTTTCCACTATGCTTCTAAATTCCCTCGACTCCAAACTTTTTCACACTCCTTAAGAGCTTATCGATGTCTGGAGGCTTTTCCTTGCCGGCAAGTTTGGTGGAGAACTCGGCAATTTTGGGCAGGTATTTGCTGAAGACTCCAAGGCGTTTGCGTTCTCTGTCCACGTGCTCTCTCCGCGTTAAAAAGCGTTGGAGTTGGCGTGCCACTTCCCTTAAGCCGTTGGCTATCTCCCGCCGGACTTCTGGTCTGTCGGCTATAAACTCTTTTCCAACAGTCTTGTAGGGGACTTTTGTGCTGCATATGTGGACAACTATGGCTATGGGCATGTCCGGCGAAACCTTGTAGCGCCGCCAGTTCATTTCATTTATGACCTTGACTGAAACGTCGCTTGCCTCGTCATAAAGAAGTGGAATGCGGTTGGCGAAGCGGTATATTAGGAAGCCGCCTTTCTGGGGAATTTCACCACCATAAGCTATTGCAACTTCAACAATGAAGGGATGCCCAGCATAAGTAGCGGGCTTCCGCTGGTGAACCGCCACAAACTCTGGTTTAAGCTCTTTTAAAACGCCGGTTTTCAGCAGTTCCTCGCCGAGCGGTGAGAGACAACTGGCGTCTGGTGGGAGAAACTCCTTAAACTTTTTCAGCATGTGCATAAGCCGGACAATTTCCTCGTGGGATAGCTTCTTCGGGTTTTTGGAGGGGCTTATGCCACTGAACTCAAGGAATTTTCTGGCTGTTATTTCGCCCACGCGATGGAAGTGGTTTTTGAGAAACTCTAGCATGTTTTTGTAAGGCGTGACTTGTATGAGGCGTTGGAGAAGCTCCACATCAACGCCATATGGGTGGGGCAAAGTCTCTTTAGGCGGGTCTGGCATTACCGTGGTTGCTCTTGTAAACTTGTAAAGTCTTCCTTTAGGGTCTACAAAGGTGAGGTTGGCGTAGGGGTTCACCATGGCTGTCTGCTTGAAATATTCTAGGATTTTTGGCATAGCCCTCAAATAGTCGCCTTCAAGGCAGAATTCGACAATAGTGCCTCGCCAGCCCTCCTTGTTCAAAAAAACTTTTCTGTCGAGGATTATTGGGCGGTTCCTTTGGATGTCAATCATAAGCTTGTACATGTAAATCCGTGACATGCCAGTGCTGGAAATCACCATTGCTGGCTGGTGGGTTGTAATCTGCCCATATAAGATGGCCATCTTTCCGCCTAAACCGAAGGTTCCCCTCTGCTGTTTCAGCTTATACTTTGAGCCGAAAAGCACTTGTCCGAAGGCTGATGGAATGTGCCTAGGCGGAACGCCGCAGCCGTTGTCCTCAACCCTTAGCTTATAAATCTGTGTTTCCTTGCTGGCTTCGCCCTCAAAGGAGAGTCTAACATAGATTTCTGGTGGGATTTTGAGGCTTTCGGCGGCGTCTAAAGAGTTTTCCACGAGTTCGCGGATGGCTGCGAAAATGGCTCTTGTGGGGTTTGTGAATCCTGCTATGTCGCGGTTTCTGTAGAAGAAGTCTGATGCGCTTATTTCTTCGAAGGTTACCTGTGCCACGCTAGCCTCCACCAGTCACCTCATACAGCAGAGCCACTTTAACGTATGTATACGCGGCATGCACATTAATTTAACTATGCCGTTTCATGCGAACAGTTCATTTCTCAAAAGGCTCTGGGAGAAGCTCCTTAAGCCGCTTTATCTTGAGTGTTTCAAACAGCACTCTGGCGTTTTCAACTTTTGCCATGACGATTTTAATTTCGGAGCTTTCAGCAAAGTCTGAAATATATTGGAGGCACGCCCCGCAAGGTTTTATTTCACCCTTGTTTTTGGCATCTGTCACAACGGCTATTTCCCTAATTCGCTTGTTCCCGTGTAAAATGGCATGGTTTATGGCGTTTCTTTCAGCGCAAGCGCCAAGCCCTGAAACCCAGCTTTCTACATTGCAGCCGCCATAAATCTTTCCGTCTTCAGCCAGAACTGCCGCGCCAACGCCGAAACCCCAAAGCACGTGGGCGTTCGCTAAAGCCTTTGAGGCTTCCTTTAAAAGGGCTTGCTCCGTCTCACCAATTTTAACCATGTTTAATCCTCTTCTGTTATGGCTGTGTGCCTCACATAGTAGTATTCGCCAATCTCCTTTTGATACTTGTCCAGCTTTGAGCCCTCCTTGTTGACGCGGGGTCTCTTCGTGACAGGGTCCCTTCTGAAGGTTACATTCATCTCCTTCAAGAAGGCGTTCATCCCATCCCTTAGGCTTGTTGGCGGGTTGGCTATGCCCCTTATTCCAGGCTCGCCCGTAAACACCATCAAACGGTCTGCTATGAAGTCTTGAGCTACAACGTCATGTTCAACAACGAAGGCTGTGGCATTCCTCGCCTCAATTACTCGGCGTATGGTTCTCGCCATGTTAAGCCTCTCTTCAACGTCCAAGTAGGCGCTCGGCTCATCTAAAAGATAAAGCTCAGCCTTTCTTGATAGGCATGCGGCTATGGCAACTTTCTGAAGTTCGCCGCCGCTAAGCTCGGCTATATTTCTCTCTAAGAGTGGCGTTATACCAAGTGGCTGGAGGATTTCAGCTTTATACCAGCCTGAAGTGAAGTCTTCTTTAGCTATGCTTGTTAAGAGTTCTTGCACGGTGCCCTCATATTCAGCAGAAATGTACTGTGGCTTATAGCTGACAGTCAGCTCTTTAAACTCTTTTCCATCATCTGTTTTCTCCAGACCAGCCAATATTTTAACAAATGTTGTTTTGCCTATGCCGTTTGGTCCAAGAATCCCTATAATTTCGCCCCTTTTTATTTCTCCTGGCTGTGCGACGAGTTTAAAGCCTTCATAGGTTTTCTCCACCTTATCCCATTTTAGGAGCGTCTCGCCAGCGGCGAAGCTTATGGTTGGCGGTTTTTCATGGAATATTATGGCTTCTTTTCTGAAGCGGATGTTTTCGTCTGGGATGTAGCCTTGAAGATAAATGTTTATGCCAGTTCTGACGCCGTGCACGTGGGAGACTATTCCGTAAACGCCAGCCTCACCGTAAAATATGCTTATTTGGTCTGAGAGATAATCGATTATTGCGAGGTCATGTTCGGCTACAACGACAATTTTTCCCTCCCCTTTTAAGCTTCTTATGGCTCTTGCAACCTCAAGCCTCTGCTTCACATCGAGGTAACTGGATGGCTCGTCGAAAAGGTAGACGTCGGCTTCTCTGCATATCGCAGCGGCTACAGCCACCCTTTGCAGTTCGCCCCCGCTTAAGGCTTCGATTGGCCTGTCCCAAATGTTTTTCAACTCAAGCCTTTCGGCAACATCCTCAAGGATGCCTCGCTCATCCACTTTTCCAAGAAGTTCGCCAACCCTGCCAGAAACAGCCCTTGCAATCTTGTCAACATATTGGGGTTTGTGCACAACTTTTAGTTTGCCCTCGCTCATCCGCTGGAAATAGTCTTGCAGAACTGAACCCCTAAAATACCTTATTAGCTCGTTCCAGCTGGGTGGATTCTCATAATTCCCAAGGTTTGGCTTAACCTCCCCGGAAAGAATCTTCAGCGTCGTCGTCTTTCCTATACCGTTTTTGCCGAGAAGCCCCAAAACAGTGCCCGGTGACGGGGTTGGAAGTCTATAAAGCTTAAAGGTGTTTGGTCCAAATCGGTGGCTGCACTCCTTTTCCAGCTCATCTGGAAGGTTCACTATTGATATGGCGTTGAAGGGACACTTTTTGACGCATATTCCACAACCGGAGCATAACGCCTCAACAATCAGTGGCTTGGCGTCTTCGAAGCGGATTGCCTCAACATGGCTTCTAACCATTGGGCAAAAGCGTTGGCACTGTTTTCCGCAACGCTTAGGTTTGCACTTATCAGCGTCCAGCACTGCAACGCGTGTCATAGTTTACCAGCAACTATCTAGTTATGTGCTTTTACGTCATAAATATGAGCCTTAAAATCAGATTGCTAGAGTGCTAAAAACTTTTCGGGTTAGAAAGAAAACGAGGGAAACATGAAACTGTTTAGGGTTTTCACCATTCCTCTTCTTCCCACTCTTCTTCTTCCCAATCTTCCTCTTCCCATTCCTCTTCTTCCTCGAACACCATATTCACCTCCACTAACCCAAGGGCTTGGCATACTGAGAGCCTCAAAAGAATGCTTTAAGCATTTTCATTCGACTATTGTCGAGAACCCTTCTTGATGATGAGCCTGCATTTTAAAAATTTACTTCAGAATTTTTGCCGTTAGGGCGGCTTCAGGCTCCCGCATTTCAGGCTTAAGGTAAGCCCAACACAAATGTGCGGAGTTGTGGGCTGCTCCAATTTCGCCGCGTGTGTCTACGGCGATTAAACCCATGGAATTGTAGGTTCCAGCCATCCGCTCATTAACAAGCCTTATGGCGGCTTCAACAGCCTCTTGGGCAGTTTTGCCGCCCTCCATGTAATTGCAGACGGTCTTCGCAAGGACAAGCCTTATGGCGATTTCGCCAACGCCGGTGGCGGAACAAGCCCCACTCCTATTATCGGCGTAGGTGCCACATCCAATCAAGGGCGAATCGCCAATCCTTCCGGGAATTTTTAATGGGAAGCCGCCGGTGGATGTGGCAGCAGCAACATTTCCATCTAAATCTAAGGCAACAGCGCCAACGGTTTCCAGGTCGAAAAGCTCCGGATACCTCTTAACCAGTTCTGCAAGTTTTGGCAGCTCAAACTTGCCATCCAATAGGGCTTGCTTCGCCTGCTCATAATATTTTAAGCGGAGTTCCGTAAGCGGGTTTCGCCTTTCAAGGTTGAACAGTTTTGCGAGTTTTTCTGCTCCATCGCCAACAATGAAGACGTGGTCTGTCTTCTCCATAACTATTCGTGCAAGCCTAACCGGATTCCTAATGTCCCGCAAGAGCCCGGCAGCCCCAGCCCTTAAAGTTTTTCCATCCATAACTGAGGCTTCCATCTCCACAGTCTTCTCTATGGTTAGGCTTGAACCATAACCAGCGTTAAAGACACCTTCATCCTCCATGACGGCTACAGCCTCAACAACGGCGTCGAGGGCGCTTCCGCCATTAGCTAAAATGTCAAAACCAGTTTTGGCAGCCTTCTTTACACCTTCAAGTCCAGGATTAATGCGCTCTGGATGCCAGTTCCCAGCGCCGCCGTGGACAACTATTACTGGTTTTGGCGTTTGCCCTTCCCTCCAGTTTTGGAAAGATAGAGTTTACGCCCATAAATTTAAGCCTAATCCCCAAAAACATCAAAACAGATAAATCCATGTTGTGAAAGTAATAGTTTGGGATGATGTGAGGCGACGGCTAGGAGCCCTTCCAAGCTGTGAAAAGCCAACTAACCTGCACTGACCAAAACTTGTAGCTGGTGGTTGGTGTGCTTAGGGACTTCAACCTTTTAGCCACAACTTCAAGAGGAAATGAGGATGAGGCTTGCTCCGAGCTTTGGTATTTGCTGGGCGAGATTGGCGACTCAGCGCCCATCGTGGACAAGACTGGAGTGGCTGGTTTAATTGCCGCGAAAACAGCTTTTAACCCCTTCGAGGTTATTGAAAAGTTTAGGCAGATTCTCCGAGAACGTCCCTACGAGTTTCGCTATATGCTGCGCATAATTCCAATAGAGAAGGTTATCCGCACAGACCTTGGAGAAATCCAGCGGGCAGCCACAGAATTAAGCTCAAAAATTGGCAAAAACGAAACTTTTAGGATTACTGTTGAGAAGCGCTTCACAGAAACCTCAACAAGGGACATTATTGAGGCGGCAGCCGCCAATATTGAACGCAAAGTGGACTTAAACAAGCCCGATAAGATTCTCTTAATCGAAGTTATTGGCGGGTTGACGGGGCTTTCGGTGATTAAGCCAGAAGATATCCTATCAATTGTGAAGGAGAAAGTGCTTTAGCGCTCGGTTGCCAAGAGCGCCACACGCTCAATAACAAGGTTAACTAGGGCTTGCATTAGGTCGTTCCCCTTTACAATAGCCTCAAGCTCTGCGTCTGATATTTCGAAGGCTTCTCGAATAACCCCAATTTTCTCCCGTGAAAGCTCCAGAACAGCGTCGTCACGTCGCCCACCAACAACATTTGATATGACTTGTAAGGCTGTTTCCACATCCTCAGCCTTTTCACCCACAACAAGAACCGCAATCGCCTCACAGTTGGGTTTTACTCCGAGAAGGCTCATGGCTTTTCGAATTTGACGCTGTGCAGAAGCGTAAAGAAGCATTTCCACGGCTAGGCTTTTTGAGATGTTGATGCCATTTTTGAAGGCGTTTATGGCGTTTAAAGCTGCAAAATACAAGTGCTGCCAAGTAACCACAAGCCAAGCGTCGAAAAACTGGGCTTCCACATTTTTTGCCAAACATTTCCTAACAGTTTCAAGAAAGTCTTCAACGTCTGCTATTTTTACATCTCTGAAGCCGGCGATAGCCACATACTTGCCAAACTCTTCGATGTGTTTCAGCAAGCCCCTTCTTCCTCGCTAATCTCCTTTAGGAAATGGTTAACAAGCCTTTGGGACAAGCCAGCCTTCACGAGTTTCTCCACCTCCTTTTCAATGGGCTTTCCTTGTTCCTTGCATTTTTTGACTATTTTTCTTATGGTTTCCTTTATTTCCCATGGGAAGACTATCCATCGGCTTGTTTCCCTAGCGTAGTAGTCCGGCTTTATTATGCTCCATGGTTTGAGGTAGACGGCGGCAATCCTAACCTCGGCGGCGCCCTCCTTTTGCAAGTGCCCCTTTATGAGTTGGAGACTTTTGCCGGTGTCAGCCACCTCATCCACAACAAGCACCTTTTTGCCAGCAACCTTCACGGAAACAGGCTGCGTTAATGTCGGCTCCCCCTTTGTTTCAGCCACACCAACATAAAATTCAACCTTAACATTGGCAAGGTTTGGATTCTCTAAAAGGTCTGATAGAACCCTTGCTGGAGGCCATCCGCCACGGGAAACGCCAACAATTATGTCTGGCTTGAAGTTGTCTTTCTTTATCTTTTCTGTTATTTTCATGAGCATTCTATAAATTTGGTTCCATTTTGGCGCTTCAAATTCAAGCTCTTGCTGTGTCAAGCCTTTTCTCCACCAGTTTTTCAGCGTGGTTAAGAGTTTGGATTTAAAGCCGATTTTAGCTTTTCTAAAAAGGGCTGAGTTTGCTGATAACTTTAATTAGGCTCTAGCGGTGATAGAAGGGGGAGGGCGGTGAAATCATTGAGGGAAATTATTGAATGTGTTCCAAATTTCAGCACTTCAGACCCGAAGGTTGTTGAGCAAATCCTTAACGAGCTTAAAACAACCAAAAAAGCGTTTTTGCTTGATTACACCTTTGACAATTATTACAACCGGCTTGTGGTCTCCTTCGTTGGTGATAGGCGTTCCGTGCTTGAAGCCATGTTAAAAATGGCTTTTAGGGCTGTGGGGCTTATTGACATGCGAACCCATAAGGGGCAACACCCACGGATAGGCGCGGTTGACGTTGTCCCATTCATACCAATAAAAAACGCCACAATGGAAGATTGCATAAGGCTGGCGAGAAAGTTTGGCAGAACATTGGCTCAAGAACGCGGCGTGCCAGTCTACCTTTACGGCGAGGCTGCCACAAAACCAGAAAGAAGAGATTTGGACTGGATACGGGAAGGCGAATACGAGAGGCTGGAGGAAATGATGGCGAAGCCCGAACGCAAACCAGACTTCGGTCCAGCCAAGCCCCACCCAACGGCTGGAGCCACAATAACTGGCGCCCGCAAGGTTATGGCTGGATTCAACGTCAACCTTGGAACATCAGACCTAAAAATTGCAAAGAAGATAGCGAAGGCTTTGCATTCGAAGAAGGGTGGACTGGCAAACGTTAAGGCTATGGCGGCTTACATACCAGAAAAGAACATAACACAGATTGGGATGAGTATAAGCGATTTTGAGGCAACGCCCCTATACCGTGTTTTTGAACTGGTTAAAATTGAGGCTGAACGCTACAACGTGCCAGTCATAGGCTCAGAGTTTTGTGGAATGGCGCCTTTAAAGGCGATAGTTGATGTTGCGTCCTACTACTTAAAAATTGACAACCTCACGGTTGATAGAGTGTTAGAAGTGGCTATTCAAAACGCCACTGAGAAGGGAGGAAAATTTGAGTAAGGCTAGAACAGGTAAAACGGCTGTCAAGGAAAAAGCTGACACACTTATTGTTAATGCCAGCGAGCTTGTGACACTAGCTGGCGACAATGAGAAACCTAAAACTGGTAAAAGAATGCGGGAACTCGGAATAATCAAGAATGGATGTGTAGCCATAAAAGATGGCAAAATATTGGCTGTTGGAAAAACCCCAGAGATAAGGAAGAATTTTAGGGCTGAAGACATAGTGAATGCCAGCGGAAAAACAGTTTTGCCAGGCTTTGTTGACCCCCATACGCATTTGGTTTTTGCTGGCTCGAGGGAAAACGAGTTCCAAATGAGGATTGAGGGCGCCTCTTATATGGAAATTCTGAAGGCTGGCGGTGGCATATTGAAAACTGTTAGGGAAACCAGAAAAGCCAGCCTTGACGAGCTTTTGGGCTTTGGTTTAAGCACTTTGGATGTTATGCTACGATATGGCACAACAACAGTTGAGGCGAAGAGTGGATATGGATTAACAAAAAGGGATGAATTGAAGATTTTAGAAGTTATCAAGCGTCTAAACCAGCTTCACGCCGTTGATGTTGTCCCCACATTTATGGGAGCCCACGCCATCCCAGCCGAATACGCAGGCAATCCAGAAGAGTATGTCAGCTTGGTAATTGACGAAATGATTCCAGCTGTTGCAGAGAAAAAGCTGGCGAAATTCTGCGACGTTTTCTGCGAGAGAGGAGTCTTCAACCTAGAACAAACAAGAAAAATTCTCATAGCAGCCAAAAAACATGGCTTAGGGCTTAAGGTGCACGCTGACGAGATGAGCCAGATGGGTGGGGCTGAACTTGCAGCCAGCCTTGAAGCAGTTTCAGCCGAGCACTTGTTGTTCGCTTCTGACGTTGGACTTAAGGCTATGGCTGAAAAGAGCGTGATCGCCGTTCTGCTTCCAGCGGCAGCCTTCAGCCTCATGACTGGGCGTTTCGCCGACGCCCGTAAAATGATTGATTATTGTGTTCCAATAGCCTTGGGAACAGATTTTAATCCAAGCTGTTGGGTTGAAAACCAGCAGCTTGTTATAGCCTTTGCATGCCATTTTATGAGGATGACGCCAGCCGAAGCCATAACCGCAGCCACGATTAACGCGGCGCATGCCATTGGAAGAGCCAGCGAAGTTGGCAGCTTAGAAGTTGGCAAGAAGGCAGACATAGTGATTTTGAATGTGCCCAACCATGTTTTTCTCGGCTATCGCTTCGGCGTAAACCTCGTGGATAAAGTAATAAAAAATGGTAGAACGGTTGTTGACGAGGAAACCTCCATAGCCGAGGCAGCAAAACTCTTCAGCAAAGAATTAGAGTAACCTTCAGCCACATATTTCTTGTTAAGGGTGAAAATTCCTTGTTGAAACTGGAAAGACCCATAAAATGCTTAACCGGACCTGAACTGCACTGTAAGAACTGGCAGATTGAAGGCATCTTGCGCATGCTCTTCAACGTTGTCGACCCGGAAGTGGCCAAAGACCCTGAAAGACTGATTGTTTATGGCGGCACCGGCAAGGCTGCCCGCAACTGGGAGTGCTTTGAAAAAATTGTCGAAACCCTCATTGAGCTTGAGCCAGACGAAACCATGCTCGTTCAAAGCGGCAAGCCAGTAGCTGTCTTCAAAACCCACGAGTGGGCGCCCCGAGCCCTAATAGTGAATGCCATGCTTGTGCCAAAATGGGCAACATGGGACTACTTCTACGAGCTGGAGCAGAAGGGCTTAATCATGTTTGGGCAGATGACCGCCGGCTCATGGGCTTACATTGGAACGCAAGGCATCCTTCAAGGCACGTATGAGACCATGGCGGCGGTGGCCCGCGAACACTTCGGCGGAACCCTCCGCGGCAGACTCGTCTTAACGGCTGGTTTAGGCGAGATGGGGGGAGCCCAACCCCTAGCTGTAACCATGAACGAAGGCGTCGCTCTAGTAGTGGAAATAGACAAACGCGCAATTGATAGACGCATAAGACATGGTTACTTGGAAACATGGACAGACGATTTAGACGAAGCCGTAAAAATGGCTTTAGAAGCCAAACGTGAAGGCACCCCGAGAAGTATAGGCTTATTGGGTAACGCGGCTGAAGTGCACCCAGAACTATTGAAGAGGGGAATAATACCAGACGTGCTAACAGACCAAACCAGCGCCCACGACCCTTTGAATGGCTATTATCCAGCTGGACTTTCAAAGGAGGAAGCCGACGAACTCCGCAAAAACAACCCAGAGGAATATCTGCGAAGAGCAAGCCAGAGCATGCGCACCCAAGTGGAAGCCATGGTCAAGATGATGGAAAAAGGCGCAATAACCTTCGAGTATGGCAATAATTTGCGCCAGCAAGCCTACAACGCCGGATTCAAAGAAGCCTTCGCTTATCCTGGCTTTGTTCAACGCTATATTAGGCCAATGTTCTGTGAAGGTCGTGGACCCTTCCGCTGGACGTCTCTAGTGGGGAGTGTTGAAGACATATACACGTTGGACGATGTTATTTTGAAGGAGTTCTCCTATAACAAGGAGCTCTGCCGGTGGATACAGAAGGCAAAGGAGCAAGTTAAGTTTCAAGGGTTGCCAGCCCGCGTCTGCTGGTTGGGCTTCGGAGAAAGAGCCCGCTTCGGAAAAATAATGAACGACATGGTGGCAAGCGGTAGGCTTTCTGGTCCCGTATGGATTGGGAGAGACCACTTGGACGGCGGAAGTGTCGCCTCGCCGAACCGTGAAACAGAGGGCATGATGGATGGAAGCGACGCCATAGCCGACTGGCCCATACTTAACGCGTTGTTGAATGCTGTTGCTGGCGCCACATGGGTAAGCGTCCACCATGGTGGAGGCGTCGGCATAGGCTATAGTATACATGCTGGCATGTGCTTGGTGGCTGACGGAACAAAAGAGGCTGAAAAACGCATAGTAACCGTACTCACAACAGACCCTGGAACAGCCATAGTTAGGCACGCAGACGCTGGCTATGAAAAGGCGAAGAAAATAGCAAGGGAAAAGGGCATTAAAATGCCTATGCTGAAATAGACATTGGAGGGTGTTGCTTTATGGCGATTTTCCTCCTAGACATGTGGACGGTTGCTAAGGGTAAGGAAGCGGAAAACGAAGATGTTGTAAAGCAGATTCTCCAATATGGAGGCAAGCATCCAGAAGCATTCAAACATGTTAAGTCTCTGCGTTGCTTCAGACAGAGTATAGGTGGAAAGCCTCCAGGAAAATTCGTCCTAGTAACAGAGTTTTCAAGCCTACATGAAATGGAGGAATTTTTCCAAAAAATTAGGGAAGACAGCGAATGGAGAAAGATAAAGCGCAAGTGGAAGGAAGTTATGGACCATACATCTTCGGAAAGCCTACTATGGTCCGACGTTTTCAGAGAACTGTGGAAAGAAAAATAGTTATGGGAAAGTTTTGGGTTTACTCGAACTCTGATGTTTCTTTGGGTTTCTCTTTCTCCTTTTCCTTCTCCTTCTCGATGCCCTTCGCTGCTATTACATCGTCAATCTTCAGTATCATGTTTGCCGCTTCTGTGGCAGACTTAACAACTTGAAGCTTAACCCGTAATGGTTCTATAACGTTTAGTTCCAGCATGTCCCTAATCTTGCCAGTGAAGACGTCGACGCCGAAGGACGGCGATGAAGCGCTTTCATGGGCTGCCCTTAATGCGACCATGATGTCAACGGGGTCTAAGCCAGCATTTTCAGCCAGAGTTAGCGGTATAGACTCGACAGCATCGGCGAAAGCTTCTATGGCTAGTTGTTCGCGCCCGCCAACCTTTACGGCGTAGTCTCTGAGCTGTTTTGCCACCTCGGCTTCCGGTGCTCCGCCTCCAGGCACTATTTTTCCATCTTCAATGGCGTTTCTGACAACGCACAAGGCGTCATGCAGTGAGCGTTCAGCCTCGTCAACCACGTGTTCCGTTCCGCCCCTAACCACTATTGTGACAGCCTTTGGATTCTTGCACTCCCTTATGTAGACGAGTTTGTCTTCGCCTATCTTGACTTCTTCGACGAGTTTTGCCTCGCCAAGCACTTCTGGCGTTAAGTCTTTCACGCTGGCGACAATTTTGCCGCCAGTTGCCCTTGCCAGCTTCTCCATGTCGCTGCTGCTAATGTTTTTAACTGCTAGTATGCCTCTCTTCGCCAAGAAGTGCAGCGCAACATCGTCTATGCCCTTTTCGCATAAAACCACGTTGGCGCCTGCCTCTGCAATTTTGTCCACCATCTCACGGAGCATGCGCTCCTCCTCGTCCAAGAAAAGCTTCATTTGCTCTGGGCTTTCAATGTTTATTTTTGCATCAAACTCCGTCTTCTCAATCTCCAACTTGGCATTCAAAAGCGCAATCTTCGCATTGTGAACTATCTTTGGCATCTGCGGATGAGCCACTTCCTTGTCTATAACCATGCCCTTAACAAGCTCTGTCTCTTCCAGGCTTTTGCCGTGCTTCTTCAAAATCTTAATTAAGTCAATGTCAGCCTTGAGCTTCCCATCCTTTTCCTCAGCGACTTGCTTCACGGCTTCAACAGCCAATTTTGCAAAGTGCTCTTTTGCTGCGGCGATTCCCTTGCTACCCATGGAGGTTATTGCAACGTCCATGAGCCTTTTCTCATCGTTTGTGCTGACTGGCAGTGCCATCTTCTCCAAAACTTCGCGGGCTTTCTCGCTGGCCTTCTTGAAACCCTCAATTATTATTGTTGGGTGGATGTTCTGGTCTAGGAGCTCCTCAGCTTTTGCCAGAAGCTCTCCGGCTAAGACGGCGGCTGTGGTTGTTCCATCGCCAACCTCGTTGTCCTGGGCTTTAGCAACCTCCACAAGCATTTTCGCCGCTGGGTGCTGAACATCAATCTCCTTCAATATTGTTGCACCGTCATTGGTTATTGTGACATCGCCGAAGCTGCTGACAAGCATCTTGTCCATGCCCTTCGGTCCTAAGGTGGTTTTAACAAGCTCCGCTATTATCTTGGCCGCCATAATGTTGTTTCTCTGAGCTTCCCTTCCAGTGGTTCTCCCGGTTCCTTCCTTCAACACCAAAACCGGGACTGTTCCAGAGGGCATGGCCGCCATACACCATCACCCCCTCATCCAGTTTTTGTGTTAGTAGGAAGCAGCAAATCACCGAAAAAATTTACTTCTATATAAACTTTTCTAAACGCTTGCCTTGACAATTCTATAACCAGAAGCCTTCCTAAGCCTATTCATAACAGCTAAACCTAAACCCTCGGTTGGCACACCCTCAGCTATAATTACATTAGCGCCTTCAACATCAAACTCCCTCAAAAGCCTAAAAAGATTCTTAGCAACCACGTCGAGGCGACTTCTACTTCCAAGAGACTTCACAACATCAGCCATGTAAAGGCTGGCGGTTTCATCCGTAGCTAAAACGCCAACCTTCATGTTCTGCCTTTTATAACGATTCACCAGTTCCGCAACCTTTTTGACGGTGGCTGAAAGCTCACCTTCAACAACAATTAACTTTGCCTTTGGAGCATAGTGCCTATGCTTCATCCCAGGCGAACGCGCCTTCTCAACCATCAACTTCTTCTCCGCAACGGCAACTGGATGCAGCTCAACCTTTCCAATAACAGCCTCCAACGCCTCGCGGGGCGTCCCCCCTGGACGAAGTATCTGGGGTGGGTCAACAGTCATGTCCAAAACTGTGGATTCCACGCCAATCCTCGTTGGGCCAGCATCCAAAACAGCGTCTATCCTCCCGTCAAGGTCTTCAAGAACATGCTCAGCTGTCGTGGGACTAGGCTTCCCAGCAAGATTCGCGCTTGGAGCGGCAATGGGGCAGCCGCACTCCCTGATTAGGGCCAAGGCCACATTATGTTTTGGCATCCTAACTGCTATAGTGTCCAAGCCAGCCACAGTCACATTCGGCACAATACTGGAACGCCTAAAAACCAGTGTTAAGGGGCCGGGCCAAAAGGTTTTCATCAAAATTTCGGCTTTGGCTGGAACCTCCTTAACAAGTTTATAGACATCTTCGAATTTTCCAACATGGACTATCGGGGGGTTATCCAGCGGACGCCTCTTAGCCTTAAAAAGTGCTAAAACAGCCTTGGCATTTAATGCGTCGGCTCCTAGGCCATAAACCGTTTCTGTTGGAAAGGCTACTAATCCGCCATTTCTTATGATGCAGGCTGCTTCATGTATAATTTTGGCTTCTGGATTTTCAGGGTTAACCTTAAACACTATAGTCTTCTTCATAGGTTTCAGCCGTTTTATCGCTTTAAAATAGATTAAACTTACTTAAACACGTTTAGAAAGAGGGACGAAGCCTAAATTACACTACATAGTAGTCTATGACTTTCTTCATGCTTTTTGGTGCGGCTTGTCTCATGGCAAGTTGTTTAAGGATTTTTATCATTTGGGGTTGGAAGCGGGCTATATCCGTTAAGGTTACAAGCCCCACTAGGCGCTTTCCATCAACCACTGGCAACTTCTTAATCTTCATTTGAAACATCAATTTTACCGCTTCTTCCAGCTCCATGTTTGGCTCCACAACAACAAGCGGGCTTGACATTACATCCTTAACCTTCGTTTTGTTTACGTCTTTGGCTTCGGCGACAACTCTTTTTAAAAGGTCTCTTTCAGTTAGTATGCCGACGGCTTTTCCCTTCCGGACAGCTATTAGGCAGCCAATCTCAAACTTGTTCATAACCTCGGCGGCCTCTTTGACTGTTGATTCCTCGTCTATGGTTATTACTTCTCTAACCATTACATCCTCGACTTTAAGAGAGAGTGGGCTTTCCTCTTTCGTTGATTCTTCCTCGTTCTCCACAATGTCACCAAATTTTCTATTCCGAAACCTACATATATAATTTGACGCGTTGGCAAACAGACGCTTCAGTGTCCAAGCAGTTTCCGCGTCAGCTCCTCAACACGTTTACTCGCAGGTATCCTAGCCCTTTCAAACTTCTCTTTCGGCTTTGTTAAGGGTCTGGTGGCGTCCAAACCCATTTTTGAGGTTAAACCTGTTTCCTGATTTGCCGAAGAATCCAGTGTTGAGCCTCTGGCATTCTCTATTATGAGCAGGTCTTCCGATGCTTGGAAGCGGGTGGCAATAGCCCATTCCACATCCGCCATGTCAAAAATGTCGATGTCTGAATCCACAACAACGGCGTGTTTAAGGCTTGGATGAGCCGCAAAAGCAGCCAACAGGGCGTTTTTCCCATCACCGTCAAGTTGTTTTTCAATGGATATTATAGCATGGAGCCACCCGCCACCGCCAACTGAAAGGTTCACAGCCTTAACCCTAGGGACAACCTTTGAAACAGCCTCATAAATTGAGGCTTCATGGGGAAGCCCCATCAAAAGCCTATGCTCCGACCCAGATGGCAAAAGCGCCTGATAAATGTAGTCGTCACGGTGCATCACATTAACAATTTCAACAACAGGCTGCTTACGCTCAATATCGTATGTTCCGGTAATATCCACCAGTGGTCCTTCAGGCACCTCCTTTGAGGCTGAAATCCTCCCTTCCAAGACAAGTTCCGCGTCCGCAGGGGCATAGGCATCTACATACTTACCCCTCACAAGCTCAAGTTTCCCATCCAACAGCGTATTCGCCACATCAAACTCATTTACCCCGAAAGGCACTGGTGAGGAAGCCGCTAACATGACTGCCGGATGAACACCGATGGAAATTGCCACGTCCAAGTCAACCTCCGCTTCCCTAGCCATCTGCCACAATTTATAGAGGTGCCTAGGAACTAGGCGTATTGCCAAATGCTTCTCGTCCAAAAGCTGTAAACGGTGGATGGACACGTTCTCGACGGTTCCATCGAGGCTTTTCGCGTGAATAACAGCAGAAGTTATGTAGGGACCAGCATCCCTCTCAAAATGGGTCAAGATTGGAATCCTTAGCAGGTCTGGTTCCTCAATAACCTCTTTGACAGCGCCATCCTCGACGATTTTTGGCTTCTGCGGATGGCGCCATGCCTCCAATAGTCTTTGATAAAGCCCCTCCGGTTCAACGCCTAATGCTCCGCAGATGCGCTTCCTTGTCCCACAGACGTTTGCCACAATCTTTGTTTTGGAGCCTTCAACGTTTTCAAACATTAGAATTGGGCCGTTGTCGAAGGCTTTCATGATGTAGGAGATTTCAAAGTTTGTGGAAACCTCTTCTTTTATATGCAGTATTTCGCTCTTCTCCTCCATCTGTGCCAGAAAAGCTCTTAAGCTCATGTTAGGCTTCCCTCTCGGCTTTCTAAACCCTCCACCTTTGGCTCTGTTATGGTAACCCTTTCAATAAGCCTTTTGAAGATAGCTTGCGCCTGCATTTCGTCCATTTTCTCCAAGTATACTGAAACTATGGCTATTTTGCCCCTTTTTGAAGCCAAGTATTCGGCGAACATGCGGGCTGAAATAACGTTTCTATTGCCAAGAATAACTGAAGAAGAAGGCAGTCCAGGAGTGTCTGGAGGTTTAGGTATGGCTATGGCTAATGTTCCAAGCCTATCCTCATTCTCGCTTAAAAGTATCAAGCAAGAGTTTTTTGTCTCGAGGTAAACGGCGAGAAAGTGGATGTTCTGCTCAACCAACTCATCCTTAATAACCTTGGCTCGCTCCATCTCAAACTCTCCAATGTATTTATAGCTTTACGTATTCACTATTTATTACTTTCAAAAAGGACAGGCGACAATGGACAAGAAAAGAGCGGAAAAGATTCTTCAAATCCTAAGGGAAAATTTCACCTTGCCAAGATGGGTTTCTGCAGACCACAACCCATTCGAAACCTTGATCATAACGATAATTTCCCAGAACACTTCCGACAAAAACACGGAAAAAGCCTTCGCAAAACTTTCAGAAGCCTTCCCAATAACCCCAGAGGCATTGGCAAACGCAGAAATAAGCGAAATTGAGGAATGCCTAAGAGTTGCTGGACTATATAGGAATAAGGCTAGAATAATAAACCAAGTCTCAAAGATCATCGTCGAGAAATTCGGCGGAAAACTTGAAACAATTTTGGCTTTACCCTTTGAAAAGGCAAGAGAAACGCTCATGGGGCTTCCGGGTGTCGGCCCAAAAACCGCCGATGTTCTTCTGCTTTTCTCGGCAAACAAGCCAACAATACCCGTGGACACACATGTTAACCGTGTTTCAAAGAGGCTTGGACTTGCACCCGCTGATGGGAATTATGAAAGTGTTCGCGAATCTCTTCAGCAATCTTATAAACCAGAAGACTATTTTGAAGTTCATATACTCCTAATTTTGTTGGGCAGAAAATACTGTAAAGCCAGAAAACCCCTTTGCAAGCTATGCCCAGTTAAGACGTTATGCCCTTCAAGAACCGAATAACTATAGTGGTTTGGCGCTTTCCTCTATTAGCGGAGGTGCAACTTCTTTCAGATTTTCGTCCAGCCTCACCCTTCCGAAAATGACTGTTGATATGCCACTAGAGACTGTTGTGAAGATTTTCACAACCTTTCTTCTGTAGTCGATTTCCCTTAAAATGCCTATTCCGAGAAACCTTCCCGCATCGTTGTATAGGGCTAGGAGCAAGCCCTTCTCATCGCCCTTAAATGTAACCACAACCCTCTTGCCAAGAATTTCTTCAGTGCGTTTTATGTTTTCAGGGTTTATCCATCGGTTTCTTCCAATAACCACGTATAGCTTGTCTTTCAACTCGACCATGTACAGAGGTTTCATTCCCAGCAAATCGTAAATCTCCCCTTCCCGTCTCCTGTCCATAAAGTTTTTGCCCGGGACCAAAATTTCTTCGCTTTCAATTTTAAGCCAGCTCATAGGTATGGATTGAACCTTTGAATTTTTCAGGTATTTTATGTAGCCCAGCTCTCGGAGGCTTCTGCGTTTATCTCTGCTTCTCTGTTTTATGGTTTGGGGGGAATCCATAACCACTGTTTTGAAGCCCTTAACAGCCTCCAAAAGCGGTCTCAGTTTTTCGTTCTGCTGTATGCAGTAGATTATGCTTGGACTGATTTTCTCTATAAGCTGAACCTTATAATTTACTGCATCTTCCCCCTCCACCCAACCATCAGTATTCACAATGACAAAATCCGGGTTACTGCCTAAAATTTCACTTTTCAGCAATGTTAACCCGTGAATTACCTTTTCTATGGCTCTGCTAGGCGATGTTACACCTACGAAGAAGGCGTTTTTTGCCTCTAGGTTGAAGAGGTCTGTAACATGCCGCGACACAAGGGCATAAGCCAACGTGCATGGAGGCCCAATATCCGACTGTCCCAAATCGCCGTCGAGAATGGCTACTTTATGCTTTTCATTCAACAGCCTATTTACTAGGTATGTACAGAAACTTGTTTTTCCAGAATCCACTGTTCCCAAGACTAGGGCTGTTGCTGGTCTTATCTGGATGGTTGATAACTCCTCATAGGCTTTGTCCCATGAGGGGGGAATGGTGTTTCCCTCAACTTCTTCAACGTTTGCGCTCTCGCCAAGTGATATATTGAAGGTTGCTGGTTCTTTCACATAGAAGGGCATTCTTTTTCCGTCTCTTATTACGACTTTTTCCATGTTTCGTAACGTGTAGCCGAAAACCTCAGCCTTTCCAGAAACCAGCGTGACAGACGCTGGTCCATCGACAAGCAAGGTTTTTCCAACCGCAACGTTTATGTCCATTACTTCTCTCTCCTAGCGTAAACCTGCCCGTTTCTTCTGGCAATTTTTATGGCTGAAACTATATCCCTTAAACCTCTCCTATGCTTTGAGTCGCTTATATAACGGTCTGTTCCGGCTTCGCCGACGCTTTCCAAAACTATGTTGGGAGGAAGTTTCCTATCAAGGGCTTTTAGAAGCCTCTCCTTATATTCAGGTATGCCATCGCCAACTTTAACAGCAATCATGGACGCCCTAATATCCTTGAGACTGTTTATTATGTTCTCTATCTCGTTCAACGTTTCATTTATGCCAAAACAGTTTCCGGTCCTAATAACTTTTCCATCAGCCAGAACAGCCAAGCCTAAAACTTCGCCTGGGTCAACGCCTATAACTATCTGCTCATAAGAGTCTTTCCCCTCAATGTGTTGCAGAGTCTGGTTCACCAAAGCTTGCATGTCCATCCCATCTTTATAAACAAGAATGTTTTCGTGGTTTATGTGGGGGCGTTCTTTTTCGGTTGTTATTACAACTTTTATCTCCAAGGGTATGGGCTCGTAGGGTGTCAAGCTTATGAAAGGAACATTGGCTTTTTTCAACTCGTTAACTATTAGGTAGTAGGCCTTCCCTGAAACTGTTGCAACCGCCACTTTAGCCTTCATACAACCTTCCTAGGTTTAGCCCTTTTTAACAACAAATTATTATTTCGAACCTTATATCTATTGATGTGCATGCCATTGCTACAGAAGATAACGACAAGCTGCAAAGTGCTTGACGAAGCCCTCGAAGGCGGCTTTCCCATAGGTGAGATCAGCCTAATATATGGAGAAGCGGAAACAGCAAAAACAACTTTGGCAATTCAATGTGCAGTGAGCTGCGCTAAACAAGGGTACAAAACATTTTTTGTCGACTGTGATGGCACATTCTCCGCCAGAAGACTTTCACAAATAGCATCCGGAGACGCTGAAAAAGTGGCGGAGCTCATAATTCTCGCAAGACCTAAAAGCTTTAAGGAACAAGCACTTGTCATAGACCAGCTAGCCAACTATATAACCAAAGGCTTCGGTCTTGTTGTCATAGACACCGCAACCTTCTTGTACCGAATGGAAGTGGCGGAAAATCCGGAAAAAACATTTGAGCTTAACCGTGAATTAAATAGGCAGATGGCTTTATTGGCACAAACTGCAAAAACGCAGAAAGTAGCGGTTCTAGTCCTAAGCCAAGTTAGAAGCGTTTTTGATGAAGCCTATGTGGATGTTGAACCCGTCGCCACAAGAGTGCTAAAGTTTTGGGCAAACACAATAATTGCAATGAAGCCAACAGAAAATCCAAAGGTTGTTAGGATAACCATAGAGAAAAAGGGAAAAATGACTGAACTATTCTCATGTTGCTTAAAAATAAGTGAAAAGGGGCTGTGTGAGCTTCCCCAACAGCATGAAGGTTAAAAGATGAGCGCAATAGCAGAGCTGTTTGCCGAAGCCATAAAATTCATATTTCCAGCCTACTGCGCCAACGCCATTCCAGTGCTAGCTGGCGGAGGCTTGCCCATCGACCTTGGAAGAAAATTTTTCGATGGAAAACCGATCTTCGGGAAAAACAAAACTTTCAGAGGCTTCATCTCTGGACTAATTATTGGAACGGCTGTTGGCTTCGCAGAAGCAGCAGTTTTCCAAGAATACAACAGCATAGGTTATTTTGGTTTCCTACTTTCACTGGGCGCCTTACTCGGCGATTTAGCAGGAGCCTTCATAAAAAGGAGATTAGGGATACCGCCGGGCGGACTTCTGCCAATAGTGGACCAAGTGGACTTTGTAGTGGGGGCTTTAATATTCGCTTTTCCGTTAAGGGTGTTATCCCTTGAGCTTATGTTGGCTGTACTTATTATAACGCCGCCACTGCACATGGCAACAAACTTTGCAGCCTACAAGCTTGGATTGAAAAGTAGCCCATGGTGAAAGGTGGCTATACGCCCTTCCAGTAGTGCAGCACAGCCTCTAACGAAATGTACGCCATAAATAATAGGATGGCGCCTATCATAAACGTCAAATAGGCTTGTCTCGGCTTGTAGGCATACTTTGTGCTTTGGTAAATGAACAAGGCTCCGGCAACACCCATGGCGAACAGAATCATTGCTATGAGGCTGTCTGAAATCCACTGCTCAGACAACTGCGGATAAACGAAGAGGAAACGTCCGCCATAATAGACAGCTGGTAAGGGTTTCACAATAATTAGGTGCAATCCACCCCCGTATAGAAAAATGGCTACAGCCATGGCGATTACTGCAAGGGCGAAGGGTGAAGGCTTAGCTGAGGATATCTTTGTATAAAGCTTCTGCAAGGAATAAGAAAGCGAAACTGCTGTTTTTCTGGCTTTACGTGCCACCTTTTTCCTCTCCAATTTTTATTAGGTGTTCTGCCACCTCTTTAGCCCATTCGCCAGTAAATGGATTCTTAACAATCTCACTTAAATACTCTTTCCAGGAAATCTCTAAGGCTTTCTTCCAAACATCATACTTCTTCACAATACTCTGGTAAGCTCTGGCGTGGAGTTCGCAATATCCATTTTCAACGGCTTCTCTACTGCATATTACGCATTTCAACCGCTCTCCTCTCCTCTTTCAATGGGCATTTTGGATTAAAACATAAGTTCCATGGGCGCCTACCCTTAATACGAACTTGAACTGTTGGCCAACCGCATCCGCGGCAGTTTCTTCCAAGGGGGCGAACAGTTCCCCTCTGTGGAAGTGGAAAGGCGGCGTTACACTGCCTCTTAAAGAAATTTATGCATCCAATGAAGCGCTTTCCAGTTTTCCTCGAATAAAGTATCATAAGCATGCCGGACCCACAAAGTGGGCATGGCCCCACAATTCTCTCTTCAAGCCTCGCCCTCTTTATCGCGTTGCTCAACTGTTCGCCTATGGTTTTCTCCTTAGCCTTAAGCCCTTCAACGACAGGCTTTAGAATCTCAATGGCGTCCAATAGGACGTTTTCGCGTTTCTCCTCGCTGGCTTGAATCTTGTCCATCCTCTCTTCAAGCTTTCTCGTCAGCTCGATTGAAACAATCGGTGGACAGTGCCTTTTGAGGACTTCGAGAACCTCAAAGCCTAAATCCGTCACAACCATCCTTTCGTCTCGGACGTATTTTCGGTCATATAGGGTTTGTATTATGTCCGCGCGGGTTGCCTTCGTCCCAATGCCTGCCTCCTCCATCCTTTTGAGCAAACTGCCGGGATTGTACCGTGGAGGCGGCTTCGTGAACTTGTCTTCTAATATAATCCTTCTAACCTTAAGTTTTTGTCCCTCTTCCAGTGGCGGCAAAAGGACCTCCTCGGACCTTACATATGGCTCGTAGAAGCGCAGCCAGCCTTCTTTCAATGTCTGTCTACCACGCAAGAAGAACCTTTGCCCGTCAATGCTTATGCAAACTTTGAGGCTTTGCCTTATGGCCGGCTCTCCAAAAACAGCCATAAACCGTCTAACAACAAGGTCCCATATTCGCCTTTCAGGTTCTTCAAGCACTCTTTCGGGAAGGTTTCCAGTGGGGTATATGGCTGGGTGTGCTGGATCCTCTTTTTTCCCCTCGTTGGGTTTAAGCTCCTTTTTGGCTAGGAGTTCTGCCGCAAGCTTTCTGTATTCGGGAACTCCGCTTAGGCTTTTGAGTATTGCCTCATAATTTATTGCTGGTGGGAGTTTTTGGCTGCTTGTTCTGGGATATGATATTAAGGCGTCCAAATACAAGCGTTGGGCGATGTCTAAAGTTCTTCGAGGCGTGTAGCCAAATAGGCTGTAGGCTTCGCTTTGCAATGCACCAATGTCAAAGGGCGTTGGCGGCATCTGCTGAAACTGTTTAACCTCAATTTTTTCAACTACGCCGTCTTTCCCTTTACAAGCGTCTACTACCGCGTTAGCCTCTTTTTTAGTTTCAATTATTTCCTTCTCATGTTCAGCCTCGAAAATCTGCCCGTCTATTTCAATTTCAGCCCTAATCTGCCAGTAAGGCGTAGGCACAAAACTTCTTATCGCTTTTTCTCTGGCAACAAGAAACCTTAAGGTTGGCCCCTGCACCCTTCCAGTGCTTAGCGTGGCGTATTTTCCGCTCCAATCTTTTGCGGCTATCGTTAAAGCTCTGGAAAGGTTGACGCCGTAAAGCCAGTCAATTTCATGTCTTGTTCTTCCAGCCTCTATGAGGGCGAAGTCAAGCTTGGGCAACAGCTCCGCATAGGATTTTTCCAGCTCCTCCTTGGTCAGCGTAGAGTACTTCATTCTTTTTGCAATGCCTTCCTTGTTGCCGCATGCGTACTTCAGTATGCAGTAGCCGATTATGCTCCCCTCAATGTCGTAGTCGCATGCATCAATGTATGTGTCAGCATCCTTGGCAAGCTTAGAGATTGTTTCAAGCCAAACACGGATTTGTTTTGCACCCCTCTCCGCCATGTAACGAGGAACCCATCGAAAACTGAAAACCGGATAATAATTTCTCCCGCTTCTCTCCTCTGCAACGGTATACAAGTGCCCAATAGCCGGAACAACAATTATCTGCTTATCCCTCTCGGCTATGTAGTAGGGAACCCCATTCTCCTCCATTTTCTTGGGTTTACCCTTCAAGTCAAGAGCTGAAGCTATCCTCTGAGCGGCGTCCGGCTTCTCCGTAATAATGAATGCGTATTTTCCCATGCCAGCACATACCATGCCTTAGGATGTTGAATGCTTCAAAGATAAACCTTCGTCAAAATTAAAAGTTTCTATCATCCGGCGCTAGTTCAAGGTGTTAAAGTTCAGCAACCGATAAATATGGCGTAGGCATTACACCCATTTTGTTAAGGAGATGAGGACTTGCCTCAAAGGGTTGTATGCCACCAGTGTGGCTACGTCTTATATGAGGGAAGCGAACTTAAGCCTCCGGACGAGATTTTACACAAACATAATGGAAAATGCCCCCAATGCGGCAGAAAACTCGCCATTATACCATTAAACGTTGAAGTAAAACCCATAAAATAACACCGTCCATTTAAGGAGGACCCAAAAGTGCGGAAAACACAGCTCTACGAAATACATAAGAAAACAGCGAAAATGACCGAGTTCGCCGAATTCGAAATGCCCCTATGGTATAAGGGGATAACGGAAGAGCATTTATCAGTGCGAAATAGCGTTGGCGTTTTCGATGTTTCTCACATGGGGAGGGTGATTATAACCGGAAAGGATGCCGTAAGTTTCCTAAATTATGTTATAACCAACGACGTGACAGCGTTAACGCCAAACAGCGCCCTCTATTCAGTTATGTGCAACGAAAACGGCGGAATAATCGACGACTTCGTGGTAAGCCGCATCGAAGAGGAAAAGTTTCTGCTGGTCCCAAACGCCACAAACAGAGAAAAAGACTTCAACTGGCTAATTAAAAACGCTGAAGGATTCAACGTTAAAATCGAAGACGTTTCAGACAAAGCGGCAATGTTCGCCGTTCAAGGACCAAACGCTGAAAAAACCCTACAGAAAATCTGCACAGCAGATTTAAGCAAAATTGAAAGATTCAAATGCACAACAGCCAAGTTAGCAGGTGCAGATGTCTTCCTATCTAGGACTGGTTACACGGGCGAGGACGGCTTTGAAGTTTATGTGTGGAACGCGCCACTAGATAAGCCAGAAAACGCCGTAAAAGTGTGGAACGCCATTCTAGAGGCTGGTAAACCCTTCGGAATAGAACCTTGTGGCTTAGGTGCAAGAGACACGTTAAGGCTTGAAGCTGGACTATGCCTATACGGAAATGACATAAACGAAAACACGACGCCATTAGAGGCTAGACTAGGCTTCGTGGTAAAATTCCAAAAAGACAACTTCATAGGAAAAAACGCCCTTTTAAAACAAAAAGAAGAAGGAGTTAAGCAAAGACGAGTCGGACTGCAAATGATTGGACAAGGCATACCAAGAAGAGGCTTCAAAATATACAACGAAAAAGGCGAAAACATAGGACAAGTAACCAGCGGAACCTTCTCGCCGCTGCTCAAATGCGGCATAGCAATGGCCTACATACAGACACAACAAGCCCAAGAAGGGAGCATTGTGAACATTGAAATCCGCGGAAAAATAGCAGAGGCAAAGATTGTTCCATTCCCCTTCTACGATGCTGAAAAATATGGATACAAGAGAAAGATAACCACATAAAACTATTTAACCAACCGTAAGGAAAATAAAACACCTTCATAACCTTTATTGAAGAGCTGGAGCTTGCAAATGGAAACAAAAAGTCTATCAAAAAAGGAAAAAATAACCAATGCCATCAAAAGTCTTGGAAAACTCCGTCCAAAAATAGACCACACATCAATAATGACCATGGCGGCTTTAACGCTTATACTTTTTATAGCCTTTACAATACGACTTTTTCCAATACGATGGGAAATAGACCCAACGACCGGCAAATCAAACCTTCTACTATCAGAGTTTGACCCATACTTCCAATACCGTTTCACAGAAAAAATAGTTAAAGATGGCTTTATCTCATGGGCTATAGAAAACGGAGGAGTGGGATGGATTGACCGGCAAAGATGGTATCCTCAAGGTTTCTATGTAGCTAAGTCCGCTTTTCCAGGGCTTCCAATGACCGCAGCCTTCCTCTACAAAATAGTTTCAATGCTCGGTGTAGGCATAGACCTCATGAGCTTCTGCGCCCTATTTCCAGCCATTATGGGAGCACTGGCATGTCTCGCCTTGTACTTCCTTGGAAAGGACATGGGCGGCAAACCAGTAGGCCTATTGGCCGCACTTTTCTTGGCCCTAGAACCATCTTATATTCAACGGACATCGGTGGGCTTCTTCGACGACGAAACCGTTGGGATACTAGCTTTCATACTTTTCATTTTCCTATTTCTAAGGGCAATCGATGAAGACAGACCAATAAGCTCAACAGTTAAGTACGCACTAGCCTCAGGATGCACTCTTGGATACTTCTGCGCCAGCTGGGGTGCTGCATACTATCCAATAGGTCTCACAGCCCTCTTCACCCTCATATTGTTGTTGACCAGGAGGTATACCCGTCACCTTTTTTTGGCTTACAGCATAACCTTTGGGTTAGGACTATTCATAGCCATAAACGTTCCATACCTCTCGCCAACCTATCTCTTGACAAGTGCCGTATTATTAGTGGCTGGTGTTTTTGGCCTGCTCTTCCTCGCAGAGCTTTTAGAAGCAGTGACAAGGCGGAAATGGAAGGTATTTGTGGTGGTAGCTTTTATAGCCTTAATAATTGGAGTTTTTGCTGTTCTTTCGCTGGCAGGTTACATGCGGGGTATAACGGGAAAGTTTCTGTACGTTATAAACCCATTTGAACGTGAAACATCTCCTCTTTACGAGTCTGTGGCTGAACATAGGGTATCAGCGTGGGGCTCAATATATTATGAATTTGGCGTTATGATAATCTTCTTCATCATTGGGTTATTCTTCATTCTAGGAAACTTGAACAATAGAAACCTATTCCTACTTGTTTTCGGTTTGACATCTCTCTATTTTGCATGTTCAATGGTGCGGCTATTCGTGCTTATGGCTCCAGCCTTCAGTCTTTTGGCTGCTGTAGGGATAAGCGGGCTTCTGAAGCCTTTTGTAACATTGCTGAAAGAGCCGCCGCGGATAAGTGTCAAGAGGAAGTTTGGGCTGGAGCGTGTTGGAAGGGAATTCAGCGGCATGGCAGTATTCCTAATATTCTTGATGTTAATGGTGAACTTGGCTTTTCCAATGCCTAGAGTTTATACACAAGCTTACACGCCAACTACAATATCTGGGGGAAGCCTATCAGTATCGCCGCAGTACTTAAGTACACCAGTGAAGGAGTGGGTTGACATGTTATATTGGATGAGAACAAGGCTAAGTCCAGATACTGTTGTGTGCAGCTGGTGGGATTATGGATATTGGATGACTGTTTTAGGGAATGTTACATCGCTTGCGGATAACGCCACATTAAATGGAACACAGATACAAAACATTGGCTTCATATTTATGGCTAATGAGACGCAAGCAATGAGAATGTTAAAGCTTTACAATGCATCCTATATTCTTGTTTTCACAACCATTCGCGCTGACTCGGGTGAGTGGGTAAATGCTGGCGGCGATGAGGGCAAATGGGTTTGGATGGCAGCCATATCCGGAAAGGCACGTGAACGCTTCATAAACAATGGCTTCATTTCAGCAAATGAAATGTGGAACGAGAAACTTGACGATGTTAGAACAATGTTTGGAAATCTGACTCTTGGGACATATTGGCGAGATAGCAACGAAAATGGGTACTATGACAGTGGCGATTCCACATTCCCGTCACCTAGAGGAAATAATACAACAATTTACAAGTTAATGCGTTATGCGGTTGAAGCTTGGAAGCAAAAGCATGGTAAAGGTGGCTCGACGATTGAGTTGCTCTACTTTACACCAGAATACATCGCTGGACTAGATTTAAATCCGGAAATCGCTAAAAATAGCTATGGCGGCGTTGTTCCGCTTGTTTGCCTCTATAAAATTAACTGGGAAAAATATTATAGCGAACATCCAAGCGGGTAAGGGAGAAAGCGTTTGTTTCCAAAGGTTCCGGATCAGCATAAGCCGGGCAAGCCACTGGTTCCAACTGGTTTAGGCGTCATATATGTCGTTGTGAGTGCGGCTTATCTTTTCTTTTTGCATGCCTTTGGATTTGATGTTGGTAATGTTTCTCCGGCTCTGACTTTGGCTGTTTGCATATTGTTTGGCGGTTTTATGGGTTTGCTTGACGATTGGATGGACTTACGATGGCGTTACAAGGCTTTCTTTCCACTGGTGGCAGCTGTTCCATTGATGGCTTTGGCTTACAGGATGGGTATTGCCCGAACGGCTATTACGCTTCCATGGTTAGGAACCGTCAATTTTGGCGCATATTATTTCTTTATTTTGATTCCGCTGATTGTAACGGTGGTCACCAACACTGTTAACCAGTTAGGTGGGCTGAACGGTTTGGAAACCGTTTGCCCCGCCATTGTTTTGATTGGACTTATGACTGCTTCTGGAAAAAACGCTGTTTTGTTAACGCTTCCTTTGGCTGTTTGGCTTGTGCTTGCCTTTTTCAATTTTCGAGGGAAAATTTTTGTTGGTAATACTGGCTCGTTTGCTATTGGAATTACTTTAGCTGCTTTTGCAATAATTTCAGATGTCAAATGGTGCTTACTGATTTCGCTTATACCCTACATAATCAATTCTTCCATGATTTTATTGAACTACTTCTTTTTCCGAACTAAAGCGAATGTCTCTTTCGATGGAAAGAGGCTCCACTCAGACCATAGGAGAAGCCTAATAACGCTCATTACTTATAAGCGGCCTATGACTGAGCGGCAAGTAGTTGCCGTTATAGCCTTTTTAGTTGCAGTTTCAACTTTTGCAGCTGTTGTTGCTCAACTCCTTTTGTTTTAGGGCTGTATGTAACAAAACACTACACACAAAAGGCAAAAATTGGTTGAAGGCGAGGCTTAATCACGGAGGTTGTTAAGGAAAAGCCGAATTCGGCGTATAGGCTTAATGTGAGGAATCAGCTATTTGCCCCACACTTCATGTTCCAAATGTTTCGGTTAAAGTGGATGTTACGAGTATTGTAGGGGTTAAGCTGGACATTAAAGGTGGGGCTGGGACAGTTAATTTTGATGTTAAGGCAAGGCTTGAAGAGAGGGAAAGGCGAAGTCAAATGGTTGTTGTTGGCTTTAACCTCCAACTGACAACGAAACCTAGCATTGTTAAATTTGAGGTTGAAGGAACTGCAACGCTTACAGGGAAGGATACGGAGATAAACAAGATGCTGGAGGTTGACCCTGAAACAAAGGTGCCCTATGTTTTTCAGAAGGTTTATCAACACACTTTTACAACCATGTATTTGCTCTCAACTATTCTGAATACGCCTCCGCCACCAATAGACCTCCTCCTTTTCAGAGGGGAAGAAGCGTCAGCTGGGGGAGTTGCCATTGAGCCTGAAGCAGCCGTAAAAGTTGAGGGAGAGGCTGAAGAAGCGGAAAAAGAGGGCTGACAAAATAACACTTTTATAGTTGCTTTGTTGTTATGCTGTTTGTTGGCGGGTGAGTGGGACCTCCCACCCGTTCCGCCATATAAACCCCGGTGTAGGGAGGTGAAAAATTGAAATTTGATAGTAAAGATTTGGCTTTGACGGTGGTTTTTGCGGCTTTGTATGCTGCTGGAGTGATTTTTCTGGCGCCCATAAGCTTTGGGATATATCAGGTGAGGGTTGCTGATGCGCTTTTGCCCTTGTCGGTGGTTTTCGGTATGCCAGTTGCCCTCGGAACAGGGGTAGGATGTTTGGTTGCCAACGTTTACGGTGGACTGGGCATAATTGATGTTGTTGGCGGCAGTGTTGCAAATTTTGTTGCATGCGTTTTGGCTTGGCTTATCGGTGGAGAGAGTATTGTACGTAGACTCGTGGCGTGTTTCGTGGAGACCGTCACAATAACGATTATTGTTGGAGGATACTTGGCGCTTATATTCAATGTTCCAGTGGAGGTTGGATTGTTTGGCATTTTCATAGGCTCTATTGTAGCGATTAATATCCTCGGATTTGCGATTCTAGAGGCTTTAAATCGGAGCCGCATAGGCAAAAGATATGCGAGAAGCGGTGGAAACTAAAAAATTCACATGAAACGTTCCAGCTTTGTCAACCCTATTATTTCGTCGAAGTCTAAGCCTAATGCGTCTAAAACTTGGTCGAAGGTTGAGTGCAGATAAGCCACATATTTGTCCACATCTATCTCATTTTTCGTTGCTAGTTCCACTGGTTTTACGTGAGGCTCGTTCACCACCTTTACAAAGCTTATTAGGTCTCCGGCTTTGAGTTCCATTCCACTTTCTTTTAGGATTCTTGCGGCTTTCACGTGTTGTGGCGTTGTCTTTGTGTAGCGTTCTGGTTCTTCGCCTAAAACCACGTTGAAGGCTAGTTCGTTTAGGCTTTCCCATTCACGTCTTTTTAGGCGTATGTAACAGTCGCGGATTGTTTGGATAATATCTTTTTTGGCTGCTTCGAAGTCTGCTGGCGTTTTCACTGTGGCTAGGCGTTCTTTCATTTTGTCAAAAGCTTTCTTGATGAATATGGGGATGTGGCGTTTCTTGCCCGTCAAACCCTTAACGTCTACACTTCCGTCTTCCAGTACACCCAGATAGTTCTTTTTGCGGGAGCTGAAGACTGCGTAGCGGTAAACCTTGTCCACGTCTAAGCCCATTTTAAGCTCGCGTTCAGTCCATTCTTCTAGTTCGTGTATTTGCTCTTTTGATGGGTTTTTTAGGAAGACGCTGTCTGTGTCGCCGTAAAGCACTTGTATGCCCAGCTCATCAGCCCTCTTAATTATTTGGGTTATGGCGTGCCTCCCTATGGCTGCTGTGGCTTCAGCCACTGGGGGGCAGTAGAGGTCGAAGGTTTCCGCTCCAAAAACGCCGTAGCTGGCGTTTAAAATAACTTTTAATGCGCCTTGAATAATATTGTACCAGCTTCTAACTTCTGGTGGCAGAGCCTTATCCTTAGATTTTGGCTTGTACCATTGGACCCGCAAGTCCCTAAGGGAGCCTATTAGGAGGCTTTCTAGGGTGCGTTTTTTGCGGCAGACCCAGTGGGGCGTGTCCGGCACAAGGTTTGTTTGGCACTCTGGATGCCCACACAAGATGGACTGGTAGCCCAGGTTCCAAACTTTTATTATTGATGGGTATAGGCTTGGGAAGTCCATTACTGCGACGTTGAAGTGGACGCCTGGCACTGGTTCGACTACTATGGCGCCCTTGTATTTTTTACCCTTTATTATGGCTTTTGTGGCTGTCTTGCCCTTTAGGGCTAGTATGTCTTCAGCGTTTGGGATGAGCATTTTTTTTCTGCGGTGTTCGCGGTGCATGAAATTTCTTATCCAGCGGGATACGCCTTGTCGGCTTACATCCTCCATTGGCATGCTGCTTATCCTAGCCAAAACGAGAATCAACTTTAAGACCAGCTCGTCTTCGAAGCTTGTGAGTTTGTAGGTGATTTCGGCGTCTCTGAAGCAGTATTTTGCAAGTTCCGTGTATGTTAGTTCGCCTATTCCCTTTTCAAGCGTTATCTTGTCCAAGCCCACAAGTGCCCTTCCAACGTCGCCTAAAGTTACGTCTCGGTAGCGGTTGTTGAAGGCGTAAATTTGTATGGAGCGGTTGAAGAAGAACTTGTAAAGGTCTATGTGAACACCATACTTTAGGAGGCAAACCCGTTTGCCAATCTCTATTGGGATTTCATCCCTCTTAAAGCCGTGGTTTTCTGCTCTATGCGCTAAATATCGTAGGTCGAAGTCGTCGCCATTGAAGGTTATCACAAATGGGTAGTTCCACAAAACCTCAAAAACAGCCCTTATCAGCTTCTCTTCAGAATCGAAATATTCTATTTGAACGTCTGCTGGTAAACGTTCCGAGCCCTCGCGAACCCCTTCCCTTTTTAGGAGGAGAACCCGCTTTTGCCCATCTGAACTGTATAGGGAGACACAGACTATCGGGTAGGCTGCCTCGCGGGGGTCTGGCATCCGGGTTGGTATGGGCGAGTAAACCTCAATGTCCATGGCGACATAACGGAACTTTGGAGCCGGATACTCCAGAAGCCTAGCCCACTGCTCGATGTATTGACGTTCTTCAGCGGCAGCCCCCTTAAAAGTGCTAACTATTTGCTGAATCGTTTTCTCCGCCTCTTCTAGGCGTTTTGACACAAGATTGCCATTCTTAACCTCGTAAACCATACCGGGCAAAAGTCCACGATCATAAATGTAGGATTGGTAGTACTTTATCTTGGACTCCCAAACTTTGATGGATTCTACAGAAACTGGAACATCTGCAACCTTTGGAAAGTCCTCTGGAATAATATCCCTTATGCAGCCTTTTGGGCGTCCCCCAATAGCCAGCGGGTCCTTAGCCACAATCTTTGTCACTTTGACCGGCTTATCCAAAAGGGGGTCAAACTTCTCCTCGATTTCAAAGTGATCGAAGCCCGGATGCTTCATTAATCGGTCGATTTTTTCAAGCTCGAATGGCGAAAGGTTTGTGTAGCAGTAGGGCTTATGACCAGTGTTATCATACCAGAAGTAGATTCGCCCAGAAACCGGCTCGTAAAGCTTTAGGAGGGCTTTTCCAGCTTTGCCATCATAAGTGGCTGAAACAAAATATGAGGGGGGAAGGTTTTCAGGCGCTGTTGGCGGAAAACCCCTCTGTTTTCGCTCTTTTTCTATGGATTCTGTGAAGGGTAGGGCTTCCGCTTTTGGTTCTTGGGGCTTAGCCACCGGTATTGAAAACTCGTCTAATCGCCTTTGAGCCATAACCACTCTTAACCTAACCTAAATATCACCGGCAACAGACTAAAAACCTTACTAGCCCCTTCAGCAGTGTATATTGCGCTCTTCGCTTTCGATTTTTGTAATGAATTGCTTCAACGTCATCATACCTATGTGCCCAAAACCATGTCTTCTGACAGAAACCTTTTTGGCTTTTAATTCACGTTTACCGAGGATTATCATGTAAGGGATTTTCTGAACTTCAGCTTCCCTAATCTTATAATTGATTGTTGACTGACTTTCTTCAATTTCCGACCTAACTCCATTTGACTCAAGTTTTTCATGGATTTTCTTAGCGTATGACAAGTATTTGTCTCCCATGGGTAATATTCGCACTTGCACTGGTGAAAGCCAAAGCGGAAGATTGCCCTTAAAATGTTCGAGAAGTAGGGCGAAGAATCTTTCTATTGTCCCGAGGAGGGCTCTATGAATCATGATTGCCCCGTGTTTCTTTCCATCTGGACCCACATATGTTACATTGAAGCGTTTTGGAAGGTTAAAGTCAAACTGAATTGTTGAGCATTGCCACTTTCTTCCAGAGGCATCCTCTATGTAAAGGTCGATTTTCGGACCGTAGAAAACGGCTTCTCCGGGCATCTCTCTGTACCTCAGTCCTTTCCTTTTTAGGGCTTTTGCTAATGCTTTTTGAGCTTGGCTCCAGTCTTCATCAGAACCCATGTATTTTTCAGGCTGGCTTTCATCTCTGGTTGATAGAACCACCTCGTATTTGTGGAAGCCGAAACGTTTGAGGATGTGCTCTGTAAAGTCTAAGAGTTTTAGGATTTCATCTTCCATTTGTTCTGGTGTGCAGAAAATGTGGGCGTCGTCCTGTGTTAACCCTCTAACCCGCAATAGCCCATGCAGTGTGCCGGATCGTTCATATCTATAGACGGTACCCCATTCCGCGTATTTTATTGGCAGTTCTTTGTAGCTTCTGGGTTTTGCCTTATATATTTGTATGGGGAAGGGGCAATTCATGGGTTTTACAACATAGAGTTCGCCTTCCTTCTCGAAGGTATACATGTTTTCCATGTAGTAATCCAGGTGCCCAGAAATTTTCCAAAGCTCTCCTCTTGCAATATGAGGGGTACAGACAAGCTCATAGCCGCCTTTAATGTGTTCTTCTTCCCAAAAATTTCTGATTATCCTTCGAACGGTTGTGCCTTTTGGGTGCCAAAGCACTAGTCCTACGCCAACATCTTCATTTATGGAGAACATATCCAAACGTTGACCAAGAACTCTGTGGTCTGTGTCCGACAGGTCCTTTATTTGCACCTTGTCTTTCAAAATTTCAGCGGGGTTTTTAGGGGCTAGATTTTCGCTTACAAGACGTTTAGACTTGTGTTTCTAAATACCCCATTTCAACCACAAAGTCAACAAGTGCCGCGGTTCTATTTATTCTTTGTTCTGTTGGAAAATGTGCGCATCGCCTATTATGGAAACTTTTAATCCTTAAAGCGCTTTTCTATTGCTGTTTAGCCGAGTGAAAATGGCATGCTAAGAGAGGCTTGGTCTCTAGCCATTGAGGCTTTAAGCTGGATGGAGAAAGCGCAAATAAGCGAGCGTCTAGCCATAGCCAGAACAGCCAAACAGCTGGAAATAAGCGACATTGACGCTTTACGCTTTGCTCACAGTCTTGTCTGTGAAACCGTCCGGCGCCGCAACCTCATAGACCGCTTCATAAACGAGGTTTTGAAGCCAAAATCCATAAGCGAACTCACCTTGGGCGTCCAGTCCTTTTTGAGGCTTTATGTTTACCAAACGAGGGTTGCCAAAGACTGGGGAAAAATTGACTTTGAAGAAGCAAAAAACATCGTGCGACTTGCCCGCTCAATCTTAGGATGGAGAACCCTCCAAAATGTTGAGCCCTTTCTGGGCTTGCTTTTAACAGAAAGCCCCAACACCATTCTAAAAGCCGTGGGCGACGAGGAAAGAGTGGGACTTTTAACCTTTCATCCAACATGGTTTGTGCGGTACTGCTTCAAACTTTTCGGCAGAAAAGAAGCCATAACCATGCTTGAGGCAAACCTGAAAGCCCCGCCAACCTACATTAGGCTTAACACACTAATGGGAAGTGAAAATGAAATTTTGACAAGGCTAGCCGAAGAAAAGATAAGGGTTGAAAAGGTTGATGGGTTACGCTATGCCTACAAAGTTTTAGGCACAAAAACCCCGCTGACAAGAACCAAAAGCTTCAGCGAAGGCTTGTTCTACATTCAAGACAAGGCTAGTTGTTATGCAGCCGAAGTGGCAAACCCGCAGCCGGGAACAGTGCTTTTGGACGTGTGTGCGGCTCCGGGTGCCAAAACCACCTATTTAGCTCAGCTTATGCAGAACCGAGGCGCAATCTATTCAATAGACTTTTCGAGGCGTAGGATGGACGTTTGGAAAAGCGAAATTGCAAGAATGGGTGTGGAAATTGCCGAGCCAATAATTGCTGACGCATGCAACCCGTTGCCATTCTCCATAGAGGCTGACGTGGTAGTTTTAGACCCGCCATGCACAAGCACTGGAGCCTTCGCAAAGATTCCATCAGCCAAATGGAGGCTTACACAACGCTCTGTTGAAAAAATGGCCGAAATCCAGTGGCAGATGCTGGAAAACTGCGCAGAAAAAGTCAAGCCGGATGGCACATTAATCTACTCCACTTGCAGCATAACAGTTGAAGAAAATGAAATGCTTATTGAACGATTTTTGAAGTGGCATCCCGAGTTCTCGCTGGCTGAAATAACACCAAAAATTGGGCTTCCTGGATTGAGGGGGATGCAAAAATGTCAGAGGCTTTACCCCCACATCCACGAGTGCAACGGCTACTTCATAGCAAAGCTGTTAAGGAACAAAACATAACAAGACTGTAAGGAGGCAGAATAATTTGAAAGGTTGTAAATTAATTGGGAAGATTGTAAAAGTTGAAGGCGAATGCTCAGCGGGACACCACGTCGGAGAGAATTCGACTTAACACTTTACTCTGAAGAAGAAAACAAAAGCCTTAGAGCCCCAAACATCTGCGGTTTTTTCTATAACGCCATTTTTCCGTACCTAGTGGCTTTGCAATTCGGCAGAGCCTTCCCACGGGAAGAAGACAAAGACACTTTCACTTCTGGCTGCCCAGACCGCCAAAAAGTTGTAATTGAAATTAAGAGAGTTAAAAAATGAAGATCTAACCCCTTCTCGCTTTTTCTACGCCACATAATATTTCAAAGATCACTTTTGCAGCTTGTATAGCCGTCACTCCGCTATCATAGTTTGGCGCAACTTCAACCACATCAAAACCAACAACACGCTTGTCGCAAATACCGCATAGAATTTCCAGTAAAGTGTAACTTTCAAGACCCTCTGGTTCGGGATTTTGCACTGCTGGAGCATAGGCTGGGTCCAGAACATCCATATCCACGGAAATATAAACGTTTTTAACATCGGAGAGCTTCCGCTTCAAAATTTTCAGCGTCTGCTCTACGCCTTCCTCTCTAATTTGTTGGGCTGTTACAAATTTGATTCCGACTTTCTCCGCATAGGCGAGCTCTTCTCTGCAGACAGCCCTTGTGCCAATCTCCAATATCTTGGCTGGCTTCAACTGCTCATTTAGCCTTCGCATAAAGGTTGTGTGGGAAAACCTCAAACCCATGAACTCGTTCCGCAAATCAAGATGTGCATCAAAACTTAAAATGGCCGTCTTGGAAACTTTATTGCCAAAACCCTTCAAAACGCCCAATGTGACCGTGTGCTCCCCACCAATAGTAATGGGTGTTTTCCCAGCCTCCAAGGTTTCACCAACAACCTTTGCAAGCCTTTCAAGGGTTTGCGCCGTGTCCATTGACACATGCAAGTCGCCCAAATCGTGAATTCGCAGTTCTTCAACATCTCCGCCGCTGCGAAAACTGTAGGTTTCAATGTTTAGGGAAGCCTTCCTTATGGCGTTGGGTCCAAACCTTGCTCCAGTCCGGTAAGTGCTTGTAGCGTCAAATGGCACGCCTAAAACCACGTAGTCAGCTTCTTCAAAAGTCTTTTGAAAGCCGCTGAAGACTGTTGAGTGCGAAACGTATAAGTCGCGATAACTCATTCTCTGCACCCCTTTGGAGCTGAACGGCTAAACAGTTTAGCCTATGAAGTTCTAAACTCTTTCGCTTTATATGTGAGAATTAGAGGCTTCTTAACGCTGGATGAATTGTTGATGGTTAAAGGCTTGTTATGGCGAAATAGTTGGTGGCGGCGCCGCTGCGCTTCCTTTTCCTAACGTAATAGGCTGTTGAGGCTAAAATAGCCAATATGGCTAAGATTATCAGTATTAGCCAGTATAACGGGAACCCTTCGATGCTAGGGGTAGTACCGCCCTCGCCCGGCGCTGCCTTGACAATGTAATAGCCTTCCATTGTTTTCGCGGCGTTTCCAGCTTTATCAAAATATTCCACATAAAACGTTATTATGGCATCTTTTGGGTACTCTGGAATTGTGCCAGTCCAGTTTCCATTCTCCAAATTCATTGATAGTTTTTGCCATTCGCCGCCCAAAAGCCTAAACCATAAGGTCACATTTTTGATTCCGCTTCCGTCGTCAACGATTTTGGCTGAGACTTTGACAGACTCGTTTTCTTTTGGTTCTGTGGGCGTCCATGAGAAGCTAACTACCGTTGGGGCTGTATTGTCAACAGTTGCGGTTATGGTGGTTTCAGCCTTGTTTCCAGCCTTGTCAAACACCGTTAAAGTGATGTTGTAGACGCCGTCGCTGTAACCGCTTGTATCCCACGCATATGTCTGGTCTTTCATCTCCCAAGTTTGGATTTCTTCGCCTATTTTCAGCTCCATCCTGTCAAAGTTTGCATCTTCGGCATGAAGCCTAACAAGCACTACGCCACGCAGAAAACTTCCATTGGTAGGCGACCAGATTTCGGCCCTTGGCAATGTATTGTCAACAGTTACGGCAATCTTGTGCTTGGCTATGTTCCCCGCCGTGTCAACGGCTTCCAGCGTCAAAACATGAAGTCCATCATCCAATGTCGCATTGTCCAACGAGCAAGCATATTTTCCTGTTATGTTCCACTCGGCTAAAAGTATTTCATCAACCACAAGCTTGGCACCTAAAAGATTGTCGTCTTGCACATGAACTGTGATGTTTATGCTTCCGGTGATGTAGTTTCCATCATTTGGTGTTAAAATGGTGGCTATTGGCGGAAAGCGGTCAACAACAGAGTACGAGTAAATGTCTAGGGTTGCAGTATTTCCAGCGTTATCAACCGCCGAAACGCGGTAATTTATCGCCGTTCCATATGGGTATGTCGGTATCTCCGCAACATATAATGTACCGTTGAAATTCATTCTTGTAACATTCCAGCCTGTTCCGTTACTATGGGACAGAAACAGCTCTTTTACGCCACTGGCAAGGAGCGGCTCCGTCGCATTTGCAATTATTAGGACTGTTTCGTTGTAGTTTGGTTGGGCTGGGACTCGCTCGATATATGTTATTGTTGGTGGATGAAAATCGCTAACAATGTACGTGTACTCTTTTGAGCATGCTTTGTTTCCAGCCCTGTCATAAGCGCAGACCACATAGGTGACTGTGGAGTTGTAACGTTTTGGCGGAATCTCTGCGAAATATAAGTTGCCACTCCTATTCATTTTCAGCCTAACGGCTTCTTGGTTGTCAACCCTGCAGTATAGGGTTGCGTTGGCTACCCCGCTTCTGGAGTCTGTTATGTACGCTAAAACAAGAACACTGTCTTCATATTCAGGCTCTGTGGGGTGCTGGTAAACATAATGAATCTTCGGGGGCCTTTGGTCTTTACGGTGGCATCCACCCGCTGCAAAAATTTCGACAATGCTCGGCGTTAGAACTAAAAAAGTTAGGATTAGGAGTATGGCAGCTTTTCTTTCTCGCATCCCCTTTCTCCACAAAAAGCATCATTATTTTCCTATAAAAAGGGTGTTTCAAAAACGGAAATATCCATTAATGGAAGGGGACGCTTAGGAAAAATGCTGTTTAAAGCATATAATTTATTAACATATGTGTTTCAATTTAATGCATTAATTTCAGAAGGCAACCGCTATGGGACTCAAATCAAAGCTTAAAACCGAAAACATAGGCTTGCTTCTAGCCTCAATATTTTATGCTGCCTCTGGTGTAGCTTGTTTCACCGCAATAGCCACAATGGATTATGAACTGGTTCACGTTGGCTTGATTGGCATAATAAGCCTAATCACAGCCTACGGCTTAATTAGGCGGAGGCGCTGGTCCCTTTGGAGCGTTTTCGTCCTCTTCTTCACAAATACAACCTTTGCCATTTCCATGCTCTATTATACAATGGGCAGCGACATTCTCATCGACACGACCATGATTTTATACTTAATTCTGACTTGGATTGCAACAATTTATTTGGCTGCCAAGCGAAAAAAGCTCGAACTTTAAACGCCAATATCCTCTAAGCTTTTGAAAAGGTGAACCGTTACCTCCTCATCCACATCTACAAACTGTTGGTTTTCGGGAATTTCTATGAAGCCGTCAGCCTTGAGAAGGGTTGTTATTGCCCCTGAAAGCCCAGCTGGAACAGGTTCCGCTATTAGCCTCTTTGACTTGTCTCCTTTAAGCTTGACCATGACGAATGTGCGTCTCCCCCTCGCTGGAAATATTCGTGTTGATGCAAAAGCCCTCACAGTGGCAGCCTCCATGGTTTTTCTTCCAGCCATACGCTCAATTATCGGACGCACCAGCAAGTGGAAGATTAGCAGTGCTGAGGTTGGATGTCCGGGTAGGGCGAAAATGGGCTTGCCATCTATTATAGCGACTGTTGTTGGTTTTCCCGGTTTTGTGGCTACTCCACAAACAATCACGCCGGGCTTTCCAAGAAAACTGAGCATTTTTGGAATGACATCCTTTGGTCCAACTGAAACTCCGCCTGAGGTCACGACGACATCTGCTGACGACAAAGCCTTTTTCAACGCTTTTTCAATTTCATTTTGGTCGTCTGGAAAAACTCCGAGGTAAACTGGTTTTCCGCCACTTTCCACGACAGCTGCGCTTAAGCTGTAAGCGTTAATATCATAAATTTTTCCGGGAGCCAGTGGCTTGCCTGGTTCAGTTATTTCTGCGCCTGTGGATAAAACTGCTACGCTTGGAATTTTGTAAACTTTGACTTTTGAAAGCCCCACTGCTGCTATGGCGCCGATTTCTCTCGAGCCTAAAAGCTGCCCTTGTTTGGCAACTGTTTCACCCTTTTTTATGTCTGCTCCAGCTTCCATAACGTTTTCACCTTTTGCCACTGCGGCATAAACGTAAATGTCGCGGTTTTTTCTTTCAGCGTTTTCAGCCATGACAACGGCATCTGCGCCTTCAGGAATTGGGGCGCCAGTCATTATTTCTGCTGCTGTTCCATGCTCTACCCTTATTTTTGGCGTTTCTCCGACATTTACCGTTCCGCAAAGCCTCAACTTCACTGGTTTATTTTCGTCTGCGCCGAAGGTGTCTTCAGCTTTAACGGCGTAACCATCCACCGTTGAACGGTTAAAGGGTGGAATTTTAATGGGGGCTGTTACATCTTCTGCCAGAACGCGGTTGCACGCCTCCAGAAGTGGGACTTCTTCAACGCCTAACGGTTTAGCCTCAAAATGCTTTTGAATGGTTTGTTTTGCCTCCTCAAGAGTTAAGAGTTTCCTAAACATTCTCGCCGAAAACCTCCAACGTGTCAAAGAGGTGAACTTGAAACACCTCGCCTTCTTCAAGTCCCTCGCGGTTTTCAGGCACAACAACGTATCCATTAGCCCTAGTTAACGTTGAAATTATGCCGGAGCCTCTAGCGCTTATGGGTTCAGCGTAAAATTCCCCGTTCCTTTGGAAGACGCGAACGCGGACGAAAGTTTTTCTTCCAAGGGCTGTCGAGGTTCGCCTCGTAAGCCTTGCCGCAACAACTGGTCTAGGCTCATTTTCGATGCCCAACATTTTGAGGATTAGGGGTCTGGCGAAAACCTCAAAGCCGAAGAAGGCTGCAACTGGATTGCCTGAAAGCACTATTATGGGCTTATCATCTATAATGGCTAGGGCTGTTGGCATGGCTGGGCGCATGGCAACTCCGTGGACGAGAACACCTGGCTTGCCAAGCCTGTTAATAGCTGTTGGGACTAGGTCTGATGCCCCAACACTTGTGCCGCCAGTGGTTATTACAACGTCCGCCTTCTCAAGCCCTTGTTTTAGAATTTCTGAAATTTCCTCAACATCATCTTTGACTATTCCCAAGTCTAAAGGCTCGGCGCCCAGCTCATGGCATAAAGATGCAAGCATAACCCTATTAGTCTCATAAATTTGGTCTTCCCTCGGTTTTTGTCCAACTTCGACAAGCTCGTTTCCAGTAGCCAAAATCGCCACCTTTGGCTTTACAAAAACCAGCACTTCATTTTTGCCAAGCGCCGATATTAAGGCTAAATGGTGGGGTTTGAGGCGCGTTCCAGCTTTGACAGCAGCCTCGCCTTTTGCAATGTCTTCCCCCCGCTTCGAAACATTTTCGCCCGGCGTAACAGCTGCCCAAACCTCTATTTGGCTGTTGACAAGCCTAACATTTTCCAGCATTAAAACAGCGTCTGCCCCTTTTGGAAGAGGGTTTCCAGTCCAAACCTGTTTTGCTTCGCCACTTTTCACTTCACTTGCACTTGTCAGTTTTAGGATTTTGGGCTTAAACTGGGAAGCCCCAAAAGTGTCTTCAGCCTTTACAGCATAGCCGTCGACAGCTGAACGGTTAAATTTCGGCAAGTCTTCCTCCGCGATAAGGTCTTCTGCCAAAACACGGTTAAGTGCCTCCCAGACCAGGACAATCTCGGTTCTATGCTGCCTAAATTTTAGATCGTCAAAAAACAGTTTTTTCGCTTCCTCAATTGTCGCAAGCTTTTGGAATCCCCTTAGCCTAACCAAAACCGGAAGCACCTATAAACAGCACACAAACTTTATAGAAAAAGATATCGCACCAAGCCCGTTGTAGCCAGCTTATGTTTTCAGCACTTTTCTGAGAATATCCCGCATTTTCACAGCGTCAACATCCAACACTGGGCTCTCACTAATTATGACGGGGTTAAGCCTAAAATCGGCTATAACCCTTGCAAGCATCTCAAAATCTGGTCCGTAGCCAGCCTCATCCATGGTATGGTGACACCTTTCCCCTTTATCCGTGAACTCAACTTTTGTGAAGTGGCAATGCATGTTTTTAACGGCTTCGGTCCCCAAACGCCTCTCAATTTCTTCCACAACTGCACGGAAGTCATCGACGCTTTTAAAGCGTCCACGGTCCCTCGCATGCAAGTGCGCCCAGTCTATCACGGGCTGGGTTTGCTCAACCTTTTCGCACAGAGCCAAAACCTCTTCTAAACTGCCAAACTGGGTTGGCTTCCCCATGGTTTCAGGACCAAGCTGCACATCCCTTATGCCAACAGCCCTTAGCCTCTCAACAACATCTTTCAGGGCCTCTAGACATGCATTAAAAACTTCTTTTGGAGATTTTCTTCCATAAAATCCGGGATGGAAGACAACAATTTTGGAGCCCATCCACCGTGATGCTGTGGCACATGCTATTAGTCGGTCTTTGCTGGCTTCAACAGTTTCTCTCTCGCCGCACAGGTTTATGAAGTAGGAGCCGTGAAGGCTTAAAAGAACATCGTTCTCCTTAGCTTTCAATCCCAGCTTTTCAGCATCCTCCCTTCGAATTTGGGGCTTTCCACCCCAGCGCACAGCTTGATACTCAAAAGCATCTAACCCCTCCTCCCCCAAGAGCCTCGGAACGTCCGTTAAGGAGGCTTTCATAGCCCTAAAACTTGGCGGAACCCCTGCTGGACCGAACCTTGGACGGTCAGCCATTCGCCAGAACCTCACTTTTTCTTTGTCTTCCTAAGGCGATAACCTTTTCGCGTTAAAAACCCATAAGAAAAAGCTGCTAAAGCTGAAACCCAAGCCGCCACATTTTGGAAAACAATATATTTACCAAACGGAGGCAAATCCACAAGGGGTTTCACTAAACCTCCGAGAGCGGAAAGGAAACCCCTCAAGGCTGGCGCTGCAGATATTATGGCATCATTTATTGATGAGCAAAGCCAACCGATGGGACCAAGAGCCTCAACAAATCCTTTCAAAGCGTTGTTCACAGATTTTACGAACCCAAGAAGCGAGGGGTTCCCTCGATACATATTTGAAAAAGCCGTATAGATTAGCCCAGGATAGGCAATCACTGAAATTAGCAGAATTAGGGCTGAAAAAACTAGAACTGTCATTATTGCGCTTTTTATTGTTGCCCTTGCAAAGCTAACCTTCCCCCAAACGTAGGAGACCCCTTTAATCCGTAAAAGCCCAGACTTTATTCTGCCAAAAAAGTTCTTTATGGCGCTCACTATACTAGACTTGAGTTTTCTCTCTGTTTTCTGGATTTGCTCCTTCTTTTGTGGCTTAGTTTTGGGTTTTCCTTCAAGCGGCTTTTGAGGTTGCATAGCCGCATATTTTGTCATGCAAATCCAACTGAAAACAAGTGCAATAATAACTGATAATGGGACAAAGTGGAAAAGCGGACTTACAACAATCTTTATTGTCCAATTTGTGCCTGGAAACTGAAAACTTCCTTGCAAGGGGTTTTCTTCTTTAACCCCGAGGGAGATGGCGTAAACGACAACGGCATACTCCATTAAGGCGGCTACAATGAAGAATAGGATTATTGCCGTTAAACCCTTAAGAGAGGCCCATCGAAGTATCAAACGCCTAGACAATCAACCACCACTGACGCATTGCCTTCGTAAATTTTGCTTTAGGGAATATGGAAAATCCGGTTAAAAAACGTGACTGTTAAACTTTGCTCCGCAACGCGGTTTTAAGGCTCCTGTAATGGAAATTCATGCCCACATTTGGGGCATTTTGCATAGCCGCACTGCACTGTTGAAGGACACCCTGAACACGCAAAGGCTCTCCCATAAGATATGTCAAATGTGAAGCCGCATTTAGGACAGCGCACAAGCTTTTTTGTTTGGGGATTCATTTCCGGTGCACCTTTCAAAACGACAAGCACAGCAATCCTTTAAAACTTTTCGAGGGAAACTAAAATTTTTGTGGAAAGTTTTAAACAGTAACAAATTTTATATAATACGGTCTGAAGCCTCTAGATACCAGTTTAACGGTCGCCGGCATGGGAAATTGATGCAGAGTGGAAAACTTGAGAGGATAAAGCTGTATAAGGATCCGAATGTTCAGGTTTTCTTAGGTAAATTTTTAAGCGGCGAAATAAGCGAGCTAAAGCCCAGCTTCGACCCGAAGTTGGGCTACAGATATGCTGAAGTTGAGGCAATCTTGGGGGATTCCTCAAAAGTTGAAAACTTCTTAAATGGACTTTTTGAGGCAAAGGTGATTGAAAGGAAGCTTTACGACAAAATACTGTACTGCCCCAGTTGCGGTTCGCAAAACGTTTCAACCCATTATTGTTGTCCCTACTGTAAGTCCTTCAATATACAGAAGGGTTCTCTGGTTGAGCATGTTAAATGCGGTTACATGGATGTTGAAGAAAACTTCAGAAAGGGCGGGAAGCTGGTCTGTCCAAAATGCCGCGAGGAGTTGAAGAAGCCGGAGGTGGACCATAGGAAGGCTGGGATATGGTGCACGTGCAAGGACTGCGGTAAAAGTTTTGACATACCAGTTACGAGGCATTTTTGCAGAGAGTGCCAAGCAGACTTCACTTTTGAGGATGTGGAAATTCGCGACGTCTATGCTTACACGCTTAACGAGGAAGTTAAAGGCGAAATAACAGCGGGATGGATTTTTGTCGCGCCGATAAAGGAGTTTCTCATTGAAAATGGGTTTGAGGTGGAGGCTCCAGCCTTTCTGAAGGGGAAGTCAGGCGCAAACCACATGTTTGACATAGTTGCTTACAAGAAGGAAATCACCAAAAAAGTGGCAGTCATGGACGTGGCAACCGCGACTGAAGACGTGGTTTCGGAACAGCCAGTGATAGCCCTATTCGCAAAAATATATGATGTGGCGCCGGACAGCGCCTTTCTAATAGCTATTCCAAAGTTAAATGACAATGCAAAGAAAATGGCTGAACTATACAACATTAAAGTTATTGAGGCTAGAGATTCAAAGGAGGTTATGAAGGCGCTTAAGGATAAACTGGGCAAGAAATAGGTTAGCCTAAAAAGTGTCTATGTTACCCCTCTCGGTGACGATTTTAACTGTGAAGTTGCCGGCTGGTGGGGGTATGTCCACCCTTATATAAGTTGCGCTTTCTCCAGAGTTTATGAAGAAGTTCACGTCGTAACGGATGTGGTGGGTTGCATTGATAACCCATAAGGAGACTATGTGGGCTGTTGTGGCGCCGCTGTTTTTTATTTCCACATGTATGCCATTGAGGATGACGCGGACTCCTACAAAATCGATGCAAACAAACGTTTGATTTTCGCCCGTGCCCTCGTCACAGAACATTATTTGGATGGCGCCGTCACCCCACAGGTAGCGTGTCCAATTTTTATTTATGCTTATGGTGTAATCATTCCATTCGTTAGGCGTAGGCTGGTCTCCCTCTGTAAAGTTAAAGCCCGCGTCACTGAAGATTTCAGAAGCCCAATCATACGCCCTTATAAACCAGCGTTCAGCAGCTTCCGAAACGTTGTATCTTACCATTATTTCAATGCCGTAAACGTGGTCTAATGGATACGTCGACAAGTCTATTGTGAACAGATTAGAGATTTCAAGCCGGTAAATGTTCGATGAAGTAGCCTTAAGCTCTATCAAGTCGATTTTAAGGTTAAATGGTGTTGCCCCCTTTCCAGCTATTCTTATTTTCCAGCTTCCGTCGGCGTCTCTGAAGCGTGTTGGGTTGGCTGTTATTGTTTGGTTTACAGTTATGTCTATTGTCCCAATTATGGCGGTTATGTACCCGTCTCCGCTTGTGGAATATTCATCTGCTTCATAGTCGTAGAGCTGAAATGTGACGTTAACCGAGCTTATGACGGATGAACAGTCAACTGTCCAAACAAGTTCCGACCAGCTTTGAGTGTTTGAAGTCCCCATGAGCTCGACTTGAACGTAGCTGTCGTCCCACGTATGCAATAAGACGCAATCTATTTGCCAGCTACTCTGCGTTCCATCATTTGATATCTCTGCGTCTTTAAACCTTATGGTGAAAATGTTTGATGTTAAATGGTTAGAGACTGAAACGTTGTTCCAGCTGTTTGCGGTCAATGCTTCAATTACTGTTATCCAGTTTGACCCGTTCCACACGTCAACTTTCAAGCTTTCAGAATCTAGCGCTCCCGTCTTAATGCACAATTCCTTGTATGTTCTGTTGTAGCTTGCATTGGTCCACTGAACTTCCAAATCAAGCTGGTAATTAAATTGAGGCTGAGGCTTTAAAGCAATTGTTGCCAAAAGTTTAGTTTGAACAGTTGCAGAGGCATATGTTAGATTTGTTGGTCCTGTTGCGCCGGCGGTTGCTTTGCCGCCATAAGCCACAAAGATTCCGCCGCCACTACCAGCCGTTGTCCCAGAGTCAACTGCCTCAGTAATTGGAGGGTTGGCTAAATTTGGGTTTGACCAACCTGAGGCGTGTGCCCCAGCGTTGTCTCTGGAATGCGCCCCAACTACAACAATAAGCGTATTAGGAACTGTGGTGGTTACCCCGTTAGCTGAAAGGGTGGTCACGGTGTTGTCTATCTGGTTTATTCCAGTGGCTATGGCATCCCAAGGTTCGCCGCTTTGAATGCAGCCTCTAAAGGCTAGTATGATTGCCCATTTATGGTTGCTACCGCCTGTAACTGTTGGGTTAGACTCCGAATTTGTGGCTCTTTTCCAGAAGACGCTTAAGCTTGTTGGGGCGGTTGAGCCTCCACTTATCGGAAAACCACTTACAGCACTCCATCCGCTTGGCGCATTAACGGGAGAGTTGCTTTCCACAAACAATAGGAAAATATCGTTTAGCTGCCATCCAGCAGGAAGAGTTGGAACGACGTTACCTATTCCACCAGCACCAGTTCCAGCACCTACATAAACTGGGATAGATGTCCCGACCGTATTAGCCTCTGTCAAATTGTCATATACACCATCTGGTCCAGCCTGCATTGCTGTAAAATTGCTATGTGCTCCAATGTCAGCTGAGCCGTCAATATCGCTCTGTTGGTCGACGAAGTCCTCGTCATTGACAGCGTAGCTTCCGAAAGTCATGTAGGCGCCATTATTACTTTGCAAGTCTGATAGTGAGCCAGAAACATGGCTTGTGCCGCCAAGTAAAGTGAATGATGATGGATAAGAGTAATTGTGAGTTATTTGGGGCTCTTTTTTAAAAGATTCATAAAAGCTGTCTATGGCTCTTGTATCTGTATAGGTACCGCTTACTTTGCTTCCCCGTATTATTGAGAATTCGTTTTGGGCTGTGAACCATTTTGAGTGTGTTAAGCGGCTAGCGTTTGTTATGTTTATTGATTCACGCATCCTTTCAATGTCCAGCTGGTTCATTTGGTAGTTCCATAGCACCACGTTTGCAACTATAACTGTTATTAGGATTAGGCTTAGCATTACAACTAGGACGTTGCTTACGCCGTGCCTGTCATTTTTTAGCCTTTTAAGGCGCTTTATAATAGCCTCCAACACGGTTCCCCCTAGTTGTCACAACATCTAGATAGTATAGGCTGTTCGACGCCCAACTGTATGTGATATTAAGCCAATTGTGGTCGCCCAATCCCAACTCTAGAGTTGGCGCTGACCAGCGAGTGTGGTTTATGTACACAGCTGATATGCGGATTGGCACTTTCCCAACGTTGCGAAGGTAAACACTTATTTGGCTTGTACCACCAACGCTGTTGAACCAGATGTCCTCTATGATTAAGCGTTCTCCCATGGTTTCGCGAAGGTTTGTTGTTATGACGTATGTGGTGGCGGCAGCTATTGACATGGCGGCAACAGCAACAACCATGAGCAATAAGTTGCTCAACACGGGAGTTATAGCCCGCTTATCCGCAAAAAGCCTTAAAAGCCGCCGCCTGTTCATGTTTAACCACCTTATAGGAAGATTTTGAGGGCTAAATAGCCACACACCATCATCACTAGACTATGCTTGAGCCCAGCGCTTACTGCGCCCTCGCCCATCTTTCCAGCCACCAAACCGCCGAAAAAGCCTTGAATCGCAGTCATATGCAAGAACAAGCGCTTTATTTCCGCTGGCGCCATAACGGCTGTTCCAAGCATCGGCAAGCCTTGTATTTCCACAAAGAAGGACTTGAAAAGCAGCACTATTGTGAATAGGAAGACGAAGAAAGCCACATAAATTATGGCGATGTATGGTCTTGTCCTGTTTCGCCGCTCCCTATGAAGCATAAGTGTTGACTGGACAAACTTGCCCATAGGATCAAAGACCTTCTCCACATGCCCGCCAGAGCGGTTAGCCTCAATTATGAGCGGTATGGTTCTCTGCACAAGAACAGTGTTAACACGCCTAGCAAACGCTATTAGGGCTTCTTCCAAAGTCATGCCCCAAGAAATTTGGGCATTCATTTTCTGCAACTCAGCTGTTAACGGTCCGAAATCTCTTTTCGCCGCTTCTTCCAAAGCTCTGGGCAGCGTCATACCCGTTTCCTGTGCCTGCACAATGCTTCTGAAAAGGTCCGGCAAGTGCTCGTCTATGGCTCTCTTCCACTTGTAATCAATGTAGTTTATGATTGTTGGCGGTGTGAAGGCCGCAATAACCGCGAAAAACACAAACTCGTCAAATAACATTGTACCCCAAGCCGTGAAAAACCCGAAAACTATTATGGACACTGCTAGGATAGCCGACGAAACCCAAACGATTTGCTTGACCGATTTCCCCACTTTGGGCATATGCTCTACCACTTTGGCGAAACCGCGTCCAATATTAGGAGAAACATTATTGAGCCCACGGGAATTCCAATGTAAGTTAAGATGTTGAGCAAAAGGTCTGGACTTAAAAGTCCGAGACCGCCGCCACCCATCATGGCCATAACAGCCAGCATAATTATGAGAAGCAAGGGTCCAGTAACAAGTATTGCCACGTAAAACTCTGAAAGCATGGACAAAGTGTCAGAGAATTTGCGGAGGCTCATCCTCTTCAATTTCATGTGTTGCTTTGACTTTTCCCTCAAATAAGCAGCTAGGTTGCTTCCGGAATGAATTGTTGATATGAAGCCTTCAATCATTTCCCGAAACCTTTCAGACGGCGTGCGCTTCGAAGCTTGTTCTAAAGCTGAAATTACGTCTAAGCCGAAGAGGTTCACATCCCTAATGATGTTCCTTGCCTCTGCAGAGACCGCCAATGGAATGGGAAGGTTTGAAAGCGAATAGAATATTTTCTCTGGTGGAACGCCAGCACTAGCCAAAATTGACATGTAGCCAGTCGTGAAAGCCAACTCGTCTTCGAGTTCCCTCTTAAACTTGTCAGCCCGATAAACGGGATACATGTAAAACCCAAGAATCGAAAAGGCGACAGCGAAGAGGCTTCCGCCTAAACCAAAAAGGAAGGCTGGAAAGATGGGCACATCAAACAGAAAGACCAGCAAGCATGGAACTACCACAAAAGTGGCAAGCGCAATCATAAGTGTAGAAAAAAATGTTAGGCTTATGTAAACCCTAAAACCAGTCTTAAGCCCAGCCCTCTGCAAGTGCAAACTCAAATCTTCAAAAAGAGGTAAAACCCAGCTGATTTTACCGCCCACCAGTCTATAGGCAACGGATTGGAGGCTTCCAGCCCTAACTTTCTCCTTTTCGTTCTCACTTGAGGCTTTCGAAGAGCGGATTTTCAATGTAAACTTGTTTAGCTTCGATAGAACCTTTTTAAAGGCTTCAGCGAGTTTTTGGTTTTTCATTTCAGTCCCATCCTTGCTCTCTGATAAACACGTGATGGGTTAGCGTAGTATTCTCGGATTACGTTGGCAACTTCGGTGTGTCTGCGGATGCCCCTCTTAACCATCCATTCCAAAACAGTTTTTCTTTGCTGCAATTCTCGCCTAACATCTTCCTCGTTTATATCCCTCTTCTTCATGTGCTCTTCAAGTAAAGAGCTGCGCCCCAAAAATTCAAATTTGTCCTCGCTGGCTTTCCACCTAAAAATCTCCTCCGTCATCAAATCCTTTGTTTTAGCGTCTAAGCCAACAACCTCCGTGGCGGTAAGCGTCCGCCTCACTGGTTTCCCCCCAATTTCAGTTCTTGCCATAACCAGTACCACGTCAATCATGGCTATGAGGGACCTCGGAATATTCATGGGCTCTGATTCAAGGCGGTTTATTACAGCTTCAACCGATTCAGCATGGATTGTGCACATGCCCAAGTGTCCCGTCGCCATAGCCTGGAAAAGCGTGTAGGCTTCTTCCCCTCGTATTTCGCCTACGATTATGTAGTCTGGTCTTTGGCGTACAGCAGCCTTCAAAAGATCAAATAGTGTTATGCTTCCACTTCCCCTGTCTTCATGCCCAAAACCAAGCCGAACAACCGAGGGAATCCAGTTTTCATGGGGTAAATTAAGCTCCTGTGTATCTTCAACGCTTACTATCTTCATTTCAGGCTTTATAAACATGGATAGGCAGTTCAGCATTGTCGTTTTTCCCGCCGCTATACCGCCAGCGACGAGCACAGAAGCCCTGTTCTCTATAATGTACCATAGGTATGCCGCCATATCTGACGAAAGGGTGTTGAAGGCAATTAGGTCAGAGATGGTTAAGGGGTCAACACGGAAGCGGCGAATGGTGAACGTTGAACCTCTGCGGGTGACTTCATTCCCATAAGTTAGTTGTATGCGGCTCCCGTCTGGAAGCGAGGCATCCAAAATTGGGGAAGCAATTGAAATGTTTTTTCCAGCCAAATATGCTAGGCGAATTATGAAGGAGTTTAGTTCAGCCTCATCTTTGAAAATTATGTTTGTCGGTAAAGACTCATACACGCGGTGCCAAACATAAATGGGTATGTTTACCCCGTCAGCCGATATATCCTCAATAAAGTGGTCCTTCATCAAAGGGTCTATCTTTCCATATCCAATAAAATCCCTTGTAATGTAGTAGAGGAGCTTGTCGATGGATTCCGGCGGGATTTTGATGTGGTATTTTTTGATTATTTGGGCTGCTTTTTCCTTTAGGTATTTTTCTGCTTTTTCTTTAGTTTCTATTTCTTTTAGGTTTACGTCTATTTCCTCCATTAGGAGGCTTTTAATCTCTTTTAGAAGGTTTTCGTCTTCTTTTTGCAAGGTTGGTTCTATCACTTCGTATTGGGTTTTCTGGGTTTCTGGATCTTTAACTATGGCAGCGTAGACGTAGGGTTCTTGTATTGGGTAGACTTCCCTGAAGACGGCTGGTTTTCTGGCTTTTCCTTCGATGATTATGCCTAGCTCTGTTTTTTCTTCGGCTTTTTGGGTTTCAGGCATCTGCTTCCCTTTTTTAGCGTTTAGGGTGGTGGCTGTTTTTCCGCAACTAATATAATATCGCAAGTCTTAATAAGCTATATGCACGCCTAATCCTTACCAAACTTAACAACACAAAATCGTTACAAAAACCGCAACTACTTGTATCGAGCTCTCCGCTTCTGCCTCTTCTTCTTCTGCCGCCTCATCCTCTTCTTTTTCCACTTAGCCCGGATTTCCAGCACTCCCCATAAACGCATAAACGCGTAAAGCCTACTCTATTGTGGCGTGCCTACGCCTTAAATCCTCTTCAGTTCTACCCATACGATGCATAAGCTCCACAATCAAACCATCCAAGAAAACCATGCAGTTATTCTCAAATATGCTTCCAAGCGGGGTTAGGGGCTCTCTTTCGCCCATAAGCTGCCTAGCCAAATAATCCTCCTCCCTGGGCCAACCAGCTTTAGTTCTGCCCTTAATCGTCACAACCAAGTCGGCTATTTGTCCCAAGGGAGATTCTGGGAAAGACGTTATTGCAACAACAGTCGCCCCGATTTCTTTCGCCGCTGAACTCGCTGTCAAAACCATTTTTGTTGCGCCTGTTCCTGAAATGGCTATTAGGAGATCTCCTTTTTCGGCGGCTGGTGTTATTGTTTCTCCTAGGAAGTAGACGTTGAAGCCTAAGTTCATTAAGCGAAGGGCGAAGGCTCTTCCAACGAAGCCGCTTCTCCCCATGCCGACAACAAATATTTTCTTGTTTTTTGCCCCCAACAGCAGCTGAATGAAGCGTTCAACCTCTTTTGGGTTAAGCTCTTCAATGGAGCTTTTAATCCCTGAAATGATTTCTTCTGCCGCAGCCTTTAACCATTCCAAGTTTTCAAGCTCCGAGAAACCCTTTACACGGAAGTCTGTGTTAAAAGTCTTGCGGTTAAACAACACCCATTAAGATTTCCTCTAAACGCGGAATCCTAAGATAAATGCGGATTAAAACCGCCGCGGCTAAAATGCCAATAGTCAGAAGCATGAAAACATAGTCTCCTCTGCGAAGTTTCAAAACGTATAGGTTTGTGCGCTTTTTAGTGGCTCCCCATGCTCGTGACTCCATGGCTTCAGCCAATTCTAGGCTTCGGCGAATTGCACTTACAATAAGCGGAATAAGAATTGGAATGTAGTTTCTAACCCTTTTTAAGAAGTTGCCCTTCTCAAGTTCCAAGCCCCTTGCCTTTTGGGCGTCCATGATGGTTTGGGCTTCCTCGGCTAGGACTGGGACGAAGCGCACGGCTGTTGTGAAGGCGAAACAAAACTCGTAGGGTACACGAGACTGTTCCAAGGCTAAGCCAAGATGGTCCGGCGACGTAGTTAAGAAAAATATGGAGAAGGATTCAACAAGGACCACAAAACGCAGTGTCATGGCTAAGGCATGTTCCAAAGCTGACAATGTAACCACGTAGCCAGAGCTTGTGAAGGAGAAAATGAAGTTGACAAAGAATATTACAGATGCTAGAAAGGCTGCACCTCTCATGGAGCGAGCCCACTCCCGCTTGACGCGGGCGACGACAACAAAGGGAATCTGTATCAAGAAAAGAACGATGAGCGGCAGCAGCTCCCAAAAAAGTATGGCGACAACAAAAATTACACATGCGTAAACAAACTTTATTCTTGGGTCAAGATTGTGGATGGGGGAGCTAACCCTTCTGAAGCGAAGTCCATCAAAAAAGCTCACGCCTTATGCCTCCCTTGGAAGGCTTTCAGCAGAATTTCTCTAGCTTCGTAAACGTCTATGACGTCTTTTGGGAAGCCTAAGTCTGATAGGTTTATGAAGATTTGGGCTATTTGTGGTGGCACTATGGAGGCTTGTTCCAGTATTTCTGGGTCTGTAAGGATTTTTCTGGCTTCTCCGTCTGCAACTATTTTCCCGCCGCGCATAAGAACAACTCTTGGGCTGCATTCAGCCACAAACTCCACGTCATGGGTCACGATAACAACGGTTTTTCCTTGAGCCTTCATCTGTAAAATGAATTGGCGGAGCCTCTCCTTCTGCTGGTAGTCCTGCCCAATTGTGGGCTCATCTAAAATCAGAATTTTTGGGTCCCATGCAAGCACTGAAGCCAAAGCCACCCGTTTTCTTTCGCCTCCACTGAGCATGAAGGGCGAAGTCTTCCGGTACTGTGTCAAGCCCAGAAGGTTAAGCGCCCACTCCACCCGCTTTTCTATTATGTCTTGGCTGAAGCCGAAGTTTTTTAGGGCAAAGGCTATTTCCTCCTCAACGGTTTCGCTGAAAAGCTGGTGGTCTGGGTTTTGGAAAACGAAGCCAACACTTCTTGCCAGCGTTGCCACACTCACTTTGGTTGTTTCCACGCCGTCCACAAGCACTTTTCCCTTGGTGGGCTTTAACAATCCATTAAAATGTTTTACAAGGGTTGTTTTTCCAGCTCCATTTTCACCCATTATAGCTACAAATTCTCCGTCTTGGATTGTTAGGGAAACCCCTTTTAATGCTTCCACGCCGCTTGGATACTTGAAGTAAACGTCTTGAACCTCAATCATAAGTGTTTAAGCGCCTCCTTCAACTTTTCAGCCATCTCCTCAGAAGATAACGGAACTTTTCCGCCCAGCTTTATCCCGTCGCTCTTTAGTATTTGGTAGAGACGTGTCGCCTTTGGAATCCCAACACCGATCAGACGGGCTTCCTCAGAGTTCAAGATTTCATGGGGCTCTCCGTCCAAAACAACTTTGCCTTCATCCATTATTATAATGTGGTCTGCGTATTTGGCTGTCAAATCTAGCCTATGCTCAACGAGTACTATAGTGATTCCGAGCTTTCTATTAAGCTCATAAATAACCTCAAAAATTTTCTTGGCGCCCAACGGGTCAAGGAAAGACGTTGGTTCATCGAGAACTAGAACTTCTGGTTGCATGGCTAAAACCGAAGCTATGGCAACCCGTTGCTGTTGCCCGCCGGAAAGCTCTGTTGGTGTGCGCTCCCTTAACTCGTAAATTCCGGTAAGCTTGAGCGCCCAGTCCACTCTTTTGCGGATTTCCTCTCTTGGGATTCCAAGGTTTTCAAGTCCGAAGGCTACGTCTTTCTCCACTGACAAGGCGAAAAGCTGGTTTTCGGGATTTTGAAAAACTAAGCCAACGTGGGTTGCAAGCTCGTATATTTGGTGTTCTGGAACCCTTAAACCAGCAACGGTTATCTCGCCTTTCAATTCACCTTGATAAAAGTGGGGGATCAGCCCATTAAAACATCTGCACAAGGTTGTTTTTCCACATCCGCTTGGACCAGTTATTAATGCGAATTCGCCCTTCTCAATTTTTATGGAAACATCCCTAATTGATGGCTTTGCCGCGCCTGGATAAGTGTATGTTAGGTTTTTTGTTTCAATCACTGCCATGCTTGGTTTTTCCACCACATTTAAAGCCAAAATTTTGTCATTTAAGAGTAACTACTTAACTTTGAGTCTTCGTCTGTTGCGTTGCCACTATTTTTTCCTTCAAAAGCTTCAAACATCGCTTAAGCCCAGCCTCAAGCTCCCCAAAACCGTTCACACCTGCAGCTGTTGCGTGTCCCCCGCCCATCCCGTTAAGATACTCGCCTAAAGGTTTGGCTATGTCCCTTCCAAGGTGGATACCTGTCTTCTCATGAAAATCCTTCGTACAGCGGAGGCTAATCTCCAAACTTTCATTTTTCTGTCCAGCCACAACAGCCACGTGCGCTCCAAGGTCTATTATGGCACGGGCTGCCGAAGCCTGATAGGCACTTACATGCGACAAGGCGATTATCCATTCGCCTATTTTGAAGAGTTTAGCCCTCTTACAAGCTTTAAGCCTTGCAACTCTTTCTGAAAAATCCATGGGCAAGGATAATACTGCCAATGCTTCTTGCACGTTCACTCCAGCATCTATCAGATCAGCTACCGTTTTAAGCGTTGAGGAGTTAGCCAAAACAAAGTGTCGGGTGTCAAAGGCTATGCCCAAGAAAAGCGCCTTCGCCTCATTTTCCTCGATCTTCACGCCCGACTGCTTGTAAAAGTTGTAGATTATTTCGCATGTTGAGGAGACGCCTTCATCCGTAATGCAAAGCCTCGCCATCTTTTCGGTTTCTGGATGGGCAGCATGATGATCAATAACGACTAATGGTGCTTTTGAAGCTTTCACCTTTTCTGCAAGGTTGTTCAACTGCTGAATAGTGTTTGTGTCTAAAAGCATTATCACATTTGCTTCTTCCACCTTGGGCTGGGCTTCCACGTTTATTGGCAAATATTTTAGGATGTGCTTTGAAAGGCGACTTATTCCCTGCGCTGCCCCAATCTCAACGCTGACTTGCGGTCTACGCTTTTTAATTAGGCTTGCCAAAGCATAAGCCGAGCATATGGCGTCTGGGTCTGCATTATGATGGCACAATAAGACTATGTGCTGGGCATTTGCCTCATCCATTATTCGAGCTATTTCTGCAAACGACACTTAATCTCCCTCAAATACTTCTCAGCTGACTTAAACGCCTCTTTAACAGCCTCATCCGCAAGCTTCTGAACGTCATATTCCTGCATCAGCGGTGACAGAACTATTTCAACATCAACGGTCAATGTTAAGGGTTTCTCACCGTCTGTTTCAACGCTTATGTTTAATGTCTCAACTTGTTTAGGCGGAACCTTTGACAGTACGTATTCTCTTGCAGCCTCCTCAGCTATCGAGCATAACTCTTCAATCTGTTCTGGAGTTAACTCTGGCAAGCCTATATCTTCCAAGCTTCCACCAAGCCTCGTTAGTGCCCTTTGCCTATGGCTGTGTTCCCGAAACTGGAGCCAAATCCTGCTGAAGCTTCGTCTGAAGCTCCTTCATTTGGCTACGGAGGCGCTCTTCCTGCTTGCCCAAAACAGAAGCTCGCATGTTAAGAAGCTCTTTACGCTCGTTTAGGTCTGCTGTCACCTTCGCCTTGTCGGTCTTAACCAAAAGCGAGCCTATCGCTCTATAAATAACCGCATCATCCGCAACCTTTTGCAGCTCACTCAAAGCCTGCTCAATCTCTGTTAGCTCCAACTCCACCTGTTGTTTCTGAGCCAAAACAGATTGCAACGTCTGCTGTAACTGTTGTAACCTTAAGAGCCGCTCCTGAACCTGTGGAGGAAGTTTAGCTAACTCTTCACTCAAATTTATCCTTCCATCTGCACAGCTTTACACCAAACCAATTAATTAAACATTTTCTAAAGGCAGTAATAAACGAAGAGCTTTAACATGCAAAATCTAGAGGGGGATAGTCAATTTTGGCTTTTCCAAAACCAAAAGTTGTTGCAAAACCTAGAGGGGTAGTGTATTTGCGCTTTCTGCCAGCTCACAAATATGACTTCCCACAATGATTAAACAGTTAATTTTAAAGGCTTAAAAATAGAAGATTAACAACTACATGCGAGGTGGAATGTCGTGGTTAAGGTTGACGGATACGAGGTTCCAGAAGGACTATACTACTCGAAGGATTTTGAATGGCTCAAAATTGAAGGCGACAAGGTTCGTGTTGGCATAACAGACTACGCCCAAAAACAGCTAAGGGAAGTTGTTTACGCAGAGTTGCCAAGCCCAGGAACCACCACAAAACAGAACGAGCCATATGGCACCGTCGAGTCGGTGAAAGCCGTTTCAGACCTTGTGGCACCAGTGAGCGGTACAATAGAAGAGGTGAACACCGAAGTTCAGTCAAAACCAGAGCTCTTAAACGAAGACCCATACGGGAAGGGCTGGCTCCTCATTATAAAACCCTCAAACTTGCAAGCCGAACTAAAAAATCTGATGGACTTCAATGCAGCTGTCGAATGGCACAAAAGCCTAATTAAAGAAGGGAAGTAGCCCTTGCCAAAACGCATAGTAATAATTGGGGCGCACGCTGCCGGTGTAGATGCAGCCTCAGCCGCTAGAAAAACAGATCGCACAGCCGAAATCACCCTAATAACTGATGAGAAGTATGCAGGATACTCCCGTTGCGGTTTACCCTTCGTCATAGGCGGACACATACCAAGCTTCAGCAACCTCATAGTTTTCCCGCCAAGCTATTTCCAAATGATGAAACTAAACCTAAAAACAGAAACCAAAGTGACAAAAATAGACAAGGACAAAAAGACCGTTCTAACAGTGGACAAGGCTGGAAACACCGAGGAAATCTCCTACGACAGCCTAATAATAGCCGCAGGGGCTAGCGCCTTCACACCACCAATAAAAGGAAGAGAAAAGCAAGGAATAATACCCTTAAGAACAATAGAGGATGGGCAGAGAATAGACCAGGCGGTCCGCGAAGGCGCAAAAACAGCCGTCGTAATGGGCGCTGGACTCATAGGCTTAGAAACTGCTGTAGCCCTGCAAGAACGAGGCTTAAAAGTGACTGTTGTGGAAATGTTGCCCCAAGTTTTGCCAGCCATGCTTGACGCAGACATAGCGAAAATGGTTCAGGAAATGCTAGAGCAAAAAGGCATACGAATTCTAACCAGCAAACCAGTTGAAGAGTTCCTCGGAACGGATAAGGTGACGGGCATAGTGGCTGGAGGAGAACAAATAAGCGCAGACCTCTTCGTAAGCGCTTTTGGTGTCAGGGCAAACACCCAGCTCGCCGTGGACGCTGGAATAGCCCTAGGCGAAACAAGAGCCATCAAAACAAACGCCAGAATGGAGACAAACGTTAAGGACGTTTATGCTGTGGGTGACTGTGCAGAATCCACCCACATTGTCACGCAGAAGCCGGCACTGCAACAGCTTGGAACAGTGGCTGTAAGACAGGGAAAAGTGGCAGGGATAAACGCTGCTGGCGGCTATGCACTATTTACTGGTGTTTTGGGCTCGGCTGTAACCCAGCTTTATGACACACAGGTTGGCGTGACAGGCTTAACGGAGGCGGCAGCCCAAAGGGCAAGAATAGAAACCGTTACTGGAACAATCTCTTCCAAGACAAAAGCAGACTATTATCCGGGCGCCTTACCAATAAAGGTTAAGCTTGTCGTTGAAAAGGAGTCGCAACGCATTATTGGAGCTCAAATAATAGGCGGAGAAGAGGTGACCCAACGTATAAATGCTGTTTCATTCGCCATACAAAAGCAGATGACTGTGCGAGAATTGGCAAAAGCGGATACGGCTTATGCACCGCCCCTATGCGAAACATGGGAGCCTCTGGTTTTAGCTGCCGAAATGGTTCTGATGAAAATCCGCTAAAAACCCATTCCTTTCTTTTTATCTCCGTCGGAAAATTAATTAAGAGAACCAATTCCAATAATATCCGAAATTTGCGCGAATGGTGATTTAAATGGCGATAAGGGTAGCCATAAACGGTTTTGGAAGAATCGGAAGGCTTCTATACAGAGCAGCCATTGAAAGAAAAGCAAACATAGACTTTGTAGCCGTAAACGACGTTGCGGACGCCAAAACACTAGCTCACCTCCTAAAATACGATTCAGTTCACGGACCCTTCCCAGGTGAAGTTCAGGTCAAAGAGAACAGCATGATAGTGAACGGCAAAGAATTGAAAGTGCTATCTGTAAAGGACCCAGCACAGTTGCCATGGAAAGACCTAGACGTTTATCTGGCGGTGGAGTCAACTGGCTTGTTCACAAAAAGGGAGGATGCGGCAAAACACCTCCAAGCAGGAGCAAAAAAGGTTTTGATATCCGCCCCGGCTGAAAACCCAGACATAACCATAGTCATAGGCGTGAACCACGACAAATATGATCACAACAACCACCACATTCTGTCAAATGCGTCATGCACAACAAACTGTGTAGTGCCATGTGTAAAGGTGCTTCATGAAAACTTCGGCGTTAAAGCTGGATTAATGACGACTGCACATGCCTACACAAACGATCAGCGTATAATGGACCTTGTACACAGAGACTTAAGAAGGGCGAGGGCTGGCGCAATAAACATAATACCAACAACAACCGGTGCAGCAAGAGCCTCAGCCTTAGTCTTCCCGGAACTGAAGGGAAAAATTGACGGAATAGCCCTCCGTGTGCCAGTTCCAAACGTCTCAATAGTTGACTTGACAGCCGTTTTACAGAAGGATGTAACAAGAGAAGAAGTTAACGAAGCCTTCAAGAAGGCAGCTGAAGGTCCATTGAAAGGTATAATGGCTTACACTGAAGAGCCCATAGTCTCAACAGACGTTAACCACACGCCATACTCCGCAGTGGTGGACGGACTATCCACAATGGTTGTCGCCGGAAACCTTGTCAAGGTGCTCGCTTGGTACGACAACGAGTGGGGCTTCTCCTGCAGAATGGTCGAGCTCATAGAACTCATCGGAAAGAAAGCTGGTTTCTAGCAAAGCCAATATAAAACTTAAAAGCGAATAGCCCCCTCTATTTTTCTGTTCTAAAACGAAGGGGGACATATATGGCTAAATATTTAACCCTAGACGACGTTGACGTGAAAAACAAAGTTGTTCTCGTAAGAGTCGATTTCAACTCTCCGGTAGATCCGGAAACAAAGAAGGTTCTTGATGACACAAGGATTAGAGCGCACGGCGAAACCACAATAAAGGAGTTAGCCCAAAAAGGCGCAAAGGTCGTGGTACTAGCCCACCAAGGGAGAAAAGGCGACCCAGACTTCATACCGCTGAAAGAGCATGCTGAAATTCTAGGCAAAGTCCTAGGAAAACCAGTAAAGTTTGTGGAAGACGTCTTCGGAGAAAAAGCCCAAAAAGCAATTAAAGAGCTGAAAAGTGGCGAAATCCTAGTCCTAGACAATGTTAGAAACTTTGCCGGAGAAACAAAGGAGGGCACACCAGAAGACCACGCCAAAACAGAACTTGTCAAGACGCTGGCACCATTGGCAAACATATTCGTTAATGACGCCTTTGCAGCAGCCCACAGAGCCCACGTCTCAATGGTTGGTTTTACAGCTGTTCTACCAAGCGTCGCCGGAAGAATAATGGAGAGGGAACTAAAATCCCTAAGCAGAGTGCTGGAAAACCCAGAAAAACCATGCGTATACGTGCTTGGCGGTGCTAAGGCAGACGACTCCCTTGAAATCTCAAAATACGTATTAGACAACAAAATAGCAGACTACGTTTTAACTGGCGGTGTTGTTGGTCACGTATTCATGGTTGCAAAAGGATACGACCTAGGCAAGCCCAACATGAAATTCCTAGAAGAGAAAAAACTAATGGGACTTGTCCCTGAAATAAAAGAGCTAATGCAAAAATACCCTGAAAAAATTAAGGTTCCAGCAGACGTGGCAGTAGAAGCGGAGAAAAAGCGAAAGGAAATTCCAGTAGAAAAACTCCCCACAGATTACCCGATATTTGACATTGGAGCAAAAACCGTTGAAAACTATGCAAAGATAATACGTAACGCCAAATCAATAGTGGTAAGCGGACCGATGGGAGTTTTCGAAAACAGCGAATTCATCTACGGAACAAGAAAAATCTTCGAGGAAATCGCAAACTCGAAGGCCTTCTCCCTAGCTGGTGGAGGCCACACGATAGCAGCTCTACAAGAGTTGGGCCTATCCAACAAAATATCTTATGTAAGCACTGCCGGCGGAGCCCTAATAGAGTTTCTAATGGGCAAGAAGCTCCCAGGAGTAGTAGCTCTAGAAAAAGCTGCGGCTCGCAAGCCTTAGCTTTAGCCTTAACCTTCCATTTTATTTTTGAGTTAGCTTCTCCAGCAAGTCGACAACTCTTGCTTCTTCGTGTTCTGGCTTATGTTGGAGCATTTCATAAATCTGCAAGGTTTGTTCAGCAGCCTTCCTCCATGTAAAGTATTGCAACACCCGTTTTCTGCCGTTTTCTCCCCACCTCTTGGCTCTTTCAGGGTCGCATAAAACCTCTTTTATACCCCATGCAATGTCAGCTGGGTTTCCACCGTTAACGTGTATGCCATTCTGATCTGGTCCAAAGGGCACAACTTGTTCTCTGAAGCCGACAACACCTTGGGCGCCAACAACTATCGGCTTTTCCATAGCCATTGCCTCTAGGCTTACAATGCCGAAGGGTTCATAGGTGGATGGGAAAACACAGACGTCTGCCGCCGCATAATGCAGTATGCGCTCTTTTTCCGGCACGAAGTCAAATCTGCAAATAAGCTTGTCACTCATTCCAAGCCTAACGGCAGCCTCAACAATGTCGTTTTGCTGTTCTCCCTTACCCAAAATAACAAGCTTAGTGCTTGGATATTCTGCCAAAACCATCGGCATGGCTTGAACAAGGTTTATCACACCCTTAACCCAAGTCAACCTTCCAAGGAAAAGAATCATCTTTTCATCAGGTTTAATGCCATATCGGCTTCGAATAGCCTCAACTTCTTCCGGCTTACACTTTTTGGGATTATAACGCTCCGGATCAACACCGTTCCAAACAACGCTAATTTTCGCCTTAGGCCATCCGTGGCGGACCAAGTCTTCTTGCATGGCGTGGCTAACAGTTATTATTCTGTCAGCCCTCTGCGCCATAGCCGACTCAAGATAGGAGACGACCTCTGAGCCTTGCCCCCCGCTTCTTCCCCACTCAGTGCTGTGAACATGGAAGACAACAGGAACTTTTGTCTCATTTTTTATTATGATTCCAGCTATGCTGCTAAGCCAGTCGTGAACACAGACAACATCGTAGAGGCATCCTTCTTTCTTCAACATACTATTAACGAATTTGGTGGCGCTTAAAACATTGTAGATGAAAATGTCGTTGAAAAGGCGTATGTTTGTACCCCACTTTTTCAAGTCATCAGTAACAAACATAGGAAAAACGTTGCTAGCGTCAGCAATCAGCGGTCTATGAACCTCAACGCCCTTTACAATTTCCCTAGTTTTAAGATTTCCAGGATTAAGTGTAAAAACTGTCACGTCGTTGCCCATGGCTACAAATTCACGGGTAATATATTCGGCGTATGTGCCCAAACCACCCACAAGGGCTGGCGGATACTCCCAGACAAAAAAGCCTATCCTCAACTAAAACCATCCAACAGCATTTAACCTAAACTGCAAAGAATAGTGGTGCTTTAAAAGAGCTTCAGTTTCCTTTTAGGCGGTTCTTCCTCTCCAGGCTTTTCCGGCAACTTTGGAGGCGGAGGCGGTGGTGGCATCTCCTTTACAGGCTCGGGTTTTGGAGGAGGTACAGGTTTAGGTTCAGGTTTTGGCTCTTCTTTCGGCTTTTCTGGCGCTGGTGGCTGCAGCGGTAATGGCTGCTCTTTTTCCGTCTCCTTCTTCTTAACTGGTTTTGGTTCACGTTTCTTTTCTGGAAGTTTTTCCTCTTTCGGCTTTTCGACGGGTTTCCATGTAAAAATGGGTTGGAGGCGGAGACCTTTATGATCTCCGAGTTTTAGGTACTCCCACTCGTATAGGTCTATGTGTATACCCTTCATGCTTTCAACAGCCCGTCTAACAGCGTCTGAAAAGCTTGGCGCAATTAGTATGAGCCTCGGCTTTTCCTTATCATCAATTTTGTGCTTGTTGTATGTAGCCTTCAAGAAGGACTTGAATTTGTCGACATAGTCAAAGCTTTGAAGCCCTTGAAGGAGCATGGCATCGTCCTCTTCAACGTTTAACTGAAGAATAACAAGCTGACCGTTGCTGTCATGACATAAGACGTCTAAAGTGGTTTTGTCATTTATTGGAACGTTGCTGCAAATCACAGTTAAACCTTTTTCAACCATGTTTATTTCATTGACTATCATCTGCTCCAATTCTTGGCGACTCTCAATGCTAATTTTTTCAATCGACACACGTTTCACCTTTGTTTTAGAAAAAGAAAACATGTAAAGATAAATAAGTTATGAATTCAAAATCCGAATCTAATCTAAACTTGGTAAACAGAAATAAAGGCATAAGCAGAACAATACAAACAGGAAAAGAGGCTAAAAGGTTGACGGACATAGTTTTCGTCTTCGAAGTGCACCAGCCCCACAGATTAAGAAAGAACTATTTCTGGGAGAACAAACTCTTCAAACGCTTGGAAAAAGTGGAACTTTTCAACTACTATTTCAACCATGAACTTGACAGAGAAATCTTTGAACGAGCATGCAAAAAATGCTATTTCCCGTCAAACCAGATACTATTAGACCTAATAGACGAGCATAAGCGGGAGAAAAAACAGGTAAAAGTTTCATTTAGCGTCTCTGGAACTTTTCTTGAACAGTGTGAAATGTTTAACAAAGACCTTCTGGAATCCTTTAAACAACTTGCAGAAACGGGTTGCGTGGAATTTCTGAACCAAACATACTACCATTCGCTGGCAAGTCTCTACCCGAAAAAAGAATTTATTGAGCAGATAAAAATGCACAGACAAGCAGTAAGAGATTTATTGGGCTGCACACCGCGAGTCTTCGAGAACACGGAACTAATTTATAATAACGCCATAGCAAAAACAGCCGAAGAACTGGGATTTTCCGGAATATTTACAGAAGGCACAGAAAAAATACTCCATGACAAGTCGCCCAACTACCTTTACAAGCCAAAGGGATGCAGAAAAATCAAGGTGCTCCTCAGAAACTACAAGCTAACAGACGATATAGGCTTTAGGTTCTCCGCAAGATGGTGGAGCGAGTGGCCCCTAACAGCCGACAAATACGCAAGCTGGCTGGCAGCCACACCCGGAAACTGCATAAACATATTCCCAGACTATGAAACCTTCGGCGAACACCAATGGCCAGAAACGGGCATCCATGAGTTTTTGAGGCATCTGCCAAGGGAGATTTTGAAGTGGGGGCATCTCCGCATGGCGACACCCTCAGAAGTCGTTGAAAAATATGAGACTGTTGGAGAAATAGATGTGCCAGAGCTTGGAGGAACGGTTTCATGGGCTGATTTGGAAAGGGATGCAAGCTGCTGGTTGGGAAACACCCTACAATGGGCCTACTACACATCTGTCAGAAGACTTGAACCCATAGTCAAGGAGTCAGAGGACAAAGATTTTCTAAGGATATGGCGTTACTTCCAAACAAGCGACCACCTATACTACATGTTCACAGCCGGCGGAGCCCCAGGCGAGGTTCACTCCTACTTTAGCCCCTTCAGCACTCCGGCAGACGCCTATGTAACGGCTCAAGCAGCAATCCTCGACTTTGAGAACCGCCTCCGTCTGGCGACAATAACAGCCAACGAGCCATTCCTCTTCTATAAAGGCGTTGGTGAGGAAAATTATACTGGTGTGATAGCTTGGAGCCTTAGAGGACTAATAAAAGCCCTACAGAAGGTGGAAGTAAAGTCCTTAGAATTCCATAACAGCCGCGGCGACTTTGAAAGGTGGGCTAGGCATTCGCTTCACGACAAGGTTTTGGCTGAAAAACTTGAGGATATTAGACTTTCAAAACTTAAAGGGCAAGCCTTGCGAAAAGCCTTAGTTACAGCTGCAAAGGAGAGGTTTAACGAGTTGTCACGGCAGATAAAGGCTTTGACGGAATACTTTTAAGCATACACAAGCCTTAATAGAAAACGCGCAGGCATGTTTTAGGCTTAAAGGTGAAAAATTTGAGGGAGGAGCTTCCAATCTCTGAAAAAATTCTGCAAACACTTCACAATCTATGTGCGACAGCTCCAGACTTGGCTAGAAAAAGCGAGGAACTTGCCCAAGTCTTACAGTTAGACGTGGCGGAAGTTGAAAGAATTCTTAACGGCTATGGGTGTGAGGGTTACGTGGAAAGCTTCGCCGATGACCAAGGGAAAAAATGGTACTATCTCACTGGAAGGGGGATAATCAAGGTCTGTGCGCTTTTCACTTAGCCGGCGGTAGCAAATGCGAGTAGTAATCCTTTCATGGGAGTACCCGCCAAGGGTTGTTGGAAAACTTGCAGATTATGTGAAAGAGTTGGCTGTGCGACTCGCCAAAAATAGAATCGAAACATACGTGGTCACCTATCATGATTATACGACTGGGGAATCTGAAGAAAACGGAGTCAAAACTTACAGAGTGGCAAACCCCGTTAAAACTCACATAAGCGTTCTCACATGGGTTTTAACCCTAAACCAAGAAGTGGAACGTGCTGCCGCCAACATATACTATAGGGCAAATGGACACGTAGACGTTATAGATGTGCAAGACTGGCATTTCATCCCAGCAGCAGTCACTTTAAAAAAGGCGTTCAACATTCCCTTTGTATATTCTGTTGAGAGTTTAGAGGACCACCGCTCCCATGGCGCTAATTCCCCGTTTAATATGGCTATTAAGAGCATTGAGTGGCTTGGCATGTACGAAGCGGGCAAGGTTCTTGTAAAATCTGAATGGATGGCAAGCGAAGCTGTCAGGGTCTACAAGGTTCCGGAGGTAAAAATAAAAGTTGTCAAGCCTGAGTCTGAACGTTGGCTTAGGACAATTTTAGAAGTCTACAAAAGCCTTAAGGGTGGTTCGTAGAAATGCCCGGCGAGTTAAGGGTTATGATGCTTACATGGGAGTTTCCGCCAAGAATTATCGGCGGAATTTCACCTCACGTTTATTACTTGTCAAGAAATCTTGCAAAAAACGGCGTGAAAGTCTACATTGTCACATGCGATTTTCCCGGCGCTCCCTCGCATGAAACATTGGACGGGGTTGAGGTTTACAGAGTTGACTCCTACAAGAACCCTTCGCCGGATTTTGCAAGCTGGGTTTATTTGATGAACATGAACATGCAGAAGGAGGCAGCCTCCATTGTTAGGGAGTTGGGCGGAGTTGACATTTTCCACGCCCACGACTGGCTTGTAGCAAACGCTGGTATAGGCTTAAAACACGTTTTTAGGAGACCTCTTCTGGCTACGATTCACTCTACAGAGTATGGAAGACGAAACGGCATCCACACAGACTACGAGAGAATGATTCATGAAACAGAGGCTTGGCTCACCTATGAGGCTTGGAGGGTTATATGCTGCAGCAACTATATGGTTTCCCATGTAAGATGGGTTTTTGGACTCCCACAAGACAAACTCATAATGATTCCAAACGGCGTAGACGCAAAGGAATACGAAAAAAGCGATACCGACTTAAGCCATTTTAGACGACAATTCGCCCTACCAGAAGAGAAAGTCGTGCTGTTTGTAGGACGGCTTGTTTACGAAAAAGGCATACACGTCCTAATTAACGCAGTGCCAAAAGTCTTGGAAAAAGTTAACGCAAAATTTGTCATAGTTGGAAACGGATATATGCACCAATCCCTATCAGAACACATCAAAAACATAGGGCTAGCGCACAAAGTCATGTTTACAGGCTTTGTGGATGATAGAACGCTGCGGAATTTACAAAAATGCGCTGATGTTTCAGTCGTCCCATCCCTTTTTGAGCCTTTTGGAATTGTTGCGCTTGAGGCGATGGCGGCTAAAAGCCCAGTTGTGGTTTCCGATACTGGCGGCTTATCGGAAGTAATTGAACACGAGGTGACTGGTGTTAAGGTTTATCCAAATAATCCGGACTCCTTGGCGTGGGGAATCACAAGAGTTTTGCTGGATGAAAATTTAGCGATTAAATTGAGGGAAAATGCCTACCGAAAGGTTATTGAAAATTATAACTGGGAAAAGATAAGCCAACAAACAAAGAAGGTTTATGAAAACGTTTTAAGCGAATACTCAAAGACTTTTTGGGCTTAGCAGTGTTATGGGTACTTAAGCCGGATCGCTTTGTGCGGGCATAAGTCAGAACACTTTAAGCAATAAATGCATTCTGGGTGGCTGAACTTCTCCCATGGAAGTTCCAAAATTGGAACCATCATGGGACAAGCCTTGACGCACTCTCTACATTCACCTTTAACGCATTTCACAGGATCCCTTCGCAAACCAAGAAAGCTAAACTTGTTTAGAAAAGCCATTATCGCGCCGTGAGGGCACAAGTACCTGCACCATCCTCGCGGAACATAAGCCGCCAAAACAATAACACCAATAAGAATGAACAATTGAACCCAGAAAAGGGGAGGCAAATCCAAAACCCTTGATAGAACATCTGAAGCAGACTTCTCCATAATCTCAATTGAAAAACTTTGAATGCCTCTTGGCATCGTGGAAAACAAGGTTTCAGCTGGACTTATGGCAGTGAATGGAGCATAGGCAAATATGCCAAATGCCCTTTCATAGTCCCTATGAGCACCAATAAGTTTAGCTGCCGAAAAGGTTAGGCTAATTAAAAGCACAATGCCCAATACAAAGTACTTAATTAACGTCATGCTCTTATGAGTTTTAGGCGAAACCTCTGTTTTCTTCACTTTGACAAAGCCTATCAGGTCTTGAATAAAACCGAAAGGACAAACCCAACCGCAGAGTGATTTACCAATCAAAATGCCTACCAATAAAAAGGATGCCACTACCAGCCATGGGAAAACAACTGGTGACCGCCAACCGCTGAGCATTAACTGCAGTGCTGTGAAGGCATCTCCAACAGTATTTGGCTGGAAACCCCAAGTCCATAAAACTGGAAGCAGTAGAGGTAGTGAACCTAAATTAAAGACCATTGCACTGAAAAATATGAAGGACAGAAACTGAACCGTTCTGCGGAGTGTATTAAATTTAAGTAGACGCCGCTGAATATTCGCCTTCAACATTTCAGCCCCGTTTTGAATGGAATAATTTTAGGGTTTAGGTTATTTTACTTTCCGATAACTTTAACGTTTTCCACAAGAACCCAAGGCGCAACAAGTGAACCGATTTTCCTCTCATTGTTTGCCAAATCCGCAATGTTTTTCAAGGCATCAAAAACGTTGCCAGCCAACATGACGCCCCTAACCGGATGGACAATTCTACCTCTCTCAATTTTCCATGCTGGAGTTGCCACAACAGAGAATTCTCCGCTTGCTGGGTTGCTGCTGTGCGCCCCTTGCAATGAGTAGACAAGAAGTCCCTCGTCAACCTCGCCTATAAGTTCCTCTGGAGATTTTTCACCAGCTTCAAAGTGGAAATTTGTTGCTCCAACATTGGGCGTTGACAAATAGCCAGCCCTAAAAGCGTTTCCAGTGCTCTCCCTCCCCTCAGTTTTGGCAGTATAGTTATCGTAGATAAAGCCATGCAACACACCCCTTTTTATTATTGGGGTTTTCTGTTGCGGGACGCCCTCACCGTCAAACCTCCATGTACGAAGCCCGCCTTCAAGCAAGCCATCATCATATATCGTCACAACTTCAGAGGCGACTTTTTCGCCAATCTTACCTTTAAGAACCGACCGGTTTCGCTGCACATAATCCGCCTTAACAGCATCCATCAAAGTGTAATAAAGAAGTTGCTGCAAGGCAAAATGGGCAAAAATAACCTCCATATTTCTAGTCTCCACCCGTTTAGCCTTTAATGCCAAGGCTGCAAGACGTGCAGCTTCCCTGCCCACCCACTCGGGGTCTATTTTGTAACTCCTCTCTGCGTTAAACTCAAAACATACAGGCGTTATTTCACCGCTCTCGTGGGCTACTGTTGCCAAGCTACATTCAATAATTGTTCCACAATCGAAACCAGCCACACCATTTGAGTTCACAATAGCCCGTGAAAGGTAAGAGGCCCCAACACCGCCCTCTATTGGAAAGACACGCTCATCAGTTTTTTCGGCAGCGTCTAACATTAGGGAAGAAAGCTTAACCAAATCCTCTGGAGATAACCCGCAAATGGCACTGTCAAATGTGCCCTTCACATCAGCATAAGGTTTTTTCCGTGGGAAGCCCTGCCAATTCCTGTCCGGCTTACTCGCCTTTGCAAACTTCAAAGATTTCAGGATCACTTCTTCGATTGCCACTTTATTTCCAACAATGTTTGTGTAAGAAAAACCAACCGCCCTATTAACAATGGTTCTAACTCCGAGCCCTTGGTCAATTATCCGTGAACTTTTCGCTATTTGCCCTCTTTCAATGGAAACTGCTGTCGTTAAACCTTGATATGCAAAGGCTTCGGCCTCATCAGCCCCTTGTTTAAGCGCAAAATTCACAGCAGCTTCAGCTAAATTAACAGTTTCTTCTTCCCTAAGCATTGCCACCCACAAACACCTCTTTAACCCTTATATGGGGACCACCATGACAAACAAATGCTGTTTGACCCTTACCGCATCTTCCAGGCCAAAGTTCAAAGTCTTTTCCAACAGCATCTACCTTATATAACGTTTCAAGCGTGTTGCCGCTTATTGAGGCGTTTCGCACTGGTTCGCCGACCTCGCCCCTGACTATTTCATAGCCTTCTTGAATCCCAACTTGAAAAGTACCGTCTAAGTTTGCTTGCCCTCCTCTGAAGCTTTTGAAATAGTATCCAAATTTTATGCCTTCAATAAGTTCTTCAAACGAATGGTCTTTTGGCGCCAGAAAAGTGTTACGCATCCGTATTATTGGTTCTACACGGAAATCCTCGGCTCTTGCATTGCCCGTGGGCTTAGCATTAAATTTCTGTGCTGTTTCGCGGTTATGCATGAGACCAACAACAACGCCATCCTTGACCAAAGGTGTTTTTTGGGCTGGAACACCCTCATCATCATATTTGAAAGAACCGAAAGCTCCTTCAATGGTTCCATCATCATATATGGTGACAACCTCGGAAGCCGCTTTTTTACCAATTTTATCCATGAGAACAGAACCCGACAAGGTTAAATCCGCCTCAGCTAAATGACCAAAAGCCTCGTGAACAAAAACACCGACAATATTTGGACCTAAAACTACCGGAAAAGTTCCGCCCTTTGGAGTTTTAGCCTTCAACTGTTCTATAGCCCTTTTTGCAGCTCTATCCCCAACAACCTCCGGAGCTTCTACATCAAAAACTTCATAACCACTTGTTGAACCAATTTCTTCACGGCTAAATGTGAAAACTTCCCCCTCTTTTGCGGTAACTAGGACTCTTAACCAAACATAGAGTTTGTCCTGCTCAATATATACACCTTCATTATTCATGAAAAAGCTCATCCCAACCGAATCCAAATAGTCCACCGTACAACTTTTAACACGTTTATCATATCCCAAGACCGTCTCAGAAATGGTTAAAGCTATCCTTATCTTGTCTTCTATAGAAATTTTTGAAGGATCCTTTTTAGGCTTCGCTGAAACGCGGTCCTCAAAAGCTCTGCTTTCCACAAGCTTTATCGGATTTTTAAGCTTCTGGCTCGCAGCTTTAGCCATCCTACAAGCTTCAGCGACAACATCCACCAAAGTTTCAGTGTCAAGCAGACATGTGGATGCAAAACCCCATGCGCCATTGACAAGCACTCTTATAGCGGCACCATTTTCAATGCCTTCCTTGGCTGCTTCAACCCTCTCCTCTTTAATGGCAAGCATCGTCTTGAAAAGTTTCTGTACACGCATTTCAACATACTCGGCCCCGAACCTATCGACGGCAGCGTTAACAACTTTAGTTAAAGTGTCCCTCAATATCCCCCTTCCTAAAGTAAAGCCTTTAGGGGGATGTAATCAAGAAAACGACATTAATAAGAATTACCAATTAAACAATAACGATGAAACTTTATGCTTTACGCATGAGAAGCTTCACTTGACTTGCAAAGTCGCTTTCCCGCAACCTCTCCAATTCGATTCTTCGAAGCAGCCCATAGCTTGAATATATGTCCTCCAAAATCTTCCACTCAATAACATAGGCTCCAGACCTCAAAAAATCCTCAAGCCCCTTCGCAAACAAGTCAATCTTATCAGCAATCTCATCCCGCTTAACAGAATAATTACTCTCCAAATACCGATAAATTAGGCGAGTAGCCTCATCCCCAAAAACCTGCCTCATAACACGATCAATTATCCTCGAAATTTTCTCACTTTCCCTACGGGTTTGCTGGTTTATAGTGCTCATCATTGGAGGTCAAAAGTATCGTGTGTATTGCGACTTAATAAGTTTTGTCGTGTACACGTCCAACACATATACGCAACAAAAACGTCAGAAAGGCAGTCACATGAAGTCGGTAAGATTCAACTGTTGAACTTTTTCCGAAACATCTTTCGCAGCTGAAGCCTCATCCTCAAAAATTATTGGGCGACCATAAACTCCATCGTATCCTGGCACAACCTTAATTCGGTCTTCCCTAACCCTTAATATGGCTTCAGCAATCTTTGCATCCACAACAGATTCTAAAGCCTCCATCGATGCGTCAATGAGTACGAAGTATTCATTCCCGAACTTTTCAACCAGCTTGTTGTAGATGCTCCAAACCTGCTGTGTTGATGGCGAATCAACTTTTAGAACCGTTGCAATGATTTCAGAAAGGGGAAGCATATGCAGAAATCCTATAGCTTTTTCTGGCTTAAATCCGGCTGGACGGTCTGCAAGTTCTTCAACCCTTTGCTCGACGCCTTTAGTCAGTTTTTTCCGACAAACTGGACAAATGTTGCCAAGCTTAATGGCCTCCCTCGGTGAAAGTGAAACGTTGCAGTTTCTATGTCCAGTCCAATGATACTTTCCATAAGCGGGGTCTGTCTCCACTGTGAATTTAAACCTTGCCTTGTCCTTGTTTTTGATGGCTTCGACTATTTCCCAATAGCTTGGGCTTTCTAACTCAAAAACGTTGGCTTCCCTTCCCATACGCCATGGCCAGAAGCTATGGCTGTCGCTGTTGGAAACTAAAGTGAACCTGTCGAGTTTGCTTAGACGCCAGTTCATAGGCGGGTCTGAAGACAAGCCAGTTTCTATGGCGTGAATATACTTTGTCATGTCTTGGTAGCACTCTTCAACACTGTCGAAGCCACTGAAAGCCCCAAATATGCTGAACCACGGCGTCCAAGCATGAGCTGGAAAAACCATGTTATCTTTTGAAACTTCCATAACCTCTTCTACGAGTTGTGGGGCAGACATGTCGAGGGTTGGCCTCCCATCAACCGATAAATCGCCATACTTTGCAAGACGCTCATTTATTTGGACAGCTATTTCCATGCTTGGCGTTAGTATAACATGATGAATCTTCTTTACATCATTTTCAAAGGCGAATATTGTGCTGACCTCGGTTGTCAGCATAAAATAAACAGGGAGCTCTAGATTCTTGGCAACTCTATACAGACCAGTTCCAGCTTCCTCCACCAATGCTTCTTGTAGTTCCTTAAGCCATCTAGGATGGGTGAAATCTCCAGTGCCAACGAGGTTTAAGCCCTTAATTTTTGCAAAACGGGCGATTTCCTCGATGTTCATTTTTTGACTTGCGGCGCGGCTATATCGCCCGTGAATATGGAGGTCGGCTATAACCCTCATTCTTCTCGTTTAAACATCATAGTGCTTAATGCTTAAGTTATTTGCGGAAAATGGTTTATAGGTTGCCGTGGAACTTTGTATCCGATAATTATGAAGATGGGCTTTATTGTTAATCCGATTGCTGGCATGGGTGGAAGGGTTGGGCTTAAGGGAACCGATGGCGTCCTAGAGGAGGCTATTGCAAGAGGAGCTAAACCGTTATCTCCGAAAAGGGCCGTGGAGTTCCTCCAAGAACTTAAGGAAAGCACAAATGGAAACTTCATTAAGATAATAACGTGTCCAGGTGTTATGGGTGAAGATGAAGCGAAAGAAGCAAGCGTCGGCGTTGAACTCTTGCCCATGAAAATTGGAGCGAAGACAACGGCGGAAGACACAAAAAGAGCTGTGGAGCTTTTGGCCGACGCAAAAGTAGACCTAATAGTTTTTGTTGGTGGAGATGGCACGGCGAAGGACATCCTAGACGCTATGGAAAAAAAGCGTGTTGAACTGCCAGTTTTGGGAATCCCTTCCGGAGTGAAGATGTATAGCGGTGTTTTTGCCGTCAACCCGTCAGACGCCGTTGAGGTTGTTTTAGCCTATGCAAGAGGCGAAGCGGAAACAACAGAGTTTGAGGTGATGGATGCCGATGAAACCGCCATAAGAAGCGACACTTTCGCGGTTAGGCTTTACGGCTTTTTGAAGGGACCCTTCCTACCTATGAGGATTCAGAGAAGCAAACAGGTCAGCCCAGAAACGGTTGATGAAAAAGAGAACCAGATGGCAATAGCCAAATCAATAGTTGAGGAGATGCAGCCCAACGCCACCTACATCCTTGGACCAGGAACAACTGTGAAATGCATAGCCGAGCTGCTCGACGTTCCCAAAACAGTCTTGGGTGTTGACATATACAAAAATGGTAAAATCGTATTGGACGTGGACGAGAAGAAGATTTTAGAAAGCATTGAAGACTGGCAGAACACATGGATAATCTTGTCGCCAATAGGGCGACAGGGCATCCTTCTAGGTAGAGGAAACCAGCAGATAAGCCCAGAAATCATAAAGCGTGTTGGAAAAAATAAGATAATTGTTGCGGCAACAAAAAGTAAGCTTCGCGATATAGAAGGCGGAGTTTTGAGAGTTGACACCGGAGACACGGAAACAGACAATATGCTTAGAGGGTACATCAAGGTAATTACGGATTATCGAGAATGGCGTCTCATGCCAGTGCAGTGAACTAGGCACCAAACTTTTTAACCTTACCAATAAAATTCATCAAGATTGGCATCAAGTCTTTCCCTCTAAGTCTTCCCAAACCGCCTTTTGCACATGTCCTCTCGCTAAATTCTTCAACATCATCGCTGCGCACATACGGACCCATTATGGCCACTGGAACCGGGTCGCCTTCATGACTGCCTGTCACACATGATGTCGTGTGGTCAGCCGTCAAAGCCACATAAGTTTCGCCCAAATCAACCTTGTTTAGTACGTAAGAAAGCATTCTGTCAATTTTCTCGATAACCTCAACCTTCTGCTTAACATTTCCGTCATGGCTGGCAACATCTGGAGCCTTCACGTGCAACAGCACCAAATCATTCTCTTCTAACGCTTGAACAGCGGCTTTCGCCTTGGCAATGTAGTCTGTCTGCGGTGTTCCTGTGGCACCCTCAACTATCAGTAGTTGCATACCAGCAGCCCTACACACACCGCGAATCAGCGAGGTTGCAGCAACACATACGGCCTTAACACCATAAATCTCGCTAAGCCGCCTAATTTTTGGCAGAGTGCCAGCCCCCCTGACTAAAATTGCATTTGCCGGTGGCAGTCCACGTGCAACCCTATCCCTATTTACTGGGTGCTCTTTTAGGGTTTCATGAAATCTCCCCATAAGCTCATTGAGGATTTTGGCTGTATGCCTTGCCTCAATATTATCGTCTAATGGTTTAACTTCCAAAACTTTTTCTCCAGCAACGCCAGGGTCGGAGTCACTAACTGCTCGTGAAAGTTTTGAACCGCGCAGAACGAGAACCGCACGATGTTGAACAGTGTTGGCGAACAGAAATTTAACAGAAGAATCCGAAAGCTTGACTTTTTTGAGGCTTTCTGCAAGTTTAGAAGCGTCGGAGTTGGCTATCCTACCAGCCCTTCTATCCAAAACAACAAAGTTCTCATCCACCGTTGCAAAATTGCACCTGAAACAGATGTCTCCTTCCATGACATCTATTCCAGCCCCCAAAGCTTCGAAGGCACCCCTACCCGAATAAACTTCAAAGGCGTCATAACCCAAAAGCGCAAGTGTGGCAGTGTCGCTTCCTGGCGGAATACCAGGCGCTATTACGTCCATTATTCCGCAGATCCCAACACTTGCCACATGGTTCATCGAGGGCTTTCGGGCAGCCTCCAGCGGAGTTTTCCAACCCAACTCTTTTAGTGGTCTGTCAGCCATTCCATCCCCAATTATGAGGAGAACTTTCAATCCTAACCAGCCTTCAAGTGCCTTAGTCTTAATGTTGTTCTGTATGGTTAAAACGCTTATTGTTAGTTTTCCGTTCCACAGAAGAAACTTTTATATAATTTGATTGCAATTTAGGATGCGAGTGGTTGAAAATGGGCGATTACGTTCCACCTTGCTAAACTTCTCCAAAGAGCGCCCAGCATAAAAACCAACTCCCGCACTAGAATTATATTCAACAAACAACAAAGGCAGAGGAGATGATGAAATGTCAGATTTGGGAATAACTGTCAAAAAGTCTGAGGACTTTTCTGAATGGTACACCCAAGTCGTGCTGAAATCTGGTCTAGCAGATTATGCGCCAATAAAGGGGTGCATGATTTTCAGAGAGCTCTCATACGCCATATGGGAGAAAATCCAAGAAATCTTCAACGAGAAAATAAAAAGGACTGGACATAGAAACGTGTATTTCCCACTATTCATACCAGAAAGCTTTCTAAAGAAGGAAGCAGAACACTTTGCGGGTTTTGTACCAGAGGTGGCATGGGTCACCATAGGCGGCGACACGCCTTTAGAAGAGAGACTTGCCATAAGACCAACATCTGAAACCATAATTTATGCAACATACGCCAAGTGGATTAGAAGCTGGAGAGACCTACCGATTAAGCTAAACCAGTGGTGTAGCGTTGTAAGGTGGGAGACAAAGGCAACCAAACTTTTCCTCAGGACAAGGGAGTTCCTATGGCAGGAGGGACACACGGCTCACGCAACAAAGGAAGAAGCAGACAGGGAAGTTATGGAAATCCTCAATGAGTACAAGGACTTGATGGAGAATTATTTGGCTATCCCCGTGCTGGTCGGCAAAAAAACTGAAAGCGAGAAGTTCGCCGGAGCTCTATATACCACAACATTGGAAGCTATGATGCCCGACGGCAAAGCATTACAAATGGGAACATCTCACAATCTTGGGCAAAACTTCTCAAAGGTTTTCGACATCAAATTCATAGGTGAAGACGAGAAGGAGCATTATGCTTGGCAAACTTCTTGGGGCATATCAACACGGGTTATAGGCGCATTGGTCATGGTTCACGGTGACGACAAGGGTCTTGTTCTGCCGCCAAAAATAGCCCCAATACAAGCGGTGATAATCCCCATACCTTACAAGGAAGCTGATACAAGCACAATACTTGCTAAAGCAAGAGAAATCCATGAAAAACTGCAAAAGGCAGGAATTTCAGTAGTCCTAGATGATAGAAAAGAGTATACACCGGGATGGAAGTTTAATGACTGGGAATTAAAAGGCGTGCCACTGCGAATTGAAATAGGACCGAGAGACGTGAAACAAGGACAAGTAACAATTGCCAGAAGAGACACCTTTGAAAAACAAGCCGTAAAAGAGGACAGACTCATTGAAGCAGTGCAGCAGCTTCTGGATGCAATTCAAAGCAGCCTATTCAACAAAGCCAAAGAATTCTTGGAAGAAATGATAACTCCAGTAAAAACTTACAACGAGTTCAAACGAGTCTTAAAGGAAAAGGGCGGATTCATAAAGGCTTCATGGTGCGGCAGCCAGGAATGCGAAGAAAAAATAAAGGAGGAGACGAGCGCAACTATTAGGCTTATTCCATTCGAAAGGGAAGAACCATTCTCCAACTGCGTATATTGTGGCAAAGAAGCGAAAGAGGTCGTTTACTTTGCCAAATCATATTAGCGTTAAGTCGCCACTTGCCGCTTTCTTTACTCCCATAATTTAACACGTTTCTTTAGTTGTTTGGCAACATCCTTTAAGCCAAGCCTCTCAAGAGTAGCTTTTGTAGGGACTCCCCGCTCATCCCATCCCCTTTTTCGGTAATACATATTAAGCATAACCTCGTACTTTGCCCTGTCAAGCTTTGCACCCTTCAGATTCCCCTTTGTAAGCGGTTCTTCAAACCATCTCGCCGGTGGAAAGTCCATTTCTCGGCTCCAGTTCTTGCCATACTCCCGCACCCAAAACGCTCGAATTAGAGTATGAACTCTATCTGCTATGAGGTTTAACTCATCCCAGCTTATCTCAAGACCTGTAGCTGCATGCAAAAACCTTGGATACCACTCAAGTTCAAAGCCAAGCTCAACCCATGGAAGTCTACAAACAGTGGCGCATTCGAAAAAGCCTCCCCGAATGCGCTGTAATTCGATGACTTTGTCGACTTTCTCTTCGCTATATCGGTCTCTTCCAATCTTAACTTCCCAAGAAATGACCCATGCATCTTTATGATGAGCTCCAATGGGGCTTGTGGCATAGGAAAGAGCCATTGCCGGTGCGGCATGACAGTCGTAAGCTGAAATCTCTAATCCTTTCACATGCATAGCCCAACGGCTCGAGTTTCCTCCAATTTTTTCAGCTGCAAAACGCACACCCTCCGCGAGAGTTGCGCCAATACCACGCTTATAGGTGATGTCCTCAATTAATGCCCTAGCAGCCTTATAATTTCCCCACGGAATCTTTTCGCTAATCAGCTTGTTTTCAGAAGCCTCCATAGCGAAGCCAATAACATTGCCCAGCGAAATTGTGTCTAAGCCAAATTCATCCGCCAACCTATTTAGGGCTGCAACCTTCTTTAAATCACCCACACCAATGTTAGAGCCAAGCATGGCAACATTTTCATAGTCGAGCTCAGAATCCTTGCGGTCGGCATCCTTAACAGCGTTGCCACAAGTCATGTTACAGTTGGGACAACCCCTCTGGGAAAACTTAATCTTCTCCATAGAAAAGCCGCCTATAGCTTCTGCGTCTTCAAAAACCCCCTCGCTAAAATTGTATGTAGGTAAGACATTGTTTTCTTGGCTCCACTCAATGGTCATCATAGTGCCTTGGCGTTTCCAAAAAGCGTAATTCGGCTTTGTTAAAACCTCTCTGTAGGCTTCTGCACCAAGCTCCTTTAAATCCTTGGGATAGGCGGCTTGTAACTCGCCACTGCCAACTATGATAACGGCCTTAAGGTTTTTGGAGCCCATAACAGCGCCCATTCCAGGTCTTCCACCGCCCCGCCCCCTCTGAGAAACAATGTTGGCAAAGCGCACAAGGTTCTCGCCGCCTTGCCCAATGACGAGGATTCCAGCAGTTGTTCCATAAACATTCCTCAATTTATCTTCAGCTTCAAAGGCGCTTAAACCCCAAAGTTCCTTTGCGTCCAAAAACTCTGTTATGCCATCTTCAATGAGCAGAACGGTGGATCTTTCAGCCTTCCCTTCAATGATAACCGCGTCATAACCTGCCTTGCGCATTTGAACAGCAGCATAAGTCCCAATGTTTCCGTCACCATAACCGCCCGTTAATGGACTTTTTGCCGCAACAACCATTTTCCCACTGCTCGGTAAGGCAAAACCAGTTAAGGGACCTGTTGCAAATATCAGCCTATTCTCGGGCGAAAAAGGGTCCACGCCTGGTTTCAGCTCATCCCACAAAATTTTGGCGGCAAATCCTCTACCCCCAAGAAAGTTCCTCGCCAATGTAGCGTCATACTCTTTAACAACAGCCTTCTGTTTGGTTAAGTTCACCCATAAGAATTTGCCATTCCAGCCATACATAACGCATCATCTTCAACGCGGACAGCATACCTATCGTACTTCAATGTTAATAAAATTCACTGTTTTGAACCACTAGATTTGAAGTTTCTCAGGCTCAACGCGCCTTTCTTTTATGCTTAAATCGCTAACCTTAAACTTTCTACCACCATAAAGAAGTGCGTATTCCTCGCCATTGTAGAGGGCTGCAGCTATCCTGCCTATAGCATCTGCCTTCATTATGCCACTTCCACTTGCGCCGCCAACAACAATCAAATCCCTCTCCTCAAAAGCCACTGGATGCCCATCCAAAGTGTTAATCTCATAAAGCCCAGCAAAAGCGGAATACGGTCGGCAATCCCTAAACTGGGGAAAATACTTCACAAGAACTTGATATATCCCATACTGGTAGAAGTTTTTCTCGGGTTGCGGGTCATCCTCCAGTTTAAAGGCTCTCGGAAAATCATCAGCATACATAAGCCAAAAAACGCCTTCTATTGGAAACGGTCTAATTAAAACCCGTGGTTTAGGTAAAATTGTGAAAGGTACACAGCCCACAGGATTAAATCCTTTGGTATAAAGTAACTGCTTCAGATGTGGATTTTTAGCTTCCACAGCGAAAACCTGCCTCTTCTTTGGTTTAATGAAACATTCAATCCCCAAAGCGTCAAGAAGTTGTGGAATCCATGCACCAGCAGCCAAAATCGTCTTCTTCGCTTTAATAACACCAGCATTCGTCTTCACTCCTGAAACCCTTGATTCTTGCCAAAAATAAGGCTCCCCAGCTATCCCAAGGGGGTTGCAAGCCTCAACAACTATTTCCTCAACTTTAACGCCGTAACGGATTTCGCCGCCAAGTCTTAGAAACTCCTCTTCATAGAATTTTACAATACAGTCGGCGTCGACAATTCCGGCTTTTGGGATAAAAATTCCCTTATAAACATCTTTCAACCCCATAAGCTCAGCTTCTTCATCGCCTCTTTGACAAGCATTTAACCCAAGCGTCTTGGTTAGCTCTTCAGCCTCATACTCTTTATACTTAAGATTTTTAGAGGCCAAATCTTTCAATATGGGGGCCAAATCCGTGTACTCGTCCTCGCTTAAAAGCCAGAGATAGCCCGCAAATAACAACTTTAAATCAACGCCGAGCTCCTTCTGTACATGCCCATAAAAGTCAACGGAGGAGTCGGATAGGATATAATTTATTGGGGAAGAGAACAAGCATCGAAAGGCAGATATGCTCTTCGCCGTGCTCCCTTGTCCTGCAGCGTTAAACTTGTCGACAACTAAAACCCTCAAATCTGGGTTCTGCCTTTTAATGTGATAAGCTGTTGATAAGCCGATAACACCAGCTCCAACTATTACCGCATCATATTCAATCAAGGGCTTCCCTCGACTTAACAGAGTTTTAAGAAAACCGCGGCACGTATTTATAAATTTGTTCTCTCAAAAATAATTAAAGGAATATTTATCTATTTCAAAGGAATATGAGTCTAGAAACGCTTGGAACGTGAAGATTATGAACGTGCAAACAAACATAAAAGCAATTTCGACCCTTTTAATCATAATTCTCATGATAATTTCGGCGATAATTGGCGGAATAATTTCCTACGCCTTCACCATCGCCTACTACACCAATAAACCGCAGGGAACCACCCTCATAATAACCAATGTTTACATAGACAAGGAAAACGTCAACGAGTTCACCATCAGCGTATTAAACCCTTCATACTCACCAACAGATGCAACAATCTCCAGAATAGCAATAAGCCTCGAAGGAGAAACACAACTCTACTACGTTGTTGAAACACAACCACCCCTTGGAAATGGGATAGTGGTTCCCATAGGCGAGTCCAAAAACATAACTTGCGTAAAAATTAAGAAGGATAACACAAACGCTACGCTTGGAGAACTCATTGGCAGATTTGGTTTTGCTGGCAAAAACATAATTGTGCACATTTTTTCTCCCGACTCCACAGCCGCGAATATAAGAACACAACTTCCCTTTGTTCAGCTGAATATAAGTTCAAACTTTAACCCAACAATATCCATTAGGAAATGCAATATTACATTAACAAACGCCCCACAATCCGAGGTTAACGTAACAATAACGAAAATAGAAATTCAAAGTGTAGTCGCCGAAGTAAACCCAAATGTTGAAGAACAGCCCATCACAATTCCAAAAAACGGATCACAAAACTTTAGGGTCAACATCAACTGGTCAGAAGTTGCAGCGACAATTCCGCTTATAGTCAAGACGGAGCAGGGATATGTTTTTAGAAAGGAGTTGGAACTGAAAGGGTTTAGCGTTTCCATTAAAAGTGTAGATTTTAGCAAAGAGAACACAAGGCACTTTAACATAACGATTTTTAACTCTGATGTATCTGCAAGCTACGTGAACGTTACAAAAATAAGAGGTAGACTAGACAATGGAACCTATCTTGAACCATTGGAGTGCGGCTCAGCTGGGATTATGCCAAACACAACTAGAACTTTCATGTTTAATTGGGAATGGAAAGAATATAGGAACAGAACAATTACGGTTGTAGCTTATTTCCTCCAAGAGTTTGAGACATCATTTAATGCAACCACGCCGCCTCCAATAATTGTCGAGGTTTTGAATAAAGCAGACACTTTTAATCTAGAGGACAAAGGACACTTTAACATAACTATTCAGAATCATGTTTCATCGCTTGAAGCCATCAACGTGACAAAAATTGTTGCAAAAGGAGCGATATTGAACGGCACAAGAGTGAACCCATCGCTTCCATACGGGCCAATTACACCGGGCAATTACACAACATTTAGATGCGACTTTAATTGGGCAAGTTTTGTGGGTACTGCTGACAGAAACTTAACATTAACGGTACATGTTGAGACAAGCATATCGCGAAAGGAGTATACATTTGATTTTGCTTTCGTTCTTCCAGTGGCAGAACTTAATATTACATTTGTGGACTGCGTTGAAAGTGGCGGGGTGAGACATTTGAACGTGACTGTCAAAAATATGGAGTATTCTTTGTGGAATCTCACGTTGTCAAGAATTATTATAACAGTCCAAGGGCTGACTGTTCCGCTGGAGCATTCATTTCCAAAAGGCCAGACGCTTATAAAAATTGGTAGCGAAGTTGTTTTGCTATGTCCATTCGATTGGCAAAAATACTCTGGCAAAGATATAACAGTGACAGTTGTCTCAGATGAACATGTGGAGGCTTCACGGGTTTATCACGTCCCATAAAATGTCCATAAGCCTTTTATCTTTAAAAATTAAAGCCTTGCTTCTCTAAGGCGAGGGTAAGAATTGGTCAATGTGAAGGTTACTGAAAGGGTTCGCACAATTGAATACGCCATCCGCGATGTGATTGTCCATGCCAAGGCGCTTGCGAAGGCTGGCAAGAAAATTTATTACCTGAATATTGGTGACCCTGTGGCTTTTGATTTTGACACGCCTGAACATATAAAGGAAGCTTTATTTGACGCTGTTAAGAGTGGAGTTAACGCATATTCTGCATCTGAGGGTTTGCTTGAGCTTAGGGAAGCCATTTGCGAGAAGGAAAAGCGCTTAAATGGTGTAGATATTTCAGCTGATGATGTTATTGTTACGTCTGGGATTTCGGAAGGCATTCAAATGATTATGGCTGCCATTGTCGATGCTGGGGATGAAGTTCTTCTTCCCGGTCCGACCTATCCGCCCTACATTTCATATACAAAGTTTTTTGGCGGAAAGCCTGTCACATATGAGACTGTTGAGGAGCGAGGCTGGCAGCCGAACATTGACGATTTAAGGAGAAAAATTTCTAATAAAACCCGCGCGATAGTTGTCATTAACCCTAATAATCCATGTGGTGCCCTCTACGACGAGAAGACTTTAAGGCAGATTTTGGATTTAGCCGCTGAACATGGTGTTCCAGTTATATCTGATGAGATTTACGACCAGCTTGTTTTCGAGAAGAAGTTTGTAAGTACCGCAAGCCTCGCCAAAGATGTCCCCGTTATTGGAATGAACGGCTTTTCAAAAGCCTATTTAATGACGGGTTGGAGGCTTGGCTACATATACTTCTACAGTCCAATGGGCGAGCTTAAAGATTTGAAGGAATGTGTCGAGAAGGAGGCTAGGATAAGGATTTGTGCCAACACTCCGGTGCAGAAGGCTGGCGTAGCTGCTTTAAGGGGTCCGCAAGACCATATTCGCGAGACTGTTTCCAAGCTTAGAGCTAGGAGGGATTACGCATGGAAAAGGCTTAATGAAATCGAGGGGGTAAGTTGCACAAAGCCGGAGGCAGCCTTTTATGTTTTCCCAAAGATTCATGGTGTCGGCTCAAGATGGAAGACTGACTTTGAGTTTGTGTTGGAGCTTTTAAAAGAAACTGGTGTGCTGTTTGTGCACGGCTCTGGTTTCTGCCCAGTTTACGGCGCTAGTCATGTAAGGGGTGTTTTCTTGCCGCCCATTGAAACCCTTGAAGAGGCTTTTAATCTGCTGGAAGGCTTCATGAAAAAGAGTAGGTAAAAAGCAGAACTTGTTCGATGATGAGGGCGTTAAAGGATTTGTTTTAATAGATTGGTATTCCATATTTTGGATTTTGAACCAGCTTCGAGAACTCTTCCATGAGCATCTTTGTTACTGGGCCTGGTTTTCCGTCTCCTATTTGTCTTTTGTTTATCTCTCTAACCGGTATGATTTCTGCTGCTGTTCCGGTGAAGAATACCTCGTCTGCTGTGAAGAGTTCGTATGGGGTTATGTTCTTTTCTATAACTTCGTATCCGAGGTTTTTTGCTAGCTCTTTTACTACATCAGCTGTTATTCCGGGTAGGGCTCCAGTGTAGCTTGGCGGTGTGTATATTCGCCCATTTTTTATTATAAATATGTTTTCTGCTACGCCTTCGCATACAAAACCGTTTTTGTCTAGGCATATGGCTTCGTCTACGCCATTTATGTTTGCCTCTATTTTGGCGAGTATGCTGTTCAAGTAGTTTAGTGATTTTATTTCGTGGCTTGTTGCGTCCACGGGGTCTCTCTTCACCCATGTTAGCATTGCTGTTATGCCCTTTTCTTTAGCCTCGCTTTTATGAAGAGCAATCATGTCCGTTATCACGATAATTGTGGGTTTGGAGCATTTTCTAGGGTCTAATCCAAGGTCGCCTACACCTCTTGTCACTACTAGGCGGATATAGGCATCTTTTAGGTTGTTTTTGCGAAGAGTTTCCAAAACTATGTTTATCATCTGCTCCTTTGTTATTGGGATTTGCAGCATTATGGCGTGGGCTGAACGGTAAAGCCTATCAATATGTTCTTTCAGTTTGAAGACTACGCCATTGTAGGCGCGGATTCCTTCGAAAACTCCGTCGCCATATAAAAGTCCATGGTCATAGACGGATATTTTTGCTTGGGATTTTGGATAGTATTCACCATCTATATAGACAAGTAGCTCTTTATCCAATCAGATTTCCCCTTCTCGGAGAACAGAAATTTTTCCCTTAGAGTTGATATGTGTTTTGGCAGTTCCAGTTGACTTTTATTGTTCCTTAGCCGTAGAATTGAGGTCTTTTTGAAACATATTTTGGCAGGGGCAGCGGTTTGAAAGGCTTATCACGCATGTGGCTTTTGATTTCGCTTATAAGTTCGTCAAGTTTCATTTTGCGTATTTGTTTAGCCTTTCTGTCTCTTACCGGAAGCACTTCAGAATCTATTTCCTTTTGTCCTGCAACTATTATGTAGGGTATCCATTCCATTTCTGCTTCTCTGACGCGTTTTTGCAGTGTTAATGGTCTGTCGTCTATGTCGACGCGGATTTGGTTGGTTTCAAGTTTTTCCGCTAATTTTCCACAGTGTTCAATGTATTTGTCTGACATGGGGATTATGCGCACTTGTGTTGGTGAAAGCCAAACTGGAAGCATGGGTGGTTCGCCTTTCTGTTGCTGTTTGTAGGCTTTTTCCAAAAGCGCGTATATGCAGCGTTCCACGGCACCGCTTGGAGAGCAGTGTAATATGAGTGGATGATGCCTTTCACCCTTTTCATCCACGTAGGTTATGTTGTATCTTTTGGCGTTTTCTACGTCTATCTGGTCTGTTGATAACGCGGCAGCCTTGTCTTGGTTGTCGACGAAGTTGAAGTCCCATTTTAGCCTGAAATAAAAGAAGGGTTCCTTCCACATTTCAACGAGAACAGGTTTGCCGAAGATTTTTGCTAGGTCCACGATGAAGTCTTTGTTTTGTTCGTAGAAGTCTTTTGTGAAGCGGATTGCCGCCTCGTAATCCTCTTTTGATAAGCCTATACCTTCTAACAATTGTATGCAAAGTTTGAACCGCGTAACAAACTCTTTTTTGGCTTGTTCTAGGTCTGTACAGAAGGCGTGGCAGTCGGGCATCGTAAAAGCCCTAAGCCTTCTTAAGCCTACGACCTCGCCGCTTTTTTCTCTTCTGAAACTGTAGCGAGTTAGCTCGTAAACTTTTAGTGGCATATGCTTATAAGAAAACTGGGCGTCATGAACCATCAAGAACTGCCCGAAACACGCGGCGAAGCGCAGGAAGAGTTCTTTATCCTCTGATTTTAGGAGGTACTGCCTCGCCGGAAAACGGTTTAAGTAATCGGCTAGACTTGGATGGCTGAAGTCGTACATAACGGGGGTTTCAACTTCCATCGCTCCGTATTCTATAACTTTGGCTGTCACGTATTGTTCTATAAGCGATTTTATGAGCCTACCCTTTGGGTACCATCGGATGTTTCCAGGGTCGCTTCCAGCCTCGTAGTCGGCTATTTCAAGCCTCTTCATCAAAGGCACGTGGGGCGGCATTTGCTGGCTAGCCCTAACTTTTGAAATTTCATATTTGGCAAACTTTTCAAGGTCTTCATGCCCACGGAAGTCAAACTCTTCCACTGGAACTATTTTGCCGTCAGGCTGGAGAATATACCAGAAGGACTCCAGCTTTTCTTCGGCTTTAAGCGCTTCTGAAACTTTTTCGGCTTCTCTCTCCCCTTTTGCTGGTAATATAACGCGAGACTGCTCTGCCAAAGGATGCCCCTTTATTGATATTGTGAATTGCTTGTTCCAGCCGAAAGGTGCACGGTATGTTTCTATGCCCTCGGCTTTTGCATAAGCCTCCATGGCCCTTACAATTTTTAGCGCCTCTGATGGTTTGGCGAGGTTGCTACTGAGATGCGCGTATGGATATATTAGAACGCGATTTACTTTCAGCTTTTCAAGGAAGGATTTAACCTCTTCAATGGCTTTTTTGGCTACTGTTTCGTCGTCGCCTTCTTCCACCGCCGTGAACAAAACGACGATTTCTTCTAAGCGTTTTATTTCCTTGTCTGTTTCTTCGGCTATGGCAATTTCTTTCTGGATGGGCTTATACTCGATGTAGTTGGAGTGCAGTTGCAGTATCCTCATTTTCGCCTCCCCCTTCCCTCTCTAGTTTTCTCGAAGAGGTCATAGTTGCAGCTGTTTCTGCTTAACAAATACACTACCCCCTCTCTAGTTTTTACACGCCCTTATACCGCCACTGCTCAATTTTTCTCTCCCTCTTCGTTCGCTTCTTAAATTCCTTGTAGTGATTTTCGCATAAATATGCGCGCCTTTCGCTGCTGCCTATGCTTAATCCAGCCATTCTAACTTTGGCTGCCGAGAGGGAGCGTTGAGCCTCTTTGCCACATCCTGAGACGCTACATTTGACGCCCTTCGCAACACGCCCCAAAGGCTAAACCTCACATTAACTTATGCCATTTTAGGCTTTAACAGAATACAATGCACTTTAATGCTTAATTCCTTTTTCGTACAGCATGCTCGCCCTTCGGTAAATCTCATCTTTTTCGCCGAGGAAAGTTGGACCAACACCTTCAACAACTGTTGAAGCTACAGCAGAACCGACACACGCGCACCATAAGGCTTCTTTGCCGCGGACATATTCTGCCAAGAAACCACCAATAAACGCATCTCCAGCACCGGTCGGATCGACAAGCTTGTTGGGCTTATATACTGGAATTTTATACGCTGCCCCACCCATAGATAGCACTGCTCCCTTCATGCCCATGGTTACTATGACAATTTCCACGCCAAGGTCATGGACAGCCTTTATGGCTGAGTGTAAATCAGCCACGCCGGTGACGGCTTCAATCTCCTCTCTTGAAGACTTGTACACGTCTATAAGCTCGAGTATACGCCTGTCCTTTAGCGGCTCACTCGCCACAAACCCATTTTCATCAAAGACCCGAATAAGCCCTTGAGGGTCTAGGGACACCACTTCAGCGACTTTTGTCAGCTTTTCAGCAACTTCATATGAGATTTCGTTGGCTATTGGAGCAAGATGAACTGCTTTAGCTTGCAAAGAGTTAGGCAGGTCTCCAATCTGTATTGGGGGTGCTTTACCGGCAAGTCTCATGGTGCGGTTTGACATGCCATTGTTGTAATTTAGCTCAAATCGTGTGGTTTTCTCCTGAATAATTTTGGCTACTTTGGAGATGTCTATGCCTTCTTGGCTAAGCCACCATAAGTAGGCTTGTGGGAAGTCTCCGCCGACTTTTGAGATTATGGAAACGTTTGCACCTAAACGTTTGGCTGAAAGTGAAACATAAGCCACTGAACCGCCTAAAATGGTGTAGGGCAGTTGTCTATTCGGCAAACTTATTAAGTCTATGCTAAAATGCCCAGCTGCAACGATATCAAAATCCATTAAATCTCATCCAAAGCGGTTAATCATGGTTTAGACTGGAGCAAAAGGATGGCTTTTGCCAAGTCACCATCGCATTCCTCTAAAGCCTTTCTTGCCTCTTCAAGGCTTTTTCCAGTTTGGTCAGCGACAAGCCTCACATCCTCTTCGGGTATAGCCAATTTTCGCTCAACAGCCTTTTCTTTTATTTTTCCACCCGCCACTTGGAACATTTTCTGCCCTTGAATGTCAACAACCGCCACTTCAGGATTCTCGATAACTATTTCTTTACTGATGGTTTTTATGATGACTTGTTCAACGTCTGGGATGGCGTCCATGCTTAAGCCCATGCGTTGCATCATCCGCTTGGCTTCTCGGGGGCTTATTCGCCTACGCATCAATAGCCTTTAGCCTCCATTAACCACTAACCCAGTTAGGCTTCTTATACTTAACCTTCCTCCAAAATTCCACGTCTAACCTTGACCGCCACGCCAACTTTAAATGCCGTCATCTCCTCCCCAGATAACACAGCTTTGCCAACAGCTAAAACTTCGCCCCTTTCGTTAACCACGATGACCTCATCTTTTGGGCGGATTCCATCGTACGCCTTTAAAACGTGTGTGGCGAAAACATCGCCGCCTTCAGCAATAAACTTGGAAACGTCATTTTTAACGGTGACTATGCATTTTGCCGGAACACCACTCTCTAGGATTCTTTTTGCTCCTTCAATGCTTAGGGAGAAAAGCCCGTCTATTGGGCGCATGGTGGCAAGCCTCTTTCCATTTAGAAAGACATAACGTATTCTGCCAGTACGTTTTGAATAGGCTATTTCCACGTTTTGCGGAAAGAGCATTTCGCCAATACCTTTCCCAAATTGGTAATCTGCAACACTTCTAATTCGCTGCAGAGCATTTTCCAAACAAACCACCATTAACCGGCAATCAGCAATTCGACAACTATAAACATAACCAAGTGCCAAGTATTAAAGAGTTTAAAGAGGAGCGCTACAAGGATTGCGCTGCGAAGTTTGTGGACGTAAAATTCACGGTAAACCCATAAGAGCCCTAATTGAAGGGGCAAAACTTACAGTGTGCGGTGAATGCTCAAAACATGGCATGATAATTTGGGAAGAAGAGATAAAGCAAGCCTCCACGCCAAAGCTTAAGCCAAAAGCGACGCCGCCCCTGACGCCAAAAACTCAAACTGCTAGCAAAGTACAAGCAGCTTTTGAAAGCTCCCTCGAGCTTGTCGATGATTACGACGTCAAGGTAAGACAAGCAAGAGAAAAGTTAGGCTTAACCCATGAAGAATTGGGCAAAAAAATAAACGAAAAAGTTTCCGTTCTCAAAAAAGTCGAAACAAGAAAAATTAAGCCAGATGACAAGCTGGCAGCCAAACTGGAACATGCATTGCGGATTAGGCTTCTGGTACCAGCATCGCAAGAAAAAGTTCCAACAACAGTCGTTTCTAAAAAGCCAAGCCGCAGCTTAACTTTGGGAGACCTTGTACAACTCGAAAAGAACAAGGGAGAAACGGAGGAAAAGGCTTAACGAAAGCCATAATTGTGCAACGCCGAAGATCCTTTGAACCATCTACCCTTGACGAGCTTAAAAGCCTAGCCGAGTCAGCTGGCTATACGGTTGTGGGTAAAATAGAACAGATAAGGGCTCCTGACCCCCGCTACCAAATAGGCTATGGAAAAATTAAGGAGCTGGCCGAACTTGTGAAGGAGACTGGCGCACAGAAAATAATCTTTGACAACCCATTAAGACCCGTACAAGCATATAACATTGCCAAGGAAACTGGTGTAGAGGCAATAGACCGCTTCCAGCTTATACTTGAAATCTTTGCAAGAAGAGCCACCACAACAGAGGCGAAGCTGCAAATCCAGCTAGCCAAACTCAAGTACGAACTGACAAGGGCTAAGGAAAAAGTGCGACTGGCAAGGCTTGGAGAGCAGCCCGGATTTATGGGACTCGGAGCATACGAGGTTGACGTATATTATGAAACTGTTAAAAGGCAAATACAAACTATTATAGAAAAACTTAGAAAAATCCGAAGAAAACGTGTACTACACCGCGAAAGAAGAACCGAGCTGGGCTTTCCATCAATTTCTCTAGCTGGATACACAAACGCTGGAAAAAGCTCATTATTCACAGCTCTCACGGAGGAGGAAGTCCCTATAGATAATGCTCTTTTCACAACTCTTTCAACGACAACGCGGCTTGTAAAGTTTTCAAGAAAAAAGTTCCTCCTAATAGACACTGTAGGCTTCATAGACCGCTTACCGCTAACGCTAATAGAGGCTTTCCGCTCGACACTTGAAGAAACCATATATTCCGACCTAATACTGCTCGTTGTGGATATCAGCGAACCACTAGCCACCGTTGAAAAGAAGCTTTCTGTATGCCTAGAAACAATAGAACGCATAGGAGCCGCGGGCATACCAATAATAACAGCCCTAAACAAAATCGACCTATCAACTGAAAAGGAAATGCAGGAAAAATTTGAAGCCCTCAAAAATAAAGCGCCAAAACCGGTGCTGATATCAGCTCTTCACGGGATCAACTTAGACCAACTGAAAGAGGAAATAGCAAAAACTCTGCGAAACTACGTGCAAGCATCCTTTTCTCTACCGCTTTCAAACGAGGCAATGCCCTTTCTCTCATGGCTTTTCAGCCGTGCAGATGTCAAAGAAATAAAATATGAGGACGACGTTGCCCATGTAGCCCTTGAGGCTGTGCCATGGTTTGCTGAAAAAGTAAAAAGCCGCGTTGAAGAACTCGGTGGGAAAATTGAAAGCTTCAAACACTAAAAATAAGCCAAAAATTTTTGTTTTAAGATGGGGACACCGACAAAAAAGAGACTTGCGCCTAACAACTCATGTGGCATTAACCGCCAGAGCCCTAGGAGCCTCGGGGTTTATACTTTCCGACATAGAAGACGAGAAGATAAAGACGACTGTGGAAAAAGTTGTGGAAAACTGGGGTGGACCATTCTATTTTGAGATGGGAACCCCTTGGAAAAAGGTTGTTAAAAAATGGAAAGCTAAAGGCGGAATCGTTGTTCACTTAACAGCCTACGGCGAAAACATTGAAACAAGTGACGTGCTACAAAGGATTAAAACGCTAAACAAGGATATACTGGTCATTGTCGGAAGCCAGAAAGTCCCCGGCGAATTTTTCTCAAAAAACGTTTCAGACTTTAACGTAGCTATTGGAAACCAGCCACACTCTGAGTGCGCAAGTCTCGCGGTCTTTTTAGACAGATTTTTTGATGGAAAGGAGCTCACCAAGACCTTTGAAAATGCCAAGCTAATAATTATCCCTCAAAAGAGAGGGAAAAAAGTGATTCGAAAAGTTAATTCGGAATCCGAAATCAGAAAAGAGATTTAAATTAAAGCTTGCATATATAGGGTAGGATAAAAGGAATCGACGACCAATGCAGAAAAGGGTCATTATGTTATCAACAATTGATGACGCCACTTTAATGAAGGTTGCTGAGGCACTCGGCGAAGAAGAAGCCGTAAAGCTAATCGAGATGCTAAAAAACTCGGATGAAATAACAGACGATGAGCTGGCAAACAAGACCGGCATAAGACTTAACAACGTACGCAAAATCCTTTACAAGCTCTACGACCATTCACTCGTGAGTTTGCGGCGGACAAGAGACCCAAAAACAGGATGGTTCATATTCCATTGGAAACTACAACCAGACCAGCTGGAAGGCTTCATATTAAGCCAAAAACGAAGAGTCTTCGAAAAACTAAATATTCGCTTGGAATACGAGAAACACCACGATTTCTACTATTGTTACACACCGGGATGCAAACGAGTACCCTTCGAAGAGGCCGTTGAACTAGTTTTTAAGTGTCCCACATGTGGCAAACCACTTATGCATTACAACAACGAGAAAATAGTCAAAGTCTTAACCGAGAAGGTTGAACAGTTGAGGAAGGAGCTGGGTGAGTGAAAAGCTCCCCACAAGAGAACAAGCCCTACAATTTTTGCGGGAAAGCGGTTGCTCAGAAAACGTCATAAGACACTGCAAAGCAGTAACGGAACTTGCAGTTGAAATCGCAAAAGCATGCAAAGAAAAAGGATTAAACGTCAACCTAGAACTTGTAGAAATAGGCGCCCTACTCCACGACATTGGACGCTCAAAAACCCACAGCGTCCACCACGCCGTGGCCGGAATGCAAATAGCCAAAAGTCTAGGACTGCCAGAACCCGTTATCTCGATAATCAAGAGGCATGTAGGCGGCGGCATAACTCAACGAGAGGCAAAAAATCTAGGATGGCCTAAAGACATTTATGTCCCCCAAACTCTTGAGGAAAAGATAGTCGCCTACGCAGACAAACTTATCGAAGGCTCGAAAAGAGTCCCTATCGAAAAAACTATAGAAAAACTTTCCAAGGAATTGCCTCCATCAGCAATCGAACGAGTAAGAAGACTGCATGAAGAAATGTTAACAATAATCGGAGACTGCAAATGCCTACCGTAACATTATCCGCTAAAATCTACAACGGCAACCAACTAAAACATGTCGAAGAGCATTTAAAATCTTCTTTGAGAGGTTTGAAGGTTAAAGCAGAAAGCGTCCAAGCTTCAACGCGAGGTTGGATTCAAGTAACCTTTTCAGGCGAGGATGAGAAGGCGGCGTTAAGTTATCTGGAAAACACTATTGGATTATGCCCAACCAACGTAGGTAACCTAACAAAATTCTCACCGATAAAAGGATACATAACAAGTTTAGGTAAAAGCGGAGAACAACTCCGACTAGACATTGGACCAAACATAATAGACACCACAATTCCGCTGCAACACTTGCAAGCACAACTGGCAGATGGGAGAAAAATCGCCCTCAAAAAACTCGTTGAACTTTATGGATTTTGCGAAAACATTCCCTTAACAGCAAAAATAACCCATATAAACGGAAATAGTTTAGAAGCCCTAATAGCCGAAGGTCAGCTGAAAAACTACAAAAGATGGATAAAGTCACTTCTTGACCGGTTAATAGTTTTAGGGGCGTCTCAACAAGAAATAAGAATGGCACTGAAAAGCGCAAAGTGTCAAAACGATGTTGTGGGAATTGAACAATTAGGGCTTTTTGAACACGTAATCATATGCAAGCTTGGAACAGATGCTGTCGGACTAGTCCCAAAAGTCGGCAAAAAACTGCCAAATGTAACACTAAGCGTGTTCTCTCCGAAAAGGATTTTGGAACTATTACCAGACATCATTCACTAGGCGGAAATTTTGGTGGGCCGGGCCGTATGCAATTAAAAAATTAAGTGAGTCCAAAAACGTTTCATTGATGGCGGAATTATCACTCATCCGAATTGCGGGCTCAAAATTCTTGTCTTTGAACAATGTAAATTAAAGTTAA
>JAVZNE010000002.1:0-256022 GCA_038882975.1 Bathyarchaeia archaeon
AGACTGCCCTCCCGTGGAAAACTATAATATGGGAAGCTATTGGACGGGTGAAAACCACGCTGAAGCCGTCAGATTCATAGTTGACAGGGCTAGGTGGGCTGAACCCATCATAGAAGAGGAGCTTTACACGCTCATAGACTTTTACTTGGCTCTTGAAAACTGGGATTTGAAAAGTCCTCTTCCGCCTTTCACTTCAAACGAGGAGCTTTTCAGCTGGGGGCTGCTTTAACCTTTTTCTAGCTGGGGTGTGTTATGGTCAAAGCCACGTTTGAACCGCCTAAGTGTCCACACTGCGGAGCCAACTTGTTCAGGGTTGTTGAGCGAAACAGAATAGTCTATGCCTTTAAACCAGAAGAGGGAAGGTTTATCGAGGTTGACGGAGAAGCTGAAATGGAATGCCCAGAATGCCACGCAGACCTATACGATTTATTCCCAGACGGAGTCTGCAACTTCGTCAGCAACAGTGGTGAAAAACCTTGAAAATAACAACCAAGAAGGCTTACCCCTTCAGAAGCTTCTATGAGGGCAAGAAGCGACTAGCCTTCTACGTGATAAGCGTTTTGGGCAAGGAATCGCAAATCACCATATACTCAGACCTAATAAAGAAAGCTAACCCAGAAATAGACTCTTTAGGCGTTAGGAAAAGCGAGTTTGAAAACGACACCTTCAGGGTTCAAGAGTTCCTCGAGAAGTATCTTCCAAAAGAACTTGCTGAAGCCATATTCAAATACGCCAGAAAAGACTTAGGCTGCAAAGGTGGCTTTTCACTTAAAGCCTACATAGGTTGGAAGGGAAAGGATACGCGGTGAGTTTCGTTGATAAAAAGGAAATTCCTCTGTGGAAGAGGCTTATTATAAGGGTTGTTGGCAACGCCTACGCCTATGAAAGAGACTCAATACGCTACTATTTTGGTTACTGCCCAAAGTACGGATACTTTATAGACCATCCAGCCGGATACTATGGAAAGCTTCACTGCCCAAAATGCATTGAAGAAACAGAGCTCAGAATCGCATCTCAAAAACGAGCATTTTAGTTGTTTCTTTCTCCTTTTTCTTCGGGGTGTTTTCTTTGATAAAGGTGATGCTTTGTCAGACAGGGGATTTAAGCGACCTTAAAAGGCAGGGTTTTGTTGCGGAGCCGAAAGGGTGGGTTCAAACCCCACGCCGGCAGATACGATGGAACAAGATGTGTGATTATCAAGGAGAAGGGCGAGGTTACGCTTCAGAACCGCCATGGCATAATCTATACGGTGAGGCTTCCGGAGATTGTTGAGGCTGCAAAGGCTATTCCTGGAAGCTTCATAATCGACGGTGAAGTGGTTTACGTAAACCCAGAAACAGGGCGGGAGGAGTTTACGCCTTGCCAGAGGCGTTGCAGCACCCAGTTTCCGGATCCTCTCTTGATACGCAAGTACCCCGTAGTCTTCAAGGCTTTCGACATTATAAAGCTTGGAAGCGAGTATGTTGTTGACAAGCCCTACTGGAAGAGGAAGACGCTTCTAAGAGGGTTAATAGGCAAGTCTGGTGTCATACAGTTTGTTCAGTATAGGCGGGATGTTGAGAGAGCTTGTTGGAGGTTGTTGAGCAGCAGAGGGAAGGCCTAATCCTCAAGGATTTTAACAGCCGCTACGCTTTAGGCGAACGCTCATGGAGCTGGCTTAAAATAAAGAACTGGCGGACTGAAGAGTGCCTTGTCGTGGGCTACTGTCCCAGCAGCAAGGGCAGACAATTCGGAAGCCTAGTTTTGGCCAGCCCGAGGGATGGAAGCTTCAGGGGATGCGTTGGCTCAGGCTTCAACGACTATGAAATGGCTAAGATATGGGAAGTCCTCAACCACAGCCAGAAAACGAAAAGCCCTACCCTGAAACGCTTGTAGGCGAGCCCTACATAGCCGTCAAAGCCAACCTAAAAGTCCTCGTCAAATACTATGAAACCACGGAGAACGGGCATTTGAGGCATCCGGTGTTCATCAAAATCCTCTAGCCTCCCTTTTTCTTTCACGGGGTGCTTCTATGCCCCTAAGGATAAAGACTGCTGGAATAGAAGTAGACGTCAAAATGAAGCCTGTGGGCAACGAGATTATGGTGCCTCAGCCAGAGATCCAAATGCGCAGAATTGACACAGGCGACCTTCTAGAGAAGGTTAGGGTTGTGGCTGACCGCCGTTTCCTATGGATTGGACATGGAAAGGAGCTAGCCACGGAAACAAGGCTCATAGACCCGGAGACTGGAAAGCAGGTGCCAAGCAGCGAGGCTCTTGAAATTCTATCCCACTACAGCTACAAGCTTGTTGATTCTAAGGGCAACGTTGTTGACGAGAGGGAGATGGGCGAGCTTATAGAATACTATTACGTGGACGAGAAGGGCGATGAACACGTTGTCCGGCCATTCGAAAGAACACAGCTTTTGGACATTCCGCCTGAGAATTGGGTTCCATCAACAGTAGTGGACGAGTTTGTTATTACAGCTGTCTATGAACTCTACACGGACAAGAAATTGGACATGGTTAAGCTTTGGGAGCTCGCCGAGAAAATGCTCAAAGAGGATAAGGTTGGCGTAACCACATATAGCCACGGAAGAGGTTTCGTAAGCTACTATGCATTTCTGTGCCCAATAATGGTGAATGGAAAGTTCGGCTGGCTTTTGAAGCTGACGGACACTAAGATGAGGTTCGACCATTTGATGGAGATACCGGCCAAGATTCCGCTGCCCGTTAAGCAGGCTCCAACCCTTGAGAGGCTACCGCCAGTCCAGCTTATAGTGGCAACAGCCAAGAAAAAGAAGCAGCAGACAGGCTAAACCCTTTTTCTCCTTTTCGGGGTGCCTTTTGGATAAGAAGAGCAACCTAGAGGAGTTGCTTTACAGGGTTAGGCTTAAGAGAGCCAAAGAAGGCGATGCCAAGCAGCTTTTCAAGGGCGTTATGGACGAGGTTTACCACGCTACTGGGCATTCGACCAGGCGTTGCTGGGAGATAGCCATAGAGCTTGTAGCTGACCATTTAGGCATAATAGAGGAGCCTTGGCGGTACTCGCTTCCAGATCTGCCTAAAAGCCAGCTTTTCAAGGGAGAAATAAAGCCTACAAAATGCGAGGCTCCTAAGGATTTGGCTGAACGTGTCAGGCAGACAGGCCTAATTGAAGAGTTTGTGGAGGCTGCAAGGGCTAAGCCATGGGACTACATTGGCGAAGTATTCTTAGAGGAGAGGCTTTCAAACAACAGGCTTGGACAGATGCTAACGCCTAGAAGCGTTGTCCAGCTTATGCTCCAAATGGTCATGGCGGACTATTTTCTCAAGAAGGAGAGGGTTTGGGTTGACGCTGAAACATTGCTTTGGGCTGCAGAATACACGCTTAAGCACGGCCCACCCTTATGGGCGAGCAAAGCCTTGGAGAGGGCCTCCAAAAACATTGAAAGCCTCAAAAGACCCCAAACAATTCTCGACCCTGCAGTTGGGACTGGACGCTTTCTTATAGAAGCGAGCCTCATGTATTCGGACGAGCCCCTTGTGCTATTTGGCATAGACATTGATGTTTGGATGTATAGGGCTTGCCTAGTCAACATGGCCTTGTTCAGCAGACACCCATACAGCATTGTCTGTGCAAACTCGCTCTTAATAGATCCAAAATATGCTGGGCCATCAAGCCCGCTGTGGGATTACGGAAACCTTTGGGAGCCGGCTGACGTTTCAAAATTCTACATTAAGCCCCCGCCCATAACGGCTGATAAATTCAACCTGGCAGAGTGGATCAAAATCAGGCGTAAATAGCCCTTCTTTTTCTGTCCGGGGTGGCGTTATGGGAACCATAAGGAGCGAATACTCCATTGAGCAGTTTGAGGCTGCCCTTCAGAGGTTCGCCCATGAAGTTACTGGCATGATGCAGAGGATAGACGAGATACATGTCAGGTCAGAAAACGTGGCTGTCGACTTGGAGTTCAGATACGGCGTTAAGGGCGAGATAACGAAGATATACGTGTCGTTTTACAAGAGGGACAAGCCAGACTCTTGGGGAGAATGGCTGTCCTTCACGGTCGAGCCTAAGGACTATGTTGACAGCCCCCACATAACAAAGATCCATTATGAAGGGGCAAGCGACAAGCAGTACAGCGAGAAAATCCTAGCATGGCTTAAAAGCCTCCTAGGCTCAGAGAAACCAGCAATAAGCTTCTCCCTAAAAGACTTCTCAAAGAAGGTTGACAGAAAGCTCACGGACTACAAGGCTTTTTCGAAGGGTTAAACATGGAATCCCTTGTCAGAATGTTCAGAGAATCGCTTTTCAAAGCCTTCTACGATTGGCTTGAAAAGAACAAGACTGCCATAGGCGAGAAATGGTATGTTTACGCCTTTAATGAAGCTAAGAAAGCTGAGGATTTAGCCGACAATGCAATAGGCGTTGTTGGAGCAGCCATGTGGATTTTCAACACGATAGCGAACTGCGGCGTAATGGCAGGCGTAGGGCCAGACGGCTACAGCTTACAATATTTGGAAAACTCCAAAATCGATGAGGCCTCAACAAGAAGGCTTCTAATGATGATTGTGGCGTGTCTAAACCTTCAATATCTGCCCATTGAAGAGGCTAAGAAGCCCATTCTAATAATTAGCCGCAGCAAGTTTTCTTTGAAGCTTTTTGTGGAGGATAGGAAATCATAAATACCAGCTTGTGGTATGAGTTTTATGGTGTTGGTATGCCTAAGGGACCTGAATGGCTGACTGTGAGGCTGACTCCGGAGCTTATGGAGAAAATGAACTCCTATATTCTGGCAGTGGCCAACAAAATGGGACGCATACCTCAAGGCCTAAAAACCAAGATAGTCCATGAAGCCCTCGAGGAATGGTTCAAAAACCACGGCGACGACCTCGAAAGGTTCACATAACTTTTTCTATTATGGGGTGAAAACAGCTACCTAACAAACTCAATCCTAAAGCCCCTCTCGGTTATGGCGTAAAGCCTCTTCTGATATTTTTCAAACTCCTCCTCGGTAATGAGGATTATGTGCTCTGGCTCTTCTTTTGCTGAATGCATTAAACGACCAAACCTTTGGCTTTCCTGCATCCTGCTCCCATAAAGATAAGCCACTTCAACAACGCGTTCGACGTCTGGCAAACTTATTCCCTCATCGCCAACACGACTGACAACACAAGCCTGACTTTCCCGGATAACTTCAAGCCTGTCCTTTGTTTCTCCGTAAACAAATGGTATGTTGAAGGTTTTGGCTATCTTCTCGCCCAAATCAAGCCAATCACAGAAAATCAATGTCTTAACGGGTATTTGCAGTAGCTCGCCAAGCTTACGCATTTTCTCACGGTTATCGCTTAAAATATAAACTCTGAAGGTTGGTTTTCGCACAACCTGAAGCCTAATCAGTTCCTCCCAGCTCATGCCCACCGGAAAGCCTGTCAAAGCAATAATGTAGTTTTCGCGCCCATCCTCACGATAAGGCGAACCGCTAAAGCCCATACGGTATTTAGCCTTCAAAGTAGCCAAGCGGACAAACGAGTTTGCAGGAAGATGTTGACACTCGTCAAAAATGATTAGGCTGTATTCGTTGTTTTTGACCTTGTTATATGCGTGGTAGGTTATAACTTCTATTTCGTGGCGGTATTGTGGAATATATTTTGCTATGCGTTCAAGCCACTGCTCCTTAAGCGTTAAAGTTGGCACGACAACGAGTTTTCTGCCCTTAATTCTTGCAAGGGCATATATTCCAAAAAGGCTTTTCCCGCTACCGAAAGCCCAGAAAACTCCTATAGCCCCTTTGTTCAGGAACTCGTTCCAAGCGTATTCCTGGTAGCTTCGCAGCGTTATGCCATCGTAGGGCCTAAGGTCTTCTTCTTTTACTGGAATGGGCATGAAGGGTAATGTGCCGTCCTCAATCATTTGGGCGATTAGCTTAAACTCGTAGCCCTTCTTTATGCGGAGCCTGTCCTCGCCTTCACGCCTCGTTATAAAATGCTTGTATCGGCGTAGGGCTTCTTCTTGCAGTTCCTTGCCAGTCAGCAACATGCCATCGTAGACTTTGAAGGGCAAGGGCTTGGCGAACTTGAACTTTTCTTCCAGGCTTGGCGGGATTTCGCTGAACCACTTGACGTAGCGGTTTACGGCGAAGATGTTGTAGCTTTTTGTTGAGCGTTCAAGCCAGCCTATGCTGAAATTAAGCCATTTTGGGGCGATAACATACCATTCATTAGCCCTTTTAGGAATAATAACGTATGGCTCTTCGAAGAAGGATTCTAAAAATTCTCGGCGTATCTGGCTGAAGCGGAAAAGCTCCATTTTACGCTCAAAGTCGCTGCGGATTTGACTCTGCAAAATGTCGATTGAATGTTTTAATTCTTCCAGCTTTGCGAGGGCTTCAGCAACTTTTTTGCTGACATCAGCCGTGTCGAACTCGCTCAAGCTTTTAGCTTCTCCTTGATTTTTCTGTTGTATTTCTCGATGAGGGCTGAGTAGGCTTCCAGGTCTAAAGCCGTCCGCTCAAGCCTCTCTGCAAGGGACAAAAGCCTATTAGCCAACGATAGGCTGTTCAAAACCTCTTTCCCCAGCCATTTTAATGGCTTTCTGCGCTACTTCTTCCCGCTGTTCTTCAGTTAGTTTTTCCCAAAAGACGATGAAGATTGAGGCTTTAATGACGTCTTTCAAGTATTTGCCTTTGTATCTCTCGTATATGTAGTCGATTAAAATCATTGGATAATGCTCTTTTAACTCCATGATCCTTTCGTAGGCCACCTCTTCCGGAGTTTTCGGCTTTAAGGGAGGTGCTACAATTTTTTCAGCTTCTTCAACAAGCTTGGGCTTTGGGAGTTCAAGGATTCTTTCGGCTTCTTCAGGTTTTGTGATGAAGGCTTTGGCGACTTTCCTTGCTTCTTTTGCGCTTAGCCCCTTTTCAGTTATTGTTTCAACGAGTTTTGGCTGCTTATCTTCTGGCAGGGAAGCTATGACCTCGATGTGTTTTCCAGATAAGGGCTGTCCCGTGAAAGCTTTTTGGAGGATCTTCTTCCTTGCCTCCTTCTCCACTTTCATGCGTTTGAGTATTTGCCACACGCGCCGCTCGCTTACCCTAAACATTTCAGCCAATTGGGTGCCGGTGAACCCTTTCTGGTAGAAATAGTTGAAGCATATGGCTTCAAGCATTGGGTCGACAAAGCCCCTTTCCTTGTTACGCTTGTAGTTTATGATGTATGCTTCGTCGCGGGTGCACTCTATTATTATGGCCCGCATTTCAGTCCATTTGAGAAGCCTTGCGATTTCCCACCTTGTGTGTCCGTCAATGATTTCGTATTTGGCAGATGGGTATTTCCCTTTGGCTTCTTCGATCTCTTCAGGGGTCATCCTCCTAACAAGCAGGGGGTCTATGCTGTTCAAGTCCTTGGTTTTCATGTCTTCCCTGAGCATGTCCTCTTCTTCCCTGCCGATAACCGTGAAGTGCATTGGCAGGGGCTTCAACTGCTCAATAGGGATAAGCTCAATTTCCGCCATTTTCACCATCCCAAAATATCAACCCAACATACTGAACCCGGTTCAGTATGTTGAAGGCTAGCCGATGTCTTCTATGCCCCTCTCCGTTATCCTGATCGTCCGAGACTGTCTGGGCAGATAACTGGAATCTATTAGCGTGGCTATGCTGACGTTTGGCTTGTCCGTTTCTTGCAGGTATATGCGGTTGTTGGCTCCATAAGCCATGACGTAGCCGCCTATAGGCGGCCTCAAAAACTCGGGTCTAGTAGTTGTGTACTGAGCTACGGGTGTTGCTTGAACCTGGTTTGTGACGAGCACAGCCATGTCATAAGCCCTTGCCAGTTTTATTAGCAGGCCTATGGCGTAGTTCAGCTTCTGCTGCCTTGGGCATAACAGCTCGCGTCCAGGATACTCCCTTCTGAAAGGGGATACAAAGCTATCAATGGCCAAGTAGCGGACACCTTTTTCTTTGATGAACTTGTGGGCTGTTTCAAGGGTTGCTGTAAGGTCTGAGGATGAGGGAACCCTCCGCAGGTGAATGGGGCTTATCGCCTCGTCTGGGTCAAGATCCCTCGCCTTTGCGATTTGGCGTATCCGGGTTACGCTTAGGGTGGCCTCCGTGTCCAAGATTAGAACGTCTCCGCCTAAGGCTTTAGGCGCTAAAACGGATGTTGTGTAGACAAGCTCTGTTTTGCCGCAGGCGTAGCTTCCACAAACCTCAGTTATCTCCTGAGTCCTTATACCGCCGCCCAAAATCTCGTCAAGAGCCCTTGCGCCCGTTGGAATTGTTTTGCGCCTAAGCTCTTCCTCGTAAAGCTCTTTGGCGGACATTATGCGAATGTCAAGTTTGCTTCGCGCCTCCCTTATGAGGGCTTCAGCCTTTTCGAGGGTAAAACCCATTTTCTCGCCGATTCTTTGGAAGAGGAAGTGGGGCACTTCAGCAGCAATAGACTCTAAAGTATAATAGCCCGCCTCCTTAAGCAGAGCTGCAAACTCGGGCGTTACACCTTTAAGCTTTAGAAGGGGATCCCTAAACTCTTCGAACTCGCACCCGCTTATTTGGCTAACAACTTCACTCAACACTCTCCCCTCCTTTAAGCCTCTTTTCCAAAAACTCCTTAACGGCCATGCAAACAATGGAGCTTATCGACTTGCCTGTTTCACGGCTTAAATCCTCAATCCTCTCAAGATCTTCCTGCTCGATGGAGGCTGAAACCTTCACTTTGCGAGCCAAAACTCCTCCTCCTAAACGCTCACGGAAACCATTTCAGTCAGGAAGCGTCGAATGTCGCAAAAGTTGAGTTTTGGATATCGGCTGCGAACCCACTCGGCAAGCCAGGCCAGCTCCTCGCGGATAAACTCGCGGTCTTCTACCGAAACCACGTCTGCGTATGATTTTCCGCTCATTTTTCAGTCCCTCTTTGCAAGGTTCTTCTCGAAATACTCGTTGATGATGAGCCGTAGAACCTCTGTGTTGTTTGTCAGGCCCTTGGCGCTTTTTATCCTTAGGAAGCGGGTTCTAACTTCGCCTTTCAGCTTCACGCGGATGTCCAGGATGTTTTTGCCTTCAGACATATTTATCCACACAATATAGTTTTTTGTGGCTTTTTGCAATATAAAACTTTTGATAGTTGCAAAAAGTGGAAAAACTTATAAACAAATAGCTTCAAATACATTATTGAAGGTGGAGCGTATGGCAAGAAAGAGGGGAGTAACAGTATTCCTAGACCCAGAAGACCTCAAGTTCCTAAAGAAGAAGAACAGCGAAACCGGGCGCAGCCTTTCAACGCTAATTCGCGAAGCCGTAAAGAACTGGATTAGGATGGAGAAAGCGAAATGAGCATAACGCTAAGAAGCCTTAAATATGGGGTGGGCTATACCTTGAAGGGCGTGTGTCAAATGTACACATTTTGCGACAAAATGGAGGAGTCTTAAATGGCGAAGGGCTCAAAGGAAGGAGAAGTTTTAAAGGTTTACTTGAGGGCTGAGGGCGAAATAGCAGAACGCTTCCTAAAGATTAAGGAGCATTTGGGGCTCAAAAACTACACTGAGGTTATCCGCGCATTAATAAACGATTACTGGAGAGAACACGAAGAGGAGATAAGGAAAAGCCTAAAATCATCAAAAAAGGGCTAACATTTACCGCTCTTATTTCTGGCAAGCTTTTTCTCAAAGTATTCGTTGATTATGAGCCTAAGAACCTCTTCGTTTGCCAGCCCCTTAAACCTTTTAATCTCAAGGAATCTGTCTTTCACTTTCCCTTTCAAAGAAGCCTGTATTTCTAAAGCCTTGTTCTCCCCAGACATTCCCTTTCACCGCCGTGGCATGCCAAAACAGGATACATGGAAGCCGCTAATTAAATTAATGAACAATTTTTTGTATGCTGAAGCTGAGGGTAAAACGTTTCTGCCTGCAGAAACGCCTATAAGCGCAAATTTTTCGGCCAGCCCATATTTAAGTTGGATTTGCATTTTCATGTAAAAATTCAGCTCCAATAAGCCTTTCGGGCGTTGGTTTTTCTCGGGTGTTGTTCGGCGTGCAGAAGCGTTTTCTTGGGGTTAAAGCTATGACTAGGCAACTGCCTTTAACACTTATTTCAACGTCTAGATCCTGACCTATGAAGGGCTTGACCGTTTTATGGAATTTGCGTGGGATGTCCAGCGATAGGCGCTCATACTCGTAGGCGTATTTGCCGCCGAGATAACGTTTCCTCGATAGCCTGCGCTGAATCCTAACCAAACCTTCACCTCTAGAATCCGCCTATTCCTCCTTTTCTGCTTCCTCAATCTTTTCCTCAGGTGCGTCTTCTATGCCCTTTGCTGTTATGCGGAAAATGCATTCGCCCTCTGGCAGGCATGGTGAGTCGAAGACCCTTGCAATGCGTTTACCTTCGCCCTTAGCCCGCCTCAGCCAAACCCTCGTGGTGGATGCATGGGCTACGATGTTGCCTCCAGCCGGCCTGTCCGCGGCTTGGCCTCCCCATTGAGGCGTTGGATCCGACTGGGCTTGGTTCGTTACTACTACGGCTAGGTTTAGGATTTCAGCCAGGCGTAGTAGCTTGTGCATGTAAAGGTTTAGCTTCTGCTGTCGGTCGGCTAATGTTTCCCTTCCTAAGTATTCGCCTCTAAAATGGGATATGACCGAGTCCACAACCACGAGTTTCACGTTTTCCTCTGCGCATTTTTCAAAAGCATTGTCCAGCAGGAACATTTGATGGTCTGATGTGTAAACCCTTGATAGTATTATGTTGTGGAGTGTTTGGCCTGGATCCAGCCCGTTTTCCGCCGCTATTTGGTAGACGCGGTTGGAGCTAAACGTTCCCTCAGTGTCAAAGTAAAGTACGGATCCGCCTAGGCCGCCCTGTTCTGGTTTGAGCTGTGCTGTAACGCAGAGCATTAGACAGAGTTGGGTTTTTCCGGAACCATACTGTCCCACAAGTTCTGTTATGGCCTGGGTTTCTATACCGCCGCCTAAAAGAGCGTCAAGGGCCTTGCTTCCAGTAGTGCATCTTAGGCGTTTTTTGGTCATTTCCCAATGTTCATAGGCTGTTATGAATCTGCAGCCTAAAAGCTCCCTTGCAGCCTCTACTATTCGTTGGGCTGCTTCAAGCTTCTCGTATCCAGCCTTCTCCTTAACCTCCCTTGCAGGAGTGACAGCCAAGGTTTCAACGTTTGGGAAGCCTGCGTCCCTAAGCCTTTTAGCTACTGATTTGCCCACGCCTGGAATCTTCTCTAACTCCATGATGTGTCCTCCCTTGAACGTGTGGATTCGCCCCATTCAATGTCTGTGTCTGCTATTTTGTTCCAGCAACGCCTGCAAATGGGCAGCCTATCACCCTTATAGAGTATGAACACTTCAATGTCCGTGTTTCTGCATTTTCCATTCCACGGGTTCCTGCAATGCTCAGCCTTGGACACGTGCTCCATTCCTCCTTGTTGTTTTCCAGCCGTTACCATGCAAGCCGGATTTAGCAAACTCTTCAACCAGCTCGGTTTGGTGGTTTTGCAGGAACTCTTTAAGAGCCTCTTTCCGGCTTTGCCAGCTATACTCATGGCTTGTAAATTTGCCCCAGTAATGCGGATATCTCCTATGAAGAAGTTCCAAGAGAAGCTTGCGCTGGAGAACCGACAAGCCCTCAAGCTCCAAATTCAAAGCTTTAGAGAGCATTGGCGTTCAGCCTCCAACCGCAAACTATGCGGTTCATGGAAAAGCGTATAAAAAAGCAACGGCGAATAGACCCTTTCAAACAGTGGAGAGAGTTGAGTTAAAGTGAAATAAAAGCCCAAAGAGTGCGTTAATCTTAAATCTGATACGCCTTAAACTTTAATGTGGGCTTTGTTGACTGAAAAACCCGAGGAAGAAAGGCTTCCAGTTTCAGAGAAAGTGAAAGTTTTGCGTTTTCAAACCTTGTTTAAGGGTGGGCGTTGGTGGGCTGCCGCAGGCCTATTCGAGTCTTTTGGTAGAAAACAAACACATAGCTCTATACTTATGGTTTAAGCGTGGAGACTCATGGAAGAGGCGTCAAAAATTTGTTTTCAGGTCTAGGGAGGAGTGGGAGAAGGCCAAAAAAGCCATTGAAAGCCTTGCAGCGGAGTTATAGGCGATGCTGGCTGAGAAACGCTATGTCTGGCACCCTCTGTTAAAGGAGAAAGCCGTAGAAGATAGGCTTTACCAGAACAGGATTCTGGAAAGAGCCCGCAAATGCAACACGCTTGTTGTTTTGCCAACAGCCCTTGGAAAAACAGTCATAGCCCTGCTATTGGCTATTGAGAAGGCTGAAGAGGGCAAAATATTCTTTTTAGCGCCTACCAGGCCCTTAGTCCAGCAGCACCACCAAACATTTCTGGAAAAAACATGGTTTGACGAAGCCGAACTAGCGCTTGTTACTGGGCGTTATCCGCCAAACCATAGAGCCGCCCTATATAATAGGGCTAAGGTTGTTTTTGCAACTCCGCAGTGTGTTTGGAACGACTTGAAGAGCGGGCTTTTAAGGCTGGATAATGTTTCGCTTATAATTTTTGATGAGGCTCATAGGGCTAGGGGAAACTACGCCTACGTGGGCATAGCCACATACTACTTTAGACAGTGCCGCAAACCCCTAGTTTTAGGCTTGACAGCCTCTCCAGGCGGAAGCGAAGAAAAAATAGCTGAAGTCTGCAGGAATTTGGGCATTATAGCCATAGAGCACCGAACAGACGAGGATAAGGACGTTAAGCCCTACATACAGCCCATAGAGGTTGAATGGCGCCGTGTGAAGCCTCCAGAACAGTATTTGGCTGTTAGGGACAAGCTTAGGCAGATGCTTGTTGAACGCGTTAAAGGGTTGCAGGCTCTTGGCGTTTTAACAGACAAGCAGCCAGCCTTCATAACAAGGCGCGATTTAGTTGAGCTTAACGATGAGCTGCAGCGTAGGCTTGGAGGAGGGGAGGGCGGATACCTATACCAGCTTAAAGTGGAGGCCACAGCAGCCCTAAGCATAGCCCACATGATAGAGCTAATAGAATCGCAAGGTCCAGAAACCCTTGATGCCTTCATTGAGAAAAGCCTAAAACGCATGGCCATGGAGGGAAGCAGAGGCCACAAATCAATCTTAAACGATCCGCTTTTTATAGAGGCTAGAAAAGCGCTTAGAAGCTGTATGGCAACACAAAACCCGAAGGTGAAAGAGCTCGTCAAAGTTTTGGAGGCTCAGCTTCAAGCCAAACCAGACTCGAGGCTAATAGTTTTCACGCAGTACCGCGACACGGTAAACACTCTTCTAAAAAACCTAAACAACAATTCTAGGCTTAAGGTTGAACGTTTCGTTGGTCAAGGCGAGAGGGAAGGCGACCCTGGAATGAACCAGGAACAGCAGCGTGAAGTGCTTGAAAAGCTTAGAAGCGGAGAAACAAACGTTTTGGTGGCCACAAGCATAGCTGAGGAAGGCTTAGACATTCCGGAAGTGGACCACGTTGTTTTTTATGAGCCTGTTCCGAGCGAGATACGCTACATACAGCGTAGGGGTAGAACAGGAAGACGAGTAGCAGGAAAAGTAACAATCTTAATAGCCGAAGACACTGTTGACGAGGCCTTCTACTGGTCAAGCATTTCAAGAGCAAGAAAAATGAAACGAATAATAAGCCAACTAAACAGGAAACTGCCAGAACTGCTAAAGGAGAAAGCCACGCCAACCATAACCCTACTGGACTACCAGCCCCAAACACGGCAAGCCCCAATAAACACCCAAACACTTCAAGCACAAGCAGAGGTGACTATGCCCAAAAAAGAGCTCTGGAAACCCCAAACAATACAGACGAAAGGCCTAAGCCAAGCCATGAAATGGCTCATGGAAAACCTTCCAAACCAAACAATAACAATAGAAGAAGTCGTCCAACGGGCTTATGAGGAGGAAGGCCTGGAAAAGGCAGCGGTTGAAACAGCCATATGGCGCCTAACACAACAAGGCCAAATATACCAGCCAGAACCAGGAAAGATAAGAAAACTGTAAAAAAGGATTCACTTAATTATTTAATTGCATACCGCCCGGTCCACTACTTCTCTAACATTTAAAAAAAGGCTTTTGACGCGTAAATTTTTTATATCCTTGGATGGATTATCCATCCAACAAAAAGGAGAAAACAACTTGAGAGAAAAAATACTTGTATTACTTGCAATTGTCTGTTTTTGCACAATAGTGTATTGTCCTCAAGTAAAAATATGCGCCGCACAAGGCCTCGATTTCAAACTAGTGGATGTACTACTCGATTATGGAAATGGAACACACGTGTGGGCCTCATGCATACTGCAATCCGGTGCCTACACCGTATACAATGCAACACGGCTGGTCGCATCATCTTTAAATGTCACATGGTATGATGGTTTAGCCTTTGTGGGAGCCATAGATGGTGTTTGGAATAGTTATCCCTACTTTTGGATTTGGTGGTATTGGAACAGTTCTGAATCCCGGTGGGTTATGGGACCGGTGGCATGTAACCAGTATGTCCTTGAAGACTGCGACATAGTGGCATGGTACTATGAAGACTGTATCGGTTGGCCTCCTAGCCCTCCACCAGATCCTCCCGTGACAAAAGTTGATGTTTTACTGGATTACGGAAATGGAACCATAACTTGGTATGAAAATTTAGAAGTGCTTGGCTTCGCTTCGGTTTTGAAAGCTACAAAGGCCGTTGCCACTGTGGAATATTCTTTGTGGGGCACCGACGTCTTTGTTGACGCCATAAACAACGTCTGGAACGACTACATCTCATTCGTCTACTTCTGGATTTACTGGTACTGGAACCACTCGGCTAAGTGCTGGGAGGTAGGAGCTGTTGCATGCAACAAGCACCTGCTTTCTAGTGGGGACATCATAGCATGGTACTATGAAGACTGCACCACGTGGCCGTTGGCACCGCCAACTCTAACACCGCATCCTAAAGCCAGCTTCACATGGGCGCCCGATATTCCCAAGATTGGCCAAACTGTAACCTTTGACGCTTCAGCCTCAAAGCCTAACGGAGGCATTATAATTGACTATGCATGGAATTTTGGAGATGGAAGCGTAGCCCATGGCAAAATTGTTGCCCATACTTACAATAGTCCAGGAACATATATTGTAACTCTAAATGTCACAGACAGCAACGGCCTATGGGACGTTGAACAGAAACAGATAATGGTAGTTCAGCCTTACGGCCCTAAAGCGAACTTTGAGGCTTTCCCAGAAACCGCAAAGGTTGGAGAAAAAATAAAGTTTGATGCTTCAGCTTCCCTCTCGGGATGGAATGGAACACACACGATGCCGATAACAGAGTACCGTTGGAACTTCGGCGACGGAAACATAACAGTCACAAACCAGCCAATAATATACCATAGTTATAGTGCGGCGGGAAACTATTACGTAACATTGACTGTTTACGCACCCGGCGCAATCCTAGATACAGATTCTGCAACGGTGAAAGTAACAGTGTTCGCGGTGCCTGTTGGAGGCCAATCGGTTTCCGCGGAAACACATGCCGCAGAAAAAGGCCTAGCGGTCTATCTGGTTTTGGTGGCGCTTATTACTGCCACTTTTGCAGTTTTAAAGCGCAAGTCCATAAGAAGATGATGCCTATGAAAAAGTCTGGAAACACCCATTACATAGTGGTCCTCGGCTTCCTACTACTGTTACTGCTTTTCTCCCTTCTATTTCTTGTTGGAAAGAATAACGGGGCAACATCTGACGTTGGAGGAGAAACTTCACGAGAGAGTGATGCTGAGGATCATGTCTCCGTTTCTGAAACAACACCATTTAGTGGGGAAAACCCCTTGTCTAAAGCCTTAAACTATTTGAAAAACATTCAACAATCTGATGGCAAAATATCGGATTTCGCAACCTCATGTTGGGCGGTTATAGCGATTGCCGCCGCTGGCGAAAACCCCCACAGCTGGAAGGGATCAAGCGGAAAATCCATAGTTGACTACCTAATCGAGAACAGAGGCCAAGTTAATTTGAACGTTCCCACGGATGTTGCACGGTTTATTTTGGCAATGACCGCCGCTGGAGAGAATCCAAGAAGCATAGGCGGCACAAATTATGTTGAAATTCTTAAAGGCTTCTTTTCCAATGGTCAGATTGGAAGCGAATCGCAATTAAATGACGACTTTTGGGCTATTATGGCGCTGGTTTCAGCCGGTGAAGCCACAAACTCGACAATTATTCAAGGATCAGTCAACTTTATTAAAGCACATCAAAACGCTGATGGCGGTTGGAGTTGGGCTGTTAGCGGAACAAGCGACGTGGACGACACTGCTGCAGCGATTATGGCTTTGGTTTCCGCTAGCGAAGACAGTTCAACTAGCAACATTGCAAACGCACTTCAGTATTTAAAAGGCCAACAACAACCTAATGGCGGATTTCCATGCTTTGGCGTTATAAACAGCGCTTCCGATTCTTGGGCTATAGGCGCCATATGCAGCGCTGGGCAAAACCCAAGAGACTGGAAAGTGAACAACATAAGCGTGATCGACCACCTCTTAAGTCTCCAAAATGCTGATGGCTCGTTCAATTGGACGCCAAGCACTTCAGCCAACAAGGCGCTTATGACGTCCTATGCCATCGTCGCTCTATGTTCGAGACAGTATCCAACCAACGGCTTACCCGTCTACGTTAGAATTGAAGGAAAGCAAATAACCATTTGGCGGCGCAAAGTTTTCGTGGCGGCATCCATAATCGTCGACGACGCCGGACAGACACACTATCTGCCAAAGCCAACGGTGCTTGGAGCCTTAGACAAGGCGTCTGAAATCGGCGGATTCGCTTATAAAGTTAGACAAACAGCCTACGGCTTATACGTCTACTTGATAGCTGGAGAGGAAGCCACTGGACTATCCGGGTGGATGTACCGTGTAGACTATTACATGCCTAATGTTGGCATGGCTGATTTTGAATGGAATGTTACATCGCCTCCAAACCCGCCCCACAAGGAACTGCTAATATACTATGGTGATTGGACAAGTATGCCGCTGAAAATTTGGGTGAACAAGACTGAAGTACATCTTGGAGAAAACATAACGGTGCTTGTGACATACTACAATGACACAAGCGGTGGTTGGCATCCCCTCCAAGGAGCAACGGTTCACTTCCTAAACAGAAGATACACAACCAACGCAACAGGCTATGTGACCATTACCGTGAGGTACGATCCGCCCGTCTGGGCTGAAAAGGAAGGTTTCATACGAAGTGACATAATCGAAGTTAAGATAATCAACAATCCAATAAGCTCTAACACAACAAGTAATCAACAAAATTCTGAAAATACAACTCAAAAGAACGAAATAAACTCCTCCCTTTCTTTCGGATTTCTTGAGAGGCAGCTAGCTTGGCTAACATTTCAGTTTTGTGAAATAATAATCCGCTGAATCTAACATGAACTGGTGGGCTGGATGGATTGCAGACGTGTTGCAATGTTGGCAATACTAACGGCATTATGCGTTGCGCTTCAGATAACCCCAAGGCCACCTAACGTTGAGGCCACATCCCTCATCTCCTTTTTGGTTGGATTCTTGTTCGGCGCAAGCTTCGGAGCTATTTTAGGAGCCTTAACAATGTTTATTAACGGATTTCTTTCGCCATGGGGTCTTGCCGGGATAATAATGCCCTTCCAAATGGTTGGGATGGCCCTAATAGGGCTCGCTGGAGGAGTTTACCGCAAAGTTTTAGGTGGAAATCCCAAAGAGGTAGTCAATACCACAAAAATTTTAAAATTGGAAGTTTCATTCCTTGCGGCTTTCCTCACCCTCATATATGATATACTGACGAATATTGGCTGGGCTCTGCCTTCAGAAACACCAATTATTGCCGCATTAATCCAAGGCGTATGGTACAGCGTAATCCACGTAGTGTCAAATGCCGTGTTTATCGGAGGAGCATTTTTTATTCTGGTTAGGATCATAGGCAATTTGCTAGGTGAAAATCTATGGAGATCACAAAAAGAAGCTTAGTGATATTTGGCTTAGGATGGCTAACCTCCCTCGTGCTTATAGGCTGTATTGCCGGATACTATTACGTAGAATACCAAAACTTGCTCAAAAGATTTGAAGAGTACAAGCACCAGCCCTTGTTTATGCGCGTCAATATATACATTAATTACGCTGAGTGGAACGGAACCTCAGTTTGGTATAATAACACGTTTGTACCTTTAGGGTGCAGCCTTTTAAATGCAACCCAGATGGTTGCAGTTGTAAGCTTCACTTATCGGGAATCGTATGATGCAAGTTTTGTAGACGCTATAAACAACATCGCAAACAGCGGAGGTAGGTACTGGATGTGGTACCGTTGGACAGGTAGCCGTTGGGAATACGGGCATGTCGGTGCAGATAAATATGTTTTATCCCCTGAAGAGACGGTGATGTGGCGATACGAGACTCCACATTACCCATGAGGAGACAATGCTTTTACTCTTGCATTTTAAAGCGTAGAATAGCTGCTATTCCACCGAATGAATTTTTCAGCATCTGTCCCTCTTCAGTTTCTTCAGAGATTATTTCGACGTCTGTGTTTGTGTATTCGGCTACTTGGGCGAAGTTTTCTATAAGTTCCTGCTTTTCAGTGATGCTTAAGGATGGGGCTTTACAGTTTGGACATGGCTTTCCAACAAGGCTTTGTTCAAAACTTGTTAGCATGGGTCCCCTAATGGTCTGCTGCTCCTCATAACCACATGCACTGCACTTGACCCCCACACGTGCGATATCGAGACCTTCTGAAAGCAGCAAGGTCTTAACTGCGCCAGCTTCCAAGGCTTTCCTAACGGCTTCTTCCCCATAAGTGGCAAGACCAGTATCGTGACCTATTTCGTATAGGAATTGCTGGATTATTTGCCTCTCTTCTATGTAGCGGATTTTTCTCATAATCTCTGGCGCCTTGTCGACGATCTCTTTTACTCCTTGCTCGTCAACATAAGCCGTATCAACAGTGTCGATGATTTTCTCTTTCAGCTGGTAGTTTAGGTAGTCGCCCTTCTCGAAGTCGTATTTGGTTGGTCCGGGTCCACCAATTATTATACCTTTCAGATTCTCTATAGGGAGGAAAATTTCGTTTGCGTGTTCGCCTACACGCCTAAAATACTCTTGTAAACGCATTTCCCTAAGCCTTTCAAACCTTCTGGCGGATTGCCCCCCAGCACGTGTTTTCCCCGGAACACCAGATGTTACTTCCCTGACTATTTCGAGTCTTCTGCCCTGAAGGATTGCGAGGGTTGCGGCTGTCGCATCTATGAGGAGTATGCCATAAGTCTCTTTTTCTCGCAAAAGTTCTTGTAAATGTTCCGTGTGAAAGCGTGAATCACACCTGTAAAGGTATATGTTTATGGGTTCAGGCGGTATAATCACGTAGGTTTCGATTTTTTCGCTTCCAGCACCATTTTGAGGAACTGCACCACAAAATATTACTAGTCCGTTTTCAGGGGTTTCTTTGAAAAGTTTTAGGCGTTGCTGAACCTTGACGATAGCGTCTTGGACGTTTTTGCGGGTTGTTGTGGATTTTATGTTTGAAGCGGTGCCATACTCTTCTCTAAGCATGTTCATGACTTCGCTTATCTGCTTACCGGGTGGAATGTAAAGCGAAATAAGCTCTGTTCCTCGTCCCTCTTTGTTGGCTAGCGTGTTCAGTATCTTTTTTAACCGGAAGAGTTCGAGGGACGTCCTCTTTTTAGGGGCGCTCAAATTTTTCACTTGAAGTTTAATGCTATAAGGCTACATGGCAACGAGCCAAATAAGAATATTGGAAAATAAAGGTTAGGACAAACCTAAAACTTCTTTTAGAAAAGCCTTGTACGGCCCAAGTTTTCCGCCGTAGTTGCCAGCTGAAATTCGCAAAACGCCTGGAACATTTATAGCTGCTTTTATGCCTCCCCCCATAGCCTTTTTGATAGCCTCAACCGTTAAGCCGTTGATAACTATCTCGTAAACGGAGTTGACATCCTCTGGCAGTTGAGAGTCTGCCACAACTTTTTTCAATGTCGGACAGAAGGGATGGTTTGTTGAAGCCTTAAGCTTGTATTTTAGGGAGCCAGCCTTTGAGCCGGACCGACAGACTCCGCCTGGAAATGGCATTATAACCCCATTAGCGGCATTTTTTACTGCCTTTACAGCTTCTTCTGCGGCTTGTAGTCCAGAGTTCTTGTCCTTTGCCAGTATGAGAAAGTTTCCCCCAGCAACAGCCTCCATAACGCCGAAAGAGTCTTCCACTATAAATTCGCCTTCCATAACCGGGATTCTCCAAACCTTTCTGCCACCCACAATTCCTTTCTTCTGGAAGCCGTCGCCAAAATAGCGGAGACTGCGCCCAACCTTCATTCTTCTTCTCGCTTCTGGAAGGGCATCAAAAGCCGCTGTTGTAGGACAAGTCATGACGCACTGCCCAATGCGGAGTATTAGCTGATTCTTCAGATCGAAACGGCTTCTATTGTAAATTTGAATTAAAGCCCCAACTCTTCCATCAGGAGTTCTCTCCCTTGAAACAAGCCCCTCAACTCCAGCCTCAGCAGGAGCCATAATAACGCTGGTTGCGAAACCTGTTGCCACCTCAGCGGCGGTTAAAGCCCACTTTTCACTATCCGCAGTGATAAGCACCCTTCCAGCCCACATGGGAAACATTTCCGCAAAAGTGTCCGAGACTTTTACTGTATGTCCTTTCTGAGACTTTATTATGAGACATGGTCCAAACTTGTCCTTTTCGTCATAGCCGACCATTTCAAGTCTGGTTTCACTTTGCATCGTTTTCAACCTAGCTTTGAGGATAGGCGTAATCTCATTTAAGACTTTTCGCTAGACACAACAAAATGCTATGTTATTAACTCATAATTAAATAGTCCTAAACAGCAAAAAGCTCAACTTAAACTATTTATTCTTTAAACTCTATAAAGGTGCTTGCCATGAAAACTGCCAAAGTTAGCTTTGAAGAGTCCATCGCTGAAGCTGTCGTCAAAACTGGAAAATGTGTTGGCTGTGGCACATGCGTGCTTGTCTGTCCTTTTAACTGCCTCGAATATGTTGGAGAAAAGCCCAACATAGTAAAGGAGTGTAAAGTTTGTGGCATATGCGCGCAAGTATGCCCACAATACGATTTTCCATTATCAGAAATTGAGAACTTTGTGTTTGGAAGAGAACGAAGTCCCGATGAAGTTTTTGGAATTTATAGAAGAATCGCCTTGGCAAGGGCTAATGATAAACAAATTTTAGAGAAATGTCAAGACGGCGGAGCTGTAACAGCTTTACTTCTTTTCGCCCTAAATAACGGCATTATTAATGGTGCGATAGTTACGAAAAGTGAACGAGAAAATCCATTTTACCCACGCCCCACACTTGCCACAACAGCTGATGATGTATTGCAGGCGGCTGGAACGAAGTACTTTTACTCGCCCAACATCCTTGCCATAGCAAAGTCTTTGAAACAAAAACTTGGAAAGGTAGCACTTGTTGGAACACCATGCCATATTCGCGCCGCACGAAAAATACAGTTTGCCGGGCTCAAGAAATATACTATTCCGTTAAAGCTTCTGATTGGACTGGCATGCTCCGAGTGTTTCATTTATGACGGGCTTATGAAGGAGCACATTCATAGAAAGTTGGGAGTAGACCCAAACTGTATTAAAAAAGTCAATATCAAGGGCAAGATGCTGTTGACGCTGGAATCCGAAACTGTGGCAATACCACTAGCAGAGGCAAAACAATACGCTAGAAAAAGCTGCCACTTCTGCGAAGACTTCAGCTCAGAGTTGGCGGACATCTCTGTTGGCGGACTTGGACTTGAAGGATGGACCTTTGTAATTATACGCACAGAACAAGGCGAAGAAATATTTTCCAACGCAGAAAAAGCTGGAGCCATCATAACTAAAGAGGCAAGCACCGAAGCCAATGCTCTAAACTTGCTGATTAAGCTTTCAGGGAAGAAAAGGGCCGCAGCTAAGGAGTTGACAAAATAAGGAGAGGCTAACACATGCTTTTCTGAAATACTTATAAAGATTGTTTTCTAAATATGGCTTCTAGTTCGATGCCTCAAGGTGCACCCCTTGAAGAAAGTCAAGATTGGCGTCTTCAAATGTGGCAACATTGGGACCGCGCCCTTGCTTGAACTTCTTTTCGATGAACTGGCGGATAGAGAGGACATAAGCGTTCGAACAATAACGACTGGGGCGAAAATGCTCGCGGAAGAGGTTGAAGAAGCCATACCGAAAATCTTTGACTTCAACCCAGACTTCATAATTTTCATTTCACCAAATCCAGCAGTTCAAGGACCCCGAAAAGCCATGGAAATTCTCTCTGAAAAGAAGGTTCCAAGCATGTTCATTTCCGATGCTCCGGGCAAACGCCTCAAAGAGGAATTTGAAAAACAAGGCTTCGGCTACATCATAGTTATGGGTGACCCTCTCATAGGCGCTAGGAAAGAGTTTCTGGACCCCACTGAAATGGCAATTTTCAATTCAAACGTGATAAAGGTGCTGGCGATCACAGGCGTCTACAGAATGATTTACCAAGAAATTGACCGAATTATCCACTGCTGCAAGGAAGGCATAACTTTTGAGTTGCCACGGCTAATTATAGATACCGACAATATTAGGGATAACTCTGACTTTAGGAATCCATACGCCCTTGCAAAGGCTATGGCAGCATATGAACTGACGAAGAAGATTGCAGAGATAAACACACGAGCATGCTTCATGGAGAAAGAGAAGGAAAAATATATTCCATTGGTCGCTTGTGCACATGAAATTGCGCAAGTTGCAGCCAGTCTCGCCGAAGAGGCTAGGGAAATTGAGAAGTATGCTGATACGCTTGTTAGGAGACCTCACTCTAAGGAGGGAAGATTAAAGGTTAAGGATAAGTTGATGTTGCCTCCCGCTTTTGACGAAGAAATTTATCAAAAGTGGCTTAAGAGGTTAAGGGCTTAACAACTTTAGCTTTTATATATACGCTATTAATACATATATATGGTATTTCGAATAAGTATATATTTTCCGCTTCCTATTTGGCTGTTAGGTGAAAAAATGAAAGCTCTTGAAATAACACCGTTGGAAGGAAAAACATTAAGAGTCATAATAGTTGAGAAGGAATACAGCGAGCCGTTCTGGATTGCAGAACCTACAAATAATCATGTACCCAAAAATATCCTTTCATCCAGATTTAAGCCATCCGTTGCCTTCTGCAGCTTCTTTGAAAAAGTAGTCGACGAGGTTAAACCAGACTTCATAACTGAAGAGTTGGGAAACCGCACAACCAAAGAGTTCAACGAAGCAAATGTTCTCGCCCAAATAAGCCAGAAGGCGAAAATTCCATTCTTCGCCGTCGACATCGACGAAAATGCGCGGGGCTACGTGGCTTCCCTCATTGAAGAGAAGAGACAGCTTAGGGATAAAATATTGAAGGCGTTGGAGGAAATGCCTGAAAACAGTGCAGAAAAGGAGTATTTGATAGCTTATGGGCAGTGCTTGCAACAGGAAATTGAAGAGTTAGAGCGCGAAGCGAAGTTTTCAGTTAGGGAAAGTTGGATAGCCATGGGCATTCTTGAAAAAGCCAGAGGCATGGAAAAAACGGAAATCACATGCTTGCACATATCAAGTCCAGAACATGTGAGCGGAGTCAAAAAGCTTTTAGAGTCTGTTGACGTTGATGTAGAGGCAATTCAGCCGACAAAAAAATTAGTCATTACAAAGGAGAAAACACCGATGGCTGAGATTGAGGATTTACTTAAATCCATGCAAATCCAAGTTAAACCAGTCATCAGGACTTCGTCTGAAGAGGCTCCCTACATCCTCTTCTTCCTGGACACAGACAAGAGGGCGAGCCCATTCGACATTTGCATGGCTTACGACGCCGGATTTAGCGTGGTAGTTCCATACGAAAACGTGACCACCGAAGAAGCGAAGAAAATAGTGCAAGACGCCATTTTCTCCAGAGACCCGAAGGGGATTAAGCGCACATGCTTCTTCGTAGGCGGGAAAGACATGGAAAAAGCTGAGGAGGTCTTAAAAATTGTACGCGAAACTATGTTTCCACCTTTCCAAGCCAACACTATCATTGATCCGGCTGGTGCCTATACAACAGCTGCAGCCATGGTGGCTAAAGTTGAAGATGCAATTGCTAAGGCTAAGCTTGGAAATTTGAAGGACAAAAGGGTGGCAATTTTTGGCACAGGAGCCGTTGGAAGGGTTGCAGCCATTTTGTTAGCCAAGCTTGGATGCACCGTCAAGATTGTTAGCCCAAATCCTGACAGAAAAGACGGAGACGAATACGTTTCAAAGCTGTCCACTCTGCTCAGTGAAAGATATGGCGTGGACGTTGAAGGTGTTTTCGCCCCAACACCAGAGAAAAAGATTGAGGTTATAAATGATGCAGATGTTATTCTCTGCGCGTCCGTTGCAGGCGTCCGCATAATAACCAAAGACATGCTGAACGCGGTAAAATTTGTCAAAGTTATAGCCGATGTCAACGCTGTTCCACCTCTTGGGGTGGAAGGAATGAAACTTGAAGATGACATGAGAGAATTTGCCCCAGGGATCTTCGGTATAGGTCCACTAACTATCGGGAGACTCAAATACAAACTTGAACGCGAAATCTTAAAGGAAGCCAGAAGAAACGGCAAAGGAACAGTCTATAATTATAACTACGCAATGGAGTTGGCAAGAAAAATACTGAGAGGCGAACTTCCGGCCGCTAAACTTGCAGTCACCGTCAGTTATCCACCAAAGGAACGAAAGTAACTCATAAAGCAAAGGCTAAGACGGAACCTTAAAAGACTGGTTGATGGTGATCTCCGCGATGTCCGCTGAATACTCCGCTATACGCTGGATGCCATCCCTTATAGAGCAGCATGCGCAAATAACCTCTGTGTCTTTTTCCCTCAAAAATGCCAATGATGCGATTTCCCTATCCAATTTCTCTATTTTAGCTTGATTCTCAATAACCTCATTGGCTGTTTTTACGTCTTTTGCGAAAAGGGAATTTACCGCATTGTCGTAAAGCGTTAACGCGTCACACCCAGCTGAATACATCTTCTCTAACAAGGGTTTTGAGACTTCTTTCCCGCCTCCTTCCATCATAATTACGTGCTTCGCCACGTTGGCAGCTTGGTCTGAAACTTGCTCTATACGATGAATAAGGGTCTGATAATCCAAACAATCGATGGGTTCTACGGCAAGCTGATTAGCCAACGCAGGATCGACAGCTGCTCTGCGCACAAGCCTCAGCAGGAAAAAGGAGAAGTGATCAACTTCATCGTCTATCATATAAACGGATTTCGCAAGAGCTGCATCCTGATCTTTGAGGGCATTGAAGGCATCACGACACATGGAGCTTGATATTTTATACATCCTATTAATTCCGGTCTCAATGGACGCTTTAGACTCGTCTATGAGAGTTGCAATGTGCATTTCTTTAGTGTCTGCTTCCATTATCCTCATGTAGAGCATCTGCACAATCTTTCGGATGGCTTTCTGCTGAGGCACTGTAAAAAACTTGTCTGAAACAAGTCTAATGTAGGAATAACCATTCAGGTAACAGGCAATTATGCCACGAATGACAAAGGATATGTCCTTCTCCGATTCAACATGAAGAGTTATTTTCGCGGGTTCCCGCTCCTTCCGCGCACCAGGAAAAACAACAAGAGAGCGATCTCTATTCATCGCAATAGAAACAACATCTCCACTTTTAAGCTCGTTTAACTCCGTCCAATACTTTGGAAGCGAAATAACAAGAGAGGAGCGGCCAAGAGACATTATTTTACGCTGCTCCATACAAACCTCCACCGTTAAAACATTAACTAGAAATCTCAGATATATATTTCTATAAACAATATAGCTACGAGGCTTTTCTTAAACTCGGTTTGAATAGCTTAAATAGTTAAAATGGAGGATTTCCGCAAGGATATAACACAATGGTGAAAATTAGGAAAAGTGAAACAAGTAAACCCTTGACAGTTGCTAAAATTCACAAAATATTGGCAATTGGCATAGACACGACTTTTATTGCCGCGTCTGCAAAAAGCGCTGGCTACAACGTTTATGCCGTTGACTACTTTGACGACGTTGACTTAAAAGAGGTTTGCGACTATTACAAGCCTGCAATAAAGTATTGTAAGGACAGGAGCACCTTTTTTAATCCGTATGCTCTCTTTAAAGCGGCGAAAGATATTTTGAAGAGGTGCCATGTAGATGCTATTTTGCTTTCTTCAGGTCTTGACGACCAGTTTGATATTCTCTATAAGCTGAATAGCATTGCGCCGATATTGGGGAACCTACCCAGCATTATTAGAAAAGTTCGCGAAAAACGAAGATTCTTTAACGAACTTAAAGAGTTAGGAATCCCTTATCCCGAGACAGCTGTTATAAAAGGTGTTTTTGAAGCAAAGGAAGCTGCTGCTAACATGGGGTATCCAGTTGTCCTTAAACCAGTCGGTGGTTTTGGTGGGACGGGAATAAGAGCGGCGTCGAATCCCTCAGAATTAGAGGGCGCTTTTTCCCTGGTGTCAAAAATAGCTGACGAAGTTGTTGTCCAAAAATTGATTAGAGGCGTTTATGCAAGCATATCCTTTTTGGCTGGTGAAAAAGAGGTTAAGATTTTATCCATAAATGAACAACTGTTAGGGCTGTCATCAGTTTTTCAAAGCGAGCCTTTCGGCTACTGCGGTAACATCGTGCCTCTTCAAACAACTAAATTGCTTTTCGAAAAATGTCGGTTCATAACTGAAAAAATCGCTTTGCACTTTGGTCTTATAGGTTCGAACGGCATCGACGTCGTCATTTCAGAAGATGGAACACCCTATGTAATAGAGGTTAACCCGCGGTTTCAAGGAACCTTGGGCTGTGTGGAAAAAGTTTTAGGAATCAACCTTGTCGACGCCCACGTTAAAGCTTGCCTATACAATGAACTGCCAACAATAAAGCCGTCTTCAAATTTTTGCACACGCCTCATCTTGTATGCTCCTAGACGCATTGTGGTTCCAGACCTTACAACTTTAAAAGGGGTGCGAAATATCCCTCCTCCGCACAGCATAGTTGAAAAAGGAGAACCCTTATGCTCTGTTTTGGCTGAAGGAGAAAGCCGCGAAATATCCCTCCAGAAAGCTAGCAATCTAGCTAAGGTTATTTATAGCAAGCTTCAACCACTTTAGATAGACAATTTCAATTTGCGCACAGCATTTATTATCGGCGGACCCACTATGGATGTTATAATGGCGGATAAACTCACTTTTATTGGGGTTTCAACGGCACCTAATGCCCATATAGCCTTGAGGCTGGCGACTCCATAGCCGTAAAATAAATTGTAGGTTTGACACGGCACAAAAATGAAAATGCGGAAAAGAACATCCGCCTCTAAGCCGATAAACACGCTTAGGACGAGAATATAGATTAAACGTTTTTCCGATTTTGTATCCCACAAACTTTTCCACTTTGATGTTATAACAGCTAAAAATAGCAATATAGCAAAAGCCAAATAGACATCCCACATCCCCCAAAAAGGAAGTTGCCACGAAACTGGTGCGACAAAAAAGCCTCCTAAAAGGGCGAAATAATATGTTAAAACCATGCCCCATCTTCTTCTGAAAACGAGTGCTGAAATCATAGCTCCAAGGGGAGCGCCAAGTGTGAAAAGAAACTCGTATGCATCAACGTAATTTATGAAGTGCCCAATCATAACCCCAATAAAGTTTGAAAGGAAGCCAGCTAACGGACCAAGCAATATTCCAGTTATTGGTTCGGATATGAAAATCCAACTGTACCAAACCCCAGAGTATGGCAGGATTGGCGGGACAATTAGCGAATCACAAATTATGTTGAAGGCGGCGCAAACAGAAATTAACGCTATAAAAGTAGACCTCTCAAGTTTTTCCAACCAGATCCCTTTGCTGTCTTATTTCTCTAAACTAAAACATGCTTAACATGCTTATACTTAACAGTTTTTGGCATCAGCCAAGGAATAGTTGGATAAGGAATATGATCAGTGCTGTTAATGCACCCACAGTTAACATTGCTACGCCGTAGAGCCATCCGTTCTCCTTTGCTATTTTACCCAAGTATATACCTAAAAGAAAGAGAACCGCCAAGGAAAGCGGTATTGAAGTGAAGTAAGCACTGGATATGGAGACTATTCTCATGGACGCCAGAATGAAGGGTGCTAGCGAGATTATGGCTGTTAATGCTGGTGATAACGCATCTATTAATGCTACGTAGAACACCACAAAGTGTGCCGCCTCATAATGTACCGGGTCAACATGATTTCTTGTTTCTTCCATTTCCTTTAAGTGGCGTTCCCTTTCGGCTTTTTCAGCCATGAAAGCCCCGAAAAACCCGGAAACTCCCATCGCTAAGCATGCGCCAAAGCCAGCGAGTAAAATAACTTCTGGTTTTGCCACTCCAGCCATCCATGAGCCTAAAACTATGCCGAAGATAGTCATAGCGCCGTCAAATCCGTTCATTACAAAGTATCTTCTAGCCAATTCACCTGCCTTTGTTATGCGGAGGTAAACCCTAACTTTTCTGAAGAGGATTTTTAGAGAATTACCCAACTGGCGACTTTTCACCTTTCGAGGGCAGAGAGTTAAAGCCCATGATTCAAACGCGGTTTTAATACCACAACTGTTTAATATAAAGCTTTAGAATTCTCACTCAACTCTTGAAAGGAGGAAAACATGTGACTCTTGCGGAAACTCTGGAAAAACTCTCAAACGCTTGTGGAGTGGCTGGAAGAGAGGAAGAAGTTAGAAGCCTACTGAAAAACATGCTAAAGCCCCATGTAGACGAAGTTAAGGAAGACAAGCTTGGAAACGTTATAGGCATTAGAAAAGGCAGTAAAGACGCGCCGAAGGTTATGCTGGCAGCCCACATGGATGAAATTGGACTTTTTGTAAAAACCATCTCAAAGGAGGGATTTCTCCAGTTCACAAAAATCGGCGGAATAGACGACCGCATATTGCTCGCCCAAAAAGTGATAGTGCATACGGAAAAAGGCCCCTTACATGGCATAATTGGTTCTAAGCCTCCCCACATACAAAAGGAGGAGGAACGCAAAAAGGTCATGACCTATGATGAGCTTTTCATAGACATCGGAGCGGAAAACCAGGAAGAAGCCAAAAAGATGGGCGTAAAAATTGGAGACCCCGTAAGCTTTGACATAAAATTCGCCAAAATGAGCGACGACATAGTTATTGGAAAAGCCTTCGATGACCGAGTCGGCTGCGCAGTAATGGTTGAAGCAATGAAACAGCTCAAAGAGGCAGAATGCACAGTTTACGCTGTTGGAACAGTGCAAGAAGAGGTAGGCTTAAGAGGGGCAACAACAGCGGCATTTGGCATATACCCCGACGTGGGCATAGCCCTAGACGTTACCATAGCTGGCGATGTTCCAGGCGTAAAAGAGGTAGAAGCCCCCGTAAAGCTGCGGAAAGGTCCGTCAATAACTGTGGCTGACTATGGGCTTATAACCCATCCAAAAGTTCTACGGTTGCTTGTTGACGTGGCTGAGGAGAACAAGATTCCATACCAGCTTGAAACCGGTTTACAAGGCTCAACAGACGCTGCCCGCATATCCCTAACAAGGGAAGGAGTCCCCAGCGGCGTTATATCGGTGCCGACACGCTACATTCACAGTCCAGCATCCCTACTAAGCCTAAAGGACGCTGAAAACGCCGTCAAGCTAACAGTGGCAGCCATCCAGAAAATTCCAAAACACTTCTAAAGGCCTCTTCTATAGAAGCGCAATTCTTGTTTGCCAAACGTGAAACAATTTAAAATCATAAAGACTTTTACTATATCGATAAAACTATGTCAGAGAAAGGAAACTTTGAATTTCTTGAGCACATGGCGGACGCGTATATTGCCGCCCACGGAAGAAACCTAGCTGAAGCCTTTGAAAACGCCGCAGCCGCCATGTTTGAAGTAATGACGGACATAGAAAAGGTCAACCCAGAAGTTGAGGATTATGTTGAAGTTGAAGCAATAGATGAGTACGCTCTACTTTATAGTTGGCTTGAAGAACTCCTTGTTAAATCAGAGATTAATGGGATGCTATATTCAAAGTTTGAAATATTTGAGATTGCTAAAACGGCGGACGGTTTTAGGCTCAAAGCCAAAATATGGGGCGAGAGGTTCAACCCTGAAAAGCATACTCAAAGAGTTGGCGTAAAAGCTGTTACATACCATCAAATGGAGATTATTAAGGAAACAGATAAAACAACCGTGAAATTTATACTCGATATTTAAGCCAGACCGAGGCTTTTCAACCCTTTCAATATTTCTTGAACAATAACATCTGGCGGCGTTTCCAATTTTTCACATTTTACCTCTACAAACGGAACCTTCTTCTCCCTATAATATTCAAGTAGGGGTTGTGTTTGCTTTTCATAAACCATTATACGCCGTTTAATAACTTCTGGCGTGTCGTCGGAACGCTGGTACAAAGGTCCGCCACAGTTATCACAAACCATATCGTTTTTTGGCTTTAAAAAGAGCATGTTATAAATTGCACCACAGTTTTTACATATCCTCCTAGAAGACAAGCGCTCAATGATTATCCAGTCGGGCACTATGAGATGGATTATGGCGTCTATTTTTGCTATTTCATCAAGAGCTTTGGCTTGCTCAATTGTTCTAGGATAGCCGTCTAAAATGAAGCCTTTGTCCCTTGGAATTTTAGCCAAACTTCCCTTTAAAACTTCAAGAGTTATGTCGTCTGGCACAAGCAAACCTTTCTCTACATAAGCTCTTACTTTCCTTCCAAAAGGCGTATCCTCTTTTATCATCTCTCGGAAGAGGTCTCCTGTAGCGATGACTGCAACGCCAAGTATCTCCTTAAGCCTTGAGGCATAAGTCCCCTTCCCGGAGCCCGGTGCCCCAAAGATTACCAGATTGACCACTGCTTCACATCTCCGATTTTGGCAATCTTGTAAGAGTTTAGAGATAGAGTTAAAAATGTTTGCTGCGACCGGTATTTCACCTGAGATAACGGATAATGAAAGATATTTCTTTTACAAGTGTTTCTGGGATTACTGCTTTACCCTTTCTTTTTGTTCAGCTTAACGAAGCTCATTTTTCTTCACGCAAAACGTTTAAGGCGCAAGGTGAAACTTTAAACTTCACCAATTAATGGAACGTGTAAAGATTGAGCGTATTAAAGTTAGACAAGCACATTTTTATGATTGACGCCGAGGTATCTGGGATACAGCGTTTTATTGCCAGCTATGTCTTGATAGGCGAAAAAATGGCCATAGTTGAGACTGGTCCCACGTCCTCCATCCAAAATCTTGTCCGTGGCTTAACGCGTTTGGGCATAAAACCTGATGACGTTTCCTACATTGCTGTTTCACATATTCACTTGGACCACGGAGGAGGCGTCGGCTCTCTTGCAAGACATTTTCAAAAAGCAAAGGTCATAGTTCACGAAAAGGGGGCACCGCATCTTGCAAATCCTGAAAAGCTTTGGCAGCAGTCAAAGATGGTTCTAGGAGATGTGGCTGAAATCTATGGTGAACCAGAACCAGTTTCAGCGGATCGTATCATAGCCGCTAAAGATGGCATGACCTTTGAAATTGGAAAGGGCATAACGCTAAAGGTTGTGGAAACGCTTGGACACGCTTCCCACCATTTAAGCTATTATGAACCTTTAAGCAATGGCATTTTCGTGGGTGATGCCGCCGGAATATATTTGAGTGATATAGACGTCATAGTCCCAACAACACCCTTTCCATTTAGACTGGACATGGCTTTGGCCTCTTTGAACAAGTTGGTACATCTAAAGCCTTCAGCCTTGTATTATACACATTTTGGCAAGGCAGAAAATGCTGTGGAAAAACTTCGTGCGTATGCTGATCAGCTTAAGCTTTGGGCTAGCATTGCAAAGCAATCCTTGGATGAAGGTGAGGGTTTAGAGGAGATTAGCCAGAGAATTGCAGAGAATGACGGGGCTGTTAAAAGGGCTCTGGAGCACATTAAACTGCATAGGGTTTTGGGTGAAACAGTTCTTAAAACAAGCGTTTTGGGCGTAGTGGAGTTCGTGAAAAATTTTGGACTCCCAATCTAGTCTTATTGGTTTATATGCCAAAATGCTTTATATTTAGCGTTTACTTGAGAAAGGCTTAGGGTGAAAATGTTATGGGCGAAGAAGGAGAGGGAAGACCTCCCTCTGAAAAAGTGCCCCTTGAAAAAGTGAACGATTACACTTGGCGTATCCCAAAGTATAAACCCGGGATGCGCGTTCCGGGCATAATTTTTGCGGATAAAATGTTACTGGAGAAGATGCAGACGGACAGAACCCTTGAGCAGTGCGCGAATGTTGCCCACCTGCCCGGCATATACAAGTATTCCATAACATTGCCGGATGGACACGAGGGTTACGGCTTTCCAATTGGTGGTGTGGCTGCAACAGACTATAACGAGGGCGTAATTAGCCCAGGTGGAGTTGGTTACGACATAAACTGTGGTGTGCGCCTTCTGACAACAAACCTTTCGGAACAAGACCTAAAACCCAAGCTGGTTCAGTTGACAAACGCCATTTTTGAGAATGTTCCGTGCGGTCTTGGAAGCCGTCGAAAAGATTTCAAAGTGACAATCCATGACTTGGACAGGCTTGCAATAGAAGGCGTACAGTGGGTTATAGACCAGGGTCTGGGCTGGGATGAAGACGCGGAGCACTGCGAAGAGCATGGCTGCATGAAAAACGCCAACCCGGACAAGGTTTCAACAACCGCCAAGAACAGAGGGCTAACACAGATAGGCACGTTGGGCTCTGGGAACCACTTCCTAGAAATTCAGAAAGTTGACAAAATCTATAATGAGCGAACGGCAAAAGCCTTTGGAATCGAGCATGAAGGACAAGTAACCGTCATGATTCATTGCGGCTCAAGAGGTTTTGGACACCAAATCTGCTCAGACTACTTGCGGGTTATGGAGAGAGCCGTCCACAAATACAAAATAGTTTTGCCAGACAGAGAGCTTGCATGCGCACCCGGAAATAGCAACGAAGCCGAAGACTATTATGAGGCTATGGCCTGCGCCGTGAACTATGCTTTTGCAAATAGGCAGGCAATAATGCACTGGGTTCGCCAAAGCTTCCAGCAAGTTTTTAAAGAAGACCCCGAAAAGTTCGGCCTAAAACTCGTCTACGACGTGGCCCACAACATCGCAAAAATAGAAAACCACAAGGTTAACGGCGAACAACGAAAAGTTTGGGTTCACAGAAAAGGCGCCACAAGAGCCTTCCCGCCAGAGCATCCGGAAATCCCATCAGACTACAGAAGCGTCGGACAGCCAGTAATAATACCAGGAAGCATGGGAACAAGCTCATGGATTCTAGTAGGCACCGAAAAAGCCATGGAAATAAGCTTCGGCTCAACAGCCCACGGCGCCGGAAGAATGCTAAGCCGAGCAGCCGCAAAACGTAAGTTCTATGGCGGAGACGTGAAGAAAAGCCTTGAACAGCGAGGCATAGCCGTCAGAGCGGCAAGTGCAGTCGTATTAGCCGAAGAGGCAGACCCAGCATATAAAAACGTTGACATAGTGGCAGAGGTCAGCCACAAAGTCGGCATAGCCACAAAAGTCGCCAGACTCGTGCCACTGGCCGTTGTAAAAGGCTAAAACCAAAAATTTACGTAGTGGCGGGCGGGGTGGGATTTGAACCCACGATCACAAGCTCTCTTCGTGCGTTAGGAGGCTTGCGCCCTATCCTTGCTAGGCTACCCGCCCACCACGATTAGAAAATAACAACAATCTCAACTTAAATGTATCTTGACACGGAAAACTTAAACATTGGAAAACCTTTTGAGAATACTTGCTAGCGCGGGGGTACCCGAGCCAGGTCTAAATGGGCTGTTTGGGGCGAAGACAGCCTAAGATAAGGGGGAGGACTTAAGATCCTCTGGCGTAGGCCTCCGTGGGTTCAAATCCCACCCCCCGCACTAATTTATCAGTTAAATGCTTGGATGCTGTGTTGTAAGTTGGATGTCTCCATTAAACGCCATGAAAGCTAAAGTTTTATATTCCATCCGAAGTCAAAATAGTGACCGGTGAAGATGGTGCCTCTCACCTTAAAAGTCCGAGACATACTAGAGAGCGGGGTGATAGCTCTTGAAAGCAATCAAACGGCCAGAGAAGCATTAAGGAGCATGATGGAAAATGATGTGTGGTCAATTGTTGTTAATGTCAACGGTGTTCCTTCCGGAGTCGTTACCGAGAGGGATTTATTGAAGAGGGTTATAGCCAAAAACCTAAACATTGACAAAGTGTTATTGAAGGATATAATGTCGTGTCCTTTGATAACTATAAAACCAGACGCGACATTTGGTGAAGCATGGGACCTTATGGTTGAGAAAAATGTTAGACGCTTATACGTTATTGACAAGGGAAAAATTATAGGAAGAGTTACACAAACGGGCCTATTTAAAAAACTATTAGACGTATTGTTGGCATTAGCATCTCTAAAATACACGCTATAAATATCTTTTTCATCTCAACGCAAACGAGTATTTTTAAGCTGTTGGCTCATCATAAAAATGCTTATAGCCAAAAGAAAGTAAAATGCGTAATGTGGAGTTATAAAGTATGTCTGAAGAATGTCCTCATGATAAAACGGAGTTCCTTGGGGAGCAGAAAGGTGAAAAAGGGGTTAATCGCTACTATAGATGTTTAAAATGCGGTCGCGTCTTAATATTGTCTGAAAACGGTGTTTTATATGGTGTAAAAAAGAAAAACAAGAGCAACAGCAGCAAGCCCACTAAATAAAACGTTACAAGATTCTATTCATTCTCACACCATTGATTTAAGTAGGTAACGTTATGATCTCACTCCATAATGCAAATTAAAGAGTATAATCTTCCATTTCATGAGGTTTATGGATAATGACCGTGAAACTCTGTGTGCCAACTACTTTTGAGGACTCTTTCCTGGAAAAATTGAAGGAGCTGAATTGCAAATATTCGAAAACAAATATTCAAGTCTACGAGGTTTACGGCTCACTTAAAACATCTATACTGGGAACAGAATGGCCCTCAACAGTTCTTCCTGAAATCGACGAAAATGGGCTTGCCCGACACGTTAAGAAAGCCCATTCTTGTGGTTTTAAGTTTGCATATACGTTAAATGCTGTTTGCATGAACCTGGTTGAATATACCGAAGAGGGGAGAAAAAACCTCAATAAGCTTTTAGAAAAACTTGTAGAAGTGAAAGTTGATACTTTGATAGTTGCAATACCCTATCTTATTGAGTATATAGCAGAGAACTATCCCGAATTCAGGATTAACGCTTCTTCATTGTGCTATATAGATTCTTTGAACAAGGCACGCGTTTACGAGAGTTTAGGGGCTTCTAGACTTACTTTGAGCGAGGATATTAATCGCTGTTTCAGCTTGCTAAAGCTCATAAGGGAAAACGTAAAAGCTGAACTGGAAGTGATAGCTAACAACGGCTGCCTGCTTAAATGCCCTTTTAGGACCTATCATAACACGATAACAGCCCATGTCTCGCAAAGCGTGCTCTACGATCCAATAGGATTCACATACAAGCCTTACCCCCTCATGAGGTGCACGTTAGAGAGGTTAAGTAATCACAAAGAAATAATTAAGGCTCCATGGTTTAGACCGGAGGACATTAAGTACTACTCTACGATAGGAATAGATTATATCAAAATAGCTGGACGCGGATTGCCCGCGGAAGACCTATTAAAACTGGTTGAAGCCTACCTTTCAGGCGGATATGAGGGCGATATTTACGCCTTAATTGATAATTCTTACATGCATTTCTGCTGCGACATGTTTGACCCAACAGCTGAACTGCTGCCACCATTGAAATTATCCATTGACAATCGATCCTTAGACAGCTGGTATGAATACTTCGTAAACAACAATCCACCGTGTATGGCTGGATGTGGAAACTGCAACTACTGTGAAGAAGTTGCAAAAAAGGTTGTTAAGACGGATCCTTATGTCGAGAAAATGTACATTGGAAGAATAAAGAACATGATAGGAAAGATCACGTCGTCTAAACCTCCAATAAAAATACAGCAAAGCGACAGAGGTAGGATTGTAGCTTACACTTGAAGGCTGCTGAGACGAAAGCTTAAAAATTTGTTTCCGCCTTTGATAAAACCATGCATTAAAAGAGGACCATTTAAAACATGAATGCTTTAACCCGTATAATTGAGAATTGCACTGAATGCCAACTCTGCGTCCAAGAATGCCCTTTTCTTTTGAAGCATAATAAAACACCCAAAAAAATAGCTGAGGAACTTGCAGAAAGTGTTGATGAAAGCAAAAATTATGTTATGGAATGTTTTTTATGTGGCTTATGTCAGGCGGTCTGCCCCCTAGATTTAGATTTCCCTCAAGTTATTTCGCATGCACGACAAAAACTGGCATGGAAGACCGCCAAAAACCCATGCTACAAGCTTTCCCTACCTGACGAGCCTCTCTTTTTCCCAACAGCATATAGGTTACATAAAAACTGGCGATATGATTCATTAAGAAAGAAATCTTTTAAGTATGCTTTTTTCCCAGGATGCGCCATGTCTTGTTATTCTCCTGAAGCCACCGTGAAAGTCTACGAAAAGCTTGCAGAAAGATTCAATGATGTAGGTTTAGTTGATCAATGTTGCGGTAAACCGCTAGCTGACGTGGGCTTACAAGAGAGAGCTTCAAAATGGCTTGAGCGGCTAGAATCCTATATGAAAGAGCATGGTTGCACAGATATCATAACTGCCTGCCCCATGTGTTATTACTATTTGCAGTCCATGTTTCAAGGCGAATTTCATATCCTTACAATCTACGAAGTTTTACGGGATTCTTTCAAAGAAAGTATGCGAACAATAGATTTAAAAGTCACAGTTCACGACAGCTGCCCAGACAGATTTAAAGGAATTTTCGCCAGACAGATTAGAGAAATGTTCGGAAATAATCAGCTTGTAGAAATGCCCCACCACAAAGAAAAGTCTGTGTGTTGCGGGGCTGGAGGGTTGGTCTCATGTGTAGACCCGAACCTTACAGCCGCTTCCTCAATGACTAGGGTTAGCGAGTTCCTGGAGTCTGGAGCTGATTTAATGGTTGTTTACTGTTACACGTGCGCACAAGTGTTTTGGGCTTCTCAGCCCATGATGCAAACAAAACATGTTATAGATTTAGCCCTAAAAACTCAAGACGCGTCGGAAAACGTTAAGAGTTTGGAAGTTGGCAGGTTTGCAGAGAAGTTGTTGATGGGGAAAATGTAATTTTAGCCATAAAACCTCTCTTAGCGTTTAAAGGTCACCATGGAATCCCTAAAGGATAGTATGGATCGTTATAGCGTAAAGCTTTGCTCATGCAGTGTTTTACACAGAAGGGCGTTTCCAAGTTTTTGTCCATGCACATATCGCATTTCTCGATTTTTCCAGTTTCTGGGTTAAGCCATATAGCGTGAATTGGACAAGCCTCTATGCATTTTCCACATCCATTGCACAAATCCTTGTTGACGGTTACGATGCCGTTGTTTCGCTTTTTTAAGGCCTCCGTAGGACAAGCGTCTACACATTTGGGCTTTTCACATTGCGTGCAACGAACTATCCTAAACTTCACCGTCAATTTTCCATTCTTATTATAATGCGGCCCGTTTCTCTCAACTTTGATTCGGAAAACTCCGGCTGGTAAGTTGTTGATTTGCTTGCAGGCAACCTCACATGAATGACACCCAACACAAAGTTGTGGGTTCACCGCCAAATTCTTATTTGCCATGTTCAATCCTCCGCCTTGTAAATTTTGCAAAGACGCCCCCTCATAACCGATGTTCCAACTATGGGTTCATAGCCATAGGCAGGTTTCAGTGGCATTATAACGTTTATGTTAGGTTCAAAAGTTTTCTTCTCATATGTTCTCTCCTCCGGATACCACCATAAAGCTTGAGCGGACACAACTTGTGGATGAATGCCATAAGTTAGCGCAGCCTTCATCTTTACACGCCCATCGATGTTAGGAGTTTCAATGTAAACCCAGTCTCCATCTTTAACGCCAAGTTTCTCGGCTGTTTCAGGGTGAATTTCAACCAAGGGATCGGGTAAAAGCTCCCGCAAGTAGGGAATGTTATGGCCCATAGTCTGATAAGAGGATATGTGTCTCGCACCCGTTATCAGTATCAGCGGGTATTCCATCGTCAGTTCAGGGGTTGAGTATGGGCTTTCTGGAGGCTCAACATAGTTTGGCAGTGGGTCATATCCGTACTTTTCGAGAAGAGTTGAATATAACTCGCACTTGCCCGTGGGGGTTTTAAAACCAGGCTTGCCGTCTTCCCGAAACATGCCTTTTTTATATCTTTCTTCAACAACTTTGGAGAACACATACCCTTTTTCCTTAAACTCCTCGAAAGTCATGCCTAACTCCTTTAGGCGATGGTCCAAAAACTCTTTATAAGAGGATACTGAAAAGGGAGGTTTAAGGCCCATCCTTTTTATGAGCTCGAAGAGCACCTCGTTGTCGTCTCTACATTCACTAATGGGCTCTATGGCCTTTTGACGCGCTGCTATAAAGCGTGTGTAGCAAAACGCGTCACATATATCATCGCACTCGAGATATGTTGCTGAAGGTAAAACATAATCTGCAAGCTCAGCGGTTGGCGTCATGAAGAAATCCATCACAACCAGTAATTCTAAATTTTTAAAAGCTTCAATGACCTTTCTGCTGTCTTCAAAGCTTACGGCGAGATTAGAGGTTGCGATCAAAGCTTTAACTGGATAGGGCTTCCCAGTCAACATGGCTTCAATAACGCTTGGCGGATGGGTTAGACATCTAAAAGAGTCAGGCCCAGAAAGTAGTGGATAATTTTCAGCTCCTATGGCTTTTTTCTCTATTTCCCTGTTTAAGCGTAGCTGCCTTTTAATGTTCATGTAGGTGAGTTTTATTGGATAGTTTGGGATCTCTGCTCCTCCTTTTACATCCAGGTTGCCAGTTATAGCCACCATAATTGACAACGCCCTACTGGCTTGCACTGAATTGTAGCTCATCGACACTCCGAGGTGAGACTGAAGCGACGCTGGTTTTGAGGTGGCATAAACTTCAGCCGCCCTAATTATTTCTTCTTTGGGCACCCAAGTGATTTCTTCAACCTTTTCTGGTGGATATCCTTGAACTCTCTTAGCTAATTCGTCAAAACCGTAACACCACTTTTCCACAAAATCAGCGTCGTAAAGTTTCCGGTTTATTATAACGTTAAGCATGCCGAGAGCGAGAGCGCCGTCGGTCCCGGGTCTAACTTGCAACCAAATATCTGCCATTGCTGCCAACTCGGTTAAACGCGGATCCACAACTATGAGCTTCGCCCCTTTACTCTTGGCTTCAATAATTTTCTTTCCCAGTGGTGGATAAGTATGCAGAGGATTGAAGCCCCACAAGACTATGCATTTGCTTTTTCTGTAATCTGGCACCCCAAGTTCGCATGTATACACCTCTCCACATGTGAGCAGGTCAGCTGTTAGGTGGGGGGTGTAACAGTAGTGGCAATTCCCAATTAGTTGGTTAGGAGAGCCCAACGCGGCTAGAAATAAACTTAATCCAATGGCCACCCTTTTTGGGTAAGTTCCATAAGAAACCGCAATGGCCTGAGACCCATACTCGTTTTTTATCCTTAAAAACTCCCTACTTATATCGTTTAAAGCCTCTTCCCACGTTATGCATTTCCACAGTCCCTCTCCCCTTGCTCCAGCCCTTTTAAGGGGATACCTTAATCTTTCCGGATGATAAACTAGTTGCAGGAAGGATAAGCCTTTAGGACACATGTAACCTTCATTCAAGGGATGTTGTGGGTCGCCTTCAATCCTAAAGGCTTTTCCGTTTTCGTCAACGTGAACTAGAACTCCACATTCGCACATGCAACCTCCACATACAGTCCTTACAATTCTAGTCATAAAGGGCCCTCTTCGAAGAAAACACCTTAACGACAGTAGGTGATATATCCCTTTCTTTACCTCCAACTTAAATAATGCTTATAGGATTATAGGGCTAAGCATCATTTAAGCATGCGTTTGATAAATGGTCGGATTGGGTTTAAAAAGAGGAGAATGAGACTTGGTTTATGTTTATGACCTATTCGCTGGGAACTGCATGAAAGGTACAAGGCCTACTGCTCTGTATACCTTGCATAGGAGGGCTCTGTTCTGCCAAGAGCCCGTGTAGGGGTCTAGGGTTTCAAGGTCATCTGGTACGAGCACATTTGTATTGGATATCCAATTGCCGTACCACCAGTATTTGTCGCCGGGAAGCTCGGGATACCACCAGCTGGCTTCAGCATTTACAACCTTGGGATGTATGGCGCTTGATATTTTGGCTTTCATAAGGATTTTGCCTCTTTTGGTTTCTATCCAAACCCATTCGCCTTCAGCTATGCCAAGCTCCCGTGCTGTCTCGGGGTGTATTTCAACCAGCGGGTCAGGATGCTGTTCCCGCATCCCCATGCCCCATTGTCTCAGCTCAGAGTGGAATTGTGGCCTAAACCTTCCACCAGTTGTGAGTATTAATGGGTATTCTTTGGCTAGCTCCGGTTGCGTTACTGGACTTTCATATGGCTCAATATAGTACGGAAGAGGACTCTTTCCTAACTGTTTAAATATCGTCACCCAAATTTCAGCTCTGCCAGTAGGAGTACCGAAACCTCTTGGTCTGCCAGTGTTCGGATTAATGTGCTCATAGCTCCTCGGTGTCCATGTAGCTATTACGTATAAGTCCTTTGCCTCTTCGAGCGTAAAACCTATTGGCTCCAATCTTGCATTATCAGCCTCTTCCAGAGTTTCCCATGGAAAAGCGTCTCTCCACTTCTCTTCTGGAAGCAGTCTTTTTGCAAGCTCTCTGAAAATCCAGTATTCATCTTTTCTTTCGCCTAAAGGTTCGATTGCCTTTTCCCAAACCGTTAATCCAGGATGGAAGTCTTCAAAAGTGGCTACGTAGGGTCTTTCAAGGGACTTCGTTGCAGCTGGCAACACATAGTCTGCAAAGGTGCATGATGGATTCATCCACCTATCTATTACAACTGTTAATTCTAAATTAGGGCTGCTTAATGCTTGATAAACGAGTTTAGTATTGGGAGCCCACACAGCAGGATTTCCAGCCCATATTATTAGACTCTTGACTGGATACGGTTTACCGGAGATTATTGCTCGAGCTAAAACTGGCCAGTTAACACCAAACATGTGGCCTGAAACACACGGGTTGATTCTCCAAACCCTTTTGTAGTGAGGCTTTACTAGGTCGAACATGGGCCAAGCCATTATTGGAAATATGTCCGCTCCAAGCTGTTTCTTCTTCATTTCAGGTGAAAGATGATCTTGATAGTCCAGCAAAGCCTCCCTCAGAAACATTCTCCCGCCTATCTCTGGGCCTGGCTGCGTCATGATGTCCCCGCCGACCACATCTAAGTTTCCTGTGAGAATTCTTAACATGCAGCGGGCTATTTCAACAGACATCGAAGCTCTACCAAGCTGATCTGGGGCTACGCCCCTATACATACATGCAGGCTTTGTTGTAGCATAAAGCCTAGCTGACTCCACTAAGAGTTTCTCTGGAACCCACGTAACCTCAGACATCTTTTCTGGAGGATACTCCATAACCCTTTCCTTGAGGGCTGTGAAAGCAGTTTTACATTCAACAGTCTGACCGTCAACAGTCTCCACTTTGAAGTACCCTTCCGACTCAACTTTAACATCCTCATCTGGAATAGGCTCACCGCCCAGCGTGTAGAATTGCTGCATCACCGGATCCCATATGACTGGACCCCTCTTTTTGTCTATAGCCACGTATCTGTCATCTCTGCCGCCTTTAACAATGTCTTTTTCCGTGAGCCACCAATCTTTATCTATTCTAAGCAACAATGGTCCGTTGGACCACCTTTCAATAAACCCTTGGTCATACAGCTTCTCTTTAAGTATGACATACATCCATGCTAAGAAAACCCCAGCGTCCGTTCCAGGCCTCAGCTGAAGCCAATAATCCGCCACTCTAGCCTCTTCAGTGAACCTCGGATCCAACACTATGAGGTGAACTTCCTCCCCGCTTGCCTTCCGCCTCATTATGTTGTTCCATTGTTGTGGAAGCGACTCCGAAGGATGCCGGCTGTCCAGAACTATACATTTTGAATTGGCTATGTCCGGTGTATGTGTATTGTTACCGTAAATGCAGTACTGCATGGAAACGTCGCATGTGGAGCATATGGTTCCGGGCGAAGAAATATTGCCGGGGTTGCCTATCGCAAACGCAAACCTAGATCTTGCCCAATAAAGGTCGCTTCTATAAGTTCCTTCAATGAAGGCTATGCACTCAGGCCCATACTTATCAATAAGCTCTCTAAGTTTGGCAGCGATTTCATCCAATGCTTGATTCCACGATATTCTTTGCCATTGTCCCGACCCTCTTTCGCCGATACGTTTAAGTGGATACTTAAGTTGATCAGGATGGTAAATGAAGTCAACCATGTGACGTATTCTCTCTTCACATACAAATCCACGGCTCACAGGATGCTCCGGATTACCTGTGACCTTCACAAGACGCCCAGTCTTTTTATCCACGTAAGCCAGCAGACCGCAACGGCACCAACACCCTGGCTCACCACTGTGACAGCCGATTTTTTTAACTTCGAGTTCCTCTTCAGACATGAGAATATTCTCCTTAAAGAAGAGAAGGTGTGGCACCAGTTAATAAAAAAATTTCGGTAACATCTAGTTCTAATTTAAATGGTGCTTTATGATTCTAGGCATTGTAAAAATTAAATTATGAAGCCAACAGAACCATTTCGAGGTATAGTGTTGTCCGCTCGTCTAGGATGGATATGCTGTTTACGGGAGATGGTGTTAACCTTTGTCTTGGTTTGCTTTATGCGTAGGGAGCTTTCCAAACGGTTTTGAGAAATGAACCATTTTCATGGACCACGACTCAAACACAGATACCATACATAGCATAGCTGCAGTTTACGTGTCTCCCTTAACAATGTACCTGCTAGAGAACCTTGGTGCAGTTAAAGTTAAAATTTATTTGTTTCCCTTATGGAATGTACTTTATGGATGCTCTCGCCGAAACGAATAGCCTCTGCCCAGAGTGCCTCCAAGTCGTTCCTGCTAAGATAACCACTGACGGTGCAAGAGTTTACATAGAGAAATTTTGCGGACAGCATGGAAAAACAACAGCCTTAATATGGAGTGACCTTAAACTCTACACACGGGCACTGCGTTTTTCTAGACCGGGTAAACCAGCTAAACCCCATATTAAAAACATTGTTAGAGGTTGCCCCTTTGACTGTGGCCTTTGCCCTTCTCATAGGCAACATACATGCCTAGCTATATTAGAGGTTACAGACGCTTGCAACCTTTTATGTCCAGTATGCCTCGCGGATTCAAAAAGCATTCCTAAATGGAACCCAACAATCGAAGACTTTGAAATGATGCTTAAAGAACTTTTAAGGTGCGAGGGCAAACCCACTGCCATTCAGCTGTCAGGAGGAGAACCAACAATTAGAAAAGACCTCCTTGACATAGTAGGGTTGTGTAAGGATTTAGGCTTTAAGTTGATTGAGATAGACACAAATGGCATAGAGCTGGCGAAAAATCCAAGTCTAGCTAAAGATTTAGCAGATATTGAAATCAGCGGAATATACTTGCAATTTGATGGTTTATTCCGGGAAGTTTATCAAATAATCAGGGGGCGTGATTTAACAAAAATTAAGGAAAAAGCTATTAAAAACTGTTTAAACGCGGGTTTGAGCGTAACCTTGGCAGTAACCGTTATAAAAGGCGTTAACGAGCATCATCTGTGGGATATAATTAAATACGCGGTGTCAAGGAAAGCCATAGGAGTTAACTTCCAACCTTTTGCCGCTCTTGGGAGATATCCGTTAACCCTATTTAACCCATTAAATAGGACAACTATAAGTGATGTACAAATAGGGATTGAACAACAAAGCTGCGGAAAAGTTAAAGCTGTCGATTTCATGCCAGTGCCGTGTCCCGACCCAAGATGTTCATCGCTATTATACGCCTATTACCGCACAAACAGAGAGCTACACACAATGAACACGCTTGCTGACATGGAGCAATTAATAGATAAATATTCACTCAAAAATGAGTTCATAGAGTTTGACAAGCTGTTAAAGGCTGTAGCCGATGAGCTCAATATTTCAAATACCTTCCTTAGAAAATTCAAACCTCAAGCAATCGGTTCACCCCTCAGACTCTTACTAGAATATTTGAAGCCGGAAGGCTTCTTTTCCGTAGGGTGCCACTTCGCCCAAGACGCTTGGACAGTTAATTTAGAAAGACTATCAAAGTGCTGTGTCCACGAATTGAGGGAAAACGGAAGACTTGTACCATTCTGTCTCTACAATATTACATCCACGGATGGTGAAAAGCTGTACAGAAACAGCGATTTATTCCTTAGATCATCTGGAGTTCGACGGGTATAGGTGACTGTTGATTTATACAGTTAATTATCGCGTTAAAGTTTGGATTTTCACCTGAAAGATTAAGTTTGCCGCCTGAAAGCTTAACGATGAAATCCTTGGCGCATTGTTTGAAAGTCATGACGAAAGTGGCATAAATCATCGGTTCAAGTTTAGGCTCCGTCGTTATTTCATAATTTGTCTCAGCAACCTTTTTAACAACCACCAGAAGTTTTGGGGGTAAATTTGATCTCGGTAAGAATATCATGCTGAAACCTCTCAGCTAAAAAGTAAATGATCAAATTAAAGCTTTTCGCATTTATACCAGTGCTTCAATATTTTCGTCTAGGTGTTGGAGGAATAGGCGTTCAGACTGAAAAATAAACCTTACTGAAAATTAAATATCGCCTTGATTAGAAAATAAGCAAAGGGAGAAGAAATGTCTGCCATATTGTGTCCCAAAATTAAACTGTGGTTTGTCAATGAAAATAATGAGCCCATATTAGGCGAAGGCCTTGCGAGGCTATTAGAAGCCATTGAAAAGTACGGCTCCATCACTCAGGCGTCATCAAATTTAAATATGTCCTATCGATACGCTCTTCACAGAATTTCCCTTGCAGAGAAACGCTTAGGGTTTAAACTTGTCCAGAGACATCGCGGCGGGGTTTTGGGAGGTTCTTCAGAATTGACGACTAAAGGAAAGGTGCTTCTTGAAAAGTATGAAAAACTAGAAAAGGAAGTGGCTAAATTCCTAAAAACTGGGAGGCATAGATTTAAAATTAGATAGCATATTTCTGTTAAACTCTTAAAGTTGCTTAGGTCTAATTATTATTTGCTGGCAAGCGTTTTTGAAACCTGGAGTCCCGCCTCCCTCTGAGACCACTTGTAGAACTTTATTGCTATCTGTGATTCTTATACCACCTATGATTGTAACACCGCGCTTGAAAAGAGGATCTGGAAACATATTCGCTGTTGGACCTACAAGGGCTACTTCTTTTGCAGTTTTAGAAAGTTCCAAGAGATGATCTATGGTTCCATTGGCTAAAGTTGTTCCAGTGATTATGGCAATGGTGGCTTGCGGGAGGATTTCATCGGCTGCTGTGTCTGGAAAAACGTTTGCCTCACGCATCCTCGGGTTTCTTTCTAATATGAAAATTTTTCTGGTTTTCTCCATGATTTTTGGGATGAAGGGATGAATATTTCCTACAAGGACAACTGTATCATTTCGCCTGATTTTAAGTTGATCGATAAGGTCTCCTTCAGCAATCACGTATCTATCCAGATTTTTCTCCATAGCCAGCTGAGATAGGGCGTTTAAAGCTGCTACGCCTACGACGGCCTCGCTTAAATCCCATGATAAAGATAATTCAGCGATTTTTATGGCAGAGCTGCCGGCTAAGGTTCCGGCTTTTCTCCAAATTTGGCAGCAATTTGGCGCTATTTCGCTGCTGAAAGTGTAACATAATCCTACATGTCCCGTACTCAGTTGAACTGCAGTATAACCCAATCCAATAAGAACCCTTTTGGCTTGTATCGCATTTATATCCTCAATTTGAGCCTTAACAAAGTGCAATAATTCTCTGATTATTTTTCCCGGCACGACGGAAACCTCAAGGTTGGATTTTCGGTTAGAAGGAATATTAAAGCTTTTATATCGATGTTACAAATTTATAATATCGCTTTAAGCCAAAATCAACAACACAAGGGGATGAAAGGAATGGAAGAAGTAAAGTTGGCTGAGATGCTTCATGGACATCTATCTCCGGGAGTTGCTCTCGGGATTCGAATGGGACAAATTGGGTTAGAAAAGTTGAACCTTTCGAAGGGGGATAAAAGGCTTTTCGCCGTCGTCGAAACAGCGCTGTGCTTGGCTGACGGCGTTCAAGTAAGCACTGGATGCACGCCCGGGCACTCCTCTTTATGCGTTAAAGATTTCGGAAAACTCGCCGTCTGCATAGCTAGATCAGATACAAAGGAGGGGGTGCGATTGTCTCTGAAGCATGAACGTGTACCCTCGACGGTTGAGGACTGGATTATGCGCAGGAGAAAGTTTAGCCACGATGAGGAGGAGAAAGTTGTCAGAGAAATACTACGTTTAGACGAGGCGTTTTTTCATGTAGAGCATGTGGCCGTTGAACCGTTCTCGAATTTTGAAGAAGCAACAATAGTAAAGTGCGACGCATGTAGTGAATGGGTTGTTGAAACAAAAACGGTCAAAGCTAAGGAAAAAATCCTTTGTAAATCATGCAGCGGTGCAAGATACTACCAGCCACTTAAACCTTCCAGCAAATAGAACTTTGAGGAGGTTAAGAGATGCGGAAAAGCCTTCTCGCCCTAATAATTTCCATTTTGCTATTAGCCTTATGTTTGACAGCTTACCACGCGTGGCTTTCTCCAAACCGCAACGAAGGAACCATTGTGGTTACTGACGCCCTCGGCAGAACCGTCAAAATAAAAACGCCGATAAACAAGGTGATAATAACCGGAAAAAGCGCATGGCCTATAATAACAGTGGCGTACATGTTTCCAAACGCCAAAAACGTTCTAATTAATTTAAGTGCAAGTATAAATGTCCCACTGTTCCAGAAAATCGACCCAAACATAAAATCCAAAACTGTTCAAACAACTGAGCTCAGTGCTGAGGCAATAGCTGGGGCAAAACCAGACGTTGTTATACTCAAGTCTACCATGACCATGAAGGAATTAGGCGACCAGCTTGAAGGGTTAGACATTAAAGTTGTCTATGTTGATTTTGAAAACTTGGAAAACTACATTCGAGACTTAAAAGTGCTAGGAAAAATTTTCATGGACGAGAAAAGAGGCGAAAAATTAGCAAGATACTACAATGAAACATACAATTTCATTACATCAAGAACTAAAACGCTTGCAATCAATGAACGCGAAAAAGTTCTATTCCTATATTACAGTACCAAAGGCGGCATTATCACATTTAACGTGCCAGGCAGCGGTTGGCTGCAAACATTCATGATAGAAGCCGCAGGAGGCTCCTCATTATCAAAGGAACTATCTGGAGCCGGATGGAACCCCGTGAATTTTGAGCAAATTGCAAAATGGAACCCGGACGTAATATTCCTTGTCACTTACTCAAAATCTCCGACGTCCAGCGACTTAAAAAGGCAACTTCTAGAAAACGCCACTTGGAGTAGCATATCTGCCGTTCAAAGCGGGAGGGTTTACGCTGTTCCAGACGACTGTAACGTTGGCGCTTTAGGAAGTTGGGATTGCCCAGGCTCGCGTTGGATCATCGGACTAGAATGGATGGCAAAGAAAATAAACCCAGAACTTTTCAGCAGCGACTTAGACATTATAGCGGAAACTAGAAAGTTCTACATGGAAATGTATGGCCTAAGCCAGTCAGACGCTGAAGCAATCATTAACCAAATTACTGGAGATTTTCCATAGTACCTCAAAGGGTGGCGTTAGTGGCCAAACATACCAGCCGATTTCTAGCGCTTGTATGCATATTGACCCTCACATTTATAATTTCCATTTTATTTGTCGGTAGGTACACGTTTAATATTTTTCAACTCATGAATGACGAGTTAGCCTTAAACATAATTCTGAAAATTCGGTTACCCCGTGTGCTGACGGCAATGATGCTTGGCATGGCTTTGTCCGTTGCCGGGGCGGCTATGCAATCTGCCTTTAAAAACCCCCTAGTAGGCCCAGAAATTTTGGGTGTAAGCCAAGGAGCAGCATTCGGCGCAGCATTGGCTATACTTTTTCTCCCCGGAGACCCTTTAAAAGTGGAGCTTCTTTCAACAGTCTTTGGTTTATCGGCGCTAGTGGCGTCTTACGCTATTTCTTCGGCGATAAGGTATGGTGGGAGAATACTTAGACTTGTATTAGCCGGTTTGGCGGTTTCAGCCATGTTTTCGGCTGGCGTAGGCGTCATGAAATATTTGGCAGACCCTCTTAAACAACTGCCCGAGTTAACTTTTTGGCTTTTAGGAGGCTTATCCGGCGTTGTTTGGAGGGACTTCTTTTACATGGCTCCATTAGCAGCCGCAGCCATCGCAATACTATTCATTGTTAGATGGCGAATAAACCTATTAACACTAGATGACGACGTAATCACATCACTTGGAACAGACCCCAAGAAACTTAGAGCGTTAGTTGTTGCTTTAGCAGTGATCGCCACGGCAGCAGTGACCTCCGTGGCCGGGATCATAGGATGGATTGGGTTAACAGTTCCCCATATCTGCAGAAAGCTTTTCGGAGCTGAAAGCAGCAAGGTTATACCTGCGTCTATACTGCTAGGCGCCATACTGATGATTATTTTCGACGATATTGCACGGGCGGTATCAGCTGGTGAAATTCCCCTAGGCATAGTCACGTCGTTCCTAGGCGCCATCTTATTTGTGTTATTCCTTTCAAGAGGAGTGCCACATGAATAAAATAGTCCTCAATAATCTAAGGTACCGGTACCCTATTTCTAAAACAAACGTGCTAAGGGGAGTAAACCTACAAATTCCAGAAGGCAAAGTCACGGCTTTACTGGGGCCAAACGGGTCGGGAAAATCCACACTTTTCAAAGTTTTGCTTAAAGTTTTAAGCCCATACGAAGGCGATGTATACGTAAACGGTGAAGATTTAAAACACATTAATGTTGATGCCTTAAGCAGAACGATAGCCTGGGTCCCCCAGGAGGAGGATGCGCTGTTTCCATACACAGTTTTAGACTATGTACTTTTGGGTAGAACACCCCATCTTGGCTTCTTTGATATGCCAAGCAAAAAAGACAAGGAAATTGCATACAACGTTTTAACACGGCTAAACTTGTCCAATATAACCCATAGAAATGTTCCAACATTAAGTGGTGGCGAAAAGAAACTTGTTTCTATAGCTAGAGCACTTGTCCAAGAGTCGGATACTCTCGTCTTAGACGAGCCCACAGCACACTTAGACATTGGAAACAAGGTGAAAGTATTGAACATAATTAGAAAGATGGCTGACTCTGGAAAAACAGTTATATTCTCAACACATGACCCCAACGAAGCCTTCCTAGTTGCCGATAAAGTAGCCATAATAAACAATGGCGAGATTGTGAGTGAAGGCCCACCAGCTGCAGCCATGACGGAAGAGTTGTTGGAAAAAGTTTATGGCGTACCAGTTACTGTGCAGAGAGTGAATGATAAGCAGGTTTTGATGGGCATTGACCCCGAAAGTTTTAGATCCACTTAATCAAAAGTTCAATTTCCTCCGCTTGACCGATATCATTTAGGGAGGAGACCATACCGACCAAAACCTTTCTTATAAACAGGCTGGGAAAAGATTTTAAAGGTACAATCTTCCCGTTAACCTTTAAAACTACATCCTTCTTGCCATAAAGTGGACATGCCTTCAAATTTGCGGTTCCAGCGATTATAGCCTTTGCAAGCTCATGACATGAATTGTACCCACATTCCCCGCAATGCGCAAAGCTGGGAAAAAATGGAAGAGCCTTTTGCACAACTATGTCGGCAAGCCTCCTCGACTCTAGCTTGCAATTAAGTACGGGAACACCGAGCACTGAAGCCTTTTCCACTTCTTCTTTAGATTCAGTTATAACTCCTGAAATTGCAATGGCTAAACCATCACAGAATGCTCGTGCTTCAGCAGCATTTTTCGCTGCAACTATTTTTGCCACAGTTTTCTCGCTTTCAAAACCCTCTAAAAGGAGATAATCAAATCCCGGAAAGAAGCCGTTTATCTCTCCTAAGCTAAGTTTCCTTTTAATGAAAAGTACCGTCTCATTTACAGCAGACCCCGCTACGATTTCAGCACCAGCCTCTCCATGCATCCACGTTTCCTTTCCAGGTGTGTCAATCCACTTAACATTTGGCATTTCCTTCACAGACCCAACTTTATAGCCTCTGCCCTTAAGCTCGCGGGTTAAATATTGAATAACTGTGGTTTTTCCGGAGTGTTTGCCTCCAACAACAGCCACAATCTTTACCATCGAAGACCACGAGAAAAGCATACACACAAACTATATAAATACATTTAACTTCTCTCGCTTTGGCGTGTTTATACATGAAAAGAACAGCCCAAAAAAGGACGCTCAAACTGACTTCCTATCCAAAGGCTTTAGAAAAGCTCTTTGAAACCTTCCAAAAACCAATAAGCTACGAAACTGTCTCAATAGAAGAGTCGATGGGCCGTGTTTTGGCCGAAGACATAGTGGCAGATGCTGATATCCCCCAAACCGACATCGCAACAGTTGATGGATACGCACTCAAACATGAAGATGTAACTGAGGCTTCGATAACACACCCCGTTTTTTTAAAGATTGTTGGAAAACTCTATCCATGGAACAACTCATCCGATGCTAAACTAGCAAATGGGCAAGCAGTCTACGTTACATGCGGAGCACCAATACCGGAAGGAGCTGACTCAGTGATAATGGTTGAAAAAACAATTCTGCACGACGGCAAAATCGAGGTACGAAACCCTGTAAAAAAGGGAGAAAACGTAGCCCATGCTGGAGAAGACATCAAAAAAGGAAATCTAATTCTCAAAAAAGGAAACGTTCTAAGGCCGCAAGACATAGGAGTTTTGGCAGGCTTAGGAATCAAACAAGTTAAAGTATTCAGAAAGCCACGAGTGGCAATTATCGCAACTGGAAACGAACTTATTGAACTGAGCCAAAAAGACCCAACGAGGATTGTTGACAATTACGCCCTCATAATTTCAGGTTTAATTTTAAATATGGGAGGGGAACCTGTAAGGCTCGGTATAGCACCCGACGATCTTCAGGAGACCAAAGATAAAATCAGCGAAGCTCTTGAAAATGTGGACATAGTGGTAACCATAGGAGGCTGTTCCGTGGGCGAGAAAGATTTTGTTCCAGACGCAATTAACTCCCTCAGCCAACCTGGAGTGCTAATCCACGGAATAAAAGTGAAACCCGGAAAAGTAACAGGATTTGGAATAGTTAAAGGAAAACCAGTTGTAATGCTTCCCGGGCTGTTTGCATCCACCATGGCTGGCTTTTACCTGATTCTCGCACCGCTAATCGCTTCATATGCAGGCTTAGAGAGGAAGCAAATGTTTCCAATAATTACAGCTAAAATGAGCCAGAATTTAGATTCCGACGGTAAGCCTCATTATAGGTTTTTGCCTGTTCGCATTCGACAGCAGAAGGGAAAATTTTACGCACAAATAGTCTCTGGAGGCCCGAACAGTTTAAACAGATTTCTGAACTCTAACGGTTTCATATTGATTCCTCCGAAAAAAAGTTTAAGGAAGGATGAGGAAGTAAATGTTGCATTGTTCAGCAAAGAAGAATTCCACATGTTCTTCAATTAAAAAGGAAGTGAAAAACATGATTGTAATGGCCGTTGTTGGAGTAAGCAAATCTGGCAAAACAACGACAATAGAATACTTAGCATCGAGGCTTACAAAAGAGGGATACAAAGTAGGCTCAATAAAGCACATCCATCACCCAGACTTTTCAATAGACACCGAAGGCACAGACACGTGGAGACACATGCATGCGGGAGCAAAAGTAACAGTTGCCCTCGCACCTAAAGAAACAACAATCATTAAAAAAACGGACCATATTCCAAATAACCTGGACAACATTATCAAACTACTTAAAGACGAAAATCTAGACATAATATTCATTGAAGGACTACATTCACTCACGGCCAAAAGGAAAGACATCCCAAAAATCATAACAGCAAAAGATGATCAAGATCTCATGAAAACATTGGAAGGAACTGAACCAATACTAGCAGTAACAGGAGTTATAACCAGTAAGAAAACAAAAATAAGCAAAGTTAACGTGCCCATGATCGATTTAAATAGGGAAGGCGCCACACTACTGAGACTCGTTAAAAATAAGCTGAGCGTCAAAAAATTAAGCGAGACTTAAAGAGGAAGTGTTTTGGTTAAAAAATGCGCAATAGTGCTTGCAGGAGGAAAAGCTGAAAGATTCCAAGTAAAGGATAGTCCATGGATAGATAAGGCATTGGCAAACGTTATCGGCAAACCGCTGCTTATACATGTAATTGAAAGGGTAAAGCCAGTAGTTGAAGAAATCATAATCTGCGTTAATAATGAAACGCGAAGACGCAAATACATGAGAGTGTTGCGAAACTTTCTAATAAAAAATGACTATGTAAAAATTGTGAAAGACTTTAAAATTCCATCTATCAGCGGCCCAGCTGTGGCAATAGCCACTGGGCTGAGCGTTTCAAATGCTGACCACTGTATTATAGTGCCATGTGACACACCATTTATACAGCCAGCTGTGGTTGATTATCTTTTTAACGCTATTGGAGATGCAAGCATAGCCGTTCCAATACATGCGGATGGAAGTGCAGAGACACTAATGTTTACATGCGAAAGGGGAAAAATCGCTGAGATATCAGAAACGCTTTGTTGGCTTGGACGCGACAGACCGGACGACTTGCTAAGGGGATCGCCAAAAGTGAAATTTATCTCAACCAAAAGACTAAAAAATTTGGATCCAGAGTTCAAGAGTTTCATCAATATAAATTTCCAGAAGGACTTGGCTGAATTACGGACAAGAGTTACTCTGAATGGACCAATAAAAAGAAATGTGTGCATAAATTTAGGTGCTCCAAAGAGCTTTGAGCTGAAAATGCTGAAAAAGGCTGCAGAAAAATACCTGCATAATAAATTTATTGAAGCAGTGAAAGTTTTTTCATCCCTATCCAACTTTTTTGAGGAAAGAAGATTATACTTTTGGGCGGGACTTTGTTGGGAAAAGGAAGGTAGCGCCATACAAACCCTAATAAAAAATCGAAGAGACATGGAGACCAAAAGCGAATGGCGAGAAAAAAGTAAACAAGCGTTTAGAAAAGCTGTGCAGAATTACGCCTTAGAAGCAGAAATTTTTACTCGAAAACAAATCTATCTCTTAGCTAAACGTGCAAAAGAAGATGAGCTTTGGTGTAAACATCTATCTTCCTAGGTAGGCTTCTTTCACTTTTGGGTTTTTTAAGAGCTCTTCAGGGGCTCCTTCTAAAACTATTCTTCCATTCTCAATCACATAAGCCCTCTTTGAAAGCTTTAAGGACGCCAGAACATTTTGCTCAACAAGCAGAATGGCAACCTTTTCCACATCGTTTATCTTTTTTACAGTATCAAATATGGATGCGGCTAGTTTGGGCGCAATTCCAAGCGACGGCTCATCCAATAATAGTAGTTTTGGCCTCAGCATTAGCGCCCTTCCAATAGCTAGCATTTGCTGTTCTCCTCCGCTTAGAGTCCCAGCCAGCTGACTACGCCTTTCCTTAAGCCTTGGAAAGAGGTTAAAAACAATCTCAAAAGTTTCGTCTTTTTTCTTCCATGCTTGGGGCAGATATGCGCCCATTTTTAGATTCTCTTCCACTGTTAGGTTTGGAAAGAGTCTCCTGCCCTCCATGACGTGAGCTATGCCCAAAGCAGCTCTTTTGTGCGGTTTTAACGTAGATATATCCTTATCAAAAAATTTGATTCGCCCTTCTCTTGGATACAGCTGACCGCTTATGGTCCTTAACAATGTTGTCTTGCCGGCGCCGTTACTCCCAATAACCGCAACAAGTTCGCCCGTTGAAACATTTAGACTTACATCCCTTAAAACTTGTAGATCCCCGTAAGCAGCGCTAACCTTCTCTACCTCAAGCATAACATCACCTCACGCGGAGTGGGGGCCTAAATATGCCTCTATTACTCTTATATCAGCTGCTATTTTTTCTGGTGGACCATCCGCTATAACCTTACCTTGATGTAGAACTATTATACGTTCCGCCAATGACATAACAACTCTCATCACATGCTCTGTTAACATTATCGTTAAGCCTTCCTTCCAAATCTTCTTAACAATGTCTATCATCTCGTCTGTTTCGGCAGGATTTAAGCCAGCGAAGGTTTCATCAAGCAATAAGATCCTTGGATTGGTTGCCAAGGCCCTTGCCAATTCACATCTTCTTCTAAAGTTGAAGTTTAATTTATTAACCGGCAGATCAGCGTACTCGTCCATCATCAAAAAGCGTAATATATCTTTTGCGCGTTCTTTCGCCTTTTCCAAGGAAAAATTTGCGCCTAAAGCACCAACGGTCACATTTTCAAGCAATGTCAAATTTAAGAACGGACGGGGAATCTGAAATGTTCGAGCGATTCCAGATTTGCATATTTTATGGCTAGGTAGACCAACAATATTTTTCCCATTAAATATTATTTTGCCAGATGTTGGCTTGTAAAAGCCTGTAATGCAATTGTATAGGGTTGTTTTGCCTGCGCCATTAGGGCCTATAAGACCGATGATGCTTCCTTCTTCAACCTCAAAGTTAACGTCGTCTAGGGCGACTACCCCGCCAAAGCGTTTGGAAACTCCTTTTATTTCAAGGATTGACATTCTAATGGCACCTCATAGAGCTTTAAGAAAGCTTAACTTTGCCTTTAAAAGTCCCCATATACCTTTTCTTGCAAGAAAGAATATCAAAATAAAGACTGCCCCAAACACAACAAGATCCATTCCAGCCCTAAATCCGAATGAAACTCGAAGATATTCTCCAACCCCTATTCTTATTACAGAACCAACTGCCGGGCCGATAATGGTCTGCGCCCCTCCAATAACAGTTATTAAAACTGGTTCAATCGAGGTAAACAATGAAAGCACTCCTCCAGGCTCCATAGACGGGTCTATATACGAAATATAAACTGCGTATAAAGCCCCTACAGTACCAGCAATAAAGCCACTCACCAACATTGCTAACATTTTTAGTCTAAAAGGGTTCACCCCTAACGTTGACGCAGCGTCTTCGTCTTCTCTAATCGATTGGAGTAGCAGCCCGTAACGAGATTTGGATATGTAACTAACAACGAAAAACGACACAAGTAGAAGGATGAAAGATATGTAATAATAAGGAAGCTTCTCGGCAAAATTTATTACAAAAAAGGGTGTAGACACGGATGCGGGACGGGGTATTGAGATCCCTAAAGCCCCTTGTGTGAACTCCGTATTCAACACTACAAGTCTTATAACCTCAGTAGATGCCAGAGTTGCCAAAGCGAAATATGGGCCCCTAACCCTAAAGCACACAGCACCTATCGCCAAACCTATCAACGATCCAACAGCGCCGCCGAGGATTATACCTAACCATGGACTAGCTTCAAAGTAATCAACATAAAATGTTAACAGCCCAACGGTGTATGCTCCCATGCCAAAGAAGGCTGCGTGTCCCAAAGACGATTGGCCTGCAAAACCTGAAAGCAGGTTCCATGACTGGGCAAGTGTAGCGAATAGTAAGATTAGTATTAACATATGCATAAGGTAAGTTTGATGTGCCACAAATATGGGGGCCGCCAAGGCGATTAATATCAGGATAATTATCGCGATGGTTTTTGAGTTTATCTTTGGGTACTTCATGAAATCAACCCTTTGTGAACAACCCCTTTGGTCTAAATATTAGGATTAAAATGAAAAGGGCGAATCCAACAGCTGGAGTTAATGCGTATGGAACCCAGATTGTAGATACAGACTGCGCCACACCTATGATCATTCCTCCAAAAAAGGCTCCAAGAACATTTCCTAATCCTGCAAGAACACATATGATCAACGCGTATAGCGTAAGCAATACACCAAGGTATGGATATATGTAGTAAATAAGGGAAAGGATAGCGCCTCCACAACCAGCCAATGCGATGCCAAGCCCGCCGCCTATTAACCTAATTCTTTCGGAGGATACTCCAAGGGATTCGGCAGCGTCTACATCTTGACTTACTGCTCTTATAGCAATACCCAGTTTGGTTTTTGACAGAAAAAGCTGTGTCGAAATTATTAATGCTAATGTTACTGCAAATGCAACTAAATATGCGCCACCAACAGATACCGGCCCCACTCGATAAGTCTCAAGCGAGATGCTAATGATCCTGTAGTCGCCACCCCATACAAGAAGCATAACATTTTCTACAAAGATGGATAAACCGAAAGTTAAGATTATTGACCCAAGCATTTCACCTATTAAATATTTGAATATGACTTTTGTTATAGCCATGCCACCAATAAAAAACAGGATAAACACTATCACAAAGGCTAATGCAAACGACACCATAGATGGAGGAATGTTAAACCATATCTGGAAGTATTCGAAAAGGAAATAGGTTGTAAACATTCCCAATACGGCGAAGTCGCCGTGTGCCAAATTTTTTATGCCCATGACACCGAAAATTAAGCTCATTCCCATAGCTATAGTTGAATAGATTACACCGAGAATAAGACCATGTACGATCGTTGACGCCAGCAGATCTAGCATTTGACCTCACCGAGTTTCCTTGAGTTTAACGTAATTTTAGCGTATATATTCTAAACTTTCTATATAAAAGCTACGGTATTTTCCAATACTGCGTTAATTTAGGCGGAAACATCAGTTGAAGAAACACGAAAATTTTATAAGCTGTATTCTTTCACTTATTTCCGTGGTATATATGAAGAAAATTGAATTAATTATGGGAGGTATTGCTGTCATCGCTTTGATCCTCTCTATAGTATCGTTGGGTTACCTTTATACGATAACGTCTGGCATTGAGTCTAGGCTTTCCAGCGTTGAGGAGCAGCTTAACGCTTTGACAGCGAAGCCTTTGCTGTGGGGTTATGAGTTGAGGGTTGGGATATGTCTGCCGCTTTCTGGGGCTATGGCTGCTTTCGGTCAATCGGGATTACGAGGTGCGGAGCTGGCAACCGAGGAAATCAACTTTGCTGGGGGCATTTTAGGAGCCAGGATTAAGTTATACATTGAGGATTTTGCTGGAGATCCTAAAGTTGCGGTTTCAGCAACTGAGAAGCTCATAACAACCAATAAAGTACACGTTTTAAGAGGATACTTCACAAGCTCTGGAGCCATGTCAGCCATGCCAACAGCCGAAAGCTATAAATGCCCTGTACTTTCCATAGGCAGCAGCGCCAAAGAGCTCTGTCAAAAAGGATGGAAATACTGGTTTAAGACCCCGCCCAACAGTACAATGTTCGCTAAAGTATCTGTGGAGTTCTTAAAAAGCGAAATTGTACCTAGATTAAACCTCGGAAGACCTTTGAAGGTCGCAGTGCTGCACGAAAACACCTTAATGGGAGTTTCAGACAAAAACGAGTTCCTAGCGGTTGTTAACGCATCAGAAGTCAATTGGCAGATAGTAGCCGTCAAAGACTATACGGCGGGCTCCTTGGACTTTAGGCCAGTTTTAGAAACAATTAAGGCAGCGGGACCTGACGTTTTGGCTATGTCCGGCTACCTCACAGACAGCGTGTTAATAGCTAAGCAATCAAAAGAGATCGGATTAAACCCGTTGTTTATAAGCATTGGAGGGGCTGGCATGCAAACGCCAGCGCTTATTGACTTGGCTGGGGGAGATGTGGCATATTGGTTTGTAGCCAATGAGTACTGGTGGGACAGGGCATATCCAAGCCGCGAGGCCGGGAGGAAAGTTGCCGAAGCGTTTGTAGATAGATACGGTGTTCCCCCAGACTTCCAAGGGTGGGCGGGCTATGCGGGGCAATACATGCTCAAAGAACTATATGAAAAACTAGCAGAAACCCAGGCTGATGCCCTAAAAGATGCTTTCCAAAACAATAAAGTGGAGGTTATACGTAACATGACTAGGGATGGCTTAGCAACTTTAAAGCTCTACTTGGACTGGACTGGAGAGCTATACTTCGAACCAAATGGTCAATTGGCGTATTCGCTGACTGGCCCATGCATGGGATGCACAATAATACAAGTTCAACCAGCCACACAAGATGACTTGTGGTCCACTAAAGGGTACACGTTCCGCACGGTCTTCTCATCAGTCTATAAGGTCGCAGATCCGATAATCCCGCCAAGAACTTAAACGCCACATACTTCGTGACTTATTTTTCTCTTCTCTACATATGGTAATCCTTTGTTCAGCTTTAAACAGTAAAGTGGGCTTTTCGAAAGGAAATGGTAAAAAGCTATCATAACTATAGCAAAAATTATTGGCAAAACTGTGTGACTGGATGGCAGAATAGACATGAGGAAAACCTTAGTAGTTATAGCGTTAATAACCCTTTCAGTGGGAGTTTTCGTTTCCTTTTCATTTCAAGCACAATACAGTGAACAAGTTGTAGCATATGACTGGACAATACACCCACGGGAACTAGCCCCGCCCAAAGAAGAGAATACAATCCCACAAAATGAGAATGAGTTTTCTACAACTGGCCTGGCATTCATTAGCATCACGAAGACCCAGGATGTTATAAAAAAATTTCCAAAGCTAACTGTTATAGCACTCGAATTGAACGTAACGGCATCGCAGCCAGTTAGGGTAATAGTGGGTAGACTAATTCATTCAGATCCAGTTACCTTTGACCATGTAATATTTAACAGCTCAAGTACAACTTTCTCTGAAAGTATCACAACAAAAGGAACAGAGGCGGACTTTTTGGAAATAAGGAATGAAGGAGACACTTCAGTAAATGTCATGGGCAACGTGAAAGTTATCGGAGAGATTGTTCATGCCAAGTACCCTTACATGAATATCGGCACCCTGATTTTCTTGTCTGGACTTGTCTTGCTAGTTTACGGAATCGCCATTAAGCCAAAAAAGAGAATCAAATATCTTAAAGGTTCATAAATTTCTGCCACTAAATATTTAATTAAACGCCAATACATACAAAGCCACGATACCTCTCTTAGCAAACGGTGACAAAAATGTATAGGATTGATGATGGAACATTGCGGTACACAAACTGTACTAAGGGTGGACCGGTATTTGTTTATGTAAAAGATGGAAGAATTGTTCGTATTGAACCCCTTGAATTGAGCCCTGAGGATGCTGAGTCATGGGTTATCGAGGCAAGGGGAAAAACCTTTAAACCGCCAAGGAAAGCCAACGTAGCCGCTTGGACCCTGTCCGTGAGGGCGAAGGTTTACGCACTCAATAGGATTTTGCAACCACTAAAAAGGGTGGACTTCAACCCGGAGGGACAAAGAAACCCGGAGAATCGAGGAAAATCCACATATGAACCAATCAGTTGGGAAGAGGCCCTAAACATTTTAGCCTCAGAAATTGAACGCATAAACAAAAATTATGGCCCCGCGGCAATTTTAACAACGGCTTCTTCGCATCACAGCTGGGGGAACATAGGCTATAGAACAAGTGCATATCACAGGTTTATGGCAATTCTAGGAGCAACGTATGCAGACCACAACCCTGACAGTTGGGAAGGCTGGTTCTGGGGTGCAATGCACCACTGGGGTTTTTCATGGAGACTTGGAATACCCGAACAATACGACCTCCTTGAAGACGCCCTAAAATATTGCGAAATGATAGTTTTCTGGTCATGCGACCCCCACGCCACGCTTGGAACATACGGAGGCCACGAATCAGTCCCGTGGAGATTTTGGCTTAAAGAATTAGGAGTAAAAATGGTTTTTATTGATCCCTTTTATAATTGGACCGCCATAAACTTCGCCGACAAGTGGCTAGCTCCAAAGCCCGGAACAGACACAGCTCTAGCCTTAGCCATCGCCTATACATGGATAAAAGAAGATACATACGACAAAGACTACATTGAAAAACGCACCTTAGGATTCGAAAAATGGAGAAGCTACGTTTTAGGCGAAGAAGACGGCGTTCCAAAAACTCCCGAATGGGCGGAAAAAATATGCGATGTACCAGCCCGCGAAATAAGAGCCCTTGCAAGGGAATGGGCAAGAAAACGCACAATGCTTGCCTGTGGACGCGGCGGAATGGGAGGCGCCTGCAGAGCCTCCTACGGCCATGAATGGGCGAGAATGATGGTCTTATTAGCAGCCATGCAAGGATTAGGAAAGCCTGGACGAAACATCTGGGGGACAACAGCGGGCGTGCCATACAACGGGAAATTCTACTTTCCAGGCTATGCTGAAGGGGGAATCTCCGGCGACGCAACAAACACAGCGGCAGCTACCTTACTTTCAAGAGGAATAACCAGGATGCCTGTCAGATGGACGACAAACGAGCCTCAAGGACAGCATGTTCTAAGGCTTTTAATTCCGGAGGCTGTTTTAAACCCGCCGTTGAGATGGAGGGGAAAAGGCTTTGCGGGAGCTTTCCCGGAAGCCCAATTCAAAGAGTATAAGTACCCAGAGGATGGATTCCCACTGGCTAGAATGTTCTGGAGGTACGGCGCATCCTATATCTCAACAATGACCGAGACCAACAGATGGGTTAAAATGTACAGAAGCCCGAAGCTCGATTTTGTCGTTTGCCAAGCAATATGGTTTGAAGGGGAAGCCAAATTTGCGGATCTAATCCTTCCAGCATGTACAAATTTTGAAAGATGGGACATTGGAGAGTGGGCAACTTCCGGCGGCTACACTCCGCACTTGTCCTACTCGACAAACCATCGCATCATAGTACTACAAATGAAATGCATAGAACCCTTAGGAGAATCGAAATCCGACTACGAAATATTCGCCGCCGTCGCGAAAAAACTTGGATTTTACGAAAAATACACGGAGAACGGCATGACCGAGTTAGATTGGGTTAAAAGAATGTTTGAAGTCACAGACTTGTCAAAATATATTACGTGGGAGGAATTTTTTAAGAAGGGATATTTTGTCGTGCCTCTGCCTAAACCATACAAGCCAACTCCGGCGCTGAGATGGTTCGCCGAGGGGAGAAAAAGAGACACGCCAGACACTGGCCTCGCGGGAGGTAGAATAATGGGTATACCTGATGGATACGGTCTGGGAACAACATCTGGCCTCCTAGAGTTTGAAGCTAGCACTTTAAAAAGGTTTAACCCAAATGATCCTGAAAGGCCGCCCGTACCCAAATACATTCCTTCATGGGAAGGCCCGGAAAGCCCGATTTCACAAAAGTATCCCCTTCAGCTGATTTCTCCGCATCCAAGGTATTCGTTTTTCACACAATATGATGGAAAAGACAGCTGGATTAACGATATCCCAGACCACAGACGCAAGGGTAAGGATGGTTATTACTATTGGATACTTAGGATAAACCCTGTAGATGCAAATAGAAGGGGCATCTGCAATGGAGACATCATTAAAGTTTACAACGACAGAGGTGCCGTGATATGCATAGCTGAGGTTACCGAAAGAATACGTCCCGGAGTTGTGCATGCCTATGAGGGAAGCGCGGTTTACGACCCTATAGATGAGCCTGGAAAGTCTCCGGACCGTGGAGGTTGCGTAAACTTGCTGACCCCTTCACGTCTAATGTCTAAAAATGCCAGTGGAATGGCGCCCAACTCGTGTCTTGTGGAAGTTTGCAAGTTAGGAGAGTAGAGCTGTGAAAAAATGGGTTATGATCGTAGATGTGGATAAGTGCATAGCATGCTATGCTTGTTTCACTGCATGTAAAGATGAATTTTGGAGCAATGACCACCTCCCATATTCAGCTGGCATCAAAAAACGGGAGCAGACACTCATAAGGCTCGAAAAAAGGGAACGAGGGAAATTTCCCCATGTGAAAGTGGCTTATATGCCAGTTCTGTGCATGCAATGCGATAACCCCCCATGCTTGAAAGCAGCTGAGGATAACGCTGTATACAAAAGGGAAGACGGAATAGTGATAATAGATCCCGTAAAAGCCTTGGGGCAGCAAGAGATAATGAAGGCATGCCCGTATAACGCGGTTTCATGGAACGACGAGAAAAACCTCCCCCAAAAGTGCACTTTTTGTATTCACAGAGTCGAAGATGGTAGTGCACCTCGATGTGTCCAAGCATGTCCCAGCGGAGCACTGTTATTCGGCGATTTAAACGACCCAAAAGGCGAAATAAGCAAAGTCTTGAAGTCAGGTTTAGCAGAGCCATTTCACCCAGAATACGGCACTAAGCCAAACGTTTACTACATGGGCCTTTATAAAATGACAAAATATTTCATAGCGGGGAACGTTGCATTTAAAGAAAACGACGAATGTGCGGAAGGAGTAGAGGTGACCTTGATAAACGAGGAAACCGGTGAAACTAAAAAATTAAAAACTGATACCTTCGGAGGCTTTGAATTTGACGGGTTGGAACCAAACACAAGATACCGCATAAAGTTAGATTACCCGGGATACGCCTCTAAAGAAATGCGACTGGAACTCGACGGTGCAGACGTATATCTTGGGTACGTGTTTATAGAAAAGAGCAACAAAGACGCTTAAAACGTTAAATGTTAGATATAAAGATTTAATGGTTCTAAATCTTGGAGGTGAAATTGTTGCCAAATCAATCTCGTGTTAAAGTTGTGCGCACATCCGCATGGTCAGCCGGTCCTGGTTGCCATGGAGGTTGTGGGGTTGAGGTTTACGTAAAAGATGGCAAACTTGAGAAGGTGGAAGGCGATCCAAAGAATCCCTTCAACATGGGCAGGGTATGCGCCAGATGTCTGGCAATGAAACAGTATTTTTACCATCCTCTACGATTGCTTTATCCTCTAAAACGAGTGGGGAAACGTGGCGAAAATAAATGGCAGAGAATCTCGTGGAGTGAGGCTTTCGACATTATAGAAAAGAAATTCCGAGAAATAAGTGAGAAATATGGCCCGGAAAGCATACTTTTTTGCCAGGGAACGGGCAGAGACATAGGAGCCGCTCTCACATTATTGGCGTATTCTGTTGGCAGCCCCAACTGGATTCAGCTCGGGTTAAGCGGGCATGCATGTTATACCCCAAGACTCGCCGCCATGTGGCTAACAACAGGCGAATATCAAGTATTGGACGCTTCCCAATGGTTAGAAAAGAGATACGACGATCCCGAGTATAATCCTCCAAAATACATCATAGTTTGGGGCTATAACCTGCCAAGCACATGCCCAGACGGTTTCTTTGGACACTGGATAGTTGACCTAATGAAACATGGATCAAAGCTTATAGTGGTTGACCCAAGAGTTACGTGGCTTGCGTCAAGGGCGGAAATCCATTTACGCGTTAGACCCGGCACGGATGGGGCCTTAGCTTTGGGCATGTTAAAGGTGATTATTGATGAAAAACTTTATGATGAGGAGTTTGTTAAGAAGTGGACAAACGCCGCTTTTTTGGTTAGGACAGACACGAATAAGCTTCTTAGAGAGAATGATGTAAGCTCAAAGGGTAAACATGAAAACTTGGTTGTTTGGAATGAACGAAAAAATGATGTAACAATTTGGAACACAAAGAACCTAACCTATGAACCAATAGATACCGAGCCAGCTTTGGAAGGGTATTACAACGTCACTTTGGCCAATGGCACCACCGTCCAATGTAAAACGGTATGGACAGCCTTAAAAGAAAGGGTTGCGGACTATACGCCGGAAAAAGTTGCAGAGATCACGTGGATTCCCGACCCCAGAGATATTGTTGAAGCGGCAAGGCTTTACGCCCAAAACAAGCCCTCAGCTATACATTGGGGGGTTGCCAGCTCAGACCATGCAGGGCCCAATGCAATCCCAACAGCTCAAGCAATAACCCAGCTATGGTGTGTTACAGGAAATTTAGACGCCCCTGGTGGAAATGTTATTGCAAGATACGCGTTTGGAGTCGTTGTTTACCCATTCCACGCTGGAGTTGGACCAGTGGCCCCTCCGGACACCTTCTACACGAAAAGATCAGGGGTGTGGAAGTACCCTGTTCTAAAAAACTTCCGGTCATGGGCCTTGTCAGACACGGCTTTAGAACAGATGTTTACTGGTGAACCCTACCCAATAAAAGCGGTATGGATGCAGACATGCAACCCGATAGCGGGACAAAGTCCAGAGCCGCAAAAACTGCTCGAAGGTTTAAGGAAATGCGATTTCGTTGTTGTTGTAGACGCATTTATGACGCCAACAGCAGTAGCATGCGCCGATATAGTTTTGCCAGTATGCACCTTCATAGAAAGATACGGACTTAGAGCATGGTGGACCCCCTTGGAGGCAATGGTTAAAGCCATAGAACCTTTGGGAGAAACAAAATCTGACTATGAAATATGTTTAGAACTTGCCAGAAGATTCAACCCCAAAATTAAGTGGAAAGATCCCAAAGAGATGTTTACAGATCTTGCGAAAGCTGCGGGCATAGATTACGATGAACTTTGCGAAAAAGTTTGGATGTTCACGCCAAAAGGTCACTCTTCAAGGCCGTATAAAAGATATGAAAGAGCACTATTAAGGCTCGACGGCAAGCCTGGTTTTCAAACACCTTCAGGAAAAGTTGAGTTATGGTCCTCGCTGCTGGAGGACTGGGGGTTAGAACCACTGCCATATTATGAGGAACCACCCTTCAGCCCCATAAGAACACCTGAACTTTACAGGGAGTACCCGCTTATTCTGGGGACTGGGAGAAGGTCATGGGCGTTTTTCCATTCAGAGCATAGGCAAATTCCATGGCTTAGAGAACTAGATCCAGACCCTGTTGTGGAGATTAACCCCGAAACCGCAGCTAAATATGGCATTAAAGACGGCGACTGGGTGTGGATTGAAAACCATTTAGGAAAGTGTAAAAGAAAAGCCGTTGTAACGCCGATAATTCCTCCATGGATGGTTATGGCGCCTCACAATTGGTGGCTCCCCGAAAAACCCGCCGCAGAGCCGAGCCTCTACGGAACATGGGAAATAAACGTAAACCAGCTAGTACCATATGGCTATGTGGGTGAAGGCGGGTTTGGTGCACCTTACAAAACAATGCTATGCAAAATATACAAAGCTGAGGAGGAGTAATGCGTGAACAAAATCTCCAAAATAAAGTATGGGTTGCTTATCGATTACGAGCACTGCACGGGCTGTCATACGTGTGAAATTGCATGTAAACAAGAGAACGAGCATCCTGTGGGAGAGTGGGGCATAAGAGTTTTGGAGTTTATTCAGCAGCTACCGAGCAAAAAGATCTACGTTACATACGTACCGTTCCCAACAGAGCTTTGTAATCTATGCATGGAACGTGTTAAGACGGGAAAACTGCCAGCTTGCGTAAAGCATTGCATGGCAAACTGTATGACTTTTGGCCCCATTGACAAATTAGCCAAAAAACTCAAGGAAAAACCAAGACAAGTGCTTTGGGCGCCAAAATAGCATTCCGTAAAAAATAACAGTTACTTCACGGAGAATGTGGTTCTGGTTTCAACGGCGGACGCCCGGATATGCACTTTCTTCCTACACTTAACATTTAATTCTTTAACCAAAGCTTTATACGAGGTAAGCCTCTCTAATGCTTCGTTCCACGCACCAGATTTTATTTCCGAATGTAAAATTTCAGTTCTTTCATGGACTATAGCCTTCGGCGGGCAAACCTCTTGACATGCACCACAATATATACAGGATTTTCTATCCACAACTGGTTTTCCCTCATCGTCCAAGCTTATACACTTTGAAGGACAAATATCAACGCAGATTTGACATTTTTCTGGGCATAAACTTGTATTCACTTTTATGAGTCCGTTCATAGGCTTTACGACTTTGATGGCATCAAAGGGGCAGGCTATTTCACACTTTTTACAAAAGATGCAAAGCTGCTTATCCACTTGAACGTCAATTATTTTCGGCTTTTTAAGGGGCCCCTCGCCTTCGGTAATCACTTTTACCGCTTTTGTTGGGCAAATCTCTTGGCAAGCTAGCTCGCAAGTGGGATCGCATAAAGTAATGTTAACAGCAATGTCTTTAACGATTTTCGGAAAGGCTTCATTTTCAATAACTGGGATTCTTTCTTTTCCATCAATTTCTATCTTAATAGCGTTTAGTGGACACAGAACAACGCACTCACCGCAAAAATGGCATTTTTCGGCGTCTATGTCGATTTGGCATCTTCTCAGCAATCTGCCTTCATGAACCTCGGCGGGAAATTTTGTAACGGCTTTCTCTGGGCAAATTTTTTCACAAATTCCGCATCCAACACAAAGTTCAGAGTTTAGCATTAAAACTTGACGAGATGACAAAGTAGCCCTTTCTAATGTTAGTTTTTTGCGTGATTTAGATTTAATAATAGTTCTTGATACCATGTAAGCTTCCTGCGTAGAGGATTTTAGGAAACTACTCCCTTGATATAAAGCTTTACTTAGATTAATTCCATGTCAGTGAAAATGAGAATCTTCTTAAGTAGGAAATGGCACAAATCTGCTTTAAATCAGATAGACATATAAGAATTGATGGGAAAAACCAAGGTGAGGCTGTAAAGGCACGTTTAAGCGGAGCTTGATGGTTTGATAGGAGTCTATATTTGTCATTGCGGGCGTAACATTAAGGGAGTTGTGGACGTTGAAAAAGTTAAGGAAGCCGTTTCACGTTTTAGAGATGTAAAAGTAGCTGAAACCTATGATTATCTTTGCAGCACACCTGGACAGAAAATAATTAAGGATGGGATAAAAGAGAAAGGCGTCAACAGAGTTGTCGTGGCTGCTTGCTCGGTTCAGCTTCACCTCGAAACCTTTCGCAAGGCTGTAGCAGATGCGGGATTAAATCCGTACCTTCTTGAAATGGTGAATATAAGGGAACACTGCAGCTGGGTTCACAGCGATGTCGACAAAGCTACTCTAAAAGCTATAGACCTAATAAGAGGAGCGGTTAACCGTGCGAGACATCTGGAGGAACTGCAACCAATAAAAACTGTGGTTAAAAAAGATGTGCTGGTTGTCGGGGGAGGCATCGCCGGAATCCAAGCAGCTCTTGAATTAGCAGCTAAGGGCTACAAGGTTTATCTTGTTGAGCGGAATCCCAGCGTTGGAGGCCACATGGCGCAGTTGAGCGAAACTTTTCCAACCCTTGACTGCTCCTACTGTATACTGGCGCCAAGAATGGTTCAGGTTTCACAGCATCCAAATGTAGAAGTAATCACTATGGCAGAGCCTATTGCGGTAAAGGGCATACCAGGAGACTACAAAGTCACCATCAAGTTGGAGCCCAGATATGTAGATGAGAGCAAATGTACTGGCTGTGATGAATGTGCAAAAGTTTGCCCCGTCCAAATATTAAATGAATTTGACGAGAATTTGGAGTTGAGAAAAGCCATATACATTCCATACCCTCAAGCTGTGCCCCGCGTATACGCAATCGATGTTGACCGCTGCATTAAATGCTTTAGATGTGTGGACGTTTGTGGTCCAAGGGCGATAAACTTTTCAAAGGAACCAAATGAAATCGAATTAAACGTGGGTGCAATAGTCATTGCCACCGGTTATGACTTAATTGACCCACGACATCTGGGCGAATATTCTTACGGAATACACCCGGACATTGTAACGAACTTAGAGTTCGAACGTATTATGCGTTTGGGATTTCGTAGACCTTCAGATGGAAAGATCCCCAAAAAAGTGGCTTTCATTCTATGTGCTGGAAGTCGAGCGCTTCGAGAAGGTTCGAAGGAATACTGTTGTAAAATAGGGTGCATGGTTGCAATTAAACAGTCTATAATCCTTATGAAGGCTGTGGCGGGAGCTGAGCCTTGGATTTTCTATCAGGATCTAAGGGCAGCTGGTAGGGGTTATGAAGAATTCCTCAGCAGAGCCAAAGACCAGGGTGTAAAGTTCATCAGGGGCTTACCGTCAAGGGTTATACCTATGAAGAATGGACTGGTGGTTAAGGCTACAGATACAATCTCTGGAATTCAAATTGAAGAGAACTTTGATATGGTGGTTTTGAGCGCAGCTATTGTACCAAGCTCGGGAACAGAGGCCCTAGCAAAAATTTTTAGCATCAGCACCGGAACCGACGGTTTTCTCCTCGAGAAGCACTACAAACTTGACCCCGTGGACAGTTTGCGAAAAGCAATTTTTGTATGTGGATGCGCCCTCGGTCCAAAGGACATACGGGAATCGGTTGAGGGAGCCATGGCTGCGGCTTCTAGAGCCGCATCCTTCATTGGCAAGGGTGAACTGGAACACCCTCCAGAAGTGCCCAGAATAAATGTGGACAAGTGTAATCTTTGCGGCGAATGCGTCGCCATATGTCCAACAGGAGCATTATTGCTTGAAGAATCAAATGTTAAAATTGTTCCGGTGGCTTGCATAAACTGTGGCGCATGTGTAACTGCATGCCCGAAAAAGGCCATAGACCTTGCAAACTTCACCGAGGAACAGATTATTGAACAGATTAAAGGCGTATGTGAAGGAGAAATTGACGAACCAAAAATAATAGTTTTCGTTGAAAAAACCACAGCCTACGCCTCCCTCGATCTTGCCGGGACAAGAAGGTATAGCTACATAGCCAATGTTCGACCTATCCCAGTGCCAAGCTGCATGCGCGTTGGAACAAAACATGTTCTGACAGCCTTGGCTTTCGGCGCTGACGGGGTAGGCTTAATTGAAGGTGATGATAGCCCCTTCGCCGGTGAAAAATTACGCCAATATACTAATAAACTTAAGGATGAGCTAAGACATTACGGCGTAAACCCGCTTAGACTGCAATCCACAACCACAACAGTTCCACAATACGATAAAACCGTTGACTTTCTACAAACCTTAAGCACCAGAATTTCCCGCCTAGGCAAAATTCCACAACATGAAAGAGGAAAAATAAAAGAAGTGCTTAGGAACCTATAATGAAAGAAAATGTAGAGCTTAAAACTTCTATTGTAAAATTCTACGAGGAAAACCTAAGAAAGCGCATTAAAAGTTTTGTGCCACTATGTTATCATCCGGGAGGAATAGAAACAACCGAAGAAATATTAAAGGAGGCAAAGATAGGCAAAGACTCCCATGTTTTGGATGTTGCGTCTGGAATAGGTGACACTGCAATTTACTTAGCGGCAAATGTAGGATCAAGGGTTACTGGCATAGACTTGTCACAGGAAATGGTTGCATATGCAAATACTCTAGTGAAAGAGGTTGAACTTGATCCTCATATTACCTTTTTAATGGCAGACGCTGAAAACCTCCCTTTTAAAGACAATGTGTTTGACGTTGCAATAAGTGAATGCTCTTTATGTTTAGTTCCAAATACGCGAAAGGCGTTATGCGAAATGAAAAGGGTTATTAAACCGGAGGCTAAGGTTGTTGTGTCAGATGTTGTGTTGAAAGAAAAACTTTCTCCAAACCTAAACAATTTTTTGTCGTATGCTAGCTGCATCGCAGGCGCCAAAACGTTAGGCGAATACATCAATGAATTCGAGAAAGCTGGTTTAACGAGGATTATAACGGCGGATCTCTCTTTTCAAGTTGTTAAGCAGATTTGCCAATATTTAGAAAACCAGAAAACAAGCTCCGAAGAAATAGTGAAAGTTGGAGAATCTCTAGTTACAAGTTTTCCAGAAAGATACGATATGAAGACTTTTCAAACAATTTCCTTTTATCTATGGCTTACCGGGAAAATAGGGTATTATATGATAAGTGGTGTTAAAACAAAACGGTAAAGGTGAAGGCTTAAGGTAGGATATACAAGGCTGCCTTTTTCCCTTTTAAAAGTGAAATAAGTCTTCGCCCTTTCCTCTCTTTAGCTACTTTTTCAAGGTAGTCCACTGTTCCACATACTATAGCACCTGTTGGACAAACCTCTTCACACGCTCTAGGCATCCAGTCAGGACGGTCATTGCAAAACGTGCACTTTTGCATCTTAAGGTCAGGGCCATACTTTGGCGCTCCGAAGGGGCAGACCCAGCTGCAAAGTCTGCAGCCTATGCATTTCTCTTTATCAACCAAGACCAATCCGTCTTCTCGTTTATAAATAGCCTTAGCAGGGCATGCAGCTATACAGTAGGGCTCTTCACAGTGCATGCATGCGATGGAAACATTTGTCCTTTCAACGGAAGGAAAAACGCCACTTTCAATCTCCATCACCGTTCGGTAAGAGGGGACTGTTATGCCGTTCCAAACACGGCAAGCTATTTCGCAAGCATGACATTTTATGCATCTTTCAATGTCAACGAAAAAGCCTTTACGCGTTGACATCAAGCCTTCCTCACTCTAACTTTACATTCGTTATAGGCTACTGCACCACTAATTGGGTCTACATATGTACCTATAAGCTTATTGATACTTGCACCTCTTCCTTTTGCGATTTTCCCCACACTCCAATGGCCAAAACCGAAACCATGCACCACTGCCACAACGCCGGGGAGAATGCCCTCTGTCACTTTAGCCTTAACAGTTATGCTGTCTAAAGGGGATTCTATAACTATGTAATCTCCATTTTTTACTCCATACTTCTCAGCATCTCTTGGATTTATTTCCGCCCAATTTTCATTCTCAATATCCATCAACATTGGGATATTCTGTGTTACAAGATTCGCTTGAAAAGGCATTCTTGCACTTATCAACCTAAAAGGATATTTCTCGTCGGGAGCCACAGCAGATTCTTTATATTCAGGCAGCGGGTTATGACCCATAACCTCCATTAACGTAGAGTATATTTCAACTTTGCCTGAGGGAGTTTTCAGCCCATTTTCATATTTCCTATACCTTGGTTGACCAATCCAAAACCCTTTCTGTTTAAGCTCCTCCAACGTAAACGGCAAGCCCTCTATAATATTTTTCATCCACTCCTCCTCCGATTTCCAGTTGAAATATTTTCCATAACCCATCTTCTCAGCTATCCCTCTAACTATTTCGTAGATGGGTTTCGCCTCCCCTGGTGGTGGCACAGCAGGCTCGGAGTATAAAACCATAGGTGCATGGTTGAATCCTTGAAGTATGTCGTACCTCTCGAAATAGCAAGCGTCAGGAAGAACTATGTCACAATACATGGCCGTCTCACTAAGGTAAATATCCACGGCGACGGAAAATTCAAGAGCTTTAAACGCTTCAATCCAAAGCTTTGTGTTGGCATCACTCATAATGGGGTTAATTTGTGAAAGGATTAACGCCTTGACGGGGTAGGGTTTTCCCTCAAGTATTACTTGTGGCAAAAGCGCCGAGGGAAAGTCAGGGGCGATAGAAAAACCCAATGCCTCCCGCAGAGAAGGCTTCTCTATCTTTGCCCTTTCCTCTTCAGGAACTTTAATTGGCGGATTAAGCTGCGGGTCAAGCCCTTGCGGGCTGCCCGTGAGCAGTAAAGAACCAGGCTTATCAACGTTTCCGGTTAAAGCATTCAACAGAAGAACAGCCCGCATCGAGTCAAAACCATTTGTGTAGCATGTAAACACATGGTATGAGCTGGAAACAGCTGGTTTTGCCGTGGCAAATTCTCTAGCTATCCTTCTTATGGTGGCGGCTGGTACTCCGGTTATGCTTTCAGCCCACTCAGGTGTGTAACCCTTCTCGTTAAGGTGTTCTCTAAACTCGCTGAAGCCGTAACAGTAGTTTTCTACAAATTCTTTATCATAGAGGTTCTCGTCAATTATTGTTTTGGCCATCGCCAACGCCATAGCCCCATCTGTGCCCGGTCTTATCGGAACCCATTCATCTGCTTTCTCAGCTGTTTTTGAAAGGCGTGGGTTAACCACGACAAGTTTTGCTCCTCTATCTTTAGCCTCCATTAAACCTTGCAGAAATCCTACAATCCTTGGAGCTTCGAGAGGCTCTTTACCCCATAACAAGACGTACTTCGCATTCTCGTAATCTTCTATTGCCCAAAAAGTTCCAAAAAGGGATATGCAAGCGGTATCAAATGTAGCATCACAAGCGGCCGTGTGATCATAAACGTTGGGAGAACCGTAAAGAAGGTACAGAAAGCTCCTGTAGAAGGTGACGCATCCCTGTCCATGATCTATTGAAACAACGGATTCGGGGCCATATTTTTCCCTTATTTCTTTAAGTTTTTCAGCTATTATGGTGAAAGCTTCATCCCATGTTATTCTTTTAAATTTTCCTTCGCCTCTCTCTCCAACCCTCATAAGGGGATATTTCAACCTATCTGGGTCGTAGGCGAACCAAATGCTAGCTAAGCCTTTTACGCACCTTTTGCCCTTTGTATTGGGGTTATCTGGATTACCCCTAGTGTATATTACTTTTCCATCTTTTACATAAACCTCTATAGAGCATCGAAAGGGGCAAACATGGCAAAACGACCTAAACATCTTTGAACCTTTCAGTTTCTCCGCGGCTTCCATGCATATCGCCTTGGAAATCCAGTACGTTAAAGTTACGTTAAAGGTGGGGAATATTTATTAGTTGCTGAATTCAAATAAGAGTTTACAAGTTGAAAGTGATTTTAAATGGCTTTACATGGCGGTTCAGAAGATCTAACAAAGAAAATTGTTGAGATGAGCGGGCAAAACATTTTTTCATGTAATTTATGCGGCAAATGTACGGCTGGTTGTCCAATAGCAGATGTCATGGATATAAAGCCTCATCAAGTTGTAAGGTTGGCCCAAATACAAGCTGAAATTTTGTTGACGTCTAGGGCAATATGGCTTTGTGCATGTTGCCTTGCATGTGTGTCCCGGTGTCCAAAGCAGATAGATATCCCCAAATTGATGGAATCCTTCAGAAATTTGGTTTTGTCTGGTGGGATAGACTTCCTTGAATATGCTCCCGATTTGTCAACGCAGCTTCCAGTGCAAGCAATGGTTGCTGCACGGAGCAGATATACCTCAGTGAATTTGCCATCCGTGCGTCCAAGCATGAGGTTAGAGAAATATTTTACTCGTGAAAGGATACTAGCTCTGGTTAAGGGTGAAACCTCCAAATGAAAGTTCCCTATTACCCAGGATGCCTACCCTATTCACGAACCATCGGACTAAATCTGCCTATAAAGGCGATTGCAAACGCCCTTAAAATTGAACTTATAGAAATTCCGGGGATTTGTTGCGGAGCGTTTTTCACAACAAACCCAGCAGATATGTATGGTCCGGTCCGCACTCTCATGGATGCGGGGAAAATTGGAAACGAGTTAATGACCACATGCGCACTCTGTTATAACGTACTTAAGCAAGCAAACTCCACCATCAAAAGGGAACCAAAGAAACGCGAACAAATCAACGCTTTTCTAGGCGAGGAATATAACGGCGAAGTTAATGTACTTCATTTTCTAGAGTTTCTACGAGATAAAATCGGCTTTAACAAGTTAAATGGATATGTCAAAGTAAGCCTACAAGGCTTAAAAGTGGCTCCGTATTACGGCTGCCTGCTCTTACGGCCCTATGAGGAAATCAAACTTGACAACCCTGAGCATCCCACAATTTTTGAGGATTTTCTAATAAACATAGACTGCGAACCCGTAGACTTCCCATACAAAACTGAATGCTGCGGGTCTTATTTAGCTGCCATCTCTTTTGACGCTGTCATAGAACACTCCTATTCAATAATCAAATCAGCCTTACAAAGTGGAGCGGAAGCAATAGCTGTAGTTTGCCCGCTTTGCCACTTCAATCTTGACCAAATGCAAGAAAAGGTCAAGTTAAAATATAAAGATTTAAGCGAGATGCCCATATTCTATTTCACTCAGTTATTGGCAATAGCGTTAGGAATAAGGGATTCTTTGGGTTTTGAGCAACATTTTGTTAATCCCTACCCTTTGCTGGACAAGAAATTAGGTAAAATCTGATGGAAAGGTCGAGAATGCTTAACCTAAGAGCCCACCACATACTATGTTTAATAATACCAGATTCCAACGAATTCTGCACAACAGCCAGAAAAAAGTTTATGGAGAAAGGATACACCGACAATTACATTAACGCATACATGAAGGTATTTAATATTGTCCGCAGGAAAAAGGATGCAGAGATAAAAATCTTAGACAACCCAAAAAATGACGACACCTGTGTACGCTGCGGTAATTACGCCGACGGTACATGTATTTCACCCCACGCAACAACCTTTGCAAAGTGGGACAAAGAAATCCTAACCATTTTTGAGTTAAAGGTTAACGATGTTTTAAAGGTGCGAGACTTAATCAAGCTTGTCAAGAGAAGAGTTGACCCAAATAACATGCCGGGAGTCTGCCGAGGCTGCCTATTTAATTTGGACAGCAAATGCCGCGAAAGGCTTGTCTCCGCGAACCTTTAACAACAACCAGCAGTCCTTTAGTCTCCGGCTTTAAACGCACAAATCTTATAGAAGAAAAGGAAACTCTATATCAGCCGTGTTTAACATGAAAAATGAAGTTGAAAATGTTATGGAAGAACTGCCAAACTCCATGGAAACAGGTAGACACTTTTATTATCTGAAGTTGCTGGAGCTTTGGGATGGATCAACCCTTCACTTGCCAATAATAGTAGTTTCAGGGAGGAAGACATGTCCCACTTTGTGTATTGTTGCATCCGTTATGGGTGACGAATTTCCAGGAACAGTTGTGGCTAGAAAGGTTGCGCTGGAATTAGATCCCGGAAAATTAAGAGGAACAATTATATCCGTTCCGATAGCGAACCCACCGTCATTCGGCTTTGGATCACATCCACCCCTACACGTAAGCCCCCTAGACCACATGAACATGAATAGAATTTTTCCGGGTCGCCAAGACGGATATCCAAGCGAAAGAATCGCTTACGCAATTTTTGAGAAAGTTGTACGGAAAATGAAGGCAAACTATGTTGTCTCTTTTCATGGAGGGGGACCCTACTGTGAAGTTTACCCAGCCACCTACTTCACGGAAACAAAAGTTACAGAAGCCTCAATAGAGCTGGCCCTAGCCTTCGGAGTTGAACTGAACACAAAAATTTCGGAGGAGCTTCTTCCAACAGAGGAGCCTGAACGAGTTACCGGCACATTGGATGCATGCTGCGGAAGACACGCCATACCAGCTATAATCGCAGACATCGGCGGATGGGGCATACTCTCAAATTACGGCTACTCATGGGTGGAAATAGGGTCTCGTGGAATTCTGAACATAATGAGATACTACAAAATGATTCCCGGAAAAGCTAAATTCCACCCGAAAGCTAAAGTTTTCGAAGGAAGAGTTTGGGTAAGACCGAACACAGGTGGATTTTTCGAAGCTAAAGTAAAACTAGGCCAAGGAGTTTCTAAAGGAAAAACTCTCGGCATAGTAACTGACGTTTTCGGGAAGAAAAAAGAAGAATTAATAGCCCCAAAAGATGGGGTCGTGCAACTCATAAGAACATACCCTGTTATAGGTTCAGGAGAAGAAGCATTCCTCATCCATTACGGCGGCAAACCTATAAAACCACAATAGGAACTGATGCAACCATGGTGAATTCAAAAGAAGAGACCTTTGAAAACAGCCTTTTATGCGACACCCTAAAGAACTGCGGTAAAGTGTACTTTTTACTAGGAAAGATTTATGAAAAGGAAGTGACCGCTAACCTTCTTAAATCTCTTAGCGAAAGCATAACATTTTTTAGAAGCAAAAAGTTAAGCGACGAGGAATTAGAAAAAGGAATTGAACTGTTGGACGAGTATTTAAGTAAGCAAAGAAGCCGTGGCTTCGAGTGTGCAGAAGCAGAGTTGGCAGTTGATTATGCCAACCTTTTTCTAGGAGTTAAGGGCTTGCCTCATCCTTCAGAGTCAGCCTACAAGTGCGGTTTTATAATGGCAAGTCCTTGCGAGGAAGTACTTCGAACATATCAAAAGGCAAATCTTAACCTTAAAGAGGATTATAAAGAGCCAGCAGACCACATTGCCGTAGAACTATACTTCATGGCAAACCTGTGCTGGAAAACCGCAGAAAATTTAGCCAAAAATAAGAAACACGAAGCCAAAAAGTGTTTACAAATAATGAAAGACTTTCTAAACAATCATCTACTATCATGGATCCCGTCGTTCACTACGAACATTTCGAATTTAGCTATAACGGATTTTTATAGAGGTCTAGCAATAATCACTAAAAGGTTTGCCGAGCTTAACAAAGCCTTAACGGAACAAGCGCTTAAACTTTTAGCCTAAAACGCTGTTTACGGAAGTTTTTAAATAATTGCTCTTTAGTAACTGTTATCCAAAACAATTGTAGAGGGGTAGGAGTCAATGGATATTAAAGAATTATCGGACATTGCGTCGTCTTTAAGTCTTGCCTTCGACGGGGCAGCTTTAACCCGGGAAACGCCGCTGAAGGAAGAAACTGCGAAAGAAATAGACTCAGACGACGTGAAGGTTTGCTATGTAAGTCACGGTCTTGGAGGCATCTCAGGTTCAGCTGAACCTCTCGAAGTTCACGTTAAAAATGGTAGAATATTGAGAATAAAGCCCATCCACTTCCCTGAGGTGAGGCTTTACGAGATAAAGGCTCGGGGAAAGACTTTCACTCAGCCTGCTAAAACCTTACCATACTGGGTTAGCCTAGCCTACAAGAAACGTGTTTATTCACCTAACAGAGTAAGGTACCCCTTGAAAAGGGTGGATTGGAGCCCCGAAAACAGGAATCCCCAAAACAGAGGTAAAAGCGGTTTTGTTAGAATAACGTGGGAGGAAGCCCTAGACATAATTGAGAAGGAACTTAAACGCATAAAAGAAACTTATGGACTGTGGTCCGTTCTTGTACAAGATGACGGGCATGGACAAGGAGGAGCTGTCCAAACACCCCACGGCATCCACCATGAATTGTTCCGCCAGCTTGGGGGATGGACACAGCAAGTTAGAAACCCCGACAGCTGGGAAGGATACTACTGGGGCGCAAAACACGTGTGGGGAATGGAGGGACCCCACGCAGGGCTTCCACATCAAGACGCTATATTTGATGATATTCTTGAAAATACTGAAGTGCTAATTTTCACGGGATGCGATCCTGAAGCCACCGTTGCCGGATTTGCGGGGCAGATCGGCAGCATCATGTGCCGATGGTTCAAAGAAGCTGGCATTAAAATAATTGCAATATCTCCCGACTGCAACTTTGCAAATGCAATACACGCCAATAAATGGATTCCAATAAGGCCAAATACGGATGGCGCGTTATATTTGGCAATTGCATATCTGTGGATAAAGAATGGAACGTACGACCAGAATTTTGTCCAAACCCACTGCGTTGGCTTTGAGGAATTCCGTAAATACGTAACCGGAGAGGAGGATGGAGTACCGAAAACACCAGAGTGGGCTGAGAAAATAACAGGGATTCCTTCTAGGGTTATAAAGGCGTTGGCTAAAGTATGGGTTAAAAAGCGGACATCTCTTGCACTTTTCTTCGGCGGTCCAAAAATTAGAGGCCCCTACTCTCATGAAACAGCTAGGTTAGAAGTAATATGTTTGGCAATGCAGGGATTGGGAAAACCCGGGAGACAATTACTTAGAGGGTTCTACCCGGCCGCTACTGGCAAAAGGATAGCGCCGATCCCTCAGTATCCAGAGACTACGAGAAGTTTTGTTAGCAGTCCCATGGCCAGATACACTGTTACAGCCGTTTCCCCAGTGATTGTGCCAAAGGTGCTGGTAGCCGACGCAATTTTGAACCCCCCGATAACATGGTATGGTACAGGGGCGATAAGCGCAACAAGGGAAGATCAATTTAAAAAGTATACGTTTCCACCTGAGGGCCACCCGGGTATACGTATGATTTGGAACGCCAACGGCTGCTATATCACTTGCTGGAACAGTAAGATAATAGACGCATATAGAAGCCCCCAGATAGAGTTCATAGTGGCTGTTACTCCTTGGCTTGAAAACGAGGCCATGTTTGCTGATATAATACTTCCAGCACAGACGATTTTTGAACATGAAGATCTAATAATAACCAGTAGATCTGCGGTGAGCGCAACCACGTATCAGGAAAAATGTATTGAACCCATAGGTGAATCAAAAAGCGATTATGAAATATGCCGTTTAATAGCCCAAAGGATGGGTGTTGGAAATGCTTTTCCACCACAAGAGGAGCTCATGAAAAGCTTATACGAAGCATCTTACGCTGCGACAAAATATGGAGTAAGCTGGGAAGAATTCAAGAAAAGGAAAATATTCATCCCGGACCACCCAACATGGGAGGAATGGAAACAAATCCAAAATAATATAGCTACAACCTATGGCCTAACATGGGGCGCCAAGCCAGGACTAACATGGTTCTATGAATTGCCGGAAGGAAAAGGTCTTGAAACCCCCACGGGCAAGCTAGAGATAGTTTCTAGCGGATTAGCCGAGCACTTTCCGGATGATGAGGAAAGGCCTCCTCTCCCCCGGTACATACCCTATGGGGAGACGCATCAAGAAAGTCTACTCCACCCGAGAGCCAAAAAATACCCATTACTTTTGGAGTCAAACCATCCGAAATGGAGATTTCACGCACAAGGAGACGACATAACATGGTTGAGGGAAATACCCACATGCAAAGTAAGGGGGCCGGATGGTTACCTATACGAGCCCGTTTGGATTCATCCCATCGACGCAGCCAAAAGAGGCATAAAAACAGGGGATATAGTGAAAGTTTACAATGAACTAGGAACGGTGCTCTGCGGAGCCTACGTAACGGAACGAATAATGCCTGGAAGCGTCCTTGCGCATCACGGGGCAAGGGCTGACTTGGTATCCATAAGCCCGCTCATAGATAGAGGTGGAGCAATCGACCTAATTGTTCCGCCCAAACCAATGTCTAAAAACGCTGTGGGTCAAGTTTGCAGCGGCATCCTTGTTGAAGTTGAAAAAGTGGATATTACTGAGCTCATGAAAAAATATCCGGAGGCTTTTAAGCGTCCACAACATCCGGATGTTGGTCCATTCTATGAAACCTGGGTTATGGGGTGAACATATATGGGGAAAGTCTTTGTCATAGACGTAGCTAAGTGCAATGGTTGCTACTGCTGCCAAATAGCATGCAAAGATGAACATGTGGAAAACGATTGGAGACCCTACACGAAACCGCAGCCTGACACTGGACATTTTTGGCTGAAAATTGAAGAACAGGAAAGGGGCAGCACCCCCAAAGTTAGAGTAACCTACATACCGCGCCTCTGTATGCACTGCGATAGCCCGCCATGCATCACGGCATGCCCTGTCAGGGCGATAACAAAGAGGGCGGATGGAATAGTCCTCATAGATCAAGCGAAATGTAATGGATGCAAACAGTGTCTGGATGCTTGTCCATACAATGCGATATATTTTAACGACCAATTTAAGGTCGCCCAAAAATGCACCATGTGCGCTCACATATTGGATGGAAAGGATCCACTTGTTAAAGTTCCAAGATGCGTTGAAGTCTGTCCCCATAACGCCATAATTTTCGGAGAGTATGCCGAACTGAAAGACTTAATTGAAAAAGCGGAATTTCTAAAACCCGAATACGACACCAAACCGCGAGTCTACTATCTAAACATGCCGAAGCCATTCATAGCGGGAGAGGTTTACGACCCAGAACTGGATGAATGCATTGAAGGAGCAAAAGTGGTTGCAGTGAACCTGAGAACTGGGAAAACACATCACACCGAGACTGACGAGTTCGGAGACTTCTGGCTTGAAAACCTAGAGTGGGGAAACACTTACAAGGTTAATATAGAAAAGGAAGGCTACGTTCCGTGGTCTATAGACGAAGTAAAAACGGATAAAGATGTAAACTTAGGCGAAATAACATTACTGAAAAAACCCAAAAAACGCTGACGAGGAAACTATTTTAGCCAAAATGGCAAAGTTATAAAGCAAAGGCTATGCATTTGGCGAGTGGTGATATGATAAAAGTAAAATTTGAAGAGGCTAAACCATACGACGCCCGTGGACACTTTAACATGGTTGCATTGAGACTCCAACACAAAGAAAACACTGGGGTCGAAAAATTTTGGGTCGGTTTGTCACATTTTCTTCCCGGCGGAGGGGCAGAAATGTCTGCCAGCAATTTCGAGAGAGTGTATGTAATGCTATCTGGCAAAATTACCGTAATAGCAGAGGACGGAAAGGAAATAGAGCTTGAACCCCTTGATTCAATTTACATACCACCCGGCGAAAAGCGCTCACTAATCAACAGAACTAACATGCCGGCGAGCATGCTGGTCATTTGCAGCACTTAGACCAAAAACAAAATAAGGATGGTTCTTTCACCACTTATGGCGGAGAGTGAATTTATGCGTGAAGATGTGCTGGAAAAGTATTTGCATGGATTTTTAGACAAAAGCGCCCTTGGCAAGCCAGAAGATGCCCTCAAAAAGCCGCTAGCTAAAATCTTTGGAAAGAATGTTGAGATTTTCGATTTAACACAGCCTTTCAGTGGGATGACACCAATATGGCCTTACGCAGCTGGAAACCCGCAGGTCACAAGGCTACGTTCTCATAACCATGATCGTGTGGTGGCACATTCTATAACGCATACAATGCACATCGCGACACATGTGGATGCACCGCTTCACGTTGAAGAGGGCTACCCATCAATTGACCAAATGCCTTTGGAGCGTTACATAGGAGATGGTGTTGTCGTCTCAATTCCTAAGAAAACATGGGAAGTGATTACCCCTGAAGATCTTGAGAAGGTTGACCCTCCAATATTGGAGGGCGACATAGTGATAATCAACTCTGGTTGGCATGTTTACTATGGAGACAGCACTCGTTACTTCTGTTATGCCCCAGGATTATACAAGGATGCGGCAGAATGGTTTGTCAAGAAGAAAGTCAAAGGTGTTGGTGTTGACGAGCCCGCCATTGATCATCCGCTTGGAACGAGGCTTGTCCAGACAGCAGGGGGCTTCCAGCCTCTCTTACCATGGCTGATTGAAGCGTACAAGAAAGCTACTGGAAGAGATGTCTATCAAGATTTCCCATACTGGGAGCCATGTCACAGAATACTATACACGCATGGAATCTTTGGAATAGAAAACGTTGGAGGAGAAATAGACAAGGTAACTGGCAAGAGATGTGTCATAGCTGCTTTTCCGCTCAAATGGATTGGGGGCGACGGGTCAATGGTCCGCTTAGTAGCCATGGTGGAGAAAAGGTAGGGAGGATAACCGTGGAGGACTTGTTCAGGCTTGACGGCAAAATAGCAGTTGTGATAGGCGGTGGTGGAGGTATAGGAAGAAACCTCGCCGAGGGATTAGTTCGATACGGTGCAAAAGTAGTCATAGCCAGCAGAAACCTAGAAAACCTAGAAAAAGTGGCTAGAGAAATAAGCTCAACCTATAATGGCGAAGTCACTGCTTTTCAAGTTGACGTTACAAACGACGAAAGTGTAGCGCGATTAAGGGACCAAGTGGTATCAAAGTATGGCACTGTTGACATCCTAGTAAATTCACAAGGATATAACGTGAAAAGCTCTGCGGCAGAGTTCCCAACAAATGAATGGAACACGTTATTTGACATCAACGTTAAAGGCACAATGCTGGCATGCCGAGAGTTTGGAAAAGTAATGATTGAGAAAAGAAAGGGAAAAATAATCAACATGTCATCGGTCAGAGGTATCCGCGCAACAAAATGGCCCGGCAACCTTGGCTACTGCACAACAAAAAGCGCTGTAGACATGATTACAAAAGCTTTGGCGGCTGAATGGGCTCCATACAACGTTAACGTTAACGCCATCGCTCCGGCATGGGTGGATACAGGCTTTTCTCCAAGCTTAAGAGACCCCGCCCGTTTAAAAATAGCCCTAGAAAGCATTCCCATGGGAAGAATCGCTACACCTAAAGATGTAGTTGGCGTATGTGTCTTTCTCGCATCACCTGCGTCAGACTATGTAACTGGCCAAATAATCTATGTGGATGGCGGACTTACCCTCATAGGGTAATGAAACTATTCTTTCCTTGTTCCTTTTTCTTTATGAAATCGTTAAAGCCTTTGTAGTGAACGCCCAGAAGGTATACAAAGAAAACGGGAGATAGAGTAAGCGTTTACCACCATTTTTCGAGAATTATGCATCCGTAGGCGCCATATGCGCCGTAAGCTGTACACGCCCCAATTTTAAGGTTTTTCTTCGCTTGCCTTTCTTGAGCTTCTCCTCTGAGCTGCCTAAACAACTCGTGGATCATCATAAAGGCTTGGCTCATCACCGCCTCGCCGAAGGATGCCGTCCCGCCACTTAGGTTTACTGGCAGTTTGCCATCGTGCCTGATCTGCTTCTCCTTAATGAGTTTGTCTGTTTCTTCCCTTTCCCATCCCATTAGTTGGTCTATCCAGTTTATGGTGTGGAAGCAGCTTGTGTCATGACATTCAACAATGTCGATGTCCTCAGCTGTGATACCAGCCAGTTTGTAGGCTTTTTCTACTGGTTTGCGCCACTCAGTGAAAGGTTTAAGCCCTTTTGCTCCACCTTGTGTGGAGAAAACGCGGAGCCGTGGTATGGGCTCGCCATAAACTGGACCCCCTACCGCTGAAGCCGCTATCTTTACTGGTTTATCCGTTATTTTCCTCGCCGTGTCGCCGTCTGTTATAACAGCTGCTCCTCCACCGCTGCTAGTTGCGCATATCATATACAAGTGTAAGGGGTCGCAGACAACGGGTGAACTTAGAACGTCTCTGGCTAAAAACACTTTTTTGTATCGAGCATATGGGTTTCTAGCGCCATACTCGCTTTGAATCTCCTTCACTAAGGCCATAAGCTCTTTTATACTGTCAACATCTTGTCCCATTTCGTACGCGCGTCGCCTTGCCCACATAGCCCAGTAGGCGGGATTGGTCGCGCCAATAACTTTTATTGCAGCAGCGTATGGATCCGGGTCTAGAATCGACTGCCCTGGCAGGTAAAACCCCTTTGGAGAATTGTCTATCCCGGCGATAAGCACCTTTTTAAGCGAGCCAGTTTTTATCATGGAATCCGCAACAGCAAAGGATATGGAAGCACTTGCACAAGCTGCACAAACATTTACACATTGCGCGTTACTTGTGCCTATTCTTTCTGCAAGCCTATGAGCAAAATGTTGAGCACTTGTTGTGATATAAGATGGATTGTCAAAGGGAATTGCCGTAGTGTTAGTGATTATCGCATCAAGCTCTCCCGGCTTCATTTTAGCTTCCCTGAGAGCCCTTACGGCAACTTCTGCAAGCTTATCTATAAGCAGCGGAGTGGGCTGACCAGCTTCAACCCACTCTGTTATTGCAACACTAACAATTGCACTTTCAGGCATGTTACATCACCGGCTCAAAGAAATAGCTTAAATAGACGCTTTCGTCGTCCTCGTAAAGTTTGTCGATTTTAAGTCTTAACCTCATGCCTATCTTAAGCAGCTTTTCATCTGGAACTTTTATTCTGCTGACAACTATTATGCCTTCAGGAAGCTCCACGGCGCCGACCACATAAGGTGCTTTATGGTATTGGAACGGCTCGCGTAAACTGTATGCATGAACAGTATATGTATACAGCGTCCCCTCAGTGCTCAAGAACCACTCCTCAACATTGACGCTGTGGTCACACTCCGGGTTATTGCAAACGTTAGACTTTGGAAATTGTATGCTTCCACATTTAGGACATCTACTACCGATTAGCCGCGGATTTTCAGACGGCCATTCAAAAAGTCCATCCATTATAGGAACTTCTTTCTTCATATTAACTAACCTCTTAAAAAGTGAGCTGCTACTGATTTTAATTTTTTGGTAATAGAAAACTAAATTAACAAAGGGTGAATACATGAAAGCGCAGCACGATAAAGAGGGTGAGTGATGGACTCGGAATTTAAACGCATAATTTATGAGAAAAAGGACGGTGTCGCATGGATCACCTTAAACAACCCAGAACGCTACAACGCCCTCGATTACGAGATGCGAAAGGAATTAAAAACTGCTCTAGAAGACGTGGGCAAAGATGGCAACATAGTTGCGGTCGTCATTAAAGGATCAGAAAAAGCATTTAGCGCCGGAGGGGATGTTCGCGCTTTTGCAGAAATGAAGCCTTTTGAGGTTCTAGAACTGATTAGAGATGTTGGAACAGCCTTTGTCTTGGGAAAAATCATTAGAGACATGCCAAAACCAGTCATAGCAGCAGTAAGCGGATACTGTTTGGGAGCAGGGTTTGAACTAGCTCAAGCATGCGATATAATATTCGCCTCAGAAGACGCTGTTTTCGGCCAGCCCGAAATAAACGTTGGACTTATCCCCGGCGGTGGTGGAACCCAGAGGCTGCCAAGATTCATTGGAGAAAAGAAGGCTAAGGAATTAATTTTTACTGGAGATAGATTGTCAGCCAAAGAAATGGCCGAATTAGGTTTGATCAACAAAGTTGTTCCGTTAGATCAGCTCATGAACACTGTTAACGAGTTTATTGAAAAAATTAAAAGCAAAAGTCCGTTGGTAATTGGAATCGCCAAGGAAGCAATAAACCAATCCTTGGAAACAAGTTTATCCGAAGGCTTCAAATACGAGGCCCAACTCTTCGCACAGTTGTTCAGCACCGAAGACCAAAAAGAAGGGGCAAAGGCATTTCTAGAAAAAAGAAAGCCTGTTTGGAAGGGAAAATAACCGAGAGAAACATGTGGCAAGAATAGTCCAACCTAAATAATGTTTATAAATGTTCAACGGAGAAAACTAATCCAACGTGAGTTGTATGATAAAAGCACCCTTAGAAGGAATAAAAGTACTCGATTTCACACATGAAGTTGCTGGACCACACTGCACAATGCTACTAGGTGATCTTGGTGCCGATATAATAAAGGTGGAGATGCCCGGGAAAGGAGACAGAGGAAGACACTGGGTTGGCATGAGAGAAACCATATTTATTACAAATAACAGAAACAAGAAAAGCATTGTTTTAGACCTCAAAAGCGAAGAGGGAAGAAAAATAGCGTTCGAACTGGCAAAAAGGGTTGATGTGTTAGTTGAAAATTTTGTGCCTGGAACTATGAAGAAATTCGGCTTGGACTATGAAAGCATCAAAAGGGTTAACCCGAGAATAATTTATTGCTCGATTTCTGGATATGGGCAAGACGGCCCCTACAGTAGCCGCCCGGCATGGGATCCGATCATCGAGGCTGAATCCGGGTTAATGTCGCTTACTGGAGACCCAGAACCATGTTTGCCTTCAAGGATACCCGCCTCAATCATAGACTACGGCGCCGGTGTGTATGCAGCATTAGCAATAGTTTCAGCTTTACTGTATCGAGAGAAAACTGGAAACGGACAAATGATTGACATCTCAATGCTTGATATCTCCGCGCTTTGGGCGGGATATTGGATTGCTTACAGTTCAATAACAGGGGAAGTCCGAGAAAGAATGGGTTCAGCTGCTCCTGTCGGAGCACCATACCAAGTTTTCAGAACAAAAGACTCCTACATTTTCATCGCAGCCTTTGAAGATGAACACTGGAAGAAATTATGCCAAGTTATAAAGGCGGAAAGTCTTTTGAACGATCCCTTGTATTCAACGAGGGAGAGCAGAGCTGCAAACAGAAAAATCCTTGTGGAAAAACTTGATAAGATAATCAGCGCATGGAACACTAAGGATTTGGTGGATGCTCTAATTGCAGCTGGAGTGCCATGTGCCCCCGTAAACAATACATTGGAAGTGGCAAGCCACCCACAACTACTCTACCGAGGCATGATTGTTGAAATAGAATATAGGGGACAGAGAGTAAAAGTTCCAGGGATACCCTTCAAATTCTCTGAATGCCAATTAAAAATTAGGCACCTTCCACCGGAAATAGGGCAACACACAGAGGAAATTTTACATGCCCTCGGATTCAAATAGTAGCAGCTGAAAACATCCTTCCCAAATTTTTACTAGCATAACTAAGTAAAACTTAAGGTATTTTAAAAGATAAGGTGCGAGCTTAACTTTTCCTCAAAGGTAAGAGAAAAAGAATGGATAACGCTGAAGTGACGATGGCGAGTAGAAACGACGATCTGAGAGTCCCAGTCATGTCGGCTATCCACCCAGCTATTGGAGGTGAGGCCATGCATCCTACTCCGAGGAATATGGTCATTAAACCCAGTGCCATGCCAGCATGTTCTAAGGAAAATATATCTGATGTTAAGGCGGTGTAGAGGGGCCAGGCAGCCCCATAACCGGCACCGTAAATGGCGGATGAGACAGCTAGCATGATGGATTCCAAATTTGGAAAATTCCGAGCTACGACCATGCCTAAGATGCCTACTGTTGATATGCCTCCGCATAACAACATAGTTTTCAACCTACCAATAAACTCGGAAAGCGACGCCAAAACCAGGGTTCCTGGTATTGCTCCAAAAGCAATTATGCTCACAAGCATGGAGGCAAATTTGTAAGGCATGCCTATTTCTTGAAAGCCATATGTGCTAAGAAATGTGAAGGGGATCATTACGTAAAAACCGACAAGCATATACGAAAAGCCCACAAGCCACAATTTTATATTTTTGACTATTGCAACGCTTTCTTTCAAGAAGTTTTTGCCAACACTCCTGCTTTGACTTTGAGCGAAACCTTCTGGATAGGCTTTGAACAAGAGCCAAGTCATAGGGGCAAGCAAGAAGCCAGCCGCACTAAACACACGCCATCCAAGCTTCCAGCTTCCAATTTCTACCAACATTGGCAAAATTATGCCTGTTACTGCGAAGCCTATTGGCGCACCGATATTCACCATTGCAACTGCGAAGGCCCTTTTCTTGAACCATCTCTGGACAACCACAACAACTGGAACCCAGCATGCTGCACAGCCAATACCTGCCAGCATGAAGGATAAACTTGCCTCCACCAACGTATTAGACAAGCTCATAAAAAGCGTGCCAGCACCTAGCACCAATATAAAAAGGGTGATTATCTTTCTTGCGTCAAATCTATCTACAATAACGCCTAGAAAAAACGAGAAGACAGTATAGCCAATGAAATAAGATGTGTAAATAACTCCGGCCTCAAGTTTCGAAGCGTTCAGTGAAGCCACCATTTCTGGGAGCAAAACGCCATAGCCATATCTGATTGAGTAATGGACAAGTATTATAAAAAACCCTACAAGCAAAACAGAAACACCTTTGCCAGTAACAGCACCGGCACGCTTTTTTAACAGCATACAATAAAATTATGACATGCGCCTTAAAACTTTTAGTTTCTTTTTCATTATAAGCTCGCTTAGTTCTTGTTTAACTCATGAAATCTTACTCAAAATGACGGCGTTATCCATCGTTTATCTCATATTTATGCCGTTTACAGCCTAAGAATTCAAACAAATGCTAACTATAAGCTGCATAAGGTTCTTATGTCAAATTTTTACCGTCTTTTATTGGTTCTATATAGGGGGAGCATCAGTGCACCTGCAATTTTAAATTTCCATTAACAACGTTTCAGATTAAATATCGGAAAGCCTATAAATTCTATTGGACCAGCCACCAGCGATAGTGACGTTAAAGATGGATGACGCAACAAAGCGCATAGCGAGACAGCGAATCCAAAGTCTTTTCCGTTTAGCCAGGGAAACCTATCATAATGATCCTTTTTTGGCTCAGCGTTATGTGGATATAGCCCGCCGTGTTGCTATGGCGGCTAAAATCCGTCTTCCAACAGAGTATAGGCGCATGGTTTGCCGCCACTGCAAAAGCCTTATCTTGCCCGGCGTCAGCTGTCGTGTCCGCATAAAACAGCAGAGAGAACCCCACGTGGTTATCACGTGCTTAAAATGTGGAAAGCATATGCGCATACCCCTAAAAAGGAAGAAGAAAGAATGAGCAAACTTACCAGTAGAATGAAGCGCCGCATTAAAAGCGAGTTTGGCGGAGAAAAGCCAACGATTTGGATTGGGAAAAAACAAGTCTCCGATGAACTGGTCAAAGAGATTGAGAAGCAGCTTGAGAAAAGGGAAGTAGTCAAAATCAAAATTTTGAAAAGCGCCTTGCAGGAGGGGAAAGCCAGCGAAATAGCGTCAACAATTTCCAAGCAGACAGAAGCCGACTTAGTGGAGGTTAGAGGACATACTTTCATCCTTTATAAACGTAAAAGAAAAGCTCCAAAAGAGTGAAAGCCTTTAGTATAAAAACAACACTTTTAATATTTGGGGCATAGAAAACATGGGCGACAATATTAAGAAGGCCTTTTTCAGTAAATATGAGGAAAATTTTGAAAAAAGTAACCCAAAACCAAAAGACGTCATTGTAATGTTTAAATGGCTTGAAAATGAAAGTAAAAACGCCAAATTTTTGAGGACATTGAAAATTTAGATGAGCTAAGACGAAATGTTGAAGCCCATTTTTCTCAATTTACAAACCTAAGAAGAAAAGTAGAAGAAGAATCTCTTAAAGTCAATAAAGTACTCAAGAAAAGGCTGGAAGAACTCAGAAAAACGCGCGAAGCAAAGGAGGAAGAAAAAGAAACGCCGCCCAAATAATCACGCGAGTTTGAAGGTTTTAAACTTTAGCTTAATAGTTATTAAGAAGAATCATTTCTCTTCGGGCATTCGAAGGTATTTTATGACTATTGGGCGCGAAAATCCCGTTATTTCTGCAATTTCGTCGATTGTCAGCCCTTGTTGTCTGAGTGCTCGCATTGTTTGTATGTCTTTGGGTGTTGGGCTTATGCCTTTTATGTGTGGTGTTATTGGAGTTTTCATTTTTAAGTATTCCATTAGTCTTTCTGGTTCAACTAGGCTTAGGACTGTTGGTGGCGTTGGTATTGTTGTGTTTGGTATGTAGAATTTTCCGTGTTGGAGTATTAAGTCCACTTGGGGGGCTTTTTCTCCTCTAATGTATGGTCTAATTTGCCTTAAGATTTCTATTAGTTTGTCTCCTGCAAGTTCTATTCTCCAGTTTCCCCTGTATAGGCGGGGTGTTACGCCCAAAATTTTTGCGAAGTGTTCAATGTCTTCAAGGTCTGTTTTTGCCACCCTAAATCTTGGATAGTAGCCCCAATATTCCCTACCATATATGTCATGCACAACTGTGGGGCTTCTCTGGTATCTTAGGTATCCCTCATCCATTAATAATTGGGCTAGCTGGGCGGCTTCTATTGGGTTTAGCTTTGGGATTACTTCGGGTGGGCGTGCACGAGGACGCACAATAACTTGATTGAGATTTGATGTTTGGTTTTCTATTAGGGGTTGGGGGTCTCTTCCATAAGGCATTGGGAAGTATCGTGCTTCATATCCTAACGCTTTAAGCCTTTCCACATGGATTCTAGCATATTCCATTTTAGAGAAAGGTCTAGGCTCTAGGCGTCTCCCCGTTGCTGGGTGAACGGCAACAACTTTCCACCATAATGCTTCACGTTGGGGGTTGTGGAGTGAAACTCCGCAAATAACACATTTCTCCCACTCTTCAGCATTAAGTGAACCGCAAGCAGGACAGCGTTTGCTCATTCCGTTACCCTCTCAAGTGAAGATATAGGTTCAGTCCTTAGAATTATGGAGAGAATTCCATCAACAAGGTTGTTCAAAAACCTTACAATATTGTCCGCCTTACCTACAAACTTTCGGAAAACCTCATAGGCTTCTCCCGTTTCTGTCCCTTGAGGAAACATCTTCGCCAACTCTACCCAATAGAGATTTTCGTCTTCCCCGACACTAATGACATCAAAACCGTTTTTCAAGGCTAAATTCCTTAAAAGCCTAAAATAATTGTCAATTAAGACGTTGTTTCTCCAATGTCTGGTTTTATGAGCTATTTCCAGTGACGAATAGCAATTCCGTAGCTTCAATAATCCTATGCTTGTGTCAATATCCAATTCCAAGTTTTCTGGAATGCCCCCTAGCTTTAACCCCTCTATTTCCTCAATGTCTAATCCATAAATTTTACCAGTAACATCCTCACATTCGCAAACATACTCTTTTCCATCAATCGCAACCTTTACTGGAACCTTAAATAGCGCACCGTTAAATTGAACTTCCTCAACCTCTAAAACTTCAATTTTCACTAATCAGACCTCCTCGACAGTCAGTTTCACTATGTAACGGAAGTTAAGGAAAACTTTGGAATTTCCTACAAGGTATAGTATAACTGGAGAGCCATACCTAAATCCACGTAAAACTCCATTAATAACTTCACCATTTGAAAGAGTCGCCGAACATCTACAGCCAACAGCCTCAGCCAACATCCTACCAATCTTATCTAACTTTCTATTCTTAATCACTCTGGACATTCTTAAGCAACTCCCTAAAAACCTCATCAACACTCTTAGCCTTCCACTTTTCCTTTAACTCGTTCAACTTAGCCCAAACCTCAAATGAAACCCTAACACTTTTTCTATTCCTCAATTCAGACACCCCTCAAAGGTAAATTTCATCGCCCATCCCCTTCAACTGCCTAAGAATACGCAACCAATCCTGCATCTGAATGAAAAGGTCAAAATCGTTTCGAATACGCTCTTCAATCTTCTTCAGCATGAACTGCAGTAAGCAGGGCTTACAACGCTGAATGATGCCCTCCAAAGTCGCAACAGCCACTTCATTTTCAAGAATGTTCGGCGATTCCCAGTCTACGGCTAACAGATAACGCATAAATGGGTCAACCGCTTCCCAGCCCCTTTTCTCTTCGGCGTTTCGAATAGGTGGCGACTTCTTAACCCGAATGTCTGGAGGCTCATTCATCTAAGTTACGCCCCTCACAAATTCAACAATCCCCAATGCTTCAAGAACAGACCCCAAGTAATAGTAAATGAACAAAAACAAAATGCGAACTCTATAAGCATAAAGCCACATTTTATATTGCTTTTCATCAAGAAATTGGAGCAACAATGCTTGAATCTCGTCGCTCTTGACCGTTTGCCACCTGTGACCTTTGTAAATTGAAACCTCCTTCCGTCCGACTCCGAGCTTGTCTAAATAATCGCCTTTGCCAGACACCCTATTGGCAAACTTAAGGGTTAACCCAACGGTAGTCTTCGCCCGATTGACAGCGTACGCCTCAATTTCCTCCTCTCTTTTTTGGAGCAAAATGCTGCTCTTTCTGAGTGCCCTATGTAGTTCTGGCAGTTCTGGAACCCCCGCTATTATGTCAGTTGCTAGCGCTTCCGCAACCTGAGCCGGCATGTCATCGATTTTTAATTTTCTTGTTGGTGGCAATTTGCAACACCAGTTCTAATGTTAAACACAATAATATTTTTATGCAAAAGAGATATAAAACTTTCGGAGAAGACCATCATGTTGCAAGGAGAATCAAGGCTTGTTATTTACAAAACAAAGTATAGAAACAAAACATACGATAAGTGCCTCATTAATATTCCAGCTAGCATTTTCAAAGATGAAAGATTTCCCTTCAAAAGTGAAGAAGAACTTAAAATCACAATTTACCCCGATGAAAAGGTTATAATTCTCTTTTCCTCAGACATTTGGAAGGAGCTAGTTAATCTTTCTCAAGAATTAGCTAAAGCCTATAGTAAAGGAATCGAAATAATAGACTCTGACAAGTCGCTTTCAACCCTACAAAAAGACGTTGCTAAACTAGTTTATGACAGAATATTTAAACAAGAATTACAAAAATTCCTATCCACCACAATAAAAGAAGCTATTGAACATGCCAAACGTGGAACAAAAGCCCTCAACACAAACTAACCTTTACCAAACAAAAATTTTCCGAACCAAAAACACAACATCTGAACCATAAAATTAAAGACTCTGAACCGAACAACCAAAAAATCTGAACCAAACCCAAAAACCAAAAACTGAACCAAAACAAGACCCCCAACACCCACCCCTCCCCTGCCACCCCTAACCAAATCCAACTCACAACCCAAAACAAATATATTGGGCTTGGTGAATTACTGAAGGAAAACAACGGAGAAAAATGGAATTGCCGACTCCAAACGATGTGCCAGCATCAGAATTCATCCAAAAACTAGCCCACTATTTAAAGGAAAATGTGGACGAGGTGACGCCCCCAGCATGGGCAAGCATAGTAAAAACCGGTGCTCACACACAGAGAACGCCTGACAATTCGGACTGGTGGTATGTACGATGCGCCTCACTGTTGAGGAAAATATACATTCATGGACCAATAGGAATCGAGAGACTACGCGCAGAATACGGTGGCAGAAAAGATTTTGGTGTTAGGCCAGAACACGCCGTTAAGGCAGGCGGGGCAATAATAAGAAAGGCTTTGCAACAGCTTGAAAACGCCGGACTTGTCGAAAAGTTTCAGAACAAAGGAAGGCGAATAACAAAAGAAGGGAGAAAACTCCTAGAGGAAATAGCTGAAGAGATAATGAAAGACCTGCTCAAGAAAATGCCTCAACTGGAGAAATACCAAAAGAGTGATTAATGATGTCGGAGGAAGAGCTTGAAGAACTTCGCCAGAAAAAGCTTTTGGCACTGCAGCGAAGGATAGCCGAAGAACAGCGGAGAGCCCAAATGGAACAGCAACTCGAAATGCAAAAACAAGCCATATTAAAAAGCATACTAACACCAGAAGCGAGGCAAAGGTTGGCGAATCTAAAACTTGTTAAGCCAGAGTTTACGGCGCAGCTGGAGCTCCAGCTAATCCAGTTAGCTCAAATGGGAAAGCTGCCAGTACCTCTGACCGACGAGCAACTTAAAAAAATACTAATCCAGCTTCAGGGTCAAAGGCGTGAAATAAAGATAAGAAGGATTTAATATGGCTAGATTCAAGCCTCCAGCCAAAAAGAGGAGACTGGCAAAAGCTGGAAAACAGAAAAGGGCTGTTCCAACATGGGTTATAGCAAAAACTGCCGGAAAATTTAGAACTCATCCAAAAAGGAGACATTGGAGAACCCGCAAAATAAAGGCTTAAGAGGTGAAAAGGCATGAGGGCAGAAGAAGCCAAAGAAAAGACAAGTGAAGATGTTGAGGAGGAAGCTGGCAGAGGAGAAACCGAGCAAAAAGAAGAGGAAACCACCGAAGAGGCGAGAGGAGAGGAAGCTGCAGAGGAATCTTTAGAGGAAGAATTAGTAGAGGAGACTGAAGCTGAAAAACCGCTAGAAGAGGAGGAAGCCAAAGAAGAGGTTAAGCCTCCAAGAGAGGAGATTGAAGAAGAAATTGTTGAAGAAAGATTTTATACTATACCGCTTGGTAAGGCTTGGCTTGTACCTCCGAACAAGAGGGCGCCAAAAGCCATTAGGATAATACGGGATTTTATTAAAAGGCATATGAAGCTGGAGGCAAAAAGAGAGGGCGAGGAAGAAGAGGAAGCCGAGCCTAAGAAGCTCATAATAAGTAATGAGGTAAATGAGAGGGTTTGGAGCAGGGGTATAGAGAAGCCTCCGCGGAAAATACGTGTGAGAGCCGCTAGAGATAGGGATGGAAACGTTACTGTTTATCTGGCTGAAGGAGACTAAGCTTGGCAATTTACCTAGCAAGCCTCTTTGGAAGCTCAAGCATAGGAGTATATTCGCTAGCCACCGAGAAGATACTTATAATCCCAAAGTTTGTCCCCCTCAAAAAAGCTGAAAGAATTGGAAATTGGCTTAAAGTCAAACTTGTACACACAACTATAGGAGGCTCAATACTGGTCGGCGCTTTGGCGTGCGCCAACTCAAATGGAATTCTTCTGCCCCACTTTGTAAGAGACTATGAAATTGATGCAATAAAAGCCGCATTCGACGGAAACATAACAGTCATGGAAACAAAGAAGACAGCTTACGGAAACATGGTTCTGGCAAACGATTACGGTGCAATTGTAGACCCAAGGTTGAAGACGTCTGAAATTAGGAAAATCTCCGACACCCTCGGTGTTGAGGCTGTCCCCGGGGAAATAGCTCAACTCCCATATGTAGGCTCATTGGCGGTTGCAACTAATAAAGGTGTGTTAGCGCATCCACTGCTGAAGGAAGAGGAGCGTAAGCTTTTGGAAGATGTTCTAAAAGTACCGGTGGACGTTGGCACGGTTAACTGCGGCATACCATACGTGGGAACAGGACTAATAAGTAACAGCCACGCTGCCGTTGCTGGTTCGCTTACAACCGGCCCAGAAATGTTTATAATTGGACATGCCTTGGGTGTAGTAAAGGAAGATGAGCAAAGTGAAAGTTTTTAGAGTTACGGGCGAAATTAGAAAACCAAATCTGAAAACCCATTTCAGAAAAGAGGTCATAGCGGTTAAGCCCGAACACGCCATAGAAAAAGTCTATACTGAATTGGGCAGCAAACACCGCGTTAAACGCTTCCACATAAAAATAACCAGCGTGGACGAAATCTCGCTACAAGAAATTGAAGACCCATTGATAAGGAAGATGGTAGTAGGGGAAATATAAGTTGGCGGCAAAAGCTGAAGAAGAGCTAAGAAGATTAAGCGTTGAAATGCGCATTTTAGAACAGACAGCGGAAGCCCTGCAATCGCGAATAAACATGATAAATGCGGTAATAACGGACTTGACTTATGCAAACATGACATTGGAAGGCTTAGAAAAGCAGAAGGAGAACGCGGAGCTTCTGGTCCCGATAGGTGGAAATTCCTACATAAAAGCGAGGCTTGAAACTCCTGACAAGGTAACCGTGGGAATTGGAGCTGGCGTCTCAGTTGAGAAAACTTTGCAAGAAGCCAAGGAGATAATTAGGAAAAGGCTTGAGGAGTTGGAAAAGAGTAGGACGTCCCTCCAGCAGCAGTTTTCACAAGTTGTTGATAGAATAAATGAAGATAGGGAACGATTTGAGGAGTTGGCGTCCCATTTAAGAAAGGAGTCTTCCTAAAGGGATGTTTGAGAGGCTTAAGTCTGGCTTAAGCAGTCTAATAAGCAAGATTACAACAACAGAGCTTAAACCCGAAAACCTCCGACAAATACTTTCAGAGTTTAAGCTAAATCTGATAGAGAACGACGTTGCAGTTCCTGTGGCAGAACGCATATGCGAAGAAATAGAAAAACGCTTGAACGGGGTTCAGGTCAAAAGGCTTGAGGACAAAAAGAAGGTTGTGGAGCAGCACCTCCGTGAAGTACTCTTAGGGGTTATGCGCACAAACAGCAAAATAGATTTGTTTAAAGCAATTGAGGAGAAAAGAAAGCAAAGGGAGCCTTTTGTCATCGTTTTTGTTGGGATAAACGGCACTGGAAAAACAACGACAATAGCCAAGGTTGCCAAACTCCTGAACAATAATGGTTATACTGTTGTACTTGCTTGTAGTGACACCTACCGAGCGGGCTCCATTGAACAATTAGAGACCCATGCTAAGCGTTTAGGCATACGAATGATAAAGCACAAGTATGGTGCAGACCCAGCGGCTGTAGCTTATGATGCAATAAGCCATGCAAAGGCTCACGGAATTCACGCTGTCTTGATAGATACTGCGGGTCGGATGCAGACAAACCGCAACTTGATGAGTGAACTTGCAAAAATTAAGCGGGTTGTAAACCCTGACCTAACTATCTTAACGGTCGACTCTTTAACCGGCAATGATGCAGTAATGCAAGCAGAAGAATTTCACAAAAGTGTTGGCATAGACGCAACAATTCTGACGAAGGTGGATGCTGACATTAAAGGCGGTTCAGCCCTAAGTGTAACATACGTTACACAAAAACCCATCTTGTTTGTTGGAACCGGACAAAGATATGAGGATTTAGAGGAATTTCAGCCTGAAAAATTTGTTGACATGATACTGAAATAATCGGTTCTATTGTTTATGCTCATCTACCGTGAAACGTAGCCGCTTAAAAATTTCTTTAAAGCCCAGCTTCCTAAATAGTTTTAGGGATGGAATGTTGTTAGAGTAGACGTCGGCCTCCACGCATTCCACACCCTTGCCAATGAACCAATCGAGCATAGCCTTCACAAGTGCTTTACCGATGCCACGCCTTCTGTAAGATTTTTCAACAAAACAGTCGCATATATAGCCCCTCTTACCCTTATAAGCCCAAGGCTGGCTAACCCAGCCAAGTGAGTAGCCAACGATTTTCCCTTCAACTTCGGCGACAAAAACAACAGTGTTCTCACCCTTTATGTTCTTGAGAAGCCAGCTTGGACTTTGAAACTCACTGGGCAGTGGAGAAATCATAGAGTCCATAGCGCTCTCGTCCCTTCCAAGCTTTTCCGAAAGCTTAACAATCTCCTGTAAATCCTCTTCATTGGCATGTCGAATCTTCACATCTACAAGAGAAACGCTTGAGGATTTCGCTTTGTTGGACGACATAAAATCACTTCCAAAATTTGAGCTATTGCAACGCTCCGCTGGAAACATTTAATTTCTTGAGAATTTCCTTGTGCAATTTCGGATGAGTCAAATCTTCATTAATATCAATGAACTTAATTCTCAATCTTCGATCCGCCTCTGCTGGAAGTTTTGCAACACCAAGCACTTCAAACCTAAACAAAGCCGATTTATACCAGTTAATTCCCGGATTTTTGCTCACTTTAAAGCCCAAATCATAGGCGAATTCTTCGTAGTTGGCAGTGCCATAATCCATCGGGTACACGGAAAAGCCTTGAATAATGTCCGTGATTACACATTTCATTTTGGCAAGCAACTTCTGAACAACCAGCCACTTTTTCAACGAGGCTTCGTAATGGGTTAAACCAAAATATCCCACGCCGCTTTCTTTGAGGCAAGCTACACCCCTCGTTATAAAGGCCTTTAAGCCAGAAACCGTTTCGAGAGGCTCCGAAGAGAATACATCGAATTTCCTTCGAAGCTCCTTCGGCAACGGTTCAGCCACATTGTATTCAACAAATTCTATGTTAAAGCCATAATCCTTATTGACTTCTTGCAAGAAATCGCCCAACCGCTTGTCAATGTCTAAGACAGTTATGCGGGAAGGCAAACCAGTTAGAGCTAAGGCAATGCTCAATAGGTCGTCATCACCAATCAAAACGATTTCTTTTTGATCTAGGTCCCCATAATAGTGCATTAGGGCTGCCCGCGCAACCACATCTTGCTCAAGCATGTAACCCTGGAAAAAGTTAAGGGAAGGACTTGGCCTTTTTTCAGCAATCTTCTTGAACTTTTCGAGAACTTCCTTGAACTTTGCCTCGGGAATTATCCGCTTGCCAAGGCATGAAGGGCAGATTTTTCCCTCAAAGTCTAGGCTTCTTGGGCTGATTTTTTCTTTGCCCTTCTCGGTTATATAGAAGCCGTTTTCATCAGTGGCGATAAGCCTTTCGCTATTTAGTCTTTTAAGCGCTGCTACAAAGTCCTTCAAGGGGCTGTTAATCTTGTCCAGAAGCTCCCAGAAGGTTTTCCTTGAAACTGCAAGTTCACGAAGTATTCTGGCTTCCAACCTCTCCAATAATATCCCTCCTAATAACACGTTTCTCAACACTTTTGGGCTGAAACTCCTCCAGCAACAATTCAAAAGCCTTCAAGGCCGGACCGTCATCACCACATGTGAAAATATCTAAAGCTACATAACCATACTCAGGCCATGTGTGAACACTCAAGTGCGACTCACTTAGGAGATAAATGGCGGAAACCCCATAAGGCTCAAACTGATGAAAACTTGAAGAAATAACATGCAAACCAGATTTAGCAACTACCCTATCCAAAACCACCCGAAGCTCTTCCGCTCTTGAAATCTTCCGGGGATCCACACCCCGAAATTCGGCGATAATGTGGATGCCCATATCGAACACCCAGCATTATCGTCGAACTCGGAAGCATGTTCCGCATGGTTTTAGGCCAACTATGCATACGTTTTCTATCCTCTGAGATTTTCCCGAAAATTTTCCTTTTATAAATTTTTTGCTGCCTAAACCTCAACATTAAAGATACACAATAACCTTATCGCTTCAAATTTTGGGCATAGACTCCTTAAACTTTTGCAAATTCATCGGGATGAGAACCTCCCTCTTTAACAGTTCGCATGGCCAATGTTTACATTCATCACAGTATTTAATTCCCCTCTTTGCGGCACACACTCTTCTTTTCGTCAACCACTTTTCCTTAGCTTTAAGAAACTTTGAAATACCCTTTTCTTTTATTTGCTTCATGTTACACCAAACGTCTAAAAACCATGCACTTGACTCTAATGTTTCTGCTTTGAAGAAATCGAAAGGCTTGCATGGGAAACTTTTGCAGTCTAAACATATTGTAAGGTTTTTGCTAGCTGCACATTTGTAGATCTTGCAGTATTTTTGATATTCTTTGCTTAAGCCTTTACCGCTTCTGCAACCCTCACACTCGCCTCTGAGTAAGCCAGTACACTCGCCACAGTAAAGACCACAGGGAGCAACAAGATTCCAATCTGTTGTTTTCAAGTTGTCAACCACATGGTGCTCTAACTTAGAATTTTTCAAGCAGTTTAAGCAATATAGCTTTCGCTGAGTAGAGGCGATTCTCGCTTTGCTCATAGATAATCGAGTTTGGGCTCTCTATGATGTCTGCGCTTATCTCGTAGCCTCTGTGGATTGGCATGTCATGCATTATGTAGGCGCCGCTTCCCCGCAGTAGCTCCTTATTTATTTGATATGGCATCATAAGTTTGATGCGCTTTTCCTTTTCAGCGGCGAACTTCGGATCTGTGAAAAATTCCATGTCAACCCATGTGTCAGTGTAAACGAAGTCCGCGTCCTTTACGGCTTCCTTAACGTCCAATGTGGTCTCATAAAGTCCGGTTTTCTTAGCCTCCTCTAAAAGTTCATCGTCCCTTGAAGGTTCATTGAAAATTGGCGTTACAGTGGTTATTTTCACACCTGTTTTTGTGCATCCTTCAATGAGGGAGTTGCAGACGTTGTTATGAACCCCTATGTAAACAAGCTTTAAACCCTTCAGCTTGCCTTTCTTCTCCTTCATGGTCATTAGGTCTGCTATTGCTTGGCTTGGATGATATTTTTCATCGCAACCATTTATTACCGGAACACGGGAGGCTTTAGCCATTACTTGTAGGTCGGCGTTTCGCAGAAGCCTTGCCATTATGCAGTCAACATTTCGAGACAAGTATTGTGTTTCGTCGCATATGTCGGCTATTGTAAAGTTTGTTGTTCTCCAATCGATGTAAAGTGCATGGCCCCCAAGCTGTGTCATGGCAACCTCAAAAGAGACCCTGGTTCGTGTGGAGGTTTTCTGAAATATCATGGCCAGTGATTTGCCATCTAAAGCCCTTCGATATTTTTCTGGGTTTTGCTTCACCTCAATGGCCTTATCAATTATCTCCAAAAGTTGTTGCCCAGACAAATTTTTGAAGTTAATTAGATGCATTTTGTTTTCACCAGCTTAAACCTAAGGCTTCAACAGTTTTAAGCATTATAAGTTTTATGGAAACCTTTATCTCTAAACGGGACATCTTGCAGTTGAGAATGAGATGATTTTGATAGTTGCTTCGACAAAGGATTTGGCAAGCGTAAACATTACAAAACAGATTTTAGGCAACTACCCTTTTAAGCTGGTCAAAAAAGGAGTTTACAACGCCGAAGTTCATGGTCGAAAAGTTGAACTTGTAATACTGAATGAGGAGTTAGTTTATGCACAGAACATCGCAATACTTCACCCTTCAATAGACCTTGTTATTTTTGTTTCAAGGCATAGTAGTCTAAGTGGGACACCAACGCTGTCGGTGCATACCCCCGGAAACCTTGGAGATGCGGACTTGGGGGGAATCCCGAGAAAGGTGTCCATAGCTCCGGCCGCCGCTATGAAAACGGCGCTGAGCACTATGGCGCAGCTCGTTGAAGAAAGGCGTTTAAATTATAAAGTCTCCTACGAGTGTACCCACCATGGTCCATCATTGGATGTGCCGGCAATGTTCGCCGAATTAGGAAGCACCCCAAAAGACTGGGAAGATCTAAAGGCGGCGGAAGTTGTTGCACACGCCACTATGAGGGCAGTAGCAGATTTTGACAAGCAGACCAGCAGGGTTGTACTTGGCATCGGAGGACCACATTACAACGAAAAATTTACTAAAATGGCTTTAAAGGATGATATAGCCTTTGGTCACATCGTGCCAAAATATGCTGCTGCCAAGATTGATGAGGCTATTTTGAGGCAGTGTGCTGAAAGAACTTTGGAAAAGGTTGAGTTTGCTGTTTTGGACTGGAAGGGAATAAAGGGCGAAGACAAGCCGAATATTGTTCAGCTGCTTAATAAGATAGGGCTGAAATTCCAAAAAGTTTAACAACCCTGCGGCTTTTACATTAACGCTTGGATAGAAAGGTTAATAGAAATGCGTGTTTATCTGTATCAAATCGCAATTTGCTGGTTGGCGAAATGGGTTTAAGGTCCTTCCTATCCCAATGCGCAAGAACATTAAAACTTGCAGTCAAGCCGGGAAGAAGCGAGCTGTGGCTATCGATAAAAATATGCTTCTTAGGCATAGGAGCCGTTGGACTAATAGGCTTTATAATAGCCATGCTGACGAGGCTAATACCGTTTTAAACTAAAATGGAGCTGAAAACCTTGGAAAAATTACCCACAAAAATTTTCGCCGTAAGAACCACGACTGGCCAAGAAAGAAATGTAGCCAAGCTCGTTGCAGCGAGAATAGAAATGAACAAAATACCAATAAAAGCCATTCTCGTTCCAGACACGTTGAGGGGTTATATTTTCATGGAGGCAGAAGGCCCCCACTTTGTTGAGCAAGCCATAGCTGGCATAAAGCACGTAAGATCAAGAGTTCCGGACTTCGTTAGCTTTTCTGAAATTGAAAAGTATGTTGTTAGAAAACCCATCATAGAAGAGTTACATGAAAACGACATAGTTGAAGTTACAGACGGCCCCTTCAAAGGGATGCGGGCTAAAATCACACGCATCGACAGAACAAAGGAGGAAGTAACGCTGGAACTTCTTGAAGCCACTTTTACGCTTCCAATAACTGTTCATTCAGATTATGTGAAGCTTATTGAAAAAGCAAAGACTGAGGGAGGCGCATAAACATGAGCGAGAAAAAGGTTGTGGAGCTGCTTGTAAGCGGAGGCCAAGCAACGGCTGGTCCGCCATTAGGTCCGGCGCTGGGACCTCTTGGCGTTAACGTCATGGCTGTGGTGAACAAGATTAATGAGCTTACAAAGGATTATGCCGGAATGAAGGTTCCAGTGAAGGTCACCGTTGACCCTGAAACAAAAACCTTCGAAGTTAGTGTCGGAACGCCTACAGCCTCAGCCCTCATTGTCAGCGAGTTAAAAATTGAGAAAGGTTCTGGAAACCCAAAGGCACAGAAGGTTGGAAATTTAACAATGCAGCAGCTTATCCGCATAACGAAGATAAAGCGTCCAGAGCTGCTTTCGAAGACGCTGAAATCTGCGGCTAAGGAAATCCTTGGAACATGCGTCAGTATGGGTGTAACCGTAGAGGGGAAGGACCCGAAAGAGGTTATGCGGGAAATCGACGAGGGGAAATATGACAAAATATTTGCTGAGAGCGAAGCGTAAAGGAACATTTTTATAAGGGCTTTATAATCCATCAATGGCACGGAGCCAGCAAAATGCCAATAGAACAGAAAACACTGCTTTCAGCCTTAAAAGAGGCAAAAGAGAAAAGCGGTAAGAGAAACTTCACCCAGTCAGTTGAGCTTATCTTGAACTTACAAGACATTGACATGAAATCCCCGGAAGGAAGGCTTCAAGAAAACGTGGAGTTGCCCTATCCGCCACCAGAGAAAACAAACAAGATCTGCGTAATTGCCACTGGCGAACTTGCTCTTAAAGCGAAAAGGGCTAATGCAGACCTGGTGCTGGATAGGGCTGAACTTGAAGGATTAGCTGGAAAGAAGAAGGACTTGCGGAAACTAGCCAATGAATACGACTTCTTCATAGCTGAAGCCCCCCTAATGCCACTGGTAGGTAAGGTTTTAGGCCCCGCCCTTGGACCGAGAGGGAAAATGCCCATACCAGTTCCGCCAACAGCAGACATTGAAAGTTTGCTAAACAAGTACCGCAGAACAATCGTTGTTAGAATGCGCAACCAGCCAGTAATCCAGTGCCGAGTTGGAACGGAAAACATGAAAGAGGAAGAGCTAGCTGAAAACATACAAGCAGTCTTAAGGGTTGTTGAGGGGAAACTGAAAAGGGGAATGAAAAACATTAAATCAGTCTGCATAAAAACAACCATGGGCACACCAGTAAAGATTAAGCTATAAAGAGGGGAAGCGTCTGCCGTCCCAACAAGTTTTGAAAGAAAAAATCGACGAGGTCGAAGAAATAACAAAAATTCTTAACCAATATAGAGTGGTGGGCATAGCAAGCCTCCAGAAGGTTAGGGCTTCCCAGCTTCAAGAGTTTAAGAAAAAGTTGGCGGCAGACGTTTACATGCGAGTCGTAAAGAACACATTAATGAAAAGAGCTATTGAAAACTGTAAAGAAAAACAGGGACTGGAAAAACTGGAGAAATACTTGACAGGACCAAACGTCTTCCTCTTCACAAACTTAAACCCATTTAAATTGGCGTTGCTTCTTGAAAAGGGAAAAGTTCGCCTAACAGCAAAGGCGGGTGATATAGCTTCTTTCGATGTCATAGTTCCAGCGGGAAATACTGGACAACCTCCAGGACCAATAATAAGCCAGTTGAACGCTGTGGGTTTGCCGACAAGAATTGAGGCTGGAAGCGTGTGGATAACAAAAGACACTTTGGTGGCGCGCAAAGGCGAAGTAATTTCCGACAAACTTGCAAGCGTTTTGTCGAAACTTGGAATAAAACCCGTTGAAGCAGGTCTCATAATGAAGGCTGTATACGACGAAGGCTTAATCATAGAAGGAGAACAGCTCAAGATAGATTTAGAGGAAACCAAGAAACAGTTTGAATCTGCCCATGCTGAAGCCTTTAAACTGTCAATAGGTGTGGCTTACCCGACAAAGGAAAATGTACAAGTCTTAATCCACATCGCCCACCAAGAGGCATATTCTCTCTCGCTAGGTGCAGCTATACCAACCAAAGAAACAATAAAAGACCTTATCAGGAAGGCTTATGCCGAAATGTTAAGCTTAAGTATGAGAATTCCCAATTTGGGAGAGGAAACGAAGCAAAGTTAAAATGGTTTAGGTAGAGGTGAAAAATGTATGGAATACATTTACGCTGCAATGCTCCTCCACAAAGCTGGAAAACAAATAAACGAAGAAAACCTAACACAGGTTCTGACCGCAGCAGGAATAAATGTTGACGCCGTCAGAGTTAAAGCCCTAGTAGCCTCACTCTCAGAGGTCAACATAGACGAAGTTATAAAGGCAGCACCAACAATGATGGCAGCACCAGCCGCTGTACCAGCAGCCGCAGCACCAGCAGCAGCAGAAGCTAAACCTAAAGAGGAAGAGAAGAAAAAGAAGGAAGAAGAGGAGAAAGCCAGAGAAGAAGCAGCGCTTGAGGGGCTTGGAGCACTCTTCGGCTAAACACGCCTTTTATTTTTGCAGATTACTAGAAAACCAGTTTATAGAAGCCTAGTAATGGATATAAACTTCGTTCCAAATAAACGGCTATCATGAAGCTCTGCAGCGCCTGCTTGTTAGGTATAAGATGCAGATACGACGGAAGAGACGCCCTCAACGAAAAAGTTATCACGCTATTGAAAAAGGAAATTCTCATACCGGTATGCCCAGAACAGCTCGGCGGCTTACCAACGCCAAGGGAACCAGCGGAAATCAGAGGTGAAAAAGTAATCACTAGATTTGGAAAGGATGTAACAGAGAACTTTAAGCGTGGGGCTGAAGAGGTTTGGAAAATCGCGAAATTGTTCGGTGTGAGGGAGGCGGTTTTAAAACAGGGAAGCCCGTCATGTGGTTGCGGGCGCATTTATGATGGCACGTTTTCTGGCAAGATTATAGAAGGTGATGGTATCACCGCAGCCATGCTCAAAAAGCATGGAATTAAGGTGATAACTGAAGAAGACCTATAGATTCTGATTTGCGCTATACATTTTTATGTTTTTAAGTCTTTCAGTAACAGCAGAGGCAGCCATCCACAAATAATCATTAAGGTTCCGGGAAACGCCCTCAAGTTGAAATTCAATATTACTGCCTCAAAAATAAAGAAGGATGTCGCCATCGCAACAGCCGCCAGTAATGCAAGTTGTCGCCCATATTTCTTGCAGGTTTGCACGGTAATAAGTCCGGCAAAAAAGAAGTCTCCTAAACCAAGTGACATGTAAAGGATTCCCCAGCTCGTCGTTATCACCGGAACTGTTGGCATGATAACAAGTACAGGTAGCCTTAAAGCGGAAACATGTGTCGCTGCCGAAACCATAGTTCCAGTTATAAGGACAAGAATTACATCTGCAACCGTTAAAAGCCCGGCAAAAATAAGTGTTGTTTTCCATGTGAAAAGTGTTCCCAGATAAAGGGTTATTAAAATGGCGAACAATATGCCGTACATGTTAAGAAGGAATGGAAACCATATTGGGCTTCCGCTGTAGAAGACGTAGAGGATTATAAATAGGGCGGATGGTAGAAAAGCCAAATACCACCGCCGCCCAGTCTTCGTCCTTGTTTCTTCATAGGTTAGGGCTATGAAAGAAAAGCCAAGCATGCAATAGAATGCCGCAGCCCCGTAAGCGGATAGCCCCCCTAATACGCTCATGTTGAAGAGGCTGACCGTCGCGGCTATAAAGCTGACTGTAAAAAAGCCAGCACAGAAGAGTTGGGCTTTGATTCTTCTTAAATCTGAAAAGATATATGTGAATATAAATAAAAGAGCAGCATAGGCGAACAGAAACATTGTCATAATAGCCATCTGCGGAACAAAAACCATAAGCGACACAGCTACACTTATAGCGGTTACGAGCAGAACAGCATCCTTAACGCCGAATTCCCTTTCCTCAAAAGTTATCTTCAGCTTTCTCTCAACCTTATCGTTTAGAAACGTTGCTGCTAAGGTGACCGCAAAAAGCGTTAGCGGCATGGCAAAGTCAAAGTACATGAGCGCAAATAGGCTAAACAAACATTTAAACCTTAAACCGTGAAAGTGCAATTAAAAACCGCCAAAGAAGCAATTAGTGCCTCTTCGGTTCGTACGGTTTCCGTCCACTGCCCCGGAATGGTGTTAACGACAAAATCTACGATTTGGTCAAGTTTTAGTCCTTCTTGTTTCGCTACTTCATACAGCCCCTTTGCCGGCGCCCCGAAGGCTATTAATATTTTTTCCGCTTTTTCCCACTTTTCAGTGATTACGTCTTTAACATAGGTGAAGAGAGCTCCGTATTTTGATGTGGCTATTTTCAGGTCAAATTTTCTATCCTTTACCAGTTTTCCGAACGGGTCTTCCCAAATGGTTACTGTGTACCCCCAATAGTGTGGGACATCGCTGCGGTTTGCGAGGCTTGTCACAATATGCTTGTTTACGCCAGTTACCTTTACGGTTACCCGCTTTCCGAGAGGCAAACGTACGTCTGGAATTAGTGCAAGTTTATCCACGCCCACATCCACGAGCGTGCCTTTCTCCGACTTCGCCACCGTAACACCCTCTCGGTAGTCGCCAACTCTTAGGTCTGCTGCCCTTTTGCCTAAGGGATGGTGTGGTGTTCTTAAAGGTGGAAGAATACCAGCATAGCGCAGTTCGGGTTTCAACTTGAACAGTTTCTTGCGCAAATACTGCGGAGTTTCCATGTAACTTAGTAGCGTAGCGATTAAATCTATGTCTGCCTTCTGGTTTAGTTTTAAGTCGTCCTTGTAAATTATTATTTCTTCAACTCCAAAAATGGCGGCTGCCCTCCCAATCAAGCCTATTTTTGAGGTTTTTTCTCGAAGATGTGGTGTGTCGGAAACAACAGATGCTGGAATGGCTATCGCGATACTTTTCCTTTGCAACTTTTACACCTTTCCGTTTTACTGTATGATGGCTTTTGCTTAAAAGCTAAAAGCAGACGGCCACTAACTGCATACCGATGCAAGATGCCAAAAACATCAATTCTGGACAACCCAGACAAGATTAGAAGGGTAGATAAAAGCGGCATGCTTTCATTTTATGTTGACGCTGCAAAACATTATGAAAAAGCTGTCCAAATGGCCGAAAAAGTTGTGGTTAATTATCTAAAACCAACATCGATAATTGTGGCCGGCATGGGCGGCTCAGCAATAGGCGGGGAACTCCTAAAAGACTGGGCGAGTGACGTGCTAAAAATTCCAGTGGAGGTTTGCAGGGAGTACATGCTGCCAGCCTATGCTAACAAGCACACATTGGCGTTCATTGTAAGCTACTCTGGAGAAACCGAAGAAACCCTAAGCGCCTTTCTTGAAGCAGTTAAGCAGAATTGCATGATAATCTGCATAAGCTCCGGGGGCGCCCTCTTAGATTTTGCGGAAAAATTAAAAATTCCAAGCGTTCGCATCCCAAAGGGAATTCCGCCCAGGGCAGCCCTTCCATATCTTTTCACTCCGAAACTAATAATCTTGGAAAAACTTGGCTTAGTGGCGGAAGTTGGAGCTGAAATCTCTGAAGCCATTACGGTGTTAAGGCAAGTCTGCAGCGAAAATGCGCCGGAAACACCGTTCGAAGAAAACTTTTCCAAAAAACTCGCCGCTGACATTTGCGGAACATTTCCTGTTGTCTATGGCTTTGGATTCTACCGCTCAGTGGCGCAACGTTTCAAACAGCAATTCAACGAGAACAGCAAGATTCCAGCAAAATGGGATTTTTTCCCAGAGCTAAACCACAACGAGATTGTGGGTTGGGACGAAGCTGAGAAACTAGCAAGCTATTTCTCGGCGATAATTATGCGAGATAGAAGTGAGCCAGAGCCCATCAGATGCAGAATAGAGGCGACAAAGGAATTGCTAAGCAGCAAGACGAAGGGAATCTACGAGGTCTGGAGCCGAGGCGGGGGAAAGTTGGCTAGGATGTTGTCCGCAACTATCATTGGAGATTTTACAAGTGTTTATCTTGCAATCTTACGGGGCGTTGACCCGACACCAGTAAAGACAATTACCATGTTAAAGGATAAAATTGCTAAAACTGGTCTAAAAGAAAGAACAATTAGCGAACTGCAAAGCCTTGTTAAGAAAAGGGTTTATAGAACTAAAGCCTTTGAGCGATAAATTCTTCAAACATTCTTTCAGCTATTTCCAAAGACAGCAGTTGTGGGGGGCGTTTAAAGGCGTACACGCATATTGGGAGAATTGCCCCTTTCAATTTTCTGTTTAATGCAATTTTAACAGCCCTTATAACGTCCAGCAACACTGAGCCCGCATTTGGCGCATCCACCGTTGAGAGGCGCATGTCTATCTGCATGGGCGTCCCGCAGAAGTATAGCCCCCTAATCCAGAAATAACTGTCGCGTCTGTTCTGCAAGAAATCCACATAATCCGTTGAACCCGCAATAACCTCCGCTTCGTATGGAAGTGCCGCCTTAACGGTTTCAGTTTTAACGGACCTTTTCAGCTCACGTGTCCTATCCAACGTGTCAAGCGACTCGGTACCTCCGCCAACGTCAAGCTGGTAAGTCTCAGTTATGCGCACACCATGCCTTGTAAGAAGCCTGAGCAACGTTTTGTGCAGTGTTGTGGCGCCTATCTGATCTACGAGGTCATCACCAACAAGAGGTAATCCTGCCTCTTCAAAGCGTCTAGCCCAAGCAGAGTCGCTTGCTATAAAGGTAGGTGTAGTGTTTATAAAGGCGCATCCCGCCTCCAAGGATTGGCTGGCATACCATTCAGAGGCTTTTACAGCACCGCTTGGGAGTAGGTTAAGTACAATTTCCGCCCCGCTTTCTTTTAGCACATTGGCAACCTTAACTTCATTTGAATCGTTTACTTGGATAACTTCTTTTGTATATTCGCCCACGCCATCTAAAACTGGCCCTTTCTGGACAATTACATCACATAGTGGCACATCCACAAGTTTTGGGACATTGTTCGGCGGGGCAAATATGGCTTCTGAAAGGTCTCGCCCAACTTTCCTGCTGTCAATGTCAAAGGCTGCAACTACTTGGATGTCTTTTGGGTGTAAGCCTCCCAAGAAGAGGTTGCGTAAACCCACACACTCATCACTGCTATTGAAGTTCTTATAGTACTGCAAGCCCTGTACAAGGGCAGATGCACAATTTCCGACGCCGACAATGGCAACTTTTATTTTTGGCAAGCCTAAGCCACCACTTTTGTTCCTTTCATATTGCATACGGATTTATAAAGCTCTATGCCAATCCATTAGCGTTAAGCGTGGTAAAAATGAAAACATGGTTAGATGTTTCAGTTCTGCGCTGTCCAAACTGCGGACGCCACTATGTTGAAGCGTCATGGTATGTTGTTGAGATGGAGGCGGACATTGAATGCGGAGAGTGCGGGAAAGAATTTAACAGCAAAAAGAACGCATTGGACAGAGTTCTCCTAGGATTTGAAATAGGTGAAGATGGCAAACTCCAAAAAGTTGAAGTTGCTAAACACTTTAAAATAGAGAAAAACGAATAAATTGGTTCGCATCGTCACACAAGCATCATCATTTGGGAAGCCTTAAAGATTTCGAAGCCTCAACATAGAAGGTGGTTAAGAACTTGAAAAACCAAGCGCCGGACAAGTTCACAATAATCAACGAGTTAGCCCGCCGAAGAGGTTTCTTTTGGCAATCTTACGAAATATACGGGGGCGTAAGCGGTTTTGTGACCTATGGCTTTTTGGGTTCAAAGCTAAAACAAAACATTGAAAATAAGCTTAGGGAAATCTTCGTCAACAAACTTGGAATAATGGAGATAGAAGCCCCAATCATCGCGCCAAGCAAAGTTTTCGAGGCGTCAGGCCACGTTGACCATTTCAAAGAGCCCATGGTTGAATGCCTAAAATGCAAAAGGCGGTTTCGAGCAGACCACTTGCTTGAAGAAACAGCGGGGCTGAGAGCCTCAGACGTCGAAAAATTAAGCCTAGAAGAGCTGAAAGAAGCTATTGAAAAACATGACGCACGATGCCCAGAATGCGGAGGCACCTTCAGCGAACCAAAGCATTTCCTAACAATGTTTAAGACCACTATAGGCCCGTACTCAGAAGCTGTTGGATATGGCCGCCCAGAGGCTGCCCAAAGCATTTTCGTAGAGTTTAGACGCTTATACGAGATGGCACGGGAGAAACTGCCCTTCGGTGTGATGCAAATCGGCCATGCATTGCGAAACGAGATTTCGCCGAGGCAAGGTTTGATAAGGCTCAGGGAATTCACTATTATTGATATAGAGTTTTTCTTTGACCCAGAAGATCCAGGCTGTTTCTTGTTGGAAGAGGTGGGAGACGAGACTTTAAGGCTTGTTTTAGCCGAAAGCAAGCTTCGCGGTTCAGAAGAAATAGTGGAGGTCACGGTTAAAGAGGCTCTTGATAGAGGCTACATTAAAGTTTCTTGGCAAGCGGCTTTCATGGCGCTAGCCAAAAGATTGCTAATGGAATTGGGTGTGCCAGCTGAAAATCAAAGGTTTATCGAGAAATTGCCATGGGAGCGGGCACACTATTCCCTTCAAAGCTTCGACCAAGAAGTTTACGTTGACCGCTGGGGATGGATTGAAGTTTCTGGACATGCCTACAGAACGGATTACGATTTAAAACAACACATGCAATTTAGCGGGACAGACACAAGGGTGTTTAAAGAGTACGAAAAGCCTATAGTGAAAGAGAAAAAAGTTGTTAAGCCTTTGATGGCGAAGCTTGGACCAACTTTTAAGGGAGAGGCACAAAAAATTTCTGAGATGCTATCTGAAGTTAACCCTGAAGAAATTGAAAGCGCATTTGAGGCGAAAGGCTACTTCATGCTTGGGGAATACAAAATTTTGCCTGAACATGTGGAGATTATAACGTGTAAAGTGAAGGAAAGGGGTAGACGTTTCATACCTCATGTTGTAGAGCCTAGTTTCGGCTCTGATAGGCTTGTTTACGTGGCTCTTGAGTATGCATACCACGTGAAAGACGACAGAGTAGTGCTTAGTTTTCCAAGGGATATAGCGCCAATACAGGTTGGAGTTTACCCACTCGTAAGCAAGGATGGCTTGCCAGAGAAGGCTTTGCAAGTTTACAAAATGCTGGTCAATGAAGGCTTCACAGCAGAATATGATGAGGCGGGCTCCATTGGGAGACGCTACGCCAGAGCGGATGAGGCGGGCATACCGTTGGGGATAACGATTGATTATGATACTTTGAAGGACGACACTGTCACCATTCGAGACCGAGACACTTGGAGGCAGGTTAGAAACCGCATAGATGCCTTACCAGAACTTTTGCACAAATATTTCCACAAAAAAATCGAGTTCGAAGATTTAGGCACCCTTGTCAAGGAATAGTTTTCGTTACCTTTTTTAATACTTCCACAATATTATTGTTGACGGCTATTAATACAGTTTTGCGGCGGGAAGAAGCTTGGTGCTTCCGGCAGAAACAGAGGAACGCGTTAAACGCAGAGCATTAAGCGTGTGCCAAGAGCACCTAAGAAAAGTATTAGATTTAACGCGGAAAGTTCCTCAAATGATTGAATGCTTCATAAAAAACGATAAGGCGCGCGCAAAGCAAATTTACAATGAAATAAGAATGGGCGAGGAAGACGTTGACAACGCTAGGCGCCTGGTTTCCCGCGAGTTGGCAGAGATAGGCGCCATCCTATTAAGCCGCGAAGACTTCTTAAGATTCACAAATTTGGCTGGGGAGATTGCTGACTTCTCCGAAGGAATAGCCTTCCGCATCCTCGAGATAATGGAGCACAACTGGAACGTACCAACAGAGATTAAAAGGGACCTCTTGAAGCTTTCAGAAGCCTCGCTGGAAACTGTACTTAAACTGAGGGAAACGATGATGGTTTTGGCTTATGGTTCAGAGAAGGCTATGGAAAAAGCCAGCGAGGTTGAGTCGGCGGAACGAGTCGTTGACGAGCTTTATCGAACCCTTGAAATAAAACTTCTAAATAGCAAATTGGAAATTCCTGCACTAATACTTTTGAGGGATATTCTACAACTTTTGGAGGATTCCGCTGACAAAGCAGAGGATGCTGCAGACGCCGCAAGGGTCTTATCCTTCATAATGTAAATGCAAAGCGAAGGACAACACATGCCAAGAAAAATACCAGTAGAATTCATCGAAAACTTTCTGGTGGTTTGGAACCCAAGTGACGGGTCTGAACTTTACAAAATAGGGTTTTATGGCAAGCCGCTTGGCATACCGAAACCAAAAATTCCAGAGTTTAATGTCCCATTAATTCTAGATTTAATGGAGGGTTTATACCTCGCTGAAAAAGGTGTAATAACGGTTTACGAGGGCGCGGAAAAAACCCGTGTAAGCCTTAAGAAACTGCGGCAGAAAGCTCGAACATTATATGAAGAGTTTGACGAGAAATACGCGGTTTACCGCGACTTGCGGGACAGCGGGCTAGTTGTCACGCCGGGGATAAAGTTTGGATGCGACTTCGCAGTTTACAAGCATGGACCAGGATTGGAACACGCGCCATACATGGTTTCAGTTAAGAAGGCTTCATCCGAGTTAACAGCCACAGAAATAGTTAAGGCGGGAAGATTAGCGACAACTGTGCGCAAAAGGTTCATAATAGCAGTGCCAGACATGGAAAAGGGGAAAATAAGGTACCTAATCTTCAAATGGTTTAAGGCATAGCCTCCTACGCTTTACCAGCGCTTTTCAGAATTATTTGAAGAATTTCTTCTTCTAGGGTTAGTCCTTCCCTCGGATTCTCAACTATTTTTCCCAATTCTACGCCTTTCTTGTTAAAAACAAGGATTAAGGGGATTTTGTCCACATGAAATTTCTCAACTTCCGATGGCGATGGTGGAATGCTCCACTTTCGGCTAGGATTTAACGGATCTCTCTTCAACCCTCCGAAAATTCTCACCTCTAATCCTGTGGCTTCTGAAATTAATGCCAATACCGGGATGTTTGCGGCGCAATCTTTGCACCATTCAGCGGAAAAAGCAACCACCACAACGTTGTCTACGATATGCTTTAATTTACCAATCACCTCCCAGTTTAACTTGTATGTTTCCTTCCGCTCAAGAAACTTTGCACGATAGGGTTCGCTAATGCTTGCGATATACCGGTTTACGGGCATCGTTCTTAGTTTGATTTCTTCCAAATCAATTTTCATTGTTAGCCCGGCGCTATTGTCTGGTTTGCAAATTCACCTTTAACGTACTGGTGGGGATAAATCTTTGTCGCTTTGAGAATACACCCCTCTGCTATTGTGACGTCGTCGGCTATCACTGATGTTTCGCTTATCTTTGTTGGCTTCCTTGCATTGGAGTGTATTGTCACATGTCTCCCTACGATGCAGTCTTTTATTTCGGATTTTGCTTCTATTATGACTCTATCCATTATAGCCGAGTTTTCTATGGTTACACCGTTCTCTATTTTAGTGTAGTTGTCGATGCACGAGTTTGCAATGCGAACCCCGTCGCCTATCTCACAGTGTCTTCCGATCAAAACTGAACCTTCAACTTCGATTCTACCTTCTTTAATTTTCCTTATGATTTCCTTCCTACGCCTTATGGATTCCGGGCTTTCACCTTGAACCCAAACCCTTGCCTTTTCGTCTATTCTCCCGCCAAAATCCGTAAGCGAAGAGAAGCGTCCTTCAAGCATGTCCCTCATGGCTTCCAAATAGCGTTTTGGAGTGCCAACATCATACCAGCTTCCTTTCAGAACATAACCATAAACCGGTCTGCCAGTTTCAATCACGTATGGAATAAAATCGTAACCGAAGTCCAAGCGTTTCCGCTCCTTCATCAGCTTTTTAACACCCTTTTCTTTGAAGATCTTTCTTATTTCAGGGGAAACCATGTACAAGCCAGTGTTAGCCAAATTTGACGGTGCCTCCTTAGGCGTTGGCTTTTCCACAAACTTGCGAATTCTCATGCCTTTGTCTATGTCGGCTATTCCATAACCCTCGACGTTCTCAACTTCGCGAAGTGCTATTGTTATGACGGCTTCTTTTTCACGGTGAAATTCGATGAGCTCCTTTAAATTGACGTCAAATATGTTATCTCCTTGCACTGCAAACACGGGGTCCCTAACGTTATAGTATTCTATGTTTATTCTTGCCGAGTCGGCGCTTCCTAAATCGTCTATGTTTGGTTGGTATTTGATGTGTACACGGGGCGTTATACCATAACGGGCTGAAAATCCATAACCAGACTCAAAGTAGTCATGTAAATCCCTATAATTCGTGTAGCCTTTAACACCGAAAATGAAGTTTCTTATCCCTTGACGGGCAAGAGACAATAGCGAAAACTCTATTAAGGGTCTGTTTAGTAGGCGGATGCACGCCTTGCTAGTCTCAGCTGTTAGGGGCAGGAGTCTAGTGGCTTTGCCTCCCACCGGGATTATTACCCTTAGTCTTTCTGGTTCATAGTTGTGGCGCAAAAGCCTCACCAGCTTTTACAATGCATATTATGGTTAAGCGTATTAAACTTTCTAAAGGAAACGTGAATTTTATAACCAAAGCCCAATTTATCTTAATACAAAAGGTTTGGGCTTCATGAAAAAAATCGTTGGCTTTGTTCGTCTAATGCGACCCCTAAACTGTTCGATGATGGGCTTCGCAGTTATAGTTGGAGCTACCATCGCAAATTCAAAGGCTTTGGCAGATTCGTGGAGCAACCTAATTTATGGGTTCTTTACCGGTTTTCTACTGACGGCGGCCGCCATGGCCGTAAACGACTACTATGATAGGGAGATAGACGCCATAAACGAGCCTTCCAGACCCATTCCAAGCGGCGCGGTTAAACCGAAAGAAGCGCTGGTCTTCTCCTTCACACTTACAGCGTTAGGTTTGGCTGTAGCTGCCCTTACATGTATCAACACAATGTCCATTCACTGTTTTTTAACAGCCCTAATTTTTTGGCTCATTTCAGTGGCGTATGCCACAGCTGGAAAGCGGACAGGGCTTTTGGGAAACTTTTTAGTTAGCTCTTGTGTTTCAGCTCCTTTCATTTACGGAAGCTTGACGGTGACCAGTAATGTTGAACTGAGCATTTTGATTTTTGTCTCTATGGTTTTCCTATCAAACACCGGGAGGGAGATAACTAAGGGAATAGTTGACATTGAAGGCGACAGAAAACGCAACGTTAAGACTTTAGCCGTACGTTATGGACCACGAAAAGCTGCAATCACAGCGGCAATTTTTTATCTAACTGCAGTGGCGCTAACCCCTATGCCGCCGATATTAAATCTTGTTACTTTTTGGTTTATCCCATTGGTGGCTATAACGGATGCGGGGCTTGCAGCATCCTCAATAATGCTTTTAATGAACTATTCGAGGGAAAATGCACGAAAGGTAAAAAATCACGTTTTGATATGGTTCCTTGCGGGACTGGGAGCCTTTGTAGCTGGAAGCTTACGTTAGGTGCTGGCATTGTGTTTTGACCTCGTCCTAAAAGTTGGAATTAATAAGCAGTTAATAACGTTATTAGATTGACAAAACCCGTGAAGTGCCCTTAATTGAACGGTGAAGATGAAGATAAACTTGAATATGCCCTTCGAGGAAAAGCCTGGAAGGTTTACTGGCTTCTATTAAAGAACGGCCGGCCTATGAGTGTACGGGAAGTGCAGAAGGCTTTGCATTTCAGCAGTCCCAGCGTGGCGCAACACCATCTTGAACAGCTTCGTGAAATGGGCCTAGTTCAGAAACAGGATGTAGGTGGTCACTATTATCTTGTCAGTGAAGTTAAGATTGGTGTGCTCCGCCACTTTGTTAAATTGGGTAGGCTTCTCTTTCCAAGATATTTGTTTTATGCAGTTTTCTCCACAACCTTCTTTGCGACTTACCTTGTACTTACAATGCCCAATTTCACAAGGGAAAGCTTATTCCTAATAGTTTTCGGAGCCATTGTCGCGACAATATTCTGGTATGAAACTATCCGGGTATGGTCTTTGAAGCCATTCTAATCGTTAGACGAGGTGTACTAAAAATTAGGATAAAATAAAAGGATAAGGACTATCTTAAGCGGTGAAATGAGTTGTTAAGGGAAGTTAAGCGGCAGTCGGCAACTTATGGGTTAACAGCAGTCTTAATCGCTCTAATACTAGGGGCACTGTGCTACAACCTTAAAATACAACCAAATGGAAGCAAAAACCAAAATCAGCCTCCACCACAACCCTCTCCGCAACCATCTCCACAGCCATCTCCCCAACCTTCACCACAACCATCGCCAGAACCAATACCAGAGCCAACACCCCAGCCCCCACCACAACCCCTAAAAACCTTCTCGTCATATGAAGAGCTGTTAAACTTTCTATCGGCAAACACAAACATTACAGGGCCTCCTCTATATTTGGGACCGTTAGACAGAGATGTTTTGGCGGAGATAACAGGCTTGCGCATACTTGGCGGTGAAGGCGCATATTCGACGACAAATGTGCAAGTTGCAGGTGTTGATGAAGCTGATATCGTAAAGACTGACGGCGAATATGTATACGCAATAGCTAAGAACAACATCTATATTGTGAAAGCATACCCGCCAGAAAATATAACTATAATGTCAAAAATAGCGTTTGAAAATTGCACGTTTCCCGCTGGGCTATTCATAAGTGCAGACGGCAATAAACTAGCAGTTCTGGGAGGCACATATCGCCCAATTCGATTGCCACCCCTTCCATGGACATATGATTACGTATGGCTAGATATTTACGGTTACAACCTATACTACGCTATGGATGTAAAAGCGTTTATCCACGTCTACGACGTTTCAAGCAAGTCAAGCCCGATCTTGATAAGAAATTTCACAATGAGTGGAAGCTATTTTAACTCGCGAATGATAGGCGAATATGTGTACGCTGTTATAAGTCAGCCAGTCTACATAATCAACAGTACTGTTATTCTCCCGCAAATATATTTGGAAGACGGTGTTAGAGAAATTGAAGCGACAAAAATATACTATTCAAATGTTTCCGAGAATTTCTACACCTTTACAACAATTGTCGCTTTAAACATAATGAACTCGACTGAGGAGCCAAACACTTTAACCCTACTGATTGGAGGGACAAGCACCTTATACGTTTCATTAAACAACATCTACATAACATTCCACAACTTTAACTGGCAAACGACAACAATCTACAGAATAAAAATAGAAAATGGAACCATGAGTTGGAAAGCAACAGGAACTGTGCTAGGACATGAACGTAACCAATTTTCCATGGATGAATATGACGGCTATTTTAGAATTGCAACAGCACATTGGGTGAACGGGACGCGGCGGAACGACTTATATATATTGGATATGAATTTAGCCATCGTTGGAAACTTAACAAACATTGCACCTGGCGAAAGCTTAGACTCAACAAGGTTCATTGGAAACCGTTGCTACCTCACAACATCGGTTGTGCGGAAAGATCCATTCTTTGTAATAGATATCGAAAACCCAAGAGAACCAAAGCTATTAGGCAAACTGGAATTTCCAGGGTTTACTCAATATTTACATCCATACGACGAAAACCATCTAATAGGCGTCGGTATAGATGTAAACAGAAGAGTTCAAATACTAATGTTTGACGTAAGTAACGTTAGTAATCCAATTGTAATGAACAACTTTACGGTTCCGGATTGTTCGGAAACACCAGTTCTATGGGAGCATAAGGCGTTTCTCTTTGATAAGGCAAAAGAGTTGCTAGTTATACCAGTGTCTATATATGACTGTTCGTGGCAAGGAGTCTACGTGTTTAACATAGCAAACTATGCACTTACGCTTAAAGGAAATGTTACGCATCTCGAAAGCGGCGTTGATGAATGGAATTACGTTTACTGGATTAAAAGAGTCCTATACATTGAAGACATGCTTTACACGATATCTGAAATGAAGCTAAAGATAAACTGGTTGGAAGACCTTTCGCCAAAAGGGGAAATATTCTTTCCCTAAACTCCTTCCTTTTTCGGCTCTACGTGAACGGTGACTATGGTTTCCGTAAACTTGCGTTTTACCCCGTTTTCGATTTTTGATGCCACTTTATGGGCTTCCTCTATTGTTATTTGGCTTGTGAAACAGCAGTCTATGTTTATGTAGCGCTTTCCGCCAACAACGTATGTGACTATTCGCTTAACCGAGAACACTTGTTGCAGGCTTTCAGCCGTTTTATAGATTACTTGCTGAATTTCCCTTTCATCCACTACTGGGCCTCGCTGTTTCATGTCAAATGGTTCGATGTGGACTGTTACGTTGCCGATGTTTTCCAGTTTTTCGCTTAGCCTACCCTCTATCTTCTCAGCAAGCTCATGAGCTTCACTTACAGACAAGGAAGGATCAACATACGCGTGCAATGTAACGTAGAGTTTGCCATGAGAATAAACAACGTTTACTTCGTGAACCTCTTTGACGCCCTCAACTTCCTCAGCCAACTTTTCCACAAGTTTGGAGGTTAAAATTTCCTTTTCTGGTGGCTCCACGTGGATTGTGACTTCAGCGTTCCCCAAAGCGTTCTTCAGCTTATCTTCAACCTGTGATGCAAGTGCGTGGGCTTCCTCTAGCCCCATATAATCTGGAACTTGTATGGCGGCTTCAACAAAGGTTTTGTCTCCAGCCCTTCTAACCCTCAACCCTTTAACGCTGGAAACGCCTATTGTTGAGGCTATTTCCTTCCGCACCTTATCTGCAACATCCCTTGAGATTGCGTCGCTTAGCTCCATTCCACTTGTTTTAACCAGCCTAATGCTTAGGTAGCCTATGGCGGCGCTTAGAATAAGAGAGGCTGCTGCGTCTGATATTGGAAAGCCTATTGTTGCGAGTCCAAATCCTAAGAGGGCGATAAGCGTCGAGCCTAAATCTGCCAGGGCATGGTAAAATCCCGCTTTTACTGTGACGCTTTCCATTTCCACAGAGTGCAGCACTTTAACCCTTAAAATGTCTATGCAGAAAGTATAGCCAATCGCGGCAAAACCAGCCATCTCCCACTCTTGATTTAAGGGTTCGCCATGTAACAGTCTTTGAACAGCCCTGATAATTAAGAATATGGCTGTGCCGAGGAGTATGACCCCGCCGATGAGCCCGCCTAGCGGCTCAATTTTCTCGTGCCCGTACATGTGTTCCTCGTCAGGCGGTTTAATGGCAGCCCTAGCTGCCACTAATAAAATGAACATGGTTACAGCGTCTAGCAGAGCGTGCATGCCGTCGCTTAGAATGGCTAGGCTGCCAACAGCCAAACCCAAAACAACTTCTACGATTACCACGCTGGATATGGCGATAGCTGAAATTTTTAGGCTTCTAAGTCCAGTCTCTTTTAAAGGCATTATCCATCAAATAGATTGCCCAGCCCTCGGGATTTAAGGATTGTGAAACAAGGCTTAGCAAAACATTTAAAACAATAGCCTTACATGATTATGTGGGTATCAAAGTGCAAGGTGAACACTTTAACCCAACATAGCCCCTTAAAAAGCTTCACTCAACCCTTTAGATTTGTTTCTCATGAAATTTTTGAAGGAGGCACAAAACAGTGAGCGTAAGCGACATTCTAGATGGAAAACTGACCGAACGCGAGGTTGAGATAAAAGGCTGGCTTGTCAACAAACGCTCAAGCGGTGGAGTCCAATTCCTAATAGTACGCGACGGGACAGGCTTCATACAGGCAACAATCCACAAAGATGAGGTTTCCGCGAAAGTTTTTGAAAACACAGAAAAGTTGACGCAGGAATCCTCTATAGTATTGAAGGGCGTCGTTAAAGAGGATAAACGTGCACCTGGAGGCTACGAGATAAGGGTTAAGGACTTGCAGGTTGTGCATTTGGCGGAACGTGAATACCCATTGGCGAAAAAGGAGCATGGCATCGACTTCCTAATGAATTATAGGCAGTTGTGGATCAGAAGCCCAAGGCAGACAGCCATCTTAAGGATTAGGGCTGAAGTGATTAAGGCTTGCAGAGACTTTCTTGACAGCAGAGGCTTCGTCTTAACAGACGCCCCAATATTCACGCCCGCCGCTGTTGAAGGAACAACAACCCTTTTTGAAGTCCCATATTTTGGTGAAAAGGCTTACCTAACCCAAAGCGGGCAACTTTATGTTGAAGCCACCATAGCCGCCTTTGGAAAAGTCTACTGTTTCGGCCCAACATTTAGGGCTGAAAAGTCCAAAACGCCCAGACACTTAACAGAGTTTTGGATGGTTGAACCGGAGATAGCCTTCTGCGACTTTGAGGAAAACTTGAAAATTCAAGAGGAAATGGTAACCTACATTGTTAAAACCGTTCTAGAGAAGCGGCGAAGAGAGCTTGAAACCCTCAAGCGGGACATAACACCTTTAAAGAAGGTTGAGCCTCCCTTCGAGAGAATAAGCTACACAGAGGCTGTGGAAATGCTGCAGAAGGCTGGCTTCCCTATCCAATGGGGAGAAGACCTTGGAGCACCCCACGAACGGCACATTTCCCTTCAGTTTGAAAAGCCAGTTTTTGTACACAGATACCCAGCCAAGGCTAAAGCCTTCTACATGCAGCCAGACCCAGAAAACCCAGAAGTCGTATTATGCGCCGATTTGATGGCGCCGGAAGGCTATGGAGAAATAATAGGCGGAAGCCAACGCATCCACGACCTCAAACTACTGGAAAAACGCCTAGAGGAGTTTGGCTTGCCAAAACAAGCCTACGAATGGTACCTGGATTTGCGGAGGTATGGCTCAGTGCCGCATTCAGGCTTTGGACTGGGAATTGAGCGAACAGTCATGTGGATTTGCAAGCTAAAGCATATAAGAGAAACAATACCCTTCCCAAGAACATTAACCCGTATATACCCGTAGAGTTTTAGTTTCTTGTTATTTCCACTTCCAAACTTTTCTACCCATGAATATCTCCGGGAATATCAAAAGTCCCCAGCTAGCTACTCCAGCAACATATGCGAGGTCGGTTAGGCTTAAGCCCGTTAGATGGAACAATTGCTGTGTGATTGGTATGTAAGTTATTCCAAGGGTTAATGCTACAGATGCCAAATCAGCTATAACGAAAAACTTGTTTTCAAAGGCTTTCCTGCCCATTCTCCAAACGCTACGCTTTTCCGAACGGCAATTCCAGACAACAAAAAGTTCAAACAGCGCTGCTTGGACGAATGCTGTTGTGGTGGCTTCTCGATAGGTAAGCTGCCTTGCTACCTCATCAATTGTCCCATCTGGGCGAATCCACGGGTGAGATGGCCAGACGTAATATTCTAAGCAGAAGACAAGGAAAGTTCCGGTTGCTTGCAGTATGAAGGAGGCTATTATGAATGCTCCCATTCCGTGGAGGATGCCTTCTTCGGGTTTACGTGGCGGTCTATCCATGACATCAATATCTGGTGGATCTGTTGCAAGGGCTACTGCGGGAGCGCCATCTGTTACAAGGTTTATCCACAGTATCATTGCTGGCAATAGTGGAAGTGGAAACAGTTCTGGTGAGAATATTCCCCCTAGAATGGCAAATGTGCCTATAACTAGCAGTTCATCGAAGTTGCATGATATTAGAAAACGTGCGTATTTCCTTATATTGTCGTAGATAACCCTTCCTTGCTCCACAGCCTTAACTATTGTTGCGAAGTTGTCGTCTGTGAGAACAAGGTCCGACGCTTCCCGCGTAACGTCTGTGCCGCTAATGCCCATCGCGACACCAACATCGGCGGCTTTAACAGCTGGCGCATCATTAACGCCGTCACCAGTCATTGCCACTATGTGACCTTTCTTTTTCAAAGCATTGACAATCTTTAGCTTGTGTTCCGGTGAAACGCGAGCATAGACTGTTACTTTTTCAACTATTTCTTCAAATTCCTCGTCGCTTAGCTGGTCCATTTCAGCGCCAGTTAAGACCATGTCTCCTTCCTTGTATATTCCAACCTCCTTTGCAACAGCAATGGCGGTCAGCTTGTGGTCGCCTGTTATCATAACCGTTTTTATGCCAGCCTTTTGGCATTTCTTGTTGGCTTCTATGGCTTCCTCTCTTGGAGGGTCTATCATTCCTTGAAGCCCAACAAAAACCATTCCCCTTTCAACAGTTTCAGCATCATACTTTGTCATGGTTGGCGGCAAGCGCTTATACGCCGTAGCAAGAACTCTGAGAGCGTTTCCAGCCAATTGCTCGTTCACAGCCAGAACCTCTTTTTTCCGTTCTTCTGTAAGCCTCCTTTCTTTTCCTCCCTCAAATACGTGGGTACATCTTTCCAGAACGACTTCAGGCGCGCCCTTCATGTAGGCGTGAACCTCGCCTTCCGGAGTCTTGTGGATTGTGGTCATGCGTTTCCTTTCAGAAGTGAAGGGTATTTCACCAACGCGTGGATAACTATTTTCTAAAGCCTCCTTGCTAAGTCCAGCCTTGGTAGCCGCTACAACAAGTGCTCCTTCTGTCGGATCGCCGAAGATTTCCCAACTGTTGTTTTGCTCGTTTTTTCTTAAGCTGGCATTGTTGCATAGGGCACCTATTCTTAAAACAAATTCAAGACTGCTATCAGGCTTTACAGGGTCTCCGTCAATGCGAAACTCACCCTTAGGCTCATAACCAACCCCAGTCACTTCAACAAGTTTTCCATCAACATAGATTTGGCGAACAGTCATTTCGCCTTTAGTTATCGTCCCGGTTTTGTCAGAGCATATGACCGTCACCGCGCCGAGGCTTTCTGCTGATGAAAGCCGCCTCACTATAGCGTTGCGCTTTGCAAATTCCCTCGCCCCTAGGGCCAGCGCTATAGTAACAATGGCTGGTAGGCCCTCAGGAACTGCGGATATTGCCAATGAGATTGAGGACATAAAAGCTTGAATGAAGCCTTCGGGTTCAAAGTGCATCTTCATTATTACCTCAAACGCTTCCAGTGCAAAAATGAGTACACAGACAGCTATCACGACCTTGGCAATTTTGCTGGCAAACCTATCCAATTTCTTCTGAAGGGGTGTTTCTTCCTCCTCAGCGGTCTGAACCATCTCGGCGATTTTGCCGAACTCGGTGTTCATTCCTGTGGCGGTTACAACAGCTTTGCCCCTGCCGTAAACAATGTGGGTTGCGGAGAAAACCATATTTCTCTTTTCTGAAACGGGAGTATCCTCCCTCAAAACCACTAACTCTTTCTCGACTGGTGTGGATTCTCCGGTTAGAACAGCCTCATTCGCCTTTAACTCAACAACTTCAATGAGCCGCGCGTCTGCTGGAACATGGTCGCCTTCCTCAAGTGCTAAAATGTCGCCGGGAACAACCTCACTTGCCGGAATAATAATCTCTTTTCCATCTCTTATTACACGGGCTTTTGGAGCTGCCAACTTTTTGAGGGCTTCAACAGCCTTTTCAGCCCTATATTCTTGAACAAATCCTGTAATTGCACATAAAAGGACTATGGCACCTATCGTTATAGAGTCTGCGTAGGCCTCAAGAAACTCGCCTTGCAGCATTTCGTAGTATCCAACAATAGCTGAGAATATGGTGGCCGCAATCAACAACAAAATGAAGACGTCTTTGAACTCATCCAAAAACATGTGGAGAGCTGTCCGACGCTTTACCTTCTTAATTTCGTTTGGTCCATATTTTTTAAGTCTTTCAAGGGCTTCAGATGATGATAAACCGTTATGACTTACTCCTAACTCCTTAAAGACTTCGTCAACTTCCATTGCATGCCAAGGCTTCGACATCTAAACGCCTCTTCCAAGCTTGCAAATTTAAAAGACTCATACCGCAACTTACTTATAAAATTCGCTATTTACCAGCCTTTTTAAAGCATGTTTCAGAAAAAGGGAGGGAGCTTAAGCGATTAGCAGGAGAATCAGTGGAGCGAAGACTTCGGCTACCAGCGACATAACTGTAATCATTGTGTTTAGTGATGGCCCAGCTGTGTCCTTGAAGGGGTCTCCGACAGTGTCGCCAGTCACAGCAGCCTTGTGGGCTTCTGAACCTTTTCCGCCATGCGCTCCAGCCTCAATATATTTTTTGGCGTTGTCCCAAAGCCCGCCAGCATTAGCCATAAACAAGGCGAAGATTATGCCAGTAACAATGCTTCCAGCCAAGAATCCCGCCAAAGCCTCTTTTCCAAGCGCAATCAATGTTATGATGGGAACGATTATGGCTAGTAGGCACGGAAGCATAAGCTCTTTTATGGCGCCTTTAGTAGCTATGTCCACACATCGGGCGTAGTCAGGCTTGGCTTTGCCCTCCATAAGCCCTGGAATCTCCTTGAACTGGCGCCTAACCTCCTCAACCATTCTCTCGGCATTTCGTCCCACAGCCAAAATTAGTAAGGCTGATAGAAGCGGGGGCATCATACCACCCAAGAAAATGCCAGCAACCATTTTTGGATCCATTAAATTAAGAGTTAACTCTGTATTAAGTAGGTGCTCGACTAGCTCTTTGTAGGCACCAAAAAGCGCAAGAACCGTTAGAGCTGCGGCACCTATGGCGAAGCCCTTGGTTATGGCTTTTGTTGTATTCCCTGCCGCGTCTAACCTATCTGCAACTTCGATAACCTCTTCACCTAAACCTGACTGTTCAGCTATGCCTTTTGCATTATCGGAAACTGGTCCGTAAGCATCTGCCGATATCGTCATTCCAACAGTTGCAAGCATTCCTACAGCAGCTATTGCAATGCCATAGACAACATCGACCCCAAAGGCTGCAGCCAAGTTCCACGCGGCAATAGTGGCAGCGCAGATGCCAATTACGGGTGGAACTATGCTCACAACACCGTAGGAAAATCCTGTAAGTATGTTTATCGCGGCACCGGTTGTTGAGGCTCTCGCCACCTTCTGTGCTGGCGCCCTATCAATGGACGTGAAGTAGTCAGAGGTTATACCAATTATTACCCCAGCGACTAACCCAGCAACCGTTGGAAGAAACACCCCAAGCCATTGATTGTCCGGCAGTCCTGAAAACCGGGTAACAACAAATAGGAAGACAGCAAAGATTATCCATGTAGCGAATGATCCTCTGTTAAGGGCGGCTCCAGGATTTCCTTTAATACTTAACTTTACAATAAAAGCGCCTATTATTGAAGCGAAAAGTCCAACGGCAGCGATTAAAAGAGGCAATGCCACTAAGCTGCTCATGCCCATTGTTGCACCAATCATCATAGCCGCCACGATGCTGGCAATGTATGAGTCAATTAAGTCAGCACCCATCCCCGCAACATCCCCAACATTATCCCCAACATTGTCTGCAATAACCGCTGGATTTCTCGGGTCATCCTCCGGAATCCCAAGCTCAACCTTCCCCACAAGATCTGCACTAATATCCGCAGTCTTAGTGTATATGCCTCCACCGGCTTTTGCAAAAAGCGCTAAAGCGCTAGCTCCAAAACTAAAACCCAAAACCATATGAGTAGCGTTGACTTGGATCTTTTCCGGTATCCAACCCAGCACTGGCGGCAGAACCATACTAAAAAGGTAATAGAGTAGACTTACTCCTAAAAGGGCTAAACCAACAATGAATAAGCCCATGACCGCACCGCCGTAAAAGGCCACAGGGAAAGCCTTTTTTAATCCTTGCCTCGCCGCATTGGCCGTCCTAACATTGGCCTCAACAGCCGCTATCATGCCTATATATGCAGCAACAGTTGTACAAAGAGAGCCGAAAAGATAGGCAACAGCCATACTTAGTCCAAATGTAAAACTTTCATAAAGAGTGTATAGCACTCCAAGAACAGCTGCCATTATGACGGCAAAGACAGCCAATGTCATATTCTGCCTTCTCAAATATGCTTTTGCGCCCTCTTTTATGGCGCTGGCAATCTCCCGCATGCGTTCAGTGCCACAATCTTGGCTGGCAACATACTTGTATAGGTAAATAGCCAAGCCAACAGCAGCCAATCCGGCTATCGGCGTAACATAAAACCACTCCATACACCGAACCTCTGCAAGCCGCTCCTTTTACAAACCGTCTGAAATGAAACCCCAAGCTTATAAATTTACTGCAAAAACCTAGAAGGCTAGCGTATTTGTAAAGCAAAAGCAAGCACAAATATGACCTTGCCGGTAAATTGGCGCCGGGGAGGGGATTCGAACCCCTGCGAGCCCGAAGGCCCACTGGCTCCCTTGTCAAAGCCCCTTCTAAACGGTTAGGCGGATCTCGAGGCCAGCGCGTTAACCACTCCGCCACCCCGGCCTCACAAATTAAGAAGGCATTTATTCTAAAAGGGTTTATGCCTTTAAAAGCGACGGGAAAAACCACTTTTTGCCTTCGACTTTCTTCTTTCCATCCCATTCATGTAAGATTCTAACGGCTTCGTTGGCTACTTTTATGACGTTTTCCTCGCCTTCGCCGGGTTTAAATTCGCCAGTGCAGCGGTTAGCGTATACTGCGCAGACCGCCCCAGCCCTTAGTCCGTAAAGATTCGCAAGCGTGTAGAGGGTTGCGGTTTCCATTTCAAAGTTGAGGACGCCAGCCTTTTGCAAGGCTGGGATCATTTTGGCTGCTTCGGTTTTGGTTGGGCGGTTCTGTCCAGCGTAAAAGTCTGATGTTGTGGCTGTCACGCCAACATGATAGTTGCCAATGCCGAGGCTTTCAGCCGCTTCAATCAGCGCTAAAAGAACTTCGTAATTGGCTGTGGCGGGGTATTCTGGCATTACGTAACAGTTGCTTGTGCCGTCAAGGCGAACGGCAGCCGATGAAATAACGATGTCACCGCATTTCACACTTTTTTGAATGGCTCCACAGCTTCCAACACGGATAAAAGTGTGAACTCCTATGGCTGAAGCCTCATTAACAACTATTGCCATGCACGCTGGCCCAATACCGCTTGAAATGGCGGATATTGGAACCCCCCTATAAGTGCCAGTGAAACTCCGAAACTCTCTGTGGCATGAAACTTCTCTGGCTGAATCCCAGAATCCAGTTATTTTTGGAACACGGTCTGGGTCGCCTGGAACAAGCAGATACTCTGTCAAATCGCCTTTTCCACACGCTATGTGATACTGCTTGCCACTTGCTCCGGCTTGGTGCATGAGGTTACCTCCCAGTTTGTAGTTTCTTGGGCATTGCCAAGTCCGCTATGTCGACACTATGCTCGTATATTTGATGGAGAGTTGAAATCGCAGCCAGAAGATGAGGCATTATCTCGAGACTTTGCGCTTTGGCATTTTTTTCAATGGCTGCTAAGGCTTTTTCTATTTTCTCCCTCATGTTCCGCACATCTTCTGCCAAGCCAGCATCACCAGCAAAGAAAGCCTTTAAAGCGTTTTCATGAGCCTCAAAACAGAGGGAATGAAATTCAACAATAAGCTTCTTCAATGTTTCATCCAGCTTTGCCCCCTTCAACTCTGCCACTTTAAAGGCCGTGCGCACACACTCGTCTCCAATGGTTTCTACAAGACTTGCGGCTAAACGGTAGTCGAGACATTCGATTGGCTGAACCCCAAGCTTTTCACTTAGACTTGGATTCTGGATAATCGTTCTAAGAATCCTTACAAGGAGGAAGTAGAGCCTATTGACCTCCTCGTCGCGGGCTATTACACTTTTTGCCATAGACAAATCGCCGTCAATAAGCGCATTTACAACATCCCGGTGCATACCCGCAACAATCGAGTAGCCCCTTCTTAAGATCTTTTCAGGTGGAAAACTGGAAGGCTCAAGCAAGCACTGCAAAACAATTTTTGAATAGTCCTCTTCAACTATTTCAAGGCCCACTAGGCGGCTGGCCGTCTTTTTAACACTCTCGCGAATCTCAAAGTTTATGGGTTCTTTACCCTCCACGCGGATAATGTCGAATCCGAGCAAATATTTCCCAATGATTTCTCGGCTTAAATATGGCCCAGGCTTTAAAATAATAGTGCGGGGGGAGGGAGCTGCCCCATATTCCGGGTCTATAAGAAGTTTGCCATCGCTGGTTTCGTTTACCGCCACAACAGATCCGCGTTTCAATCCATATCGTTCAGCCCAATCCTTAGGGATGCAGACGAAGAAAGTGCCGCTTGGCGTCCGCTGAATCTTGCGAATGGTGCCCAATTTACACCACACCATAATGCGTGTATGCAACAACGCGTATTAACAGATTTAAACAAAACTTCAATATATAAACTTAAGCATAAGTGTTGAAATTGAAGGACAAAGTTATAATTGGTATAGACTTGGCGGGCAAAGAGGAAAATCCAACGGGATTGGCAATTTGGCGAAATAAAACTGTGGAAACATGCCTAATTTACACAAACAAAGAAATTTTGGAAGAAGTATTTCAAGTAAACCCAAAAATTGTGGCAATAGATGCTCCACTAAAACTTCCAAAAAGTGGAATTTTTAGAAAAGCGGACAAGGAGCTCATCAAAAGGGGTTACCGCGTTTTTCCACCAGGCTTGCCAGCTATGAAAAAGCTAACCCTTCGGGCAATTGAGCTAAATAGGTTAATAATAAAGGGAGGCATACAAACAATAGAAGTGCACCCAACCTCAACAAGAAAGGCTTTGGGCATGCCGACAAAAGATTGGGAAGTCATTCAAAACATCCTAAAGTGCATAGGCCTAGCCGGGTCTCTAACCGAACATAGGCTAACGCCGCATGAAATAGACGCCATAACCGCAGCCCTAACGGGCGCGCTCTACATGGAAGACTTAACGGAATTTGTAGGTGACCATGAGGAAGGCTACATTGTAATTCCAATCAAACAAGATTGGAGGGAGATAAGGCTGTGAGCTCTTCGGAGAAGCTTCAAAAAGCTGTGGAACTCACCATCGCAGCGGGATACCAGCTTAACAAAGAGGCGTTTGAGTTCTTAAACGAGGCATCTGCCACCGAAGATCCCATTGAAATTATGAGTAAAGCTTTAGCCAAAATAGAAACATTGAAGGATAAGCCACTTTTTATCGAAAGAAGCCTTCTAGAAGAGCTTGTAAGAAAGGCTGAACGGATTGAAGGCTCTCCTTTAACACCACAACTAAAAGAAGCCCCTTCACAATCAATCCTTCAAGAACAGCTTGTACAGCCACAACTAATCATTGAAGGAAAGAGGCTTTTCCGCCCCTACGCCAAAGAAGTGGAAGCCGAAATCGAAGTTATTGAAGATGCTGGCAGTAAACTAAGCTCAAGCGGAACATTGGAGGATTACCTTGAATACTTTCGAGACAGATTTAACCGAATTGAAAAGTTGCTAAGACAGAGGATAGACGTGCGAGGAGCGGTTTCAATTGCTGAAGCGGCAAGGGCTCCGCCCAACACAAAACTCAAAGTAATCGGCATGATAACAGAGAAAAGAGAGGCTAAACAAAAAATTCTCTTAACATTGGAAGATCTCAGCGCAAGCGCCACTGTTCTGGTGCCGCAAAATGCTCCCTCCGACCTTTTAACCAAGGCAAGAGCCCTTTTGTTGGATGAGATTATTTGTGTTAGCGTAACTAAAACTCGCGGAAAATTGTTAATAGCAGAAGACATAATCCTTCCAGATGTTGCCCCCAAAAATCAGAATAAGGCTCCTGTACCTGTTTATGCTGTGCTCACCTCAGATCTGCACGTGGGCAGCTTAAAATTCCGGGAAGAGTTTTTCAATAGGTTTGTTTTGTGGCTGAAGGGCGAATACGGAAATAGGCAAATGCAGGAAATAGCCAGCCACGTAAAATATGTTTTGATAGCCGGTGACATCGTTGACGGTATAGGTGTATACCCAAATCAAGTTAAGGAACTTGCAATGAGGGACATTTATGGGCAATACAGGTTAGCCTCAAAGCTCATCGCACAAATCCCAGACTACATTGAAGTGATAATTATTCCGGGAAACCACGACGCCCCCCGAAAGGCTTTACCCCAACCGCCGATTTCCGACGCGTTTTTGGAAACTCTGCATAATTCACCTAATGTGCACTCCTTTGGAAATCCGTGTCGTCTAAGCCTCCACGGTGTTGAAGTTCTCATGTACCATGGGCGAAGCCTCGATGACATAATCTCCACAGTCCCGGGAATAAATTATACCCAGCCGGAAAAAGCAATGACTCTACTTTTGCAGTGTCGCCACTTGGCGCCAGTTTATGGTGGAAAAACGCCGCTTGCGCCTGAGAGTAAAGACTGCCTTGTTATAGAACGTGTGCCTGACATTTTCCACGCCGGCCACATCCACACAGTCGGGCATGCAAACTATAGAGGTGTCACCGTCGTTAACTCTGGTTGTTGGCAAGAGCAGACGGAGTACATGCGGAGGCAAGGGTTCACTCCAATGCCGGGCTTGGTTCCAGTGGTAAATCTCCAAACACTAGATGTTAGAATCCTTTCATTTGCCTAGGATAGACCACGAGCAATTAATCTAACAACACGGAGGGGTTCTGGCACCCGGCCACAAACAGTGGAACCCACTATAAGGCGGATGGCCCATTCAGGTTCCGCTCCAACAACTTCAAAATATAATGGAGGCTCTCCATCTAGCACTTTCACCTCATGGATAGGCCCTAATCTTTCAAAAACTTTCCACCGTTCCCTCCAGTCTTTAAAATGTCGAATAAGTGCCCACTTTACCGCCTTATTATCGGGCTTCGTCCTTGCCACAACAATAACGGGTTTCCGAAACTTTTCATAGAGAACTAAAGGATCTATAATGTTAAAACCGGCAAAGGACACCCCAGCAAGCATAACAGCCTCAAAGTCCCATTGCTTAAGGAGGCCCGTGACTTTTTCCGTCGCATTGAAGCCGTCAACGGCTATCCACTCGAAAGCCACATCCTCAATTTTAAAGCCCTTGAAAAGAGCGGCGGCTAAAAGAGCCTTTCTATTAACACCTTTTACAAAGCTTCCATCTTCAATTCCTACTACCCGCATCCTTTGAAAGGCATTTAGGCTCATAATCGATCAAGCGTCCGAGCCTACTGTCATTAGAGAAGGCTTCTTTAATAAGGGTGCGTGTCACCTCCATGCGGATTTTTTTCGTACGTCCATAACGCCCCATACTTACAACCTGTGCGTTCAATAGTCCCAAAGCGTCAAGCTCGTTGACCAAAGTGCTTACGCGTCTTTGCGTTAGAGGTGTCACAGCCAATTCGCTGCAGAGCTCATTGTATACCTCATATATTTCGCCAGTTACTGCACGGTAACCATTCGCCCTAACAAGATGGTAGACGCTCAACATTACAAGCTTCGAGTGTAAGGTCAAATTCGCTAAGGCATCAACAACTCTATTATGTTCTATGAGCCTCTCAGCCTCGCGGACGTGCTCTTCGGTTATGGCGCTTGCGCCTTTACGTTCTGCAACTTCACCAGCAACCCTAAGCAGATCTAAAGCCCTTCGAGCATCACCATGCTCAGCAGCGGCCAAGGCGGCACAGAGGCTTAGTGCGCCTTCACTAAGCGCCCCTTCATGGAACGCCATCTGTGCCCGCTCAGCTAAAATATTACGCAGTTCAGACGCATTGTAGGGCCGAAAGACAATTTCTTCCTCACTTAGCGAGCTTAAAACTCGGGGGTCTAAGAACTCTTTTAGGCGTAGATCGTTGGAAATGCCGATTATAGAGACTTTACTGCGAGCTAATGTTTCGTTAATTCTTGTAAGCTCGTATAAGAGAATGTCGCTTCGCGCCTTTATTATAGCGTCTACTTCATCGAGGCCTATAATAAGTATCCTTTTAGCCACATCCAAGCCTTGCTTAAACCTATCAAAAACCTCGCCTAAAGATAGTCCAGTAAATGGAACGGCAAGGCGAATGCTCTGGCATAAGTTCGCGAGAACGCGGTACTCTGTCCCAGCTAAACGACAATTTACATAACAAAAACTGACGGCGGCCCCTATCTCCTTTGCTTTTGCGTCCAAGCGATTCAGAACATACTTTGTCACAGCCGTCTTACCAGTCCCTGTTTTCCCATAGACAAAGATATTAGAACACCTTGCACCCTTCAAAACTGGCGCTATTGCCTCTCCAAGTCGTCGAATCTGCTCTTCACGATGAGGAAGTCTTTCAGGCAAGTAGTCATGACGGAGAACCTCCCGGTCTTTAAACACCCCCGCAGCATTACAGAACCTATCAAAGACATCATCAAGTATAGCATCTTTCATTAGCACTCCTTCCTCCTGTTTGTCACATAGTATTTGCCCTTTACTCCAAGAGTGGAAAAATAAGGCATACCATATAGAAAAGTGAACAAGCAACAGAAAAATTCTAAAAATTAATGAACAGTCCGCATTAGAAAAAGAGAGACACCCCCCGATTTCAACTGGAAAACTCTTAAGCTTTTAGGTGTAGCTTGTTTCTTCTAAGGAAAAGAAAATACTCTGAAAGGTTAGAGCATCACCAAAAGTAAAAAGCTTCACATAGAAGTTTTTATACCAAAGCTTCAAATGATTAGCACACGACTTTTAACAAGATTTTAACTTTTTAATATTCCTCCAGCGGAAATAATGGGGTGGTGGGCTACATCCCTTCTTACCATGGTGAACTAATAAAATACTTGAAATTTCAGTTTTGTAGTGTAACCGCCATAATGGAGTAAGTGACCCATAATTTTGTTCACGCTTTGTGAAAACCTTGTGAAGTTTATTTAGTTTTGGTATTTTTATTTTCTCCTTTTCCATAATTGTTGCTATTTTTATGTCTCTTTTCTGTGAAAACACCACCCCATCTTTTCTATTGGAAGCCGCAAGTATTGTTTGTTATTCTGTCCGTTTTCACAAAGATCACTTTTGTGAAGTACGTTATTTAGAATCTTTGGAAATATAGCTTCTTATACTCTTTTCGGCTTTTAATTGCCTTTTTTATTTCCTTAGGTTCACCGTAATAGCTATATCTTGTGAAGTGTAAAACTTGTGAAAAGAATTTACAGGTGCCAGTAATAGTGCCAGCTAGGAAAATGCGAATCGAAGTATTCGACAATGAGGGCAACAAATATAGCATAGCCTTTGAAGGGCAGATTACACGAGATAAAGCCCTTCGCCTTTTAGATTTGGTGGAGTTACTGGGTGGAGTTGCATCAAGCGGAACCAACTCGGGGGTCAGTGTTACGACTATTGAAAAGTCAAAATATGATAGGCTCTTGGCTGTCCTTCAGAAGCATTTTCCGATAGTTTGGTTTTCGTCAAAAGAGGTTCAAGCGGTCTACGAGCAAGAGTTTAAGGAGCCTATAAACCTAAGCACGGTGGCCACATACCTTTCCCGGATGGCTAACAAAGGGTTTCTTATCAAAGCCGGGGCCTCTAACCGTCTTAAATACAAAATAGCGCCCAGTCTGCCACAAGTTGTGGTAAAACATTACGCATCAAACGAGGGTTAGCTTGTTTCTTAAGCGGTCTCCGTCTCTGCTTTCTTCAAAAATTTTTCCATTTCCTTCTTCACGTTATACCTAAAGGGAATTTTACTAGAATCCCTTTCCAAATAACCTTCCTCATAAAGCTTCTTCATAAGCCTGGCTGTGTGCTCTCTGCTAAGCCCAATTCTTTCCTTAATCTCCGGAGCTGTTTTAGGGCCCTCGGCAGCCAGCATCTCCAACACCGCTAACTCTGTTTCCGTTAACTTTGCTAACGCTTTTTCCCTTTTTATTGGTATGACAGTTTCAACTCTAAGCTCGGGTAAAGTTGGCACATTTTGAGTTCGCTCTTCAATAATTGAAACTTTGGCGAGGATCTCCTTATGAGACTCGACGATGTCACGCGTCTGCCTTTCTAAATCACTTAGCCGAGTTAACAGATGCTCCCTATCCTCCAAGATTCCCTTTGCTTTGCCTTCCAAAAGTTTTAGCCGATTCTCTAACTCTTTAACAGCCTTTAATGCATCGCTACCCTTAGCGGAAGCGGCCTCAACTTTGTAAGAAAATGCTTGCAAGCTTTCCGTTGCACGCTTAAGCTCCCTACTAAAACTTAAGATTATATCATTAAAAGCTTCCTTAGCCTTCCCATACTCTTTCCTAATTTTGACAAGATTCTTGTAATATCCGACCGCAGCACCAACAGCCACGGCTAAGAAAGCACATGAGACAAAGATTAAAAGGTCAATCATGTGATATCCCCCGTGACTTCCTTAAAGTAACGTGTGACCTTATCATGTTGCATCACAAATCACACTTTTAACACTAAACCTTTTAAAGATTATGGTCCCTCATGGAACATATGACATCACAAATCACAGAAACTTCTATCCACACGAATACAAATATTGTTGCGAGAAAAGTACATTTTCCACTTCTTTTAGCTATTTAGCCTTATTCTATGCCTTATTTTTCTACCTGGAATGATCGTGGTTTTTGCTATGTGATTTGTGATGTCACGTGAAGCCCTCCGACGGGTTTGAGAGCGCTTTTAAGCTATTTTCGAGTTCTTCTCTTAACATTTTAAGGAATTTTATTTGCTCCTCTGGTTGTTCAGGTTTATTCGGCAAGTCTTTGTGGGCTTCTATGTATTCTTGTAGTTTGTTTGCGATTTCAAGATACTGGTCAAGAGTTGTGCTTTCGAAGATTCCTAAATACCCTAAAAGCAGCACGGTGTAGATCGCCTTTATAACGTTTTCCTGAGCCTGTTTTAAAGTTCTGTTAAAGGCGCCTCGGCTTATTTTTGCCTTTGTTAGTCGTAATCTGGCTTTTTCATCGTATTTTAATGGTTTTCCCAAAATATTTTCGGCTAAAACGTCTATTAGCAATGTTTCTAGCTGCGTTTTTGTTAAGTGGCTGTTTTTTGCCAGTATTTTGACTATGGGGTCTTCTAAAGATTTTTTTAGCCATAATTGCACGCTGTTTTTTAACATCTCCGCTTTTCTCCCATAAGGTTGTGCTTGTTGAATACATTTTTGTATACGGCCCTTTTAAAAGAGTTTTGCCCAAACATTAAAAACCGTGCCTTCTAGTCGCAACCATTATATGCTCATCCGTGTAACGCGTAATGAGGAGCGCATTTGAAGTTGCAATTTAAGGCAGCCGAACGCCTGAAATGCATAAAGCCCTCTGGAATTCGCCGATTTTTTGCTTTGGCCCAAGAAATTCCCGATATAATTAATTTAAGTGTGGGGGAGCCGGATTTTACGCCGCCCATACACGCCCTAGAGGGAGGTTGGAAGGCCACATTAGCGGGTAAAATACACTACGCTCCAACAAATGGTATCCCAGAACTTAGAGAGGCTCTAGCTGAGAAGGCTCGTGTGGAATACGGCCTTCAATATGACCCAAAATCTGAGGTATTAGTAACTGTTGGCGGGACAGAGGCGATTTCCCTTGCCTTGATGGCGCTAGTTAATCCTGGTGATGAAGTGTTGATACCTAATCCTGGTTTTGTCTGTTATGAGCCTAGCGTTAGATTGGCGGGCGGCATTCCCGTTTCAATCCCCATTTTGGAGAAAAATGGGTTTAAGCCCTCTATTGATGATGTGACGTCACTTATCACGGAAAAATCACGTGTGATGATTCTAAACTATCCAAACAATCCGACAGGGACGATTCTATCATACAATGAGCTTAAGGCGTTAGCCAAAATTGCTGTTGAACGTGATTTGATTGTGATTTCGGATGAAGTCTACGAGAAAATAATATACGATGGAGAAAAGCACCACTGCGTGGCGACTTTTCCGGAAATGCGGGAGCGCACATTAGTTGTAAACTCTTTTTCTAAAACCTATGCAATGACCGGTTTAAGGGTTGGTTATGTTTACGGTCCTAAGGAGCTTATCGCCCCTCTATGGCTCTGCCACCAGTATTTTGTTGCTTGTGTAGATACTTTTGCGCAGTATGCCGCGTTAGCCGCCTTAGAAGGGCCACAGGGCTTCGTTAAGGAGATGGTAGCTGAATTTAATAGGCGAAGACTTTTTGTTTTTAAGAGACTGAATGAGATTGGTGGATTTAGCTGTGTCCTTCCGAAAGGCGCTTTTTACATGTTCCCAAGCATAAAGGCCTTTAACATGTCTTCAGAGGATTTTGCCCAATTCCTACTTAAAGAGGCACGAGTTGCCACCGTTCCGGGTTCTGCTTTCGGTTCTTATGGTGAAGGGTACATTAGAATTTCCTATGCCGCAGCTTATGAACAGTTGGAAGAGGCTTTCAACAGCATAGAGAAAGCCGTTAAAAAAATCAAGGGCCATTTTTAGAATTCTTCCGCCTTTTCTTTTAATTTGGCGAAGAGGTCCGGGCGCAAGTCCTTTAATGTTGGGACGAAGGCTTCTACAGGTTTTATGTCAGCGTAGTCCACTTCGCCTACCACAAGATCTTCCTCATCGTATTTCGCTTTTGCAATGATCTTTCCGTTGGGAGCTATTAGCCTGCTTCCACCCCAGAACTGCAACCCGTCTTCTATACCCACAAGGTTAACATATGCCAGAAATGCGGCGTTTTCGATAGCTCTTGCAACCGTTAGAGTTTCAAAGAATGATTTGCGAACAGCTGGTGAAGCTGAAATACAAACAATTAGTTGTGCACCTTCGAGGCGTGTTAGCCGACAAACTTCTGGAAAGAAGATGTCATAACATATGATTAGCCCAACTTTCCCGATGTTCGTATCAAATGTGCCAACATGATAGCCTGGCCTAAAATACCTTTTTTCTTCAAAAACGCTGTGGGTTGGTAAGTACATCTTCCTATATTTCCCAATGTAGCCTTCCGGTCCCACAAGAACCGCGGAATTATAAATTGTTGCCTGCGCCTTTTCGCTGAGTTCCGGCATTCCAAACACTATATGGGCTTCGTGTTTTTTTGCGATTTTTTCTATGGCGTTTGTTGATGGCCCAGGAATTTTTTCTGCTAGTTCATAAAGCTCGTCCCTTATTGTATAGCCTGTCACTGAGAGTTCAGGGAAAATAACAAGTTCTGCGCCTTGCTGTTTTGCTCTTACCGTGTATTCTTCAATTTTTTGTATGTTTGACTTTTTATCTCCCCTTTGGCAGCTTATTTGGGCAAGAGCAGTTAAGAATTTCTCTTTCAAATTTCCCCTTCCTTATCGTGCGAACGGTATCCTAAAATCAAACCCAACAGTCCTATATTGAAGTTTTGTTGCAAGCGGCATTCTTCTCTTATGCTCCATTTTTCGCCAACGCTCTTTCACCCTTTCCACCAAGCCTTTTTGTATGCCCAACTGTTCTGCTATTTCTTCTGTTTTCATGAAGTGCTCAAGCCCGTATAAGATAAGGTCCAATGTTTCATATTTTATCCCTAATTCCTCCTCTGCTGTTTGCCCCGGCCACAATGTTGGGGATGGTGGTTTTTCCACGATTTCTTTTGGTATGCCCAAATGCCTTGCGAGTTTTTTCACTTGCGTTTTGTATAGGTCCATTATTGGGGATATGTCTGCTGCGGCGTCCCCCCATTTTGTGAAGTAGCCCATTAGAGTTTCTGATTTGTCAGAGCTCCCGCATACTATCAGGTTTAGCTTGTTGGCGTAATAATAAAGGTAGAGCATTCGCGTTCGCGCCTTTAGGTTTCCTTTTGAAAGTTTATCTTCAGCATCAAAAATTGGTATTGTTTTTTGAAGAGCCTCCAATGCCGGTGTAATATCTATAGTCTCCGTTCTCAGTCCAAACTTCTCTGTCACAAGCCTTGCGTGTTCCATGTCTCTAGGGTTATAGGTTTCCTTCTCTGGAAGCATGAGCCCCAAAACCTTGTTTCCTCCGATGGCTTTTGCGGATAGTGCTGCTACAGTGCTGCTGTCTATGCCTCCAGAAAGCCCTAAAACTATGCCGTTAGCCTTTGCCTTTTCCACATAACCCTTTATAAAATGCTTTATTTTTTCTTCCACTTCCGCCCAATCTAACTCCAAAGCTGATGGTGTTAGTTTCAAGGTTTTCATCCTCAATGTTTATGGGATTAGGCAAGTATTTAAGGACGAAGATGGGATAATGAATAGTGTAGCCTTAAACACTCTACATGAAGGATTGGTGTATGGGGCGTAGAAGGCGGAAGGTTGTCCGTATTCCAAAGAAACGTTTGCCAAAATTCTTTTCCTGCCCTATCTGTGGAAAGGCGTCAGTTCGTGTGGAAATGTTCCGAGAAGAAGGGAGAGCCGTTGTAAGCTGCGGTAACTGCGGCGCGAAGGAAGAATTTCCAGTTAAGGGTGCCCTCGGTGAGATAGACGTGTACTGCATGTTCACCGACAAAATTTACACAGGTGTCAGAAGGCTACCCGCCCCAGAGGTTAAAGAAGCAGCGTGAAAGGATGGATAGCCCTTGATAGGAGTTGTTGAAAAATATTTGCTGGATAAAATCAGCTCGGAAGGCTCAATCCACATAACCCTAATCGACCCCGAAAAAGTCACGCCTTCCCAAGCTTCAGCAATCGCCAGAAGGGCGAGGGCAAGTGGGACGTCGGCAATTATGATAGGCGGCTCCACCTTCATCTCAGCTAAGCATCTGGACGATGTTGTTAAGACTGTTAAGCGGGCTGTAGACATTCCGATAATCCTATTTCCCAACAACATCACTAGTATAAGCCGTTATGCGGACGCCATATGGTTCATGTCTCTCCTAAACTCCCTCGACCCATACTTCATAGTGGGTGCGCAAGTTTTAGGTGCACCCTTAATCAAGCGGTATCGCTTAGAACCAATTCCGCTGGGCTACATTATTGTTGGCGAAGGTGGAACAGCTGGCATTGTGGGGAAGGCGGTTCCAATACCCTATGACAAGCCAGAATTGGCTGTTGCCCATGCTTTGGCAGGGCAGTATTTGGGTATGCGTTTCATCTACCTTGAGGCGGGTTCAGGTGCTAAAAAGCCTGTTCCCAAAGAAATGATAGGCGCCGTGAAGAAAAACATAGATGTTCCTTTAATTGTTGGTGGAGGGATAAGAACAAGAGCGCAGGCACTGATGGCGGCGTCGGCGGGCGCTGATATCATTGTTACCGGTAATGTTGTTGAGAACGGTCATGTTAGAGATAAGGTTTCAGAGATTGTTGAGGGCTTGAAGAACTGTAAAGTGTGATATTCCTTAAAGGGTTGCATTTTCTTGTATAAAACTTGATAGCCTTGATGCATTAAGACGTTGGAGACTTTGCTTTTTACGTGTTAGAAAACAAAAATATGCAAACGTTGCCAAATGAGGTACCGAGTGATTAATTGGGCATACAGATGAGCAAAACCTACGAGGAATACGTTGAGGCTTTAGAAAAGCAACTCGAGCAGTTGTATAGCATAGCCACTAAAGCCCGAGAAAGGGGTTTTGACCCCGAATTTGAGCCAGAATGCACTGTTGCAAGGGACATGGCTGACCTTATTGAGGGGCTTGTTGGTCCAAAAGGTGTTGCAGAAAGAATTCGAGAGTTAAGCTCAAAACTTTCAAGGGAGGAGCTTGCCTTCAAAATTGCTGAGGAAATTGTCTATGGAAAGTTTGGACATTTGGAGCCGGAGGCTGCTGCTGAACAAGCCATTCGCACAGCCTTAGCCATTCTCACGGAAGGCGTCACCGCCGCCCCAATACAAGGAGTCGCGCAGGTCAAGATAAAAACCAACCATGATAGGTCAAAGTATTTGGCTATATACTTTGCCGGTCCTATACGCTCTGCCGGTGGCACAGACCAAGCACTTACACTTGTTATTGGTGATTTTGTCCGTAAGATTCTGGGGCTTGACCGTTATAAGCCCACTGAGGAGGAAATTGCTCGCTTCATTGAGGAGATTAGGCTTTACGAGCGCAATGTAAGCCGCTTCCAATATCACGTTTCAGATGAAGAGTTGCAGAGGGCTCTTCGCTGGTTGCCCGTAGAAGTTACTGGCACGGAATCCAATCTTGTGGAAGTTTCCTCCTACCGCAACCTGCCCCGTATCGAAACTAATAGGGTTCGCGGTGGGGCGCTTCGCGTAGTTAATGATGGAGTTGTTGGGCGAGCTTCTAAGGTTTGGGCTATTGTGGAGAAACTTGGGATTCAAGGCTGGGATTGGCTCAAGGAAATTCGAAAAATGTCTGAGAAGAAGCCAGCCGGTTTTATGGATGACATTGTTGCAGGGCGTCCCATATTCTCCTTCCCAAGTAGGCGGGGCGGTTTTCGCTTGCGCTATGGAAGGGCAAGAAACACGGGATTGACCGCCGTGGGCGTCCATCCAGCTGCAATGCTCGTCCTTCAAGGCTTCATTGCAGCTGGGACCCAACTTCGCCTTGAGCTTCCGGGAAAAGGCGGCATCGCGGTACCTGTTGATACTTTAGAGCCTCCAATAGTTAAATTAAGAGATGGTTCTGTTGTGCGCGTCACCGTGGAAAACTTCAGCGATGTTAAAGATAAAATTGAGAAAATCTTGTTTTTGGGCGATATCCTCATCAGTTTTGGTGATTTCCTTTACCAAGGAAAAAGCCTTGTTCCCACCGGGTATGTTGAAGAGTGGTGGGTTGAAGATTTAAGAAAAGCCATTACTGAAAGATTTGGAGGAGATTTAGAAAAAGCAGTGGCAGCCACCCGAATATCCGGCGAGAGGCTTAGAAGATTTCTCGAAAACCCGTTTGTTAATAAGCCGACGTGCAAAGAGGCTATAACGCTTTCCTTGAGCGTTGGAATTCCGCTTCATCCCACCTTCACTTTTTTCTGGTCTGGTTTAGGTTCTGTTGAAGAGCTTAAGCTTCTTAGGGATTGGCTGGCTTCAGCTGAAGTGGAGCATGATGGGGATTACGCCCGATGCATAGTTGGCAAGATGGAAAAGAATGTTAAAAAGGCTTTAGAGGCGATATGCCTACCCCATAAAGTGATAGGGGACAAAATAGTTGTTGAAGGGGATGACGCGTGTGCCTTCGCCTTCTGCCTTGGCATCAAAAATTCCAGCAACGATTTTCGCTCATCTGGAGATATTTTGGAGGCTATTAGAGGGCTCTGTAGCATAGTTGTTAAGGATAAGGCTTCAACCTTTGTTGGAGCAAGAATGGGACGTCCTGAAAAGGCTAAGAGGCGGGAGATGAAGCCCCTCGTGCATGTTTTGTTCCCAGTGGGTTTGGCTGGCGGTTCTCAAAGGGATATCTTGGAGGCTGCTGAACATGAAAATGTTTACGTGGAAGTTGTCAAACGCAGATGCCCATCATGTAAAACAAACACCCTTGGAATAAGGTGTCCTGCATGTGGTTCTGAAACTGTTCTAGAGTATGCTTGCCCAAGGTGTGGTAGGTCGCTTAACGATGGTGGTGAATGCCCAGTTTGCAACGTGCCAGCGGTTCCTTATCAGAGGCAGAATATTAACATAAAGGAGTTACTTGATCAAGCATGTTCTCGTCTAAGTGTTTCAGCACTAAAGATTTTGAAGGGTGTTAAGGGCTTAACCAACGAGACCAAAACTCCTGAAACTCTCGAGAAGGGTGTTTTGCGGGCGAAGTACGACTTGTCCGTTTACAAGGATGGAACTGTTCGCTTTGATGCCACCAATGCCCCATTAACACATTTTAAACCGTCAGAGGTAGGAGTCTCGGTGGAAAAACTTGTTAAGCTTGGCTACACGACCGACGCTTATGGCAATCCCTTAACAAGACCTGACCAAATATGCGAACTGAAAATGCAGGACGTTATCATCCCGATTAAATGTGCGGAATACTTTGTCCGTGTGGCAAACTTTGTTGACGAACTTCTGGTGAAGGTTTATGGATTGCCACCATTCTACAATGTTAGGCGGGTTGAAGACCTTGTTGGGCATCTAGTCGTTGGTTTGGCGCCTCACACGTCTGTTGGTATCCTAGGTCGGATAATTGGTTTTACAAATTTGAATGTTTGTTATGCCCATCCAATTTGGCATTCTGCCAAGCGTAGGGACTGCGACGGCGACGAGGACGCCCTAATGCTTGCATTAGATACGCTGCTAAACTTTTCAAGGGTTTTCTTGCCATCGCAGATTGGGGGGATAATGGACGCGCCCTTGCTGTTAATCTCTGTTGTTAACCCAAGAGAGGTGCAAAGACAGGCGCACGATTTTGATGTGGCTGATAGCTATCCCTTAGAGTTTTACCTGAAAACTTTGGAAAGGGCAGAGGCGCGACATGTTAGTCAACTGATAGACCTTATTGAGTACCGCCTTGGAACAGAAGCACAGTTTGAGGGCTACCGCTTCACAATACCTGTTTCAAACATTAATGTGGGGAATGAAGAAAGCGCTTACAAACGTTTCAAAACTATGGTGGAAAAACTTAACGGTCAGTTGGCGCTTGCGGAGAAACTAGAAGCTGTGGACGCCAAAAAGGTCGCCTTGAAAGTTTTAACAAAACATTTCATCCGCGACATCGCTGGAAACCTTAGAGCCTTCTCAATGCAGGGTTTCCGCTGCAAATCCTGTAATAAGCGTTTTCGCCGCTTGCCGCTGCGAGGCAGGTGTCCAACATGTGGCGGCGAGCTAACCTTAACAGTTTATCGCGGCGGTATAGAAAAGTATCTTGAGGCTGCCGAGCACATAATTAAGAAGTATGATTTGCCGCGCTACTATAGCCAACGGATTCTGCTTGTGAGGGAGGAGATTAACTCACTCTTTGAGGGTAAAAAGCCGAAGCAAATTAGCCTAACAGACTTCGCTTAAAGTGAAACCTTTTCTACCTCTCATTGTAAAATTGCTTTTGATGGGCATGCCACGGGAAGAGTATCACCCTAACGCTTACCTTATAGACTTTAGAAACGTTAGGTTGGGCTTGAAGGCGCGAACCTTAATACTGAATTTTCTTGAGAAGTCCACTGCTGATGCTAGAACTGTTGCTAAAGAAACCGGCTTGCCCTATAATGTGGTTGTGCATCACCTTAAACTTCTGGAAGCAAGAGGAATCGTGAAAAGGGGAGGCAAACGCCCATCTGTTTGGGCTTTAACTGGGCTTGGGCAAAAACGTTTAGGCTAACCACTTAAAAAGTACATTGACACGGTGAGTACCCACATTTTGGGCACTTTCCATCATATTTGCCGAGGGCAGCCTTTTCCAAGTTTACACCTGTTATGTTGGCTAGTGAAGCCAACCAAGCAATGACGTCTGCAAACTCATCTTCTAATGCCTTTTTATCGTCAGTTTTTAGTGCTTCGCCCAGCTCTGCCACTTCTTCTACTAGCCATTCGAAGGTTTTTTCTACACCTCGCTGTGAGTCTCTATGGAAGTAAAGGATTCTCATCAACTCCTGAAATTTATGTATGTGCATTTTCGTGACACCAGACAATCCGAGTTTGTGTTACTTTTAGCTTTTAAAGTTAAGTAGGGCTTTCTGTCCCTTGGTGGTTATGTGAATGACTTTTACGCCTTTCCTTTCAAGGTGGGAGGCGATGAAACGCCTATGACAGTATTTTGGGTTTGGCTCCATGCACATGAGGCATGTCCTCTTTTGACCGGCTACCTCCAGAAGCCTCTTTATGCCTTCTCTGAAAAGTTTAGTTCGCATGTGTCTCTTATAGCCGCCCTTTCGGTAGCCTCCTAGTTCTTTTCCAAGCCACATATATTCTATTCCATTTTCTGGCAACCACTTTTCCATTTTTTCTTTTTTGAAGTGCTCAATTTTTGAAGTTGGAAAGTGGCGGATATCTACCAGTACTTGTATTTCATGCTGCCTTAGCATTTCAAGGAAGGCATTTGTAGAGCGGTTGCTATGTCCAATGGTCCAGACGGTTACCTGTTTTCCCATCTGCAAGCCTAGCGGATTTTTATGTACTGATAGGCTTCTGTTGCATTCTCGAAACAGTAGTGCACTTTCTGGTAGCCTTTTCGGAACTCCGCCACGTCAGAGGCGACTCTTACTGGCGGCTCCTTATCTATTACCACACGTTTTATGAACTCGGCTATTTCCACCATTTCTGACTCTCGCATTCCAAGCCTTGTGACCTCTGATACGCCTAGTCTTATGCCGCCTGGATGCTGGAAGTGGCGTCCTTCCTTAATGTCCCATGGCAAGAGATTCCTATTGATTATTATGTTCGCTTTTTCCAGAGTTTCTTCTATGGTGCCCCCATCACCATACCTTGTTATGTCTATCAGAATTACGTGAGACTCTGTAAAACCTTTATGCTCAGCTAGGACATTGAAGCCTCTTTCATACAATGCTTGGGCTAAAGCCTTGGCATTCCTAACAACTTGGCGTGCATACTCTCTTCCAAACTCAAGCAGCTCAGCAGCCGCAATCGCCACACCAGCCACTGCATGCAAGTGGTGGTTGCTCACCATTCCGGGGAAAGTGGCACGCTTTATCTTATCGGCGTACTTCTCCCATGATAAGACTCCACCGTGTTGAGGGCCGAAAAACGTTTTGTGGGTGCTTAAGCTTACAACATCAGCGCCTTCGCGAAGTGGGTCTTGGAAGCATTTCCCAGCGATCAAACCAGCAACGTGGGCAGCATCATAACCGACGGTTCCGCCCACCGCATGTATAGTTTCCGCCAGTTCTTTCACCGGGTGGGGAAATGGGAAGACGCTGGCTCCAAACATCACGAGTTTTGGAGGCTTTCCTTCAGCTGCAAGCTTCTCTATGCGCTGCTTCGCCTTATCCACGTCAATGTTCAACTCCTTATAGTCCAGAGGCAGGTATTCAACCACTAAACCGTGAACCGCGCCCGCTGTGCCTCCAAGTTCTTTCTTTCCCATTGTTATATGTCCACCGCAAGGTATGGACAAAGCCATCATCACGTCGCCAGGCTCGGTGAAAGCTGTATAGACAACGAGGTTTGCCACGACGCCAGAAATGGGCCGCACATCAACAAACTCGGCGTTAAACAGCCTTTTCATGAGTTCAATGCATTTAAACTCAACTTGGTCTATGAAGCGGCATCCAGCATAAACGCGTTCTCCCGGCCAGCCCTCGGCATATCTGTTTCCAAAATCTGTTGTTAATGCCTCGCGTACCGCTGGGCTTGGTATGTTTTCGCTTGCTATTAAAGGTATACATTCCCGAAACCACGCATGATGCTTCTGCAGAACATCCAACACGTATTGATATTCCTCACGTGGAGTTGGCATCGGCATACCTCGCTCGCATTATCGCCCTTACTAAAATAAAACTGTTTTGAGCGACAACGCAAGGTTAATAATGAAGGGGGACCACATGTTAAAATGCAAAAGCTGTTTGGAGAACGCTTCAAATGAGTATTAAGAAAAAGAGGAAGAAAAGTGAGTCTTCGCCTATGCCGGCTGCAAGCGCTGGACTGCTACGATTCTTTGAAGAGGAAACAGAAGGTGTCAAAGTTAGACCAGAAATTCTAATAGCTGCAGCCATAGCCCTAATTGTGATATGCATCCTAGCACGCGTATTCTTCCGTTAACGGCGAGAAGCCGAATGTAAAATCTCTATCCTTTGGACAGAATTCAAGTGGATAAATATTTCACTGCGCTCCTCTCTACTTGCAACTTGTGGGATAGGCTGAGCAATTGTTGCACGTAGGACTATGGCTTCCGCATTTGAAAGCCATATTCCGGCTGGCTCGCGGGTTACCGCCGCCAAAGTGCCTTCAAAGCCATAGGAGGGGTCTAAAATAACGCGGACGCTTTTCCCAAGGTTTTTCTCGAGCATGTGGAATATTGTTGGGGGCAAGGTTTGCTCGGGCATAGCACCAGCAAAACCTATAAGTGGTGGTTCAAGGATAAAACACTTGCCCCTCAAAGCAACATTCGGTGCAACCTTAAGGCAACTTTCTTTTAAACTACTTTATTTTTTCTCCCAATTTATGCAACACTTTAATATGCCTATGCGCCTTCAGAAACTCTTTGAGCGGGTATACGTGGCCAACGATGCCTCTTTCAACCAGTATTTAGATAGGGCAATTAAGCATTACAAATCGCTTTTCAGACTCCCATCATACAAGAGAATAATTCTACTTCTAGCCGTGTTATGCATCTTCTGTGGCCTTTTATCAACTTTTAACTTCTCCCTCTCACCTGTAGGGCTGGCCTACGGGCTGCTTCTCGGTTTCGCACTTTTTTCCGTAACGCTACTTACAGATCGTTTTACGCTGTTTCTTTTTAAAGGAGATCCAATTTACGACCGGAGAAGAACTGCTGCTCTTTCCTTATTTTGTTGGGCTTTGTGGCTTCTTTTCATTTTTATAGGCTATGTTGTGTCTTCTTTCGCGGTTTTTCCCCGATGGACGATTAGACTTTGCCTCCTAGGTTTTTCTGCTGTTTTAACATTCCGCGTCATCGTCTTATACTCAACATCTTCCGTGAATCATCAACGCTTTTTGTTAGTCTCTATTCTCCAGCCATTTCTATCTCTCATTCCATTTACCTTATCATGGTGGCTGAACGGCACTAATATTACGGCTATCTTGGGCTTTTCAGCTATTGCCTTAGCCGCGGCTTTCACCTCAAGCTTCTCTTTCATTTTTCTCTTGAATCTTGTTGGAAAACGCTCCGTCGGTGAGGAATCAATCCCCATTTTTAAAGCTTTTCTGCTGAACTGGGTTACGGACTTAAACGTCCCCTTTGAGACTTTCCTTGAAAAGTTAAGCGAAGAACATGATGTTGAGGTTTCAATATTAAAGTTTGAGGGCTCAAACTCTAGAACGTTCATGGTTGTTCCGTCGGTGCATCCCGGCCCGTTTAAAAATGTCGGGAGCAGCCTTTTGCCTTTCATGCTTAAAGTGGCTTTGGAGCAAAAATTTGGCGGCGTTGCATGTGTGCCGTTGGGATTGCTGGGTCACGAGCTTGATGCGGCATCCCAAAGTCAAGTTCAGCGGATAATTGCTGGTGCCCTTGAATCGGCAAACTTTAGAGTGAAAGAGGCTAAAGCCACGCCTTTCATTAAGGTCAGCGATGGCTTAGCCACTGTCTGCTGCCAAATTTTCGGTAAAACCGCCTTAATTTCGTTTTCTCTGGCTCCAAAAACAACTGAAGATTTCCCCAAAGAATTAGGCGACGCGGTTCGGAAAGAAGCCGAAAAACTTGGTTTGGAATCATGCATTACCATCAACGCGCATAACAGCATAGACGGTATTATAAATGTGCAGACGGCATTAGATGCTTTGAAAAACGTTGCGACTGTTTGTCTAAAAAAGGCATCTTCTGCACGCTTTGCCCCATTTAAAATGGGTGCTTCAACCGTTATGCCAAAAGAGTTCAGCCTAAAGGATGGTATGGGCCCGGGTGGCATAACGGTGGTGGCTGTTGAGGTTGGCTCTCAGAGAATTGCCTACGTGGTTGTTGATGGCAACAACATGGTTTCTGGTTTGCGGGAAAAAATTTTGGATGCCCTTAAGCCTTTGGGCTTTTCTGATGGTGAAGTTTTCACTACGGATACTCATGCTGTTAATGCTGTTACGTTTAATAGGCGTGGATATCATCCCGTCGGCGAGGCTATTAGCCACGAGAAGCTTGTTGGCTACATTGTTGAAGCTGCAAAGGGCGCGGTGGCAGGCATAGAACCAGTTAGGTCTGGGCACAGAAGCACGCTTATTCTGAAGGTAAGGGTCATCGGGCAGAGACCACTGGAGAAATTATGTATGCTTACTGACAAGGTTATTCAAACTGCAAAGAGGATAATTGTTCCCTTATTTGGTGCAACTTTTCTAGTTTTGATGTTGATTTTGCTTCATATCTAGCTAAACACTAATAAGGGGAGCTATTCAAACCTTCCAATTCTCAAGAAAGGGTTGAAAAGCTTGCTTAGGGAAATTAGAATACATGGTCGAGGCGGGCAAGGCGCCGTCACTGCTGCACAACTGTTAGCCCACGCGGCTCACATCGAGGGTAAGCATGTTCAAGCCTTCCCATATTTTGGGGCTGAACGCAGAGGCGCCCCAGTTAAAGCCTTTGCCAGAATAAGTGACGCACCCATTCTTCTTCACAGCCAAGTTTACAACCCAGACTATGTGGTGGTTTTAGACTCGCAGCTTTACAAAATAATAGATGTTGTTGAAGGTCTAAAAAAGGAAGGGGTTATAGTTATAAACACGACGAAGAAGCCAGACGAGTTAGGTTTGAAGGACTGGCGGGTTGCCACCGTTGACGCTACTGGTATTGCTCTGGAACTGAATCTCCGTGTGGCTGGTTTACCAGTGGTTAACACTTCAATTTTGGGGGCTTTTGCGGGGGCAACCGGTGAGGTTCGGTTGGAAAGTGTTTTAAAAGCTATAAAGGAGAATTGGCGGGGCAGCGCTGGGGAGAAGAATGCCCGTGCCGCTGAGCTTGCCTACGAGCGCCTAATTAAAGGATGGTGAAAAGATGATTGTTCCCAAATCGCGTAAAGACATGCCTCTCACGCCAATATCTTATCCAACCTTTGGAAGTATGGGAAAAACCGGGTCTTGGAGAACCTTCCGCCCCATAATAGACTATTCAAAATGCACAAAATGCACACTCTGCTGGGTTTACTGTCCAGACGCGGCCATAACAAGACGTGATGACGACTCTCCGGAAATTGACTACGAATATTGTAAGGGTTGTGGCATATGCGCAAACGAATGCCCAGTTAAAGCAATAACGATGAAGAGGGAGGAGGAATAATGGCGCAAATCATAATTGACACAGCAAACCACATTGCTGGCTACGCTGCCAAAGCCGCAAGAGTCAAAGTTGTTGCCGCATACCCCATAACCCCACAAACAACCGTTGTGGAGAAAATCGCCGAATTTGTTGAAAGTGGCCAAATGGACGCCGAATACATTCGAGTGGAATCTGAGCACAGCGCCATGGCCGCTTGCATAGGCGCCGCAGCAGCCGGTGTCAGGACGTTTACGGCGACTTCAGCTCACGGATTGGCTTTGATGCATGAGGCTTTACACTGGGCTTCTGGTGCTCGTTTGCCAATTGTTATGGCTGTTGTTAATCGTGCAATGGGGGCGCCTTGGAGCATCTGGCCTGACCTCAGCGATTCACTTTCGCAACGAGACACTGGGTGGATTCAGTTTTATTGTGCTGACAACCAAGAGGTTTTCGACACCATTATTCAAGCTTATAGAATATGCGAGGATGAGCGGGTTTTTCTGCCAGCCATGGTCTGCCTCGAAGGATTTCTCTTATCCCATACATACATGCCTGTAAAAATTCATGACCAGGAGGAGATAGACGCCTTTCTGCCACCCTACAAGTCAGGGTGGATTTTAGACGTAAACAACCCATTCTCTCATGCGAATCTCGTTTCACCAGAATGGTATATGGAGTTCCGCTATATGATACAAGAGGCTATGGAAAATGCCAAACAGCTGATACCCAAAGTTGACAAGGAGTATGGAAGACGCTTCGGCCTCCAATATGGCGGGCTCATTGACAAATACAAGTGTGAAGATGCGGATTTAATCATCTGCACAATGGGGACTATGGGGAGCGAAGCCAAAATAGCCGTTGACCACCTTAGAGAAGAGGGCTTAAAAGTTGGAGCTGCGAGAATTAGGGTTTACCGCCCCTTCCCGGTTGAAGAAGTCAGAAAGCTTGCCGAGCAAGCCAGCATCATTGCCGCAATAGACCGCCACATATCCTTCGGGATGGAAGGCTTTCTCGCGTCAGAAATTAAGGCTTCGCTTTACCACATGGAGGACAAGCCTCTGCTAGCTGGCTTCATCGCAGGTTTAGGTGGGCGGGATGTGACGTTCAAAACCATCGAGGAAATTGCCGGAAAATCGCTGAAGTGGATGAAAGCGGGGAGGGTTGAGAAAGAAACTGTATGGGTTGATTTGAGGGAGTGAAGATTATGGTTACAATTAAAGAGTTTCCGAAGGAGGAGTATCTGCTTAAAGGACATGCGGCTTGCGCTGGATGCGGTCCATCAATAGCTCTTCGCCTCCTTTTCAAAGCCCTTGGAAACAAGGTCATCATGGTTGTGCCTGCGTGCTGTACCACAGTTATCCAAGGGCCATATCCATATACTTCCTTTGCAGTCCCCCTTCAGAACATGCTTTTTGAGGCTACTGGTGCCACTTGTTCTGGGATAGTGGCAGCTCTAAAAATTCGAGGTTTGGAAGACATAACGGTGGTGGGGTGGGCTGGTGACGGGGGAACGGTTGACATAGGCATACAAGCCCTATCTGGTGCTGCTGAGCGGGAAACCAACTTCATTTACATATGCTATGACAATGAGGCTTATGGGAATACGGGGCTTCAAAGGAGTGGAGCCACACCTTATGGTGCTTGGACAACCACGACGCCCACTGGTAAGAGGGAGAGGAAGAAGAACATGCCCCTAATAATGGCTGCTCATAAGATACCTTATGTCGCCACTGCATGTCCCTCCTATCCAGTGGATTTCGTTAACAAGTTGAGGAAAGCTAGAGAAATTAGGGGAACCAAGTACATCCATGTTTTGACTCCTTGCCCCACTGGTTGGCGCTACGACACCAGCAAAACTGTGGAAATTGGACGGCTTGCTGTTCAAACCGGCATATGGGCTCTTTACGAGATTGAAAATGGAAGGTTTAGGCTTAACTCTCCCAGCGACCGCTTAATTGATAAGTCGAAACGTAAGCCGGTTAGGGAATATTTGGCTATGCAGGATAGATTCCGCCACTTAACAGAGGCTGACATTGAAAAGATTCAGCAATGGGTTGACGAAGACTGGGAATACTACCGAAAATTAGCCTCCAACGAGTGTGTCTGATTTAACCGCGCACGGAAAAATATAAGAACTCCAACATAATAATGATACCATTACACAACTGCCATCATAGAGTTTAGATGCAGAAGGAGGTTGGATATGTCGGAGGAAAAACCTAAGAAAGCCGCCAAAGAAGAAAAAGCCGCCAAACCAGCACAAGCAAACGAGAACACTGTGCTGATCGGCAAAAAACCAATAATGAACTACGTGGTCGCCTGCCTAACCTTTTTCAATTCTGGTGCTCAAAAAATTGTTGTAAAGGCTAGGGGGCGGGCGATCAGCAGAGCAGTCGACACCGTTGAATTGTTGAGGAGGGCTTTCATGAAAGACCTGCAGCTGAAAGAGATCAAGATAGGCACAGAGGAAGTCGCTCGCGGCGAGGGACAGAAAACCAACGTTTCAACCATCGAAATAACCGTTGCAAAGCCATAAGAGGCTTACAAAACCCGCTCATATTCGCGCAAAACCATACGCTGTGTTAACTGACTATTTTGTATTGTAAATGATTTTTGGCAAGATTTACAGATAGTTATATATAACTTATTCTGGCTAAATGGGTAATCCCACTTGGTGAGGCGTATGGCTGGTTATCCGAAAATTGTTGTAACCCCACCGGGACCAAAGGCGAGGGAACTTGTGAAAAAGGATGAGAGGTTTATTTCGCCTTCCTATGTGCGTTTCTATCCTCTTGTGGTTGAGTCTGGCAAAGGCTGCATTGTCCGCGACGTCGACGGAAATGAGTACATCGATTTTAACTCTGGGCTGGCGTGCTTAAACGTTGGGCATAACCATCCAAAAGTGATTGAAGCCATTAAAAGGCAGTGCGACCGCTTCCTTCATTACTCAAACACAGACTTCTACTATAACGAGGTTATCGCGCTTGCTGAAAGGCTTGCGGAAATCACACCGGGAAACTTTGAGAAAAAAGTTTACTTCGGCAACAGCGGAACAGAAGCTATTGAAGCGGCTATTAAGCTGGCAAAGTGGCACACGCGGAAACAGCTTTTCATAGCTTTCATTAACGCCTTTCACGGGCGGACAATCGGCTCATTGTCTTTAACGGCGAGTAAGCCAGCTCAAAGACGGTACTTCTTCCCCTTAATGCCAGGCGTAAACCATGTTCCATACCCGTACTGTTACCGTTGCCCCTTTAAACAGACCTATCCTGACTGCCACTACTGGTGTGTCGACTTCATAGACGAGTTTGTACTGCAAAAATATGCACCACCAGAAGATGTAGCAGCAATTGTTTTCGAGCCAATTCAAGGTGAAGGCGGATATGTTGTTCCACCACCAGAATACTTCCAACGCCTAAAGAAGCTTGCCGACAAATATGGCATCTTGTTAATAGATGATGAGGTTCAGTCTGGAATGGGTAGAACTGGAAAATGGTTCGCCATTGAGCACTGGAATGTTGAGCCGGACATTGTATGCAGCGCTAAGGCATTAGCTTCTGGTCTGCCACTCGGTGCAACCATTGCAAAGGCGAAAATCATGGATTGGGTTGGCGGCTCCCACGCCAGCACTTTCGGCGGAAACCCGCTATCATGTGTTGCAGCAATAGCGGTTATAGACGCCATTAAAGAGGAACGGCTGTTGGAGAACGCCATCAAACAGGGAACTTATATCCTCAAAAGACTTGAGGAGTTGAAGGAGAAAAGCGAAATAGTTGGAGACGTCAGAGGCAAGGGCTTAATGATTGGCATCGAATTTGTGGAAGACAAAGACGGCAAGAAACCAGCGCCCCAAAAGGCAAGTGAAATTATGATGCGGTCATGGAAACGCGGAGTAGCCGTTATAACATGCGGGATTTCAACACTGCGGATTATGCCACCCCTCAACATTACAAGGGAGCTTGTAGACGCTGGGCTGGAGATAATTGAAGACGTTGTAAAGGAAGTTGAAAAGGAATAGTAGAGGCCAAACCTTTCCATGGAAATTCGAGAATTAACAATAGACTACTATGAAGAGCTTATCAATCTTTGGCGTAGGGCAGGTTTACCTTTCAAACCAAAGGGGAGAGACAGCAAAGAAGCCATAGCGAAGCAGATAAGCGCAACCCCGGAATTCTTCTTGGGGGCATTTGAAAATGGACGGTTGATCGGTGCAGTTATTATCAGTTCCGATGGGCGAAAAGGTTGGATAAACCGCCTTGCTGTAGACCCAGATTTTAGGCGTCGCGGTGTCGCTAGTGCCTTAATTGCCGAGGCTGAAAGGATTCTCAGAAATCAAGGCATCAAAATTTTCTGTGCACTAATTGAGGATGAGAATAGGGCTTCTAAAAGGCTTTTCAGAAAATGTGGGTATGTGGAGCATCGCGATATAATCTACTTTAGCAAGCGCGAATCCGATGATGTCTAGAAGCTGGAAGGCTTTGCTATAACTTCTTTTATTTTTAAATCGAAGAATCTTGCACTGTTCGCTGGCTGTATACGCAGCGCTGTGTCAGCACCCTTGCCAGTTCCAGCTATGGCTATAACGTCTCTGTCAACCGGAATTAGCCCAGCATCGGCCGCCATGAGAACAATTTCCACGCCCACCTTAGTTCCTTCACCCATAAGCCTAAGAACATTCGCGATAAGCTCAAGGGGCTGAAGGGTTCCAAAATCCTTCCGTATGGCTCGCTCAGCACTGCTGAGGGCGTGGGTCCCCGTGAAAATTTTACCTCCATTTTTTAGGATTTCTTTTTTAAACTCCTCCCTTAGTTCACTTTCTCCCGGTTTTTGGAAGCCAACATGGTGGGTTACAACAACAATATTGTAGCCCTTGAAAATTTTTGAGGCTTTTGCTCCAGTTTCGCCTGTTGTTGATGCAACAACGATGTCTCTTATGCCCTCTTTTTCAGCATACTCCTTAACGATTTCCAGCAGCGTGTCCGTGTTCGCCTTCCCAACACTTTTGAAATATGCAACTTTTCTTTCAATGTAACTCATTTCATCTCACCTAATCAGCCTTACTCTTTTGTGAAGTTCTTCTTAGCGGTTTCCTTTTAAGCTCTGTGCCGCAGACTTGGCATTTCCTTGACTTGTAATCTGAAGGATATTTTCTGTGGCATGCGGGACAGTATCTCACCCATTTCAGCATTGTGCGTATGCCAAAGGTTGCGAGGGATGCAAACTCTATGCCTAAATATCGAGCAACATTTTGGATGGAATAATCGTCCGTAGCCACCAGTGGCGTGTAACCCCGCGTTTTTAACTGTAAAGCCAAAGCCAAAACTTGTACGTCTGTTTCAGAAAGCCAGAAAGCATCACCAACGGCTTCAGACACCGCCTTAACCTTGTCAATAAAGGCTTCTCCTGGCGTCTGAATTTTTAATCGTCCACTTTCGATGGCTATTTTGAACCTTATTCTGGCTATGTGGCTTCCTGCCACTTCATCCCTAACCATTGGAACCGTATATTGCTCTTCACTTATCAAGAATGGGTCAAAGCCAGCCACAAAAGCCGAGGTGTCTAAAACAACAACTCTTTTGCCAGCAATTACCGTTAGATTTTTCCCCCAAACCCGCGAAAGACGAGCCTACTTCTTAAACGGTTGTAGAAGTTTTCCCTAAACCTGATGAAGGCTGTCTCATTTTTTGAGCGTGTGACCGTTATGCATGGATTTTTGGAATCCAAAACATGCTTATGTGCTCCGTCAACAACAACCATTATCCTTTTAGGTCTTAAAACGGTCACCGTGATTTTTGAGTCGCTTGGGAAAACCAGCGAGCGTAAAACGCTTAGGGAACATATCGGCGTCAAAACAAAAGCATCAACGTTTGGGTCTAGAACCGGTCCTCCGGCTGAAAGTGAATAACCCGTCGACCCCGTTTGGGTGGCTACCATTAACCCATCTGCTTGGCAGTCTAAAACGTGCTCACCATTCTTTGAAACTTTGGCGTATAGTAGTTTTACTGGCTCGTCTACGGCTATGAGAACCTCATTTAATGCGTCAGGAATTTTTACATCGTCCGCTGTTATGGCGAGTTTTGAACATTTTTCCATTATATAGTCGCCTTTGAGGCATCTTTCAACAGCCGTATAAGCCTCTTTTGGCGCGACTTCTGTTAAGAAGCCTCTGACACCCATATTTATTGCCAAAATTGGGGGTTCAGGTTTTGGAATTGCGACACATGTCCTTAAAATTGTTCCGTCTCCGCCAATAGTGATTATAAGATCTGTTTTCATGTCTTCTAGTGGGCGGAAGTTCCCCCCCTTTTTTACCTTTCCCTTCAACGTTTCCTCAATGTAGACTTCTAAACCTTTTTTTCCTATATACTTCGCTAGTTCTTCTGCGAGTTTTATGGCTCTTCGCTTGTCGTAGCGGGCCACTATGCCGACGCTTTTGAACATTTTTCTCCCTTCGACAGCGAAATCTTTAAACTCAACTTATATATGGGTGTTGTTTAAAATTGCTTTGGTGGGGACGTTTAAGCTGGTGATAATGTGAGCAAGCCTGTCGATGTTGGGAGCCTCCGTGAGGGCGGCTACCTAATAGTTGATGGGGAACCATGCAGAATTGTTGAAATAACAAAATCCAAGCCTGGAAAACATGGCTCTGCGAAGGCGCGGATAGTTGCCATAGGCGTTTTTGACGGAGTTAAAAGAAGCATTGTTAAGCCAGTGGATGCAACAGCTGAAGTGCCAATAATTGAAAAGAGAAGCGGGCAAATTTTTGCTGTTACACCCACAAGTGTCCAAATTATGGACTTAGAAACGTATGAATATTTGGATGCGCCTTACCCGGAAGAAGAGGAGCTTAAGGCTAAGCTGACTCCTGGTGTTGAAATAGAGTATTGGCGGATACTGGGCAAAGTGAAAATTGTAAGGACAAAATAGGCTAGCTACCCTTTTAGATTACCGAGGTCTAGGTTTTTGGAGACTTTTACTGTAAAGTTAAAGGATGGAAGAACTGTTCAAATTAAAATGTTTCAACCACAAGACAAGGACAAACTTATCGAAATGTATGAATCTCTTTCCAGAGACGCTGTACGCTGGGGCATGCCCCCTTACACAAGGGAAAGATTAGAAGAAGGCTGGTTTAGAAACCTCCAAAACATAACGGCAATAGTAGCTTTTTACGGGGATAAAATTGTTGGGCATGCCCAAATTTTTAAATTCCCTCACCCAAGACGAAAGGGAACAGCGGACCTTCTCACGTATATTCACCAGGACTTTCAAGGTGTAGGTTTAGGCACTCTGATGCTCGACAAATTAATAGAACTTGCAAAGAAAGAAGGACTGCATAGGATAGGCTTGTATGTGGTGGCAGATAATAAGCCTGCTATCCGTCTATACCAGAAAATGGGCTTTAAAGTAGAAGGAGTTATGAAAGACGCTTATTTCGGCGAGGATGGGAAATACCACGACATGCTTGTTATGGGTTTGCTGCTTGAGTAAGGGGCAAGTTATCTCCACCATTCCCAGTCAAGCTTTTTGAAGCCTATGTATAGGATTAGGAGGATGACGCCCCAGCTTAGGGCTATTGCCGCAGCCTCTAGGATTATGTTTCCGCTTAGGTAGGTGTAGCTTGCCCAAGCGCTCAATCCACATAAGCCAACAAGAATTAGGATGAACATGGCACACTGTATTGCCCGTTCCGCAGTCATATAAGAGTCACCAGCAAACCTAAGGTTTTAGCTGGTTTTTGTTTTAAGGTTTTTCATTAAGCTTATTTGGCAGTTTTGTCCCATTAACTTTTGAAGCCGATGATGCGAGAAGAGCCGTCTGAATTATGACGACGTCTGAGGAGAGCTGAGGCTTCATTCTATTGGAATTTCATACTCACGCTTTCTTGGCAAACGAATTTCCAGTATGCCTCTCTTGAAGCGGATTTCCATTCGGTCCATGTAAACTGGCACTGGAATTCGCGTTTGACAGTGGAATCTTTGGAATTCGCCCTTATGGTGGGTTATGCCGAAGTCGTCAAAACTTATTTTGCGTCTCATTTTCGCCGAAATTTCAATGGTGTCTTTGCCTATGGGTTTAACCTCTATTGTGTTTTGCTCAGCGTAGGGAAGGTCAACGGTTACTATGACTTCGTCAGCTGTCACCATAATGTCTCGTAATGGTTCCATGGTGCATGTCCTACAGTTCCAGCTGGGCCTCTCCATTATGATTTCTCGGACTCTTTCAGCCCAAGCTTCAAGGTTTTCAAAATACTCGTCTATTATGTCGAAGATTGAGCGTCTTCTTCGACTGTAGTCCGACATCTTTCATCAGCCTCCTATGAAATGTATAATGGTATGTCGTATTCCTGTGTCTTCCGCATTTTCGCCAGTTCCTGCTGTGTTCTCTTCATCATGTCTCTTGCCTTTAGGCGTATTTCCTCACCTTTTTCCAAAAGCTTTGAAACATCCACCTTGACTCCCGTTAGATTCGCCAACTGTTCTAATGCTTTGGCTGCGGCTTCTGGGTCTGGGTAGTTGAAAAAGCACTGTGCCAAGAGCGTTAGGGCTGGTACTCCAAGTGTGGCGCAATATTGGAGCATAACTGCTTGGGGACCAACCATGTAGCCTTCCCTCAAAATCTCCAATCCCTTATCTTGAACCTCTTTCAGCATTTCAGGGCTTGAGGCCGCCGCAAAGACCTTTAATTCGTCAAGGTCTTGCCTATCCTGAACTGGTATGCCGCTCAGTGAAATCATCATTTTAGCCCCCTTGGTTTTTCCCCAGTCGATTAGTGCATGCATTATTGGGTAAATTAGGTCTTCCCTTAGGGCTGTTTCTGAAACAGCCAAGAGGATTTGGTGGTTTCCAAAAATCCTTATGGGCGAGTGGGGTAGTCCCTCGTGTAGGACTATTACTGGGGGTAGAAGCCTCGAATCCATGTAGGCAACCTCCTCTAAATTTAGCTCCGAAATTAAGTGGGAAGCCGCTATAACGCCGACAAGTCCAACATCTGGGAAGCCGAAAATCATAACAGCCCCTTTTGGGATCTCCTTCCTCTCAATAATTTTGATTTCTTCACTCAAAACCTAACCCTCTTGAAGTGTTTTGTTAGGCAAGCTGTAAAAACCTTGCGGATAAAGTTCCCGAAGGCTTTAGTGAATTATTAATTATTAAATTGCTCTATTCTCTCGAGGATTTTTTCTATATGTAAATGAGCCTTCATCTCGTTTTGCCACTCTACCGGAAGCTTACGTTTGAATCTTCCAGCTGCACGCCTATCCATAAGGATTATTATGCCCCTATCTTCTGGGCTGCGGAGGAGTCTGCCAGCGGACTGGGCTAGCGCGTTTAAACATGGCATGTTGTTGGCATATTCTATAGCTTTGGCTCCAAACTTTTCTTTAAAATACTTGTATAGGGCTGCTTGTAGCTCCGTCTTCTTTGGAAATGGCAGCCCAACAATGACGACAGCGGAAAGTAGGCTTTTTCCCTCCATTGTCATGTCAACGCCTTCGCTTATTTTGCCTCTTGCCACGCCGAAAACAACGCAGCTTCCATTTTCTTGTAAAAACTTTAGAACGTCTAGAATTTTTGTTCTCTTCTCTTCTATCAGCAGTGGCTGTTCCAGCTTAATTATTTGGGCTATTTCCCGCATAACCTCGTATGATGGAAAGTATACGGCGACTCTTCCACAAACCTTTTGTATTATTTGGCTGAGGTGGGCTGCTATACGCTTCCATTGTATTTCGTTGCGTTTTTCAAACTTTGTTGTAACCGCCTCATCCACGAGTAGAAGTCTATTCTCTGATGGGAAGGGGTTTGGAAGATCTAGACTTTGACAGCGACTTCTGTCGAGCCCCAAAACATCAATGTAGTAATCCATGTTCCATAAAGTGCCTGACATGAGTATGGTGGAGCGGAGTTCATTGATTATGCCAGCCGCTAATGAGGGGTCGAGGCATCTGATTCCAAGCCTAACACGTTTTTTCTGTTCTCTGTCCGCTTCGACCTTAACATATCGCACATGGCTTGAACCAGTCAAACTCATCCAATTGGAGAGAAACTCCACACAACGTGAAAGATATGATACTGGGCTTTTTCCCATCTCGCTTCTTTTGACGCGGATTTGTTCGCCTTTATCAGCCAGTTCTTGCAGTATCTCGCCCAGTTTTTCATGGTTGACTTTGAGTTTCTCGGCTAATGCTCTGGTTAGCTCTTCTTCACCAATTATGTGTTCGACATCCAATCCATAGTTTCTATAAACCTTTTTCCCAAAATTCACCATGACTGTGTATAAGGCTTCCAAAAAGCCCAAATCGTCAATGTCGAAGTTTTTTACCTCTTTGTAAGCTCTTCTAACAGATCTTGATGAAAGCTCTTCTGAAGATATGCCGCTTGCGTAGTATGGTAGGCTATGCGCCTCATCGAAGACGCAGTTAATGGCTTTTGTGCGTATTCCAGCCTTTCCTAAAATTGAGCCGCGTATGGCGTCCACCAAGATGTAGTTGTAATTGCCTATGACAATGTCGGCGTAACGCGTCAGAATCTTTGTAACTTCGTAGGGGCATAAACCAGCGTCATGGCATATTTCATAGGTCTCTTCTGGAAGGAGGGGTCCAATCTTCTTTATCTTGCCCACCAGATTGTAGGCTTGCCAGCTTGGCTTCCAACCATCATATGTTCTTTCATAATATTCGCATGTTTTGCCGAACAAGCCTTCCTTCAATCCCTTGCAATAGTAGAGGAAGTCTCTGTAGGCTATGTCCTTAAGCTTGGGGTCTTCGAAGGTGTGGGGGCACATTTCCTTCTTGCTTTTGAAAATTGATGCAGCAAAGCTTACGCCACAATGATCTTTTATGTTTTTCAGCTCTCTTGAGTAGATTTCAAGCTGATTTTTCGTTCTAGTTAGGGCTATAAGCCTTCTAATGGATGGATTTTGTTCTTTAGCCACGAAAAAAGCTGTTAAAACAGAGATGGATTTTCCAGTGCCACAGGGAGAGCAGAGCAAACCGATTTTTCCGTCTTTAATCACTTGGTAGGCAAATTTTATGGCTTTAATCTGGAATGGGCGAAAACTCTGATACGGGAAGAACTCCTTAACCAAATCCTCAAAGCCTTCTTCACCCTTAGCAGCTTCCTTTTCCACTGCGGCTTGGTGCGCAGTTGTCCTTGTCAAAAAAGTTCCACAGCTTCCACAGAAATGGCTCCTCAAATATTCCTCAGCGGTGTAGGTTTTCCCACATCGGCGGCAAATGTAAACCGTTTCCATCTTTGAGGCTTCACTAATTCCACTAATGCCTTTCGCGGTAAAAGAAGTTTGCCCAGCGAGGCGAGACGCGGCGGAGATGTTAGGTTTAAGTTCTGCATGAAGCAATACTTTGATTGAGGCGTATAGGCGATGGCGAACGAGTTTAAGCCAACAGTTTTCGCCGACGTCCGCGAAAGCATGGACGTGAAAGACCATTTGAAGGAGCTTGGCTGCGATGTTGTGGAGAAGGCTTTGGCTCCAGCGGACTATGTGGTGGCTGAAGACTACGCCGTTGAAAGGAAAGAGCTCCATGATTTTTTCCGCTCGGTCTTTGACGGTAGGCTTTTCGAGCAGGCTGAAAGGCTTGCAAAAACCTATGAAAACGCCTGCCTCATTGTTGAGGGAGACTTTGTCAACGCTGTAAAGTATGTTCGCACTCCGCAAGCTTTCTGGGGAGCACTGTCTAAGGTTATGGCTGACCATGGCATATCGGTGGTGTTTACTCCAAATGAGGCGCACACTGCTATGTTCCTATGCGCTCTAGCCAAAAAACTGCAAGAAGAGGAAAGACGGAAGATAGCAGTTAAGCACAAGCCTAAAACCTACACGTTGAGGCAGAGGCAACTCCTTGCAGTGCAAAGTCTGCCAAAGATAGGTCCGGAACGGGCAGAAGAACTTTTAAGACGTTTTGGAAGTGTGCGCCGCGTTTTCCAAGCCTCAAAAAGGGAACTGCTATCCGTTAAGGGTTTAGGCGAGAAGACTGTTCAAGCCATAATAGAGGTTTTAGACACAAAATATCCAGGCTTAGAACAGTAATTTCGCACTTCCGCCGTATTTTCTCTCTAGGATTGGAACTGATTTCTTAAATGTATTTAAGTGTGTAAGCGGTCTTAAATCTGGAGAATGTCATGGCTTTAGAAAGGCTTGGCGCTTCGCTTCACGAGGCTTTAAGGAAGCTTTTTAGAGCCGTCGTCGTCGACGAAGCCGCTGTTAAAGAGCTTGTGAGGGACGTGCAGCGGGCACTGCTGCAGGCGGACGTGAACGTTCAGCTAGTCTTGGATATTTCTAAGCGCATAGAGGAGAGAGCCCTCAAAGAGAAGGTTCCACCCGGAATTTCACGCCGCGAGCACGTAATTAAAGTTGTTTATGAAGAGTTAACACGCTTTCTAGGAGAAAAGCCTGTTCCGTTGAAGGTTGAGCCTGGCAAAAGGAAGGTTTTGATGCTTGTTGGCATTCAAGGTTCTGGAAAAACCACTGCTGCAGCCAAGCTTGCAAGATACTTTCAGAAGAGAGGTTTAAAACCAGCCTTAATATGTGCCGACACCTACCGCCCGGGCGCCTTTGACCAGCTTCAGCAACTTGCCAACAGAATAAATGTGCCAATTTACGGCGATCCAAAATCTAAGGACCCTGTTAAAATAGCGCTTGAGGGGTTGAAGCAGTTTAGTGACAAGGACATAGTTATAGTTGACACGGCTGGACGCCACAAGGAGGAACGTGAGCTTATTAAAGAGATGAAAATGCTTGAGGAGAAAATTAAGCCGGACGAGGTTATGCTTGTCATTGACGGAACTATTGGTCAGCAAGCCCTTGTGCAAGCAAAAGCCTTCAACGAGGCAACATCCATAGGCTCCATACTTGTGACAAAACTTGACGGTTCAGCTAGGGGTGGGGGCGCCTTGTCCGCTGTTGTGGCCACCGGCGCGCCGATAAAGTTCATAAGTACCGGCGAAAAGGTTGAGGACATTGAGCCTTTTGTTCCATCCCGATTTGTGGGTAGACTCCTAGGCATGGGTGACTTGGAAACCCTCATCGAAAAGGTTCGTGAAGCCGAAATCAAGGTTCCGGAGAAGAAGGCCAAGGCAATTTTAAGCGGCAAATTCACTTTGACGGACATGTATGAACAGTTTGAAGCCATGAAAGGCATGGGGCCCTTCCGTAAACTCTTGAAGATGCTTCCAGGCATGTCCTACGATGTGCCAGAAGAAATGCTTGACATGGCTGAGGACAAACTGGAAAAGTGGCGTGTCATAATCCAGTCAATGACTCCGGCGGAGCGGGAAAACCCCAAAATCTTTAACGCTTCGAGGATTAGACGTGTGGCGCGGGGCTCCGGAACAAGCGAGAAGGATGTGAAGGAACTTTTGAAACAGTATGTTCTCATGCGGAAAATGTTGAAAACATTAAGAAGAAAGAAGAGGCTTCCCTTCTTTGGAAAGGGACTGCCCATTGACGTAGGCTAAGGCTTTATCGCAAAAACGTGCCAAAAGGAGTCTTTTATGGGCATATTGGAAAAAGTCCTCCAAATGCTGGAAAAACACCCCCTATGCGACCACTGTTTAGGTAGGCAATTCGCCTTTCTAGGGCATGGAATGGAAAACGACGAAAGGGGAAAAGCCATAAAAAACGTCTTATTAATGGAGGCCCAAGCCCTCGCTCGCACAAAAGAGGATGAAGGGGTAAAAATCCTTAAAGTTCTTGCAACAAACGGTTTCTGCAAAAAGGCGCTGGAAACTCTCAGTAAAATGGGAAGGCGCATTTCCGAGAAAAAAGTGGCGGAGACTTGTTTTCTATGTGAAAACCGCTTCGAAATTGTTGATGATTTGGCAAAAAAGGCTGTTGAGAAGTTGAGGGAATACGAGTATAGCAACTTTTTGGTCGGCATAGAACTCCCTGTTGAAGTTGAGGAACGCGAGGACGAGTTTAAGGCTCGATTTGATGTAGAGTATGGTGAAAATATTAGGCTGGAATTTGGTAGAACCTTAGGCAAAAAGATCGCTTCATACAGTCAAAAACCTGTAGAACACCGAAAACCAGACATTGTTGTCCTCATAAACCCCATGACCAGCAAAATAAAGGTTCAAGTTAACCCCCTCTACATTGCCGGGCGTTACAAGAAACTTGTTAGGGGTATACCCCAGTCCAAATGGTTCTGCACCAACTGCCGCGGGAAAGGGTGCGAAAAATGCAACTGGACTGGGAAAAGGTATCCAGAATCCGTTGAGGAGCTGATAAGCGAGCCCATTTTGAAGGCTACGGGCGGCACTAACACGTCATTTCATGCTTCTGGGCGGGAGGATGTGGACGCCCGCATGCTTGGAAAGGGCAGACCCTTCGTCATAGAAATAGCACAGCCTAAAAGGCGTTTCCTAGACCTTAAACAGATCGAAGACGCCGTGAACACTCACGCAAAAGGTAAGGTTGAAGTTTCAGAACTCCGACTTGTTGACAAAGACTTTGTGCGAAAGCTGAAAAAGGCGGAGTCAGCGCAAAAAGAGTACCGCGTCATCGTGGAATTTGAAAGAGAAGTTACAGACGTGGATTTAAGACTGTTGGAGGAAAAGCTTAGCGGCACGATTGTTAGGCAGAGGACGCCACTACGTGTTTTGCATAGGAGGGCGGATTTAACGCGGGAAAAGTACATATATGAGGTTAAGGCTAAGAAATTGTCATCGAATAGGGCTGAACTGAAGGTTAGATGTCAAGGAGGATTATATGTAAAAGAGCTGGTGACGGGCGATGAGGGAAGAACAACCCCGAGCGTTTCAGAGATTCTCGGATGCAAAGCGAAGCCTATAAAACTTGATGTTTTAAAGGTAATTGTGAGGGAAGGTTGAAAATTGAGGAAGTCAAAGGGGTACAGGTCAAAAACACGGCGGCTCCTTAGGAAAAACCCTAGGGAAAGAGGCAAACTGCGGCTAAGCAAACTGCTCCATGAATACCAGCCTGGAAACAGCGTAGTCATAAAAATTGATCCCAGTTTCCAGAAGGGTATGCCTCATAGGCGGTATCATGGAAAGGTGGGCAAGGTTGTTGGTGTTCGTGGGAAAAGCTACATTGTGAGCGTTACACAAGGCGACGCTGTTAAGGAAATCATTGTTAGACCAGAGCATTTGGAGCCCTATAAGGGTGGTTGAAATGCTGGAAAAGGCTGAGACTGAAAAAGTTAAGGAGAAAAGCCTCACAATCCCGCAGGTCAAAAAGCTACTGGACGAGCTTGGCGAGGAAAAATTGGACCAGTTCCAAAGACGTGTGCTTGACTATGCCTCAAAGTTTTCGAAGGTTGACGCCGAAACCGCTGAAAAGCTTGTGGAAAAACTTGTCAAAGAATTCGGTTTAGAAGAAACTGAAGCTGTCCAAATAGTTAATTGTATGCCAGGCACCGTGGAAGAGCTTAGGGTTTTTCTTGGAGGCGGTCGCAAGATTATCGAAGCCTCTAAATTGGAAGCTATGGTTAAACTTTTAAATGAACATAGATTGAAATAGCTCTTCACACCGTATTTTAAAATGTGAGGAGTTTAAAAGGGGATATAATGGAGAAGGAGAAACGCTACGAAGAGTATGCCTACGTCCTAGACTTTCTTCCCCACGGGCGCCCCGGAGTTCGGATAACTGGGAGAGCTGGTTACAGAGCTGGCGCCCTAGTTCAGCTTGTGGGCGAGGAGTTTTTCACGCTTTTAGAGGCACTCGTTAAGGAAGGCGTGACTTTAAAGCCTCATGACCGTGTTTATGTTGGCAAGGAGGCCCGTGAGGAGATAACCTACATCATTGGGCGGATAGGCTATGACGAATTGACTTCTGCCGCAAAGATGGAGCTCCCAGCAGTTGTTAGCCGCATAGTCCTCAACCGAGAAAAATGGTTTGTCAATTTCTTTAATACAGCTCAAGCCATAACCCCTCGAATGCACGCATTAGAGCTTATCCCCGGTATAGGCAAGAAATACATGTGGCAAGTTATAAACGAACGGGAAAAGAAGCCCTTTGAAAGTTTTGAGGATTTGCAGAAGCGAACAGAAATCCCCAACCCCGTTAAGCTCCTCACAAAGAGGATTTTAGAGGAGTTGGCTGGCGAAAGCAAGTATAGGCTTTTCACGAGAGCCCGTTGAACGTGGCTGGTAAACGCTCTTATGAGCCTAATTGAAGAAGCGAAGTTCCTCCTTCGAAGGTATCGAATTTTTCCGAAAAGGCGCCTAGGGCAACACTTTATGGTTGAGCCGTTAATTTTTCAACTTCTAGCCAACTATGCCTCACTCTGCAAAAACGACATCGTTTTGGATGTTGGCGCTGGTCTGGGTTTTCTAACACGCTTTTTAGCCGAAAGGTGTGGAAGGGTTTTGGCTGTTGAGCTGGATAATAGGCTTGTTAAGGTTTTGTATGAACAACTTAAAGGCTTGCCAAACATTGTGGTTATCGAAGGCGACGTGCTTAAGATACCTCTCCCTACATTTAACAAGGTTGTTTCCATACCGCCCTACGGCATCTCTTCGACTCTAGTCCAATGGCTTTTCAGCAAGAAGCTCGACTGTGCAGTGATGGTTTTTCAAAAAGATTTTGCCAAACGCCTCATGGCGCCTATTGGAAGCGATGACTATGGCTGGCTAACGGTTCTGGCATATTACCATTTTGACGTTGAGCTTTTAGACGATGTGCCGAAGAGCTTTTTCTATCCACAACCCGAAATAGACTCCATAATTGTCCGCCTAAAGCCGAAGCCGCAACCGCCTTTTAGGCTGAGGGATGAAGCCTTTTTCACAAGGCTTGTGCAAGCCCTTTTCACACAGCGTAACAGAAAAGTTAGAAACGCCATCAAACCCTTCATAAGGAAAGAGTGCAAGGTTTCCGAAGCTGCCGCCAGAGTGGCTGACTCTCTCCCCTTTCATGATAGGCGTGTGCGGGAATTGGCGCCAGAAGACTTTGGTGAACTTGCAAATGTCCTCGCCAACTAAGCGAGTGTTTTTCGGAGGCTACGTTTTCGATGTTTGGCAAGACGTTTACGAACCAGCAGAAGACTCCTTTCTATTCGCGGAAAACCTAACAGTGTGGAAAGGTGAAAAAGTCCTTGACATGGGGACAGGATGCGGTATCCTTGGCATAATCGCCGCAGACAAAGCCTCGCAAGTGGTTGCCGTAGACATAAACCCGATAGCTGTGCGGTGTGCAAAAGAAAACGCCAAACTAAATGGAGTCGCTGACAAAATGTTTTTTATTCAAGGCGACTTGTTCACGCCACTGAAAGTAGAGGAAAAATTCGACTTAATCCTTTTTAACGCGCCCTATTTGCCAACCGAACCTTTTGAGGGCGAAACCTTAATTGAACGTGCATGGGCTGGTGGAACAGATGGCAGAGCTGTCCTAGACCGCTTCTTAGAAGGAATATCTGGACATGTTAAGGTTGGCGGTCGTGTTTTGTTGATGCAGTCAACCCTTGCAAATGTGGACAGAACCGTGAAAATTTTGGAAGATGAAGGTTTCAAGGCAAGAATTGTTGCGAGTTTAGACTTTCCCTTCTTCGAAACAATAGTGCTCATCGAGGCAAAGGCTACCTCTTCATAACTCTAAATTTTTCCAGTCTTGTGAGCATTTCCCGCTTTTCATGCTCGCTTAGGAAGGATGCTTGGAAAGAGTTTCTGGCAAGCTCGTATATCTGCTGGGCATTTAAGCCCAACGCCTTCTGCACTGCAATGTAATTTTCATTAATGTAGCCTCCAAAATACGCTGGGTCATCAGAATTCACTGTTACAAGGAGTCCTTTGTCAGGCATCTTTTTCAGCGGATGCTCCTCCATTCCTTTTATGACGCCTAACTTTAGGTTTGAAAGCGGGCAAAGTGTCAATGGGATTTTCCGCCTTGCCAGCTCTCTAACGAGATTTTCATCGTCGAGGGCGTGGTTTCCATGGTCAATGCGGGAAACTTTCAGAAGGCTTATTGCTTCCCAAACATAATCTGCTGGTCCCTCTTCGCCAGCGTGGGCAACCGTTAAAAAGCCTTCATCCACGGCTTTTTCAAAGACTTTTTGGAACTTTGATGGTGGATTGCCAATTTCGGCTGAATCAAGCCCGACAGCCACAATCCAGTCCTTGTAGGACAAAGCCTCTTCTAAAGTTTCGAAGGCTGAATCCACACTTAAATCCCTTAAAAAACACATTATCAGCTTTGTTGAAACTCCAAGCCTTTTCTCCCCATCCCTAAGAGCCTTATAAATGCCCGTTATTACCGTGTCAAATTTTACGCCTCCTCTCGTGTGGGCTTGAGGGTCAAAGAATATTTCAGTGTGTAAAACGTTTTGGGAGCGCGCCTTTTCCAGATATGCCCATGTTAAATCGTAAAAATCCTGCTCTTTTTGCAGAACTTTAACTCCTTCATAGTAGACATCTAAAAAATCTTGAAGGTTTCTAAAATTATAGGCTGCCCTGGCTTCTTCAACGCTCCCGTATTTTGGTTTAATTTTATTCCTTTTTGCAATTTCCATCATCATTTTAGGTTCAAGGGTTCCTTCAATGTGTAGGTGGAGCTCTGCCTTCGGGATTTTCCTAATAAGCATCTCCAAGGAATTTCTGCCTCTCATTTTCATGTGATATGCCTTTTCAACTGCTTTATAGGATTTTGTTGAAAAACTATATAACGTGAAGGCTTTACTATTGCTAGAAAACATCTCTCTGGGAGTGATCATTCCATGTGCATAATTGGAAAGGACAAGTTGAAGGAGCTTATTGAAAATTATAAGTGCATATACCCCTACGACTACAACCTCCTCGACGGAGACAGCTACGTGCTAACGGTTAAGGATGAGACAACATTGAATTATCTGGAGCACAAAAACCTGATATCCTACGAGATAGTTTTCACGCCACCAAATTATGTGGCTCATCTAACAGCTAAAAGCAAGTACGGGCGAATGGGGTTATCCTTCCTCAACGCGGCGAAGGTCCACAGCGGTTTTGTGGGTAGGCTTGCGCTTGAGATTGTGAATTTGAGTAATGACCGTTGTCCCATAACAATTAAGCGGGGAGACCCCTTCATGCACATAGAGTTCATAACAAGGGAAGGTGAACCATCGCCATACATTGGTGAATACCAGTTTCAATACTTAACAGACGAGGAAGTAAAGATGTATGTTCCAATTTTGAAGCGAGTTTTTCCAAACTATGATGAGCTGGCAAAAATATGGTTCAAAAATAGGCCGCTGCTCCCATAATTTGCGTTTTATAGCCCTAAACTGAATTTGAAATTCATAATCTTAATCAAATATTGTGGCGTTTATGTGTGTTTGGCAAATTGCTTAAATACCGCCCTACCATATGCTGAAAGGGATGCATTATGCGCGCACGCAACTACAGAGAGGTTAAGGGGCAGCCTTACACTAGAAGAGAGTTTGTTAAGGGTTTCCCCCAGCCGAAAATAACAAAGTTTACTATGGGGGACCCCAACGCCAAGTTCGAGTATGAAGCTAGGCTTATAGCCCTAGAAAGAGCCCAGATTAGGCACAACGCCTTGGAAGCTGCCCGTGTGGCGACAAACCGCCTCTTAATGGATAAGCTTTCAAACAATTACTTTCTGCAAGTTCATCCATACCCTCATGTTATTCTTCGGGAAAACAAAATGATTTTTGGGGCTCATGCAGACCGCCTTCAAGACGGCATGAGGCGGGCTTTTGGAAAGCCAATTGGCACTGCGGCGCGTGTGGAGCCAGACCAGACGATTATGACGGTTAGGGTGAACAACAACGGTGTTGAGGTTGCAAAAGAAGCCCTAAGACGGGGAGCCGCAAAGCTTCCAACACCATGCAGAATTGTTGTTGAGAAATTACAGGTTGAGGAGGCGAAGGCGTAATGGCAGGGATGAAAACAGACCTCGTGATATGGTTTGAAAACCTTAGGAGAGCGGACATACCACTTGTTGGAGGGAAAAATGCGAACCTAGGCGAGATGCTGAGTGCCGGCATTCCAGTCCCTCATGGGTTTGCGATAACAGCTTACGCCTACAAACGTTTCATTGAGGAAACCGGCATAGCCAGCGAAATCTACAAAATCATAAAGGAGACCGTTAAAGACCCAAACGACCCTAAGCAGTATGAGGAAGCCTCAAAGAAGATTCGTGCTCTAATTGAGTCTACGCCCATGCCTAAGGATATTGAAGAGGCTGTAAGAGCCGCCTACCGAGAGTTGTGCAGAAGATTAAATCTTAGTGATGTTTTCGTGGCGGTGCGGTCCAGTGCCACAGCTGAAGACTTGCCAGACGCGTCCTTTGCTGGGCAGCAGGAAACATACTTGAACGTTAGGGGCGAGGACGAGGTTATCGAAAAAACCGTTAAATGTTGGTCTAGTCTTTTCACGCCCCGTGCCATATTCTATCGCACCCAGAAAGGCTTCGCCCATGAAAGGGTTCTCATAAGCGTTGGCGTTCAAAAAATGGTTCACGCCAAAGCTGCCGGCGTAATGTTCACAATAAACCCTGTAACTGGAGACCCAAACCAAATTGTTATTGAGGGCAATTATGGCTTAGGTGAGGCTGTTGTTTCTGGAGCTGTCACCCCAGACGAGTTCATTGTTGACAAGCAAACCATGAAAATTGCTGAGAAACGAATTGCCACCAAGAAGGTGATGTATGCCCGCGATCCTAATACCGGCAAGACCGTGCACTTGGATGTGCCCGCTGAAAAGCAGAACCAGCCATGCTTAACAGACGAGGAGGTTCTAAAACTCGCAGAGCTAGCTAAAAACATTGAGCAGCACTATGGCAAGCCCCAAGACATTGAATGGGCTATTGACAGCGAGCTCGGCTTTCCAGAAAATGTTTTCATTGTGCAATCCAGACCAGAAACCGTTTGGAGCCTGAAAGCCGCCGAAGTGCCTGAAAAAAAGGTTGAGGCTGGATTAGCTAAACCAGAAGAGGCGTTAAAAGTTGTTGTTAAGGGCATACCAGCGGGCAAAAGGGGAATAGGCTTTGGCGTGGCAAAGGTTGTCCTAAACCCTGAAGAGGCTGCAAAGGTTATGCGGAAGGGCGACATCCTCGTCACAGACATGACCAACCCGGACTATGTGCCATTTATGAGGCTTGCAGGCGCCATAGTAACGGACAAAGGTGGCATAACATGCCATGCAGCTATTGTAAGCCGTGAGCTTGGCATACCGTGTGTTGTTGGCACTGAAAATGCCACGAAGCTTATGGTTAGTGGTGAAGAGTATACTGTGGATGCGAGAAGCGGAGTTGTCTATGAAGGCATAGTTTCAGCCATGACTGAACATCCAGCGCCTACACTAGCCGGAGCGTCTTCTCAAGCGACTTTCGCTGGCGGCTTCTTCCAGTCTGTTCCAGTGACGGCGACAAAAATCTACATGAACCTCGGTGTTCCGGAGAAAATTGAGGATTACAAGGACTTGCCTTTTGAAGGAATTGGGCTTATGCGAATTGAATTCATCCTAGCCAGCTACATCGGAGAGCATCCGCTTTACTTAATTGAGATTGGGCAAAGCCAGAAATTTGTTGATAAACTCGCAGAGGGCATAGCCACAGTTGCAAGGGCTATACAGCCCCGCCCAGTGGTGGTGCGCTTCAGCGACTTCAAAACAAATGAGTACCGAGAACTGAAAGGCGGAGAAAAATACGAAATTGTTGAGAACAACCCCATGCTGGGCTGGCGGGGGTGCAGCCGCTACATAAGCCCATGGTATGAGAAGGCTTTCCGCCTTGAATGCCAAGCCGTAAGAAAGTGCCGTGAAGAGTGGGGACTGAAAAATGTTTGGGTTATGCTTCCAGTGGTGCGCACTGTCTGGGAAGCTAAAAAATGCTTGGAAATAATGCGGGAAGAAGGCTTGGAAAGGTCAAAGGACTTTAAGGTTTGGTTTATGGCTGAAACCCCTTCAATAGCCATACTAGCCGACGAGTTTTCAAAACTTTGTGATGGCTTTTCCATAGGCTCAAACGACATGACACAAGGCATACTGATGATTGACAGAGACTCCGAACGCCTTGGGCAGATGGGCTACTTCGACGAGAGAGACCCCGCCGTAAAAAGGATAATAGCCCACCTAATCAGGGTGGCACATGAAAACGGCTGCACAGTCTCCATATGCGGTGAAGCCCCATCAAACCTTCCAGACTTCACTGAATTCTTGGTGCGAGCCGGAATAGATAGCATATCCGTAAACCCAGATGCCGTAATAGCCACAAAGAAGCTTGTGGCAAGCATAGAGCAGAAAATAATATTGGAAAAGCTTGCCGAACAACACGAGAGAGCCCTAGGGCGTCCAGTTAAAAGGCCGAAAGAAGACTGGGAATGGACGCCTCAATGGGATGAAAAATAAAGTAACCCTTCGCTTAAGCTCTCAATTTTCCATTATCAATGTTTTATAAAACATGTTGGTGTCCACCTTGAAGATGTTCGATTTTGAAGAGGAAAGGCTGAAGCAGGAAATTGCCAAACTCGGAGCCAAGCGCGTTCTAATACAATTGCCAGAAGGGCTGAAAGGTGAGGCTCCGCGCCTAGCAAAAGTTGTTGAAAGGGCTGGCGCATTGCCAATCGTTTCCGCCGACCCGTGCTACGGAGCTTGCGACTTGGCAACTTCTGAAGCTGAAAGCCTTGGCGCAGACCTTATAGTGCATTATGGACACGCGAAGCTCTTGAAGTATGAGAAGGTGCCAACAATCTATATTGAGGCACGAGCCACCATAAGCATAACAGATGCTGTCGAAAAAGCGCTGTCTTTAATGGCAAATTGGCATAAAATAGGCTTAGCCACAACTGTTCAGCACGTGCAAACCATTGACGAAGCAAAGGAAATACTAATCCGCGCCGGAAAAACCGTCATGGTTGGCGATGCTGGACGCCTAAACTATCCCGGACAAATTGTTGGATGCGACTATAGCAACGCCAAATCCATAGCCGAGGACGTTGAAGGCTTCCTTTTTATAGGCGGTGGGCGCTTCCATGCACTGGGCTTAGCTCTCACAACTTCAAAGCCAACAGTGGTTGCAGACCCCTACGAGAAGAGAGCCTACCCGTTAGACGAAGAAATCCAAAAGGTTCAGAAGCAAAGGTGGGCGTGCATCCAAGAAGCCCAAAAAGCAAAAACCTTCGCGGTTCTTGTGGGACTTAAGCCTGGACAGAAAAGGCTTGAGGAAGCCTTAACCATTAGAGAAAAACTGGAAAAAGCCGGCAAAGACGCCTATATATTCGCCATTAGAGAAATAACACCAGAAACAGTCATAAACTTTCCAACGGTTGATGCTTATGTTAACACGGCATGCCCACGAGTATCCATCGACGTCCCCTCCAAATTTTCAAAGCCCATGCTAACCATGAACGAGGCGCTCGTGGTTACCGGCGAAATCTCGTGGAAGGAACTTTGCAAGAGGGGATTTTTCTAGAGACGAAGCCACATGACAAGGAAGATAGCAGTTTGCCTAGAAGTTGGGTCAGAAAGTACAGGCGCCTTTGTTCCAGAGTGTCCTGGATGTTGGGTTTTCGGGCGCTCCCCAGAAAGTGTCCTTGCGAAAGTGAGGACTGTTGTTGCCGAGTGGTTCGATTGGTTAGAGAGGCATGGCGAGCGTGTTCCAGCCGAAGCAAGAAACTTTGAAATAGAGGTTGCAGAAGTTTTAAGGGTGAGCTACAACCCTGTTGAGGCTGGAAAGCCCGAACCCCTCTTCTGGTCTGAAGTGGCTCCCGTCACGAGGAAGGATGTTGCATGGACTTTAAAGCTTATGGAGTATTCTAGGGAAGACTTGTTAGAGCTTGTTTCAAACCTGAACAGCGAGGTTCTTGACTGGTTTCCTCCGGGGAAGCCTCGCACCATTAGGAACTGTTTGAGGCATATAGCCTATGTTGAGCCTTGGTACGTAACGCGTTTAGATGTTGAATTGCCGATACATTATCCGAGAAACGTGTTTGAGCTGTTAAGCCACACCAGAAAAGTAGTTGTTGACTATTTGAGGAGTATGCCAAGGGACAGAATGCGAGGAATTTTCCAGCCTAAAAAGGACAAAAGCCCAATGTGCAACCTATGGACTGCAAGGAAGGTTTTAAGGAGGCTTGTAGACCATGAGAGGTTGCATACACGTTATATCGCCAATATCTTACAAGCCTATAGTGAGCTGGGAAAGGTTTATTGAGTTGTTCTAGAGTATTCTAATGAACCTTCAGCTGGATGCTGACAAAATGAGTTTGCAATCATCAAAACGGGACAGTGGGCAGCTGGTTTTGCCAGGTGAGCCCTTAGGCGTTATTGAAGAATTTGTTCCAGACGTCGGCACGTACGTTAAGGATGGGGTCATATATTCAAAAGTTGTGGGGCGCTCCCTCCTAGATCTCCTCAACAAGCGGGTTTCAGTCTTCCCCCTAGTTCATGGAGCCCGTGTTCCAAAGGTTGGAGGCATTGTGATAGGGCAGGTTTCAAACGTTCAGACGCAAATAGCCACGGTTCGCATCTTTAAAATTGGGAAAAGGCTTCTTTCAGGATTTTTCACGGGCTTATTGCATGTTTCTGATGTACATTTAAGATTTGTTGAATCCATGTTTGACATATGCAAGCCCGGCGACATACTTCGCGCAAAAGTGATAAGCGAAAAGAACAGGACTTATCACTTATCAACTAAGGATAAAAGCTTGGGCGTCGTTTACGCGTTCTGCTCCCAATGCGGCGAAGTGCTGGAACTGAAAGGTCGAGGGCTGCAGTGCCCGAGATGTGGGAAAATTGAAAAACGCAAAACAGCTATAGACTATGGTAGAGGAATCATCTGAATGGCGGGGCGGGGGCAAAATGAAAGTTAACATTTTAAAGAAAACCGAAAACGAACTTAAAATCGAGGTTGAGGGGGCTGGTCACACCATATGCAACCTTCTCCAGAAAAGGCTCTTAGAGGACGAAAATGTGGAGTTGGCTGGCTATGACATTTCGCATCCACTCACACCAGTTCCAGTCATCTATGTTCGGACAAAGGGCAATGTAAAACCTGAAAAGGTATTGCTAAAGGCTTTGGAAAAAGCCCGTGAAATGAATGAGGAGTTTGGTAAAGCCCTCCAAAAAGCCCTCAAAAAGTGATTCTATTCCTTATTGTGGATAGTAGCTGGATGAAGCCTTCCACAGAATTCTCGGCCCTGCATAATATTTCCACGCACTCATTTAGTTGCATACGTCCACAAAGCCAAGCATAAACTATTAGGGCTTCAGCCGCATCAGCCATCATATGGCTTGAAACTCTTGCTGGCATGTGTTCCCTTAAACCAGCTTTTTTAAAGGCTTCTGCCAGCACTGTTCCCCTGACCTTTGCTCCGTGTGGCTGACCCTTTTTCATTGACAACGCTAATGAGTAAGCAAAGTTTATGTACGCATCGCCCAAAGCCGCCAACCTACGGTCTGTAAGAACCTCCCTTAAGCTTCTGTAAGGCTTCGTAAAGGGAAACGGCTTGTTCCTCATCAATTCTTAACCCTTAAAGGCTCTTGTGGCTTTAGCAATTTATATTTAAGTACAACCTCCTATCTATGTTCGTTTTGGTGTAAGCTGTATGGCTGGAGAGGGGGGCTGCAAGGCTGAGCGCATCAAAATTTCTAAGGAAGCCTTACGGGAATATCTTTCCAGCTTATATGGCTGTAAAGTGGAGATCCTTGGCGTTTGGAGGCTTGGCGAGGAAAAAGCTGAAGGCTTTGAAGATTTGAAGGGTTTTGGTTATGGCGTCCCATACGTTATCGAGTTTCGTGCTAAGGGTGAGGTTAAGCGGGCTGTGTTGGAAACGATGCGTACAAATGGTTTTGGTCATGATTTTCCATCGGACCGTGCGCAAGTCCTTCTTTGGCAGCACAGCGCCTTTAACAAGTTGAATAGGCATGTACGTTCTCTGGATGTTGGCGTCTTCACCGTTGATGGCAGGAAGCTAAAGTCTCTGGGCGACGCTGGAGAGTTCTTCATCCTAACAGAATTTGTGGAAGGCTTACCCTACCATTGCGATTTAGACAGAATTAAGGAAACTGGCAGACTAACGGATTTAGACGAAGAAAGATGCCTAGCTCTCTCCGATTATTTGGTTGAAATCCACTCAGTAAAGAGAAAAGATGCGCCTCACCTTTATGTAAGGAGGCTTAGAGATCTTCTTGGACATGGGGAAGGAATCTTCGGGTTGACGGACAGCTACCCCAGCGGCTTAGACTATGTTAATGAAAAGTTTCTGGTTGAGCTGGAGAAGATGTGCGTAGAGTGGCGCTGGCGTCTAAAAAGGAAAGCCTATAGGCTTTCACAAGTTCATGGGGACTTCCATCCTTGGAATGTTCTTTTCAGAGAAGGCTTAGACTTCACGGTTCTCGACCGCAGCAGAGGCGAATGGGGTGAACCAGCGGACGATGTGAGCGCCATGACAATAAACTACATCTTTTACTCGCTGCAGGCTTATGGGCGGATGGATGAACCTTTTAACAGGCTTTTTCTGCTCTTCTGGCGAAACTATGTGGATAAGACTGGCGATGAAGAAATCTTAAGTGTAATTCAGCCCTTCTATGTCTGGAGAAGCCTTGTTCTTGCCTCGCCCATATGGTATCCCCACCTTCAACCTAATGTGAGGATGAAGATTCTGCAATTCGCGCAGAAAATGCTAAAAACCAAAACCTTCGACTATGAAGGTGTCGACTCGTATCTCAAATAGGGTTTGGAGATATGCGCATTGGATAGAGATTCAAGGTCCGATGTGAAGGCTATGTTGAGGCAGATGGGTTATTCTGAAAAGGCTGTGAAAGAAATATTGAAATGGTATGAAAATAGCAGTTTGCGGATGGAAAAGTGTGGTGAAAGGGGTCTACATTCTGGCAATATCAGTCAACAGAAGCCTAAACGTTAAGGTTTGCGCACAAAAAAGTTTTTCCTTGGGAAAAGGGTTTTATGCATATGTGGGTTCAGCCCAAAAAGGCGTCGAAAAGCGTTTGATTAGGCACTTTAGAAGGGCTTGTAAGAAGCGTTTTTGGCACATCGACTACTTACTCGCGATGGACGACGTAAGCGTAGTGAAGGCTTTTTACAAAGAGGCTGGAAAATCAGAAGAGTGTGTGACCGCGCAAGTTCTCAAGGCTGTTGGCTCTCCGGTTGAGGGGTTTGGCTGCTCCGATTGTAGGTGTGGGAGCCACCTTTTTGGTTTTAACAGCCTCAGCCATCTGGAAGGTGCATGCCTAAAATTGGGTTTTAAGCCCTTTGCCCTACCTTGCCAGTGAATCGCCATATTGAGAAACATCTGTTTTTTGGAGGATTTCTCTTCTCTTGACAACTTCTTCAAAGCTCATGTAGTCTCCACCGACTATTTTCAGTTTAGCCTCCACCATCTTGTTTTTTACTTCTATCACGTTGTAGGAATTTAGGAAGAAGCCTCGCAGCCTTTCGCATGAAACGCTTCCGGCATGAACCACTTGCATGTCTTCTATTCGCCATCTCCATGGCCTATGGCGGTGCCCACATAGGACTAAGTCCGCCTTGGCTTTTACTAGGCTTCTTAGTACGTCGCCAGCATCCACTATTGTTATTTGGTCTGCGCCCGTGTCTGGAACCGGGATTATATGGTGGTGTATCGCCACAATTTTCACATGGTCCTTATAATTTTCCAGCGTGTTCTCCAGCCAAAGGTTTTGCCTATGTCCCACTTCGCCATCATCTCTGTCAGGGCGGGCGCTGCTTAACACAATTATCACGGCGTCATCAACTTCTGTTATTTGGTTGAAGGGGAAGAACTGTTTGAAGAGCAAATAGCCAGTGGAACGGTAATCGTGGTTTCCACTTATGTAAATGACGTTTTTGGCTTCCAAACGTTTAAACTCGTCTGCAGCCATCTTAAACTCTGAGAGTATGCCATTCTCGGTTATGTCACCAGTTATCACCACTGCGTCAGGAGACAAGGCGTTAATCTCATCCATGGCGGTGCGGAAAATCCCATAATTAAACATCGGTCCACAGTGAACATCTGAAATTTGAACAACCAACATAAACGCTCACCTTTTCAAGCCATGCACAACAGCAACTAAAATAAATGTTGTGGGAAATTAGAATATTCGGGCATTTAAAGCAGAGACATCCTTTAAAGGGAGTATCAGAATTGGGCGAGGGTTGGTGTGTTTGGGTTACTGGTCTGCCAGGGAGCGGCAAATCTGTTGTAGCAGAAATGTTAATTAGGTTTTTGCTTCAGAGGGGCATACGTGCCCAACTTTTGTCTTCAGATGCATTACGTAAGGTTTTGACTCCCAAGCCTACATACTCGCTTGAGGAACGCGACATAGTTTATGCAACCCTTACCTATATCGCAAGGTTGCTAACCCAGAACGGTGTGAACGTTGTTATTGATGCTACTGGAAATTTAAGGCGTTATCGAGATAATGCCCGAAACCAAATCCGGAAGTTTATAGAAGCCTATTTAGAGTGCCCACTTGAAGTTTGCATTGAACGCGAGTCTCAGAGGGCTGAAACACGCCAAGCGCCAAGACAAATCTATGCAAGAGCCTTAAAAGGTGAAGCGCCAACCGTGCCCGGTGTAGGGCAGCCCTATGAGCCGCCAGTGAACCCAGAAGTTACAGTGAATACTGCCGAGTGCGCGCCGGAATATGCAGCCCACAAAATATTGGAGGCTATAATTGGCAGGTGGTACACCTAAAATCTAGAGAGGGACTATCAATTTTGCAGTAGCTGGCACAGGGCAAAATTGACATGGCTTTGAATGGTAATGTTTATAACCTAAATGTCTCATTCCTAGAAGACGCGAAGCGGAGAAACAATGGGTCACAGGAAACAGCACGGTCCAAAACGCGGTTCGCTTGCCTATTTGCCTAGGAAGCGGGCTAGAAGTATTTTGGCTAGAATACGCTATTGGCCAAAAATAAAGGCTGAAACGCCACGGCTTCTTGGTTTTATTGGTTATAAGGCTGGCATGACCTATGCCATAGTAGTTGAAGACCGAAAGCGTTCTCCAAACTTTGGGAAAGAGGTGATCCGTCCCGTCACCGTTTTGGAAACCCCGCCCCTTCTTATATGTGCCATAAGAGCCTATAAGAAAACGCCTTATGGCCTGCAAACATTTTGTGAAGCTTGGATGGAAAACCCTCCAGAAGGACTTGATAGAGTTTTAACCCTTCCTGAAAAATTTAACACAGAAGAGAATCTGAAAAAGATTGAGGCTAATTTAGACAAAATATCAAATATTCGTGTTATAGCTATAACCCAACCTAAACAGGCAAGCGTACCCAAGAAAAAACCAGACGTAGCCGAAATAGAGATAGGCGGAGGAACAATCCAGCAACAATTCGAATATGCAAAAAGTCTCCTGGGAAAAACGGTGAACCCCTCTGACGTTTTTAAGGAAGGACAACACATAGACGTGATAGCCGTCACAACCGGCAAAGGCTTCCAAGGACCAGTAAAACGTTGGGGTGTGGCCATACTCCAACATAAGGGCAGGAAAACAAAACGTGGGGTCGCTACCCTCGGTCCATGGAACCCCCACCGTGTGCTGTACACGGTTCCCCGCGCTGGGCAGATGGGTTTCCATCAAAGAACAGAATATAACAAGCGAGTTTTGAAGATTGGCAAGGATGGCAAAGAAGTAACACCGAAAGGCGGATTCATACGCTATGGCATCGTCCGCGGACCCTACATGCTCATAGAGGGAAGCATACCTGGACCAGAAAAGCGTCCCATAAAACTGCGCTACCCAGCAAGACCGCCAAGAGAAGCCCCAGAAGAGCCCCCACAGATAACATACTTGTCCTTAGAGTCTCCGCAGGGAAAGTAGGAACGGTGAAAGGTTTATGGCAAAAACAGTGAAAGTCTTCGACCTCGACGGAAAACCCATTGGAAAAATAAGGCTGCCACCAATCTTTGAAACACCGATAAGGCCGGATGTCATAAAACGCGCAGTCCTAGCCATACAATCAACGAGGTTTCAGCCGCAGGGCAGGGACCCGATGGCTGGAAAAAGGACATCTGCGGAATCGAGAGGCGTAGGCTTAGGCATAGCAAGGATACCAAGAATTAAGGGACCGGCTGGAAGAGGCGCATTTGCGCCTGGAACAGTCGGTGGAAGGCTGGCACATCCACCATCTTCTGAGAAGAAGATAGTTAAAAGGATTCCAAAAAAGGAGAAACGTTTGGCTCTTTTCTCGGCCATAGCAGCCACAGCCTCCAAAGAGATGGTGGTTTCACGGGGACACGCTGTTGAAGGAATACCGCAAATTCCGCTTGTTGTCACCGGCGAGTTTGAAAGTTTGAAAAGAACGAAGGAAGTTGAAGAAGCCCTCATAAAACTCGGGGTTCTCGCTGACTTATATAGAGTTAGGGAAAGCATTAAAGTCAGGGCTGGAAAGGGAAAGATGCGTGGTCGAAGGATAAAACAGGCTGTTGGACCCTTAATAGTTGTGGCCGAAGACAAAGGCTTAGGAGAGGCTGCAAGGAACATACCTGGCGTTGACGTTGTTCCAGTCAAGAGTTTAAATGCTGAGGTTCTTGCGCCCGGCACACATCCTGGAAGATTGACAATTTGGACAACCAGCGCCATAGAAACCCTTGACAAGCTTTATTGTAGAGGAGAGGAAGCCTAATGGACCCATATGAGGTTATACTTTACCCTTTGATGACGGAATCCGCTAGCCTAATGGTTGAGAGGGAAAATAAGCTGGTCTTTATAGTTAACCTAAAAGCCACAAAGGAAGACGTTAAGAGGGCTGTTGAAGAGCTTTACGAGGTTAAGGTTGAAAAAGTAAACATTGTTATAACGCCAAAGGGGCAAAAGAAAGCCTTCGTTAAACTTCACCCAGATTTTAAGGCGGCAGATGTCGCCATAAAGCTTGGAATACTATAATTTAATGGTGAAAAGTTTATGGGAAAGAGAATTCGGGTCCAAAGACGGGGGCGTGGCGGACCAACCTTCAGAGCCGCAACTCACAAAAGGGTGGCACCGGCATGCTACCCGCCAACAAAACGGGAAATCTTTGACACAGTCACGAGAGGAATCGTTGAAGAAATTCTCCACGACCCTGGAAGGGGCGCCCCACTAGCCCTAATAAGATTTGAAAACGGGGAAGAATGCTACACTGTTGTTCCAGAAGGAGTTTACACTGGGCAGCAAATACAGATGGGAGGAAGGGCAAACGTCGAGGTTGGCAACATCCTGCCAATTGGGAAAATTCCGGAAGGCACAATAGTCTGCAACATAGAGCTTAAACCCGGTGACGGTGGAAAAATTGCAAAATCTTCAGGCGCCTACGCCACTGTTGTGGCTCACACAGCGCAAGGAACCCTAATAAAACTGCCTTCTGGCAAAACCAAGTATCTAAGCGATTACTGCAGAGCCACAATAGGTGTTGTCGCCGGCGCTGGCAGAACAGAAAAGCCTTTCCTCAAGGCGGGTGCAAAATTCCACCTAATGAGAGCTAGAGGGAGAAAATACCCGAGAACCCGTGGGAAAGCAATGGTTGCAGCGGTCCACCCATATGGAAGCAGCAAAAGAAGCGCACGGAAAGTCACAACTGTTTCACGGAACGCCCCGCCTGGAAAGAAGGTTGGGCTTATAGCGGCGAGAGGTGCGGGACGTAGAAAGAAGAGGGTGAAGGAAAGCGGGTAATCAGAAGGTTTATAGCACCACATTCAAAATTTAGTGGTGATAGGCTATGCCGAGGGAATTCACATACCGCGGATACACGCTTGAACAACTGCAAAGTATGTCAATGGACGAGTTCATAATGTTGCTTCCATCACGGCAGAGGAGAAGCCTCCACAGAGGCTTATCTCCAGAACAGCGAACCCTACTGGAAAACATTAGGAAGGCAAAAGAAGCCATGCGGAAAGGCGGAAACGTCACCATCAAAACTCACTGCCGCGACATGATAATCCTGCCAGAAATGGTAGGCTTGATTATTCACGTTCACAACGGTAAAGAATTTGTCCCCGTTGAGATAAAACCCGAAATGATTGGGCACTACCTAGGCGAATTTGCAATAACAAACAAGCCAGTTAAGCATGGAACACCCGGAATTGGAGCATCTCGCTCGTCAATGTATGTTCCACTAAAATAAAACGCTGCTGTTTCACTTAGAAAATTTTGGCAACGCTAGGCTGTATAATCCACACCGGAAGGCTTTTTCTCCGCCTCTTTTGCTGGCGGAATCTGGGGCAGCGGAATCGGCGGCGGGATGTTCAATGTTCTGGAAATGATTACACTTTCCACAAAAACCATGTTTGAAATCGACTGCACAATAACCGGTGGTGGCGGCTTCTTATCCTTATAATCCGAATAAATTTTCGCTATTTCGTCTTTGCTTCCAGCCACGTAAGCTCTTCCTTTAAGGCTTATTTGGGCTATTGAGGGGTTGTAGTTAACCGTTAAAACAAAGGGCACCTCAAGTGTATCATCCGACTTTTTCTCCACCTCGACAAGGTTAAGATTCGTGTTTATCTGGATAGGCGGTATGGGCTTCTTTATATCCCAGAACCGCTCTCCAGAAACATTTGTTATTAGGACGTTTACTCTAATCATTCTAGACCATCATAAACTATGATACTCGTACAATTTAAGTGTGTTTATATCGTGTGAAGCCGCAGTGTCCGCATGCGTACCTGTCGCCATGGTCAGCCATGAAATATCCCGGTCCGCAGCGTTCACATGTTGGGCGAAGTCTAACAATTTTTTCTCCTTCAATTTTGTAGATGGAGTGGATGCCTTTCTCCTCCCTTTTCCTTTTTTCCCTCTTACCCTTCTTTGGAGCCGCTTTGGGTGCGGCTTCTTCCGCTGCGGCTTTCTCATCTTTTTCAGTCATCTACTCTTTCCCTTCCTCTTTTGGTTTTTCTGGTGGTATGTTTCTCTTTACAATATACTCTGGCTCAATAAGCTTTGCGTGTTCAAATGAGTCATAAACATTAGCTAACCCTATGGCTTTTCGTGTGCCGGTCTTCGTCTCCAACTTTTTAATGAAAACGAGGTTCACGTCGGTTTTCAACAGTTTTGCTATGGCATTTTTCACTTCCAATCTCGGAGGGGTGCTCCCGGTCTGGTTGTGGTCCACTTGGAAGACGACTTCTCTACGTTTTAGCAGCGGGTTCACATTTTCAGACAATATTTTAACTTCCATACGTTTTCCCTTGTGGTGTCTGACTTGATACCATTTTCCCTTTATTTAGCCTTTCGCAACCTCCATAGCCCTTAATATACTGGCAACCTCTTCCTTCTTCTGCTTTGTAGCTTTGACAACCACCATGCCCTCATGGGGCTGACCATAAATCACAAAAGAGTTTTCAGGCGCATACAAAATAGCGCACAATGCCAAAAGGTCTTCCTCACCTTCAACAACAATTTTCGTCTTACGATTAGCCTTCAAGGCTTCTTTAATAGTGTTTAAGGCTTCAAAGGTTATGGTTCCCGGAGGATTTTTAACATGCTTTTCCACATCCGCGTTTAGCGGCTCTGGAGCTATATCTTTGCGCATAACCCGATTGTCAATAATCATAAGGTTTGGAGAAATCCCGTTTTCCACAAGGTTTTTTGAGACCGTGTCCCCAACAGAAACTATCCCCGGAGGCTTTTCAACGTCCACAATATGCTTAAACTTTTTAACAGTTTCTTCAAAGGAGCCTCTGATCAGCATGCCGAGGGGCTTTTTAAGTTTTCTACGAAGAGATGATGGCAACACATAAGCGGTGCTCATTTATCTGACCTTTAATGCGTAGCGTCCCTTCTCCTTAATGTTCATCGCCTTTGCAATAGCCGAGCCTTCCGGGTCAAAAATTATCACAAGCCCACTATAATCGTCGCTGAGGGTTGACGTTTTACACTTTGGACAGACGTTACTGGTTGTTATTGTGTGGCATGTAGTACACGCTTTTTCGCTCATTCTTTAGCTTTCTCCTTCTCTTTTTCCTTTTTCTTTTCAGAAGCCTCTTTTAACTTTTGCAAATCCTGCTCTATCCACTCTAACTTCCCTAAAAAGGGTTGTCTGGCTGTTACACCTATCTTCGCTGAGCCGCCAACCCTGCCGAGAGAGACGGCTGTTATGCGTACGCGAACTCTGTCGCCTGCTGCTAGCCTTCGGTGGGTCTCCTTGCCTATTAAAACTCCTTGTTTTTCGTCGTAGGAAATGAAGTCATCCATTAACTGTGAGACATGGAGCAGAGCGTCAACTGGTCCTATGCGAACGAAAGCGCCGAAATCTGCTATTTCAACGACCTCTCCTTCAACAACTTCTTGGAGCTCGGGATAAAATGTCAAAAGCGAAAAAGTTACCTTATGGTAGGTTGCGCCGTCGCCTGGAATTATTTTCCCTATGGGGCTTACCTTAACATTTGTTGCGGCGATAACATAGCCCAAAACCTCGTCCACAACCCCTTCATATTTTGCTTTAACTTGTTGGTATCCAACCTCATCCAGCGGATTACCAAAGGTTTCTGGCGGAATGCGAATAGTATCCTCCATGGTTATGAGCTTAAACAAGGTTACATCCTCCCTCAATTTCAAGCCGGGACTTTTGCCTCACATAAATAACTGGCACATTTATATCTCTTAACCTCTTCCGAAGCGCTCTATCATTGGTGAAAACGGGGCTTTTCCATTCACTCGCAACCTTCACTATGGCGTCGTCCGGAGAACTTTCATATATTTCGCCTAAATCCACAAGCTTACATTTCTTGGCAAGTCCCAGGGCGTATGTTGACTCTTTTCGGGTTTTCGGCGAACCCTTCGCGGCAAGAGTTTCCAACTCCCTCTTAACTGGTGAAAGCAGTACAAATTCAACATTCCTACTCAAAAGATTTCTCAACTCCTCAAATATGTCAATCTTAAACTTTAAAGGTACGAAAAACGCGTTTGAATCCAGGATAACCTTCAACCTCTCTTTTTGGATCCTCTGGCTTTGGTGACATTTCACCTTGTCATTCCGTATCCTATTAATCGCCATCTTCCAGCAATCTTCCTACTTATGGCAACCCTCGAACCAGCAAGAGCGCAGACTGGTCTTGTAAGCTTAAGCGTAGTCGTCTCACCCTTAACCGCAACAACTTTCCCAACAGTTATTGCAGCGCCGACGTGAAGCAACAACGTTTCATCCTTGCTTATGCTGTCCACTTTCGCAAGCTCCTTAGTTCCCACAGCCCGCTCAAGAATATACGTTTCTAAATTAAGCTCCGTAAGAATCTGCGGAAGCATTCCCGCCTTCCCAACAATATTTCCAGTCAAACCGTCAGCCTTAGAAAGCGAAGGGTCTAAGAGGGTGCCAACACCGACTAAACCACCGCAGTGGGCTTCCTTTACGTTTCTCCCGCCCGCGTGTAAGCTGGTGATTTCGCTAAAAAGGGGCTTATAGACACTTTTGCCCTCTTCTTCAACGCTTATTCCTGGGCGAAGCTCTATCTCATCCCCAACGGCAAACTTTCCGTGCAAAATTGTCCCACCTATAACCCCGCCCCTAAGTCTTTCTATTGGAGTGCCCGGCTTATTAACATCGAAGGATCGCACAACATACATTAATGGCTGTTTTGTCTCGTCCCTTTTAGGAGTCGGAATGAACTCCTCCATAGCTTGGATTAGGGCGTCTATGTTTACGCCCCGCTGGGCTGAAACCGGAATTATTGGAGCGTTTTCGGCAACTGTTCCTTTAACAAAATTTTTAATCTCCTCATAGCTTTTCCGAGCCCTCTCCTCAGTCACAATGTCAATCTTGTTTTGCGCAATTATGATGTTCTTAATCCCAATAATTTCCGCAGCAGCCAAATGCTCTCTTGTCTGTGGTTGGGGACAAGGCTCATCAGCAGCAATAACCAGTATCGCCCCATCCATTATCGCTGCTCCAGAAAGCATCGTAGCCATCAAAGCCTCATGCCCCGGCGCGTCAACAAAGCTTACGGCTCTGATAAAAGCTGTTTCAGAACCACAGTGGGGGCAAACCGGCTCTTTTGAATAGTTTTTCGGCGGTTCACATTTTGGGCACTTGTAGACCGGCATGTCCGCGTAGCCCAACTTTATTGTTATGCCCCGCTTAAGCTCCTCGCTGTGCCTAGCAGCCCAAATACCAGTTAAAGCCTGCACCAAAGTTGTTTTACCATGGTCAACATGCCCTATCGTACCAATGTTTATTTCCGGCTGCCGCGGCAAGACGACGGTCTTTTCTTCGCTCATTTTCTTTATTTTCCCTTCACAACTACAATCATTGAAGGATGTTACCCTACAAGCTAATAAACGTTAAGCACACCATTCGTGTTTCAAGCTTTTTCCTCTTTGGTCAGCTGAGGCTTTTCCTTTGCCTCTCCAACCTTTTTACCCTTAAGCTTTTCAACCACTTTCATGTTCACCTGAACAATCTCATCAGTGATAACGTTTCCACGAACCCTCTTTCGCCTCCGTTCCCCCTCATTCTGCGGGTTAAAGCCAACGCCGCCGCTTAAAACAACGCTTCTCCGCACCCCCCCATGCACATTAGGTCTCATTGGAAAACCATCCTTATCCGAACCGCCAGTAATCTGCACTTTAAAACCCGGCAAGCCGACAACCGAGCCGTCTATAACATCGCCTATCTTCTTCCCAATCAATGGAACCGCCCGTGCATCTTCCAACTCTACAGTTTTTGAAGTTCCATCTTCTGGGTCCGACACTATAACCTTGAATTTAGCCATCGGCGCTTACTCTCCAGCGGAGATTATGAAGTTAAATCTCCTAATTATTAAGGGTTATGTGAAAACGTTGACTGTGATATAGCTTCAAGTTTTACTGAAGGCAAAAGTTTTTAATTTTGACCTTACGTTGTTCACCGTCTATGTGGCGTCTAGGATTCCTGTTTCATGAAATGGCTTTTGGTCTCTTTCCGTTTTCCTTCCCCTCTATATCATAAGTATTGGCGGGTCATTGCTTGACATAGGAGTGATGACCTTCATCGCCTCGCTCATGTCTATTCCAGCATTCTTCTTTTGGGGTTACATGTGCGACAAAACGCACCATTATAAACGTTACATCCTAGTTTCTTTTTTATCCACCTCTCTTCTGTTGTATCTTTTAACCCTTTCAACAAATGTAAGCGTTCTCATAATTTTGTATGTAATTATGGCGGTTTTTCACGCTGCCCACGAACCACCCAAAAACGTTCTCATAGCCGAATACTATCCAAGAGAGAAGTAGGAAAGGACCTACGCCATTTATGAAGCGCTAACTGAAATTGGCTGGATAACCGGGCTCTGCATTGGAATTTTCATAGCCTCTTCAGCAGGTCTTAACGCAAAGATAACATTGCTGATCTGCAGCGGTTCAAATTTCTTGGCTTTCTTTCTCTCCATGTTCTTGATTGCAGACCCAATCATAATTTTTGAAAGAGGCTTGGTAAATATAGAAAAGAGCGTTGACCTCACTCATAAGGGTGTGACTTTAGCATCAAAAATTTTGGAAGGCTTTTCTGTTCGTATGCGCCTTAAAATGGAGAACTTCTACGCTTTCTGTGGAGGATTAGCACTTTTCTCCTTAGCCACAAACATTTTGTTCACACCCTTACCAGTCTTTTTCTCTAAAGATTTGAACCTACCCGCCAGCATGATTTACGCCATATATGTTTCAAACTCGACCGCGAGCGCCATTGGCTATTCCTTCGCATGCAGTGAACTTGAACAGCACAAAGAAAGAATGCGCCTGCAAAAATAGTTTTAGTGAGAAGTCTCTTAGCCTTTCTTTTGGCTTGTTTTGCCGCTTTAAGATTTGGCACAGCAATAGCTGCTACACTAATTTTAACTTTAATGGGTTTCGCTTACCCCTATACCATGTTTCTGTACTCTCCTTGTCAATGGAGCCTATACCCTCTGGGAAGGCAGGCTTATTTGATGTCCTCGTAAGTATAGGCAGCGCCATAGGGGCTTTCACAGGTCCACTTATTGCCCAATTGTTAGGTTTCACCCATGTATTCTTGTTTTCAGGGATAGCTTTCCTCCCCGCCTACGCATTGTTTAAGGCATACTATTAAAATAAGAGGTATCGCCTATTCCACGTGGACTCTGTAGACATCTATGTCCTCCCGCATTTCAGGCGTTAACTCTAGGAACTCCCTCACAGACCTTTCAACATCCTTTGACTGTGTTACATAGCGCCCGACAACAACTATGTCGGCGCCCTTCTCCAACGCCTCCTTTGCAGTTTCTGGAATTATCCCACCAGCCACCGCGATAAGGAACCTCTTATCCTTAAATGTCTGCCTAAGCTCTTGAATAAGCTCCAAACCAATGGTTTTTCCAGTCTCTTCATCTATACCCCTATGAATAACGACAACGTCCGGAAAATCTCTAAGGGTTTTCAGCTTCTTAACGGGGTCTTCAACGTTGAGCATGTCAACAGCTGCGTAAATCCCAAGTCTTTTCGCCTCATAAATAAAGGCGTCAAGGGTTTCGGTAGGCGCCAAACCAGCGGCTATAACACCGTCGGCTGTTTCCTCATATGCAATGTCCACTTCCACCTTTCCAACGTCAAGAGTTTTCAAATCCGCCATGAAAAATATGTCTCTGGCAACTTCTCTAAGCTCGCTTATCACTTTAGTGCCATAACGCTTTATGAGCGGCGTACCAGCCTCCAAAATTATTCTGTCGCTTCTCGGAATCTGCATAATAATCTTCTTTGTCCGCTCTAGGTCAGGTATGTCAAGGGAAATCTGCAGGTACGGCGGTCTCCATAGGCGTGGCACCCTATAACCAAGCATTGGATGCTTGGCCCTATCCTTATCATAGAAAACCTTCTCCAGCGAGGGATACCTAGCCATAGCCCTTTTTAATGCCAACTTTGTTGCACTATAATTGTAATGGTATATTTTCCGGTGGTCACTCGCCTTCGGATGGACAAAAACGCTGCAAACCACAACCCAGTCGTCAACCTTATCTTTTGGAATTATGCCCTCCTCAACGGCATCAGCAATAGCCTTAGCAACAGCCGCCTGAGCAGGACCAAAAACCTTGCTGGCATCCTCAAGATTCTTAACAGTCACCTTAGGCACAAGCAAAGTATGCGGCTTAGGCGGAAGGTTAGGCCTAATAACCGCCAAAAGCGGCGTATGCCCCATAGAAAGATGAGCCAAACCATTTGCAAAAGCCTCGCCAACAGGGCCATCCTTGTCGCCTATCAAGAGGTCTATATGAGCAACCTCATTCCCCTCTCCGACAAAAGCCTCACCAATAAGGTACGTGTATCCCCTAGAAGGTTGTCGAACACCCGACACCTCAACAGCCGAAACGCCAGCGACAACTTCGCCAAAATCGACATTAAACTCCCTAAGCCAAGAATAAAGGGTATCCCTATGAATCCCTAAAATCTTAGCAGTTCCAGAAACCGTTGGCTTCGCAGGCTTTCTCGACAAAAGACTGCGAGCTTCCACCTCCTTCCTAGCGGCATCCGTCAAAATCCTGACGAACTCTTCACGAGTTTCGGGCTTCTTAAAGTCTCTTTCCGACATATACCAATTCTCCAAAAATATTTCCGTCGAAGTGTTATTTAAGTCTGTCGGATTATTTACTTATTTACGCAACTTTTGAGCTACTAGAAGCTTATAGTGCCGGATATTAATGTTTTATAAGAAGCGTCGTGTGGTGCTCCGGCCGGGATTTGAACCCGGGTCCGCGGCTCGAGAGGCCGCTATACTTGACCGGACTATACTACCGGAGCCTTCTGCTAAATATATTCAATGTGGGCTGTATTTAATTTGCTTTCCTCTTATCCTTTTCTTCTTTCCTTTTAAGTTTTAGTTCTTCAACTGCGTGTGCTTTTTGTAGTTGTTTCATGTACCATGCTCTTTCTCTTGCGTAGTGGATGCTTAGGGCTATGCCTAGAATTAGGAGGACTAGGCCTGTTAGTGTTAGGGATAAGCCCAAAAGGCTGTAGGGATGCGATGTTAAATGGTATGGTATTATTAGGAACCATTTTGGGTTTTCAACTGTTATGACGGTTTCTAGGAGGCCTCCGACGAAGAATATTGAGCCTATTATGATTATTAGGTATCCAATAGTCTCGTTGTGTCTTGATTCTTCAGCCTTTTCATGGAGGTATTCGCTGAAAAGCATCAAATCCACGATTTGTGGCGTGGGGTGGATGGCTATAAATGTTATTTTTGATTCCGAATTCTAGGCTTTTGACCAGCGATTGATGGTTAGTAAGGGTTTAGAAAAGTCTATATGTGCAGAATTATTGTTTAGTTTGTTTATGCAGCGGCTAAAGTGATTAGATGCCTTTCAAGGACGAGTGCAAGCTGTGTGGAAGGGTTCTACCGTACAATTATCTTAGGCACTGTTGGAGATGTGGCAAGCTTTTCTGCATAGACTGCATGGTTCCTGAAGTGTCAACAGGAGACGCTTCAAGGCTGCTTTGCCTTAACTGTGCTAGGAAGATTGTTTCTCCAAAGCCTAGAGCCAAATACGAGTCTCTTAAGGGCTATTTGAAGTTTAGGGCTGCTTTCACGGACTTTGTTAAGCTTTCCTTCGCTCAAATAGACGGGATTATTGGGGACAATCTTCCCATGGAGGCTTTTCGCTCTGAAGAATGGTGGGCAAACTCGCCTGATAAAGTGCATGCACGGGCTTGGCTTGACGCCGGATGGGAAGCCAGCGAAGTAAACCTAAAGGGAGGGTATGTAATCTTCCGAAAAGTGAAAAGTCCTCAAGGTATAGCTCTTCCAAAGAAGAGGGATTTTGAGAAGCCTAAAAAGCCGTTTACACCGCCGCCCTCAAGAATTATGCACCACAAAAAGCCTTCGAAAACGAAAATTGCAAAGCTTTACGCTAGGCTGAAGAACTTGGAAAGGCAGAGGACTGCCACGCAAAAGCTTAGGGGTAGCTTCAAACCAAAACCGGCACAGGAAAAGCGGGTTTTCAAGCAGAAAACTGGGTGAAGAATTTTTATCTACCCGTTTTGAATTTAGAAAGTGTTGTGCGGCCGTCGTCTAGTCTGGTTAGGACACAGACGCTGTAAAGCGCTTTACAGCATGTGTGGAAGCCTTCCAAGCCTGCGATCCCGGGTTCGAATCCCGGCGGCCGCACCAATAGCTTCTGTAAAAAGGATTTACTGGCAGTTATAGAATTTTGGCGGGCCCGCGGGGATTTGAACCCCGGTTCTCCGGCTCCGGAGGCTTGCGCACATGCATGTTTGTACATGCACATTCGGCGCCTTAATCCATACTTGGCCACGGGCCCCCAATGGATATGTTAGCACCTCGCCGGAATTATTTGTTGTTGTGTTGGCTAGATTTCTATTAGTTCTTCGTTTATCCACCATGCCTTTTTCTTTCCGCCCTTTTCTCCTGGATAATATTCGATTATGGGTTTGCCCAGCTGTTTTTTTGAAGCCTTTTCTATTCTTCTTAGGCGGTTTAGGATTAGCCATCTATTTGTTTTTGTGTATTGGGCTAGTTCTGGTGTTGTTGCGCCTTTATAGTGCATTAGGTAGTCGATTATTTTGTGGTCTAGTTCGTCTATGCAGAAGGTGTGTGGGTTTGTTTTGCCCCTCTCGTAAGTGAGCAGTTCCAAATCTGCGAGGTATTTCCTTATCTGGGAGAATTCAGCCTCAAGCTTTTCCAGCCGCCTTTCCAATTCGAGAATTTTGTCTGGTTTAGGCGTTTTTTGGAGTTTTTCTATTATGGCGTCTCTTATGAAGTTGCTTCTTTCGCCTTCTGGGACGCGTAAGAGCAACTCTTTGTAAACCTCTTCGGGGATTTTTACTGAGATTACTTTTAACTCGTTCATAGGCTTGTGCGCCCTTTTATGTTGCTGTTTTCTATTTCTTTCGGAAATCTTTTAAAAGCTAGAGGGTAAACTCTAGACCGAGTTCCGAATCAAAGTGGTATGTTATGCCTAAAAGAACCACAATTTCCCTTATAAAATGTGATGTTGGCTCCTTAGCGGGACACCATGTTGTCCCCAAACCTATACTAAACATTGGAGAGAAAAACCTGAAAAAAGCTAAGGAAGAGGGCTTGATAAACAGTTACTATGTCTTCAATGTTGGCGACGACTTGGAACTTTTAATGGTGCATGAGCGTGGCGAATCGAACCCTGAAATCCACAAGCTCGCGTGGAATACTTTTCAAGAGGCTGCCAACAAAGCCTTGGAACTGAAGCTTTATGGTGCTGGACAAGACTTGCTGAAGAATGCTTTCAGTGGAACGGTTCGCGGACTTGGTCCAGGAGTGGCTGAGATGGAGATTGAAGAGCGAAAATCCGATCCAATAGTTGTTTTTGCGGCGGATAAAACCTCGGCTGGAAGCTTCAATCTACCACTCTTCCGGATATTCGCTGACCCAATGAATACAGCTGGGCTTGTGATAGATCCAAACATGGCTGGCGGCTTCAAGTTTGAGGTTATCGATGCCCAAGAAGGGAAGAAGGTGGTGCTTAAATGTCCAGAGGAAATGTATGAGCTTATCGCCTTAATTGGAACTGTTGAGCGCTACATAGTTTCACGGGTTTGGCGCGCCAGAGACGACTTGATATGCGCTTCTGGCAGCGTGACGAAGCTTTCGCTGATTGCCGGAAAATATGTTGGAAAAGATGACCCTGTGATGATTGTGAGGGCGCAGCATGGTCTGCCGGCCGTTGGGGAAGTTCTTGCGCCTTTCATGCACAGTTATTTGGTGGCTGGTTGGATGAGGGGAAGCCACTGGGGGCCGATAATGCCCGTTGGTTTGAAAGATGCCCGCTGCACACTTTTTGACGGTCCGCCGAGGATGGTGGCTTTGGGCTTTCAAGTGGCGAATGGCGCGATAGCAAGCGACGATGATGGCGTGCCCATGATAACTGACTTTTTCGCTGACCCAGCGTTTGCCCTTGCAAGGAGAGAGGCGTTGAAGTATGCGGCTATGATTAGGCGTATGGGCGAGTTTGAGCCAGCCCGCTTGAGCGTCGAGTCTATGGAGTATACGACGCTGCCGCAGGTTATTGAGAAGTTGAAGGAGAGGTTCACGCCCATTTAAGGTGCTTTTATAGTTTTTCACTGCTGCCTTAATTTCGCCAACTCTTCGCAGCGGCCCTTAACAACTTCATAGAGCTTACTCCGCAACTCCTCTCCAAACATTTTACGCTCCCTTATGAGTGCTGTTTTCTTGGCAAGTTCTGTGTCACCTATCCATGTGAACCAAGCTTCAAAGTCTCCACGGTACAAATGGAACTCTATTGAGCCTATATCGATTTTCTGGATTTTCTCGCAAAAGTCTCCTAGGCTTACGGCATAAACACCTAAAGGCTTACCCACATCCGCATAAAAGTAAAAGGCTTTTTCCGCCGGCACGTATGCCAAAATCTGTCGAGCTTTCTCTCCATTAATTTTTGGTAAGCCTAGAGCCTCCCGCCCTTTGTCAGTTATAGCGTAATATCCCTTCTCTACAGCCTTGACATAACCCATTTTTGCTAAGCCGACAACATGCATCATGATTGTTGGAAAGCCCAATCCCACTTTTCTTGCCACTTCAATAGGTTTTACGGGCTCATTAAGCATCCATATTGTTTCAAGAACAAGCCTTTTCACAGGAGATAAACTCACAGTGTCATCCTCATTTCTATATTTTGATGAGTTTAGCTTTTCAGACTTTCGCTTGCACCAAATTGGGCTAAGCTAGCTTGAAACGGATAATTTATAGACTATGCCTTACCAATAGAATAATTGGGTTTAGGCTTGCCTGTGGAGAGGCTTTCCACTGGAGTATCAGCCCTAGATAAAATGCTTGCTGGCGGGATTCCTAGAGGCTTTTCTGTGGCTGTTACCGGTGAACCTGGCACTGGCAAAACAATCCTTTGCATCCATTTTATAGCACAGGGTGTTGCTGACGGCGACAAGTGCATTTATGTAACAACCGAGGAGAGCCGTGAGTCCATAATAACTCAAGCCAGCCAGTTTGGCTTCGACTTTTCCGCAGCCATTAAGGATGGTAAATTAATTTTGATTGACGCTTTGATGGGAACTGAGGACCAGTGGACTATTAAAGCGCTGGGTGTTGAGGAGCTTGTGAACAAGGTTATTGAGGCGAAGAAGGCTTTAGGCTATGGGAGAGCCCGCCTAGTTATTGATTCGCTTTCAGCTTTTTGGCTTGACAAGCCAGCCATGGCGAGGCGCCACTCATATTTTGTTAAGAAGGTTCTTTCAAAATGGGACTTCACAATATTGGCGACCTCACAGTATGCCATAACAACTTCTGAGGCTTTCGGTTGGGGAGTTGAACACATAGCTGACGGCATAATAAGGTTTAGGCGTTTAGTCAGAAACGGTATTTTGAGGCGTTATGTGCTTGTTGAAAAAATGAGGCAGACACCCCACAGCCTTCAAATGCACGAAATCGCTATTGAGCATGGAAAAGGATTGGTAATCCTCGGACCAGTAGAAGAGCGGAGGGAAGACGTAGCCCTCCCAAGAAAAGTGATGGAGAGAATACAAAAAGCAGTGGAGAGGCGGGATGCCGAGCCCCCGAAACCTAGCGATTGAGTACTATTCAAGAGCCGAAGTGCAAAGGGAGATAGCTGAATTTTGCAGGGGAAGGTGGATGGCAGCCCACTGCATAGGCGATTCTGGAAAACTTGTTTTTAGGCGTTATTTAGATGGCAAACCAATGGCGGTCAAAAATGAGGAAGAATTTGCCGCATTTCTGAAAAGGTTAAAGAATACTGCTAGAGCCTTCTACGCCACAGCAAACAAGTACCCGACAATAGAGCGTATAGAAGACGTTGACTTTTCAAAGGCTTATCTTTGCACCCCAACATGGGACATTGACGGGACGCTGCAGAACTGGAGGGAAACCATCGCTGTCGCAAGAGAAATTCTTTCCATTTTGGAAAGCGAGGGCGTAAAGGAGTCCGTTTACGTGAAATGGTCTGGAAACGGATGCCACATTCACGTTCATGAAGAAGCCATTTCAGAATCAGTGATCAGTAAGGCGCATCCATTAGACTTCGCCTATGCCATAGTGGAATACGTAAACGCTAAAGCAATGCCAAAAATAATTGAAAGCCTAAAGGCTGAAAACATAAAAGTTGAGAACAGAATGGATGCGGGAAGGGTCTTCACATGCCCATTAAGTCTGCACCGTCAACTAGACGTGGTTTGTGTTTGCCTAAAATCCAACGACATTGACAACTTCTCCCCAGAATGGATAAAACCATCAAACTTTAGGCATAATCATGCATGGCGAAACTTCCAAAAAGGAGAAGCCGACACCCTAGCCACAAAAGCCTACGAAACAGTTGGAGGCTATCCAACCCCGCTGAGAAAGGGAAAGCCTAGAGGCAAAAGGCTGGACCAGCAGATAAAAGAGTGGCTCCAAAAATTTTAGCAACAACAACTAAAGAAAATGGCGCTTAAATTGTTTTAAAATTTGAATTTTTTATTCTCGATCGATAAGTTTCCAGTTTATCTTCCCATCTTTGCTTATTTTTGGTATAATCATAGTGAATTGGGCTCCTTTACCGGGCTTGCCTGTCTCTTGAATTGTCCAACCGTAAACATCGCAGATTTTTCTTATCAAGTACAAGCCATAGCCCGTTCCTTTTCCATAGCCCTCTTTGAAAAGCATTTTCTTTTCTTTCCAAGGTATGCCCACACCATTGTCCTCATAGATCAGTTTCAACTGTTTATTACTTAGTTTCTTGTAGTATACTCTGATTTTCTTTACTCTCTTGCCATATTTTAACGAGTTGTCAATTAAATTGTAAAAGATCTGCCTCAGTAAGGAATCCGCCAAAACCATTAAGCCTTTGCATTCGTTTATCACCCTTGCACCTTTAAGATCTGAAAAGAGTGAAGCCGCTTCCTGGACAGTTTTCTCGACATTCATATAGACCAATTCCTCAACGCCCAGCAATTCATATGTTGCAGCAAAATCAAAAATTCTCTCTATTTGTCTAACAGCATTTTCTATCTCTTCCAAATACTTTAAACTTTCATTTTTGTTGGCTAGTTTCTTTTTAATTAGGTAAGCGTTGCCTATTACAACTGATAGTTTATTTCGTATGTCATGTCTAGTCAATCTACCGACAACACGCAGCTTCTCCAAGGTATCTCTCAACTCTTTTTCAACTTTCTTTAAATGGGAAATATCCTTGTATAACCCTACGACTCCAACAAGTTTTCCTTCTATAGTAATTGGAGCGGCAGATATGGACACTGGAACTAAGGATCCGTCCTTTCTCTTCCTGACGCTGTCGTAATAAATGTAGCCTTTCTCTGCTTTCTTGTCAAGCATGCGTCCTTCTTCGATAAGGTCCTTCGGCACTATTACATCGTTGATGTGTTTTCCTTTTATTTCTTCTAGGGTGTAGCCGAAAAGCTCGGTGAATCGTGGATTAATATCCAAAACATGAAAATTTGGATCCATATATACAGCTGCTTCCGGGTTGTTCCTAAACAACTTTTCAAATTTTTCTTGACTTGCCTTAATTTCGCGGGCATATTTCTCCAAATTTTGGGCGTGCTCTAAGTTGCTTATTGCGGTCGCGGCGTGTGAAGCCAAAATCTCAAGCAACTCTTGATCTTTTTCGTTGTAGGCGGCTAACTTTTTACTTTCTACATTTAAAACCCCAAGGATCTTATTACCAATTTTAATGGGTACAACGAGTTCGGAGAGAACTCCAGGCTGAACGGCGACGAAATCCTTGTCCTTTCTAACATCTGGAACTAAAATGGAATTGCCTGTTTTTGCTGCCCTTACAGTTATTCCCTTCTTACTACCGTCTAAAGGCAATTCAAGCGAGATGGGTTGTGAATATCCACGATAAGCAACAATACGGAGCACGTTTCCATCAATCAGCATCACATCTGCATACTCAAATCCCAACACTCTTTCCATGGCATCTAAAGTTAGGCGGTAGATCTCCTCCATACTCTTCGCCATGTTCAAACTTCGACCATAAAAGTTCAACGCAGATAGGCGCTCTTCATAACGTTTTCTTTCCGTGATGTCTCTGTACAATCCCACAGTTCCTATAAGTTTGCCTTCAAGCTTAATGGGAGCAACAGATATGGACACTGGAACTAAGGATCCATCTTTCCTCTTCCTAACAGTTTCATAATAGAATGGTCCTTCAAGCGCTTTTCTGTTTAACTTTTTTGCCTCATCAATCTTGTCCCCTGGCACCACTACGTCATCGATGTGTTTTCCTTTTATTTCTTCTAGGGTGTAGCCGAAAAGCTCGGTGAATCGTGGATTAATATCCAAAACATGAAAATTTGGATCTACATAAACACAAGCTTCAGGGTTATCCATAAATAACCGTTTAAACTTTTCTTGGCTCTCTCGTATTTTCTGCTCCGTTTTTTTGCTCGATGGCGTCACTTAACATACTTTCCCGTCGTGCATGACAAATATTGAAACGTTTCAAAAGGCTGTCACATAAGACTTGTGAATGTGCAATCAATATTCACGAAAAGTGAGGGTTCAACAAGCGCCTGGACATCATGCAAACATGGTGCGCTTTGATATACACTTAAATATTTGAAGCCAAATAAGCCGAGATTACAATCTGCGTGATTTACACTTGAAAACGCAAATAAGTCTGCACACCTAAAAATAAACGAAAACTGGGAAATGATATGAAGATGGCTGTGCTTGTCTATGAGTATCCGCCGAAAATTGTTGGTGGTTTAGGCACTTACGCGGCTGAAATCACGCGGAAATTTGTGTTAATGGACCATGATGTTACTGTTTTTACGATGAATGATGATGAAGGAAGTCTTCCAACAAGGGAGATTTGGCGCGGCATTGAAATTCATCGCCCATTGCACATTGACATTTCGGATTCGCTTCCGGACGTTGTAGCTGAGGATGTTAAGAAGTGGGGTAGGGGCATTCAGCTTTTCTCCAAAATTCTCGTCTACAATTATCTGAGCGCGTCAAAACTTGTTAACGAACTAATTGGAAAGGAAGGTTTTAAATATGATGTTGTGGTTGCGCACGACTGGCTTTCAGTCATAGCCGGAATAACCATAAAGAAGGAGACCGGTCTCCCACTGGTTTTTCATGTTCACTCGACTGAGAAGGGAAGAACCCTTGGAAACGGTTCAGAAGTTGTTAGCAACATTGAGCTTCGCGGGGCGCAGGCAGCAGACCTTGTCATCACTGTTTCATACGCCATGAAAGATGAGTTGATAAAGCTTGGTTTTCCAAGGGAAAAAATTGAGGTTTGCTATAACGGTGTTGATCCGCAAAAGTACAATCCAGAAGATGTAAGCCCAGACCAGATAAGGCAGGTTAGGGAGTTTTATGGCGTAAAGCCTGAAGACTCCATGATTCTTTTTCTTGGAAGACTTGTGGGCGTCAAAGGCGTTGATAAGCTTGTCATGGCTATGCCCCATATTCTACAGAAGATTCCAAACGCGAAGCTGGTCATCGTTGGTTTGGGTGATTTGCAAGACTATCTTGTTAACCTTGTAAGGATGATGAAGCTTCAAGACGTTGTAAAATTCAACTTCGAATTTATATCGGAGGAGGAGCGAATTCTCCACTATGCGGCGTGCGATGTGGCGGTTTTTCCAAGCTTATACGAGCCTTTCGGAATAGTTGCTCTAGAAGCCATGAGCATGGAGCGCCCAGTGGTCGTTGGCGCAGCAGGCGTCAGTGGAATGAGAGAAATAGTTATACCATGTGGAGAGGAACAGTGTGGCTATCATATAAACCCGAACAATCCGGCGGACATCGCTTGGGGTGTTGTCAGCGCTTTGGAGAATCCGGAAAAGCGAAAATGGCTTGGAAAGAACGGTCGGCGTCGAGTTTTAAACGAGTTCACATGGGATAAGATAGCGGAAAGAACAATTGAGCTTTATGAACGTGTAATAAAACGCTAACTGCAGACTGGTGTGCTTTGGGCTTATCAACAGCAGATGCCAACATGCGAAGAAATGTGGCGAGGGAAGCAGCCACCCTTCTTTATTTTGGGTTAGAGAAAGAGTATAAGCAGGCCAAATTGCGGGCGGCGAAAACTTTAGGTGTCCACTTTTTGCCGTCAAACCTTGAAGTTGCCAAGGAGCTTGATAGAATAGCGGAGGAACATGAGGGAGCCGTCCGAAGGGAGCGCTTAGTTAAGATGCGGAGGGAAGCCCTAAACCTAATGAAAATATTGGAAAGGTTCAGTCCGGTGCTTGTTGGAAGCGTTTGGCGGGGAACCATTTACCGTGAAAGCGACATAGACATAATCACATACCACAATGAGCCCTACGAAATCCTGAAATTGTTGGAAAAGAGGTTCAAGGTGTTAGAGTGCGGCTGGGCAGCTATAACAAAGAGGGGGAAACCAAAGAATTCTTTCCGGATATTCATTGAATTGCCTAGCGGTGAAAAAGCCGAAATAACCGTTCGGGATGTTGAGGAGTTCGGCGTTAAGGAAACTTGCGAAATATACGGTGACACCATATCTGGACTGAGCATTCAAGAACTTGAGAAAGTGCTTACAGAAAACTCCACAAAGAGATTTGTCCCTTTCTAAAATGGCTTTTCCCTAGACTCTTAAATATTTGAACTCACAAAAATATAATTAACCAAAGTTTGAAGGCGTCCCATTGGAGCTTGATAAGGAAACTTTCAAAAGATTGTTCCCAAACCTCGCAAAGGAAATGGAGTCAGGCGAAAATAAGGTTGCAGTAAGCTCCGTCAGAACAGAAACAAAATCCGGGGAAAGGGCAGTGTCGCGAAACTTTGTCCACTACGACCCAGACGTTATAGATTTTCTCCGTCGATGCGACACAGCCGAGCAAGCAGAAGAAATAATAGCCTACATGGAACGAAGGGGCGAAATAAGCAAGGAATATGCGGCAAAACTTAGGAAGCAGCTGAAGGAAAAGGGCGTGAGAAGCTTTGGTCCCAAGAAAGAGGAGAACTACTATTTAAGGCGTGCAGGACTTGTAAAGTAGCCTTTTTAGACTTGTTCTGGCGGCACCCTTTCTGGAGTATAACCCGTATGATACCTTAAATTGTATTTTTGTAGCCTTTGAACCACATGCGGATAAAGTATCAGCTCTTCAATTTCAATTTCTTCTGCTAATTTTGGGCTAATCTGTCCAATTCGCTCTATGAGAGATTGCAAGCTCTTTTTTGATGAGAAGGACGCCATAATTGATGGGTGGCACCTAACTTTTGCCTCCACCAGCTTCTCTAACGCTTTGAGTTGCAATGTGAATCCTTCGGGTTTAGCACCTGTAAGTAATGTGAATTCTTCTTTGCTACATCCTTTAAGCGAAACTCTAACATGTATGAACTTATATTTTGTTAGGCTCTCGGCATAGCCCTCATCATATGCTATGGGGATGCCGTTGGTTTCAAGGATAAAGCGGTAACCCTTACCATCAAGGTTTTCAAGAAGTTTAAGCAGGTGCTGCTTCCCAATTGTTGGCTCTCCCCCGCTCAATCTAAGCAGGTCAAGTTTGCACTTTTTGGCAAGGGAGATTAGGCTTTCGGCGACTTTTTTAGGCGTGTAAAATGTACCAACATCATGGGGGCGGTTCATAACAGTGTCTGAAACCCAACAGAACCGACAAAGCAATCCGCATCCAACACAGTCAGCTGTAACTATGCCGCCGTACCACCTTGCGGGTCTTATGCGGTAATACTTTCTCTCCATTCCCTCTGGACCAGTACGTGTGACAAGCTTTTCCATTGCCATGTGCCTCATAATAGGGTCGTAGAATACTGCCAAAGGGATCAGCCTTCAACAGAAGATTTAGGGCGAAGCTAATCTTAAATTGTTAATAACACAAACTGTTTTTAATGATGTTGTTGAAAAGTGGCGATGTCTTAAGCAACCTTGAAATTTCAAGAATTTTCGATGTTTGTGCCCAGCGAGGGATAAGGTACAATGGAAGCCTAAAGAAGGGGATTAGGCATGTTGTTTTGATAACAGTTTTGCATAAAACACCAGAGGAGAGCCTACGTAACCCCTACAATGACCGTTTGGAAGGTGATATCCTTCTCTACACTGGTGAGGGGCGTGTTGGAAACCAGAAAATGAAGAGGGGAAACTTAGCATTAAAAAGGCAGATGGCAGAAGGTTATCCAATATTTGTTTTTGAGAAGAAGTCGGCTGGAAAATACGTGTTTATGGGAAGGTACAACGTGTTATCTGTGCATGTTGAAATTCAACCGGACATAAAAGGGCAGAGAAGAGAAGTTTTCCTCTATAAACTGAAAAGAGTATCCGCATCAGTTTCATTAAACGCCATTGAAGAGCCAGTCGTTTCCAAAAGTAAATAAATAGGTCTTATGATATTAGAGAGCCAGAATTCAAGGTTTAGGCGGCGGAGGAAAAAGCTTGAAAGGGAAAGCTTTGGCTTTCATAGTCTTGGCGGTTACGCTATTATTTTTCGTCTTAAACATTGCCTATGTCAAAGACGCTAATGCAGAGCCTCCATACTCTATTGAGTGGGTTAGCCATGAGGTGAAAATTCTTTATAACGGCTACATCATCGTAAACGACACAATAAAAGTGAATGGGTCTGTGCAGGACGGTTTTCTTATTGGTTTTCCATATAGGTATGCACCTTACGTTCTCCGATGTATAGCCTACAACACTGCCAATTTTACCCAACAGTACAATGTTGTCGGTGGTGTGCCATTAAATGACCGTGTTGGCTTTTATGGTTTTAAGGTTACCTTAAACCCGCCGCCAAGCGATGGAGTTTTTAGCGTCATATTCGTGCTTTCAAACAGCCTTCTTAGGCAGAACCCGCAGAACACAACCCTTTACACCTTGGATTTTCCAGCATACCCAAGCCTCACGGTAGACGCTTCTTCATGTAATGCTTCGGTTGTTTTATCGCCAAATTCAAAATTTGTAAGCGGCACAGGCACGGTTAACACGACAAACTATTCAATTAAAAAGCCATTGTCCCCGTTCATGTACGAGCCTGCAAATTTGACCTTCCAGCTAACCACCGATGACATACAGCTATTCACAGTGATGGAGTTCAAGCGCGAAATTAATGTTGGCAGCATGGGTGAAATTTGGTTTTCAGACAGCTATTATATAAGAAATGAGTCGCCGCAGCAGATGACCTCTGTTAAGGTAGCTGTACCACCGAACGCTTCAAATGTTTGGGTTGAGGATGAGTTTGGAAGAAAGGGTAATATAGCATTGGGCAAGGTAAGCTTATCCCTGCCCGTTGAAAGCGGCAGATCAACAAAGTTCATTGTGAGGTATAACATGCCAAAAGGAAAAGGTACAAATTTCACATTTTTCCAAGAGATAAACTACTACATTGAGAAAGCATCCATAATTATCACGTTGCCTGAAGGTGCCAAAATCATGAGAGTAAGCCCCAACAGCGTTTTGCCAATTGGCGCGTACGGGGTGTCAAGAGATGTGTTCCAGGAAAGAATCACTTTAAGCAAACAAGGGGTTCTGTCCTTAGATAGCTTCACAATGGAGTTGTCATACGAGTATAATCCCTTGTGGCTGACTTTCCGCCCCACATTGTGGATTTGGGCGCTATCGGTTTTTGGATGTGCCATTATCGCCATTTGGAAAAGACCAAAAGCACCAGAAGCTGCTGTTGTTGCAGTACCAACAGTTGCTGTTAGGCTTAGCCCAGAAATTCTCAGAAGGTTTGTGGAATCCTACGAGGAGAAGCGGCGGATAACTTCAGATTTAAGGTCTCTTGAAGCTGCTGTTAGCAAGGGAAGGATTCAAAGGCAGAGGTACAAAGTGCAGAGGAAAACTTTGGAAACGCGGCTTGCAGCGTTGTCCAGAAACTTAGATGATTTGAAGCTGAAGCTTAGGTCTGCTGGAGGGCGTTATGCGGATTTGATGCACCAACTTGAGGTTGCGGAAACAGAACTTAACGAGGTTGAATCTAACATTAAAAGCATCGAAATTCGCCACCGTAGAGGAGACTTAACATTGGAGGCTTACCGCAAACTTCTAGCAGACTACGAAAGCAGAAGGGAAAAGGCTGAAACCACCATTAGCGGAATTCTGTTAAGGATACGTGAAGAAATCCGCTAGCGAACCTAAAGGCTTTTATTTCACCCCTAAAATTTGAAGGAAATCTGGTTGAAGGGGGAATAAAATGGTAAAGATAGTGGTTGACAACCACAAGTGCACCGGATGCGGCACATGCGTCGACACATGCCCGGTGGGCGTTTATGAAGTAAAGGATGGAAAATCTGTCCCAGTAAAAGTGGAAGAGTGCCTCGTGTGTAGGGCATGCGAAGCCCAGTGTCCAGAAGGCGCCATCCAAGTAATTGAATAGCAGCCGCCACCTTTCCCTTTCTTTCAAAAGCCCTAAAATTTCTCGAAAGTTTCTAAAAATAACCTTTGCAAAAATTGTTTTACCGTGAGCCTCTCCCTTTTAGCCAATCTTTTAATGGCCTTAGAAACGCCAGTGGCATATTGCACGGCCTTCTTTTGCCTATTAACTATTTGAGGGGGTAGCCCAACTTTTTCAGCGGCTTTTCTCAGCACAGCTTTTCTGAGGGGGTCATTTGGCGACTCTATTTTCATCCTTAATGGCAGATTAAGAGCAAAATCTGCGATGGGGTAAGAGGCGAAGGGCAGGCGAAGTTCTACATTATTGAAGATGCAGATTTTGCTGTCCCTTTCAAAGTTGTTTTCATGCATTGTTAGAATGTCGTTTACAATCGCCTTTTCAGCGGCATCCTCACCAAAGCGTTTGTAAAGGTTTAGATAACGCCTATACCCTCCAAAGTACTCGTCTGCCCCCTGTCCAGTGAGCAGAACTCTAAAACCAAGTTCAGCCGCCTTTTCGGCAGTCCAAAAAATTGGCACACCAATACTAGCCGTAACGGGGTTGTGGTCTTCTATTGCCAACAACACTTTGGGAAGCGTCCGCTTCACATAACCTTCATCATACAAGTATTTGTGAAAGGGCATGTCAAGCAGGCTGGCAGCCTTTTCCGCCTGCTCTGTTTCCAGCTGGTTTTCAAGGCTTACGTGAATTAAGTGGACTTTGACTCCAGCCTTTTTTGCAAGCCACGCGATTAGGCTGCTGTCCAAGCCTCCTGAAAAAGCCACTGCAACTTCACTTAAGCCATACACTCTCCCTTGAATTGACTGTTCTAGAAGCGCTTGAAGCTTTTTGGAAGCTTCCTCCATGGATGCTAAAGCGGTTACGGAGCGCTTTAAAACCTTAACAGGTCTTATTTTGAACCCCCTTTTGTCTGCAATTATCACGTGCCCCGGCGGGAAAGATTGCACCCTTTTTATGCCCACCTTCCATAATGCCTTACTTTCTGACGCGAAAGCGGAAAAATTGCCGTTTTCGCCATAATAAAGCGGGTATAAGCCTAAAGAGTCTCTTCCGACAACGAGTTTTTCATGTTTGGCTATGGCGAAAGCGAAGCAACCGTCAAACTTCCTTATCCACGCCTCAGCGCCAGCCTCGCTATCGGCTTGAAGTTTTTGTGCGAAAAAATCCGCATCTAAAAGCTCAACTGGTGGATTGTAAATTCTCCCATCGAAAACGAAAGTCGTCTCTCCAATCTGTGTTAGCCGCGGCTTGTCTTGGGCTAAAACCTTCAGAAAAACATGTCCGATGGCTGTTGAAGACTTAAAACCTTCGACTTGCAGTTTGTCTAAAGATTTTTCAACCGTGACGTGGTTTTGTGTTGCTATGCCAATGGCGTCTGCGCCTCCCCCCTCCAGAACTTTAAGCATCGAAGCTGCTGCTTGAACAGCTTTTTCTCCCTTTCTGTCAAGGACTGCTACAACCGCTTTCATGTTATCAACCTTTGCCTTGTTTCAAGCTATATTTTGAGTGATAGCCATTTAAATTAGGCTGCATGTTTAAAGGGAATGTTAAAAATCCGCATGGACACGTATTGCATCGAGACGGAGGTTCTGATGTTGGGTGTCAAGCTTGTAAGCTTTGATGTTTGGGACACCCTACTATCTGTGAGGTCCTATTATCAGAGCATCGCCTTAGAGTTGGCAAAATCCGTGAATTTGGCGCCGGAAACCATTGCAGATAGGCTTGTTGAAGGATATAGAAAAGTTAGGGCTATTAGGAGGGCTGGCGGCTTTAGCGATTCTGAAATTGTTCCATCAGCTCTTGAGGTGATAGCCAAATTTCTAGGCGTGGACTCTGAAAAGGTTTCGAGGGCTATTCTCGCCGCGACAGAAAACTATCCATCAGAGCAACACTTAATAGAAGGTGTGAAGGAGGCTGTTCGCCGCGTTAACGAGCTAGGACTTAAAGTTGTGGTGGTGGGTAATGTGGTTTTTTGGCCTGGAAGCTACAATAGAATTCTGCTCGAGAAAGCCGGTTTGGCTGGATTTATTGATGAGCAGTTTTATGCTGATGAGTTGGGAGTTTCAAAACCGAAACCGGAAATTTTTGCAAGAGTGCTTTCAAGGTTTAATGTTCAGCCGCATGATGCTTTGCATGTTGGCGACAGTGTTTTTGAGGATTTGGTTGGCGCTGTGCTTTCCCATATGAGTGCTGTGCTGATCGACAAGAATGTGGATGGTGTTGTTAGGCTTTCAAGCTGGAATGTTTACATAATTCCAAGAATAGGCTTGCTGGAACACGTCGTCAAAGAGCTTATTCGCTAACCTGCTGGAAAAGCATTAATCCTTAAGCATGCTATCTTTTCAAAGGGATAAAGGCTTGCCAATCCTTCCAATTGATACTGGGCGTTATGGGACGCCGGAAATGCGGCGGATTTTCGAGGAGGAAAACCGAGTTCAGAAAATGCTAGATGTTGAGGCTGCCTTGGCTTGGGCACACGCCGAAGTTGGCAACATTCCACGCGAAGATGCAAAGCGAATCATGGCTGCGGCTTCGCTTAAATACGTCAAAATTGAGCGCATAAAAGAGATTGAACGCGAAATTAAGCATGATGTTATGGCTCTTGTTAAAGCTTTAGCAGAGGCAAGCGGTCCTAGCGGGGCTTATGTGCATCTTGGCGCCACAAGCTACGACATTGTTGACACGGCAACCGCCCTCCAGCTTAAAGAGGCTTTAGAGCTTATTGAGCGAAGGCTGAACGATTTCGAGAAGGTTTTGATGGAGAAGGCACTACGCCATAAGGAAACATTAATGATGGGGCGAACCCACGGGCAACACGCCCTCCCAATAACTTTAGGTTTTAAGTTTGCTGTTTGGATGAGGGAAGTTTCAAGGCACATTGAGAGGCTTAGGCAGTGCCGCGAACGCGTCATCGTTGGCAAGATGAGCGGGGCTGTAGGCACCCAAGCTGGCTTAAGCGAAAATGCCATGCGAATACAGGAGCTTGTGATGCAGAAGCTTGGCATAAAAGCGGCTGACATTTCCACGCAGATTGTGCAGAGGGACCGTCACGCCGAGCTTGTCTGCCTATTGGCTTTGATTGCTTCGAGTCTCGAAAACTTCGCCACAGAAATTCGTGAACTGCAGAGACCAGAAATAGGCGAGCTGGCGGAGCCCTTCGAAGTTGAGAGGCAAGTTGGCAGTTCAACGATGCCCCATAAACGGAACCCAGAGGTATGCGAACGCGTCTGCGGCTTGGCTAGAATGGTTCGAAGCCTAACGGTTCCAGCTTTAGAGAATGTTGTGACTTGGCATGAACGCGATTTGACACAGTCTTCTGCTGAGCGCTTTATAATTCCAGAAGCTTGCATACTGGTGGACTACATGCTATTTCTAATGACAAATGTTGTGGCTAATTTGTACGTGAATGAGGAGCGCATGCGCCAAAACATTGAATTAACCCAAGGGCGGGCGATGTCAGAAGCCGTAATGATAGCCCTAACAAAGAAAGGGATGAGCCGACAAGAAGCCCATGAATTATTGAGAAGGCTGACGATAAAGAGTGAGACTGAGAAGCGCCCCTTTAAAGAAGTCCTCCTAGAAGACAAGGTTGTTAGCAAGAAGCTGAGCGAAAAAGAAATTGATGAGGCTTTAAACCCGCGGAATTATTTAGGCACCGCCTTGAGGCAAATTGAGCTTATAATGGAGAAAACCAGAAGAGAGCGAAAGGAAAGGGGTCTGGCTGACTAATATTCTGTTAGGGCCTTTTGCTTCCACTCTTCTTCCTTTTCAAGTTTTTCCCATGCCTCTTTTTTGACGAAGCCTCCCACTTGCTCTTTAATCTTTTTTGCCAGTTTCGGTCCTATGAGTGGCAGATTCATTAGTTCTTCAATTTGGGCGTGCTTTATGTCCTCTATTGTTTTGTATCCCGCATTGTATAGTATGCGTCCGCGAACCCTTCCTATGCCCTCCAGCCTTACTATTGGTAGGAGCTCTTTTTTGACGCCCTTTTCCACCCTTTCCATCAGTTCCATGGTTAGTGGTTGGGCTTCCTTGTTGTTGAATAAAACCGCTAATTCGTGGGTGGCGTAAAGGAGCCACTTTGCATTTTCAACGGTTCTGTATAGGTCGCCTGGCTGTACGCGGAACTTTTCTATTATTTCGTCTTCGCTTGCCTCTTCTATCCATGCCTTCAAAACCATGGCTGTTTTTGCTTCTGCCAAGAACTCTTCGTAGTTTATTCGGTCTTCCCACTCGTTTGGCACTGGCGTTAGAAACTCTTCACGGTGTTCCTCGGCGAAGACTGCCACTTTATCTAGTTCACTTGTGCTTGGTCTAAAAAGCGGGCGCATGTCTGGCGTATGCGCTATCATGTGGAGGAGGCTTAAATCCGTTAGTACTGGCGGTTTTTGGCGTAGGGCGTCACGGATTATGACGGCTGAAACTGGGTCTATGTAGAGTTCGCTGACGCGCTTGCCGAATCTTGTGGCGTAAATGTTTGTGCCGCTTACATCAATCATTTCCTCTTCGTATAGGAAACGGAGTATTTTGGCTATAACGTTCTTTATTGCGGCGATGTCGTATTGATAAGCGTAGAAGGTTTTGCCGAAAAAATCGTATATGCCAGCTTCCGTATGCGCATAGTCTGCGGCTATCGTTGCAAGCACATGCCCCCGCAATATGCGTTCCACAGCAAGCCTTGACCATATGCGCTCAGGCTTTGCCAGCACATAGCTCTCCATCAGGTAGTCGGCTTCGTCGTCTGTTCTCGCAATTAATAGGGCTTCACCAATTTTGTCGTATTTTGGTCGTCCGGCTCTTCCGCACATCTGCTTGTATTCCAAAACGCTTATTGGATAATAGCCATAACCGGGCTCATAACGCCTATAATCATATATTATGACGGTTCTCGCCGGAAGATTAACGCCAAAAGCCAGTGTTGGCGTGGCTGTTAAAACCTTAATTTTTCCTTCACGGAAAGCGTCCTCAATTATTTTTCTGTGAGCGCTGCCTAAACCAGCATGGTGAAAAGCCACACCACACTTGACAAGTTCGGCTAGGAGTTCACTTATCCTTGTTTTTTCTCCAGCCGCCAAAATCCTTTCTGCTTCACGCTCTAAAGCCCTTTTCACGGGTTTGGATAGGATTTCTCCAATTTTCGCCGCTGTTTTCTTGGCCAGTGCCACAGAGCTTTTCCTTGTAGCAGCAAAAATTAGGGCTTGCCCACCAGTTTTAACGGTGTGCAGTGCCAAGTTTATGGCTGGGTTTTTAACTTCCCTTTCAATTTTTATTGATTCGCCATCCCTAAACTGGATTTCGTTGTGGAGGAGTACGCCCTCTTTCAAGAGTATTGGGCGCCAGTCTGTTGTTATGTATTCGGCATTCAGCCACTCTGCAATTTCTTGAACGTTGTTTATTGTGGCGCTTAAAGCCAAAATCTGGATTTCTGGGTTTGTTTGCATAAGCCTAGCCAAAACCACTTCGAGGGTGGGTCCGCGCTCCGCCTCGTTTAGCAGGTGCACTTCATCTGCCACTACAAGGCTTATATCATCCATCCACTTGGCTTTATGCCTCAAAAGCGAGTCCACCTTCTCATTTGTAGCCACAATAATGTCGTAGCGCTCCAGCCAAGGATCAGAGCTATCATAATCGCCAGTGGAAATGCCAACGCTTACGCGTTTTCCATCAGGCTTTGTGATGGCTGAGTACTTCTTAAACTCCTCATACTTTTCGCTGGCTAAAGCCCTCAAAGGCGTCAAATAGAGGACTTTGCCGTCGCCTTCCAAGATGTGTTTTAAGGCGCATAGCTCAGCAATCAAGGTTTTGCCAGAAGCCGTTGGACTAGCCAAAACAAGGTTTCGCCCATCCAAGGCGCCAGCCTTTATGGCTTCTTCCTGCGGTGGATAAAGCTCAACAATTCCAGACTTAAGTAGAACTTCTTTAACCGACTCTGGAATTGGGAGGTCTGTTATCCTCACTTGAACGCGCCTTTTTCTTCCCTATCGCAAACTAGAGAACGAAAGCTGTTTAAAACGTTATTGAAAAACAGAAATTTTGAAAAATAAAAAGAATACGTTTGAGACTATTTCCTCAAGGTCTTGTATAAATCCGCTGCTTTTGTTGGGTCGTTTATGGAGAAGAACTTCCACTTGATTTCAGGCGAGTAGAAGTTTGCAATGTTTTTAAGCGTCTCTGAGTCGTCTGTCTCAAACAAAGTGAAGCCCTTGCTCTCGCCAGTGAACTGGAAAGGACCAAAAATCAGTTTAGCAAACTCTTCGTTTCCCTTTTCCCTTTCAGCTGTCATTTTCCTAAACTTTTCAATGACATCCATAACGTCGCCTCCAACAACCTTCCAAAATCCTATATACTTCATACACTTTTCACCTCCAACATTCAGTTTACATGCTGAACCTCGCCAACAAGCAAAGAAAGCAGCCTTCACACTGCCTACTTAACGAGCCAGCAAAGCTCACTCAATAACTATAAAACCAGCCTAATAAGGTCTTCCCTTTGTTCGTGCTCAAATTTTTCTAGAGGGTATCCAATTTAGGCGTTTTCTAACAGGTAAATTTGATGTTTGGCTGTTTAGTTGCGGAAATCTATAGGGGGAGGGGTGCTATTGGCTTTGGAAAAAGCCAAAAAATGTAGAGAGGGTGGTGTATTTGTTGTTTGGAACCAGCCACAAATATGACGTTTAGGCGTTTAACAGCGTCAAATAGCTTTTTCTATAAGCTCAAACCTAATAGGAGTTGATAAGCCAAACGGACTTGAAAGGTTATGGTGGAAAACGTTCGCGAACTATTAAAGGCTCATGAGGGATTAAAGCGTGAAGTCTACTTAGACATTGAAAACTCAAGCATGGTGCCAACAGAAGTTGTTGAAGCCATGCTTCCATATTTTAACCAGCGCGCATATGGCAATCCAACGCTTACCCACAAGCCTGGATGGGAAGCTTTCGAAGCCATAATGGAGTCAGCTCAAAAAATAGCCGGCTTCATGGGATGCAAAAACCTCGAAGAGGTTAACTTTACGCCTGGCGAAACGGAAGCTAACAACCTCGCCCTGCTGGGTGCAACCCTTCAAATGCGGGGTAAGGGCAAGAAAATTGTGATTTCCGAAGTTGAGCCTTTAAGCGTCCTGCATGTGGCTGAAATGCTAACCAAATATGGCTTTACTGTAACAAAAATCCCTGTTGATGGTGAAGGCTTCATAAACCTTGAAAAACTGAAAGAAGCCGTTAACAGCGAAACCGTTCTCGTAAGCCTTTCCGCCGTAAATCATGAAATAGGAACAATACAACCAATAAAAGAAGCCCAAAAAATAGTCAAGGACAAAAACCCAAACGCAATATTCCATACGGATGCTTCAGACGCTTATGGGAAAATACCATTCAACGTGCGGGACTTGGGCGTGGATATGGCAACAATAAGCAGCTACAAAATCCTTGGGCCTCGCGGAATAGGAGCCCTCTACGTGAAGGAGGGAATAAACATAGAAAGAATATTGGAAGGGCAACTTGGCACACAGAAGCTTTGGCCGGGCGTTGAAAACACACCCCTAATGGTTGGCTTTGCAAAAGCCTCTGAACTCGCCTTTCAAAACTTTGAAGAAAACGTCCTGCATATGCGAAAACTAAGAGACAAGCTCATGAACGGAATTTTTGAGAAAATAGCCGACGTGCGCCTAAACGGTCCAAGGGGCGAGAAAAGGGCGCCCGACAATGCCAACATAAGCTTTCTGCGCTGTGAAGGCGAAGCCCTAACAATCGAGTTAAGCCTAAACGGCGTTTATGTCTCAAGCGGAAGCGCATGCACAAGGCGCCTATTACAGCCAAGCCACGTCCTAACAGCCATAGGCAGGAAATTCGAGGAAGCCCATGGAAGCATCCTCATGAAGGTCACCCGCTACCACACTGAAGAGGACATAGACTATGTTTTGGAAGTTTTCCCAAAAGCCGTTGAGAGACTTAGGGGGATAACTGGCACAACAGTGGTGGGATAAAATGTCGCGTGCACCATTACCCTACAGCCAAAAAATCCTTGAACTTTTCAGAAACCCTAAAAACCTTGGAAGAATGGAAGATGCCACCGTGTCGGCTGTTGCTGGAAACCCCCAATGCGGAGACATGATAACCTTCTACTTGAAAATAAACGAGCAAGACATAATTGAGAAGGCAACTTTTGAAAGCTATGGGTGCGCCGCCAACATAGCCACATCCAGCATAGTAACGGAAAAAGTGAAGGGAATGAAACTTGAAGACGCGTGGAAAATCACATGGAAAAGCGTAGCAGAAGAGGTTGGTGGACTCCCAGCGGTAAAATTCCACTGTGGAATCCTAGCTGTCGGTGCCCTAAGACGCGCCATAAGAGCCTACTACAAAAACAAGCAAACAACGCCTGAGTGGCTTCCAAAAGACCTAACCTTCGAAGAAAAACAAGCCCTAGAAGAGGAAGAGTTGGCAAGAATCCTAGAGAAAAAGATGAAGATGGCAGAGGAAAAATAATGTTCGACCCATACAAGATTAGGGAAGACTTCCCAATCTTAAAACGCAAAATAAACAATCATCCGCTAATCTATTTTGACAATGCAGCCACATCTCAGAAACCAAAACAAGTGATAGAAGCCATAAAAGAGTATTATGAGTTGCATAATGCCAACGTCCACAGAGCAGTGCACACGCTTTCGCTGGAGGCAACAGAGCTCTATGAAAGCGCCCACGAAGAAACAGCCAAATTCATAGGAGCAGAAGGCGCTGAGGAAATAATCTTTACAAGAGGAACAACAGAAGCCATAAACACCGTCGCCTACTCTTTGGGACTGCGAAACCTCAAACAAGGCGACGAAGTTTTAGTCACACTCATGGAACATCACAGCAACATTGTGCCGTGGGAAATCCTCTCAAAAATGAGGGGCTTCAAAGTGCGCTACATAGACGTCAACGAAGATGGGACTCTAAACAAGCAAGCCCTTGAAGAAGCCCTTTCTCCAAAAGTGAAAATGGTCTGCATGGCACACGTCTCAAATGTTACTGGTGTAATAAATGATGTGCGGTATGCTGCAAAACTCGCCCACGAAAACAACGTCCTCATCCTAGTCGACGGGGCCCAATCAGTACCCCACATACCAATAAACGTGAAAGAATTGGACTGCGACTTCCTAGCCTTTTCTGGACACAAAATGCTTGGACCAACAGGCATAGGCGTCCTATACGGCAAGCGAGAACTCTTAGAAGAAATGGAGCCCTTTCACGGAGGAGGCGAAATGATAAGGGAAGTCTCCTACAACCCAAAAACCAAAAGCTGCAAAATAACGTGGAACGAACTTCCATGGAAGTTCGAGGCTGGAACACCAAACATATGCGGAGGAGTAGGCCTAATGGCAGCCATAAAATACCTAAAAAACCTTGGAATGGAAAACGTTCAAGCCCACGAATGCGCCCTAACCGAATACGCCATAAAACGCCTACAGGAATGCCAAAAAGTCAAAATTTACGGTCCAAAGGACGTGAAAGTTAAATGTGGCATAGTTCCCTTCAACCTTGAAGGCTTCGACTCCCACGACTTGGCTCTGCTTCTAGATTCTTATGGCATAATGATAAGGAGCGGCTTCCACTGCGCCCAACCCCTCCACCAAAGGTTCGGGCTAAAATCATCAGCAAGGGCAAGCTTCTACATATACAACACCCGAGAAGAAATCGATAGGCTGGTGGAAGTCCTAAAGGAGATTGAACAGTCCCTATGAGCATCGTCTTGGACGATTACATAGCAAGAATAGAAGAGGCATGTGGAGAAGAAAAAGACTACATAGTCCACTTCAAGTACGACAAAAAAGAAGAGGCAATAACAAAAATACTGAAAAAAGCCACAATGCAAAAAACCACAGCAAAAATAATCTTCGACCTAACGTATGGAGAAACAGCCATACGCCTATACGCAACAGGAAAAGCTGTCTTCAAAAAAGTGAAAGACAAAAACCAGCTGAACCAAATTCTAACAGAACTGCTTTCTTAAATCTTTAATTTTCTATTAAGCGCCAGCAAAGTTTATAAGTAATACTTTTTAATTAAAAAGTAATACTGAGGTTTGATTAATGCATATACCGGACGGCTACATAAGCCCAGAAATCGCCGCCATAATGGCTGCAATATCCATCATATTCCTCGTTTTGTCGTGGAGAAAGGCGAAAGCCACATACCCAAAATCATTAGCCCCCTTGCTAGCGGTTTCAAGCGCTTTTATCTTCGCAGCCCAAATGATTAACTTCCCAATAACGTATGGAACAAGCGGACACTTGGTGGGCGGAACATTCCTCTCAATAGTTTTAGGCCCTTACGCGGCAATTTTAAGCATGACGATAGTTCTGCTTATGCAGGCGCTTTTCTTTGCAGATGGCGGAATAATAGCCCTAGGAGCAAACATTTTTAACATGGCGGTTATTGGCGGTCTTAGCTTCTACATAGTTAAACTCATAGCTGGAAACTTAACAAAAGGCAAACGCTTTTTTATAGGCGTGTTCACAGCCTCATGGCTATCAGTGGTTTTAGGAGCCTTGACATGCGGCTTACAAATTGGATTTTCACCAGCCTTCACAGAGGCGGGTGGAATAACCGTAACAGTCCCAGCCATGCTCTTTTGGCATGTGCTAATAGGCATTGGTGAAGCGGCAATAACAACAACGGCCATAACACAACTGTACCGAGTGCGACCAGCAGTGCTGAATGGTTTAGCTTTCCTAAAGAGGGAAGCCATTTGAAGGGCTACGTTAAAGCACTAATCCTAATAGCTGTTGGGCTTGCAATCCTAATACCCTTCGCCTCATCCTACCCAGACGGCTTAGAAACAGTAGCCGAAACCCTCAACGTAAAAGAGGCGGAACCATTCTGGGGCGGATTGATGCCAGATTACACCCTCCCGGCAATTGAAAACCCATACTTATCAACACTGGCAGCGGGCTTCTTTGGCATAATCATAGTTTCAGCAGCGGCATATGCCCTAGGCAATTTAATATCAAAGCAAGAAGAAAATAAAATAGGATAGGCTGTTTGGCTATTCTCTGCTTGCAAGTATAACTATATAGTCTGCCGTGTCAGCACACATGTCGGCAGCATGCTCGATAAACTCTACAAGATCATCAAAGATAACCATTGAGCCACTATCCACCTGCCCCCCATACTTAATGAACAAGGCTTTAGTTTTAAGATATTCATCGTCAATTTTCCTTTCAATCTCCTCAACCTTTTTCGCACCACTTATAGCCGCAGAAGAATCCACGGCAATTTTTTCAATGCTTCCCCTTAAGGCGTGGGCACAATCCACCAGAAACGACGTTGTATGGGCTGTGTTCTCCCATAGCTCCTTTGGAATCTTAGCGCCTTCAAGCATTTTTATGCATCTTGCCGCGTCCTTCACATGGTCAGCCAGCGTATCAAGCCTTTTCACAAGGTGCATTAGGTCTTCACGGTAATCTGCAAAAAGAGCCACGCCCCTTGAAAGCTCCTTGAAAACCTCTGTTCGCAGTCTGTCAACTTCCTTCTCAACCTTGAAAATGTTTTCTATGTGCTGCATGGCTTCCTTTCTATTGCCTTCAGCCATCTTTTGCATGGCATAATGAAGAAGCGTCACCGTGTCCAAAGCCTTTGTAATCTGCTCCTGCGCCAAATCAAGAGCCTTTGTTCTTCTGCGCCTCTCAAACCATGCATAGCTCTTCTTCTCCAAGCCCGGACTCATCTCCTAACAATAAGCTATCATGAAATGCTTAATAACACTTTGCAAAACAGTGGCTATTCCTTTTCAGTTTCCGCAACCCAATAAGCCTTCTCTTCGCCTTCTTTAGTGGTTACGTACTCCTTCTTGAAAATTGGAGCTTCCCTCTTGTACCTTTCAACGGCTTCCCTCAAAACTGGAAAAACATCTTTCCTATGGGAGCCAGCGACTAAAACGTAGACGAGGTCTTCGCCGACGGCAAACTCGCCAAGAAAATGGTGTATTTGGGCGTCCACTATGCCCCTTCTTCCCTTTAATTCTTGGCATATGCTTGACAATACTTCATCGGCTTTTTCCTCATAAGCCTCCACCTCCAACTTTTGAACCTTCTCACCTTTTGATGTTTCCCCACGAACAACACCTATGAAAATCGCTATTGCTCCAGCTTTCTGAAATTCGGCGCAGCCCTTCAATTCCCTAATCAAGTCTTCTAGATTGAGGTCTCCTTTCCTATGTGTAAATTTGTGGGACATAATCCTCCCACATTCAAATGAAGTTTTTGGATTAAATGTACTTTCTCATATCTTCGGTTGCAGCTGACGGTGCTGGCAGGTCCTTCATGGTGAGTAAACCAGCTGGAGCCTTCAACACCTTTGGAATAGAGTTTATGATTATTGCCACTGTACCCGCGTCTCCATGAACACATGGCTGAATCTTCTGTTTAATCGTTGGAACACCCGTAATTGTTATGGCGTCATACTCCTCCTTTGCCCCGATATAGGCTTGAAAGTCTAGAACTATGACTTCTTTGCCCCCCATGATGCCTTTTGCCGTCTGCCTCAAACCAGCAACCTTTCCAGCCTCAACCCTTATGAATTCGCTTTTCACTGGTTCTTTGGCTATTACTGGTTCGACGGGCTCAGCCCTTATTTCATCAAGTTGCCATGCCAATGCATCCGCAATCATCGCAATAGACTGCCCAAGCCCAACATGCCCAGTTATTTCCCTCTTCTCAATTTTCCGCTTAAAATTCTCTACCGTTAAGCCTGCGCCTATCTTCTTCTGGAAGGGCAAACGTCTTGTTGCGGCGTTCATGATTCTGGCAGCTTCGATTCTCTCTATATTTTGGCATGTCGCCGTCAATGTTATTACGAGAGTGTCCATCAAGAAACCGGGGTTTATTCCTGTTCCCAACACTGTTACATCGTGTTTTTTGGCTAGTTTGTCCAGTTCCTTTGCGATTTTTGGCTCTGAATAGTATGGATATGAGAGCTCCTCGCATGTTGATACAACATTGACACCATGTTTGATTATGGAGGCTATTTGAGGATAAGTGTCCTTAAGATAGGATGACGTGGCGTGGATGGCTATATTCGGCTTTGTTTTTGAAAGCACAGCGTCAACATCGCTTGAAACTATTATACCCAGTTTTTTGTTTAAGCCTAAAACTTCGCCTAAATCCTTGCCTACCTTATCCTTTGCAACATCAATTGCGCCGACAATTTTTACCCCTTTCTTTTCGAGGAGAGACTTGGCTATTAAACTTCCAACGGCGCCTACTCCATACAAGACAACTTTAACCTCTTCCATGGACAATCCCCCACGGTTTATGGTTTATTTTGATGGCGTGGTCTATAAAAGAGGTTTGCTCATAATTTAAAACCTTTACATTTGTAAAGTTTATATTTATGAGCCTTCCCCAATAATAGGAAGGCGGACTAAAATGAGCCCCGGAAAAACCGTGACCTACAGAGAAGTTTTAGCTGAGTATCCGGATGCTGAGAAAATTAAATTCTGTTTTGAATGCGGCATATGCACAGCAAGCTGTCCCATGGCAGAACTTCTAAAAGGGGAGTACAACCCGAGAAATATCCTTGAAAAGATTTTTTTAAACATCGAAGAAGCTTTTGTTTCAGATGAGATTTGGCTCTGCGCTTGGTGTTATCGCTGCTATAGGCACTGTCCTCAAGCATTAAAACCGCCAGAAATATTCCTCTACACTCGAAAGTTCGCAGTTAAAGCTGAATATAGACGAGCATTCGAAAATGTCATCCATAAGATTGTTAAATTATCCCCTCTTCCCTTGGTTACGATTTGTGCCTGTTTTCATCCAGGGCGCGCAGGCTTAGACTTAAGCAAGGTCATAAAAGAAGCTGAAAAACTGAGGAAGGAATTTTTAGAAGAGAAAAAAGGGAAAATTAAGGCGGAACCAGCAAAAAAGAAAGTTGCGGTTATTGGTTCTGGACCTGCGGGGCTCACAGTTGCTCATGATTTAACCTTGAAAAACTATGAAGTTACGGTTTTTGAGGCTATGAAAGAGCCTGGTGGCATGTTGAGGAAGTGTTTGCCAGCCTTTCGTCTTCCAAGGGAACTTTTAGACATGGACATACAAGCGTTGAAGGACCTTGGCGTGGAAATAAAGACTGGTGTGGCGGTCGGTAAAGATGTTGATTTTAGCAGTTTATGGGATCTAGGCTATGATGCCATTTTCGTTGGCGTTGGTGCTAATAAAGGACAGCACTTAAAAATTGAGGGCGCTGATTTAGAAGGGGTAGTGCATGCTCTAGACTTTCTCTGGATGTTTAACTCTGGAATAGCGCCGAATGTTAGGGGTAAACGTGTTGCCATAATTGGCGGTGGAAATGTTGCAGTTGACTCCGCAAGAACAGCCCTTAAACATGGAGCTAGGGAGGCGACTATTTTTTACCGAAGGTCTAGAGAGGAGATGCCCGCAAACCCGTGGGAAGTTAAAGAGGCAGAAAATGAGGGCGCAAAAATTGAGTTTTTAGTCTCTCCGAAGAGAATCTTGGGTGGCGATAAAAGAGTTTCCGCTGTTGAGTTTGTTCGGATGAGGCTAGGCGAGTTAGACGAGACCGGAAGAAGAAAACCGATCCCCATTGAAGGTTCTGAATTTGTTAAAGAGGCGGACATGGTGGTTTTGGCGATAGGCGAAGTCCCAGACCTCTATTTTCTGCCTAAGGAAATTGAATTGAATGAGGACGGAACAATTTGGGTTAACCCGTTAACTATGGAGACAACCCTTGAAGGTGTTTTTGCCGGAGGGGACTCTGTGACCGGTCCAGCCTCAATTATTGAGGCTATATGCGCCGGAAGGATTGCCGCCTTTTCAATTGATAGTTATCTAAAGTCTTTGGGTCTAAGGTGATTGGAAAATGGCTGGAGAGGAAATACGTATAGGGGTTTATGTTTGTCACTGCGGTTTGAATATTGCGGGCTCTGTTGATTGTAAAGAGGTTGCAGAGTTCGCTTCCACGCTTCCAAACGTTGTTTTGGCGAGGGATTACCGCTATACATGTTCAGACCAAGGACAGGAACTCATAAGGAATGATATCAGGGAGTATGGGCTTAATCGTGTGGTTGTTGCTTCATGCTCTCCCCGCCTCCACGAACCTACATTCCGAAAAGTGTGCGAGGAGGCCGGGTTAAACAAGTACCTTTTTGAGATGGCTAACATACGGGAACAGTGCAGCTGGGTCCATCTCCATGATAGAAAGGCGGCGACTGAAAAGGCTAAAGATCTTGTGAAAATGGCTGTGGCTAAGGCGGCCTTACTAAAGTCAGCCAAGGAAATTGAAGTGCCGATTATAAGAAAGGCACTTGTAATTGGCGGCGGCGTTGCAGGAATTCAAGCAGCATTGGACCTTGCTGACACTGGTTATAAAGTTTATTTGGTGGAGAGGGAGCCGAGCATCGGCGGGATGATGGCGAGAATAGATAAAACTTTTCCAACAATGGACTGTTCAATATGCATTCTTGCCCCAAAAATGTCTGATGTGGGGCATCATCCAAACATTGAACTATTAACCAACAGTGAAGTTATCGATGTAAAGGGGTATATCGGCAACTTCCGAGTAAAAGTTTTAAAAAAGCCGCGTTATGTGAAGGAAGACTGCTCAGCGTGTGGTGAGTGCTCAAAAGTTTGCCCCATGACAGCGCCGAACGAGTTTGATGCTGGATTAGCCCTAAGACACGCCATTTACACGCCTTTTGCACAAGCAGTTCCGTCAACCTACATAATTGACATGAACCTATGCCTAAACAAAGACGGCGTGATGGTATGCGACAAATGCATTAAAGCCTGCGAAAGGCAAGCCATAGACTTCACAATGAAACCTGAAACCGTAGAACTAGAAGTAGGAACGATAATAGTGGCGACGGGAGCAGACGTTTTCGACCCATCCGCGCTTCCTCAGTATGGTTATGGCAAATATTTGAATGTGATTACATCGCTTGAATTTGAAAGGCTAATTAATGCTGGCGGTCCGTCTGGAGGGCGGCTTATTAGGCCCAGCGACATGAAGGTTCCGAAGCGTGTGGCTTTCATACAGTGTGTTGGCTCTCGCTCCAATAGGACTGGACGAACCTACTGCAGCAATGTTTGCTGCATGAACACCATAAAAGACAGCCTCCTCATCAAAGAGCACTGGCCTGAAACTGAAATCTACGTCTTTTACGTTGACATTCGTGCATATGGAAAGGGGTTCGAAGACCTATACAAGAGGGCTAAAAAGGAAGGCGTAATATTCATCAGGGGGCTTCCAGCAGAAATAATTGAGGATAAGAAGACTCGAAACCTTTGGCTCATAGGCGAAAACACGCTCCTAAAAGAGCCTTACAAAATGAACTTTGACATGGTTATTCTATCCGTTGGTCTGGAGCCGCGGAAAGATAGTGAAGTAATACAGCGACTGTTGACCCTTTCAAGGACGCAAGACGGATTTTTCATGGAAGCCCATCCAAAACTCAGACCAGTGGACGCTGCAACTGGAGGCATATTCTTCGCCGGATGCGCTGAAGCTCCAAAGGATATAAAGGACAGCGTAACACAAGCCAGTGCGGCTGCAGCCAGAGCCGGCATACTAATGGCTAAGGGTAAAGTTATGGTTGAGGCCATTACGCCAATTTTAGATGTGGAAAAGTGCAAGGCTTGCGGGCTTTGCACAAAGGTTTGCCCCTACAACGCGATAACTCTTAACAAAGAGCTTAAACGCATTGAAATTGTTGAGGCTGCTTGTGGAGGATGCGGAACATGTGCTGCAGAGTGCCCATCCGACGCATTAACCCAGAACCACTTCACTGATGAGCAGATAATAGCTCAAATTGACGCCGTTACAGAATATGATGCCGACAAGAAAATTGTAGCTTTCTGCTGCAATTGGTGCGCTTATGCAGGTGCGGATTTCGCTGGAGTCAGTAGGATGCAGTATCCGCCAAATGTCCGAATAATTAGAACTATGTGCTCGGGAAGGGTTGCTCCAAAATTTGTCGAAAGAGCCTTCGCAAGAGGAGCTGCCGCAGTTCTGGTGGCTGGCTGCCATCCAGGAGACTGCCACTACATTAATGCTAACTATCATACTCAAAGACGTGTGGAACGCTTATGGAAGAAGATGGAACAGAACGGTCTACGCAAGGAGAGGCTTCAGCTTTTATGGGTTTCAGCAGCTGAAGGAGAAAGATTTGCCTCAAAAATTTATGAAATGCAAAAAATTGTGGAAAGTGTAACCTCAGAGGAAATAGAACATGCCAAAAAAGTTTTTTCAAAAGCTGGAGGAGCTTAAGATGCCTGAAAGGCTTTGGAGAACCCCACTAGACATTGAGAAGGTTTCAAGGCCGAAAGCTGAAATCCACATATTAAAAGACCAGTGCAAGGGTTGCGGCTTCTGCATCCAATACTGCCCCAAAAAAGTTTTAGAGGAATCTGACGAAATTAATGCCAGAGGGGTTCATCCTCCAAGAGTTGTTGATGAAAAAAGCTGCATATTATGTAGCTTTTGTACAGCCGTTTGCCCAGACTTCGCAATTTTCGTTAAGGAAAAACAATGTAAGGATGGATGTTAAATGGCAAGTGAAAAAACGGTATTAACCGGCGTGCATTTCATGAGCGGCGACATAGCATGCGCAGAAGGCGCCATCGCAGCCGGTTGCCGATTCTTTGCTGGGTATCCCATAACGCCTGCGACAGAAATAGCTGAACACATAGCAGCTCGAATGCCAAAGGTTGGCGGAATATACATTCAAATGGAGGACGAAATAGCCTCCATAGCCGCCGTAATAGGTGCGTCCTATGCGGGTTTAAAGGCTATGACAGCCACCTCCGGACCTGGCTTTAGCTTGATGCAGGAGAATATAGGCTTGGCAGCCATGACGGAAGCTCCATGCGTTATTGTTGACGTAATGCGGGGAGGCCCCAGCACTGGGCAACCAACCCTTCCCGGACAGCAGGACGTTATGCAGGCCAAATGGGGTTCTCACGGCGACTATGAAATCATTGCTTTGGCGCCCTCCTCTGTTCAAGAAATGTTTGACTTGACGATTGAGGCTTTTAACTTAGCTGAGGCTTACCGCGTTCCATCATTGGTGATGGCTGACGAGGTTGTCGCCCACATGTGGGAAAGAGTAGCGATTCCACCAGCTGAGGAGATAAGGATTGTTAACCGCAAAAAGCCTAACGCGCCACCAGACAAGTATCTGCCCTTTATGCCAGATGACGACTTAGTTCCGCCAATGGCCTGTTTTGGCGAGGGCTTCCGTTTCCATGCAACAGGCCTAACTCACGATGAGTATGGCTATCCACGTACTCAAAGCTCAGAGGCTCAAACAAGACTTGTGCAGAGGCTCTGCGACAAGATTAGGAAGAACGCTGACAAAATAATCCGTGTTGAAGAGCAAATGTTGGAAGATGCTGAAATAGTGGTTTTTGCTTACGGAATAGTTTCGAGGGCAGCCCTAAGTGCTGTAAGAAAGGCAAGACAGCAGGGTATAAAAGCTGGGCTTATACGCCCAATAACCCTCTGGCCCTTCCCGGAAAAATATGTAATGAAGGCTGCTGAAAAAGCTAAAGCAATAATTGTTCCGGAAATGAACTGTGGGCAGATGGTGAGGGAAGTTGAAAGAGCCGCGAAGGGAACGCCTGTTTATCATATACCAAAATTGGGTGAAGAGCCGCACACGCCGATGGAGATTCTCGAATTTATAAGGAGGCATAGCAAATGACGGAAGCCGTTGAACAGCATCCCCTTTCAAAATATTTGAGAGCTGCCATGATGCCCCACATATGGTGTTCCGGCTGCGGAAATGGCATAATACTCAACGCCTTTATACAAGCGCTTGACGAGTTGCAAATAAATCTTGACAAGCTCGTTGTCGTTTCTGGAATAGGCTGTATTGGAAGGGCTGCTGGCTATACGAATGTGGATTCTTTTCACACGACCCACGGGCGTCCCATAGCCTTTGCAACTGGCGTCAAACTCGCAAATCCAGAGCTGGAAGTTGTTGTTATAAGCGGTGACGGTGACCTCTTCGCCATAGGGGGAAACCACTTCATCCACGCTGCGCGAAGAAACATTGGAATTAAGGTTATATGCGCCAACAACTTCAACTACGGAATGACTGGCGGACAAGCTGGACCAACAACACCACTAGACGCCTTTACAACAACAACGCCTTACGGAAACATAGAGCATCCCTTCAATCTGGTTCATTTAGCGGCGGCAGCCGGCGCCACTTATGTAGCTAGGTGGACAACTCTTCATGTGCGAATGTTAACGATGTCTATTAAGAAACTTTTGCAAAGAAAGGGCTTCTCCTTCATAGAGGTTATATCGCCTTGCCCAGAAATCTATGGACGCCGCAACAGAATGCGAACAGGACTTGAAATGATGGAGTGGTTTAAGAAGACGGCAGTAATAGCCAACTTCTCAGACCCGGCCAAGGCGGAAATAACCTCGGAAAAAATAGTTATCGGCGAATTTGTGGACATTCAAAAACCAACCTATGAGGAGCTGCTCCACAATAAAATGGCACAAATAATGAAAGAGGGCGAAGAAGGGTAGGTGGGACACTATGCGTGTTGAAATTAGATTTGCGGGTTTCGGCGGACAAGGAATAATTAAATCTGGAATCATGGTGGCTACAGCCGCATGCATATACGGCGGAAAACACGCTGTACAAACACAGTCCTATGGACCCGAGTCGCGGGGCGGAGCATGCCGTTCCGAAGTTGTAATAGCGGACGATGAAATCGACTTTCCAAAAGTCACCGAACCAGACATCTTAGTGGTGATGTCCCAGCACGCCTACAACGAGTATGCGGAAACCGTGAAGAAAGGAGGAACGATAATCCTTGACCCAGACATGATTCCCAACGAGAGGGAAATTGAAGGCGTAAAAGTTTTCAAGGTTCCAGCCACAAGAATGGCTGAGGAGCTTGGAAGAAGAATAGTTGCAAATGTCGTCATGCTGGGGGCTTTTGCAGCAATAACGGGGATGGTGGACAAAGAAGCCCTAAAAGAGTCGATTAAGGCTAATGTACCAAAGGGAACAGAGGAGTTAAACCTAAAAGCCTTTGAAATGGGTTACGGATACGGCAAAAAAGTTGTTGAAGGCTAACCTTGCTGTTCAACCTTTTGCAGTGGCACTTGTAATTGAGCTACTTGTGTCAGCAGCTTAGACTTTCTAACACCGACATGGCGCAAGGGAACAATTTTCCTTGCCTCGTTGTAAATGTCTGACGCTATTTTTCCAAGAACCATTTCTTGGACGAACTGGTCCATTGTTAGGGCGGCGCTTTTCTCCCCAACTATTTTCGCCATAATTTTGCGTATGACATGCTCTTGTGAGGTCTTTATCCTTGTAAGGGTGAATGCGCAGACCGCTACTCTAAATCTGTAGCCGTCTTTTGTTGAAACGTTGAAGATTCCATCAACCTTCGTTGTTCTTCGTCTCACAAGGCTTCTAAGGTAGTCCCTCGAGTATTCGTGTCCCTTAAACATGGTGCGGGCTGTTTTGCCCTCCACTTGTGTTATTTGAAAGTACAATTTCAAGTATTGGTGGGAAAAGTCGCCTGTAATATCGTAAAGGGTTGCCTCCATAACTCTTCCAACGAGTTTTTGGGGCTCGTCTGCCGGTATCGCGCCTAACTCCACATTTCCAAAGTAGGGCGGAGCAACCACTGTATACCATGTTTTGCTTCGCCACTTATCCCTTACTTTTTTAGTGGACAAGGCTGACCTCCATCCTTAATAGCGGAGAAAAGTCACATTACGAGGGTATTAAGCTTTACCTTTTCGGCTCTATCTTTTCCAAGCCGCCCATATACTTTCTTAAAACTTCTGGAATAACCACTGAACCATCCGCTTGCTGATAGTTTTCCAGTATAGCCACAATGGTTCTTCCAGTGGCTAGGGCTGTGGAGTTAAGTGTATGCACAAAACCTTTTGGCGGCTCACCTTCTTTTTCCCTATACCTAATATTTAATCGCCTAGCTTGATAATCAGTGCAGTTGCTGCATGAAATTATCTCTCTGTAGGCGTTTTGCGCCGGCATCCAAACCTCAATATCATATTTTTTGGCGGCAACCGTTCCAATGTCGCCAGTGCAGACGTTCACAACGCGGTATGGCAAGCCGAGCTTTTGGACAAGTTCCTCAGCGTTTCTGATGAGCTCTTCATGGAACTTCCATGAGTCTTCTGGTTTGCAGAATATGAACTGCTCAACCTTGTTGAATTGATGGGTGCGGAAAATCCCACGGGTGTCTTTGCCATGAGCACCCGCCTCCTTTCTGAAGTTTGGGCTTATACCAACAAATTTTATGGGCAAATCTTCAGCTTTCAAAACTTCGTCCATAAACATTGCCGCCATCGGATGCTCAGAAGTTGCGATCAAGTATAGGTCTTCATCTTCAATTTTGTAGAGGCTGTCTTCGAAGTCGCTGAGGGCTGTGACTCCCTCATAAGGTTTACGCCTCATCATAAAGGGCGGTTCTATGGGAGTGTAACCCTTCCTAACCATCTCCTCAAGTGCAAAGTTCAACAAGGCAATGTCAAGCAGGACGCCTTCACCTTTAAGGTAAAAGAATCTCGCCCCAGCAATTTTTCCAGCCCTTTCAATGTCCATTATGTCCAGACTTAAACCAAGCTCAATATGATCTTTAACTGGAAAGTTGAAGCGTGGTATTTCCCCCCATGTCCTCACGGTAACATTGTCATGTTCATCCTTACCTATCGGAACAGAATCGTGCAAGAGGTTTGGAAGCCTCATAAGATAGTGGCGAACTTTCTCCTCGTATTCGCCGACCAACTGCTCCAAGTTTGCTATTTCCTTGTCTATTTCCTTAGCCCTGAGTACCACCGCAGCAGTGTCCATTCCTTTCTTTTTTAAAGATGCAATTTCCATTGTTATGCGGTTTCTCTCTCGTCGCAAGTCATTAAGCCTTGTTAAGTGCTGGCGCCAAAGCTTATCGCATTCGATCAGCTCATCAAGCATTCTTAAAAATTCAGGCTCGCCTCTTCTCCGCAAGTTTTCTCTTACAAATTCAGGTTTTTCTCGAATCAACTTTATGTCCAGCATCTTGAAACCAACTATTCAAGTTTCCGCGCAGTTTTTAGAGTTTTCTCCGCCAATGAAATGGCAAAAAGCAAATCGTCAATCGTTGCAATGAAAGTTTGAAGCTTCCCCCTACATTTTATGTGCGTAATAACGTCTCTGCCTTCCCTTTTTGTTTCAATAGACAGGCCGAGCGGGGCTTTAAAGTTGTCCGGAGAAACAGCTTTCGCAACCGCTCCGGCGCTTTCAACATCATCATAACTAATTGTGATTTCAGCTTCCAATCTTCTCCCCAACTAGCTGCTTCCCAACAAGTTCGTTGACGAGTTTTATGAAAGTTTCCACATTTTCTATTGGAACTTGGGCACCGGCGGCCACATTATGACCTCCACCTTTCCCTAGGCATTTTTCAGCCGCCACTTGCATAACCTCGCCAAGATTTACGCCTTTGTAGGCTACTGTGTCTATGGTTCTTGCAGAAACCTTTACGATTCCCTCTTCCTTGACGTCTGCGTAAGCTATTAATGGTTTCTCTGGGTTTGGGAGGCTCGTTGTAAGAATCGACGAGATTGCCCCAACAATCTTGTCATCTATAAAATCCTCACCGTAAACAATGTAAATGTTTTCCATCTCCCTTATCCTTTCAGGCTTCTCCATAATCCAGCCCAAATACCTATTAATTGTCCGCCTATACTCCTCAAGGATTCTGCTGGCTTCCTCTAGGGCAGCTCCTCTATCACCCATGCAAACCGCAACGCCAACGCCAGGCTTATCCATGCGACCAGCAGCGTTAAGCAGAACAGCAAACTCTCTTCCATCCCTAAGCGGTGTCCAAGGCTCCTCCTTTCTGAGAATGTAGACATGTCCTATAAGGTTTGATATTTCATAATGCAGTCCCTTTGAGAGCATGTACTCTGCCAGTGCTGAGCAGAGCCTTCGCTTTTCGTCCTCTGAAAGATCTCTTAAAGCTCGCCACTTATCGCCATGCTTCGGCTTTATGTCAATACTTGCTAAAAATGCCAAACTTTTATCTTCTTCTCCACTTATGCCCGGAATAAACGGGTTTGTTGTAGACGCCAAGGTTTTGTGGATTGGGCGGGTTTCTCTACCGAAAAATATCAAGTCCTTCTCAACAGTCAGCAACCCTTGGCTTTTCGCGTCTTCAACTATTTTCTCGTTGAGCCCTCCAAGCATTCTTTGGTCATATTTGTCTTGTAGGTCTCCAAGCGCCCCAACAACGGCTATTGGAGCCAAATCCGTATTCACCTTATCAATTGCTCTAGCCACGAAGTAGGCTAATCCGGCGCTGCTAATGTCTCGCGCTCCATCAATGCCGAACAAGTGGGGGTTAACACATGGAAAATCACCGCTCAGTTCTCCGCCAAGCTGGTGGTGGTCTAAAACAGCGACCGTTACGTCTTTGGTTTTTTGTCTGAGCAAATTTGCATAATCACTTCCAAGGTCTATAAAAATAACCATTTGAGGCTTTTCTTGTAGTATTTCTGCCACCAGTTTTTCGTCAACCCACTGGGTTATTCTAATGCGGAATCTGGCGTCAAGTCTGTAAAGGGCTTTTCCAACAATGCCAGCGGCAGCGACACCGTCAGCATCCAAATGCGAGAAAACATGAATGTAACCACCCTCTTTAACAGCATCCAAAATTGTTTGGGCAGCATCAGAAACGCTTTCGAAGAATTTTGCAGTTTGTTTTTCGTCCACTCCCATTTCCATCACAATGTAATGCGCGATTAGAATTAAGGGCAATTAGGTTGATGGGCAAGATGTTTAAGTTTAGGCTATTGACGCTATTTTCGGCTCGTACTTCCAGTTTGGGGGCAAAACGCCCTCACGCTTATAATATCTCGCAAGCTTGTGAATTTTCGCCTCCACAAGCTGTAAAGCCCTTTTATTATGCAAGTCCTTCCTATGCTTTTCAAGGTGGGCTGAAAGTCTCGCAGCCTTTCTAAGCAAGTTTCCAAGGTCTTCCGGTATCGAAGGGGCAAGTTCAGCCTCCTTAAGAATTTGGGTTATGGTCTTACCTGTTAAGGGCTTAACTAATGGAATGGCGTACTGATCCCTTAAAATTGTTCCTATGCGGCTTGGCGGATGGCCTTCCCTTGCCAGCTTTATGACCAGTGCTTCCACTTCTTCTGGCTGGTATTTGCACCAGCTTGGGGGACGTTTGCTAACCGGTCTGGTTGAATGGGATTTGCCCTTTTCCTGTTTCGGCATACCACCTATCCCTTTCAGTTTTGTAAGAGCGATGTTAGACGGATATTTAAGACCTTCGATCCTCGTTTCCACATAAATTTTACCTGAAAAGCGACTTAAACTATTCGCCTAAACCTTTTAGGCTTTTATACCATTTTGCAAACCTTCGAAAGGCCCTTGCCCTATGGGAATATTTGTTCTTTTCGGTGATACTCATTTCAGCGAAGGTTTTTGGGCTGTTGGCTGGCTTAAATATTGGGTCAAAACCAAAGCCGAAATGGCTTTCTTTCCGCAACTCTCTAGTTATCTCCCCCACAACTTCTCCCTTAAAGCATATTGGGGCGTCGAGTTCTTCGGAGACGTATGCCACCACCGACTGAAACTTTGCCTTCCTGTTGGCGCTTTTCTCCATAAGCCTCAGCAAACCCTCATTGCCTATGGTCTTGTAAACATAGGAGGAGTAGGGTCCCGGAAAACCATTTAAGGCTTCAACGAATAAGCCGGCGTCCTCAACTATAAGGGGGAGACCGCACTGTTTGTAGGCATGGATGGCGCTTGTTTTTGCGATTTCTTCAAGGCTTTCGCTTTGAATCTCAAGGGTTTTAATCCTTATCATGCCCACGGCTATTTTATAGCGGCTTAAAACCTTGCGGGCTTCGTTAAACTTGTTGACGTTGTTTGTTGCAAAGAATATTACTTTACCCTTTAATTGAAAGCTCATGGCGGTTCACGTTTCTTTTTAGCCCCTTCGGCAGACACGCTAAAGTATTTTTCCCAATTAATCTGCACAATTTCTAAAATGTTTCCGTCGGGATCCGTGAATGTGGCTTGTTTTCCACCCCAAGGCTCTTCATGTAACCCCTTAACAAACTTCACGCCTTTGCTCTTTAATTCTTTATAGAATTTTTCAACATCATCCACCAAAAACTCCACAGACGGCGAGAGTGAAGCACGTTCCCCCTTCTTAAGTTTTGGAATAAGCCCTATCTCGACCCCGCCGCACTCGAAACCAACATAGCTTGAATACTCATATTTCTTTTCTAAGCCAAGGATTTCCTCATAAAATTGCGCCGCTTTCTTCAAGTCTGAAACGTAGAAGGTTATGCACCAAACGGTTTTTATCGTGTTTATTCACCTCTTCTTTCGGCTATGTAGCGTCCTCTTCTCTCTATTTCCTTTATTTTATCTAAAACATTTTTCACCTCGTCAGTCCCTAAAATGCTTGCATAACCCTCAATTACGGCGTCAAAACATTTTTCTGCAAACTGGAAATGTGTGCTTTGTAACGCTCTTTTCATGAGGTGTAAATCCACACCTCTTGCTTCAAGCTCCTTTGTTTTTTCGCCGAGCCCAAAATCTAAAAAGAAGATTTTCCCTTCGGGAGTTTGAATCATGTTGGAGGTTGTTAAGTCGCCGTGAATTATCCCGTTTTTGTGGAGTTTACCAATTAGTTCGCCTATTTTACGGCATAACGTCTGCCTTGTGCTTTCAGAAACTTTGGCTAACAACTTTTTTACTTGTTCGCCCTCTATGAACTCCATTATGATTGTGGCGTCTTTCATGTCAACTAAATAAATTGTCGGTGTTGGCACACCAGCCTTTTTGGCCTCGTGCATCAGTTGGGACTCGTGAATTGTTCTATAGGCTCTTATCTTTTCGTCTAAAGCCGAGACCCTATACTTTTTTGGCAGCCGCCTCTTCATCACCACCTTTCTTCCATGCCAGTCTGCAAGATACAAGCATGCTTCAGCTCCTCTTTTAATTAGCCTCGGCTGGCTTATTTCACCCAAGGAACTTCAACCTCTTCAAGCCGCCACCTCAACTTTACAAAGCTCTCATGGATCGGCGTTGCCACTCCGTGGGTGAAGGCTAAAACACCAGTCCAAGCTATCATGGCGCCGTTGTCTATTGCGAATTGGCTTGGCACAACACAGAATTTGGCGTCATGCTCCTCAGCTATTGCCTTGATCATTTCTTGAAGTCTTTTGTTGGCTGCTACACCGCCCGTTAACAGAACCTCCCTTTTTTCTGTGTGGGCTAGGGCTCTTTCTGTGACTTCTGTGACCATGGAGAAGACTGTTTCTTGGAGACTATGGCATAAGTCTTCCAGCCTTTCACCCTTCTTCAGCAAATTAACCGCCGCCGTGAGCAAGCCGCTGAAGGACATGTCCATGCCCTTCACGGTATATGGCAATGGAATAAGTCTTCGTCCACCCTTAGCGAGTTTTTCCACAACAGCTCCGAAGGGTTCGCCCGGTTTTTGTCGTAAGCCAGCTTCTCTTGCGAATACGTCTAGGCAGTTTCCAAGGGCTATGTCCAATGTTTCGCCGAAAACCCTATAGCGTCCAGAATCAAAAGCCGCCACTATAGTATTCCCGCCAGAAACATAAAGCGTGACAGGGTCAACAGCACCAGTTTCTAATTTGCCTATTTCTATGTGCGCCACACAGTGGTTGACGCCAACCAGAGGGACGCCTAAATAAGAGGCTAGGGCTCTTGCGACAGTGGCGCCAGTTCTAAGGCATGGACCTAAACCCGGACCCTGAGAGAAAGCTATGACCGTTATGTCTTTTGGTTTTATTCCAGCCTTTTGGAATGCCTCTTCCAGAACCCTGTTTGCAACTTCGGCATGGTGTCGCGCGGCCTCCCTTGGGTGTATCCCGCCTTCTGGAGGCATGTAAGCGCTTATCACGTTTGCCAAAATTTCTCCTTTAAAGGTGGCTATTCCAACACCGAAGTCGTCTGCTGTGCTTTCAATGCCTAGACAGTAACCCTCCACTGTTTTTGCAGACACTCGAGGCGCCTCTTTTCCACCTAAATTATTTTATCTTTGAACAAGCATATTTTATTTGAGAACACCTATATATCTGCGTGGAAACGGAGAGAAAGATGCCAAAACATAACGATTTGGAGCAAAAGGCTCTCCAAATAATAATGAGTTCTGGAAATGAGGGTTTGTCCCAGTCTGAGTTATGGCGAAAACTCGGAGCCAGCAGCAGAGAAGGCTCAAGGATAGCTCTAAAGCTCGAAAATAAGGGCTTGATACGCAGAGAAAGGGAACTACGCAACGGAAGGTGGACTTATAGGCTTTATCCAAAAAGGCTTCCAGCATCAATAGACTCAATAGTCGACTGCCCATGCATGATGTGCCCGGATGCGCCAAGATGCGGACCTACAGGCGCAATAACACCGCAAGGATGTGAAAAACTGACGGATTGGATTATACGCCTAAGCGAGGGCGAGTACAAAATATTAGGTGACAGCTAGTTTTGCCTAAAGCATGGATACAAGAACGAAAAAGAGACTATTATTATCGAAAAGCGAAAGAAGAGAAATACCGTTCAAGGGCAGCCTACAAACTCTTTCAAGCTGTAGAAAAATACCACTTCATTAGGGATAGCAACGTTGTCGTCGACTTGGGCGCCGCCCCAGGCGGATGGACACAAGCCGCAGGAAAAATCGTTGGGGCTAAGGGCTTTGTTTTGGGAGTCGACATAAAGCCGATAGAACCCTTTCCAGATAGAAACATTAGAACCATAATAGGTGACATAACAGAGCCTGACATCACAAAGCAAATTTTGGATATGCTGCCTAGAAAAGCGGACGTCGTTATTTCGGATGTCTCGCCGAACATTTCTGGGATATGGGAGCTTGACCACGCTCGCCAAGTAGACCTTGCACAAAAAGCACTTGAAATAGCCTTGGAAACCCTAAAGCCCGGCGGAAACTTTTTCGTTAAAGTTTTCCAAGGAGATATGTTAAACGACTTCATAAGCATGGTTAAACAACACTTCGAAGATGTAAAGGTAATAAAGCCCAAAGCAAGCAGAGCGAAAAGTTCTGAGATTTTCGTTTTAGGAATTCGCTTGAAATGCTGATGAGCGGTAGAGCTAAATCCCTTAAAACCCACTATATTATAAGGTGAAATGTTTGAATATAGTTGCTGCTGATTCTTCTGCTGCTATTTTAAATGAAAAATTTGAGCCCTTATATATTGTGGCTACAGCCGCCGTTTTAGTTAAGCCTCCCTACAGAGAGCCAAGCGAGTGCTTGGCTGAACCGGTTTTTGTAAATGCTGAAGATAGCCACGAGGTTATAGTGCGTGAAGCCGAACTATGTAAACAGTTAGTTGCAAAAGTGGGAGCTGACGTGGTGCATCTTGACATATCTCTGGGAGCCATATCCCTTGAACAGCTTTCACCCATACAATTTTCAAATTTGAAAATTTCCAGCAAAGCCAAAAGCAACCTAATAAAAATTCTCCCAAGACTTAGAAAAATCGCAGGCGAAATAACACAAAAGTATGGCGTTGAGACACTGGCAATAGGGAAGGACAGCATTCCGGTAAGGGTGGCGGAGCTAACCGCCGGGGCTTACGCCGTAATATATGCATCTGAAAAAGCCGTAAGAGAAAACATCACGTTAATGCTTGGTTTGCCGCTGAAGTGCCAGCCAAAGTTCAAAGATAACATGGTTTATGCTAATTCTTTGATGGCAGCTGAGCATGATGTAAGAGGGTACGCAGAAGACTCCGAAGAAATTTTGAAAAGGGTTAATATTGTAGAAATGCTAAATCCCTTTGCGAGAGGGTTTAGGGTACTAAAAATAAGCCTAAAACAATGATTGCTAGGAGATTTATGTAATGCTTCGTGCTTGGGAAGAGCTTCCAGCAAGTGTAAAGAGAATTCTTACAGTAATTTTTTTTCTCCTAATATCGTTACTCATAACATTTGCAGGTGCATTGAAACCGCTAAACATGGAAGAGGCGGAGGAAATTAATAAAGAGATGGAGAAGATACATAAATCGGTTTCAGAAGTAGACCTTTTTCGTGGAACAACCATAATCTTTGGGAACAACTTCGTTTTATGCCTTCTCTTCTTTGTACCATTTTTGGGGCCTATCTTCGGATTTAGCATATTATATAACACTGGGGTTGTGGTTGCCGCTCAAAGCGTGAGCGAGGGAGCAAATCCAGTGTTAGCTTTGCTTTCTCTTTTTATTTTCCCGTTTGCATGGATGGAGTTTCTGGCGTATTCTATAGCGTTTACTCAAAGTCTTTGGCTGATATTTCGAACCATACAAGGTGCGTGGAAAAAAGAACTCATAAACACATGTATTATGGTCACTATCTGTGCGGTAATCTTGTTAACAGCGGCAATTATTGAAATGGCAATAATCCAAGCCTTTACTGCGGCATCTTAAAGCTTTTAATTTCTAAGCTTATATCCAAGGCCTTCGGACTGCCGGTTATTTCTCCAAGGCTAACAATGTCTACTCCTGTTGACACGTACGCCATGATGTTTTTGGCTGTTATCCCCCCGCTTGCTTCTAGCAGAACCTTTCCTAAAAAGCCAGCCTCCTTCAACCTTTCAATAGCCCTTTTTACTTGATTTGGCGAAAAATTATCCAACATTACAATGTCCGCTCCAGCTTTTGCTGCCGCCAAAGCCTCCTCAATACTTGATACTTCAACCTCAAGCCTCTTGCTGAAGGAAGCTTTTTCTTTAGCGGTTTTAACAGCCTTTTCAACGCTTCCAGCGATTTTAATGTGATTATCTTTTATCAGAATCATGTCATCCAAGTGAAGCCTATGAGTGTCGCCTCCGCCAAATAAAACAGCCTTTTTATCAAAGTACAACAGTCCGGGTGCAGTTTTTCGGGTACACGCTATTATAGTTTTATATCCAGCCCCTCTAACTTTCTCAACGAGTTTCCGTGTGGTTGTGGCTATGCCGCTCATTCTTGAAATAATGTTTAGTAGTGTTCGCTCCGCCGCCAATATGGTTCTCGCGTCGCCGTAAATCTTCATCAAAACTTGCTTTGGCTTTATTTCCTCTCCGTCTTTAGTTAAAACCTTAAATTTTAAGCCTAGGCTTTTAAGGAGGGCTCCAGCTTCTTCGATTCCAGCAACCACTCCTCTTTCTTTTGCGATTATTTCTGCTTCAGCGTTGCATCTCTCTGGCACTATTAGGGTTGAGGTTATGTCTCCTTGTCCGATGTCTTCGGCTAGCATCTGCCTAAGTTTTTCCTCTAAAATTTTTCTTGATAGGAACATACTCCCAACTCTGGGTGCGGGCTTAAAAAGCATTTGCCCTTTTAGCTTATTTCAACTTTTGTTTGCCGCTTCAAATATCATTTTAACGGCATTTTCTAGTCCATCATACCTTAAAACTTCAGCTTGAATTTGCTTAATTCTTTCCAAGTTATCCGCTGTCAGGGCTTGCTTAATAGTTATTAGCAGCTTGTTTAGACTCAAATTTTCTTGCTGAATCACTTTCGCAACACCAATTTTCTTGGCTTGGACGGCGTTGTTTAGTTGTTCCGTATGGTTTGGCGTAGGCACCAAAATCATAGGTTTGCCATAGCACATGCACTGGGTTATTGTGCCGTGTCCGGCACGGCCTATAACAAGGTCGCAAGCCTTTAAGTATTCGAAACGGTTGGGAATCCACTTATAAATTGTTAAGTTGCCGTAGCATACGGGATTAGAATCCGCGTTTGGATAACCCATTGACAAAATAATTTCATAATCTCTAGGGAAATTCATCAGAATCTTCCTTAAAATTCCGATGAAAAACGCCTTCTCCTTAACACTGCCGCTAATTGGCGCAAAAATTAAAGGCTTATTCTGAGGTATGTTCAACCTTTTTCGGATTTCCTTTTTATCTGGTAATTTTTCCGGATGAACTGGTAAAATGGGTCCTATGAGATGAACCCTTTTCTGGTAAGCCCTTGGGATGTTTAGATTGCCAGCACAAACAGTGTATGGCGGGGGAAAATCTGGTATCAAGACGGTGTCTCCACTTGTCCAAACTTTTCCAATAAGCGTTAAGGCAATGGAGTCTGCAAATCTCGCTAGTCTTAGGAAACGTTTTTTCCTAGGGATTATTGGTTGGAACTGGTTCAGAATGCAGATTCTCGGCTTTCTTAGGATTTTTGCAGCTAACATAGTGGAAGCACGGGAATCCGAAACCACAATGTCTGGGTTGAAACTTTCAATGGCATATAGTTCAGCGTTAACTTGCTTCATAAGGGTGAAAGATGCAAAGAATGGGCCGGGATTGATAGCTGTCTGCTTAAAATCTATTGTTCCGTCTGGCTTTACTTGGAAGCCTATGGGTGGCGCTTTGAACAGAGGAAATTTTTCCCGTTGAATATAGGGGATTCCTTCACGGTAGGTTGAAAAAATCACCTGGACTTTTTGTTCTTGTAGTCTTTTGGCGATGGGCATGCATCTTCCAACATGTCCAAGTCCTATGCCGCATGGAGCGAAGTAAACCCGCATGGGTCTATTTCCCGCCGAGGGTTTTCCGCCTAACTTCACCTCTTGGCTTTTCCTCTTCAAATATTATGGCTTGGAACTTGTAGACTTTTGTGCCTTTCATAAGCCAACAGTCTGGCGGCAGTCCTGCCTTTACACAGCATTGGCATAGGAACTCTTCCTCATCCCAGTTCCATTCAACGGGCACTTGCGGCAGGAGAAGCCCCTTGTAAATTCCTCTTTCCACAATTAGTCCGTCCACGCCGACTTTAATTTTGGATGGATACTCGTTTGGCTTTTCAACCTTAATGAGTTGTGGTGGAGTTAGTATGCTTATCTCGAAAACGACTTTGTCTAGTTCGCTTGGGGATAGGGGATAAAATCTTGGGTCTTGGGTTGCTGAGTTTATGGCGGATTCAATAACGGCTTGTGCTAGCGGCGTTGTCGGATATGGAAGCCCAATGCATCCCCGCAGTTCCTTTTCTCCATCCTCGAAACTGTTTATTGTTACGAACACGCCGCATGGTTGCATCAAATTTTCAGATATGCCCTCTGGGACGCGTATGCGTTTTCTCGTTTTTAGGTATTCTTCCACGGCGTCGCGAGCAAGTTTAACGAGAATTTTGCCTTCTTCTAGGCTTAAATCGAAAGACAAGTGCACTTATCCCCAATTTTAATGGACTAATTCTGCTTTAGAATTTTATTGATTCTTCGCGGGTTCCATCCTTTGTTATAAATAGGAAATCTATGCCGTCGCCGCTCATTATGTCTCTGCTTATGGCGGATTTTATCGCTCTTACGACGAGTTCTCTACCCTCCTCCATGCTTAAGCCTTCTCTATAACTTTCCTCGAGGACGCCCATGGCAATCTCTGTGCCTGAACCAACAACGGCGAACTTATCTGGTATAACTGAACCTAAAACATCCAACACGTAGAGCGAAGCGCCCTCTTCATCTATTCCCCCAACAATTGTCTGTGTTATAAGCGGTGCTAACCGGTTTGCAAAAAGCAGGTTTGACATGAGTTTGGCTGCTGACCTAACGGATATTGGTCTTCCAACATCCATGCTGTACAAGTTTGCGTAGGCTTCCACTTCACGCACCAAAATTTGCATGTCTGAGACCAGTCCGGCGCATGCGGCGCCAATGTGGTCTGTTATTTTGAAGACCTTTTTGCCGCCTCTGCTCACAACCAGATAGCCATATGAAACTCGCTTTTCAGAGGCGAGAATGACGCCGTCTCTGCAGACTATGCCCACGGTTGTGGCGCCTGGAATCCATAGATATTGGGGTATTTGCCCTTCCTTTTCCACGCTGTTTTCACCTTTCCACGTGATATGCGAGCACAACCTATTAAACTTAATGTCTCCCAAGCTCTGTAAAGCTAAATAGCCGCCGACACACCATAACAGTGCTGAGAAGGGTGGTGACGATGATAAACTTATATGCAAAATCTTGTGAGGGCTTGTGGTTTGGTGTGGCATGCAATGAAAAAAGTGTTTTCGCCACGGCATTTGCATCAAGCCAAGAGCTAGTTCTACACAGTTTATTGAAGAGCATTCCCTTTAATGTCCCATTTCAGTATTCAATAGAAGGCACATTTCTAGCCGAGCAAGTGGTTGTTACATTAAGGGACATTTACCATGGCAAGGATGTATGCAATAAGTTTTCCATAAACATGGAATCTTTATCAGACTATATGCAAAGGGTTTTGAAAGTCACCGCCCAGATTCCAGTGGGCTATGTGGCTTCTTATGGAACTGTTGCGGAGGCTGCTGGTGGAAGTCCGAGGGCTGTTGGTCGGGTTATGGCTTCAAACCCATTTCCGCTTCTCATTCCATGCCATAGAGTTGTGGCTTCAGACTTTTCCTTGAGTGGGTATGGCGGAGGATTACATGTTAAGCTAGAAATTTTGAGCCGTGAAAAGAGAGGCTACAGCAAAGAGCAGCAAATATCCATAGACGGAAGAAGGCTAAAAATTTTCCCGGTGGAATTTGTCCTAGAAAAGGCTATAAAGAAAACGATAAAGTTTTAAACGCAAATAATAAAAGCCGAACGACTAAATTTAGAGAAAAGAGTGGTTTCATGGTTAAGCGCGGTCTTTTTGTTGGGAGATTTCAGCCATTTCATAAGGGACACCTTAATGTTGTGAAAGACATTTTGAATGAGGTTGACGAGCTTGTAATTGTTGTTGGAAGCGCACAATACAGCCACCGCATCGACAACCCTTTCACGACCGGCGAAAGGATATTAATGATTCGAAAGGCTTTAGAAGAGGCTAGAATAGATTTGAGCCGCATATGGATTGTGCCTGTGCCAGACGTCCACATACACATGGTTTGGGTTTCAGCTGTTGAGGGCTATACGCCACGCTTCGATGTTGTTTACTCAAATGAGCCCCTAACGCGGAGGCTTTTCATAGAGGCTGGCTACGAGGTTAAATCAATACGCTTCCACAAGCGGAAGGTCTACTCTGCAACAGAGATAAGGGAAAGAATGCTGAAAGGGGGGAACTGGGAGGAGCTTGTTCCAGAAAGCGTGGCTGAATTCATAAAAGAGATCGGCGGTGTTGAGAGGCTTAAGGACTTAACTAAGAGCGATAAAGTATAACCTTGTCCCCAGCCTTAACATTAAACATTTTGGCAGCGCTCCCCTGGTTTACTGATATCTCCAAAAAATTGTGGCTGCCTATTATTGCCAGAGGCTTTTTTGCTTCCACTTCAGCATAAGCCTTACAAAGCTTTAGCTTTAATGAGTTCTCTCTAATCTTTAAGTTTAAATTTTCCCTTATTCCAAATGATTCCAGTTCCTTAGCCGTAAAGTTTGTAATTATGTTCCCAAAACTATCCACGTGTATGACCTCACCCACCAACATAGAGTTTGCCCTGATGATTTTTGCAAATTGTGGCCTCGCAATCCGACGGATTTCAGGTCCAAACTCTGACGGTGGAACACCTTTTGATAGATGTGCAGCTACTGGGGCGAAAATGTCCCTTCCATGGAAGGTTGTTGAAATTTTTGGCAACATATACTTGGGATTTGCTATTTCATAAACATGTTTTATGCCCTGTTTTTCGGCCGCCAAGGCTAGGACGCCGTGGTTAACGTTATCAGCCGGTTCATGCCAATTTCACATTTTCAGCCTTATTGATTGTTAAATCTCGGATGTTGCTGTTCAGCAGCTGCCGCATTTTCTAGATAAGTGTTTGTTATGTTTTCTAGCGCTTTTTTCTTTTTGTTTTTCCTTCTGGTTTGGAGGTCTATTGCAAGCATTATAATGTAAGGCATTAAAAGATAGGCAAGCGCCGCAAATGGGTTATCAAGTAGGGTGGCAAAGCTAAGCATGTAGCTGATTACGTGACCTCCGTAGGCCTTTAGGGAATCAAAGGCTATGAAAGCCAAAAATGTTAGTGTTAGGCAGACAAAAAACTGGGCAAGTACGCTTCTTTCTCTGCCTAGAATGACTGATGGTAGTGCTGATGAAAGCACAAAGACCCATGCGAAGGCGGACACAAAAACTATCATGCCAACTCTATAAATTAGCCATTCTCCAACGAAAGGCCAAAGAATGTTGATAAAATTGATGAGCGACTTAACGGCTGTTTCCGTGAACATTTGGTAGCCAACCATTAAAATCAAGCAACTGAAACATATAATGGGACCTGCCAAGCAGCCTTGCCCACGAGAGCCACCAATGGATTAGTTGTCTTTTCGCATCTTAAATTTTACGATACTGTGCAATTTATTTATAAGCAAGTTGCAAGCGAGCATAATGCTTCAAATAGCTTAACTAGAATGTGGATACGATGCGAAACGTAGAAGGTATTAAAAGGCGAAGATTCGTGGTATTAGGCACGCGGAATTTGGCTCTGGTTATCAGCTTCTCATCATTATATGCAGTTTTCTGCATTTTTCCAATATTCAAGATTATTGGTTTACCCAGCAATGCCATAACGGCGGCAGCAGTCATGGCGCCAGTCATCGGCGTGATTCTTGGACCCTACCCTGGAGCATTATCAACAACAATAGGCGGGGCGATTGGATTGCTAACAGGATTCTTCTCCTACATAAGCCTTGTTGCGGGCGTCGCCGCTGCCCTTTGCGCCGGTTTTCTTTATAAGGGTAGGAGGGATTTGTGCACCTTAACCTATTTCTCGCTTCTTCTGCTTTTCGGCTTTTGCCCCTTTGTCGGGCCGGTCTGGCTTTACCCACCATTAATGTGGTTTCAGATTTTAGGTTTCATGATTCTAATTTCTCCACTACAGTCCTTCGCCATAAAAAATATGAAAAACGCAAAGAGCGGCAGTATACGTGTTCTTGGTTTCTTCATAACGTTTCTTGTCTCCACATTAGCTGGACAAATTGCCGGGTCGCTTATGTTTGAATTGATTTTATGGCCATTATTTACGGCTGACGTGAACGGTGTAAAATTAATCTGGCAAACAACAGCTTTTCTTTATCCAATTGAAAGAGTAATCATAGCATTGGCCTCAACTTCTATCGGTGTGGCGCTGCATAAAACCCTAAAATCAGAAAGCATTGGTAAAGACATAGTCAATACTTAATTTTCTGTTTCGGCTTAAAACTGTTCATGAAAATGCACTCTTTTAGCGGCAGACTCATATCCTCCGGGCCATAAACTCCATCATCAAGGTTGACGGGCACCCCTTTAATTAAAACGGCTGGAATTTTTTCCGAGGTTTCACCCATTAGGAGATGGGCTGCTGAGGCCAAGTCGTCTGCTACAGCGTGTAATGTGATGGTCAATTTTTTCCCAAAAATGTCCCCCTCACCTCTGCAATCTCTTATCGGCTTGAAACCAGCGACAGCTAGGGCTAAGCCGCTTGTGCCAAGCCTTAAAGGTCTTAAGCCGCTGTCAACAATTAAGACTGCAACCTTTTTCCCAGTTTTGCGCATTATCTTTTCTCTAATGTTTTTTGCCCATTTTTCTGGGTTTTTCGGCCATAAAGCGACAGCGTCTTGCGGGGCATTTTTACTGTCTATTCCGGCATTTGGCGTTAAAACCCCATCTTTTAGCGTTAATACAGCCTTTTTCACTCCGCCGTAGATTTCTTCAGCCTCTTTTATGATTAGTTCGGCAAGTTCTGGTGGTAGTGCGAATTTTCTGGCGAGTTTTTTAGCCTTTTCAGATGGTTTAATTTTATCCAACTTTAAAACGCGGTCTTCTGCGTAGGCTATAACTTTTGATGCCAACGCCAAAATGTCTCCATCATCAAGCGTTAGCCCTCGTTTCTCCATTGCTTTTAAAACAGCGTTGACAATGTCGTCTCCCGGTTTTATAACGTCTGTTCTTATTGGGAAAAGTTTCAAAAGGCTTATCCTCCGTGGGAAACTGGAATTAAAACCACTTCGTCCCCATCTTTAAGGGTTGTTTCCAAACCTTTTAAGACGCTGATTTCACAGTCATTCACAATTATTAGGGTGTTTGGTCTCGGGTCGCCTAGCTCCGGGTCAATTAGGGCCCTTTCCATATTTGGAAATTTTTCAATGATTTGTTTTATGGCTTCTTTGAGTTGTACACCTTCGCTTAGCTCTAGTGCTATTTTGCCCTTTTTTGTTATGTTGCGGAAACTGCCAACAAACCTAACGTTAACCTTCACCTTACAAGCCCTCTTTTTCAAGCGCTTATAACACTATGATGACTGATATGTCGTTAACGTTTGTGCCCGTTGGACCTGTAAAGATTAAGTCGCCCAGTTGGGAGAAGAAGCCATAAGAGTTGTTGTCTGCCAGGAACTCTTCAGCCTTAAGCCCCAAAGCTTCAGCTCTAGCTATGGTTTTTCCGTCGGCTATTGCTCCAGCAGCGTCTGTTGGTCCATCCACCCCATCAGTGCTTAATGAGGCTATGACAACTCCTTCTAAACCTCTTATTTTCAGCGAAGCCGCCAAGGCTATTTCCTGGTTTCTTCCACCCTTGCCCTTTCCAGTAACAGTAACTGTTGTTTCGCCACCGGCCACCACACCAGCAGGCTTTTTAACAGGATTACCGGATGCAAAAATTTCGCGGGCTAGTGAAGCCAGCACTGTTCCAACATGTCTTGCCTCGCCTTCAAGAAGTGATGTGAGCATGAGCGTGTTCAATCCCTCAGATTTTAGAGTTTCGCATGCAGCCATACTTGCAGCTCTGTTGTTTCCGATAACTACATTGAAAACTTTTTTGAAGGCTTCGTCGTCAACCTTTGGCGTTTCTGGAATGATCCCCTTCTCCCCTTCCATTAAAACTTTCTTTATTGATTTTGGCGCTTTCTTCCATAAGCCATATTTCTTCAAAACTTTTATGGCGTCGCTAAAGGTCGTTGAGTCTGGAACTGTGGGGCCTGAGGCAATAAAATCCAGCGGATCACCTAAAACATCTGATAGTATGAGGTTTAGAATCGTTGCTGGATAAGCCTTTTTTGCAAGCCATCCTCCCTTAAACTCTGAGATGTGCTTTCTAACAGTGTTTATTTCATTAATTGTTGCGCCGCACTTCAGCAAGTCCTCCGTCATTCGCCTCTTATCGGCAATTGTAATTTTACCTCTTGGCATCGGCATCAAGCTGGAGCCCCCGCCTGAAATTAGGCATATAATCAAGTCTCCTTCGCTAGCTTTTTCGGCTATTTCAAGCATTTTTCTTGTTCCTTCAACTCCTGACTCGTCGGGGATTGGGTGGCTTGCCCCATGAAGTCTAATTATTTTTGTTTTATGTTCAGCATCCTTTGGAACATTAACGAGCCCGCTTGTGATTCTGTCGCCTAAAACCTCCTCTAAGGCTTCAGCCATTGAACCGCTTGCTTTCCCTCCACCTATAACGTATATGTTCTTATACTTTTTAAGGTCAAAAGCGTACCCATTAACATGGAGAATAGAGCCTTCAAGCCTAAGTTTCGATTTAATTATCGATTTCGGGTTTACAGCTTTTATAGCGGCTTCGAGGCTTTTTAGGGCTAATTCTCTAGCCCTTTTATCAAGATTTGTCTCGCCATTGCTGATTAATTGTTCGAAATTCTTGATAAATGCCATTTAAGGGCACCTTCGTGACCTTTAAAGACGGGAAATCGTAAATGTAATAAGTTGAGCATTAATAAAGTGTTTTGCACCGCGTAGGTGAACACTATGGCAAAGCCTAAGGTTTACGTAACCCGTGAGCTTCCAGAAAGGGGCATGAAAATAATAAGGGAGCGTTTTGACGCTGAAGTCTGGCCGGAATATGGCCCACCGCCCAAGAAGGAGATAATAAAGAAGGCAAAGGATGTTGATGCCTTAGTTACACTTTTGTCGGATAAGATTGACGCTGAAGTCTTTGATGCTGCGCCAAAACTGAAAATTGTCGCCCAGATGGCTGTCGGCTTTGACAACATAGATGTTGCCGAAGCCACAAGGAGGGGAATATATGTAACGAATACTCCAGGGGTTTTGACAGAAACCACGGCGGATTTCGCTTGGGCTTTGTTGATGGCTGTTGCGAGACGCGTTGTTGAGGCAGATAAGTATGTGCGCACTGGACAGTGGAAGGTCGGCTGGCATCCAAGCATGCTTCTGGGGAGAGACGTTTACGGCGCAACACTGGGCATCGTGGGAGCGGGCAGAATAGGAACCGCTGTTGCGCGAAGGGCAAAAGGCTTCAACATGAAAATTTTATACTATGATGTTGTTCCCATGCCGCCAGAAATAGAGAAGGAACTTGGCGCAAAACGTGTGGACTTGGACACACTTTTAAAGGAATCCGACTTTGTCAGTATCCATGTGCCCCTAATGAAGGAAACCTACCACTTAATCAACGAGGAGAAGCTTAGGCTGATGAAGAAGACAGCCTATCTAATCAACAATTCCAGAGGTCCTGTGGTGGATGAAAAAGCTCTATACAAGGCATTGAAGGAAGGTTGGATTGCAGGAGCAGCCCTAGACGTTTTTGAGCAAGAACCAACACCAGTGGATAATCCCCTGCTTAAACTTGACAATATTGTTGTGGCACCCCACATTTCAAGCGCCAGCTACGAAACCCGCTCAAGGATGGCTGAAATGGTTGCGGAAAATTTGGTTGCCTTTTTCGAGGGACGAATTCCGCCGAACCTCGTTAACCCAGACGTTGTCAAAGTACGCCCATTAATCAAGCTCTTTTAAACATTGCTTCAATCCTTTTCAACTGTAATGGTTAAATATTCTACCCGAGTTACCTTAACTTTCAACCCGCTCAAAAGTATTGGTGATTGATGATGGTTTCCATATTCGCTAAAAGAATGGCATCTCTTGGAACTGAAACGGCCTTTGAAGTGCTTGCCCGCGCAAAAGCCCTTGAAAGACAAGGCAAGGAAATAATCCACCTGGAAATAGGCGAGCCGGACTTTGACACACCCATAAACATTAAGGAGGCTGCTGTGAAGGCTCTTTATGCTGGCTACACTCATTATGTGCCAGCTGCTGGCATCCCAGAATTGCGGGAAGCCATAGCTGAGTACATTTCAAAAACTAGAAAGATTCCAGTTGACCCAGAAGAGGTTGTTGTTACACCAGGAGCCAAGCCCATAATGTTTTTCGCTATATTGGCATGCGTGGAGCGTGGCGAGGAGGTTTTATATCCAAATCCAGGTTTTCCAATCTACGAATCCATGATAAACTTTGTTGGAGCCAAACCGGTGCCTATCCCGCTAAAAGAGGAGAACGATTTCAGACTGGACCACGAGTATGTTAAGGCTAAGATAACCAAGAAGACTAAAATGATTATTTTGAACTCGCCTGAAAACCCAACCGGCGGCGTTTTAACAAGGGAAGATTTGAAGGTTATAGCCGACTGCATAGCCGATAGGGACGATGTTATAGTGCTTTCAGATGAGATTTACAGCAGGATAATTTATGAGGGGAACCATGAAAGCATTGCTTCGCTTCCAGGGATGAGGGAGAAAACCATAATATTGGATGGTTTTTCGAAGACCTATGCCATGACAGGCTGGAGACTTGGCTACGGGGTCATGCGAAAAGACCTAGCTGAGAAAATCACACAGTTGATGATTAATTCGAACTCTTGCACATGCGCCTTTGTCCAGATGGCTGGTGTTGAAGCCCTAAAAGGTCCACAAGACTCTGTTGAGAAGATGGTTACAGAATTTAGAAAAAGGAGAGAAGTTATTGTTTCCGGGTTAAACAACATTAATGGTATAACATGTAAGAAGCCTAAAGGCGCCTTCTACGTTTTCCCAAACATAAAGGGAACTGGAAAGAAATCTAAAGAGCTTTCGGACTACTTGCTCAACGAAGCCGGCGTGGCGGTTCTCCCAGGGACATCATTTGGAAAGTATGGCGAGGGGTATTTGCGCATATCTTTTGCGAATTCTGTTGAGAACATTAAGAAGGCTTTGGACCGTATAAGCAAGGCTGTTGAAAAACTGAAAAGTTAGTTTTAACCTTTAATCTTCCACTTTTTCTCCAATAATTGTTTCAACTATTTCTGAGGCTAGCTGTATTAGGTTGTCTGCCTGCTTTACGGCTTTTTCCTCGTTCACCTCTTCCAACTGGGTCATCTGCTGCATCATCCCTTCAATTTCAACTAGGCATCTCAAAACTGGGTCATTCCTGAACTGCATTTTTTCAATGGCTTCTCTTACCACGTTTTCTATGAAGGCCGGTTCTCCTAGGCTGTAGTATATGGCGTTTCTAGCTTTCCTTATGGCTTCTAGAATGAGGCTTGGAGCCATATAGGGCATTTTTCTTGCGGCTTCCAGCTCTGCTTTTGCTTCGCGTAGGTATCTTAAGGCCCATCCGCGCCTGTATTGGTCCATCATAACCTAAAGCCTCATCCGCCTTTTCTAAAATGGAAAGCCTTCTAATAAAGTTACTCGCCTTCTTCAGAGCTTTTAGTAGACGCTGGCGTTTCCATGCCGGAATAAATGTGGGTTATGTATCCTGCAATCTGGTTTCGTATCCGTGTTGTTGTCCCTTGTAAAAGTGTGGTGACAGCCTGCTTATTCTCTTCAAAGTTGCTGGAAAACTTGTTGGGGAAACGCCTAACGAGTTCTTTTGCTATGCGTTTAATGTGTTCTGTGCGAACTTTTCCCAAGCTTCATTGTCCCCCAAGCAGCCCTCATCCATGCCGTTTCACACAATGCTTGTTTAAAGTGAAAATTCATAACAAAAAGGCTGAATTTAAATTTACGCGTCACTATCCCTCGAATTTATCTTTACTCCAAAAAATTCCTCAAAATTCCTCGCTATCTGATTTGCGGTTTCCTCAATGCTTATCCTTTTAATTTCAGCTATTGCACCTACAACTATTGGAATGAAAGCTGGGGTTGTCATTTTCCCCTTAAAGGGGCTCTTAAAGTAGCGCACTGGCCCATCAGTTTCTGTTAAGAGATTTGTTAGCGGCACTTTTTTGACGACTTCACGTATACCATTTGAGTAAGCCGTTGGCGGTCCCTCGCTGATGTAGTATCCTCTTTCGATGGCTTTTGGTAATACGCTTATTGGGTTGCTAAACCAGTGCAAGAGAACCCTTTTCAAGTTGTAGGATGGCAGCATATCCACTATTTGCGTTGTAGTTCCACGAGAATGAACAATCACTGGAAGGTTTAGTTTTTCAGCTAGGTGAAGCATTACATCAAAAACCTTCAGCTGCTTTTCCCAAATTCTCTCATATTTGTAGTCCAAGCCAACTTCGCCTATGGCCTTTAAGGCTTTATTGCGCCTATTTTTCATTATGAATTCTGTTGTCTGTTGTAGTTCTTCCTCGGTTAACGTGTTTACGTTCCATGGATGGATTCCCAACGCGGCATGAACTATCCCATTATAGCGTTCGGCAAGCTCAAGGCTTTTTATGCTTGTCTCCAGGTTCATGGAGTTAGAAACTATAGCCACCACGTTGGAGTTTTTGGCGTCTAAAATGATTTCTTCAATTTTCTCGATGTATTCTTCATCTGATAGGTGGATGTGGGCGTCGACAAATTTTAAAGGCTCCATAGCGTATGCCACTTTGAGCATAAAACTACAAGCCTAGGCATTTTTATAATTTCCTCTCTTAAATAAAGAAAGTTTGGCTTTGGTGCCAAATTTTAGAAGATAGGATGCAATAAACGTTAAATATTGCTTTAAATAGAGAAAGAGGCTACGGAGGAGTCTTTATGGCAGATTTAGAGTTGGCAATTGCCCCCATGCATAGGTTATGCAAGAAGGCTGGAGCTGACCGCGTAAGTGAGGCAGCTGCAAGAGAGCTTGCAAAAGCCCTAGAGGAGATAGGGATAAAGATAGCTAAAGAAGCTCTAGACTTTGCAATGCACACCGGAAGAAAGACTATAAAGGCTGAAGACATCGAGATCGCCGCCAGAAAAGTTATGGGCAGATAACGACTACTTCTCCCCTCTTTCTTTCTAAAATATGCCGCTACAACTAGCAATGTATATAAGAAGCGAAAATGGAATCTATCCATAGCCTAAAATCGTTCAAGGAGATGCCAGTTAATGGGTGGGAAAAAGAAGCTTAGCTTGAAACAGATGGAACGCATGCAGATGCGGAAGGGTGAGGAAGAGAAAAAGAGGAAGGAAAAGGAGAAGGAAAAGGCGACAAAAGAGAAAAAGCCAGCTGGAATATTTTTACCAGACGTCCAAGGCGGGAAGATCCTTGATGAATTAAAGAAGATGCGGGTTTTAACGCCCTATGCAGTAGCAACACGCCTCAACATCAGAATAAGCGCGGCTAAAGACTTTCTTGAAAAGCTTGAGGAAGATGGCTTAGTTCAGCTAGTTTCTGGTAACCACGACATTAAAATATACAAGGCTGTTGACTAACCGTTTTATTTCCATAAAGGCTGTTTGCCTAACCTCTTATGGCTGGAGCTGGGTTGGCTTATCCAAAAAGAGTGTACACCACAAACGAGGTCAAGGAAGCTGAAAAACTTGTTAGGAAAGGCTATAAACACCGCCTAACCGTTAAAGGAAGTCCAGATTTTAGGCAGAAAGTTAGAGCTGCATTGAAACTCGTTAAAACTGCGGGATACTATGACTTTTTGCGGTCATACATAAAAAGTATAACCGAAATTGACGGTTTCACACAACTCCGAGAGTCTGAAGCCTCCCTTTGGGCAAATAAGTATGCGGTGGCAAATCCTGTCGATGCCGCAAGCCTTTTTGTGCAGAAGGCATATCATATGAGGGAGTATCTTGAAGGAAAAATGTATTATGGTGGAGAAGCTGAAAGGCGTTCAGTGGAGAAACGCATAGAATTCCTTGAAACATTAAAGAAGAAGGCGCGGAAGAAAGATGTCAAGGAAGAATGTGAAAAGCTTTTGAAAAGTTGGAGCGAGAGCGTATACCTATAACTTTTCAACCTTAATGGTTGTTCCACTTTTAACCTTGCTAAAAAGTTCAAGATTTTTGGTAATTTTACCTAAAATGTTAACTGGGCTGTAGGGCTGAGACTCACCAAAAAATATGCATAGGGCGCTTCCCATAGGCCAGAAGGCTATCGTCCCCTTTTCAACTGTGCCCTTTGCCTTTTCTTCACCCATTTTCACTGGGATTTCAAAGTAAACTTCCTCCTTCCATAGGGCGACTCTTCCCTCGATAGGAAGTTTTCGGACTATCATGTCCACTGTTCTTGGGGCTAAGTGGCGGACAAGCTCGCCTTCAGCTTCGCCTAATCCTTCAATGATGAATTTTATTTTTACTCTCGAAATTTCGACCTCTTCATTTCCCATGCTTCTGCACTTTCCCCAGAAAGTCTTCCAAAATTTGCTCTAGAGACAATGGTCCCAAAACTTTAAGCTCATATTTGACTCGCACTGTTGGCTTATCGATTTCCATAACCCTTCTCAGGTCTACTGGTGTTCCGATAACCACAACGTCGCATGGTGTTTTGGCGATTGTTTCATTAAGCTCCTCAATCTGTTTTCCCCCATAGCCTAAGGCCGGTAGAACAGCTCCGAGGTGGGGGTACTTTTCATAAGCCTCTCTTATTGAGCCTACAGCATATGGTCTCGGGTCGGCTATTTCTCTGGCTCCAAGCTGCTTTGCCAATATTGTTGCTGCGCCGTAGGGCATGTCGCCATGAGTCAATGTTGGACCGTCTTCAATTACAAGCACTCGCTTGTCTTTAATTAGCTCTGGTTTGTCAGCGGTTATTGGCGACGAAGCTTCAAGTATAATAGCGCCGGGATTAACCCGCCTTATGTTTTCCTTCACTAGGCTGACGTTTTTGTAGTCTGCAGTGTCAACCTTGTTTATTATCACTACATTTGCCAATCTAAGGTTGGCTTCTCCAGGGTGATACGCTATTTCGTGTCCAGCTCTATGGGGGTCTGCGACAACTATGTGAAGGTCTGGCTTATAGAAGGGTATGTCGTTGTTTCCCCCATCCCAAACGATGATGTCGGCCTCTTTTTCCGCTTCCCTTAAAATCTTCTCGTAGTCAACCCCAGCGTATACAACCACGCCGTTATCTATGTGAGGCTCATATTCCTCCCTTTCTTCAATGGTGCATTCGTATCGGTCAAGGTCCTCATATGAGGCGAAGCGTTGGCAGACTTGCGCAAGCAAGTCGCCATAGGGCATTGGATGTCTGATAACAACCACGTTTAAGCTTTTTCCCTTCAAAATTTTTGCCACTTGCCTTGATGTCTGGCTCTTTCCAGAACCAGTTCTTACGGCGCCTACAGAAATTACTGGAACTTTAGCTTTGAGCATGGTTGTTTTAGGTCCCATGAGTCTAAAGTCTGCTCCGCTTGCCAGTGCTATTGACGCCTTGTGCATGACGTACTCGTGGGAGACGTCGCTGTAGGCAAAGATAACTTGGTCAACGTCAAAATCCCTTATCAGCCTTGAAAGTTCTTCTTCGGGATAAATTGGTATACCATTCGGGTAATTTTTTCCAGCCAACTCCGGCGGGTACACTCTTCCCTCTATGCCCGGAATCTGTGTGGCGGTGAAAGCCACAACCTCATAAGCGTCGTTGTCCCTAAAATAGACGTTAAAGTTGTGAAAGTCCCTCCCGGCTGCGCCCATTATAATAACTCTTGTTTTTGCCATAAAGCGGGTGCCCCCGCAAAACCACCAAATCCGGTGAAGGCACTATACTAGACGGCGTAAATATAAAAACCTAGCTGTTTCAACCCTGCCTAACCAAACGAGAAACAGCCTCGCCTATAAAGTCTATCTGCTCTGCAGTAACGCCGGGATGAACTGGCAATGAAAGCACCTGCTCCGAGGCTTTTTCTGTTTCTGGAAGCCTCCGTTTTCCAAACTTGCGATAGTAAGGCATTAGATGAATGGGCCATGGATAGTAGACTTCGGCGCCTATGCCCTCCTTCCTTAACTTTTCGACAACGGTGTCTCGCTTTGCTCTGTCCGCGTCTTTAATTCTTACCGTGTAAAGGTACCAACTGTTTCTGCAGCCTTTAGGCTCACATGGCAGCTGAAGGTTTTTAACGCCACAAAGTTTTGCTGTGAGCCTTTCGGCGTTTTCCCTTCGCTTAGCTAGAAAATTGGGCAGTTTTTTAAGCTGTGCGATGCCTATTGCCGCTTCGATTTCTGGCATGCGGTAATTGTGCCCTAGAAGAATGGACTTGTACTTTTCTTTCTCGCCGTGGCTCCTAACAAGCCTCAAGGTTTCGGCAATTTCATCATCGTTTGTGGTTATCATGCCGCCTTCGCCCGTTGTCATGTTTTTGCTTGCGTAGAAACTCCAGCATGCAATGTCTGCATAGGCACCAACTGGTTTTCCTTTGTAAGTTGCGCCGTGGGCTTGGGCTGCGTCTTCAATGACCTTTAACCCATGTTTGTCAGCCATCTCCCTTAACGGTTTCAGGTCTGCTGGCGAACCGTAGAGGTCCACGGCTATTACTGCCCTAGTCCTATTTGTTAAGGTTTTTTCAACGGCTTCCGGCGAAATATTGTAGGTTTCAGGGTCTATGTCCACAAAAACTGGTTTGGCTCCAGCCATCACAACGGTTTCGGCTGTTGCCACAAAGGTGAAGCTTGGCAAAATCACCTCGTCGCCCCGTTTTACGCCTGTCCCAACAACAGCCATGTGCAAGGCTGCTGTTCCACTGTTTACGGCTATGGCGTGTTTTGCCTCAACAAACTTTGCAAACTCTTCTTCAAACTGTTTAACCATTGGTCCAGCGCCGAGCGCATGGGTTAGGATGCCGCTTTTCAAAACTTTTATAACAGCCTTAATCTCCTCTTCGCCTATTTGCGGAGCATTTATAGGGATCATCACTAAGCCTCTGCTACTATGCTAGCTTCTGAAATATAAAAAGAGTTTTGGGGTTTCAGCACAACCCTATTCGCATTTTAAGGTTCTGTTAAAAGGTGGATGTTAGAGGCTATTGTGGTTACTCCACAAATTTTTTCTCTGCAAGTTTTTAACGCCTCCAATTCTTTGTAAATGTTCCCCATTTCAGCTCCCGAAATTTTTGCCCACAAAAGTCTCCGTTTCACAGCCATCGCCAAGACCTTGTTTTTTCCCCCAGCGGACATTAATTTGGAATGCAGAATTCTTGCCACTTTTTCAGCTTCCTCATCGTGGACATACAGTGTTAATGAGTCGCTGTCCGCTAAGAGCATTAAGACTGGGATTCGGTTTTGTGTGATAATTTTGGAAACGTTGGGAATAACTTCCCAGATGTTTGAAGATTTTTCAACTACCAATGTTAAACATGCCAGAAGCGATTTTTCCGGGGAGGAATTAGTCCTGCTAATGGTTCCTTGGACAATTGTCCCATTTCCATTCAGTTTTTCACCATCGTAATTTGTAATTTTGACCGTGAAACAGCCATCCAAGAATTTTAATGCTTTTCTATGGATGAATTTTGTTCCAAGGTCGCACAAATTTGCGAGCTTTTCAGCGTCAATTTTGTCAATTACCTTCGGATTTGGAACGATTTTCGGGTCAGCGGACATTATCCCCTTCACGTCTGTAACTATTATGACTTCACTTGCACCTATTGCCCTGGCGACAAGAAAGGCTGTTGTGTCACTTCCGCCCCTGCCTAGCGTGGTTATCTCTCCCCGTGAGGTTTTGCCGACAAATCCAGGAATCACAGGAACAACGTTTTCATTAAGTAGTTGTCCCAATTTACTTCGAATCTTATATATGCACTCATTTATTATTGGGTTGGCATTGCCAAAGTTATCGTCTGTTATTATTGGCCAGTCGTCGTCCGACGGATCTAAAAATTTTGCGTTTATTCCTTGTGCTTTTAGGGCTGCTGTAAAGAGTCTTGCGCTTGTTCTTTCTCCCATGGCAAGTATCTCGTCCAAGTCTTTTGATGAAACATTAGCGCTGCAAGCCTTGCCACTATATTCAATTAACGTGTCTGTTGTGTTCCCTATGGCAGAGACAACGATGGCTATCTGTTTTCCACTCTTTAACTCCAAAAACACTTTTCCAGCTAACTTTTTGGCTTTTTCTCCATCTGAAAGGGATTTTCCACCGAACTTGACCACAACTCTTTTAATGTAATTTCTGTTATCGAGGACGATTACCTCCTTTCCATAGACTAATGAGCTTGGGAACTTCTCCAGCTAATGCAATCTTCCCTCTGTAGATTATGAGGACGCCTTCAACGCCTTCAATCGACCATGCCTTTTTCAACGCGCTTTTTATGGCTTGGTCAGGTTCTCCTCGCACAACGTTGCAGACTGCTGTTGCGGCAGCATCCGCCAAACAAGCATTTTTGGCGAAAATCGTCACAGCTTCAGCTTCACCAAAGCTTAGGGCGTGCCCGTAAACACCGGAGCTTGTGGCTATACCAATTGGAGATTTTTCAACTCTAAAACCTATTCTCCCAGACAGAGGAGAATCTCCAACCAAGAGGGCAACATCCAAGGGAGTTTCGGACACCGCTGATACTTCTCCACCATTTTCCACTATTGCTATCTCCGCCCCCCATGCAAGCATTTCTTTAACCGCCAAGTCAGCCAAAGCCCCAGCCACCGAAGCCATTGGTCCAACCCCAGCTTTAGCTGAGGCTGAAGCCATCAACCTAACAATTTCTGGTCCATCAGCAATCTCCAGTGGTTTTAGGGAGTACAGAAAGCTTACATGCGTTTTAATGTAGGATTCTAGTTGCCTACGATGATAAGTTATTGTCTCTTCAGCCACTTTAACGGCTTCATGTTTGTCAGTTATTACTGTGCATTCTGTCTCTTTTGCGCTAAATTTTTTCTTAAACAAACCTTTAGCCGAGATTATCATTAATTTATGGCCCTCCTTGGACAGCCTATACTCGCAAGGCATTCTTCGCAATTCACGCATCTTGCGGCATTCCACTGAATTTTTCCATCTGCTTGTGTGAAGACTTCATGTGGACAGAGAACCGTACACAATGAGCAGAAAACGCATTTTTCCTCTATCCACTTCTTAGGCAACTCATCACCCCATTTTCATGTGGTGGTATTCCACGTCTCTTGGAAGCCTTTCAACTGGTTCTGTTAAGAAAAACAAACCCTCCTCAATCCACTTTTTAAGTTCAGCCATTATTTTTCTAGCCACTTCAATACTGGAAGTGCAAGCCGTTTTTGCGATTTTTCCTTCAATCTCAACTTTTCCAGACTTCAACTCCGCATAGCTGGCTTCCCAAATTGCTGGGCGATTTCGACTTGGGACTCCATAATCAACGATTTTTGTGAAAATTTCTTCGTCTCTAACCGCGACACTTTTGGTTATTTCCTCATCAAGTATTGGAATTGGGATTCCTATGCCAACATAAAGTGTCACGCCATAATTATGGAACGTGGCACCTCTCAAATATTCAGGCTGCATTTTTTTCAAGTCGCCTTTAATCATAAGGGTTCCAGACCCGTTTTTGGGGTCGTGTTGGGTTCCCTCACCTATCACATAGCCTACTCCGCCGCCGAGAAAGATTCTAGTTCCTATGCCTATCGTTCTATACTCTGGGTCGTTTATTAGTGGGTTTAGTTCGCCGCATCCAGCATAGTTCACATTGCCATGGTTTGGGAGGAGAATCCCCATGTAAGTGTAAAGCGTTCTGTCGGTGCTGTTTGTTGCGGCGCTATATTTTTGATAACAGTTTCTGGGATTGCACAATATTGCCTGATTCAAATCGTGAATTGTAAACCTTGTTTCCAGAACCTTTCTTGGATAGCAGTCCGTTCCATAGGCTACGGCTTTAAGCTCTATTTCTTTGTCAGCAACCAAATCCTCAATCACATGCCCGCCACCATATTCAAAACCTCGCGTTTCGCTCATTTTCGTGGCGCCTATGTAGCAGTCCACGGCGGCGTTTCCATGATATGCTTCAACATCGTTAAGCCAAACTCTCTCCATTTTGATGGGAGGTTCGCTGTGTCCAAAGTTCAGAAAGGCTCCCGAAGAACACATTGGACCGAAAGTTGCCGTTGTTACAACGTCAACTTCATGAAAAGCCTTTTTAACATCGCTGTCCTCGATAAGTCTTTTCATTTCCTCAACAGTTAGAACTTGGACGTCTCCGCGCTTAATTTTTTGGTTAATTTCCGTCAAGGTTCTCTTTTCGAGCTTCTTGCCCTCCCGGGAAATCTAAAACATGTATTCTAATTAAAATACTTTTTTGAAAAAATTATTCCAAAAAGAATATATGTCCTTTTAAGGGCTTAAAGGTTCATTTCCGCTCAGGTTTTTAATTCTGTTTATGAATTCGTCCTTTTCTTTCTCCACTTCCTCTATTCTCTTTTTTAGAAATTCAAGTTCTTCGGAGATTTCTTCAAGCCAGCCTTTTATGGCTTTTTGGTTTTCTTCGAGAGTCATTTCTGCAAGATATTTTGAAACGTCTTGTGGCTTACTTCTTCCCAGAGCGGCTAGTGGATAGTTGATTTTTGGAGGTTTTAGGAAGGGGAAGAAGTGTCTTGTGGTTCTTGGTTCCATGAGCTTTCCGCTTAGAGCTGCCCTAACCACGTTTTCGACTGTTATGGGCGGGTTTGAGTTTCCAATGTACCGATGGATGCGTCTCCTGCCAATGCGAATTTGGGGGTTTTGAAAAATGTTAACGCGCAGGACGGGTATTTGCATGTAGCCCAAGCTTTTTAGGGCAAGCCAACGGTGCATCCCGTCAAGTATAACATTTGTCTTTTCATCGGCAATTATTGGATATTTTAGAACGCCATCCCTTAGAATTTCCCTTTTCAACATCTCCAAATATAACGGGGAGCCTTTCTCATGGGGCTTCAAGCTGTCAATTGGCAAAAGCTCAATTTTAAACTCATTTACATTTTCGGTTTGAGTTGCAATTGCCACTTGTACCCGCCCTTTAAAGGCTATTTAACAATAGTTGGAACCTCGATTTTTTCCGGCTCATAATCCATAAGTTTTCCTGCCAAGAATTGCTCATAGGCGCCCAAATCTAAAAGGCCGTGTCCGCTGTAGTTCATGGCTATAACCTTCTTTTCACCAGTTTCTCGGCATTTTAGGGCTTCATCTACGACGAATTTTAGGCTGTGGGCTGTTTCAGGCGCAATTATTAGTCCTTCCGTTTTGGCTAGTATTTGGGCTGCTTGGAAGACTTCTGTTTGGTGGTAGGCTACTGAACGCATATACCCCTTATAGATTAGATAGGATATTGAGGGCGCCATTCCATGGTATCTTAAGCCTCCAGCGTGGATTGGTGGACAGGCATAGCCATGCCCTATTGTAAGCATTTTTAACAGTGGTGTCAGTTGGGCTGTGTCTCCAAAGTCGTATGTGTAGACTCCTTTTGTTGTATGGGGTACAGCCTTGGACTCGCATGCCACAAATTCTATTTCTGTTTTGCCCTTAAGCTTGTCCATCATGAATGGGTAGCAGAAACCAGCGTAATTGGAGCCTCCGCCTATGCATCCACAGACAACATCTGGATACTCGCCAATAATCTCAAACTGTTTTTTTGCTTCCAAGCCTATGATGGTTTGGTGCAACAGCACATGGTTTAAAACTGAACCTAGAGAGTACCTTGTATCTTCATGCGTAATCGCGTCCTCAAGCGCCTCGCTTATGGCAATGCCTAAGGTCCCCGGATGGTTTGGGTTCTCTTTCAATAGTTTTCTGCCAAAGTTTGTCTGGTCGCTTGGCGAGGGAAACATTTCAGCGCCATAAAGCTGCGCTATTGTTCTTCTGCCGGGCTTCTGCTGGTAGCTGACGCGAACCATGTATATGCGGCACTTCAAACCGAAAATTGTGCAGGCGAAGGCTAGGGCTGTGCCCCACTGTCCAGCACCAGTTTCCGTTACAAGCCTCTTTATTCCCTGTTCCTTGTTGTAATAGGCTTGGGCTATGGCAGTATTAGTTTTATGGCTTCCAGTTGGGCTGAAATTCTCGCATTTAAAGTAGATTTTCGCCGGGGTTTTAAGAAACCTTTCGAGTCTCCTAGCCCTATAAAGTGGTGTTGGACGTGGCAGTCGCAAGTAGGCGTCTAACACCTCCTCTGGAATTTTTATGAAGCGTTCCGTGGAAACCTCCTGCCTAATCAACTCTTTTGCAAATATTCTCTCCAAGAGTTTTGGGTCTATGGGTTTTAGGGTTGTAGGGTCTAGTGGTGGCGGAAGCGGTTCTGGCAGATCTGCTTGTATGTTATACCATGCTGTGGGTATCTCATCAGCGTTCAGCACCGTGAAGTATTCACTTTTTTGAACTTTAAGGCTCATTTTATATCGCCTCAGCACATTTTAGTACATGTGGGCATATAATAAAACAGTGAACATATTTATACTTTATTGCACAAAAAAGTACATTAGGCAGATGGAAACATGTGGAACACAATAAAAAAGCACTTTGAAAACTACCCTGAACGCCTAAAAGTAGCCAGAATCCTCGTAGAAAATGGGCTGAGCGTGAAAAATGGGAAGATATACTTAAACGAGATAGAGATTCCGCCAACCCGCATAGCAAGAGTGGCGGGCGTAGACAGAAGAACAGTAAACGAGACGATAAACACGATAAGGGCAAACCGCGAGCTACGCCTAATATTCGAAGGCTTAAGGTCTGCGGGGCACTCCCTAAAAGAAATTGCAAAACACCTGGAGCTCGGCGTGGTGGAAATAACCCCAGTAGACGCTAAAATGCCCGGCATATTAGCGAACTCAGCCATGATACTGGCAAAAAGCGGTCTAAGTATTAGGCAAGCTATTGTTGATGATCCGGAGCTTTCTCCAGAGCCGAAACTGACGCTCATTGTGGAGAAGAAGGTTCCAGGCGAGCTCATTCCAGAATTCTTAAAGGTTAAAGGCGTTGCCAAAGTCTCCGTCTACTAGACGTTTGGGTTTTCGAAGGCCGTTATAATCCACTTTTCTCCACGCTTTTCAATATGCACAGTTACCGTGTGGTCCTTCTGAGTTGCCATCAGCTTGTTCCATTGAGCAGTTGGAAGGTCTTTTGGGGTGGCTTCCACCCACTCGTATGTTGCATTATCCAGGCGGAGAACGATGTGGGTTGTTCCATCCTCCACATACTCGTATTTGCCTTCAACTTTTGCGCTAACCTCTATTTCGGTTATTATGCCGAAAAGTTTTAGGAATTCTTGCCGAGTGGCGCGTACAAGCTGTTCGCTTGTCATGCCCTCCTCATGCATTTTTATGGCTATTTTGCTTGTTTCCTCCGCATCGACTATGGCAAAACCCGCAAGATAGATGGTTTCCTCCTTTCCACTCACGGCTTCTCGCCAGTAAATGGGCACATACCATGCAAGTCTGTGGTTGCCAGGAGATATTTGCACTGGATACAGGAGCGGCATTTCAGCGTCATACATGCCAGCTGCGGGTTTTGGAAGCCTCCCTTCAACGAGGTCTTCGGCTGTCATGCCTGAAATGTAGTTGGCTTGCCTGAAATCGTAGAAGAATATGCTGCTTCTCGTGGCTTTGAAAACTCCTGAAAGGGTTCGCCTGTTGCCAATGGGGTTCACGCAGATTAGGGCTACGACGTCGCCTGTTTCTGGATCTATGATGTAGCGTGTGTCTTCTGTCATCTCGAAGCGTTCTCGGCTGGGTGGTATAAGCCACAAGAAGCCTCCAGCCCAATAATCAAAGCCTGTGCCCCTTCTGAAGTTTCCCATCTCGTTTATCATTTCTTCAAGCCAGTTCTCATCGTAAACCTGCGTAACCCAATCTGGGATTTGGAGAAGCGACTCCGCTTGAGGGTAAAGGCTGCCCTCTTCATCATAAATTAATGGAGTCTCATAACGCCTGATAAGGTCGAAGCCAACACAATAGCGGGTTACAACATACGCTGTTTCGTTTGTTTCGAAGTTCCATGTTATGTAGGCTACGCCGTAACGATTTGAAATGTCGTTCATGTAAGAGCGGAAGTGAACGTTATGGTCAAACCATAAAGATTCGCCAACCGCAAATTCCCTCCGCAAAATTTTAGGAGGCGCCAACGGATCTGTGGCGTCTATTATGACAAAGCCCTTCACATAGTTTTCAGCTATAACATTTGTTGAGCCTATAACGGCAACCCAGACCAGTTTGCCTTCCGGAGTCTTTGTAATATGGCATCCTAAAACTTGGGTGTTGCTTCCAAACTCGGACATGTGGCGTCGGGCTACTGAAATGGCAAGCTCCTCGGTGACAAGGCGCACCATGTTGTCTGGAATTTCCCTGTTAAAGGGCAATCCAGAACTCATATGGATAAAGTTGTTGAAGTATGCGGCGTTAGCCACTCTCTGAATCTGCCAAAAAACAATCAATGCGAAGGCTGCAAGCAAATAGATGATAAATAACACTCCCACAAGCTTCGCCCTTGTTCTTAATGAAATCTTCCATGGTGGGCGTCTGCGGGGATAAATGTAATCCTTCTCAACCTCTTCTGGGCTGAGTGGTCTTATGGAGAAAGCTGACTCTACAAAGGCGACAAACAGCCTAAGGAAAACAAGAAGATACACAAGGACACTTAATGGAGGCTGGGAAAACTGAATTATAAAGAATAAAAATAAGCCCAAAAGAAGCGAAATTATCCGTCTAGACTTTCTCCAGCTGCCTTTCCATGGAGGTATTGGGATATACCAAACTATCGCCCAGATTAGAAGGAATATGAAGAGGTTCATAGTTTCCCCCTCACCTAATTGTACTAGACGTTGCTTGAAAGGTTTTGCTATCCTCCACCATAAATCCAAAGTTCGTAATCACGGCAAAACTCTTAATACCCTTTAACAGCCCCTAAATGCCAAAGGGCATTAAACCATTTTGACGGGTGCTAAAATGGAATGTGAAAAGGGAAAAAGGGCTTTTTTGCAGGGAAGCGAGGCATGTGTTGAGGCTGCACTAACTGCTGGATGCAGATTTTTCGCTGGCTATCCCATTTCGCCAGCTAATGAAATTGCCGAGCACATGGCGGCGCGTCTTCCAAGGGTTGGCGGCATATTCCTTCAAATGGAGGATGAGCTAGCCTCAATAGGGGCTGTTGTCGGTGCAAGCTGGTGTGGCGTTAAAGCCATGACAGCCACTTCTGGTCCGGGCTTCAGCTTAATGCAGGAGACCATAGGCTGGGCTTTTATGACTGAAACGCCATGCGTCATCGTTGATGTTCAGAGAGTTGGACCCGGCACTGGTCAAGCAACTAAATGTGCGCAGGGCGATGTTATGCAGGCGCGTTGGGGAACCCATGGCGATTACATGGCTGTTTCGCTTTGCCCCAACTCTGTTCAAGAAGTTTTTGAACTTACTATTAGGGCGTTCAACATTGCAGAAAAATATCGCACACCAGTCACTTTGCTAACAGATGAGACTACAGTGCATCTCAGAGAGCATTTAGTTATACCACCCTTGGAAAACATGGAGATAGTTAACCGCAAAAAGCCAAAGGCTGGAGAGCAAATCTTCTTCGGTTTGGAAAGTGTTGCACCCATGCCTTCCATAGGCGAGGGCTTTAATGTGGCTGCCACCGGCTCAACCCACGACGAGCGGGGGTTTAGATTTACCGCCGACCCAGTTGTGCATAGGCGGGTTGTAGAGGCGATTAACAACAAGATAAGGAAAAATTTGGACGACATTGTGGAAGTGGAAAGCTACAATGTTGAAGACTGCAAAGTGGGCGTAGTGGCTTACGGCATTACTTCAAGGGCAATATACGAGGCTGTCGAAGAAGCAGAAAAAAGAGGTGTAAAAGTTGGCTATGTCCGCCTAAAAACCCTTTGGCCCTTCCCAGAAAAATCGGTGCAAAGGCTGGCTGAAAATGCTGAAAAAATAATTGTGCCAGAAATGAATTTGGGGCAAATAGTCAACGAGGTTAAGAGGGTTGCTGGCTGCACAGCGGTTGTTCCACTCAACAAGATAGGTGGAGGCGAACTAATCACCCCAGAGGAGATTTTAGAGAAGATTTTGAAGGAGGCGCCATGAAAAATGGGTGAAAGGGCATTCTCGCCTACCAACTACTTGAGGCCGGGGTTACGTTTTCCCTTCTGTCCAGGCTGTGGGTTATATGCTTTAAGCGACGCCTTTCTAAGGGCAGTTTTTGAGCTTGGCTATGACGATTTTAGAAGGTTCTGTTTCGTCAGTGGGATTGGCTGCTCTTCATGGATACCTTCCCCATATTATTTGGCGGATTCCGTCCACACTTTGCATGGTAGAAGCATACCAGTGGCCACAAGCATAAAACTTCTGAAGCCAGAACTTCACGTTGTCGTTTTCGGTGGAGACGGAGACATCGTCGGAATTGGTATGGGCCACTTCATACATGCTGCAAGAAGAAACACTGATATTCTCGTTATAATGGGCAACAACATGATTTATGGAATGACCGGCGGCCAAGTAGCCCCTACAACGCCTT
>JAVZNE010000003.1:0-115984 GCA_038882975.1 Bathyarchaeia archaeon
ACTTGAATTCTTTGTTTAGTTCTCTGTGGACCTTTATTATTTGTTTTAGGATTTCTGATCGGAACTCTCTCACTTTCACGTTTGGAGGCGTCTTCGCCACCACTAGGACGATGTAGTAGTTTTTGTCGCTTTGCTCTTCAACATAAACCCTAAAATCTTGAAAGCTATCGCCTAAAGCCTTCCGGAGCTTAGCCAACACATTGTCTGGGTCGTATTCCACTGGAAACTCATATCGAACGCGGACTGTTTTTGGTTCTTCCTTTTCCTCCATGACGACGCTGTTGGAGAAAGCCAAATTGTTGGGGATTTTCACCATTTCTCCGCTGTCAGACAAGATTTTAGTGTGGAGAAGTCCCACCTCCATCACGACGCCCCTTAGGGTTGGCATAAACTCGTCCCTGCTAAACATTTTATAAGCTGGAAAGGCAACAGCGGACAGTGGCAGACCGCCAGAAATTTTCACTTCTGTTCCTGGTCTGAGGAAGCCTGTTCCAAGAATTATTAAGCCAGCAAACAAATTCGCTAATATAGGTTGTAAGCCCAAACCGATTATGAGACCGGAGACGGTGGCGCCCGCAACTGCAGTTATGCCCGTCACCTCAAAAATCGCCAAAATCATCAGTCCAATTACCACATAACCGACGACGAGAATAACGTTCCTGATGAGGTATACTTCTCTGCCCAAATGTCTAAGCCTACGGGTTATGACCGAAGCTATCAGTTCAAGGGCTAAAGCCCCAAAAACAACAATTGTTATCGCCCTAATAATGTTGAAGTAGGTTAGGTATGCTGTGCGGATTTCTTCTGGCAGTATTGCCGGAATAGTCAAAATCCAAAGCAAAACAAGTATGGCAACAGCGAAAAGAAAATAGTAGAGCTTCCTTGAAGCCGTCAAGACTCACCCTCGACATTCACCATAATACATGCTGGTGCATAAAAAGGAAACGCTAGAAAACAGAAAACGCCATAAACACAAATGCACAACTGTGAACACACCATGCAACAAAACACCGCCAAGCCCAAATTCGTGATTGAACACTTGGAGCTGGAAATTGGTAAGTGGCTTCTCTATGAGTATATGCACGCCTCTGAAATAGTTGGAAAAAATCGCTTAATCTTCACCAACGTCAAAAAGGAAAGCGAAAAAGCAAAACTTTCAAAGCTCGGAACCGTTGAAGAGAAAAGCGCCGCAGAAATCTTCAATCCAGAAGAAGTCATAATCCTAGACCCAAAAGCCGAACTCCCACTAAAACCAGAAGACTTTGCCGGAAAAGACGCTGTCATTATTGGAGGAATTTTGGGCGACCATCCACCGAAAGGCAGAACAGGCAAACTCTTAACAAGGCATTTTCCAGAAGCCACTGTTCGAAACATTGGCAAAAGCCAATTCTCCATTGATGGAGCCGTTTATGTGGCGAAACTTGTAAGCGAAGGAAAACCGCTGGAAAAAATACCCGTCAAAAAGGGCTTAACTTTGAGGCTGAACGAGTACGCTGAGGTTTATCTGCCATACGCTTATCCGCTGAAGAATGGAAAACCAGTCATAAGCCAAAAACTAGTCGCATACCTACGCTCAGACGAAATCGTCAAGGATGAAGAAAAACTCCTACAAGCCTAACTTTGCCTTAATTCTTGGAAGCCACTCTCTCTGCATCTGCACAATACCGAAGCTTGTTATGCGATAGCCGCCCTCACTTGTTTTCTCAGCTATTTCAGCCTTAACAAGCTCGCCGAGGCGTGTACTTGTTATTTTTGGATTCTTACCCAGCTTGGTTTGCAGTTCTTCCCTTGTGAGAACATCCGTTTTCAGCATGCCAAGCCTAAATCCTAGATGGGCGGCTAAGAGGTGCAGCGCCAAAGTCTCATTGTCCGTCAACTTTTCCTTAGAAACTAACAAGTGCGGCAAGTTGTCGGCAAAGCCAATCAAACCCCTACAGTCTTCAGCAAGCCTCTGCAGGTCAACGCTTAAAACCAGAGTCTTTGCAATTTGAAAGGCTGGAACAAACTCGCTGAAAAACTTGTTTAGGGCAACCCAAACCTCTTCAACACTGCCAGAGAAAGTGTATTCAGCATCGCCATACTTCACGTGAACCATCAGCTGCTGCTGGCTTGTCAAGCCATCTTCCCTCTAAGCTTGGCTAAAACCTCATCCTCAATCCATCTCTCGCCTTGAACAGTCAACTTAAACTCCGGCCTCTTCGGGTCTGGCTTAAAGACTTGACCACGCTTAACCATCTCGTTGAGGCGGGCTGGAACCATACATTTTATTCCGCTGGACTCTAGGAGCTTCTGGATCTGAGTAGCTGTGTTCTGCCTTCCCTCTGAAGCGTACAGTATAAGCCCAATAGCCTCATAATGGGTAAGCTTCTCACGGGCCACTAGTACAGGTCCCTCGGTTGTAAATTCTATTATGCCTTTCAGCTGGACCGCCGCTGATGGTACAAGCTTGCTTGAAACCATGTTTGAAATGTTTTCCACAAAGTCCTTCGGAAAAGCCTCCAGTAGGCTCAAAACTTCTTGGGGGTTTTCACCCTCAACAACTATTTCGCCGAAAGATGTCTTAATGTGAACCTCAACCCTTTTCACGCGGTTTCCTCCTTTTGGGCTAAAACCTCCTTTTCAGCGAGGATGTAAACATAACCCTTATCAGTTTTCCAACGCCTAACAACGCCTTTCCGTACAAGACCGAGGAGGTCTCCAGCCAAAGTTCGCCCTGGAAAATGTAAGTTGTTAGTTGCCAAAGCTGCTTTAAGCTCTGCTAAGGTTCTTGGACGCCACTTCCCCCAGTCGCTTTCAAGAATTTTCAGAACGGCTTCGCTGCAACTTTCCACCTTTGGAATTTTTGGATACTTCTCCGTTGGAGGTTCTTCCTTAACAGTTGAAACTGGAGTCTTAACGATGACTGTTGCCGCTGTTTTTGGCTTTAGGTTTTCGAAGGCTCTGCTGACTTCCGGCATGAGGTTTGGTAGTTCCCGCACGGTCTTTAGCACGTCGTCCCTTAAACCCTTAACCTCAACCTCATAATCGCCGACCTTAACGCGGAATGAAAACTCCCCTTCCAATGGTTTCGCCACCTTCCCACCCAAACCTATCACACCTATATGATTGGTTGGTTCTCCTTTTAGAATTTACGTGTTTTGATATATGTCGGAGGCGGAAATATTGTATTAAATATTAAGATGCAATATTCAGTGGAGAGGCAGAAGCCTTGTCAAAAAAGGGAATGGGCGTATGGATTTTCAGCACACTAACCGCTATAACGGCAGCCCACCTAATCGACGCAGCAAATGCTCTGCTCTTCAACAAGTCAATTGTCCTTTTACAACTTTATCCGGTGGCAAAGGAAAAGCTTGAGGCAATAACGCCGCCCATCTACTTCCTCATTAGCGCCACAGCCACATTCATATTGTGGGGAATAACATGTGCCATAGCCTTCCAAAACCCTGTTGAAGCCTTTCTAAATAAGGTGCTCTCCGACGCCAAAAAGCAGAGCATGGTGGAATCCCAGCTTCTGGAGCAGAAAAGCGAGCTGTTGGACGCCATGAACGAGACTGTTGAAATGAACAATGAAATCTTATCCCATGTTAAGGATGCAATCTACAACATCAGGGCTGAGGTTAAGGAAATTCAGCCCCTAAAAGAGGGCTTGGAGAGGGTTAAGGCTGAGTTAAGCCACCTGAAGAGAGAGATTAAAAGCTTTGAGGAGAAACTCCATTATCCGAAGGTTTGTGTTGCATGTGGTAAGCCTGTCCTCCCGGAATTTAACATTTGCCCGTACTGTGGTGAAAGCCTAAGGCCAATGCAGGAAAAGATAATACCGCTGGAGAAATATAGATAAGCCGTTTCATGCTAGGCTTTTTTTACCAACTTTTGCTTGATTAGTTGGCTGACGGTTTCAGCGTTTGCTCTGCCCCTAACCTCTTTCATGACCATTCCCATGATTATGCCGAAGGCTTTTGCCCCGCTCTTTTCTATTAAATTCTTGTTTTTGGCTATTATGCCTTCTATGATTTTCTCCAGCTCCTCTTTTGTCAGCGTTTTTAGTCCTAGGCTTTCAACAGCCTCTTTCACGGTTTTTTCTTCATTTTTTGATAGCCAAGCCACTATGTCGGGAAGCGCTTCCTTGGTGATTTCTCCAGCTCCCAACGCCTTGAAGACTTCTCTTATTTTTGTTTCTGAAACTTTTTCGACTGGTATGCCGTCTCGTTTTAGGGCCTTAATGGTTTCTGTTAGGAAGACCGCCACTGTTGTTGGTGTGACTTTGCTTTCTTTGGCTATGGTTTCGAAGAGTTCTGTGTATTCTGAGTCCATGAGTTGTTTGGCTAGTTTCTGGTTTAGGGCATATTCCCGCATGAGCCTCTCCAGCCTTTGTTCTGGTAGTTCTGGTAGGCGCTGGCGGATGCGGTTTATGAGTTCTTCTGTAACTTGTATGGGTGGGATGTCTGTCTCCGGATACATGCGGGCTGCTCCCGGTCTTGGGCGCATATAACGGGTTGTCCCATCCGGGTTTGCGGCTCGGGTTTCTTCTGGCACGCCTTTTATGGCTTCTTCGGCTCTTTCCAAAACTGCCCTTAATGCGTCTTGAGCGTTTTCCAAAATGTCTGCCACAAAAACCACGGCGTCTTGTTCTTGGGCGTCCACCATTTTTTTTAAGGCTTCAACTTCTTGGCTTGTTATGCCGTAGGCTGGAAGCTCGTCTGTGTGGAATATGCCGCCGACACGTCCCCAGAACTTTGCGCGGTCAGCCATTTCGGTGCCCAAGCGTATGCCGGGCATAAGCTCTCGTTTTAGGAAGCCTCCAAACTTTGGCAGTTTTACGGCTAAAACCACTTGCCCCTTTTCTAGGGCTTTTCGGATTACTTTGCAGGCGGTTTGGCGGAAAATTTCCGATACATTGTAGAATTCTTCTTTTAGGTTTTCTGGGGTGGCTCCGGCTTTTCTTAGTTCTTCGCTTATTTTCATTAGGTTTAGTTGCCTTTGAACCTCATATTCGACAACCAGCGGAATTAGTTCGAGTTCTTGGACGCCCTTTATTTCTGTTAGGGCTCCTCCGTTTATTGATATGTTTAGGTCTTGGCGTATTGTTCCGAGTCCCCGTTTTACGCGTTGGGTGGCGCGGAGAATCTTGCCTATGGCTAGGGCTACTTCTCCGGCTTCTTTTGGCGTGTTTATGACTGGTGCTGTTGCTATTTCTATTAGTGGTATGCCCAGTCGGTCTATGCGGTAGCGTATGGTTGTGCCTTCCTCGCCTGTTTTGCGGGCGGCGTCTTCTTCTAGGCTTACGTGTTGTATTGGAATTGTTTTTTCGCCCACCTTTATTGTGCCGTTTAGGGCTATGACGCATGTGCGTTGGAAACCCGTTGTGTTGGAGCCGTCTATGACTGTTTTGCGCATGACGTGGATTTCGTCTACGGGTGTGGCGTTCATCATTAAAGCCACTGTTAGGGCTATTTCAACAGCCTCCATATTAAGCGGGTGGGGTGGCTCCTCATCCATTTCCACTAGGCATGCTGTCTGCCTATCAGCCTCGTATAGGATTTTTACTCCTTTTTGGAATTCGAAGTAGGCTGCTGGGTCTATTTGTCCGAGTTCGCTTTGGGTTGGTCTCAAACGCCTTAGGAAGGTGATTTCTGGCTCTTCTTTGAAGAGTTCTGGTTTGCAGCTGCAGAAGAGTTTTGTCTGCGTTTCAAGTTGCTGGTGGACTTCTAAGCCCACTTTTAAGCCTATTCGCCCATAGTCTATCTGATTTGTCATTGTTTGTTTTCCTCCCGCTTTATTTCTTCGTGGAGTGTTCGCTGGGAGAATTCGCCAGCCAAATTCGTTTTCAGCAGCTTTTTTGCCTCTTCAGTGTCGCTTGTCTGTCCGAATATCCACATGAGCTTGACGGTGGCGGTTTCCGCCAGCATGTCCTCCAGCGGTATTACGCCAAGAGCCAGCAAGTCTCTGCCAGTGTCATAGACGTTCATGTTTACTCTTCCCCATATGCACTGGGAAGCCATAGCCACCAGCACGCCTTTTTCAACAGCCCTTTTTATTGGTTGGAAGAGGCAGTTTGAAACGTGCCCCAAACCTGTGCCTTCCAAAACTATTGCCTTATAGCCATTGTCCACATGCCAGTCTATTATGGCTGGATCCATGCCTGGATAAAACTTGACAAGGGCGACTTTGTCGCTGAAGTTTGGCTTAACAATGGGCTTCCGCGATGGGTCCCGTCTCTGATAATCTTCCGTGAGCATAACAACGCGGTTTTCCTCAACCTTTGCTAACGGCTGAGCATTTACTGATTTGAAGGCGTCGCGGCGGCTTGTGTGGCACTTGCGGACTTTGGTGCCGCGGTGAAGAACTATGGCTGTGTCAGAAATTGTTTCGTGCATGGCTACGGCTACTTCCGCGAAAGGCGCCCTGGCAGCGGCTAAAACAGCACCCGTCAAATTTGTGGCTGCATCAGAGCTGGGACGGTCGGCTGAACGCTGAGAACCAACAAAAATCACTGGGACTGGAAGGTTTTGCAATGCAAAGCTTAGGGCTGCAGCCGAATAACCCATAGTATCCGTGCCATGAGCTATGACTACGCCGTCCACGCCACCCGCAATCTTTTCCGCCACCGCCTTCGCCATCTCCGCCCAGTGGACTGGCGTAATATTTTCGCTATAAAGGCTGAAGAGTATCTGCGCGTCTATGCGGGCTATGTCGGCTAATTCTGGCACGACACTGTATAGGTCGCTGGCAGACAAAGCTGGACGAACAGCACCCGTACGATAATCCACACGACTAGCAATAGTGCCGCCAGTGCTAATAATGGAGACCTTTGGCAGGGCTGGATTCTGCTCAGGCAAGGGCGGAGCAACAAAGGCAGGCTTCTCGCCTTTCCCAACTTTCTCAACTTTGGCGTCTGGTGTTAGGCGAACACCAATATTGTAGCCACTCCGCAACTTAATCACAATATGCCGGTCATCGCCATACTCAGAACGAGGAATAAGAATACCCTCATACACTTGGTCGCCTTTAACTACGCGAATGAAATCACCAATCTCTGCCCCTGTTTTCTTAAGAGTTTCAAGCACAGAGCCTTTGTAGCCAGAAAACTCTTTTTCCAAATTCTCTCTAGTCATTAGGCATTACTCTTTATTCCGAATTTGAATTATGCAATCAAATTTGGAGATGAAATAATTAAAAGATTTATTTTTATTTCTTGCAGTCTCTACGGAGAACATCTTCAATGCCTCGATCATAAAATCTATACGTGAGTCAAAGCTGTTTTGAATTAAATTGTTGAATTGTTCCTTTGTAATGTTGTCAGTTGTATTGAGGTTCGGGATTTTAAGTTTCCGAGATGCTGACAAATCTAACCCAGCCAAGTACCAGCTTTCTATTTCTCTTATAATCACGGCTATCTTTTCACTATCAATATTTTTTAAAGCAATTTGAACCTCATTTTTCTTAGCCGTTACACAAGGCGAATTGTTGATATCTGTTACATAAATATAATCAGCTCCCATGGACTTGATACTTTTAATGAAACTATTAATCTTGTCTTTCTTCATGGCGGCGTATTTTATTATCTTTATGGCACCATGTTTTTTCTGTAACTGCGGTTTTATCACAATTTCAAAAAATCTTTCATCGTCAACTCCTTCTACAAAAAGATAAAGTTCTCGGTTATTCATTTATCCATAATTACGCTCCGAGCAAGTTCTGTACAAATAACTCTTCAATTCCTATTTCGTTCATCAAAAAAGTCTTGACTTTTTCCTCATCGCTCGGCTTTGAAACAATGGAGAATCCGTTCTGGTCACGCGATATAAGTAAAAGGTTATCCAAACCAGCATATTTCACAACCTCAGGATTATGTGTCGTAACAATGATTTGCTTTTCTTTCGAAGCATCCTTCATCATGTCAATTATTCTTGAAATTAGATGAGGATGTATGTTTCTTTCTGGTTCCTCAATGATGATTAATGGTTTCTTTTCGAAAAATAAAGCAATTATTAATGCCGTTATATTTATTGTCCCATCAGAAATAAGAGAGGCTGGTATGTACTGTTTTCCAGAATATGCCTCTTTAAGTTTAAAAAGTAAAGATTTGTCAGCAAATTTCTCCACATCAAGATCGCTTATGAAGGGTAGAAGATCCTTTATCAGATTAAAAAGCCTTCTCTTATTTTTTGTATCTTCCACAAGGTTTTTCAAGATAATAGATAAATTACTTCCATCTTCCTCTAATTCGGCTTTGCCTGTGATGGGGGTTGCTTTTTTTGGCAATTTGGGGTCAAAATCATAGATAGAAATGTTGCTAAGGATATCCCTAAACCCAAATGTAAACGTATATGGCATTTGAATAAGAAGCATACGCGGTGGTATTAATTCCTCTCTTAAGAATGGAACTATCTTATCAATACTTGGGGAAATGCTTCCACGTATATCGATTTTTATTTTTTTATTATCACGTGATATAATGATTTCTCCTTCCCCGATCTCCTCCTTTTCTTCTATCTCTCCTTTTTCCACTCCAACCAACTTGACAGATTTACACTTTAAAGATAGAACATCTTTTGCAATTTCAAACTCTGTTTTCTTTTTTCTAAATCGTAGCGCAAATTCGTAGGTTCCTTCACATGCTTTCACTCCTATCCAGCCCTTTCTCCACCTGTCAACCCCAAAGCCGAATTCGTGATCGCAAGTAATTTGCATCGAAAAATCCTCTGATGTACCGATGTTTATGTTCCTTAAATACTCAACTCCACCCTGCATGGATATAGCATTATCCAGTCCAGAAATTGCCAAATCCTTCAAGAACTTGAAGATTTGAACAAAATTGGATTTGCCGGAGGCGTTGGCACCTATCAATACTGTAAAATTACCAAGCTTAATTTCCATGTTCTTAAAGCTTTTAAAGTTAGTAACTTTAATTTCTTTTATTCCCATTTCAAAGTCCCTCGATGTTTAATTGGATCAATAAACGAATAAACATTTCCTTTATAAGAGCACCAAAAGTTTCGTACTAGAACAGTTTTGACATATATGGCCCATCATAACGGTATCCAAATCGTTTATAATATCCCTTCGTTCCCAAGGCACTTATAACCAAGATTTTCTTTAAACCATATTCCTCTTTCGTTGTGCGTTCTGCTTCGCTCAGTAGGATTGCGCCATAGCCTTTGTGTTGCCATGCTTTGGGCAGTTTTTTGCCTACTGGCACAACTGGTCCGTAAACGTGGAGTTCTCGGATTATGCTGCATGGCTCCGCCCTTATTTCTGGTCTGTGCGCCTTCTCTGATGGAATTCTAAGCCTTAAATAGCCTATTAAAACGTCGTTTTCCTTGTCTTCTGCTGATATGAAGATTTCTTCGCCTTCAGAAGCCTCATAACGCGTTGCCAAGATTTCCACTTTTTCCGGGTTTGGTTTTATGCCGTCTGCTAAAAGGCGGTGTCCAACCTCTCGGCATCTTATGCACCGGCATCGTAAGCCTTGTTCTTTTAGTTTTTGTTGGACAAGCTGGCGGAGGTTGCTCATTTTAACGCCAGCCACTATTAATGGTGCTGGTATGTCGCGTTGAACCCGCATTATGCGAACCCAAGGCGGAATCATCTTCTTAACTTCAACTATTAGGTTGGCTGCCTCCTCAGTTGTGTAGGGCTTATAATCACCCCGCTCATACCATTCATAGGCTTTTGTGCCCTTCAAAACTAGGCATGGGTAAATCTTAATCATGTCAGGCTTATAGGCTGGATTGGAGAAGATTTCACGGAAAACAGCCAAATCCCTCTCCATGCTGGATCCCGGCAAGCCTGGCATCATGTGATAAACAATCTTTAACCCGGCATCCTTCAATATGCGCGTAGCCTCAACCACATCTTGAACCGAATGTTTTCTGCCAACAAGGCGGTAAATCTCATCATCGAGGTTTTGGACGCCTAGCTCAACGCGTGTGACGCCCATGTCCAGCATCTTATCCACATGCCTCTCCTTAGCCCAGTCTGGACGAGTCTCCACAGTAATCCCAACATTACGGATACGGCTAGTTTCAGCTAACCGCTTAGCCTCTTCCAAACTCTGCGCATCCACACCACTTATGGCGTCTAAACAACGCTTAACAAACCATTTTTGGTACTCTTCTGGCGTAGCTGGAAAAGTCCCACCCATAATTATAAGCTCAACCTTGTCCACCGCATGCCCAATAGCCCCCAACTGTTCAAGGCGACTCCTAACCTGCAAATAAGGGTCAAAAGCATGCTGCAAACCCCGCATTGCGGCAGGCTCAAAACCAGTATAGCTCTGAGGAACACCAAAAGGCGGACCCCCAGGACAGTAAGCACAAGGCTCTGACTGGGGACATGGATAAGGCTGAGTCATAACAGCCACAACAGTCACACCGGAAACTGTCCTTGTAGCCTTACGTCTCAAAACAGGCAAAAGCTTACGCCTCTCCTCATCACCCCTAAGAAAGGCTATTATTTCAGGGTTTGAGGGAATCTTGCCAAGACGGAATTTAGCCGCAACCCTCACCTTAACACGGTTAACATCATCTGGGCTAGGTGAAGGAATCCGCATCAAGCTTTCGACTATTTCCCGCAAGGCACTTCCGATTTCGCAGCCCACTTCAACTGCAACCAATAAAAATGGGTGAAAAGAGGCAAATAAACCAAACTTTAAATTTCAGAGACTAAAGGCGAGAATAAACAATTTTCCCACCAACAATAGTCATCTCAACCCTAATGTTCCTAATTTCGTCAGACGCCACCCTAAACGGGTCGTCTGAAAGCACAGTTAAATCCGCAAACCTCCCAACCTCAATAATCCCCATTCTCGCTTCATCAAAAGAGGCATAAGCAGCATTCAAAGTGTAAGTTTTAAGGGCTTCCTCAACAGTCAAGCTCTCCTCACAGAAGCTTTTCCTGGCAACGGCAGCCCAAACCCCAAGAAGCGGATTTATAGGTTCAACCGGACAGTCAGAACCAGAAGCCACCACAATGCCCGCCTTCAACAAAGTCTTGAAGGGGTAAACCCAACGAGCCCTTTCAGAGCCAACACGGTCAACTACCCAAAAATCAGAAACAATGAAGTGGGGCTGGACAGAGGCAATCAAGCCAAGCCTTTTCATGCGCCTAATAAGCCTCGGATTAAGCACCGAGCAGTGCTCAATTCTATGCCTATGATCTTTCCGCGGAAACCTCTTCAAAGCTTTAGAAAACGCCTCTAAAACTGATTCTATGGCTTTGTCGCCTATGGCGTGGACAGCCAACTGCCAACCAGCCCTATGCGCCCTTAAAACAAGCTTGTTAAGCCTACGCTGCGAATAAATTAGCATGCCGCTTGTTTCAGGCTTGTCGGTATAAGGCTGTTTTAAGGCGGCTGTCCGCGCTCCAAGAGAACCATCAGCCAAAATCTTAACAAAACCAAGACGAACCATATCATTCCCAAAACCACTAACCAAACCAAGCCCCAAAAGCTCATCTAAAAGCTTCACAGGAATTCCCAAATAAACCCGTAGTGGCAGTTTTCCCTCATTGTAAAGTTTCTGAATAATGCGTATCTCATCAGCTGAATCAACAATCCAGTGTACGCCTGTCAAGCCATTCTCAACAGCGTCACGACAAGCCTGCACACAAGCCTCTTCCAGCTCCGCCACACTCGGCTTCGGCACAACCCTCCAAACAAGGTTTAGGGCGTTCTCCCTCAGAACCCCATTCGGCTCGCCGCTAGCAGCATCCTTGTCTACAGCACCGCCCTTCACAAAGGTTTCTCTTCCTATCCCAGCCAGCTCCAAGGCTTTAGTGTTTGCAACACCAATGTGCCCACAAACCCTGACAAGAAAGACTGGCTTATCCTTGACAGCCTCATCCAAATCCCAACGCGTCGGAAGCCGCCTCTCCTTGAAAAGCTCATGGTCCCACCTTCCGCCGAGAATCCAACCCTTCTCCGGATTTTCCTCCGCATACTCACGAATTTTCCGCTTCATCTCCTCTATAGAGGAGACATTCCGCAGGTCCAACGTCTGCAAGTGCTGCCCAAAACCCGTCATGTGCACGTGGCAATCCACAAAACCCGGAACAACAGTTTTGCCACCCACATCCAAAACCCTTGTTTCATCACCCATGTATTTGCGGATTTCAGCCTCAAGGCCAACAGCCACTACCCTGCCATCACGGACAGCTAAGGCTTCAGCCCTAGGCTGCTCCGCGTTCAAAGTAATAATATTGGCATTTAAAATAACAACATCTGCACACCGCATAACCTAAAATAAAAGCCTAAAGAAGGATAAAAGGTTTAAATGCTAAATCCAGTTCTGCCCAGGTTTCCTCTGAAGCATAATCCGCTTCTCATAATTACGCCTATTCCTAAACCTAGGCGCAGCCCTCTTCTTATCCAGAGGCTGAACCTTAGGCGTCTGAGAACGAACCTTCCCAGCCTTCGAAAGCGAACCATGAGTGGGCACTTAAGCAAACCCTCCGAAAACCATAATCGGAACAGTAACTCTTAAACCTTTTCATGAAAAGCCTTTAATAGCGGATAAAAGGGCAGGGGTTGCCGAGCCTGGTCAAAGGCGCAGGCTTCAGGAGCCTGTCCCGTAGGGGTTCGTGGGTTCAAATCCCACCCCCTGCACTTAGTCAGAACCTACGGTTCCGACACCTCCCTAATTGGTTTTGGTTTGTGGTTGCTTAGGAGAAGCTATGGGAAAGCAACTTTTCTGTCGGCAATTTTTAGCGGAAACATCATTATTATAAATATAGAAACTTAAATAATGATTTGACGTGGCTGTAGGGTGTCGGTATGAGCGGGGATGTTATTTGTGCTTTAAGGGAAAGGTTGGTGAATGTTGGCAAGCAACTGTGTAATTGGGGTCTCGTCGTTGGAACTGAGGGAAATATTAGTGCGCGAATTCCTGGAACGGATAAGGTTTTGATAAAGCCTTCGGGCGTTTCTATGGGTTCTTTGAAGACTGAAGATTTCATTGTTGTCGATTTAGATGGGAATAAGGTTGAGGGTGTGTTGGCGCCTTCGATAGAGACGCCTTTGCATACGGCGATTTACCGTGTGAGAAGTGATGTTCAAGGGGTTGTTCACACACATGCCCCGTTTGCCACAGCTTTCGGGATAGCTGGAATTGAGATAATTCCGTTGCAGGTGGAAATGTTTCTGTATATTCCGAACGGTGTTCCAATAGTGCCTTTTGAGTTGCCCGGCTCTAAAGCGCTTGCTGAGGCTGTTCAAAAGCTGATTAGGGATTTTAACGCTGTTATTTTGGAGAACCATGGCATAATAACTGTTGGCTCGGCAGTTGAGGAGGCATGCCTCTTAAACAGGATGGTGGAGGAATGCGCTAAAGTTCAGTTTGTCGCCACAATGCTTGCTGGAAAAGATGCTGTAAGCTGGGAAGCTTTAAAGAGAAAGCTTCAGTCCAAGATTGGAAGCGCGGATTTGGAGGCTCTTAAGAGCAAGTTTAAGGTTTTTAGGATTTAGCCCTTGGTTTTCGCTGTTTCCTTAAGCAGTAGGCAAAGCGCCAAGGCAATTATGTCTAATATGAATATGGATATGACTGAAAGGTAGTAGGGGTTTGACGGGTAGAGGTTTTCTGTGGCGGATTTAATAGCGTCCATGAAGAAGATGAAGATTACTGAGCCAGCTTGGGAGAATAGCCAAAGAAAGCTTGATGCACTTCCAGCCAAGGCTGAACCGACGATTTCAGCTGACATTTCTAGGCCTATTGGTAGGGCTGACATGAGGAAGAATCCCAAAATAAAGCCCATCACAGCCAAAATTGGGAAATCGCCGGTTTCAGCAAAAAAGTAAAGCGTGACTGCGGCAACCGCTAAATCTATAACTATGAAGGGTTTCCTCCGTGCTGTTTTGTCGGAAATTCCGGGGATGGCCAGAGAACCGAATATTCCTCCAATAATTATTATCCCGCCGATTAGCCCGGCGTCTGTGGCACTTAATCCCCGCGTGTTTAAGATTGTTTCCAGCCATGTGAGCAGTGCTGTGAAAAGTCCAACTCCGATAAAGAATAGGGCTTCAAGGATTATGAAATCCTTTTTGCCAAAGAACCCCCTAATTTCCTTAAGTGAGATTGATGCCTTAACCTCTTCTGTTGGCGCTTCATGATGGGTGAATTTTGGTTTTTCCCTAGCTAGGATGATGAAGAGTGCTGCGCTTATTACGGATATTGCAGCATAAATTACAAGCATATTCGTTAATAATGTGATGTCTGGCGTTGGCACAAGAAAAGGTGTGAGCATCATAGCCACTATCATTCCAATGTATTGGCCCATTATGCCGATTCCCGTGGCTAATGCACGTTCTTCAAAGGGGAACCATAGTGTTACAAGTTTTGATATGGCGTTGAAGACGAATGGCTGACCCAGTGCGGCGAAAGATTGGAAGATGAGAAGTATTGTAAAGTTTTCTCCGGAAAGGATTCGCAAAACAGCGGAAACAGCCATTATTAGGGCTCCTATTGAAACCCCAAACTTGAAGCCCTTTTTGTCTATGAGTATTCCGGCTGGAATGGAGACTGGTATGAAGAGCAAAGGCCAAACCATTGATAAGAGTCCAACGTCGGATTCTGCTACTCCGAATATGGACGTCATTATAGGCCTTGTTATTGGAGCAAAGTTTAGCCAAAGAATTTGGGAAACCACAGCCACAAGCATGTATGTGAACAGGACAACCCAACGGTAAGGGTGAACTTCTGACTTTTCCATGCTTCTTCTGTTTTCGGTGCTTGCATTGATATGTTTTGCTGTTTATCAAGCTCCATAAATGCTAAATAATCCTTAAAGCTGAAACACTAATCTCTGGAAGGCTGGTATGCGGCTTGAAAGTTACTGTTTTAGGCGGAGCTGGAACCATTGGTAGCATGGCCACTAGAATTCTCGCATCAAGCGGAATGTTTTCAGAAGTTATCATTGGAGACGTTGCCTTTGAGAGGGCGAAAAAGCTTGCCTCAGAAATAGGCGTTAAAGGAGTTTCAGCGGTAAAAATTGACGTCACAGATTCAGGTAGGCTTCAGAAGACGATTAAGGGGTCTGATGTAATACTGAGCTGTGTGGGCCCCTTCTACAAGTATGCCCCAATAGTTTTGAAAGCCTCCATTATGGCGGGAGTAAACCATGTGGACATATGCGATGATGTTGATGCAACCGAGGCCTTGCTGAAAATGGACGCTGAAGCAAAAAAGGCTGGGATTTCAGCGCTTATAGGCATGGGGAGCTCCCCTGGAGTGGCAAATGTTCTCGTTAAGTTCTGTGCAGACATGCTCTTGGACGAGGTGGAAGCCATAGACATTTACCATGCTCATGGGGGAGAAGAAACCGAAGGACCAGCGGTTGTAAAGCATAGAATACACTCCATGATAATACCGGTGCCAATGTTTCTTGACGGTGAATTTAAAACCGTTAAGGTTTTGGAGGAAAGCGGCAAAGCCTTGGAGGAAGACGTTGAGTTTGCAGATGTCGGAACCTATAGGGTTTATGCCTACCCACACCCTGAAACGATAACCCTTCCAAGGTATATTAAGGGGGTTCGCAGAGTTACAAACCTCGGCTTGGTTTTGCCCCCGTCCTATGCAGAACTCATTAAGGGCATTGTGCGTCTTGGAATGACGAGCGAAGAACCCATAGAAGTTAATGGAAAGAGGATTGCACCCATAGACTTTGCAGTGGCTTTTGCACTACATCAAAGACCAAAATTGTTGAAGGAAGCCGGGATAACAGAGCCTATGGGATGCCTAAAAATAGTTGTTAAGGGCAGGAAGAAGGGACAGCCAAGCACATATGTATTTTCGATGTCTTCAAGGGGCATGGGAATGCGGGAAGGAACCGGAGTGCCAGCAGCTTTGGGCACCATGCTTATGGCTATGGGAAAGATAAAGCTGAAGGGTGTTTTCCCACCTGAAGCCGCCGTAGACCCAATTGAGTTGTTTACGCTTGCCAAGGAGAAGATAAGGATAGGTGGAACTGTAGGCTTACCAATCCGCGTTGAGCACATCGATAAGAATGGAAAGGTTCACAAGTTAAGTTTGGAGTCGCTGGTTAAAGGGCCTTGAAAGGGAAATACGTACTCGCCCACGACACTGGAACAACAAGCAATAAGGCTGTGCTGGTGCGCTTAGACGGCGAAATAGTTGGGCATGCTTCCGCAGAATATCCCGTATATTATCCAAAAAGTGGATACGCAGAACAAAAACCATCAGACTGGTGGAACGCCGTCACAAAAACCACGAGAGACCTTCTTGAAAAGACAAATGTTGAGCCCTCTGACATTGCCGCTGTCACCTTCACAACGCAAATGTCTGGGACACTTCCAGTGGACAGCAACGGCGAGCCGCTTATGCCGTGCATGATATGGCTTGACACTAGAGCAAAAGAGCAAGCCGAGAAAATGAGCAAGGGATTGATAAAAATCGCCGGGTATGGGCTTCTCACCCTTATAAGATTTCTAAGCATAACCGGCGGGATTTACGGGCATGTTGGGAAAGATCCCATATGCAAAATCTTATGGGTTAAGGAAGAACAGCCAAAAATTTACGCTGAAACCTACAAGTTCCTCGACTGTAAAGACTACCTAGTTTACAAGTGCACTGGAAACTTCGTAATAAGCCGGGACTACGCCAACATCTGGTGGATGATGGACACAAGAAAGGGAAGATTCAACTGGTCAGAAACAATTCTCAAAAAATACGGGATAGACAGAGCCAAACTTCCAGAAATAATGAAGGCAACAGACATCGCTGGCAAACTTACACCAGAGGCGGCAGCAGAAATGGGCTTGATGGAAGGCACACCAGTGGTTGTTGGAGCTGGCGACGTGGCTTCAGCAGCCGTAGGCTCCGGAGCTGTAAAAGAGGGGAAAATCCACGCCTACATTGGAACAAGCGACTGGCTTGGCTGCCACCTCTCAGAAAGAAAGAAGGACCTGTTTCATTACATCGGCAGTATCTGCAGTGCAAACCCAGAAATGTACCTTTGCGTAGCCGAACAAGAGACAGCTGGAGCATGCCTAGACTGGTTAAAAAACACAATGTTCAAGGAAAGTCGAGGAGACATCTATGAACTTTTCAGCGAAATGGCAAAAAAAGTTAACCCAGGCGCAGACGGCTTAATATTTACGCCCTGGCTTTTCGGCGAAAGAGCCCCACTGGACGACCCGACAGTTAGGGGAGGCTTCCACAACCTAAGCCTCGAACACACGCGGGAGCACATGGTTCGGGCAGTGTTTGAAGGTGTAGCCCTAAACATGAAATGGGCTTTGTTCTACATGGAAAAACTCGCTGGAAAAGCCGAAAGCATAAACATAATAGGTGGAGGTGCCATATCAAACGTTTGGTGCCAAATATTCGCAGACGCCCTAAACAGAACCATCAAAAGGGTCGCCGAACCAAAGGAAGCCGGTGCAAGAGGCGCCGCAATAATAGCTATGATAGCATTAGGCCATATCAAGAGCTTCGAAGATGCGGAGAAGCTGGTGAAAATAGATGCAGTTTATGAGCCGAATCCCCAAAATGTTGCCATTTATGAGAAAGTCTTCAAAGAGTTTAAAACTATTTACAAGAACAATAGGCAAATGTACCGGAGGCTAAACTTGAAATTCGAATAAAGCATACATATACATATTTATTACCGCAACAATTCATCTATCAGTTGGCTGATTTGGTGAAGTTTGATGTCGGAAGAAATTGAAGCCCTTCCATTAGCCTTGCCAGAAGGAATAGACCCGGAAAAATATGTGATAGCCACCTATTATATGGCTGTTCCAAGAGACTGGCCTGTGGACAAGATTGCCATGGCCGTGGCTGTTGAACAAAGCACTGGGACGTGGATTCGTGTTCCAGGCGAAACTATTGAGCTGCGGAAAAGGCACATAGCCAAAGTAATTGCCATAAACGAGGTTCCAGATTTTGAGTATGAGGTTCCAGCTGATGTAAAGTTGAGGCGGTATATTGTTCAGATAGCCTATCCCTACGAGAATTTCATGAATGAAATTTCCATGCTTTTGACAACAGTTATTGGCAACATTTCTATGGCTGGAAGGCTGAAGCTTGTTGATTTAACCTTTCCAAAAAGCTACCTTGAAATGTTCAAAGGCCCAAAATTCGGCGTTCAAGGATTAAGGGAATACTTGAAAATTGAGAAGAGACCTTTACTAAACAACATGATTAAGCCATGTACTGGTTATCCACCGGAAGTTGGCGCAAAACTTGCTTACGAGGCTTTGGTGGGTGGAGCAGACTTTGTTAAGGACGATGAACTTTTGGCCAATGCACCCTTCAACACCGTGGAAGACAGAATTGTAAAGTACATGGAGGTTGTTGACAAGGCTGCCCAAGAAACTGGAGAAAAGAAAATGTATACGATAAATGTGACGGCGGACGCACCGAAAATCTTCGAGTTTGCAGAGAAAGTTATAGAGCTCGGAGCCAACGCAATAATGGTTAACCACCTAGTGGCAGGCATAGGTGTTTTAAAGGCTTTAGCTGAAGACCCAAGCATAAAGGTTCCAATTTTAGGTCACATGGACTTCGCCGGAGCTATCTACGAGGACCCAGAGTCAGGTATGTCATCCCACTTAACCCTGGCGAAGCTTCCGAGACTTGCGGGTGCAGACATACTTGTTTATCCGGCGCCTTATGGGAAACAACCCTTCTTCTTAAAAGAGAAGTACTTGAAAACTGGCAGAACCATGCTATTCCCGATGCATAACATCAAGCCAATGTTGCCCATGCCATCAGGCGGAATAACGCAGCTCCATGTTCCACAGCTTATAAGCGATTTAGGCACAGACATAGCCATCGGAGCCGGCGGGGCTATTCACGCCCACCCAATGGGTCCAAAAGCTGGTGCAAAAGCCTTTAGGCAAGCCATAGAAGCCACAATGAACAGGATTCCACTGGAACAGTATGCCGAACAACATCCAGAACTGAAAGCCGCCATAGAAGCCTGGAAAGCCGGACCAGTCTCGCTACTTCTCGAATAGAATAGCGTCTTCAAATGTTACACTGTGCCAAATTAACGCTGTATAGGCATTCGTTGCATGTTGGCGCATTCGCATAGCAGTCAACATCGTTAGTTCTAGTGTAGAAGCATCCTAAAGCCGAGTATGAGCAGTCTCCACACCAAGGCACGTTTTTAGCCATGTCCCGTCTAACCTCTCTGAAATTGATGTAAGCCTCTCGACGCCAAATTTCTTCAATGCTCTCCTTTGTTATGTCGCCAAAGATTACCTCACCCACATCCTTTTTGTGAGCGTTGACGTAAACCGGATGGGTGTACATGAATTCTTGACATGGAGAGACTGCTCCATCACTTCTTATAACTAAAGTCTCCTTCTCCACATAGGGACACTTTCTTTCCTTGGCATCTGGGTACAAGTTTGGCAGCCTCAAATCAATATGGTATTCATGTGCAATTTTCTCGCTTTCATTGAAAACCCCTCCTAAACGGGTTGACGCCTCAAGCTTTTCCGCGGAGCTTAAGAGCAGAGGCAGATTAATCCAATACCCCTTCTTTTCGGCTTCAGTCCAAAAGCTTCTGATAAGCTCTGTGGAGGCTGTCTCCATTTTCACGCCGTAGGCTTTGCCGAAAAGCTCCAAGGTGGATTCGCGGACAAGGCGCCATCCATATTTTAACGAGGGCTTCAATATTTCAATGGCTGGCTTGCTCAAAGTTAGGTACATGGTTTTGGCAAAAATCTCTCTTGTGTATGGCATAACATGGGACACTATTACATAATCAACTCCTTTCTCAGCCGCAAACTTGGTGAGTTCTGGAATTTCTGAAAAGTTATCTTCCATAACAACGGTTTCCAAACCTAACCTAAAATCTCTTTTAGCTCCATCCTTGCCTTTGGCAAGTCTTTCGATGTTGCTGGCTATTAATTTGAAGTCGGAGCCCCCTCTTAAAAGGCTTAGCCTGGTTTGGCTGACGGCATCTACAGAGAAGGATATGGAGTCTACGCCTATTTCCTTTACAATTTTGCTGGCGATTTCTGGACCTATCTGCGAGCCGTTTGTGCTTACTATAATTTCTCCATCGTCTGAAAGGCTCTTTCTGGCTATTCGGAGCATCTCAAGAATTTGCGGGTGGATGAAGGGCTCACCAAAGCCGTAAAGCACAAGCCTCTTCAAAGATGGGAAACACGATTTTGCAATTTTCCTGTATAGGGATAGGTCCATGTCTAATGGTTTCGCGTTCCAAACATGCCTAATGCACATTTGACATTTAAAATTGCACCTATTTGTAACTTCTATCTGCATTGCTACTGGGAACTCATCACTCATGAGGATGCTTTCCTTGCAATTTAGCCCCCAGCTAAGGGTGGAAATATGGCTATTACATCATTGTCTTTTAGGGTTATCTCTCCTTCCAGGTCTTTGATGTTTCTCCCATTAACCATAATAATCATGTCGTCTCTAACTTTTCCTCGCTTTCTGTCGTAAACATCGTCGACAAATTCTGGTCCTAGAATTTTAGATGCGTTTTCAATCATGTTTGGAAGGGTTCCATCACAAGCGACGGTGAGCTCTCTAATTTTGTATTTGCTGCGCAACGTTGCGAAAAGAACTATTTTTACGGATGCCAAAGCCAAGCGCTTCCAACAAAATAAAGGGGAGAGTAAAGGGGAATTTCTGCTTTTCTAAAGTTCTATTTCAAGTTCAGCCAGCTTCTCTTTGGTTGGGACGCCGTTAACCCAGCCGCGGAGCTTGTAATACTCTTCCTTCATTTTTTCAAGTTCTGTTATTTGGCCTTTTGCTGGTCCTTCTGGCATGGGCTCTTCTAACAGGCGTCTTGGCAGTGTGTCGTCTTTCCCGTCGAATCCAAACTTGTTGATTATGACTCTTTCCAGGTTGTAGATGCGCTCTCCAATTTTTAGGATTTCGTCCTCTGTTAAGTCCCAACCAGTAACCGCCGATAGAAGCTCTGCATAATCCTTTGTTCCCAAAGCGAAAGTTGTGAATAGGCAGTTTACAGTTGAGTTAACCACACATGTGAAGTCTTGGAATATTTTAACCCACTTCGCTTTTCCCTCAACCTTCAATGGGTCAATTTTCTCCGGAATTCCCAAAACTTCGGGTGAAACGGTGTATCCTGTTACGTGGCAGCCCCCTCTGTTGGCCGTTGCATAGTTCAGCCCTATTCCCTTAATGGCTCTTGAGTCGTAGGCTGGCATTTCAAGGCCTTTAACGCTCATGGAAAGCTCTGGATGCCCATAAATCTCGCAGAGCTTCTTCGACCCTAAAGCCAAATATTTTCCGAATCCGGCTTTGTAGGCTGTCCGCCAAACCGCCTCCACAAGGGCTGCAGCGTTACCAAAACGCAAGTCTAAGCCCTGCAAATCTTCTTGGGGAATATAGCCCTTCTCATTTAGTTCCATGGCGGCAGCTATCGTGGAGCCCATGCTTATTGGGTCCAACCCAAACTCATCGCAGTAGTGGTTAGCTTTAACAACTGCATCTAAGTCTTTGACTGCTGTGCTGCTTCCCAAAGCCCAAACAGACTCATACTCGGGGCCTTCTGAAGCTAAAACTTGGAAGGGCCCAGACTTGACGCTTGTTACTCTTCCACATCCAATCGGGCAGCCCCAACATGACCTTCGACTAGTCAAATACTTTTCTGCGAGGGTTTCTCCACTTATTTTCTCCGCGTCTGGGTTCACACCCGTCTGCCAATTCTTGTAGGGCAATCCGCCGGCAGTATTAATTATGTTTATGAGGATGGCTGTGCCATATGTCGGCAGTCCAACACCCGTAACAGCGTTATTTTTCATGGCATCCAAACATCTTCTTGAAACTTCGGCGAATTTTTTAGGTTCGGCAACTGGAACACTTTCTTCTCCAGAAACAACGATAGCCTTCAGCTTCTTAGACCCCATAACTGCTCCTACGCCTGTTCTTCCAGCAGCCCTATGCTCGTCATTAACTATGCAAGCCATGTACGCCAAATTTTCGCCAGCAGGCCCGATGCAAGCAACACTTGTGTTTTTGCCGCCAACCTTATCCTTCAATATTCTGCAAGTGTCAAAAACATTTTTGCCCCATAGACTACTTGCATCCCTTAATTCCGCCTCTCCATTCACAACAGCCAAATACACCGGAGTTTCCGATGCTCCCTCAACTACAACTGCGTCAAACCCGGAAAACTTAAGGAAGGGCCCGAACTCCCCACCTGAATTTGCACTCCCAACAGAACCAGTTAATGGCGATTTCAGCGCCATCACGTGGTATCTGCCAGAAGACGGAAAGCCCGGAACACCGGTTCCTGGGCCCGTTGCAAATATTAAGACGTTTTCCGGGCCTAATGCGTCAATGTCTTTTGGCGAAATTCCAGCCTTCTCATATTCCTTCAAATATTTGTAGAGGAGGTATACAGCGTAGCCTTTGCCGCCAAGATATTTCCTTGCAACCTCTTCAGAAGTTGGCTCAACCTTTAAACTTCTAGTGGTCAAGTTTACTCTTAGAATCCTCCCCATATAACCCCTTGGCATGGGACCACCAGCAGTAAATTTTCTGCGGCAAAGAGGATTTAATACTTGCCCTCTTCATGGTTTTTCAATGTTTTAGAAAATCTTAATAGCAAAATCAACAAGACCTAAAGAACACTGTATTTTGTTATGGAGGGTTTATATGGCTCGTATAACTGGCGGCGAAGTTTTGAAACGCTGCCTAGTTCAAGAAGGCGTCCGATACGTTTTCGGCGTTCCCGGAGACCAGCTGTGCCCATTGTTGGACGCCATTTACAAAGACAAGCACATAGAATTCATAACAATGCGCCACGAGGCTGCAGCGGCCCACGCGGCTGATGCTTGGACGCGGGCGACTGGACAGCCAGGAGTATGTATAGGAACCGTCGGCCCCGGAGCTGCAAACCTTATCGGTGGAGTTTATCCGGCCTTTGCAGATAGCATACCAATAATCGTAATTACTGCTCAAAACCAGTCTTGGCGTTCATATCCAGACCAAGGTTCCCAGCAAGCCCTCGACCAATTAACACTCTTTAAGGCTGTTACAAAATGGAACGCCGTGGTATCCCATTGGAAACGCATCCCAGAACTCACCCATTGGGCCTTTAGGATGGCAATGTCTGGAAAGCCCGGCCCCGTGCACCTCGACTTCCCTTCAGATGTTCTCTTCCAAACGGGAGAGGAAGCGGACCTGGAAATTTTGCCTCCAAATAGTTATAGAGCCATGGAAAAGCCTGTTGGAAATTCAGCTCTCATAGATCAAGCTGCAAAAATGCTTGCAGAGGCAAAAACGCCACTAATCCACGCGGGCGGTGGTGTTCTAAGGTCCGGGGCCTCAAAGGAGCTTATAGAACTGGCTGAATACCTACAAGCCCCGGTTACCACGTCAATGAGCGGAAGAGGCGCTATACCTGAAGACCATCCCCTATGCCTTATCCCAGCAGCACCGGGCAACGGAGCCATCGTGGCTCAGGCTGAAGCTGACGTTGTTCTCGTTGTCGGCTGCAGGCTTGGCGCCTTAGACATGTGGGGGAAACCGCCAGCATGGGGAGAATCACCCAAACAGAAAATCATCCAGATAGACATTTCAGGCGACATGATTGGCTTAAACAGGCCGGTTGATCTTGGGATTGTAGGCGATGCAAAATCAACCCTTAAGGCTTTATTTGAAGCTGTTAAAAGACACATACCTCCAAGGAAGGAGAATCCCTTCCTTCAGGATTATAAGCGATTAGAAAGGATGTGGCTTGAAAATTTTGAGGAGATGTCACGTTTGGACACCGTGCCAATCCATCCTCTGCGCGTGGTAAGGGAGGTTAGGGAATTCTTTCCAAGAGATGCCATAACTGTTGTTGACGGGGGAAACACGGCTGTTTGGTGCTTCTACCTAAACAGGGTTTACGAACCAAACACGTATATCAGTTGTGTTAGTGGCGATTCTGGACATTTAGGCGCCGGCATTCCATACGCCATTGCGGCGAAACTTGTCCATCCAGACAGGCAGGTTTACTGCATAACTGGTGATGGAGCCTTTGGCTTGAACATTCAAGAGCTTGAAACTGCAAGCCGCCTCCAACTGCTCATAGTGTTTGTGGTTTTAAATGATTGTGCATGGGGAATGATAAGGGCTGGACAAACATTGTTCTATTCTGGGAGGCATATTGGAGTTGACTTTTCAGACATAAGGTATGACGAGATTGCAAGGGGCATGAACTGCTACGGCGAAAGGGTTGTGGAGCCAACCCAGATAAGACCAGCCTTACAGAGAGCTGTGGATTCTGGAAAAACAGCAGTCTTAGACGTCAAAATCGACAGGGAGGTTATACCTCCAGACTTCGCTGTTTTGGCTTCCATATGGCTTGAAGGATGCGAACTTCCAGAAGAGGAAAAGGAAACGGTGAAAGAAGTAACGGAAATTGTGCAACGCTAAGCCTCACTAAACTTTCCCATTTTTCCTAATGTGCCATGGTAAAGAAGGGGGAAAGTGAGGTCTATCTAGAAGTCTACTGTTTTCCCTTCAAACGCGTAGACAAACAGTTTTCTGTAGTCTTCTGCTGTTGGAACCCTCGGGCTTGCTATTGTGCCAGTAGACCCCATGGCTCTTTCCACAAGATTGTCAAGCTCGCTTTCGAAATCGCTCCGGCTGATTCCCAACTCCCTTATTGAAGTGGGCTCATCAACATCCTTCAAAAGCCTTTTTAATGCTTGTACAAACTTTTCAAAGGCTTCCTTGTCCGTTTCTGCTTTGATTCCAAAAGCGTCGGCAAGGGCGCCAAACCTTTCCATCGCTTCCTTCGCCATATACTCAACTGCAAATGTTAAAACAGCCGCCACACTCCTGCCGTGGGGAATCTTGAATAGGGCACCCAAAGCATGGCCCATAGCGTGGGCAACACATATCTGGGAGTTACTGAAGGCAAGTCCCGCCATGGTGGCCGCGTAGTGCATTTTCTCCTTTGCCTCCTTGTCTTGGCTGTTGCTGTAAGACCTTGGGAGATGCTCAAAAATCACTTTTATGGCGTTTATGGCTAAAACGTCTGAAAAATAGTTTCGCCACTGTGAGACGTAGGCTTCCAACGCGTTTACAAGCGCATCAACACCTGTGTCAGCCACAAGCCTCTTCGGCATAGTGAGGGGGAGTTGGGGGTCAAGGATCACTATGTCGGCAACCATTTCTTTAGAGGCAAGCTCCATTTTCCTCTTCTCCTTAGCATCAGTGATTACTATTGCCCATGTAGCCTCAGAGCCTGTTCCACTTGTGGTTGGAATCGCCATAAACCTCGCCTTTTTCCTTAAGCCAAGCTTTAGCAACGGGCTTATCTCGTCAATTTGAATGTCCGGCCTCTCGTATAATGCCCATGAAGCCTTAGCCGCATCAATGCAGCTTCCACCACCCAACCCAACAATCCAGTCAGGTTCAAAAAGTCCGGCATGCCCCGCACATTTGGTTACGGTTTCCCTAGAGGGTTCAGGCTCCACTTCATCGAAGATTTCTACCCTTAATCCTGCCTCTCTAAGGTAGCTTGCAACTTTTTCGACAAAGCCTAAATCGCGGATAACCTTATCTGTGACTATTAAGGCCTTTTTTCCTTCAATTTCCCTCAAATATTCTAGTGCGCCCTCACCGAAAACTATGGATTTTGGGGATGTAAACTCCCACATGAGAGCTGGAACCTCTAAATAAACTCTGTTGGGACCCTGCTCGCGGTTTTCACAAGCTCCGAGGCTGCCTTAGTATACCGCATAATCTTAGCCATATTCCCCTTCAACTTGAACTTCCGCATAAGCAAACTCTGAATGGGGTCTAACTGCCCCATTATCAGCTTCTTCCAATTTGAATATGGCCCTTCATAGATAAACTCAGCAGTTTTGGCTTCTCTGCTGGGCACCATGTAGGCGTCGCGGCACTTGCCATGCCAAAGATCCACATAAAAAACCATCTCCTTGTCTAAGCCCTCGTCTGGGGCTACTACGAAGAGGAAGTCGCCCTCCCAGTCCTTAGCAGCTTCGGCATAAGCCTCATTTTTGTTAAGCTCCTCCTTGTAGGCTTTAATCCACTCTTCACCTGGAAACTTAAACTTCTTCATACGAACCACGAAATATTTGTAGAGAAACATTGAAAAAATTTGTGTTTGCTGGCTTCAATAACGTTTCTGTTTATCCCGAGGTTGACTGCGGAAGTGCAACGAAGATACTCTTTACAAAATAGTAGCAAAATTAGGAGAATCTCAAGGCAATCGCCTTAACATTTTCACTAGCACTTATGGAGGCGATGCCTCCTACGCAGCTTGCATCGTGCACATAGGCCTTAGAAGCCCCATCTTTGGTGGAAGTTGAAGTTTCGCGGGGGATGTAGCAAAGTTTTTATTTAATGTGATGGTCAGCTTAAATTATGCCAATAATTCATGTATACGTGTGGAGGGGTTTTTCGAACGAGGCTAAGAAAAGGGTTATAGAGGGTGTAACCAAGATCTTCGCCGAGTTAGGTATACCGTCGGAAGCTGTTGAAGTTGTGATACATGAGGACCCGATGGAAAATTGGGGAGTAGCCGGACAGCAAGCCAGCGAGAAATTCAAACACGTAAAGATACCTTGAAAAATAATACATAACAATGCCGCCTCGCAAGCTCTTCAGGCACGTAGGAAAGCATGGACTGCTGTCGATGACCCCCCAAACAACTATCAGTTCATTATTTTAATCCTCTGAGAAAAAGGTAACTTCAAAAACCCAAAAACCCAAATACCTCACAAACTTTTGCATTATTTTGCCCCCCGCATCTTAACGAGGGATTCCAAAAATCCAGCGTAAACCGAACTAAACATAAAATCTGTTTTCATAAGTTGTGGTCGGGCGGGCAGGATTTGAACCTGCGACACTCCGGTTTCTGCACCCTGCACGTGTACGCTTGGTAGGCTGGGTGACGCCCACCAGAACGGCAAACGCCGCCTATGGTAGGCGTCTACAGCATCTCCGCCTGCCGGACCCATTGCCCGGGCAAGCTCGGAAGCTCTACCAAGCTGAGCTACCGCCCGCCCAGCTAAATTCTAGTGGAATAAAACTGATTTATATGTTTCGTGGTTCAGCCATGCCACTTAGACTTTTTACAAACCCTAAGCCAGAGGGCACCCCAAATTATGGCGAAAGCCAGCGTAGTCCAGAAAATAAACAGCAACATTTTAACCGCTTCTGAAGCCGTCTCCTCAAACATCCTTAAGCTCTCCCAAACTAAAAGAGACGCTGAAAGTTTAAAAGCCAAGTTTCCATGCGCGAAATAAACTTTCATGTGATCATATTTTGAAAAGGGATATATACCAGCAGCAACAGTAAGCCATTTATAAACAGTCAGACTAAAACTAAATTACCCTGAAGGGAGAAGGGGAGAAGGCCTCCATCACCACTACCTTCCCAAAATTTTACTGTTTAAAACCGCGCTTTTCACCCCTCAAATTATAACCATAATACCAAGCGGTCCAGCCCCTATAGAAGGCCTCCTCTCCAATTTTCCTTCTCTGCTTAATTCTACGATAAGCTAAAACAAGCAACAAAATGATAAGCAAAATTAGAATCACCAGCAAAACCAAGTAAAGCCACTCAATCCCCCGCACACTATAATGGGCTGTAGCTTTGTGCGGTCCATCCATGTGGACAATTATCTGATACACGCCTGCTGGCTTGGAAACACCATCAACATTCCAGTGGCTAAAGTCATAACCCCTAATAGGTGGAGCGGATAATAAAACATTGACAGAAGCGTCATACCACCAGCCACCAGCAAAACCAGCCTCACCAGCAGGGCTCCTTGAAGGCTGTGGGCTTAAACCAGTTGGATTAGTGTTTACGGTCAAAAGATATTGAGTTTTCCAATTAGCAACAGCAGTCTTCGGTCTATCCATAATTATAGGGTCACTTCTAGCATAACTAGTTCCAGATGCATCTCCGCTCCAAAAAGCAAAGACTCGACGAGTTCCGTTTCCATGATCAACAATGCCAGTGTTTAAGGAAGCATACGCCGTCTCATTAGCATCATACCAGCCACCGCCTCCGACAACACCAAAAGGCGACACAACAGCCAAAAAATATTGGAGAGTATAATGGGCTGTTGCCGTATGATTCCTGTCCATAACTAAAGCAATGGTGTTACCAGCTAAAGCTACACCATCAACATCCCAATACTTAAACCTATACCGCACACCAGAAGACACTTGGACGATATCTGGGGCAGCCAAAGTAACATTTTCCCCCTCATCATACCATTTTTCACCAGGAATGAATGTTATACCTGGAGGATCCGTTTTAACAGCCAAATAGTATTGCCTTCTAGGAGACGTAAGCACAGTAAACCGTGATGAGCAAGGAGGACTATATGGAACACCACCCCACTCTGGTAGGGCAGTGTAAGCAACGGCAAAAACCGTCACATTGCCCACAGCTGCATTTTCGGGTATTTTTGAAAAAACTTGAGCAACACTTTTGCCGGGCTGAAAAACCACGGGTTTGCCTTCATAAATTTCGTGGATTATTGGATAACCTAAAACATCAAAAGCGTCTACCATTACTACTGCAGACTTACCTGTTAAAGCAATATTCCTTATAGTTAAATTTAAAACTACAGTTTCGCCTCCCAGAAAGCTTATCTGTGGGTATAGTTGCGCATTCAATGTTTCTATATTTATAACTTGAATAATCCACCCTACTTGAAAAGTTAATTTGTCCATAAACACTTTTTCAGCTATGCTGGTGGTGGCTACAACCGTCCAATCGCCAAAAACTTCTCGCTCAGCCTCCTCTGAAGGCCATGGAACCCTAAAACTAAAAGTGGCTATTCCATCTTCATCTGTTGTATTGGCGCAAATCGCCACAGTGTTATTTAAGGGATTTAAAACTTGAAAAGCCACAAACCAATTCGCTATCGGTCCCTCATTATAGGTTACGCGGGCATATAATTCCACACGCTCTTGTGGTTGGAAAGCGTCGCTTCGCTGGTTTAAACCTCTTCCATCAAACGGTACCTTATTTGTGAATAAGTCAATTTTACCCCCTTCACCGCCTCCATAAACTTTCACGTTCACAACTGCCAATCCACATATAGCGATAAACAATGTCAACATAAGGGTGGCTGCTAGCCTTCTCCGTTTTGTCATTGTTATCAAGCCTATATTAGATGGCATGTTCTTTAACAAATATTCCGTAATCATGAATATTGCTATAGAAGATGTGTTTTTGAAAAGGCATAGCCAAAAATTTTCTTTGAAGATGTAAAATTTGGATTCTGAATCCTAATTAACTATACATCGGAAGGGGGAGCATGCCTTAAAAATATGAGGCCCTCTGGCTATTAGTAAAAGGGGTGTTATGGATGAAGCGTAAATTGGTTGTTATAGTTGCGGAGTTGGTGGATGAGGCGGCTGAAGAAAAGGACAGCGTTATTAAACAGCAGCTTATTGAATGGTTTCAAGAGGACGCTGTTTCAGTTCCTTGGGTGAAAGAACTTAAAAGCATAGTTATCCAGGAAGGATAATAGAATAGCGGCGAAAGATAAAACTGTTTTAATCCACCTCATACGTTTTTAAGGCCTAGAAAGATTTATGGACTAGAGACTTGCATTTTGAATTTGGGCCGGTAGTCTAGCTGGCTAACAATGAAAAGCGATAAATTGAGGCTTAGGGACGTCGCCCTCACGCGGCGAAGGTCACCGGTTCAAATCCGGTCCGGCCCACTCTTCTCAAGTTTTTAAACTTTTATATCTGCATTGTTAATTAACGGTTGGAAGGCGAAGTTATGTCGGGGAGTTTTATGAGGTTGTTTGGCACTTCTGGTTTGAGGGGTTTGGTTAATGCTGACTTGACCCCAAGCTTGGCTGTTAGGGTTGGTATGGCATTAGGAACATTTATTAGTGCTGGCAAAGTTTTTGTGGCGAGGGACACGCGGACTTCTGGTTTAATAATTGAGAATGCTTTGGTTTCTGGTTTGATGGCTTGTGGAATAAACGTCCACTGCCTTGGTATTTTGCCCACTCCTGTTCTGGCTTATTTGACCGGAAAGCTTGAAGCCAATGCTGGTTTGATGGTTACAGCTTCTCACAATCCACCCCAATACAATGGGATAAAGATTTTCGACAAGAATGGCGTGGCATACGACGAAAGGTTTCAGGGGGAGCTTGAAAAAATTATTGAAAGCGGGAATTTTAGGCTGGTGGAGTGGCGGAGCCTTGGCAGAGTTGAGTATAGTGATGAAAGCCAATTATATGTGGATATGGTTTTGAAAAGCTTAAGGCTTGACGAGAAGTGGCGGGTTGTGGTTGACCCTGGTTGTGGAGCCACATGCCATATTGCACCAAAAATTTTTCAGAAGTTGGAATGCGAGGTTAAGGCTGTAAACAGCCAACCTGACGGTTTCTTTCCATGCCGGAGCCCGGAGCCGAACGCTGAATCCTTGAAGCCCTTATCAAAAATTGTTAGGGGGCTTGGGGCTGATGTTGGAGTAGCCCATGATGGAGATGGGGATAGAGTCGCCTTCATAGATGAGAATGGCTGCTTCGTGGATTTTGATAGGGTTTTGGCGGCGTATGCGGCTTATGTTTTGGAGAAAAATGGAGGTGGGACGGTTGTTACAAGTGTTGAGACTTCCATGTGTTTTGAGAAGATGGTTGAGCCTTTGGGCGGGAAAGTTGTTAGAACAAGGGTTGGAGATATTTTCGTGGCGGAGGCTGTGAAAAGGTTTAAGGCGGTTTTTGGCGGTGAGCCTTGTGGTGCATGGATACACCCAAAACACCATTATTGCCCGGATGGAATTCTTTCCTCCGTATTTCTTTTAAGGGCTTTAGAGGATGAGGACAAGAGCCTTTCAGAATTTGTTGCTGATGTTCCAGCATATCCAATTGTTAGAAGGAATATCTACTGTAGGAACGAGGTAAAGCATACGGCTGTTAAAAGGGTAGAGGAGTCTCTGAAAATAGCTTTTCCGGATTATAGGCAGATTTCAACTGTTGATGGTGTTCGCTTGTCTCTTAGGGATGGTTGGGTTTTGGTTAGGGCTTCTGGCACGGAGCCCTTGATAAGGCTTACTGTGGAGGGTGAATCTTTAAAGACTGCTGAAGCAATAATGGATAGAGCTTTAGCCGCCGTTAAAAGGGTTGTGGAGGGTTTGGAAAAGTGAAGGCCGTTGTTTTAGCAGCTGGAGAGGGCGTAAGGCTTCACCCCATCACTTTAACCCGTCCAAAACACTTAATCAGCTTTGGCGGAAAACCCATTCTTGAGCACTGTTTAAAGGCGATTAAGGCTTGTGGAATAAGCGAAATTGTAATAGTTGTGCATTATATGGCTGAAGCTATCCGCAAATATTTCGGCTCCGGAGAAAAACTTGGACTAAAAATTGAATATGCCTATCAAAAGGATGCCCTTGGGACCGGAAACGCTGCGAGTGTTGCCGAACCATATGTTGATGGAGACTTTCTGTTAGTCTATGGTGATTTACTTTTCACGGCGGATGCCCTCAAAAAAGTTATGGAAATACACAACCAAAAGAGGCCTTCGGCAACACTGTCTATGGTGCGTGTTGAGCGCCCCGAGGATTATGGCATAATTGAGCTTAAGGATGATGGAAGGGTGAAACGCATAATTGAGAAACCTCGCCGAGAGGAAGCACCAACAAACTTGGCTAATGCTGGGCTTTACGTTTTTTCTCCTGAAATTTTTGAAAAAGTTAAGCGGATATCGGTTTCTTCGAGGGGCGAGTGGGAGATAACAGACGCCATTGAAATCCTCATCGAGGAGGAAAAAACTGTTTTTGCCGCTGAGATTCCGAGGGATGAGTGGTTTGACATAGGTAGACCTTGGGATTTGCTGGAGGCCAACCGCTGGGTGCTTACACGTATGGAACACAGAGCATTTGGAAATGTTGAAGAGGGCGCCCACATAATTGGTCCTGTGACGATTGCCGAAACCGCCCGCATACGTTCAGGAGCCTACATTGAAGGACCAGTCTACATAGGCGAAAACAGTGATGTGGGACCCAACTGCTACATACGTCCATGCACAAGTATTGGCAAAAACGTGCGGATAGGAAATGCTTGCGAGATAAAGAACAGCATAATTATGGACGGGGTGCATATTGGGCATTTGTCCTATGTTGGTGACAGCATAATTGGCGAAAACTGTAATTTGGGCGCTGGAACAATAACGGCTAACTATCGCCTCGACGCTGGAACAATAAAAATGATGGTTAAGGATAAGCTTGTGGACACTGGAAGGACAAAGTTAGGCGCAGTTCTAGGGGACAACGTTAAAACCGGGATAAACGCGCTCCTAATGCCTGGCGTAAAAGTTGGGAACAACTGTTGGATTGGACCAAACGTCGTAGTCCATCGTGACTTGCCGCCGAATACAGCAGTATTCTTAAAGCAAAACATAGAAGAGAGGAGAATAAGTTGATTTGGAAAGTTTTAGCTGACCATTATTGAGGTCCCGCAGTATTCGCACTGTACTGTTGTTTGTCCCTTGTAAATCTCCTTTGTGTAGGGCGCTCCGCAGTGGGGACATCGGATAACCCTTATTGTTGGGGCTTCTTTCGGGGTTATCCCCCTTATCATTGCTATGTCCCTGTCCGCTTCACCGCCTATAATGTATTGGAAGAACCTTGTTATTACATCGGCTTCCCAATCTTTAACGTCGAAGGGTGTTTCCTCTAATCCGCGTTCTGGCTTAAAGCGTATGTAAACGCCTGTCCACGCTATCAACCCCACCCTTCCTTTGGAGATTTCCCGAAGTGCCCCTATGGGCTGTTCTATTAACACTGTGCGTTCCGTCTTCTTTTTAGTGGCGATGAAAAGCTTCTTTTCAAGGACAACCTCCTTCTTTCCTTCAAAAATGAACCTCTGATTTGTAAAGTACAATGTTCCATCGCATTTGTCCTTCGCCATAATCTTTCCTTCAATGGCTAATACTGGGCTTTCTTCGGGCTTTAGCGGAAAACACGCGAAAGAGAAAAGCTCCATGGTTTTTTCAGCTATTTTTAGGTCTCTGTCTATGGCGTCTATGCTTCCCAAAAACTCGCCGAGGGAAGCGTTAATCTTAGCTGTTTCAGCGGCAACCCGCGCCCTTAAAGTTGAGGCTTCTGCTGAAAGATGCCCCACTGAAGCCCAGCCGAAAACTGCACCGCCAAAACTTGTCCCAGCCTTTAGCCTCTGAACTTCGGATTGGAGCGCGCGAATCTGACCCGTTAATGGTTGAACGTTACTGTAAAAGTCTTGCTTAATTGTTGGAGAAACATCAATCCACTTTTTGGTCAGAAGCTCTATGCTTTTTTCAAGATGCCCCATGGCAGCGTAGCCACGCCCGCGAACAGTTGTAAGCCTACTTGGAAGAGAAGCCATAGCCCCGTCAATACGAGCAAATTTACTTTCCACATCGCTTATCGCCGCCAAAGCACTTGAGAGATCAGACTCTATGGACCTAAGCCTCGAGTATAGGGCTTCCCTTTCCCTATCAACCTGTGCCATCCCACTCGCCAAAACTATTTTGCTGGATAATCCTAATAATGCTTGTGCAGTTAAACCCTAAAATATGTGTTCCTATAACGTGTACGTAGAGGAGGATAAGCGTTGTCAGTGGCTCAGAGAAGGTTCTTCACGGAAGTTTCGGCTCTCATAGACAAAACCGTGATCGTCACAACCACGGCTGGCAAAACATATAATGGAACATTGATAGGAATTAACCCGGACAATTTAAGTCTGTGCCTAGCGGATGCGAAAGATGAGGAGGGTAAAAAGCTTCATAGAGTTTTCTTGAACGGTAATGTTGTCGCCCAAATCTTGAGTGTTGAAAAGCCTTTTGACTTGAAGGCTTTGGCTGAACGTCTTGAAAGGGTTTTCCCAACAATGGTTAAGCTTTATGAGGATAAGGGTTTCATATGGGTTATGGACAAAGTTAAAGTAACAGAGAAAGGCGTTGTTGAGGGCTCAGGTCCAGCTGCAGAAAGAGTGCAGAAGGTTTACGAACAGTTCATTAGCGAAACCAGGGGTTAGACAAACCAGCGGAATTGCTCTTCCCTTTTCTTTTCTTCCTTGACAGTTCTAACCCAGCCGAAGGACTCCAAAATTTTCGTCGTCTTCTCAGCTGCAACATCAAGCCTCGACAAGTCAACCTTTAGGTTCAAATACTTGTTTAGGGCGGAAAGCGCGTAACGGGCAGCATTTGCATCTGGATAAGTGCCTAAAGTCTCCACTAGAAGCGAGAAGCCCCTAAAGCCTCTTAGACTTCCAAGCCCTATCAGTATGCCAGCCACTCCGAAAATGTTTCCAACCATAATTTTTGCACCCAGATTTAAGGCTTCTTTTAATGTTTCCGGGTCAGAGGCTGCACAGTAAATCTCCGGCGTCTCCTTAACCTCCTCCTGTTTAAACCCGCCAACGGTTATGAGGAAGCGGCATCCAAGCTCCTCGGCAATGTCAAGAACTTTACCGCACAGTTCATATTGCCCAAAAGTCGTTAGGGCTTGGGTGTTGCCATACCAAATAATTAGGTCTCGACCTTCTCCCTTGTTCTTGTAGTAGTATAGCTCGTTTATTGGGGAGCGGGTGCTTCCTGTTTCTGTTGTCACTGCTAGGTCTTGGAAGGATGCTGAAAAGATTCTGGCGAAGAGTTTAGCTTCCAACTCGTGGATTAAGTGTAATGCGACTATGTTGGCTACAAAGCCTATCCCCGGCAGTCCCTCGATTAGAACTGGGTTTTCAAGTTTTGGCTTCTCCTCAAATTGGACGGTTAAAGCCATTGATATGACTCCTTTTTCGCTTGGTATAGAAATGGGTTGTTGTAATATAAGTTTGCGGCTTTACATTTTATAAGCATGTTCAGCTGATTTTGTTTAGGCTGATAATGAGTTTCGAGATAAGAGAAAGGGACTTACTTGCAAGAATCGGGAGACTGCGGACCAAAAGCGGCACTATAGAGACTCCACTCCTCTTTCCAGTTATAAATCCGGCTATACAATTAATTCCGCCGAAGAGAATCCGCGAAGAGTTTGGCTTTGAAGCCCTAATAACGAATGCCTACATCCTTAAAAGGCGATTCCAAAACCAGCCAGCCGAAAAGGGCTTACACACTTTTCTGGATTTTAAAGGTGTAATAATGACGGATTCGGGCGCCTACCAAATCCTAGTTTATGGAGATGTGGAAATCACTCCTGAAGAAATTGTGGATTACCAGGAGCGGATTGATACGGACATAGCCACAATACTGGATTGGCCAACCGGCTGGAGGGTCTCAAGGAAACGCGCAGAACAAACAGTGAATGAAACGCTGAAAAGGGCTGCTGAACTCTTCAAGATTAAAAAGAGGGAGGATATTCTCTGGGTTGGGCCGGTTCAAGGTGGACGTTATCTAGATTTGGTGGCAATGTCGGCTTCTGAGATGGCTAAGCTTCCATTTGACATTCATGCTTTAGGAAGCCCAACTGAGGTTATGGAAAATTACCGCTTCGACGTTTTGGTGGACATGATTTTAACAGCAAAAATGAACTTACCTATCGAACGACCTTTCCACCTTTTTGGTGCTGGGCACCCCTTCATGTTTTCCTTGGCTGTCGCTTTAGGATGCGACTTTTTTGATTCTGCGGCCTACGCCATCTATGCTAGAGAAAACAGGTACATGACGGAAACTGGAACTGTGCGGCTTGAAGAGCTTGAATTTTTCCCGTGTGCGTGTCCAAAATGTTCAAGCAAGAATCCAAAAAATGTTACGGAGCTTCCCAACAAGGAGAGGCAAACCTTCATAGCGGAACACAACCTTTACGTTTGCTATGCTGAAATTAAGCGGATAAAACAAGCAATAAAGGAAGGTAGGCTCTGGGAACATTTGGAGTTTAGGGCTCATGGGCACCCCGCACTGTTACAAGCGTTAAAAAAGCTGAAAAAATATGAAGGCTTCATTGAGAAGCACAGCCCAACCGTAAAGCGCAGCGGACTTTTCTATTTTGATTCTCTTGGTTTAGCTCGTCCAGAGGTTGTACGCCACAGAATCCGATTGTCTGAAAGATATGCTCCTCCAAAGGAGGCTGAAATTCTTATATTAATGCCTCAAACTAGAGCCAAACCATACCACAAATCTGAAGAGTATAAAAAGCTGGCGAAAGCCCTTCGGGATTTTCCGAAAGAGCACCTGCGGAGATTTCACGTTTGTTTTTATGAGTCGCCCTTTGGAGTAATTCCATTAGAGCTTGATGAGGTTTATCCGCTTTCTCAGCATGAAACAGCCATGCCGCCGGATAAGGAGACTGTGGAATATGTGGCTTCCCAAGTGGCAGACTATATAGGCAGAAACAATTACAAAACGGTGCTGTTACTCCAAAACATTGAAGATTGGGGCGAAGAAGTTTTGAAGGCATGCAAAAAGGCATGCGTGGCTAAAGGCGTCGCCTTTAAATCTTTTAATATGGATAATAAGTGGATTAAATCGGTGTTAAACTTTTTAAAGAAGGTGCAGGTTGGCTAGGCGGGCTAGGCGGTAAAATTGATTCATGCAGACCTACACATTCATACAATGTTTTCGCCCGACGCTTCAATACACCCAAAAACCATAGTGGAGCAGCTTTTCGCCCACCCCCATATAAAAGCGGCTGCAATAACAGATCATAACACAGTTAGAGGATACTATAAGGTGTTGGAGTTAGCCAAAGCCTACCCAGACATCCTCATTATTCCAGGCATCGAAGTCAGCTCTTTTGGCGGCGATTTGATCCTTTTAGGAATTGCTGAAGTTCCGCCCCAACCGTGGACCGTTAAAAATGTCATAGATTTTGCCCATGAAAGAGGTGGCTTGGCGATTGCTGCACATCCCTATAGGGTCTTCGGTTTGGGCGATTTCGCCAAAAACTATGTTATTGACGCTGTTGAGGTTTTGAATGGCGGTTGCTCCCGCCAACTCAACATGCTAGCCGAGGAACTAGCAAAGGCGATGGCTTTGCCCGGCGTGGCTGGAAGCGACGCCCATAGGGCGGATGAGCTTTGGACCGTTTACAACGAAATTCAAGCTTCAACGGATTTAGATGAAATTTTAAGGGCTATTAAACGGGGACATGTTAGGGTTGCCTATGCTGGAAAGTCAATACATTTTTAAAATAGCTGTGCCAATGTTAAGTGCGTTAATGGTTGAAAGGCATGAGTTCACTTCAAATAAAGTTTCTAGGCGCAACCCATGAGGTGGGTAGAGCAGCCATATCCGTCAAAACGGAAAAGACACAGATTTTGCTAGACTATGGTGTAATGCTAAACCATGAGCCGGGCTTTCCAATGCATGTCCCTCCCAAGGAGGTGGACGCGATAATTTTGGGTCACAGCCACCTCGACCACTCCGGTGCAATCCCCATATTCTTCATTCAGGGGAAGAAAACTGTTTACGCGAATAGGCTTACAGCGGAGCTTAGCCAACTGTTAATTTCAGACTTCATACACCTTTCCAGCTATTACCTTCCATACGAGTATCTTGAACTCCGAACCATGATGAGGCACATTAAGCACCTGGATTTCGGCGTAAAAGAAACTGTTGGAGACATAACCTTTGAGCTCCGCAACGCTGGACACATTCCAGGAAGCGCCCAAGTCCTCATAGAGGCTGAGGGAAGGAGGCTATTGTATACAGGCGACTTCAATCTGATAGACACAAGGCTTTTAGAGGGGGCGAAAATGGATTATGGCGACTTGGACGCCGTCATAATTGAGAGCACATATGCAGATGAAGACCATCCAGAGCGTCCAGAACTCGAAAAAAGCTTTGTTGAGGAAGTCACAGAGGTTGTGGAGCGGGGAGGAACAGTTCTCATACCAGCCTTCAGCATTGGGAGATCCCAAGAAATCGCGTGCATCCTTGCCGCGCACCATTTTGAGCACCCGGTTTACCTTGATGGTATGGCGCGGGAAGCCAGCAGAATGATGATGAACCACATGCAATTCTTAAGAGACCCAAAACTTTTCATGGACGCCATCCACTCGGTCAACTGGGTGGAAGGGTGGCGAGACCGCAGAAAAGCCACAAAAATGCCATGCGTAATAATTTCACCAGCTGGCATGTTAAAAGGCGGTCCGGCAGCATTTTACATATCAAAAATTGGTAAAAAGGCAAACAACGCCGTTTTCCTCGTAAGCTACCAAATCCCTGGCACGCCTGGAAGAGAACTCCTAGAGAAGGGCGTATGCGTCATCGATGGGAAAATGCGAAAGGTTAAGGCAACGGTTAAACATTTCGACTTCTCATCTCATTGCGGTGCAAAAGAGCTTAAAGAAGCCGTAAAAAGGATTAATGGCAAAGCAAAATTCTATGTAATCCACGGCGCCGAAGGAAATTGTGAACTCCTTGCAAAATGGATAGAGAAAGAAGCCGGGCTGGAGGCTGTGGCACCAAAACCCGGAGATACATTTAAGGTTTAATGAGTATGAAAATAGGAATTTTACGTATAGGACAAGTAGACACAGTTATCCTTGAAAGAATATGCGAAAATCTGAACATGGCCTTCCTAAAAGCTCAGTGCTACATAACCCCTGAAATCTTGGCTTTGCCGCAGGAAGCCTTCGACAAAGCGAGAAGGCAGTACCGTTCAGACATAATTTTGGGCATGGTGGCAGGTTACGCGGAAAAAGCCAAAAACCTAAACCGTGTTTTAGGAGTAATCGACGCCGACATTTATGTTCCAGGATTAAACTTTGTTTTCGGAGAGGCTGAATGCCCAGGAAAAGCCGCCCTAATATCCCTTTGGAGATTGAAGCCAGAATTTTATGGTGCTCCATCAAATTTTGAGCTTTTCATTGAAAGAGGCACAAAGGAAGCGGTGCACGAGCTTGGACATACTTTTGGCTTAACCCACTGCAAAAATCCATTCTGTGTTATGTATTTTTCCAACTCCATTTTTGAAACTGACCGAAAGAAAGGCATATTTTGCAACATCTGCTATTCAAAAGTTCAGAAGCTTCTGCAAACTCAATAGACAATACACAATTTGTCTATTTTTAAAAGTTAAAGGGAATTTACCCACGGGCTCGGCGAGTTTTAAGAGGGGAGAAAGGAGAGAAGGGAGTTCCAAAAATAGGAACCACCGAACCCGCTTTGGGCTCCCCCTCCCTTCTTTCAATGGAGAAGGGAAAGAGAAGCACCAATATAAAAGCTTTTCTATTAAAAGCGCAGAAATCTTCCCCCGGCAACGGTCGAAAAGAGACAACTTAAACGCCTTTCACAGCCCTAACAGTCCTTTCTAAGAGAAGTTGGGCCGCCTCCTGTGTTGGCCAGCCTCCGAGTCCGCAATCCGGTCCAGTGAAGGCCATTCTTTCCCCAAACTTTTCCATCGCCTTTTCAAATCTTTTCCTAATGGTTTTTTCATCTTCGACAAGCTGTTCTGTTTCTGGTTTTGTTATTCCCTCCTCGTAAAGCTCTGCTATGATGGAGTCTATGTCCGTTCTGGATATCCCTACACGGATGAACTTGTCCATTTTTTCAAGAATGCCCTTTGAAATGCATTCTAGGCTGTGCGGAGAAGCTGCATATTCTATGGACACCACGTGGAGATTTCTAACAGCTAAGATGTCCATGATTCTTGCCGGGGAATGCATGTGAATATGCTTTTGCACGTCTCCATCAAAGTTTAAGGCCTTTTCCAAAACTTCCACTATTATATCCATGTCTGCCGATATTTCATAAAAACCAAGGCTTGGCTCGTCTAGGGATACAACCTCTGTCCTAACGTATTTCGAGTTTAAAACGGAATTTTTTGCGAACCGCCTAACGGTTTCCGCAAACATAAACAGCACATCTTTATACAATGTTGTTCCAACTTCTTTCAGGTAAAGCTCCAACGGGCCAGTGACACAAACGCGGAGGGCAATTTTCTTCCCTAAGCTTTCGTAGATTCTTTTTGCCTCTTCATTGATGACGTGTACTTCTGGTATGATGGAGTCTTTCTCCTCAACAATGTATGTGCCCTTTTCCATTGCCTTGCGAATGGGTTCAGCAAACTGCCTATGTATATCATAATGTTGCGGGTAGTTGACGACGTCCAAACCGGTTTTAAGCTTTTTCAAAAAGGAGTCTGCCACAACCTCGTAGAAGTTTCTAAGTAAGAACGTGTTCTCCTTCAAGCTCTTTCCATTGATAATTTGTTCCCTCGCCAATCTGTAAGCTTCATCAAACTTTTTTCTTTCAATATGTTGAGGTAAGGGGAAGCTTCCTATGTCGTCGAGGAGCACTTCCATGAAGGGAGATTATTGCACTCTTCAGCAATAAAAGTTAATCTGGAAGCTTAAATCTTGAGAGTAACAATTATAAGTGGGTTTCTTTTTTGTGAACATTGACTGGTGGAAATATGCCAAGCGTATGGAAGCTTCGCTTATCCATGGTTGGGACATTAGCCCTAATAATAGGCTTATCCACGCTAGTGTTTACGCTAATCTTGAGTTTAATTGGCATCCCGAACTTGCTGGTTTTGGGAGTTTTAGTTGTGGCATTCAACGTGGGACAGTGGCTGATCTCCCCATACATCATCGACGCCCTATACCGAACACGCGAAATACCAGAAGACGAAAATCCGAAGCTTCACCGGATAGTCGAGGATTTGAGCAGAAAAAGCGGTTTGAAAAAGCCTAGGCTTATGCTTGCACAAATTCCAATTCCAAATGCCTTCGCATACGGCTCGCCCATCGCTGGAAACCGTGTAGCCGTGACCAGTGGGCTTCTAAAAACCCTTGATGAAGGAGAGGTTGAAGCCGTCATAGGGCATGAGCTGGGCCACTTAAAGCACAAGGACGTGCAGATAATGATGTTCGTTTCGCTTCTGCCAGCACTATTCTACTATATTGGCTATTCACTGATAATCTCCTCAATGTATGGCAGACAAAGAGAAGAGGGCAGTGGAACAGCCGCACTGGGTTTTGGTTTCATGGCATTCTCATGGATTCTAAACATGTTTATACTGTACTTGAGTCGTCTCCGCGAGTATTATGCTGACAGACACAGCGCTCTAATAGTTGACAGTGGAGCACAAAAACTTTCAGAAGGCTTAGCAAAAATTGTCTACGCAACTAGGAACATGGGGCGAACAAGAAGACAAGTTCAGCATCTAAACGCCTTCAAGGCTTTATTCATAACAGACCCGGACCGTGTGGAAACCGACTCTGCAGCTTTGTCAGCAGTAGCATCAAGCGACCAAAAACTTGTCCAAGAACTTCTGTCAAAGAGGCTGACAACCCTGGATAGGATAATCGAGATTTTCTCAACGCATCCAAATATAGTTAAACGCCTAAAAGCCCTACAAGAAATAAGCTAATTCTCCCTCTAGACGTGAAAAGGAGTATTTACTGATAAACCTTCAGCGGCTTCCCAAGGATTTTGCTGTTAAGCTCTTTTATTCCCAAGCCGTGTTGTTTTGGGAATGTGCGCATTGAGTTTTTGACTTTTGTTCCGCCCTTTATGACTAATTTATCTTTAAGCAGCAAATCTGAGTCTAAGTCTGCATATTGTATATTTTTTACTGCTGCCGCTAGGTGGGCTCCGGCGGCTATGCCTATTTCCGACTCTCCCATACAGCCTATCATGCATGGTATTCCGGCGGCTTCTGCTATGGCGGCTATTTTCTTGGCTTTGTGGATGCCTCCGCTTTTCATCAATTTTATGTTTATTAAGTCTATGGCTTCAGCTCTTATTAGGCGGAGGGTGTCTTCTGGTGAGTGAATGCTTTCATCCGCCATTATTGGTATGGGAGAGTTTCGCTTAACCTCAATTAAGCCTTTCAAGTCTTCTGCTGGAACTGGCTGCTCCGCAAACTGAATGTTAAACTTTTCAATTTTATTCAGAACTTCTATGGCTTGTTTTGGCGTCCACCCCTGGTTTGCATCAATTCTTATCTCTATTTTTTCGCCAACCGCCTCGCGGATGAGCCTAATCCGCTCAACGTCTTCTTCTGGGTTTACGCCAACCTTAACCTTTAGGGCTTTAAACCCTTTCTTGACGGCTTTAACAGCGTCTTTGGCCATTTCCTTTGGAGACTTTATGCCAAGTGTTATGTCGGTTAAAACTTCTGTTCTGTAGCCGCCTAGAACACGGAAAAGCTCTTTTCGAACAGTCTTGCCGAAAATGTCATGTAAGGCTATGTCTATAGCTGCTTTTGCAGCGGGGTTTCCAGCCACAATGGAGTCCATAAGCTCAACATTTTGCTCAATTCTTAAGGGGCACATGCCAATAAGCTTGGGTGCAATCTTGTCCAAGGCTTTGATGACAGTTTCCGCTGTTTCGCCAGTAACCCGCTCAGATGGGGAAGATTCACCCCAGCCGTAAACGCCATAATCCGTAACTATTTTTACGACAATGTTGTGGCTTTCGGTGCTTGCGCCCGGTGCAATCCTAAAAGGCTCACGGTAAGCCAAAGTAACCGGATAAACCTCTATTCTTTGAATTCCCAAAGTTGCTTATCACCAGCCAGTAGTTTATGGTGCTTTTCTAGGAAAAGCTTTACTGAAGCTCCTCAGCAGTTTTTCCGCCGCGCCCTCCCATTTTTTTAAACTTTAATTTTGCTGTTAGAATTTTCTCTGTTGCAAAAAGCCTTGAGGCTGCATACATGACTATCATTGTGAAGGCTGAAACATAGATTATGCCGAATACTGCGGTCAGGTAGTCACCCATTACAATGGCTTTTGAAGCTATTATTGGGTGGCTGAAGGGAATAGCGTAAAAAATCATTCTCACAGCCAATGGCAAAGTGTTTATGTCCAAATACATTAGGGCAAAGGATGGAAGGAACACAATTGGATAAATGTAGCCGACGAAGGATTGGGCGCTTCTAACATCTTCGGCGAAAGCCGACATTATGACAGCCAGTGCTAAGGCTGAAAGTATCGTCACAAAGAGGGACAAGCCCAAAAGTAGATAGCCATAAAATGAAGGCGTAAGCCCCAAAACAGCTAAATCCAAGTTTATGTTGGCTGGAATCCCCGACATTATAGAACCCAATACGTAGCTGTAGCCAACCATATAAGCTGCGGCGCCCACAGCGGCAACAATTATTGAACCGGAAAGCTTCCCCCAAAGTATTGAAAGGCGGTCCATCGGCAGAGTCAGCAAAGTCTCAAGGGTTTTCTCCTCCTTTTCCATAGCCACAGAAGTGGCTGCTATCTGCACCGAATATGTGAGCAAAATCATTACTGTTACTGGTAGGGCGATTGACTGGTACATAAGCAGACCAGAAAGCATGGCTGGGTCCACGCCGCGCTTAACCTCACCCTTTATAATTGTTGACTTCTCAACCGCCACAACATTTGGAGCAACCCACCTATTAAATTGTTCAACCCAAACGTCAACCGCTGACGATCCCATGCTTTCGAAGGCGCCTATGGTGGATAGCACCCCATAAAAATTCAGTTTAATGCCCACTTTTTGCCCGCTAAGATATGCGTTAATGGTGTCATTAAAGCCCCTGGGAATTTCGAGAATTTGTGTGACGTTATATTTTGACAGTAGCCTTGTTATGTTTTCATCACTTAACACGACATCACTTTCAATGAAAATGTTTATGCCCGCCATCTGAAGCGTTTCTGTGAAATTATTGGCCCAGTATCCCCCATCGTTGTCCACGACAATAAGCGCGGCTTTTGCCGCTTTTTCCTGAGCGGATTTCATTGCATAGTTCATGACAATGCCTAAAAATGGAAACATAACTAGGGGGACAATAATCATGCCCAAAAGTATTTTCGGGTCTCTTACAAGTTCTTTGAGTTCCTTTAATAAAAAGTTGCCGAACCCCTCAAGCAAGCTTAACCACCTTCGCGAAGACCTCTTCCAAATTTGTGCTTCCGAACTTCTCCTTCAGTTCTTGGGGCTCCCCTTCAGCAACTATTTTACCCTTATTTATTAGGGCAACCCTATCGCACAAATACTCAACCTCAAGCATGTTGTGGCTTGAAAGGAGAACAGTCACGCCGTGCCTCTTAACATAGCTTTTTATTATCTCCCTAACATGATAGGAGTGAAGCACATCTAAACCGCTTGTAGGTTCGTCTAGGATAGCCAGCTTCGGCTTGAGCATTAAGGCTCTGGCAACGAGGAGGCGGCGCTTCATCCCCTTACTATAAGTTTTAGTCTTGTCTTTTAGCCGTTCCCCCAAACCGGATATTTCGGCAGCCTCCAAAACCATTTTACGTGCCTCAGCCTTGTCGCTGGTGTGAAACTTAGCCATAAACTCCAGATACTCCCAGCCGGAAAGATAACGGTAAGCACCAGCCTCCTCTGGAAGATAGGAGATTATTCTGCGGACTTCAGCAGCGTCCCGCACCACGTCACGTCCAAAAACCTTAACAGTGCCAGAAGTTGGCAGAAGCAATGTTGAAACTATCCGAAGGGCAGTTGTTTTCCCAGCGCCATTCGGACCAATAAGCCCGAAAACCTCGCCGGGCTTGACGCTAAAACTTAAACCATCTAAAGCACGAATGCTTCCGAAAACCTTGGCGACATCATGAACTTCAACAGCCAACATCACTGAAGCCTCTTATGGGAACGTTTACAAACACTCTTAAAATAATTGCTATTCACCTGCATCCAAATGGCTTCTATACGCCTATAATTTCCAGTCTATTTTGTGGTTTTTAAAGAGGATTCCGACGATTATGCCAGCCAAGAGGACGATGAAGGATATGGGCTGATAAAAGAAGTAGTATGTTACGAATTCGACAATGCTGAATTGAAATTTGAGTTTCCTTGCGGCTAAATAGAAAACCATTGAAAAAAGGATGAATCCTAAAAAGAAGTTTGTTGAGGTCGTAAATAATATGGAGGCTATTGAAGGGGGAAGAGTGGGAACGCCTGTAAAGGTTAATTGTGATGCCAAGGCTCTTGGGATAAAGTTGAATAGCTGAGTATTTGGGAAAAGGGAGCATATGTAGTTGAAAAGAATGAGGGTAACCGCTGGGAAAAGCATGAGGGCACAAGGAAAAGCTATGTATGGATACCTCGCAATGTATCTGACAACTTTTCCCCCATGAGTTTTAATCCACAACCCTGTCCCAATGCCCCACCTCTTCCTCTGAGCCAACCAGCTTCTCCACTTTGAGGGAGCCTTTGTGTAAACTTCAGCTTTATCCGTAAATTTGAATCGTTTATTTAGAAAGAAGGCTTTTGCAGCCAAGTCTAAGTCTTCTGAGATCACTTTGGCAAATCCGCCGACTTCCTCAAAGGTTTCCCTTTTAATGGCGAAGGCTGTGCCGCCAACCGCAAAACACTTCTGCACAAGTTTTGAGTAAAGGTAGCTTGAAAAGTTTGAGCCTACAAACTCATAGTTCACCATTCTTGATATGAAAGAATCCTTAACAATCTTCTTCTTTACGTCAAGGATGTCCGCGTCCTCCATTTCCGAAGCTATCGTCCCCAAAAAATCCCTACACTCGCCAAGCTTAACATCCGCATCTAAAAAAACAAGAATTTCCCCGCTGGAAACATTAACGGCTTCGTTTAAAGCCTCTACCTTACCCCTCCTATAACCGCTTAAAATAAAATGCACCTTGCCCTGGAAACGCTCAACAACTTTATGCGCCTCAGCCGTGGGCTCATCTATGGAGACAAAAATCTCCTTATTTTGGTATGGGTCGTTAACTAAGCTTTCGAGAAGTTCCTCCAGCAAATCCGAATCCTTATAAACTGGTATAAGAACGCTGATTCTCTTATCCTCAGAGCCAGATGAACCATCGCTTTGTAAATTGTTCATCTGCAAAGTCTCCAATCCTAAGTTAATAATTCAGTTTTTTTGTTTTACGCATAACTACGTTTTTCAGAATATTCTAAAAAGGAAATACACCAAAGGAGTAAAATCTCTTTAGTGTATCCCCTTGTCTACAGGGTTTTTAATCGCTTCGATTCTAAGCCTATCTCCATGTGCCTGCGCTTTTATTGCGCTGTGATGGATTTTAGTTTTTGCCGGTATTTTCTGGCTCCAAACAAATTTAAGCATAACATGCAAAGTTTTCATTGGAGCAAAGCTTAAACCGGGAGCACATAAAACCTTGAGCTTGCTGACGTGGTTTGACCCTTGGCGTTCGTCTTTATGTACATGCCCACCTAAACTAACCTTTAATCCTTACACCGGATGCGACCACAAATGCCTATACTGTTATGCTTCCAGTTACATACCGCGGTTCTATGATTGCAGACCGAAGGATGATTTGCTGCCACGATTGGAGCGAGAGGCGGCCAAACTTAAGGGTGAATTAATTTCCATCGCCAATTCTTCGGATCCATACCCGACAGTTGAAGCGGAAAAGGGGTTGACAAGGCGCTGCCTCGAAATCTTAACGCGGCAAAACTGCAAAATCCAGATAGTAACTAAGTCGAATATTGTTTTAAGGGACATAGACCTCTTGAGGCGTGTGCCTTCTATGGTGGCGGTGACCATAACAACTGATGATGTGGAAGTAGCTAAAATCCTAGAGCCGAATGCTCCTCCGCCCACTGAGAGGCTGAAAACTGTTGAAAGGCTTGTTGAGAAGGGCGTGCCAGTGACCGTGCGCATAGACCCGATAATCCCATATGTGAACGAAAACCCTGAAAGCCTCTTTAAGGCTATAGCCCAAATAGGAGTTAGGCACATAACAGCCTCCACATACAAGGTTAAAGCCGACAACTGGCAAAGATTAAGCCTAGCCATGCCAAAAACAGCTGAAAAACTTAAACCACTCTATTTCGAGAAAGGCGAAAAACTGGGGCGATACACCTACCTGCCAAAAACTTTGAGGCTTAAGCTTATGGGAGTCCTAGCCGGACAAGCCAAAAAGTATGGCGTTAAGTTTGCCACATGCCGCGAAGGCTTAAAAGGTTTAAGCACGGCAACATGTGACGGCACATGGCTAATAAAGTCTACTGGAAACAGCTCTTAAATGGATGCTGAAGCTGCAACAGCCAAAACCATTAGAACTATACCAGCAAAAATCAAAACTACAGCTAAACCCGTAACAAAAACCGCCAAGGGATTCATTTCAAAAAGCATGTTGGTGCCCCTAACATGAGCAACACACCAACAACTATAAGAGCCAACGCCACCAGCAAAATCTTCCAAGAAAACCCTTCTCTACTGCTCAATTAACGACACCAGGAGAAAATGGAAAATGGCGAAGGCTTTTGCCTTTCATCACTTTATTATTTTTTCCTTTTCCTTCTTCTCTTTCTCTTCGCCCTTAACTCCTTTAACCAAGCCCTTCCCAACACCCTTAACTATCCCAAAGCCTTTCTTCAAGCCTTTACCCACAACTTCCCCTGTCTTTTCGGCAACAGCCTCAGCCTTGCCCTTCTCCTCCTTCTTCTTTTCCTTCTCGCTCAAGAGACCACCTCCAAAAGATTAACACTATTATATGGTGTGTCAACACGGTTAAAACTTTCGAAGATACGACCATATAGCAAGTGTTAAATTTACAACTCACAGATAGAAAAGCGAATGGTGAAAATATGTCTAAAACCAAAGATAAAGATGAGGAAATACTGCAAGTCTTAAAGGAAATAAAAGCCCTATTAGAGCCTAAACCAGCCCCACCGCCAAAGAAGGGCTTATGGAACGAGTTTATAGACTTCATCTCAAAATACAAAGTTTTAGGCCTCGCCGTAGCCTTCATCACGGGCATTTACGTAGGTCAAGTTGTCCAATCCCTCGTCAAAGACCTTCTCATGCCGCTAATAGGCTTAGCAGTTCCAGGACTAGAAAACCTATCAACATTCGTGTTATATGTTCCACCGCCAACAGGATTTGATGAAAAAGGAAATCCATTACTGAATGGAGAGCCTTGGAAGGGACAGATATTTGGAATCGGCAGCTTCCTAGTAGCCATAATAACCTTCATAATAGTTGCCTTCGTCATATTCCTAATAGTGAAGATAACCAAAAAATGGGGCATAGAATAATATAACTTGCAAGCTTAGAATAGGCATCGATTCTCTTCTTTGTTTAACGTTGGGGTTATTAAGTAGTTAAATTTATAATTCATATTCGCTTTTCATAAGCCTTTTAGTATCCGCATCAGAATCTAAAGCTATATCTTACACGGGGATTCGTTCGTGTTTCCGCCGGAATTGTTTATATTAATTGGTGTCAACATTTTTGTAGCCTTGAGTCTTTTAAGCTCAATTTTTGATGAGACATTTCCGAAAGCAACACCATACCTTCTCCAGATTGCTGCCATAACTGGCTTTATCCAGATTTGGGTAAACTTCACACTTTTGTACAGTTTTATGGAGACACGCTTCTGGTGCAGTATGCTTTATCTCTTTGTTGTTGTAACAAGCGTTGTAGCTGTTAACCTTTACATAGCCATAAATAAGAGATTGGTGAACGTCGCTGGCGTATTGTTAGGCAGTTTTACAATTCCAACAATTTTCATGTCTTTTCTCCTAGTTTCCGCTTATTTAAATGGGCTACCAGTTTGGATACCGCCCTTTCCAACAGTCCCATTTGAAACGATGTATATAGTTATAACGGCGTGCATAGTCATCCTCGGGATCAGCGCCCTCGTATACTTTAAACCTGACTTATTAGAAAAACTGCTTCATGAAAGGCAAGGGCAACAACACTCTTCAAGACTGCCTAAACCTAGCATAAGCCCGATGGATGACGTGTCACGAAAAGAAAAGGGTAAAGAAAGGAGGTGAAAACAGTTGGATGAGCTGAGTAAAAGAAAGTTTCTAAGGACTTTACTTCTGCTTTTAGCAGGACTGCTCGTCGTCACGGCAAGCGCAAGCATCTACAATATCCTATACATGCAAGCTTCATCGATACAGGCCGAGACGGCCAAAGTACAATTCGTGACAGCTAGCGACAGCACTGTCGCAGGAGCAACAATAGGCACAAATGGCACCTACGTAGCGTTCAGCAATTTAAGTGGCTGGCCCAACGCAACGAGAGTTTATGAAGCAGCCGTTGGGATAAAAAATTTTGACACCGCGGAGCATATTATAGAGCTTAAGTTTGGCTCATGGAGCGGCTCCACTACAAAGATCGACTACATATATGTGAAAATCTTCGACAGCAGCGGGACTCAGCGAGGCTCCACTGTTACTATAGGCGTTAGCGGTTCATCAACAGGCCCGCTTAGCATTCCCGCAGATGCCACTTGGAGAGTGCAATGGGAAATCAAATGGAAAGCGGAAGTGTTATCGACAGACTCTGTTTCAGTGATGCTTCAGCTAATCGTAAATTAGGGAAAAACATGGGAAAAAGGTATTTAGCTTCATTTCAAGCCACAATCCTATTGTTACTTGCTACCCTAACTAATATAGCAGATGGTGGCTCATACTACATATACTTTAGCCAAGCATCCCCACTTATGGCAGAAACACCTAAGGTGATTTTCCAACAAGGGATAGTTGGTGCAAGCATAATATACATGAATGATACAAGTGCAAAAGTCATAGTTAATGCTGCGTCATGGCTTAATGGATGGAAGTACCGCAAACGACACGTGATAAGCAGGGCTACTTGGGCTGGAAAAAACTACCAAGTATGGTTTAATGTCTACAAAGGCGGCGGAGTGGACAATGGAAATTCAGTTTATCTAAACGACCATAGTCAAGCAGTTTTCCCAAACGATATAAGATTTACAGATGATGATGGACAAACATTGCTGAACTACTGGATTGAGAGCTACAACTCAACATGGGCTAAAATTTGGGTAAAAGTGGCAGATGACTTAAGCACTTCTGATAGGGCAATTTACATTTATTATGGCAGTCCAAATGCAAATTCCATCTCAAACTTTGACGCCACATTCACCAAAAACTTTGAGGAAGGCGGCCTAGCTGGGCTTTGGCATATGGATGAGGGCATGGGCACAATTGCTTCTGACTCTTCTGGAAACTCCAATAACGGAGTAATATCTGGCGCAAGATGGGATACTTCTGATGGCGGACAATGGGACGGAAGAGCTGATGTAAAATTTTCAACAGGTTCAGCCCTAATTTTTGACGGAGCCAATGACGTTGTTAACTGTGGTCGCGGCACAAGCTTAAACATTAGGTCTGCAATAGCAATTGAGGCTTGGATATATCCAACAGGCTGGGGTGAAGATCCTAACAATGGATACGGGAGGATCGTAGACAAAACCACGTATATGCTGTTTTTGAATAAGGGAACGGTACAGCCTAGGCAAAACAATCTTGTTTTTGGCTTGAGGATTAATAATAACATGTACTATGGGAACACTCCAACAAATTCCATCACATTAAACACTTGGCATCACATCGTGGCCGTCTATGACACTAGACGAATAATGATATACATAAATGGTGTAAGCCAAACAATAACATATTATAGAAATCAACAACCATCAGGCCTCATAGATGATTCCAGCGGGTACAACCTATTGATAGGCGATTCCCCCAATTCTGATAGATGCTTCCAAGGAAAAATAGACGAGGTCAGAATTTACGGTCGAGGCGTAGGTGCCGCAGAGGTCAGATGCCATTATGAGAGACGCAAATATGCCTTTCCCGAACCTCAGCATGGTGAGTGGGGAGAGGAAGAAATCGGCGGGGTATTTGACTATGTTCTAAGGGCTGTAAACCAAGTTGCAGACAGCTGGAATATAAGGCTTAGAGCCTATAATCAGATGAACATTGGGCGTCTATCAAACTGTACTATCTATTTCTACAATGATGGTGAGGTTTCTTGCCAAATATGTATTATCAATGGTGAATATAGCCAACAGTTTGGAAGCTGGTATAATCTCACAGGCTTAAGTACAGCGTATATAGCCGTGACAGTTTCAGCAACCAGCACTGAAAACACGTGGCTCTATGCTTACCTTGAAATTCTTGTCCCAAACACATCAACATACAATCTTATGGAAGTCGCCTTTGAAATTTCATAACAAAATTTGCCATGGAATGTTTTAGTGAAAGAAAAGCGTTAAAAGGCAGCTCTGCTTTCTATGCTTATCCTTGGAGGTTTACTTTTCCGCGTTGGAATCCAGCTGACGTCCACAAGCCCCACAAATTCGTCTGGAAGCTTACCTCACAATGCTATAATAGCCATAATAACCGCCATCATATTCATAAAGGCCGTTCCAAAACAAGCCACACCGCCAACCCAACAGAAGGGAGAAATCAATAGCCATCATAAGCGCGTTAACAGTAGGCATCTTCGCTTTCTATGCACTCTTTATTACACGAAACCCCACACAAATAAATTTCCACAGCATGAACGCAACCGCTATCCAAGTGATAACAACGTGGACCATAATATGTACATTAATCATGATTGACTATAGAGCCTTAAAACGGCGCCCAATACCAGTCTAAACCAAAAAGTTTTGGTAGCCCGGGGGAGATTCGAACTCCCGTCAGGGGCTCCAGAGGCCCCCATGCTTGACCGCTACACCACCGGGCTATACTATGCTATTCAGCATTAAGCCCACACAAAATAATAACTTTAACGTTTGTATTTTAGGATGAAGATGCCTGTTGTGGCTTGGCATCCTGAACAGATGTAGAAAAGTGTTTCAAAGCCTATTTTTGTTGCGATGACTGTGGCTAGTAGGGCTGCAGCCGCCTCCGTAATGTCGTATATGGATTCGAAGATTCCCAGCACTGTTCCACTTTTCTTCTTTTCGCCCAAGTCCACTATTAGGGCTAGTAGGGATGGCCGCTGCAATGCGTAGGAAATGCCGAACAAGAACTCTATTATGTATAGGCCTGTTATGTTTGGCACATAAATGTAGCTTAATGAGCATATGGCGCCCATTAAAACTCCAATTGAGAATACGCGTTCCTTTCCATAGACGTCTGCCAGCCTTCCAGCCGCCACCTTGAATAGGGCGGCAACCCCGCAGAAAAGTGCGTATAAGAGGCCTACATCCATTATTGTGGCTGAGAAGCGGTTAACAACGAATATTGGGTATATGGGGCCCAGTAAGCCGACTCCTAGAGAGTATAGAGTACTTAAAGCTAATGCAAGCATCAGCGAACGTGACGACTTCAGCTTCAGCATTCATGATTCCTCCTGCTGAAGCTACCACGTCCACTCCGATCATTTTGGACATGAACAAGGACATTTTTGGGTCGGCTTGCCCTCCCAAACCCGGAAAGGTGAGAGAATCCGATTAGAGGGGAAAAATAAACTTTTTGGCAGAGGCCCTGAAACCGGCATGTTCAGAGGCTTATACAAAATAGCAATACGGGTCGAAAGCTATTTTGTGACTAGGACGGGGCAAGGGGAGTGTCTTATAACTCCGTCGCTTACGCTTCCAAGAATGAGTTCCTTAATCTTGCTTATTCCCCGGGCGCCCATGACAATTAGGTCAAACTTGCCTTCTTCGGCTGTTTTAACGATTTCGTGGACAATGTGTCCTTCCCTAAGCATGGTTTCAGCCTCAACGCCCTCAGCTTGGACTTTCTCCTTGCCTTGGGCTAGTATTCTGGCTCCAGCCTCCCTAACGGCTTCAGCTAGCCTCGAATATTCTGTAGGAGCCATTATGGGTATCCCAGGCGTCAATGTTGATGGTTCTGGAACAATTACTGGTCTAACGCTTACGGAATAAACATGGATTAGGGTGATTTTTCCATCAAACTTTTTAGCTATTTTTATGGCGGTGTCCAGCGCCCTTAAAGAGTGTTCAGATCCGTCAAGAGGAACAAGAATTTTACTAAACAAGGATTATCTCCAATTTTCTTAGCGGCTTTTTTCTTAAATATGCTTTTTGATTATAAAAACGGTTAGTGGTTGCGCGTTTAAAGAAGTGAAAAGTCTGTGGATTTTATCTTTCCCTTCGCGTCGATAACTACTTCGAATTTTTCAGCCCATGGGTGTCCTTCCAAGTCTATGGGGCATGTTCCCTTAATAACCCAGCACCCGTTTCGCTGTTCGATTGAGGATATGTCTATCCTTTCAGTGTTCTTCCTCTTTTTCAGGTATTCTATGGCGATTTGTTGGGCATCCTTTTCCATAAGCACCTTCAACGTGGGCATCCTCATCCAGCTCTTTCATAGTCGGAATCCGAAGCATTAAAAGTTATGAAGCCGTAATCATTAGCAAAACTAAACACAAACGAAACGGCGATAGGTTCAAATTTTATGAAAACCGTTTAACACTTGAAAAGAGGCTTTGGAAAAGTCGGGTTTATGGCTGAGAAAAGGCGCATAATCCTTCATGTTGACATGGACCACTTCTTCACAGCTATAGAGGAGCGGGAGCACCCAGAATACCGTAGAAAGCCAGTTATTGTGGGTGCAGACCCAAAGGAGGGGAAAGGGCGAGGCGTTGTTAGCACATGCAACTATGAAGCCCGCAAGTACGGCGTAAGATCCGGCATGCCCATCTCAAGGGCTTGGAAACTCTGTCCAAACGCCGTCTACCTACCAGTAAACTATGAGCTTTACACAAAAGTTTCAGAGAGGATTATGGCTATTCTGCGGAAATACGCTGACAAGTTTGAAAGCTGGGGAATAGACGAAGCCTTTTTGGATGTAACTTCAAGGGTTAAGGATTACGCTGAAGCAGAAGCCCTAGCCCGCCAAATAAAAAGGGAAATCCTAGAAAAGGAGGGGCTCACATGCTCGATTGGAATTGGACCCAACAAACTTGTAGCTAAAATAGCCAGCGACTACCAGAAACCAGACGGCTTAACAGTCGTCAAAGAGGAGGAAGCCGAAAAGTTTCTCGCTCCGCTGCCGGTTCGCAAGCTCTTGTGGGTTGGACGTAAAACAGAGCAGAAGCTCCGAGCCATGGGAATAAAAACTATTGGGGATTTAGCCCGCTATGACCCAACAGTGCTGACAGAACACTTCGGAGTGGTGGGAACCCAGCTTTATTTGATGGCGCACGGCATAGACAAAAGCGAGGTTGAAGAGCAGCGCCAAATAAAGTCCATAAGCCGGGACATAACCTTCGAGGAGGACACATCGGACTTCAACCTCGTGCTCAACACTTTGGAAAGGCTTGCGGAAGAAGTCCACAACGACCTCATGAGGCAGCAGTTGTATTTTAAGACAGTGACGGTGCGGGTTCGCTACGAAAACTTCGAAACCCACACCCACAGCAAAACACTACCCTTCATAACAAACCGCCTACAAGACATAAAGAAAACAGCCAAAGAACTCATACAAGACTACCTAAAACCGGAACGGAAAATACGACTAATAGGCGTAAGGATCTCAAACTTCACGTCAGCGGAAAAACAAAAAACCCTTGACACCGCCAGTTAAGTTTTGCGGCTTTTCTCGTGTGCCTTCATGGTTTTCTTTGGCAAACTCTTATATGGGAATGGGTAGCCTATACTGTGGCGTGCAAAACTGCTTTTCAAAGGGCGGCTTTTGCACAAAATAAATTAGAAGGAGTTGAATAGGCGAAATGTCTGGTAAAGAGATGCACAAGGCAGTCTGTTCTGATTGCGGTCAAGAGTGCGAAGTTCCTTTCGTTCCAGACCCAAGCAGACCAGTTTACTGTCGAGAGTGCTGGATGAAGAGAAGAAATCAAAGGCGAAGGTATTAGCAAGCAGACTTACAATTTTAAATGTTTTCTAGTTTCCAGTTTTTTATTTTCGCTATTTTTGTGGCATTTTGAACTCCCAACTGCACCAGAGATTTTGCGGGTGCTTGTCAGGTGGGCAGACGAGGCAGTTAACCTCAACTTTTGGGTTCAAGGTTTTTGCAAAATTCTTTAAGTAGCCAAACCGGACACGTTTGCATGGAAATTCGCCCAAACCCTTATTTAGTCTAGCCTCCTGTGTTCTGCAACGGTTTACACTTAAAACGGCTTTTTCGGCGGAAACCTCCACAGTTTTGAAGGGCTGATCTAAAGCCCAACTTGTCAAACGCAAAAGCCTCATAATCGTTGGAATGTCCGGGTTTTCGCCCACACCAAACATTCTTTGAAGGCTTTTGGCTTCGATGGCAGCCATAGCCTCCCAAACACCAGCATCAATTTCAGTCGCCGCTTCAGTTCCAAACTTCCTCTCTATTCCAAGGAAGTATAAGCCGTCAACCCGCCACAAATTCCTAATCTGCAAGAAGAAATAGTCCATGAGTTTTTCCATGGGGATTTTAGCCAGCATTTCACGGTCTTCGCGGCTTCCGGGTGGATACTCAGCCATAACATTTTCACCTTTTGAGGAGATAATAAACGTCTTGATGGTCTTTAAGCTTAATCATAGGCTGAAGTTCAAATGGGGGAATTATGGGTGACTATCGGAATTTCCGTGCGTTGGGAAGCCTACCTAACCTATTACATTGATGATGTTTAAATAGAGGTTTCCTAAGAACGCCACAAGTTTTAATATTAAAAATTGCAAAGTCACTCTTCACCTTTAATTAGTTAATAAGGGAACTGACATGAGCCTTGACCAGTTGATAAGAGCCTTGATTTTAGGTGTTATTCAGGGTTTGACGGAGTGGTTTCCTATATCCAGCACTGGACACTTGAAGCTTGCTGAAAGGGCTTTAAACCTAACGCTTCCAGTGCTTTTTGACGTTGTTCTCCATATTGGAACATTAGCCGTCGTTGTAGCCTTTTTCAGAGGGGACGCCCAAAAAATCTTGTCAGCCTTTAAACGCCTAGATTTCAAGTCTGATTATGGAAAATTTATTCCGCTTATAATTGTTGGGACGATACCGACCATTATTATTGGATTGGTTTTTCACGTGTTTTTGGAGGATGTTTTCGGCGAAATTTTGGTTATAGCGTTGGCTTTTATTGTGTGCGGTGTGGTGCTGTGCCTCGCGGGAGTTGGAAGGGAGAGGGCGGATGAAATTGGTTTTTGGCAAGCCTTTTTGATTGGTGTTGCCCAAGGCATAGCGGTTGTTCCAGGGCTTTCTAGAAGCGGCTTAACGATTACTGCGGCTCTTCTGCTTGGAATAAAGCGTGAAAAAGCCTTCAAATTCTCCTTTCTACTGTCGATTCCAGCCGTAATAGGCGCCTTGGCACTAACCCTTTCCGAGCAATTTAATGTGTTAGCGGCTTCAAGTTTTGGTTTCGCCGAAGTTGCCTTTGGCACGGTTGTAGCTATGGTTGTTGGCTACCTTGCCCTGAAACTTCTTTGGAAAACAATTGCAGGTGGGAAGTTTCACCTTTTCGCGTTTTACTGCTGGGCTCTAGGCGTATCCCTAATAGCCGCCTCATGCCTGCGCGTCATCTAGCCACTTCGGCTTGCCAGACAGAAACTCTGTGAGGAACCTTGCAAACTCGCTGTCTTTTTCGTAGATTTCCGCTATTTCCTCGTTGACCAAAATTTTGAATCCATGCTGGAGCACTCGCGCTATTTCTCTGGCTACCCCAGCGTTTCTCCCGCCATCTCTAAGCCTTTCGTACAGGATGGCGGCTGCGTCCGTGTGTTTCCTCCTAATTTGGATGATCCATCTTCCGTCTTCGATGTATGGGCCAGCAACTGTTCCATTGTTGGCAGCATATTTGGCCAGAAAGTTTTTGCATTCCCTCTCCTTCTCCATTGGTGGTCCCAGATGCTTCTTTACTGGTGGTAGGTAGCGGCTTTCAATTTCGAATATGAAGACGTTTAGGTCTTTCTCGTTGCTCCATGATGTGCACCGCAATAAGCCAAAATCATTAAGCTCAAGAAGCTTTGTCAGTGAACGTTGAGACTTGTAAAGCTGACCCCACAAGACGTCTGGAACCGCTTCAACTTTTCCAAAAACCACAAAAATTGTTGTGGAGCCGCGGGTGCTTATTTTTGCTTTAAGCTCCTTTGTTGCAAGTGGCTTTGTTTCTGGCGGATAGAAGAATTTTAGGCTTGGCTTCTCTAGGAAGGCTCTGGCTGCCGCCACAAAGGTGTAAAGTTTTTGGGACTGCACGGCTGAAGCCACGTTTCTCCCCTTGTCAACGGGGTCAACTATCACTAGAGGTTCACCAAACAACAGTGGCAGCTCGTCCTCCCTTCCCCTATAATGGTTTTCTATGTCAACGATTATGCGCCTTTTATGCTGTGCGAAAGCCCTCAATGTGTTGGCGAAACTTCCATAATTTATGATTAGGAGTTCGCATAGGTACCCGCTGAAGCCTCCAACCTTTATTTCGGCACCGTAAACGCCCACACCTTTCATAAACTTTTTGAGGAGGCGAACCTCGCCCCGCATTTGGCTTGTTAAACGCTTCTTCACGTAGTCCGTGTGGTATGGCGTTCGGTCTGTGGCGCTCAACCACTCGCCAGGCTTGGTGTCATAGCATGGCACTATGTTAACTCGAACGTTATCAATGAAAGCCTCCAAGTAGGGGTGTTCAGCGAAGCGCTCCACTTGCCGTGTGCCTTCAGTTGCCCGCTTAGCTATTTTTAGGGCTATATCGCCCAAAGATTTGCGGGGTATGCTTGTTGGCAAACGCATGAAAACGTCTATTTCGGGCTCTTCGCTCAGCCAAGTGTCTTTAGCAACAGAGCCTTCCAAACGAACGACCGCCTTAACACCGAAGTCCGCCGCGGCGGAAGCCACCTTCGCTTCCAACTCCTTCGCCAAAGCCTCTATTTTCTCACGTTCCTCTTTTCTGGGCGTAACCCTCTCCAAAACCGTTTTGCAGACTTTTTCCAGTTCAGCAGACATAAACAGCCACTTATCCAGCCACTATTTTTGTGGACAATATTCTCTAAGCGTTGAATATATGGGACCTTTAGGTGTTAAGTCGCTCCTCTTAAGCCTTAAGCATTCTGCCCGTACAACACCAAACTCGTAGTCTGCATTTTCCATCAAAAATTTCACAAGGGCAGCCTTATTCCGCCCACTCTTAACACGGGCAATGGTTAGGTGGGGGCTAAAACCTTTAGGATCTGGAGCAAAACCTAAACTGCGCAAGTAAGGCTCAAGCTGGCTGAAGATGCCCCGTAACTCGTTGGCACCATTCCTAATACCAGCCCAAACAACCCTAGGATAACGCATGTCTGGAAAGGCGCCAACCCCTTGAATCTTAACGTCAAAGGGCACAAATTGAACCTTCTGCATTCCTTCAAAAATGCGGTCAATCATGTTTGGGGTTATGTTCCCCAGAAAACGCACTGTTATGTGAATGTTTTTAGGCTCAACAAACTTCAAATCTGCACCAGTCCCAGCCAGCCGCTTCTGCATATCCGTTATCCTTTCCAGAACACTGACGCTTTCAATGTCAAAGGCTATAAAACTCCTTATGGCCTCTGTCATGGTGTTCCATTCCTTTTGCATATTTCTGATATAGCATCTTTCATAAATGCTTTTAACGCTTAAGATGGCACTGCTATAAGAATAGGAAAAGAAGGAGCCCCAAAATGACTGCTGTAGCGACTCAAAAACTGGTTGTCGGTTTAGCTGGGATGCCTGGTGCTGGGAAATCTGTTGTTGTTAATGTTGCGAGGGCTAATGGCTACGGCGTTGTTGTTATGGGTGATGAGGTTCGTGAAGAAGCAAGGCGAAGAGGTTTAGAGCCGACCCCGGAAAACCTTGGACGGATTATGTTGGAGCTGAGGCGTTTAGAGGGAGAAGCCATAATTGCGAAGCGGTGCATCTCAAAAATATTGAGAAAAGCCGAGAGCAAAGTCGTTGTGGATGGCATAAGAAGCCTAGCTGAGGTTGAAGAGTTTAAGCGGCATTTTCCAAAGTTCACGTTAATCGCTGTGCACGCCTCACCTGAAACAAGGTTTAAGCGGCTTTTTCATAGGCAGAGGAGCGACGACCCCAAAAACTGGGAAATCTTCCATGAGCGGGACATGAGGGAACTAAGCGTTGGATTGGGAAACGCTATAGCCATGGCTGAGTATATGATAGTTAACGAGGAAAGCCTAGAAACAGCCAAAAAGCGGGCTGCAACCGTCTTGAAAAGAGTTGAGGAGAAATGGATGAAGTAGAAGTTCACGTGGAGGCGGAGATAAACCCAACAGAATCCGAAGAAAAAGTGAGAAGAGCCGTGGAAAACATTTTCGGCGGCATACCAGTCCAAGTAAAGCCCCAACAGAAGGGAAGCTTGCTAACGGCAGATGCAAAGGGGCTAGAATCCCTAACAAAGCTTTACAATTTACTGCGGAGGGAGCGCATCCGCGATGCTGCGCGGGGAGCCCTGTTTGAAGGCTTGAGCGAAAAAACTATAACCTTCTATCTGAACAAGCAGGTGGCTTTTGCCGGGCATGTCTCCTTTTCAAAGGCTGTTGCAGAATCCCCCCTCGGACCGATAAAGGTTCAGATTAAATGCGATGATCCGAGGCAACTGATTGATTGGCTTGCTCCAAAAACAGCTTGAAGAGGCGAAATCTTGTCGGGAAAAGCTAGCATAACTGAGCGTGGCGCCGTCTTACTAGGCAAGAGTGTTGCATGCGACGCCTTCGATGATTCTAAACCTTTGAGGATCGTTACTCATGCACATGCGGATCACATGATTGGTTTGCAGCAGAGCCTAAGAACATGCGAGAAAGTGCTCATGACGAAAGCTACAAAAGACCTGATTGACGTTATGAAAAGCCCCCTATTTCTCATGGGCGGGTACGTGGAAACCCTCGATTATGGAAAAACCATGCATTATGGCGAGGAAAGCATAACACTTTTCCCGGCAGACCACATTTTAGGCGCCTGCCAAGTTCTTGTTGAGGACGCTGAAGGCGCAAGGATTGTTTACACCGGAGATTTTAGGATTGAGGGCACTCCTGTGTTGGAGGCTGATGTGCTTGTTATGGAAGCCACCTATGGAAACCCATCTTGCAGGCGCCCCTTCAACAGCGAAGTCAAAGAACTGCTGATATCCATTGTGAAGGAGGGGATCAAACGCGGTGTTGTTTATGTTTTCGGTTATCATGGCAAGCTCCAAGAGGTTATGCAGATTCTCCACGACGCTGACATAAAGGCGCCATTCATCGTGCCTCAAAGGGTTTTTCAAATCTCTAAAATTTGTGAGAGGCATGGAATGCGTATAGGCCGCCTATTACAGCTTGAGGAGAAAGACGCCAAAGAAATGCTTGAGAGGAACCAGCCTTGCTTGGCTTTTTACCATATGGGTTCTAGGGCTCGTGTTGGGCGTGGCTGCTTCCGCGTCTATGTTAGCGGCTGGGAGTTTGATGTTCCATGCCGTGAAATAGGCGACAAAGAGTATGTTGTAGCCTTAAGCGACCATTCCGATTTTGATGGTTTGATGGAGTATGTGAGGCGTTCAAGGCCGAAGTTTGTTGTTACGGACAACTTCCGTATTGGTTATGCTGAAACTTTGGCTAGGCATATTCAAAAACAGTTTAATATTCGAGCTTTGGCTTTGCCTAGGCGTTAGTTTGCCCTTTATGTGTGTAGTGAGTATTACTACACAAGATTTATCTTTCCCGCCACAGAATTATACTCTTGAATTCGGAATTCGAATCCGAATTCACATGTCTTAAATAAGAAGAAACAAAGACCTTCGGGCGGAAAAAGGCATGCCCTCCCCACTACAGCCAGAGTTCTTCTCATTGGTAGGCATAGACCTATTCCTAGCCATGAGCCTTTTAACATGCCTCTTGGACAGGCATTTTCCATCGCAGCTCCCATACGTCTATCAACTGGCAGCCCTAGCTGGTTTTGGACACCTAATCGTAAGCAGAGAATTCATGGCAACTTTCGATCCATACATGCGCTTCTGGTACAGCCTCCTATACCTTATAGTGGCTTTAGCCAACATAATAGCCGTAAACGTCTACCTAGGCATAGTTAAAAGGCTCGTAAGCCACGCCAAGGTTTTCATGGCAGCCGTAACCATTCCAGCCTTAACACTGGCGGCTTTATTCCTATCCAACTATGCTGAAATCGCCTCACATCCGATTATTTTGCTTCCTCAGATGGGTTGGGAAGCCGCCTTCGTGGGCATAGTAGCCTTCGACACACTTGTGGTGGGGTTGGGCACCTACATATTCTTCAAGCCCCGATGGTGGTACATAGCCATAGGCGCAGGCACAGCCATAACAGCCGCAGCCGCCTACGCCGCCTACAAACCAACGTGGGGAGAGGCAGCCTTCATAGCTTCGGCAGCAGCCCTAGCAATAGCCTGCGCCATAGTCCTAGCCGTAAGCGCCTACGTCCTCGTAAAAATATGGATAGAAACCCTAAAAGAAAGGAAAAAAAGAAAAGGAGGTGAAACAACAAAATGAAAACAAGTTATAGGAAAATCGCAAAGCTGGTAACGTTACTGGTGACATCACTGATGATCGCTACTGCCAGCGTGCAAGCTTATCAAGCTTTCATGTACATGGAAGGCTCTATAATCGTTGGTTCTCAAAAAATAGTGTGGATATACAATGGTGCAGAAGATCCAGACGACACGGTATTGGTTAGTTTAACCGGATTGGAGCCCGGCAAAACTTTGACTTTTAATGGAACTGCATACTTGAAAAACAAGGATACTTCGAATTATACCATTGTTTCTATTGAAGTAACAAAGGCTGTAGGCTCTAACTTTGAAATATGCAAAGCCTACATATACGAGAACTTCACAACAAGCGGCACATGGACTTTAGTTGGCACCTTAAATCTTGCATCAGAGGGCAGCAAAATAGAAAATAAACAGCTGCAGGCTGATGGTTATTACAAGTTTGATTTCGAAATTAGAGCATCATCATCTGGAAGTGATACTTTCAAGATAAAGGTCACATACCAGTAAAACTTCCCTTTTTCTTTGTCTCTTGATTTTTCTTGAATTCTGAAATACAAAATGAAGCTTTAAGTTGGACATCCTATTTATCAAAATTTGAAACGTGTAGATAAATCAAAGAATAACAAATTTTTTATTTGTCTTTTTAGTATTACTTTTTGGTGGGAAATTGAGTAGGTATACTACGGTTTCCACTAAAATTCCTTTGGAGCTTAAGGAGAAGATGAAGGAGTTGAAGATTAAGCCTTCTAGGCTTTTGAGGAAAGCCATCGAAGATGAGGTAAGGCGTAAAGAAGCAGAAAGACTAAAAGAAGAGATTAGAAGGCTTAAGCCTGTCCTTGACAAGGTAAGCGTGGAAGAGGTTGTTAAAGGCTTGAGAGAGGATAGAACGCGGAGATGAAATACCTCTTTGACTCTTCGGCGATATTCAAAGCTATAAAAGAAAATAAGATTGATGTTTTGGTTGGAAATTGCACGTTGGAATTGGCGAGATATGAGCTTGGAAATGTCCTTTGGAAAAGTTTCGCCTTAGAAGGAAAAGCCACAGAAGTGGAAATCAAAAGTTTGGCAAAGATTGTAAAGCGTGTTCTCGGCATAATGGAAGCATTGCAAATAAACTGCAATGAAGAAGAAATATTGGAAATTGCAAACAAGGCGAAGATAACATTTTACGATGCATCCTACGTTTATTACGCAAAAGCGAAAAATCTAACATTGATAACCGAAGACACACGGCTTCTCAAAAAGATTGCAAACCAAATAAACGCCTCAACCTTAACCGACATCATCAGCCAATGAGGAAAACCACGTCAGACAACCTATTTTCCACCAAAGTTTAAATGTGAAGCGAGACAATGCTATCATTTAGTCTGCTCTAAACGTGGAAGGTGAAAAGCTGTATGAGTAGGTCGTCTTTGTTTTCTGGTTTTTATAAGCTTAGTCCTAAAGAGCGTTTAGCCTTTGTTAAGGAGTTTGCCGGCTTAACTGATGAGGAATGCGCCCTATTGCAGAATACTGGTGGTTTGCCCTTGGACTTGGCTGACCGCATGATAGAAAACGTTGTGGGTGCTATTCCAGTGCCGCTGGGCATTGCCGTAAACTTCCTCATAAACGGCAGAGACTATTTGGTGCCTATGGCTATTGAGGAGCCTTCTGTTGTGGCGGCTGCTAGTTATGCTGCAAAGATGGCACGGGATGGCGGGGGCTTCCACACGAGCAGTACTCCGCCAATCATGATTGGGCAGGTTCAAGCCGTTGGCATTAAAGACCCTTATGCAGCTAGGCTCCGCATATTGCAGGCTAAAGATGAAATCCTAAAGAAGGCTAATGACCAAGATCCTGTGCTGGTTTCTGTGGGCGGCGGAGCCAAAGACCTAGACGCAAAAGTCATCCATACAGTGCAAGGTCCAATGGTTATTACTGAGTTGCATGTGGACTGCCGCGACGCTATGGGCGCTAACGCCGTAAACACCATGTGTGAGGCTGTAGCCCCCCTAATAGAACGGATAACAGGCGGCCGCGTTTATCTGCGGATAATCTCAAATTTGGCTGTTAAACGCCTAGCAAGAGCCTGGTGCGTCGTGCCAAAGGAGGCTGTGGGCGGAGAAGAAGTTGTAGACGGCATTGTGAACGCTTGGGCTTTTGCTGCAGCAGACCCTTATAGGGCTGCCACCCACAACAAGGGGATTATGAACGGCATAATAGCCGTCGTAATCGCCACATGCAACGACCACCGAGCTGTAGAAGCTGGAGCCCATGCTTATGCTGCCAGAAGCGGCCACTATACGACTCTTTCAACATGGGAGAAAAACGAAAACGGCGACTTGGTAGGCTCAATAGAACTGCCTATGGCTGTAGGCCTAATAGGAGGGGCTGTGCGAACCCACCCAATAGCCAAAATATGCCTAAAAATCCTAGGCGTAAAAACAGCTAATGAGTTTGCCGAAGTTTTGGCAGCTGTAGGCTTAGCCCAAAACCTAGGCGCATTGAGGGCATTAGCCCACGAAGGCATACAGCGCGGCCACATGTCACTTCATGCGAGAAACATTGCCATTGCTGCTGGCGCCACTGGCGAGTTAATCGATTTGGTTGCTGAGAAAATGGTGGAGGAGCGCAAAATCCGCATGGACAGAGCCAAAGAACTCATAGAACAGTATAGGGTGGCTGGAAAAATCTAAAAGATAGGCGTGCTTCACTAGAGAACGGCGGTTAAATGAAAATCCTTCCAGGTCCAGCCTCAAAAGAGCTAGGCGAAAAAATAGCCCAAATTTTAGGCGTAGAGCCAACTCCAGTCTTTTTTAAGGCTTTTCCAGACGGCGAATCCTATGTTAGGCTTGACGGAGCTGTTGAAGGCGAAACCGCCGTAATAGTGCAGACAACAAGCCCGCCGCAAGACACACGCCTAATACAGCTGGCATTAATTGCTGATGCTGCCAAAAGAAACAACGCGAGAAGAGTTGTGGCGGTTGTTCCCTATTTGGCTTATGCCCGCCAAGACAAAGTCTTCCTTAAAGGAGAGGCTGTAAGCATAGAAGCCATAGCGAGAATGCTTAAGGCTGCTGGCCTCGACGCCCTAATAACTGTCAACATTCACCAGCAAAACATCTTAGACAAGTTTCCCTTCCAAGCAAAGAGCATCTCAGCCATCCCGCTTTTAGCCGAACACTTCAAGCAAAGGGGCTTTAAAGAGGCTTTTGCGCTGGCTCCAGACAAAGGCGCGATAAGCATAGCTGAAGAAGCCTCAAAGGTTCTAGGCGGAGACTATGGCTACTTGGAAAAGCAGAGAGACCGCTACACCGGGCGTGTGACCGTTGAAAAGAAAGAGTTCGCCGTTAAAGGAAAAACAGTCATCATTTTTGACGACATTATTAGCACTGGCGGCACAATAATTGCAGCTGCAAACGTCTTACGCGAGCTTGGAGCAGCCAAAGTTTATGCCGCATGCGTTCATCCGCTTTTGGTAGGCGATGCTGAAAAGCGAATCCGTCAAGCCGGAGTTGAAGAAATAATCGGAACAGACAGTGTCCCTAGCCACGTTAGCAAGGTTTCATTAGCCCCGCTCATTGCTCAAGTTTTGCGGGAGCTTTAAAGTGGCTAGGCTTTTCTTCCTCTTATCTGGCGAGCATGAAACACTGCCAACGGCGGAGCTGAAAGCCATTCTGGAGGCTGAAGGCTACAACCACAAAGTTTTAGAAACGCTGGACCAAATTTTAAGGGTTGAAGCAGACGTAAAGTGTGTTGAAGCTGTAAAAAAGCGTGCAGCCTTAACAAGGCTGTGTGGATTGGAAATTTTCACATGCAAGGCTGAGCCAAGCGAGGCTGCCAAAGCCATCCGCTCAACCAATATTGGCGAATTCATGAAAAGCGGTGAAACTTTTGCTGTCCGCATAAAACATGTAAAAAGCCATGCCAAAGAAGTTGACGGAATGGCTTTGGAGCGCAAACTCGGAGAAATAATCCTAAACGCAGCAGAAAATGTGCGAGTAAACCTTCAAAACCCTCAAAAAACCTTCACAGGAATACTAACGGACGACAAGCTTGTTTTCGGCTTGAAGCTGGCGGATATGCCGCCAAAACCCTTCATGGATAGACGCCCTAAGAAAAAGCCCTTCTTCCATCCATCCGCCATGCCGCCAAAACTTGCAAGGTGTATGGTGAACTTAGCCAAGCCGAAAGCTGACGAATTAGTATTTGACCCCTTCTGTGGGACGGGAAGCATTCTAATAGAGGCAGCCTTAATAGGCTGCCGCGTCCTAGGCGTGGACATTCAAAAACGCATGGTAAGGGGAAGCCGAAAAAACTTTGCATATTTTGGCATTGAACCAGAGGGGCTCATAGTTGCAGATGCAAAAAACCCGCCAGTAAAAGCCGTAGACGCTGTTGTTGCAGACCCACCTTATGGGCGGAGTGCAACAACCTTTAGGCGAACCACAAGGCAGATAATCGAAGACTGTTTAAAGGCTGTTCACGGCATGCTTAGCGTTAAGAAAAGAATTTGTATGGCGGCCCCCAAAACCATTGGAATAAGCCAAATCGGCAAGACGCTGGGCTATCGGCATGTGGAATCCCACATGGTTTATGTGCATAGAAGCTTAACCCGTGAAATCGCAGTTTTTGAGAAGGCATAAAGCTGCTTGTAAACTTCTTCATTTTGCTGCGGCGAGCATCCGCTCTTTCTTAAAGCAGAGGATTACGATGGATATTATTGGCACGACTAAGCCGATGGAGGCTGTGAATTGTATCGTTAACCCCCATAAATCGAACGCTATGGTTGCAATACTAGCAGATATTGTGCTCCAGAAGCCCCATTTTCGCTCAAACAACAAACCGAAAGTGGCGCCAAGCCCTAAAACGCCTAGAAACAGAAACATCATGAAAAGTATGACGGATGTTTCATATGAAATTGGATTGTCTAAAAACTGTCCCATCCCTTCAGGTGTGCCAACCGCTGCAAAGAAAAGCCTGCCAACAGATTGGATTATCCATAGTAAGCCAACAAAGACCACAGCCTTGCTCCTTTTAACAGAACCCGCCATTTTCTACCCCTCCACTTTAAGCTGGACGGCTATATTCTTTCCAAACTCTTTGCATTTTGGCAGTTCGCCCTCCACAATTGGTCCCTTTATTCCTTGAACTTTTATTGATAAGCCAGCCGCGATTCGCCTTAAACTTGGAGCTTTTTCGCTTACCCGTTTTTCCATCTTCTTTACAGCTTTCTCAAAGTCCCTTCCCATATACGTGTCGAAAACAGCAAATTTCTTTCCATCCAACTGCAACTTGCTAAGCTTGTCGATAAAGCCCTTAATGCCCCTTGTTGGACCACCCACATGATTTGGAGAGCCAATCAATATTGCATCACAAAAGGGGATTTCTTTAAGGTCCAATTCTTTCAGTTCTTTGAGGGAAACCTCCACCCCGCCGACCTCTTTTATTCCTTCAATTATGGACTCCGCCACGCGCTTAGTGTTGCCGTAAAGAGATTCAAAAACAACAATAACCCTTACCATAAGCAACATTTCCCGTTTATAATTCTTCATCCAAGTCTTTAAGACTTACGGACTTTATTAAGCACAAAGCCTAACAAGGAAAGACTGCATACTCTAAAAGGTGTTGCACTTATGAACTTGAAAGTTATTTTCTTAGGCACGGCTGGAAGCATTCCCACTCCAAAGAGGAGTTTGCCAGCCATATTGATAAGGCGTAAAGGCGAACAACTGCTCTTCGACTGTGGCGAGGGCGTCCAAAGGCAGATGATTATGGCTGGAGCCAGCTTTAATAGGAAAATGAAGGTGTTTATAACGCATATGCATGGGGACCATATGCTGGGATTGCCAGGGCTTGTACAGACGATGGCTCTTCTTGACCGTGACAAAAAACTCGAAATCTACGGACCGCCAGGAATACGAAGATTCATGGAGGGCATAAGGGAAACGGTGCAGTTTGGCTTAACATTTCCTATAGAAATCCACGAAATCCATGAAGTCGGGACAGTATGCGAAGCGGATGAATACACGGTTCAAGCCATATGGGCAAACCACGTAATACCAAGCCTAGCCTACGCCCTTGTGGAGAAGCCCCGACCAGGAAAATTTTACCCAGAAAAAGCCAGAGCCCTAGGAGTACCAGAAGGACCTTTATGGTCAAAGCTTCAACACGGAAATGAAGTCAAGCTTCCAAACGGGAAGATTGTTAAACCAGAAGACGTCATGGGTCCGCCAAGAAAGGGAAGAAAAATAGTTTATACTGGGGACACTAGACCCTTTGATGGTTTGGCGGATTTTGCGTCAAACGCTGATCTGTTAATTCATGATGCCACTTTGGATGATAAACTGGCTGAAAGAGCCTATGAGGATGGGCACTCAATTCCAAGCCAGGCGGCGGAAACCGCTGAAAAGGCTAAAGCTAGACTGCTGGTTTTAACGCATATAAGTGCGAGATATGAAGATCCAAGGATGCTCCTTAGACAAGCGAGAAAAATTTTCAAAAACACTAGAATAGCCGAGGACCTCATGGAAATTGAAATTCCGCTTCCAGAAGGCTGAATCATTTAAGCATTTCTTTCAACTTTTGAACGCTTTCAGCAACATTCTCAACAGACTCCACAACCACAACCTTGTCATAGGATATTTCCCGCAGCAGCCTTGCAAACCCATGCCAGTCCACTGTTCCATAGCCTATACCAAGATGCAAGTCGTTCCTTCCGTCGTTGTCGTGGGCATGGATGTGCATGATTTTATCTGCAAACATTTTTAGGAAATGTTCTGTCTGCCCATTAATGTTTGAATGTCCAATATCTAGGGCTAAGCCTAGAGGCTCTGAAACTTCGCTGTAAAATTTTTCAAAGTCTTTGACGCCTTTCATTAGGAATGGGTATGGTTCAGGAACGTTCTCTATAGCTATTTCCAAACCATAATCGCTGGCAATTTTATAGAGAAGCCGCGCAGTTTTTCTGTTTTGTTTCCAATCCTCGCCGGGATAAAACATGCTCACACCAGTTTTTAATCCTGGATGGAAAACCCAAATGTATGCCTCTAAAAGGCTTGCCAGCTTCATGGAATTTTCCAGCCGTCTAAGCATGGCTTTTAAAATGCTGTGTGATGGTGAGGCTATGTTTATGTCGGCAAATGGCGCGTGAACAGAGAACTTCACGTCGTAAGTTTTCCCTATATCCATAAGTCTCGTAACTCTCTGCTTGTCTAAAGCGTGGAGACCGTCGTCTACAATTTCTATGTGGCTGGCGTTTATGTTTGTGATTTTTCTTACCATTTTGTTGAAGGGTTCGCTTAGTAGGTGGAGGGTTGAAACTCCGATTTCTGGTCTGCTCAAAGTTTTCATCCCGATGCCTTTTAGATTTATTTCCATGCGCTTTTCTTGCTTATAACTGCTGGCTTGTTGTTCTTCTGGTTTTCTTTTAATTATGGATTTTTAGTGAGCAAAATATATATTCGATTTTGTGGTCATAACTGGTGACTACTAACGGTGGTAATTTCGTGCACCTACCAAAATGGACGGTGCAACGGAATGTCTAAAAACACTTTTAAGCCCCTAGACGTCGGCAGAGTCATGATTTTTAACAAAGACCAGAAAATATATGGGCTTGCGATAGAGGCGAAAGTTGAGAAGGGAAACTTAAGAAAACTAGCAGAAGTAGCTGAAAGCCTAGACATAACAGTACGCTACATCCAATTTTCCATGAATGAAGCCCATAAACCCACAGTTAACGCAATCGCCTTCCTAGACTTTTCAAAAGCGAGAGCTACACCAGAAGAAGCCCTAGAAATAATCCTTAACAGCTACGACTTTGTTAAGAACGCGAAAATAATAAAGCCCTGTGGCGAAAGCATTGTTTTCGACAACCACTTCTTTCCATTAATTGCGGCGAACGAAAGAGCGGTCATCTTAAGAAAATCCGTTTACGAAGCTCTCTTTAATGGTGTTAGGGAAAAATTCGGGTCAGCCGGTGAAGCGATGCTTTATTATCAGGGTTTTAGCATAGGCTTTGAAATTTATGATACATATCGAGAGATTGCAAGGTCGGACGCTGTGGAGGATTTGGTTGAGGTGGCTAAAGCTATAAACATGACTCTGGGTTGGGGAATAATAGACCATGTAGACATAGACATGCAAAGGAAATCCGCACGACTTCGAGTATACCAAAACTTTGAATGCGAACTTGGCGTTGGGAAAGGAAAGCCATACAGCCAATTCTATAGAGGTGCTGTTGCTGGAATATTCACCCGCTTCTTTGGAAAGGATGTTAAGGTCAAAGAGACAAAATGCATTGCCAAGGGTGACCAGTACTGCGAATTCACGGTGAAAGCGTCTTAAAACTTTTATAGCCATGGGCTTAAATTTTATATTTTAATGGCGTTGGGGCGCGTAGGGCGCCTATGACCGGTGAAGGAAAAGGCAAAGTTGTTGATAGGGGCAAGAAGTATAGGAAAATCTTCGTTTACATCCCAAAGGAGGTTTCGTCGGACACTAGTTTCCCGTTTAAGGTTGGGGAAGACGTAACTGTGAAGATTGATGGCGATAGGCTGATAATTGAGAAGCGGCGGAATTAAAGCGGTAAAACAGCTAGTTAAAATTGGATTCTGATTCCGAATATGTAGTGTTAGTGTTAATCTAGACTCCACATTCATACAAGTTAAATCATCGACTTACCAAAATTCTGACAAGATGCATTCACGGAAGAGGCAGCATGAATAAGAATTTGAGGGATGTTCTGGCTGGTCCTGAAGCCTTCAAAAACCTAGTGGAGAATGCATCTTTGCCCATAGCCATATCAGACACTAGGGGGCGCTTTGTCTATATTAATAGGGCGTTGGCTGATGCCTTGGGCTTTCAACCAGAAGAGGTTGTGGGCAAAACCTTCATGGAGTTTCTTCATCCAGAAGACAAGTTTAGAGTCATGCGCCTTTTCCTAAGGATAATCGCTCTAAAAAGGCAGCCTCGAGCCCTAGAGTTCCGCGTCGTATGCAAAGGTGGACAAGTTCGCCATTTCATCTCTAAACCCACAAGATTCATTGTTGGCGGCAAAACCTTGGGCTTTCAAGCGTTAATGACGGAAATTACAGAGCTTAAGAGGATGGAGGCACAGCTAAGGGAGGCAAATAGGCGTTTTAAAATGCTTCTGGAAAACGCCATGGAAGGAATAACAATAGTTGACCCAAACGAGAACATAATTTTCGCTAACAGAGCCTTCGCCGAAATGCTTGGCTATAATGAGGAAGAAGTCCGCGGCATGAGTCTTCTAAAGTTTGTTGATGAGGATGGCTTTAGAAAGATAAGTGAGGAAACTGAAGCTAGGAGAAAAGGGCTTGTCAGTCGTTATGAGCTAACCTTGTATCGGAAGGATGGAAAGCCACGTTTTGTCCAGGTTTCAGCTTCACCCCTCTGGAACGAGGATGGAAGCTATGCTGGTGCCTTGGCAATCATTATGGACATTACTGAACGTAGAAAAATGGAAGCAGCCTTAAAGGAGTCTGAAGAAAAATTCAGAAACATTTTCGAGAACGCCAACGACGGCTTTATTTATTTAGACCAGCACGGGAGAATTTTAGACGCAAATAGAAAAACCGTGGAGGTTTTGGGCTGTAGAAAAGAGGAAATCGTGGGAAAACATTTCACCGAGCTACAAGCGATTCCCCGCGATGAATTGCAAAAGGTTATTGGTGCATTTTCCGCCGCTCTTATGGAGAAGATCAGTTACGCCAACTTCACAGTTGTTGGAAGTGATGGAAAAGAACGCCTACTAGAAAGCTCCGCATCCATTATAAAAGTTGGGGATAAAATATCCGGCGTCCTAATTATTGCCAGAGATGTCACTGAAAGGGAGCAGATGCGAGAAAAGCTTGAAGAGTATTCTAGGCGGCTGGAAACCCTTGTTGAGGAGAGGACAAAACAACTGCGGGAAGCTCAGGAAAGACTTCTCCGAGCGGAGAGGCTTGCCGCTATTGGGCAGGTGGCAGCAATGGTTGGTCACGACTTGCGAAATCCTTTGACAAGCATAGCTGGCGCCGCTTACTATTTGAAGAAAAAGTTATGGCAGAATATGGATACAAAAGCCAAGAAGATGCTTAGAATAATCGAGAGGGATGTAGAGTACTCTAACAATGTTCTGGCTGACTTGCTTGACTATTCAAGGGAAATTAAGCTGAACTTTACGGAGACAACCCCCAAAGCTTTGCTTATGGAGACTTTATCCACCCTTAAAGTGCCCAAAAAAATTGTGGTTGTTGATGAGGCCACCAGCGACCCTATAATAGTGGATAAGGAGAGAATGAAAAGGGTTTTTGTCAATATAATCAAGAACGCCATTGCCGCTATGCCGAAAGGTGGAAAACTCATTATATCCAGCAGAAAAAATGGTGATTTTATGGAAATTTCTTTTGCAGACACAGGTGTGGGCATGTCAAAAGAGGTTTTAGAAAAACTTTGGACACCCTTCTTCACAACAAAGGCTAAGGGTTTGGGATTAGGCTTGCCCATATGTAAACGCGTTGTGGAGGCGCACGGTGGCGAAATAACCGTTAAAAGTGCCCCAAACAAGGGCACGACTTTCACGGTGGCTGTTCCAGTTAAACCCAAAACAGAAAAAGAAAAGGAGGGAAAGGTATGGGTGAAAGTGCCAGAATCCTTGTTGTCGACTACAACGAAAGCGTAAGGAAGATTTTGCAGATTGTTCTTGAGCATGCGGGATACTTGATTGACACGGCAAAAACTGGAGAGGAAGCCCTAAAAACAGCCAAAGTAAGGCATCCTAATCTAGCCCTAGTGGATTGTTCTCTAATAGACATTGAACTAAAAACTTTTCTAAAAAAGATCAGTAAGATAGCGCCCTCAACCCAAATTCTAATCGTTGCGGATAAGTCCTCACTTCATGAAGTTAAGGAGATGGTTAGCAAAGCTGGCAAGAAGCCGTACCCCTATCTTTTGAAGCCTTTTCAAATGGAAAAAGCTCTAGCCTTGATTAGGGAGCAGCTTAGAAAGCAGCGATGGAGAAAAAGAGTTGAAAGCATAACCATAGAGTTTGTTAAGCCCCTTGAAAAGCGCGTTTAAAGTCGCCTATGGAAGGAGTATATTTAAAAGCCTAAACTTTTACAAAAATATTTAGAAAACTATCGGCGTTAAATTGGGAGAGTTTATGGTTGAGGAAAATGACATAGTTGAGTTTCTCAAAGCCCACGGCGGACAAGCCTCCCTAAGCGAGATTGCAGAGGGCTTGGGCATACCAAAGTATGGACCAAAATCCGCCTATGCACTTCTGCAGTCCCTTAAGAATAAGGGGGTTGTGGAGCGTCGAGGCGAGCTATGGGCGCTCACAGTTGAAGAGGCAAAGCCAAAACCGATAGAGAAGCCAGCGGAAGTCCCAGCAAAGCCTCCGGAAGCCGTGCAGCCGAAACCCGAAGCCGTCGCTCCAGAAATTGAGAGCCTTGTTAGGGCTATGGCTCAAACGCTTGCAGAAGCCATGAAAAGTGTCAGGGCACCAGCAGACGAGTGGGAGCTTGCCACAAAACCTATGACAACAAGAATTGAGGAGGGCAAAGAGAAGCTAAGCACACTCGTGCTTAAACCAGACGAGGCGATAGAGGCAAAAAAGCCTCTACTAGGCTTTCTGACAGGCACCTTCCTAGACCAGCTCTTCCTAACACCAGACGGAAAAAGCCTTGGAGGAATCCCAATTTGCGGGCAGTTTGCCATTACCGGTTTGCCCGGGGCTGGAAAATCCATACTTGTTGAAGAGATAGCTGTGAAGGTGGCTGCCTCGGGCAGAAAGGTTCTTTACGCAACGGCTGAGGACACGTGGAAGAGCGCCACTCCACGTTTTGATTTGCAGTCTAGGCTTAAGCAGAAAGCTGACATTTTAGGCTTGGATTGGAGTAAGATACGTGAAAATCTCTTTGTTTTGGATACTGTGGCTTATCCTGAGCTCCGTGACTGGAATACTTTCGCGGAGACATATCGCTATGTAGCCGAAAAAGAGAAGATTGAACTAGCCATAATAGACTCTGTCACTGTGCTGGAGGCCTACCGCGGAGCCCTAAAATACCGTGTCATGGAGTTAGCCCGCTACAATCAAGTGCATGGCATAACAGCCCTCTACGTGAACCAGCGAAGCTCAGAAGTTTGGGACAGCTATGATATGGCTGGCGGAATAGGCTTAGCCCACAACCTAGACGGAACAATAATAGTGGATTATGGGCGTGTCTACTGGTATGACCAGCAGGTGGATTTGGGCGTTGACAGAGGAGAATTCGTCCGCATAGCCCGCGTCCTAGACTGTCGCATGTGCAACTTTGAACGCCGCAGAATAAGAGTTGACATAACAAAAGACGGCTTTTTAAGGGCGATAGAGCCCATACCAAAAACCCCAGAAGCCGAAACAAAGTAGCCCTCAGCGTGGCAGTGGTAAAAGTAAATGTCAATAGTTAAGCCGCCAACCATAAAAGAGCTGATAGAGGCCTATGGTTCGCAGAAGGAGGCTGTCCTCCACCTAATTCAGGCCGGCTTCTCTCCGGAACAAATAGAATGGCAGACTGGCATACCATACTATCTTATACGCTTATACATGGAGGGGAAAGAGCCCAGAAAAGACATGCCCTTCTCAAAAATGGTTGAGGTTTACGAGCGGCTGGCAGTGCTCCGCGGAAAAAAGGGGAAAGAGACGGAGCTAGCCAAATTCTTCCAGACATCGGAGCTTTCCCTTGAGGTTAAGGCGCGCCTAGCCTTGGGAACAATAACTGACGAAAGCCTAAAAGTTGGACCCGGATTGGTAGAGCGAAGCCTAAGCCTGGCCACCGGTGTTTCAAAAAGCGAAGTTAGGAAACTCCTTATTGATTATGGGGAGCATGGTGAGGTAGCTTATCTCCTTAAAAAGCCTTCAGAGCCAAAACTTTTCGTAAATGAGGTTTATGAGGCGATTAGGCTTCTTCCAAGACTTAAAGGCGTTAAGGAACGCGAACTCTACGTTGCAAGCCTTCTGCGGGCTGCAACGCCACAGGAGGCAAAATACATTGTTCGGTTTTTATTGGGCGATTTGAAGCTTGGCTACTATGCAAGCACAGTCATGAGGGCTGCGGCGAGAGCCTACCAAGTTCCGGTGGAGCTAATCCAAAACGCTTGCGCCATAATGGGTATAGCTGAAGGAATAAGCCTAGCCTCTGAAGGGCTGCCAAAACTGGCAGAGGTGAAAATGCGTCCCGGGCAGTTTATAAGACCTCAGCTAGCCCATCTATACGAGCCGGACAAAGTCGTTTACCCAGTTAGAGCTGAATATAAAATTGATGGAAGCCGCCTCCAAATCCACAGGTGGGGAACCCAAACATGGATTTTCTCACGACGTGGAGTTGAAAAGTCGCAGACGCTGCCGGAAATTGTGGAAATAGCCAAGAAATTTAATGCCCAAAGCTGCATTGTGGACGGCGAAGTCTTAGCCATAGACCAGAATGGTAAACCCTTGCCCTTCCAAGTCATGCTAGAAAGAACTGTGCCAAGGGAACTGACACCGGAAGAGCTTGCAGAAAGGATGGAAAAAGTTCAAGTCACGTATAGAGCCTTCGACATCCTCTTTCTTAATGGACGAGAACTCACCGGCTTGCCACTTTATGAGAGACGCAAATACCTAATGGAAGTTGTCCCACCAGAATATCTCGCAGAGGGCGTTGAGTGCCAAAATGAGGTTGAGCTTATGCGCTTCTACGATGAAGCCCTAAAGAAAGGCTTCGAGGGTATAGTTGTGAAAGACCTAAATGCGCCATACGAGATTGGACAGCGCACCTACACGTGGCTTAAGCTGAAACCAGAACGCGACACAATAGACTGCACAATAATAAAAGCCCTATACGGAAAGGGAAGACGCGCAGGCTTATACTCATCCTTCCTCTTAGCGGTTCGAGATCCAAAAGAAAAGAGACTTTACACGATTGGGAAAGTTTCAAACTTGCCGGAGCAAACCATGGACGCGCTCAGGACGGTCGTTGAAAGGACAAAAACGGGCGAGGATGAGGAAGGCGTTTACGTGAAACCAACAGTTGTTGCGGAGGTAACGTATCAAGAGATTCAGGAGACAGACGAATACACAAGTGGATACGCTCTAAGGGTGCCAAAAATCGTCCGCTTCAGAACCGACAAAACCGTAGAGGAAATAGACACCTTTGATAAGCTTAAGAAGCTTTATGAGCTGCAGTATGAACGCTACCCAATGCAGTCCATCTAACACAAAAGTGCTGACTGCAGATTTTGGCTTTTAGAAAAGCTGCCTTATTGGAGAGTATTGTTGGATAAAATCAATGTTTGCCTTACTCCGCTTTTGGTCGCTGCGGGTTCCAATGGCGATTTCTATAAACTCTTTTAAGGTTTGGTTTGTAAACTCCCATGTTGGTCTTCCGTAGATTATTCCAGTGCATGTGGAGTCAGCATATACATATAGCGCTTTCCCACCATAGAGATATAGGGCTTCTTTTGCGTATCCGAATTTTGGGGCGGCCAAAATTTTGAAGGGCCAAAGCTTACATGCTGCTGGCTTCATATGTTGCAGTCCACACAGGTACATGTCCGCCATCTTGTAGAGAAATATGCACGAGCCATCCGTTTTTCTCCTTAGATAAAGTTTATTTAAGCCCGAAACTGTTGTTTCAACACCGTAGTTTTTTACTATCTTTAACCATTCTTGGAAGTTTAAGACTACGCTGTAGACTTTGCAGCACAAGCCGCAAGTGTTGCATTTCCAGTCTGCGATGTACTGCCATGGAATAAACAGCATGCTCAGGGCACCAACGACTTCTATCAATTTTGGATGAAATGAACGACCATTAAAGGTTTATGCAGCATTCTAAAACATGAAACAAGTATGCAGCACTTACATGCTTCTAAGATGATAGTCAACAAAATTTTCACTAAACATCTAGAAAGGCTATTTGCATTGGTTGTTTTTGGCTTTAAAAAATTTTTTACCTATCTAACCGCTTAATGTTGGCTGGTGAAACATGTGGGGCTTTCGCCTTTAAGCAATGCCATCAAGCGGACTTGCAATGTGCTTAAAATCGGGGCTTCCGTGCAAGTTTTAGACTATGAGCAGCGCTTCTCTTGCTTAAAAAACTTTTATGAAAGTCTCCTTTCAAGCCTTGTTAAAATGGGCTTCGACACGAGGGAAGCTTATCAAACTGCAATGGAGTTTTTTGGGTCTTCTTCTGTGCGTTTTGCTGGCATAGACGGAACCATGTATTCGCGTCCACTTTTCGATCTTGTAGTTTTCTTCGGAGGCGCCTACGCCTCAACAGGAACAATAACCTTCCACGAGGATAAGCCGCCCACAGTCAAGTATGATGAGCGAACCGCTAAACATGGCGCGGGCATTTCCAGTGTAGTGCCCATTTACGTTAACGAGATTCCAGATGTGGATCAAACCTTTTTTGAGGTTTCGGAGCCCGGTGAGGTTAGTCTTGGAAAACCGCTTACCGAAGAATCAATAATAAACAATGCTACGGTCGCCAACTGGATTATGACCTTCGCCGAGTATTATTTGGCTTACAAGCTTGCTGCAGAATTCGAACAAAATGTTCGAATAATAATTTTGGACAGAAGCTTATCCATTGAAAGGGCAAGCCTCCTCTACGACACTTCGAAGCGTGCCTTGTGGGAGGCAAAAAGCAACATTTTAGGCTACAAGGTAGATGGGGAACCTATAGACGTCAACGAATTAACTATAGCGCGGCATTTCGTCTGCAACCAGTGTTTAGGCTTGCCTCCTCCAAGGGCGGACTATCTGCGCCATGCCATAATAGACCTGCTCAGAAGGAGAGGCGCCTTGCCTAAAAGGCAGATTCTGGAGGAATTTGACATAAAAGATGAAAAACGGGCGAAAAGGGTTGAACGCGCCTTAAAAAGCCTTGTGGAAAAGGGCTTTTTAACTGAGAGAGGCGAAAATTACGTCTTAAACCAGAAATATGCTTTGACATGGGAGCGCGTTAAAAAACTGGTTGTGAGCATAGGTGACAAGCTCTTTTTCGCGGAAAACCCGGAAACAGCAAACCTGATGAAAATAGTTAAAGATGGAAAGGAGCATTGGCTCACAACCCTAGACATCGCCTTTTTAACTCTTTTCACGTTGCACATGCTGATGGAGGAATGCTGGAAGCGACACATACTCCTAATAGGCGTCACAAAAGACACGGCAGCAAGAGACTTCAAACGTCAACTTATCCCAATAATGGGCAACAACGACCTACTAAACACCAACATTACAAGAGAAGAATTGGAAAAGCTGCCAAACACAGACCGCATGATCCTCCAATCAGCCAGCATTCTAAACGCGGGCAAGATAACGCCTCCATGGAGCCTGATAGAGTATGACTCAGCCTTCAGAACAATGGTGCCAGATAAACAAAACCGAAAGGGCTACGTTTCAGGTGCAATAAAAAATAAGATAGGATTGGAAAAAGTCTTCTTAAAGACCTATGTGCAGCTAGGCCAGGCAAAAACGGACCCGATGCTTAGAAGTAATGTGCTCCTCGTAGATCGCCTCGTCTACCCAGAATACGATTATAAGCCTGAAACAGTTGTGGAGTTTTGGAACGAGTTAAGCGACGGAACAAGGGAGCCTGTGGAAGTAATCCTGTACATAGACAAAAACGTGCCAAATAAGCTACAAAACCTAACCATGAACGTCTTGGTGGCCATGGCACCGTCAAACATTCCAGAAGCCTTCGGGCACAATACACCACTATTCATTGCGGACAAAATTGCCAAGTGGAACTACAGCCAATTCAAACGCGTTGTGGATACAACCGCTGAGTGGATTCTCAATAACCATAAATTGAGAAAGTTCATATTCTATATGAGCACGTTTAGAGAGAGGCGAACAGCCATTGAAGCCGCAAGAAGAGAACAAATTTAACCGCATGTGCTTCACAGACTTCGACGGCAAATTCAGAGCTAGACTAGCCGCCGTTATGCCCCGCTTCTTCGGAGGAGCGGAAGAATCCAAACTTGCTGGGACAAGTGCTCGCTACAGCTGCCGAATAAAAGTGGAATACCAAAAGGACTTAATGGGACTATTGGAGGAGGGCATGCTTCTAGCCGTAAAAAACTTTAAACAATCGCTTCTGGATGAGGAACGTTACACGCTTATGGAAATAAGCCGTGTCTGGCCTGAACATTTTGGCCTTAGAGGCTTGTCGGATCATGGCTATTATCCCATGCAGTTCGAAATCATCGAGCAGTCTGAGGCGGATTGGCAGACGGACGACCGTTCCACTATGATGATTCAGATAGACGCCATACCAATAAACTATGATTTGATTATAGGCGGAAACTGCGACTACAAGTTTGTTAAGGGCTTCTCCTACCCCGTAGTGGGCAGCCCAGTCTACGTCCTAAACAGCGAAATGATAAACCGCATGTACAACCAAAAAATAACCGAAAAGCTCGGCATAGAACCATCTACGGTGGAAGACGCCAGACTTGACCCAAGACTCGGCATTGTAAAAATGTTCCAAACAAGCAACACAGTCATCCCAATATACGTTGATTTTGAGAAGCTTGTCCGCTACCACTTTGGTGTTTTCGCTTTCACTGGCGGCGGAAAAAGCAATTTAATGTCAAACATTTTGAGGCGTATTCTTCTCCACACGGAAGACGTGAAGGTTGTGGTTTTTGATATAAGCTGCGAATACATTTTCTTACTTCTTGACCTTCTCGCAGATGAAAATATACCATCAAAGGTTATTCTGGAACATAGAATAGACTCCATTGAACAGTTCTTCAACTCGGTGGTTAAACCAAGGGAGTATGAGGCTGACGAAAGAATAAAGTTTGGACTTAAACGCATAATGGAACAGGACAAAGTGGCATTTTACACCAGACCTAAACAGAAAATTCCAACATACGCCCAATTTCTTGAGGAGCTAAGCGACCAACGGAAAAGTAACACCGACAAACCCCATTACTTAAACGCCATAGACAGAATTCACGACGCCATACTTGACTACATGGAAGTGCATGGGCTTAGCGAAAACCAAGAGGTAAGCGAAGACTTCGTCAAATACATAGACGGCGTCTGCACAACCACAATGGAAGAGTTCAGAGTTCACGACAAAAGCGCGTTATATGCTTGGGCGACAACAAGAACCACCATCCTCGACCAGATAAGGAAACGCCAAGAAGAAATGAAGAAAGAGACTGGCGGGCTAACAGCAGAAAAGATTAGGGAACTCCTAGAAGGTGACATGCGGCTTGTATGCATTTCCATATCAGACCCAACAACAATAAAAGAGCTTGTCATAACGTTAACCCACGATTTGCTCATAAGAAGAAAACGCATGTTCCAAGTGAAGCCCTACATCCTCCTAGTCTTCGACGAAGCCCAAGAGTTTATACCAGAACTTTCAGGCGCGGCGGGCATAGAAAAGAAATGCAGTAAGCAAGTGGAGACACTGCTCAGACAAGGACGCAAATATGGTTTGGGCGTCTGCATTGCAACACAACGCATAGCCTACTTAAACACAAATGCCTTACAACAACTCCACACATACTTCGTTGGCACTTTGCCCCGCCCATACGACCGCGCCCTGATAAGCGACACCTTCATGATAGACAAGGGCATACTAGAAAAAACATTGGAATTCGCGCCAGGCGAGTGGCTGCTGTCAAGCTACATAGCCACAGGAATAGAAAACGTGCCCATATTCATAAAAGCAGACAACGCAGAAAAAGAAATAGAAAAATTCCTGAAAAACGCAGATTAATAGCTTACGCCATTCCGCATTTTTTGAGGAGTTTTTGCCACCTCTGGTCTGTTATCCGTTGTATTTCATCCAACAGCTTCTCATACTTCGGCGTGAACAAATGTCTGAAACGTCCTTGCACCGCCAAGTATTCTTTCACTGGCCTTTTCTTTTGGGGTGCCATGGCTATCACTTTGCTTGGTGCTGAAAGTTGGTATTCGCCGTTTACGCATTCCCATAATGGGAAGACGCATGTCTCCACCGCCAAGCGGGAAAGCTCTATGGATTTTGCTGGGTCGCTTCTCCAACCTCGGGGACACGGCGCAAAAACGTGGAGAAAGGCTGGTCCTTCCACTTCTAAGCCTTTGCGCACCTTTGTTATTAGGTCCCGCCAATAGTATGGTGAGGCTGTAGCCACGTATGGGATTTCATGCGCCACCATTATGTCGGCTATAGGCTTTTTGGGTTCAAGCTTTCCAGGTATGACTTCGCCCGCTGGCGATGTAGTTGTGGATGCGCCTAAGGGTGTTCCGCCGCTTCTCTGTATGCCAGTGTTCATGTACGCCTCATTATCGTATAGCACAAATAGGAAGTCGTGCCCCCTTTCAACCGCTCCGGAGAGAGCTTGTATGCCGATGTCGTATGTGCCGCCGTCTCCAGCTATTGCGATAACGTCCACATGCTCATGCTTGATTCTTCCCTTCTTCTTCAGCATTTTTATCGCCGCTTCTATTCCTGAAGCATTTGCTGCAGCATTCTCAAAGGCTGTGTGGAGCCATGGAACAGCCCAAGAAGTGTAGGGGTAAATTGTTGAGACTACTTCCATGCATCCGGTAGCCTGCGTAACAATGGTTGGTCCCCTTAAAGCCTTCATTATTAGCCTCATAACCGTTGCTGGAGCGCAGCCAGCACATGCCCTATGTCCAGACATGAATAGGTCTGGCTTTTCAGCTATGTCCTTTGCCGTAAACTTCCATTCACTCTGCACATTTTTCGCCTCCTACTCCCTTAATCCAACATACTTTACTGGAGTTTCAACACGGTTTTTCGCAAGAATCTCCTGAAGATCCTTGTATATCATGCGGATTTGCATGGGGCTTGTGTCCCTCCCACCAAGTCCATAAATGTAGTTAACAACGAGTGGCTTCTCGTCTAAGTCGTAGAGTGCATGGCGAACCTCGTGGAAGACCGCGCCGCCGAAACCTCCGAAACTCATGCTCTTATCCATGACGGCTACCGCCTTAACATGTTTGAGAGCCTTTTTTATGCCGTCAACTGGCAGTGGTCTGAACGTTCGCATCCGCAATATTCCGGCTTTAACATCTTCCGTTCTAAGTTCGTCCACAACAGTTTTCACTGTTCCAGCTGTTGAGCCTAGACAGACTATGGCTATTTCAGCATCCTCTAGAAAATATGGGTCAAGCAATCCGTCGCCGTAGCTTCTCCCGCTGATTTTTGCATATTCGTCGTGTACTTCGCGGATAACTCCCAGCGCGTTTTTCATGGCTTCTTCTTGCTGCCTTTTAAACTCGAAATAGTAGTTTGGAAAAGCCAAGGGTCCCATAGTCATGGGGTTTTCTGGGTCCAGTTTTAGTGGAGCCATCCTTCCCTCATGGGTTAGCACAGGTGGAAATTGGCGTACGCCAACAAACTTTTTGACAACTTCGTCTGGAAGGACATTAACATTTTCCACAGAGTGGCTTAGCTGGAATCCATCAAGGCAGACCATGGCTGGCAAAAGCACGTCTGGGTGTTCTGCTATGCGGAAAGCCTGAATAACAGAGTCGTAAACCTCTTGGGCGTTTTCAGCGTAAATTTGTATCCACCCGCTGTCCCTCTGCGCCATCGTGTCGGACTGGTCTCCGTGAATGTTTATCGGTGCTGAGAGGGCTCTGTTGGCTATTGCCATAACCACTGGCGCACGGCAGCCGGAAGTCACAAAGAGCATCTCATGCATAAGTGCCAAACCAGCAGAAGCCGAAGCGGTGAAAGTTCTTGCTCCAGTGAGCGAGGCTGCAAGGCAAGCTGTTAGGGCGCTGTGCTCTGACTCTGTGCAGACAAAGGCTGTTTCCACCTCACCGTTGGCCACGTACTCACTGAACCTTTCAACAATTATGGTTTGAGGCGTAATGGGGTATGCTGCAACAACATCCACGTCCGACTGCTTAACAGCGTAGGCAACAGCCTCATCCCCGTTTAGGGCTAAAGTCTTCTGCTCAACAATGCTTTTCATCATTTGCACCTCACTCAAGCTTCATTTCTATGGCTTTCGTTGGACACTCGTTGGCGCATATCCCGCAGCCCTTACAGAAGTTGTAGTCAAATTCTATGTCCTCCTTTTCAGCCTTCCAGTGGATTGCCCCGTCTGGACAGAATATGGCACACAACAAACATTTTGTGCACTTCTCCAAGTCTCGAATAGGCTTGTAGGTTTTCCAGTCTCCTGTTGGGAAATCTGTGTTGGGCTTCCAGCATATGGCGGCTATGGAAATTTCCTTCCAACCCTTCTCTTGGGACGTCATTCTGAACGTACCTCCTCATAGGCTTCCTTAATAACTGTGAAGTTTTTCTCGGCGATGTCGCTTCTGAAACGCTCCCGAATGGTTCTCTCAATGCTTTGTAAACTGACAACGCCGGTTACACGGGCAACAGCCCCAAGCATGGCAGTGCTTGTTATGGGCAAGCCCAAAAATTTTATGGCAATCTCCGTTGCTGGAACAGTCCAAACCTTCCCCTTATTGTCTTTAAGCATTTTCCTAGCCTCTGCCGGTTCATCCCTAAAATTGATTATTAATTTTCCATCCTCGCCTAATCCCTCAGTGACAGGTACAGTCTTAATCAGCGTGGGGTCCAAAACAACCACAACGTCCGGGTTGTAAACGGCACAATGTAACCTAATAGGCTCCGTACTTATCCTTGTGAAGGCTGCAACTGGGGCACCCATCCTCTCTGGACCAAACTCTGGAAAAGATTGAATGTATTTTCCCTCGTAAACGGCGGCTCTTGCTAGCAACTCGCTGGCTGTCCAAGCTCCTTGACCGCCTCTACCATGCCATCTAACTTCAAGGATTTTTTTCAAAGCTTAACTCTCCTATGGCTCTTTCAACAATATGAAAACTCCAATATACATTTTTCTAATTTAAAAGCCCTTTTAGGCTTGGGAAATGAAATCCTTTAAAACTTCTTTCACTGGCATTTTAAGAAGTTCCCTAACACGGTCCAAAACCGTCAAGCCGTTCTTCGTTACTGAATAATATTTTATGCGTCTCCTTCCCTTCTTAACCCATTTTCCAGCTATAAGCCTATTCTCCTCAAGCTCATATAAAAGCGGATAAACAACTCCGGAATGAAAACTCCAACCAGTCAGCCTTTTCAACTCCTTTGTAACACTGTATCCGGACAATGGTTTCTGGCTTAGAAGCCATAAAATTATAACTCTGCTGAAACCCCTAACGGCTGATTTAACCAGTTCACTCTCCAAATTAGACATCAAATGTCCGCCTTTTCGCACATTTAAGCGCCTAGGCTTAAATTGCTTTTTGAGAATATAAACGCTACCGTAGAGCGGAAAATTGATATATCAAAAACTAAAATATACCTTCTGAAGGGGATATGGCAAAAATAAGTAACATTTTTCTCAGAGGTTTGGAGAAGCCAATAATACTATGGCTTTTAGCCCACAAACCAAGACATGGATATGAGCTAATAGTGGAATTTAAGAGGCTTACGGGAAGAAAGTTAAAGCCAAGTATAGTTTACCCTTTCCTTCACAAACTTGAGAGGGGTGGATTCGCAAGCGCAAAATGGCTCGCAAAAGGCAAGAAAAGGGTAAAAAATTATGCTCTAACAAAGAGCGGAGAAGACCTCCTAAGCAAAGTTAAAGAAATGTTCAGTGAACCCGTCAAACAAGTTCTCATGGACTTAATCGAAAAGGAGGAAAAGTCCAATGCAAGCCACTAGATTATATCAAAATTTAAATGTTTTCCTAAAGAATACATGAGTTATCTAGGGGGCTGGGGGATGGCTGACATAATCTTAACAGCTGACCGCACATTAATGAGCGACTACCACCATAACGAGTTTATAGGCTTCGGAACATGCGCCCCTCCAAACGTCATTCCAAACTGGCTCTACAGCTTCCTATTCTTCCCACCAATAAAAACGAGGAAAGGCGTACCAGTGGCAGCGCCATATGGACTAAGAAAGATCGAGGCACAGCTACTAAGCGAGGGATTCGATGTTTTGACAGTCGATCCAGACCATATTGGAAAATATTTGGACAAAGCCAAGGTTTTAGGTACACATGTCATGGACCCTTTTGGGCTAGGTCCAGCATCAAGCACCTTCGCATCAATTCTGAAGAAGGAGCCCTTCCTCGCCCAACACTTCCGCAATTTAATGGCTAAGCCAGAGATTAAAAGAGCCAAAAAAAGCGGGCTAAAAATTGTTGTGGGTGGGCCGGGCGTCTGGCAGTTTAGGCATAGAGAAAAATTCGTTAAAGATTATGAGATTGACTGCATAATTGAAGGGGAAGCTGAAAAGGTTATTGGAAAAATCATGAGGGCGGCCTTAAACGGTGATGAGCTTCCCCAATATTACGAGGTTAGCATTCAGGAAACCCCCAGCCTAGAGGAGATCCCAAACATCGTAAATCCGTCCGTTAACGGCTTGGTGGAGATTGGCCGCGGCTGCTGTAGAGGATGCAAGTTCTGCAGTGTCACTTTAAGGCCGTTAAGATGGTACCCGGTTGAGAAGATACTTAAGGAGATAGATGTAAACATTAAGAGCGGCTACGCTTATAATGCATGTCTCCACGCAGAAGACGTCATGCTTTACGGCTCGAAAAACACGATTCCAAATGATGAAAAACTCATAAAGCTTCACGAGGCTGTGATAAAGAAGTGCGAGGGCGGCTTCAGCTGGAGCCACTGTTCACTAGCAACAGTCACCGTGAAACCGAAACTTTTCGCCCAAGTGGCCCAAATAATCCTCCAAAAGCAGTCGTGGTGGGGCGCAGAAATAGGAATAGAAACAGGCTCACCAGAACTTGCAAAGAAAATAATGCCCGCTAAAGCCCATCCCTTCAAGCCGGAAGAATGGCCAAACGTCGTCCGCGAAGGGATGGGACTAATGCACGACAACAAGCTCGTTCCAGCATGCACCCTAATAATGGGCGTACCAGAAGAAACAGAAGAAGACCTTATAAAAACCATAGAGCTCGTCGAAGACCTAAAACATGTAAGAAGCCTCATTGTGCCTCTCTTCTTCGTCCCTCTGGGCAAGCTGAAAAACGAGCAGTGGTTTAAGGAGGCGAGAATGACGAAACTCCACGAGGAACTCCTAATAAGATGCCTAAAGCATGATTTTTACTGGATAGATGACTTGATAGGCTTATCCTTTGCCGGAAAATGGTACGCAAAGCCAATGCGCACCCTATACAGAATCTTTGTAAAAATCCTCGAGCGCAAAGCAAAAGAAAAGGGAATATACTAGCGAAATAAACTTAAATACCGCGTTAAAACCAAAACACAAATAGGCACACGGTGCCGCCGTAGCTCAGAGTGGTAGAGCGGCTGGCTGTTAACCAGTCGGTCGTCGGTTCAAGTCCGACCGGCGGCGCTTTGGATAGTACCGGCGTACTCCCGAGCTTAAAGCCGGGAGGTTTATTTCCTTTTTCTGAAGAGTTTTATGCCTTCAATGTCGCAGACATATTCAAAGCCTGCCTCTATGAGCTGCTTGGCTTCCTCAACTGTTGTTGCTGCTTTGCATATGAAATCATCTTCGTTGGATGGGATGAGTTGTGTGTAGATGAGGGTGTTTCTGATGCTTTTATGCCCTAGGACTTTCATGACGTAGAGGATGTCTTTGGTTTTATGGTATTCCATTGTGGCTTTCCAATGGCGTAGAGTATGAAAGGTTATGTTGAGAAGCCTTGGATTTCCAAGTTTTTGGGCTATTCTCTGCCTCTGCTTCTGAAACAGCCTTCTAATGGTTCTTATGGAGCTTGAGCCGAAGATTTTCTCTGAATTTTTGGGGAGGCTGTTTAGCATGGCTGCCAGCTTGCTTGAAATCTTGAATATGCGGGGCTCGCTGCCTTTTTCAGGCGTAACTCTCACAGTGTTGCTGGCTAGGTCCAGATCAGCCCATTTAAGTCTCCATGCTTCGCCGCTTCTCATGCCTGTTTCCTTAAGCAGCTGGAGAAAGGCGCTGACTTTCTTGCTGCAAGCGGCTATGAGCTGGTCTATTTCCGCCTCTAAAGGTATGAAGGGCAGCTTTCTGATGCGTCGGCATCTGGGCGGCTGCCAGCTTAAGCCATGCATCTGTAGAAAGGTTGTGTAGGCAACTATGGCGTTAAATTTGCGGCCTTCAGCCCAATTCTGTTTAGCTATGGCTTCCTTGACGCTTTCAGGATTCCAAAGGTCTGCTCCAAGCCTCACAAGCCGCTTTAAGATTTGAACTCTGCCTTCTATGGTGGCGTCTGCATAGCCCTGCTTCTTCATCCACCATGCAAACTCTAAGATTTTGCCCTTAACATCAGCGGCTGTCTGCTCCGTGGCCCCCACAGCCTGTTGCTGTCTAAAAGCATTCATTTAGGTGTTCTTCTCATCCATTGCCGTCCGAGTAACTCTGAAATTTCATCCAACTGTCAATCTAATGCCTTCTCATCATCCGGCAAAAACTATAATTAAAGAACAAAAATAAAAACATTCACAAAAATTTGAATTAACATACAATCAATAGAAAACCAAGTTTTTATTAAAGTGCGGGGGGTGGGATTTGAACCTTTCTAAAACTGGCGAAAGCAAAGACCAAATCAAAAATCTCCCGCAAAATTCCCTTATTTTTTCTGTTTGAGCGCCTTGTGCTTGTTGGAATGGCAAATGTTTTATAACAATTGTAACAAAAGTAACAGACAAGATGTCTAAAACTTGTGCGGTTTGCGGGCGTAAAGTCTACCCGGGAACTGGGACTTATTATGCTGGTAGGCTGGTTCATTTAAGTTGTTTGGGTATGGCTAAGATTCAGAGGTATAAATTATATCGAAAGAAGCGTTCAAGAAGAAAGGGGAAGAGGTAGATGGTTGGAAATAACAATCATAACAAAAATAACACTGCTGTAGTTAATCCTTTTTCGCCTCAGTATCCTGCTGACCCTTTGTATTTTGCTGATAGGAAGGAATATTTGGATTATTTTACTCAGAGTGTTTTGAGTTCTGCTAAGATAAGGCCTCCTGCGCCTGCCAACTTTATTGTTCTCGGAGATTGGGGAATGGGAAAGACTTCAATGCTGTATAAAATGAGGGATATTGTTTTGAAAAAGTTGGCGTCAAAGGTTAATTCGTTTTGCTTCCATTTTTCGCTTGATCCGATATGTTGTAGGAGTTGGGATAAATTCTGTCTAACTTTTCTGACACAACTTAAAAAGGATTATCAGTCTTCTGCGAAGATTAGGGATAAAATAAGCAGAGAATTGTCGAAATGGACCATAACTGTTTCAGTTCCTCCGGTTTCCGCTACGCGTGAGAGGGAGATGGAAAGGCCTTCGCTTTTGGAAAGTCTTGAGGAATTGTGGAAGAAACATTTAGCGCCTTCTCACGTAGATATCTGTCTCCTTTTTCTTGATGATGCACATTATTTTCTTCAAGCGGACCAGCCGGATGCGTATTTTGCGATTAGAAATACTTTTCAGGAGCTTGCCAGGAGGGAATGTAATTATTCATTGATATTGAGTGGCCCGAGGTTGTTGTTTAAGGAGATTGTGGATTTAGCTGAGCCCTTCACAAGATTTTTTCATCAGTTTTATCTTGAACCTTTTACTTTGGAGGGAACCGTGGAAGCGATAAAAAGGAGAGTTATGGTTAACAGGTTGGATTTAGAGTTTTCAGAAGATACGATTATGGCGATTCATGAAAAGTCTAAGGGGCATCCATACTTTGTAATGTTTATAGCCTATGAGTTGGTTAATTTGCTTGGTTTTCGTAGGAAAATAACAACCAAGGAATTTGAAGAATGCTGGCCGCGGATAATTTCTCTTCTAGAAAGAAGTTTGTTTGTAAATAGGCTTGAGGAAGTTTCGGAAAGGGAAAGGGAAGTTTTGATAAAAGCGTCCTTAATAGAGGAGCCGTTAATTTCGCCTTCCATGATAAAAGGAGTGAAAGGCGTTACAGAGTTTTTCTCCCGATTGGAACGCAAGGGTCTCTTGCTTAAAAAAGAACGGGGACTCTATGAACTATTTCATCCATTATTTAGAGATTATCTGCGAAAGTTAGCTAAATAATATTCTTACGGGGTTTGTTGGCTCATTTCTGTTTGGGCGAATTGGGCGAGTTGGTTGAACCTTTGTTCCATTTCGAGGAGTTTGGATTCTATTTGGCGGTAGTTTATGTAGTCTGCGAGAAGTTCCTTGTAGGTTTTTACGGCTGTTATTATTGTGCGTAGTCTCGCGATTTCTGCCTTGCTTAGGTTTGGCGTTTGTAGGGCGTTTATGGCTGCAACTAATAATTTTAGGGCTTCTTCTACGCTTGGAAGTTCTTGTGGCATTATCAATTCAGAAGTAGTAGTCGACCCTATGCTTTGCGGTTGGACTACTTTTAATCCAATTCTTTCAATCTTCTTTAAAACTGCGTCTTTGGTTTTGCCCATTTTGGCGGCTATGTCTGCAGGTTTGAAGCCTCTTAAGACGAGGTCTTTTAACTGTTTTTCTTCTTCTATTGTCCATGGCTTTCCTTTTGGCATAAATTACCCTCAAATTTTGACCTATACCTATCCCCTATCGTTTTCACCTACCCCTCCCCCTCTAAATTTGAAAAGCATCGGTCCACCGGTATGCACTTAAAAGTCTCGTTCAGCTTTCGGAAAAGGTCACTTGAAATTGATTTTTCCACCCATCTTTCGTTTTCATAGGTGGTTAGGCCATTGAAGTCAAGCTGGTTTATTTGTTGTTTGATGGTGTGATATTGGCTGACTGTTTTCTGGTAGTCTTCATGTAAGCTCTGCAGCTCTTCTGCATGTCTCTTCATTTGCGTGAGAAGGGCGAGGGTCCTTTGGCTTAGAGTTTTTTGTTGGTGTTTAAGGATAGGGAGTTTTAGGGCTTTTGTTTTTCGTAGTCTTTGTTCCCAGAGGTAGATGGCTCTTTCCCGCCTAATCCATTTAGCTGTTTGTTTTCGCCATTTGATTTCAGCCTTAAACTTTTCAATGAGGTTGTTTGTTATGTCGGTTAGGGATGGATGAATGTTGAATTTGCGGTAGGCGTTTTCCGGCTTCTTTCCATGTTTTAGTTGGCGGATGGCTTCCTCGCATTCTTTTATTTCGGTTTTTAAGATTTCGATTTCTTCGTTTAGGCTGTTGATGCGGTTTTGGAGCTGATGAGCTGGCATGGTTGGCAGTTGTTGGCGGATAGTGAAGCGTCTTTCTTTGTAGGCTTTTTCTGGGTCTCGCCAGCTTTGGCTATAAACTTTTAATGTGGATTCCATAGTTTTGTCACTCCTTTGTTATGTGCCTTTGGCTTTGTAGCCAGTCGGGGATTATGACGGCTCTAATTAGTTCTTGAACGGTTATTCCGCGTTGTTTGGCTATTTGTTCAAGCCTCTTGTAGATTTCTTCGTCTAAGGTTTGCATGAATTTAGGCATTTTATTCAACCTTACATTGTTGCTTTATTTCTGTGGATATCTATTTGATTCTTTAGATATAAACTTTCTCCTTTTTGTTTGCAAAGTTTTTTACGCCTTGCTAATAACAATTATTGGCGAGGGTTGAGTCTTGAGTGAAAGTGTCAAATGTCCAGTGTGTGGCGGTGAGTTTAAGGCTAAGCCGTTGAAAACTTGGAAGTTCAGATTCTATAAGGTTAATCGCTTTGAGTGTGAGAAATGCAAAGCCAAGTTTAATGTTTATGAGGGGCCGAAGTCAAAGTTTACTATACCTAAGGCTAAGCGTTGATTTGGTTGAAGAGGTTAAGTTCTGTGAGTTGGGAAGCTGAAGTCGAGAGTAAGCTTCATCATTATATTTTTAGTGTTTTGGAGAAGAGGGGCTTTACTGTTGATGGTGTTAGGTTTGATGAGCCTAAGACGCAGTTTCCTGTTAATGGGCGTAGGGCTGATTTGGCGGTTATTTTGGCTGAGGGCAAAAAGCCGCTTTTGATTATTGAGACTAAGCGGAAGTATGAAGAGAAGGGCTATTACAGGGCTGTTCGCAACATCATGCCCACGAGCCGCGTGGTTATAGACCAAGCTTTATGGTATGCTATTTATTCTGGCGCGCCCTATTTTGCAACTACAAACGGCAGGGTTTTCGCTTTATTTAGAAGGCCTGAGGCTGGCGAGAAATTCTCCTTTGATACTCATAGGATTTTGGTTAGAGAGCGTATAACAATTAATGAGGAGTTTGCTGAGGAGATTCTTGTTACTGTTGCAAGGCTTTATAGGCAGGTTCCTGTGGCTGTTACTCCGCTTGACTGGTCCTTTATTGTTGTGCTTAGAGATTTTGTTACATGGCTTTCGGAGGCTATTGAACCATTAATTCGTAAGAAGCTTAAGACTGATGAGGAGTTTAAGACTCAATATGAAAGGTTTGCGGAAGAGGTTGGCTACAAGCCTGATGCGGCTCAGTTGGCTAAGGAAATGGCTTATGTTTTTATGAATAAAATCGTCTTTTACAAGGTTCTGGAGAGGCATTTCAAAGAGCTGGGCGAACGTAAGCTTAAGCCCATTACAGCTCCTGATGCTAAAGCCTATTTGGACTTGTTGTATCGTTATTTTGCTAAGGCTGTTGAGGTTACTGGCGATTTTGAGCCTGTGTTTTACACGGGGATTTATGATGAGATTGAGCTTCCAGACGACCCGTTTGTGCTTGAGGGCATTAACGCGTTTATTGAGGATATGGAGCATCATAGGCTTGAGGATTTAGGCTCAGACATTGTGGGCTTCATTTACGAGGAGCTTATCCCAGCGGCTGAGAGGCATGCTCTTGGACAGTTCTACACTCCACCAGCAATTGCTGAGCTAATTACTAAATGGGCTGTTAGAAGCCCGGACGATAAGGTTCTGGATCCTGGCTGTGGTTCTGGCACGTTTTTGGTTAAGGCGTATAAGCGTTTACTTGAGCTAAAAGGTTACAAAGAACCTACTGAAAGGGCGCACAAGGAGATTTTGCGTCAGCTTTACGCCTTTGATATTAACCCGTTTCCGTTGCATTTGACTGCTTTGAATCTGGCCTCGCGTTATATTAGGGCGCCTTCAACGGAAGTGAACACGATTCATACTGATTTCTTTAGGGTTGAGGCTGAGCAGACGGTTGTTTCGCCTTACGTCATCAAGACTTTGGCGGGAGAGATAAAGCGTGAAATTGCAATTCCAAAGTTTGACGCTGTTATTGCTAATCCACCTTACACGCGGTGGACTGAGATTCCAGAAAAAACAAGGGAAGCCATCAAAGATTCTATTGGAAAATTGCTTACAGAGTATAATTTGACCGCTCAGGTTCAGAGAGGCGTGGAGCCTGGCATTTACATCCATTTTATAATGCATGCTTTTGACATGCTTAGGGAAGGCGGAAGGCTTGGAATGATTATTTCTGACAGTTGGCTTCAAACGGATTATGGCGTTGATTTTGGGCGTTTCCTTTTGGACCATTTTAAGGTTAAGGCTTTAATTGACATTTCAGCCAGAGTCTTCCCAGTGCCGTTAATTGGCACATGCATCATACTACTTGAAAAGTGTAGCAACAACAAAGAACGCGAAGACAATCAAACAGTTTTCATGTATGTAGACATAGCAGAAAAAGAAGCATTCAAAGTTGATGAAATTTTAGAGGCTATTGAAAAACCAGAAAAATACGAAGAACGCTACATCATCAGAGCTTTAAAGCAAAAAGAAATACCAAAAGAACAAAAATGGATAAACCTACTATTCGATGCTGAGGCAATCTTAAGCAAGCTTTACAAGAAAACAACTCAAATAAACGAGTTTTTCGAACCAAGTAGAGGAAACTCATTCTGGTCTGTATGGTCCATAAAGCATGGAAAAAGACCTGACTTAGGTGCCAACGAATTTTTCTACCTGGATGAGAGCAGAGTTCAACAATATGGCTTAAAAGACTACGTTCATCCTGCATTAATCAGTGCAAGATATGCAAAATACTTTAACTTTACAAGGCAAGATTGGGAGCAAATAAAAAAGAAAGGTTCAAGATGCTACGTTTTAATGTGCCATATGCCAAGGGAGAAAGCACCAGAAAACGTCTTAGAATACATTAAATGGGGAGAGAACGAGTGCCGCACAACAATAAGAGGGACAAGAGGTGGGGGTAAAATCTGTAGTCAAGCTGTATCATGTCAAATGAGACAGAAAGAAAAAGAACACTTTTTCGGATGGTATGATTTGGGTGGGGTTGAAAAAACAGCTTTATTTGTTCCGTATTATGCAAGATATGGGCACAGATTCTCTTTGATATCCTTCTCAGCTATGCTTGACGCGGATTTCATAGCATTTCTTCCAAAAGTGGATTTTAAGGAAGACGAGATTAAGGCGTTGCTTGCATTTCTTAATTCATCTTTTTCGCGTCTCTACATTGAGATTAAGGGAAGAGTGCCTGGAGGATTAGGGCCAATCGCGTTAGAGGTGGGTCAGATTAGAAGTATGCCAGTTTTAGATGCAACACGTTTAAAGAAAAAAGACTTGCAAATATTGGCTTCACTTTTTGATGAGCTTGAGGCTGAGGCGAGAAGGCTTGGCGGTGCAGACACAGCGGAAAACATTGAAAAACTCTGGGACACAGTCATTGAGAAAATAGACATGGAAATAACGAGAATACTCAAACTGCCAAAGGAACTGGCAAAAACCGCAAAAATCATGGCTAAAACAATGATGAAGAGAAGGCTTCAAAGGGCAGAAGAAGCCACACCAGAAGCCATAAAAGGCGAAGAAGAACCACGCCTAAAACCACCAAAAAAGCCAGAAAAAACCTCAGAGGAGGATAAGACTGTTCGGTTAGATAGGTTTATAGAGAGTTGAGCAAGGTTGGGTTTGAAGTATATAATGGTGACTCATTGGGCAAATCATTGGGACAATATTCCCAATAATGAAACCTATTTTACTAGAGGTATGCTTAGAAGAGGTATGACCATTGATAAGATTACAGAGAATACCCCCACGATTTTTATAAAGAAAAACGAACAAACCAAAAAGCCGGAAAAGGCTTGGGAAGGAAGCGTCTATAGTTTTAAGGTTGAAAAAGATAGAATCCGCTTTAAGGTTAAAATCAATAGAGAAATTCCAATACCATCAGAATATATAGGATACCCAGAAGGATGGTATGTCGAAGGCGTAGCTGAAGAACTACCCATTGAAGCCATCAGCTACCCACCATTCTTCTACATCTTAAACACTACAAACGACTATAACGAGTTCGAAAAATACACCTACAGCTTACTCAAACTATTAGGAATACACCAAATATTCAGATACGAAAAACAAAGAGGCCAACCAGATGGCTTTTTCAAATTCGGAAACCTAGCAGTCATATATGATGCAACATTAGAAAGCAACTTCCAAAAAGCAAAGGAAACCCAAATTAAAAATTTTGCGAACCTGCTAAAAGCTGGAAGTCTGAAATATATGGAGAGAACAATTGACATTTCCAAGTGCAACAAACAAGTCTGGATCATTACAAGAGGCATGTTAAGAATACTCGAAAAAATCGACGACATAGCAATAAAAGAAGTGCCGATAGGCGAGATAATAAAGGTATACTCAGAAAGATTGCAAAAAACAATGGATGAAACAGAACTCGAAAACAGGCTATTAAATCTCTGACTAACTCTGACGTTGATTATCTTTGTCTTCTACTATTCGTGGTCTTGTATCAAAATGTTCAGGAAGATTTTCGGGCTTTTCATAGTGTAGGATAAGGCACGGTTTTGCTTTTCCAAGGTCGATGTGCTCTTTAACACTCTTAAACTTGTAAGGGTTCCCCGTAGGCTCAACTCTCTGTAATCTTATGCTCCCATCTCTGTCCTTCCAATAAACTATAGGCTCGCCGTCTTTTAGGTCGGTATTGGTCAAAACAACAACTGGATATTTTCCCTTAACGTAAGTAACACGTGTTAAAGAACCCATCCGCGTATCATCAACGGTTACAGTCTTAACGACACGGCCTTCCTCAATTAACCTCTCATAAATCCTTTTAACTTCACTCTCCAAATTGCCACCTAAAAATAGTTTAAACTATGACTTAGCTATTTAAGAATGACTGAAAGCCCTTCTAACGATGGAAATGAACGGGTATAAGACTGAAATTTTGAAGATCATACACGAAAGCGACCAGCCTGTTTGATGTCGAAAAAATCCGCAAAGCCTGCAAAATTGGAAACTGGAACACAGCCCTAAAACACTGCCTTGAACTACTCATTGAAGGAAAAATCAGTGGCCAGAAAACCTCCAAAAGCTGGATTTTCTGGAAAGAAGGAGGCGAATAAAATGCAACTCCAACGTTTAACAGTAGGCAAGGGGAAAACCTCAAGACCAAGCGAAGCCGAAGAATGGACAAAAGAATACTATGAAATCGAAGTTCTCATAGATGACCCAGCAGAACTGGAAGTAACAAAGGCTAACCTAACAGGACTAATCGACGGATGGCTATCTAAACCAAAAACAACAACTGCAGAAGACCAAAAATCGCAAAACATAGACGAATTATTCCCAAAAGATCTGCGGCAACTACTCACTTTTGAGGAAAGAGAAGGATTCTGCATAATAAAGCCCCGCCAATTCTTAGGCTCAGAAAACTTTGCAAAAATAGCAGACATAGTCAAAGCCAAAGGCGGCGAATACATCTCATCAGGCAAAAACTCCCACTTCCGAATACCAATCAAAACAAGCTAAACACGGAGGAAAGCATGGATGCTGAGCCAAACTTCAGTTTCCTCCCAAGGGCAGAGCCACAACACCTCAGCATCCATGCCCTCTAACAGCACTCAACAAAATAAAAATCTTCCAGCAAAACACGAATTTGACGAATTAGGCTTTCTTAAAAAATTGTTCTGCCCCTATTGCGGTAGCGAAAGCCTAAAACCAAGCCACGTAGACGACGTTGGAACAGAATTTTTCAAATGCGAAAAATGCGGAAACTACTGCACCAAACCCCAAACAAAAGAAAGACAAGAACTTGAACAAGCCTTAGCTAAGCCGTTAAAACAAGAGCCTGTAGAGTTTCCCGAAAAATATTTTGAAAATGGAAAGTTTGTCCCAAAACTTTTGGCAGAAGAACTCATGCAAGAATACCGCTTCATAACAATGAAAGACACAGATGTAGTTTACATTTTTAATGATGGTTTTTACCAGCCTTACGGCGAAATCATAATCAAACAACAATGCAAAGCGAGACTTGGCAAGGAATACCGCAAAAACAGAGCCGAAGAAGTAATCGAATACATCAAAGTCTCCACATACGTAGACAGAAAAGAGGAGCCGCCAAACCTAATCCCCCTTGAAAACGGCGTTTTAGACATAAACACCATGGAGCTTAAACCCTACAGCCCAGAATACATGTTCTTCAACAAAATCCCAGTAAAATACGACCCAAACGCTGACTGCCCCAACATAAAAAAAGTTCTTACGCCAAATAACAGCCACAGAAGAGGATGTTCAAATCCTCTTAGAAGTTATCGGCTTCTGTCTATACCGAGAATACACCATCGCCAAAGCTCTGATGCTTGTAGGCGGAGGCTCAAACGGAAAAAGCACTTTCCTAAACCTTGTAAAAGCATTCATTGGAAAAGAAAACGTAAGCGGAAGAAGCCTCCAAGATATCGAGGAAAACCGCTTCGCAAAAGCAGACCTACACCACAAACTCGCCAATATCTACGCCGACTTACCGGACAAAGCCCTCTGGCGGACAGGCACCTTCAAAATGCTAACAGGAAGAGACCTAATAGTGGCAGAGCGCAAATTCCAAAACAGCTTCACCTTCGAAAACTATGCCAAACTACTGTTTTCAGCTAATAAAGTGCCAGAAGCCTACGACGACACAGACGCCTTCTTCCGCAGATGGCTCATAGTAGTTTTCCCAAACCAATTCATAAACGACAAAGCAGACCCATACATACTACAAAAACTCACAACACCTGAAGAACTCAGCGGACTACTAAACCTCATCCTACCAGCATTAAAAAGGCTCTTGGAAAAGGGACAATTCAGCCACAGCAAAACAACAGAGGAAATCCGCGAAGACTACATAAGAAAAAGCAGCCCAATAGCAGCCTTCGTCATGGACTGCCTTGAAGTAGACTCAGACGCCTTCATCATAAAACAAGACCTATACAACGCCTTTGCAGCCTACTGCAGAGAAAGAAAAATCCCATGCGTAACAAAAGACACATTCTTCAAAAACATACCTCAACACATCCCAGTAATAGACCACAGACCAAAAATAAACGGCACAAGAGCCGTAACATTCAAAGGCATCCGCTACAGCCAAAACGTGTCAACCCTGTCAAACGTGTCAAAGGCTTTCTACACCCTAAACCAAAGAAAACCAGAATTTAACAACGACAACTGGGAAATAAAAGAACTCGACAACGACATAATCCAAGTTTCAATAAAAGAAACACAAACCCTTGACACGATTGACAGCCCTGACACAAAAAGCATAGCAGAAAAACTCGAACAACTAAAAACATGGCTAATCGAAAACAAGGATGAAGATGGGCTTATTGACTGCTCCCTTCTTACTGCAAAAATAAAAGAACTAAACCTCCCAATGCAGCCCACAATCCAACTACTAAAAGACGAGTATTGGCTCAGAGACGCGCCAGCCATCGGAAAATACGGAGTGAAATGACCACAATGAACGAGGCTGAGGAAACAACCGATGCTGTTGAAAATCCTCAGCCTATAAGCTGTCCTTTATGCAGTTCAACAAAAACTTACAAAGATGGGCTACGCTATCTGGCAGATGGCACCATCATTCAACGTTACTTATGCAATATCTGTGGTTACAGATTCAGCGAAACCCGCCTCAACAGTTTAAACAAGTCTCAAAACCTTCAGAAAATTGATAGGCAGATTTTAAATTCGCCAGAAGCCTTACCTTTTAACTGCCAAGGGAGCTATGAAGCATTAAGCCAAGCGCCCTCCGCCAATAGGGCGGTGCAAACCTTGGCCGAAGTGGAAACCCGCCAAGAAATGTCCCAGCGGGAGGATTCAGCAGGCCTAAGCCCACAGAAAATCGTCGACTTCATCTGGTATATGAAAAGAAACGGCTACGCAGAAACCACAATCCAAGGCAGAGTCAGACTCATAAAAAGGCTCGCAAAGTTAGGCGCAAACCTATACGACCCGGAAAGCGTCAAACAAGTAATAGCCAAACAGCCATGGTCAGCCGGAAGAAAAGACCTCGCCTGCGAAGCCTACACAACATTTCTCGTCATGCACGGCGGAACATGGCAACGCCCAACATACAAAAGAGTTGAAAAAGAACCCTTCATACCCCAACCCACAGAAATAAAACAGCTAATAGCCGGATGCAGCCCAAGAATGGCATGCTTCCTACAACTACTACTCGAAACAGCCATGCGCCCAGGAGAAGCCTGGCAACTCAAATGGACAGACTACGACAAAGCCACAAGAACCATAAGAGTAACACCAGAAAAAGGCTCAAAGTCAAGAACCTACAAAATCTCAAAAGAACTGGCTCAAATGCTCGACAACCTGCCCAGAAAATACGGCGACAGAATATTTTCCAATCCCGGCATGCCCATAGACCACCACAACCGAAACTTCGCCCTACAAAGAAAACGCATAGCCCAAAAACTCAAGAATCCAAGGCTGCTGCAAATAAGCTTCAAAACTCTACGCCACTTTAAAGCAACAATGGAAGCATGGCGCACCAAAGACCCATTCCACGTCCAAGAGTTTCTCCGCCATAAAAACATCAAAAACACCATGCGATACATCCACCTCGCTCAAGTGCTCTTCAAAAACGAACAAGAATACATAACAAAAGTAGCCCACAACGTCAAAGAAGCATGCGCCCTCATAGAAGCAGGCTTCGAATACGTAACAGGCGAATATGAAGATGGCGGCAAAATCTTCAGAAAACCCAAAGACCCATTAACCTATGAAGAATAAGCCTCCAGGAATGAACCCCCCTCAAATTTCAACATAGCAGTGCGGGGGGTGGGATTTGAACCCACGAACCCCTATGGGACAAGGTCCTAAGCCTTGCGCCTTTGACCAGGCTTGGCGACCCCCGCCTTCATAGTGCATGGTTGAGTTCAAGATTATAAATTGTTTGTTTCTTTTTGGATCGCGAAATCCTTTAAAACATTTATGTTTCTATGTTGTTTGGTTGGTGTGCCTCGGTAGCCTAGCCTGGTGGGGCACCGCCTTGGTAAAGCGTGAAGCTATAAAGAGGCGGTGGTCGCGGGTTCAAATCCCGCCCGAGGCTTACATTTTATGGCTCTTTATAAGCCTAATGTTTAGGGTGGTGCTGCTTGAAGGGGATTTATTATGGTTTGTGCGTAAACTGTAGGGGTTCCATTTCGGATGAGCGTCTCCTACAATTTGGGATTTGCGAAAAATGTCTTGAAAGCGTTGAGAATGTGAAGTCTTGGAGGCATGTGCTAAGAGTTTTGGAGGAAAATGGAAAATTATATTTTGCTGGCGAAGTTTTCGATTTTCATAGGAAGTTCAGCGATTTTTCCATGTTTTTTAAGAGGGCTGTTGGCCGAAGGATGTGGTCTCTTCAGGAGACTTGGGCTAGGAGGATTCTTTTAAAGCGGAACTTTTCCATAGTTGCGCCCACTGGTGTCGGGAAAACTGTTTTGGGAATTGTTGCTGCTCTCTACTTTGCTTTTAATGGGAAGAAAAGCTACATAATAGTGCCGACAGCTCTCCTTGTGCAGCAAGTCGCGGAAAAAATGGATGCCTATTCAGAAAGGCTTGGAATAAAGCCCAAAAAGATATGTTATCATGCGGCTTTAGGCGATGAAGAGAGAAAAGCAGCTTTGGAAAAGGTGGCTAGTGGCGATTTCGAAATTCTTATAACAACTGAAAGGTTTTTGGTGAGCCACTTTGACGTTTTAAGGGACAAAAATTTCGACTTCGTGTTTGTGGATGATGTGGATTCCTTCCTGAAATCTCCGAAAAATGTGGATAGGATTTTGACGATTTTGGGCTTTGACAACGCCACGATAGGGTTAGCTTTTCAGCTTATAGACTTGCGGAGGGAGGCAAACCGATTAAGAAGGATGGGTAAAACCCCGCTAGAAGTTCTGGAACAAATTGAGGCGATAAGGCGTAAGATTGAGGATTATAAAAGTCGAAACAATGTTGGCTTGCTGGTTGTTTCCGGGGCGACTGTGAAGGCAAAGAGAACAAAAAGGATAAAGCTCTTCGAAGAACTTTTAAAGTTCCAAATAGGCTTTAAACCAGAATTTTTAAGAAACATCAAAGACTTTTACATTGAGGCAGGCGGCGAAATTGAAAGCCAAGTGCTATCATTGATTAAGAGTTTTGGCCTTGGATGTTTGGTTTTTGTCCCCTCCGTGTTTGGCAGAGATTATGCCCTTAAGCTAAGCGGGTTTTTGAATGCAAATGGCGTGAGGGCGAATGCCTACGTAAAGATGGACGAGGAGCTTTTAGAAAAGTTTGAGAAAGGCGAATTTGACGCCTTAATAGGGGTTGCAAACTTCAGAAGCCCCCTTGCGAGGGGGATAGACCTTCCAGATAGGGTTCGCTATGTAATCTTCGCAGGCGTGCCAAGGATGGAGATTAAGCTAAGCTGGGAGGAATATAACCCGTCCAAAATTCTTACGCTTCTTAAAAACATTAGGGAGTTTCTGGAAAGGGATCAGCAGGACAAGGCGAGCCAGATAATCAATGGTCTTCGCAGAATAGTCCCCATAGACAAGCAGACGCTGGAAAGGGTTAAAGCGTCCATAGAGGCTGACGCCCGGCTAAGCGGATATGAGGACTATGTTAAAAGGATAGTTTTGGAGGCAAGGGATTTTCTGAAAAGTGTTATCACGCCCAAAGTTATAGAGCAAATAATGCAAAGCAAGGAGGTTTCCATAAAAAAGAGGGATGGAGACTTCTATCTCATCGTTGCGGATCCTATAGCTTATGTTCAAGCTTCTGGAAGAGCCTCAAGGATGTTTGCTGGGGGCATAACACGGGGTGCGAGCTTCCTACTGGTGGATGACGAGAAGGCTTTCCACTCGATTAGGCGTAAACTGGAGTTCATGCTTGGAGAAACCACATGGACAAAATTCACCGCCAAAACTGCTGAGAAATGGTTCAAGAAAGTGGATGAGGATAGAAGAATTATTCGGGAGATTAGAGAGGGCAAAATCGCAAAGAGAGCGAAGGATTTTATTAAGGCAGCCCTTCTAATCGTGGAGTCACCGACAAAAGCAAGAACCATATCAAGGTTTTTTGGAAAGCCCTACAAGAGGAGAGTTGGAAACGTAACGGTTTTTGAGGTCAGCACCGGAGAGTTTGTGCTTAATATTGTGGCGAGTATGGGGCACGTTTACGATTTGGTGGCTAACGAGGGGTTCCATGGCGTGAAAATTCAAAATGGGGATTTCATACCTATATACGATTTCATAAAGAAGTGCAGGAAATGTGGAGAACAGTTCACGGGCCTAGAGTTTTGTCCAAAATGTAGAAGCCAAGAGTTCTATTCCAAAAGCGAGCTTATAGATGCAATGAGGGAAATCGCCCTAGAAGTTAACAACATCTTCATAGCCACAGACCCGGATATTGAGGGCGAGAAAATAGCCTACGACATTTATTGCTCCCTTTACCCCATGAACCATAAGGTGGAAAGGTTAGAGTTTCACGAAATCACCAAGGGAGCTTTTCTCCAAGCAATAAAGAATAGAAGAGAAATTAATTTGAGGATGGTTGAAGCCCAACTGGTTAGGCGCATAGAAGACCGTTGGATAGGCTTTGAGCTCAGCCAGAAGCTTTGGCGCAAGTTCCAGAATTATAGGCTTTCAGCTGGAAGGGTTCAAACTCCAGTGCTGGGGTGGATAATAGAAAGAGCTAGCCAGTCAAGAAGGAAGAAGAAAGTTTTGTCGGCTGTGCTTTCAAACGGCTTAAGGGTTTCTATCGAGAACCCAAACATCCAAATCCCAGCGGAACAACTTGAAAAGCGTATTAGCCAACTAAAAGCCAGAATAATCGACTTAAAAACCGAAGAGAGAAGCGTGAACCCGCCGCCACCATACACTACTGATACGCTGCTTCGCGACGCGTCATTGAAGCTTGGTCTCTCAGCCACAAAAACAATGATGCTTGCCCAAGACTTGTTTGAGATGGGCTTATGCACATACCACAGAACAGACTCAACAACCGTTTCAGCCACGGGGATAGGCATCGCGAAAAACTACATTCAGGAAAAATATCCATCGCTGTTTGTTCCACGAAGGTACTTCATGGAAGGCGCACATGAGTGTATTAGACCGACAAGGGCTTTAGATGTAGAACAGCTGAAAAACTTAATCTCTATGGGAATACTAAGGTTTCCAAAAAGACTTACGAGTGACCACTTCCAGCTTTACGACTTGATATTCAAGCGTTTCATTGCAAGCCAGATGAGGGAAGTTAAACTCCTCTATCAGCAATTTAAGGTTTTAATAGATGGAAACCAAGCCTTTGTCGAGAACCCCGTCAGCATCTTAAGCGAGGGCTTCAACACAGTACTGCCAATAAAAACCGTAAACGCTGTTCAAGAAGGCGAGTACACATTAAAGTTTGCGAGACTGCTGTACTTGCCAGCGGCGAGACCATTCACTCAAGGCGAGGTAATCGCCCTAATGAAAGAGAGGGGTGTTGGGAGACCCAGCACTTATGCCAAGACTGTTGCAACAATTTTGGAAAGGCGCTATGCCGTTGAGAAGAGGAATAGGCTCATCAGCACAACATTGGGCTTCAAAGTCTACAAATACCTGAGCTTAATGTTTGGAGAATACACGTCTGAAGAGGCGACGCGGAGACTTGAATCAATAATGGATATGATAGAGCAAGGAAAGGCAGACTACAAGGAGATTCTCAAAGAACTATATCAGGATATATTAAAGATTAGGCAGATTTAGCTCTTGATAACCACTAAACAGAGGTAGGGTGACGAGTGTGCGTGAATTTATCTTGTATTCGCGGATGGGTCGAACCGATGGGAGGTGGAAAAACTTACATGATGCTGGACGCCTTGACATAGTTTACGAATGTGCTGTTGCAAGCCTTTTTCTATCTCATGCCATACGCAAGGATACAGTCTTCCACGCTATACTGAATGGCCCGCCACAACCGCCACTGCATCTGAAGGTTGAGGGCTTAACGCTATATGATGTTAGAACCGACGTCGGTACATGGACTCAGATACTAAAAAAGGTTTTGTCTGGGAAGCCGCACCCTGGTATAAGTCTTTCAAAGGTGAGTTTTGAGGCTTTGATAAGGGAGAAGGCGGAAAAGACCAAAATATATGTTCTCGAAGAAGGCGGAAAAGACGTTTTAGATGTTGATGTTGGGGAAAATCCCGTTTTTGTTCTAGGAGACCATGTGGGCTTGCCTAAGAAGGTTGAGGCTTTCGCCCTGCGCTATGGAGAGAAAGTATCCCTCGGAAAAAAGCCCTATTTGGCTGCCACCTGCATAACCGTTCTAAATTATTTGCTGGATAGAAGGGAAATGTTCGGAAAATAAGCGCTAAATTTTTATCCTTGTGATTTCTGGTTTAAAATCTGTTAATTAATAAAAGGCGTTTTAAACCTAAGTTTGGGGGCGACCTTTATGGCGGCTATTAGGGAGCTGCCAACCACACCAGTTTCAAGATTTGAAAGGATAGGCGCCCACACCCACATTAAGGGTTTAGGCTTAGATGAAAATCTAAAGGCCGTGAAAATAAAGGATGGAATGGTTGGACAGGAAAAAGCCAGAGAAGCTGCAGGCTTAGTTGTAAAGATGATTAAGGAGGGAAAACTCAGTGGAAAATGCATTATTTTGGCTGGTCCACCGGGAACTGGGAAAACTGCCATAGCAGTGGCTATTTCTAAGGAGCTTGGCGAAAACGTTCCATTCATACAGATGAGCGGAAGCGAAATCTACAGCACTGAGCGGAAGAAAACAGAAGTCCTCATAGAAGCCATAAGGAAATGCATCGGCGTTGAAATCCATGAAATGCGTAAGGTCTACGAGGGCGAGGTCACAATGGTTGACATCCGAACAGCGCCACACCCCTATAACCCCTACCAGAAGATTCCGGAAAGTGTTAGGCTAACGTTGAAAACAAGGGAGGAGGAGAAAACCATCGAGGCTGGCGCCTCTATAGCCCAGCAAATAATTGCCGAAGGCATATCTGAGGGGCATGTTATCCAGATAGATGCTGAGACTGGAAGGGTGGTTAACCTTGGACTATGCCTTGAAAGTCAAAAGGGAAAAACCTATGATGTTGACACTAGAAGGAAGATTCCCCGTCCAAACGGCAAGGTTTTGAAGGAGAAAGAGTTTGTCTACATGCTTACGCTGGCGGATTTGGATGAATTAAATGCTAGACAGCGTTCAGGCGGGTTGTTCTCGCTGTTTTTTGGCGGTTCCGAGTCGAAGGAGATTGATACTGAAGTGCGGATGGCTGTCGACCAGCAGGTGAAAGAGTGGGTTGACAGTGGCAAAGCCTTCATCCATCCGGGCGTGCTCTTCATAGATGACGCCCACCTATTAGACTTGGAAGCGTTTAGCTTCCTCGGAAGAGCCATGGAAAGCGAACTTGTGCCGATAATAATTCTTGCCACAAACCGTGGAGTAGCAAGAATCCGTGGGACAGACATAAGAAGTCCGCTGGGCTTCCCAGTTGACCTCATAGACCGCTCGGTCATAATTGCAACACAACCTTACGACTTAGAAAGCATTAAAGAGATCTTAAAGATTCGCGCGTCCGAGGAGAAGATTAAACTGGATAAAGACGCGATTGAGAAGCTTGCGGAGGTTGGGGCAAAGAGTTCCATGAGGTATGCCGTTCAGCTATTAAGCTTGGCAGCTCAGAGCGCAAAGTCGTCTAACAGAGATAAAGTTACCGTTGAAGACGTGCAGCGGGTAGACGACTTATTCATGGACGTCGGTGAAGCCGCAGAATACCTAAAGAAGTATGAGGAGAAACTGCTGGTGCACTAAACCATTTTGCAAGCTGTAAAAACAATCCTTATTTTGGAATAGCAATCCTTTAAATTGTCTTGTACCTTTCTTTAAGCGGTGATTTCAATGGCTGAAAAGAGACATAAGCGTGAAAACACAAGCCCTATTGAACTGAATTTGGCTGAAGATTTGGGCTTCATTTTGGAACCGGCAAAAATTGAGATAGGTTCCGGGTACGCGGTGTCGCTAAGCTATGATGAGGATGGCAATCCTGTTGTTGACGTTAAGACGTATGGCAATGTGGACATGTCCAAAATCAGAAGGGACCTTGAACGCTTGTACCCTAACGCCCAAATTAGGCAGCTGAATCAAGAGCCAACGGTGACTGTTGTCAGGAAAAGCGGAGGTAAGCGAAAATCCAGAAGGAAGTAGTTTCTCGCCCAAAAATTTGACTTTGGAAATGAGATTGAAATAGAACCAATTTTTCCTTCATATAAATTTTCCTTCGAAAAATGGAGTTTTCAACATGGCTTCTTAACTTTCAAAGACAACAAAATAATGGTTAGAGAAAATCTAGAAAGGTTTGAGGCGGACCGTTTAGCTTTTAAACTCCGCTTTGAAAATGATGTAGCTTCAATAGAAAGTCAGAGCACTATGTCGGAAAGAAATGGCGAATTTTCTAAGAACGAGAAAGAGCTTAAAATAGTCTACGTTCGTTCAGTAGCGAACGCCCTTGGAACCGGCATAATACACCCATTTGTCGGTCCCTACGCGGTTAAAGAATTGAACGCCTCATCTTCGGAAATGGGATGGTTCCAGTCGATGAGCAACATATCAAATAATATTATGCAAGTTTTTTGGGGGAGGCTAAGCGACAGGCTTGGACGGCGTATTCCATTCATTGTTTTCGGCGGTTTGATCGTCGCCTTGCTTTGGCTTCCAATGTGGTTTGTGAAGACTGCAAGCCAGCTAATAATTTTAATTAGTTTGCAGGCGCTTCTTGGTTCGATGACTGTTCCAGCATGGACCGCCTTAATAGGCGACTTAGTTCCATCCGCACGTTTAGGAAGAATTAACGCCACAATTAATTTGTGGGCTTCTGTAGGAAGTATTTTAGCAACAATGGCTTCTGGAGCCATCATGACAGCTATTGGGGGTTTGGTCCGGGAGCAAATTGTAGTCCCAATAGCTGTGGCAACAGCATGTGGGCTATTATCGTCACTTGTCATGTTCTACGTAAAGATTGAAAAAATCAGTAAGAACAGAGGCAAGAAAGCGGGGAAAAGTTTCATGAAGGATTTATTTGACGTTGTAAAGGTTGCGGAGAAGTCTCCAGATTTCATTAGATATTGCACTTGCAGCGCAGTTTTCACTTTCTTCATGTCAATTGCTTGGCCGCTTTTCGCCATAACACAAGTTAAGGTCTTAAAGGCTTCTATGTTAGATATAGCGCTGCTCAGCGGCGTCCAGGGAATATTTACAATAATTTTTATTGGGTGGGCTGGAAGGCTCGCCGACTCTGTTGGCAGAAAACCACTGCTTATTTTCGTCAGATTCAGCTACGTTACTGTTCCATTGGCTTATGCTTTTTCCCCGAACATTTACGTTCTAACAGCCATAGGTGCCCTCTGGGGCGTTGTCGCAGCCTTTGAGCAGGCAAGCGTGACGACATATTTGCTTGATGTTTCTCCAGAAAAGCATCGGGGAAGTTTCACAGCCTTCTATAATCTCCTGATAGGAACAGTAACATTCTTCGGCTCCCTTATAGGCGGCTACCTATCCAATTTAACAATTGGCATGTACGGATTGATTTTAGGCCTGCAAATAATTTATGTTGTCTCTGCTTTGGGAAGATTTATCGGAGCCGCAACATATTTTAAGCTGAGGGAAACCTTCAAAAGCAGAAGACCGTAGAATTAAGGCTTGTCATCTTCCCAAATACTGCCCAATTATTGGAATTATGGTTCCACACGTTGGGCATTTCTTGTCTTCAGTAACAGCATATTTTAAGACATAGTATCCGTATCGCTTGATAAGCGTCTCTCCGCAATTTGGGCAGTAGGTGTTCTCATATCGGTGCCCGGCAACATTTCCAATGTATGGGTATAATACTCCAGCCTTTCTAGCCATTTCATAAGCCCTCTCCAAAGTTTCAACTTTAGTTGGCGGATTGTAAAACTTATAGGCTGGAAAATACCTTGTAAAATGGAGTGGTGTTTCTGGTCCAACGTATTTTAAGTGTTTTTCAATAACCCAGCGTAAAATATTTTCACTATCGTTAACGCCGCTGACAACAAGGTTCACAATCTCAACGTGTAAACCCAAGCGTTTTGCTTCCGCTGCGTTTCTCCAAACTTTTTCCACGTCAGCGCCGCCACAATACCTTATGTAGGTTTCATGGTCGCCCTTAATATCTATTTTGAGTCCGTCCATGCCAGCATCTCGCAGGGACTTTAGGGCTTCAAGGGCCATATAGCCATTCGAGACGTAACAACAATATTTTATTCCCTTGCTTTTGCCAAGGCTAAAGGCTTGAATAGCCCATTCGGTTAATAATGTGGGCTCTTGAAAGCTTGCACATAAGCCTGCATCTCCATAGGCGAGGGCTAGCTCAACCATTTTTTCTGGAGGGTAGTAAACTGCTTTGGCTGGATTTGGGGCTGTCTTTGACAAATGATAATTTTGGCACCAGACGCAGTCAAAGTTACATGACCATGTTGAAAAGGTTAGGGCTGTTGAACCAGGCCAGTAGTGGAAGAAGGGCTTTATCTCTATTGGGCGACTTTCAACAGCGCTTACGTCGCCATAAACAAGCGTGTAAAGTTTGCCGCCAAAATTCCTTCTGGTTCTACAGAACCCAACACTACCTTCCGCGATTTCGCATCTTCTTTCGCAGAGACTACACCTAACCTTATTATCACTTAGCCTCTCGTAGAACAGCGCCTCTCTAGCAGTTGAATAAACAAGAAGTGTCTCCATTCTAATGCTTTCGGAAATGTTCCCAACCCCTAGGCTCAATAATTCGCCTTTCACCAGCAACTTCAAGAATTATTTCCCTTTCAGCGGTCCCCCTCCCTATTTTAATTAAATTTCCTCCAGCATTTTTAACGGCTTTTTCCGCCTTATCCCAAAGGCTAGGCTTTATGGTCAAAACAAGTTCGTATTCCTCGCCTCCATAAAGGGCCAAATCCAACGGGTCTAAGCCATTTATTTCAGCAAATTTGACGGCTTCTTGGGCTACTGGAACATTTTCTATAACAAAGCCCAAGCCGCTGGCCTTTGAAAGCTCATGGAGGCTCCAAGCTAAGCCGTCGCTTGAGTCAATAGCAGCTGTAACAGCTTTGGCAGCGCTTAAGGTTAAGCCCTCTTTTAAACGGGCTTTGGGCATGTAGACAGCCTCCAGAAGGGAACCACTGATATCTTTTGAGGCTTTACAGTTCTCAAGAAGCATTTTCAATCCAGCAGACGTTTTCCCAAAAAAACCGGTAACAGCCACTATGTCCCCTGGTTTAGCTCCGCTGCGAAGCATTACATGGTCTTTTCTTGCTAAACCGAAAACTGAAAGGCTTATGATGAGATCTGAAGCCTCGTTTGTGTCGCCGCCGATGATGAAAGCTTCGTATTCGCGGGCTCCAGCGTTTAAGCCCTCTGCAATTTCCTCAAGCTCTTTTCGTGTGGTGTCTTTTGGCACTCCAAGAGAAACTAGCATGACGAGGGGCTTAACGCCTTTCGCAGCGAAGTCGCTGATGTTCATGACAACAGCCTTGCGAGCTGCCTGCCAGAAGCTCATGCCTTTCGGCACATCTGTTTTTCCAACTAACATGTCAGTCTTCAAAATGAAAAGCAACTTTTCGTTTAATGGGTAGGCGGAAACATCATCGCCAAAAGGAATAGGCATTTGCGGCATCTTTTCTAATCGCTCCAAAATAAGCTCGATGGCCTTCCTCTCTCCCAAATCCTTTAGTATCCTCAAAACTTACACCTTCCCAGCCCGGTCACTTAAGCAGCCCCTGCTCCCCCAAGAAGCGCATAAGCTTCTCGTTTACGTCTTTCACAAATTCCTCCCTATAATGATTTGAATAGGCAACTCCATAACCTTTTTCTCTGCAAACTTTTTCGACATCCTCTTTTGTCGGCTTTTTCCCAGCACGTTTTAAACTGTTTGAAACTGCTTTCTTCCAGTATTGTAATACTTCTTTTAGGCTTATGTCTCTGTAACTGTCTTCGCAGACAATAACCCTATAACTCCATTTCTCTCTCCGTTTCGGTTTCCTTTTCGGATGCCCAATGCATAGAATTGATAAAGCTAGACAATTTTCCGGCAGATTCAAGATTTCTTTAACTTTTTGGGGGTGTTCTATAATCGACCCGATTATGACGCTTCCTAGTCCTAGGGCTTCTGCAGCCACAACTATGTTCTCAAGGGAAAGGGCGGCGTCCAAGACTCCAAATGTGTAGGGCAGAATCCCAGTAAAGTCATAGTCTACCCCCGTCAGTTTTGCAGCCTTCAAATGCCTATGAAGATCAAGGCAAACAACAATCCAGACGGGTGCGGCTTTCATAAACTCTTGATTCTCGCAAAGTGCATAAAGCTTCTCCTTAACCTCTTCATCCTTGACAACTATGAAGGTTCTTGGCTGAATGTTTCCGGCTGATGGAGCCCTTATTCCAGCTATCAAAATTTTCCTTAAATCTTCTTCTGAAACACTTTTGCTACCATCAAAGCTTCTTACAGAAGCCCTTTCCAAGATAACGTTCAATAAGCCAGCCTCTGCCATGTGCGTCCCCTATTTTTAAAGTTTTAATGTAACAACCTAAAATAAGCTTTGACAACCGAACTTTTCCGAACATCTTAAAAATAAGCTAATTCTCAAATATCAATGAGTCTTTACGCCTCGGTGGCTCAGCCTGGTAGAGCAGCGGCCTCGTAAGCCGCAGGTCCCGGGATCGAAGCCCGGCCGAGGCTCCAACATTATAATTATGTAATCAATTCCTTTTACATGCAAGTATCGTTTTCTAATCTTTCATAAAAAACTTATATATATTTCAACAGTTTTAATGATGGGTAAATTTAAAATGGGATACTTTAAACGTCAACCATACCATATAACAATGGTTCTTTTGATGGTTGCTTTGATTGTGGTAACTATTTGCATACCGCAGGTACATGGAGGCGGCGCTGATGACTCGAATCTGAAAGAAATTGGCGCTTGGGGGATTAACGATTATAGTCAGAATCCGAATTTCGGTTCTTTAACGTACGCTGTGTATGATGCAATTAACTTTTATTCTTGGCTTCAAAATAAGGGTTTCACAGGAAGCTTTCTTAAAATAAATAACGAAGCTTCTGAACGTCACTTTGAGAAGGCTTCTGTTGGAGGTCTAGATTATTTATATGCGGATGCTTGCGACTTTGTTTACTTTGCAGGCCATGGTACTTATGACGCCTTCCATTTTGGAATAAGTGACGATAATAATGCTTATCCACGGAAAGTACACTACACGGAGGCAAACTGGGGCGATAAAGACTTAGAATGGATATTTCTTGCCTCCTGTTATGTCCTTCAAGAATACCCAAGCGAGTGGGACGCAGCCTTTCACAATCCAAAAACCTTACATGGAATAACAGGATTCAATACATATAGGATAGACTCTTCTGGCATAGGACTGTGGTTTGCGCGTTATTTAACTGGAAGTGGTCCTTACGACGACCCTGGACCTTATAACATAAAAGAAGCTTGGAAAAAGGCTGTATATCAAGATGGGAATCAAGCATTCACGTGGGCTGCAGTGTATGCAATTGTTGTAGTGTGTAGTGCCCCCCAACCTCCTGTACATTATTGGAATGAGTATTTGCCAGGCTACGGATCTGGAATGAACCCTGACCCCCCAAGTCCACAACCTGGTCTATCAATCTATCTCGAGTATTCTACATGGCAGGTTCCGCTTTAAATGGAGGGAGAGATATGCGAAAGCGTTTTAGCGTAATTTTTTTGGGGCTTTTATTAGCCATAGCTCTTTTAGTGGTTTATGTTTGGCAGCCATGGCGCTCCACTATAACAATTCAAATCCCATATGCAGGAAATGAAGGTAGCGTCACCGCCACTTTGAACTGTGCCCTCCCGAAGGTCCCTGAACAAATTCCAACTTTAAAAATTTCAAAGAAAAATTACGCAAGCAATGAAGCGTATCAAATAGCAAGAGAATTATTCAACATGACAGGTGAACTTTCGCCATATGGGACGTACGGATTTAGGAATGGTACAAGTCAGTTGATACTTGGTTCTGATGGTTCTATATGGTTTGCATTTTATGTAAGTCAATCCTATTATCCCCTGAAGGTGTCGCTTCAAAAAGCTAAAGACGTTGCTGACGCTTTCATTGCAAAAGTTGAAAAATATGGTCTCAGACCCGGCGGCGTCCACATAGAATTTCTGGGAGTAGAACCAGCTGAACATTATGGAATTGAAGGCGAAACCTATCCCGTCAAGGCACGCGTCAGTTATCGAACTTTATTTAACGGCTTTCCAATATTCCGAGGGAACATACATATAGACATTGGAGGAAACGGGGAAATACTCGAATGTCTCATGGCTTGGAGAAACGTAGAAGCGGACTCCCCGATCCAAATCACAGTTTCCCCCACGGAGGCGTTAAACAAGCTTAGTGCATGCTGGAGTTTTCCTCTGGGCCCAGACGTAACCCGCATTACGATTAATAAGGTTGAACTTGGCTACCTAGCGGATCCTGCCCCATCAGAGCAATCGGAAATGTTTCCAGTATACGGGTTTGAATGTGAAATTTTCTTCAAAAACGGAAGTAGCCAAAAATATGTCACGTTTGTATCTGCAACATAATGAAGGTTTCTCTCTGATGCGATATTGGCGAAACGCATTTAGCTGGAAGTGAATACACCTTTCTATATGATAGCTAAAGGTATAAAGCCAGAATTTACCCATTTAGTTCCAACATATTCTATTGTAGCGTATGATTTTGAAACGTGTGAACTTGGGGTGGCTGTTCAGTCAAGGTATTTTTCAGTCGGCTCCGTTGTTCCATGGGCAGAGGCTGGTATAGGCGCTATAGCAACTCAGTCCTTCGTCAATGTTTCTTATGGACCAAGAGGTTTAGAATTGCTTAGGAAGGGGCGGCTTACGGCTGAAGAAGTTGTTAAAAAGCTTGTCGGCGAGGATGAAGGGAGAGATTATAGGCAATTGGGGGTTGTGGATGCCAAGGGGAATGCTGCAGCGTATACTGGTGCAAAGTGTCTTGAGTGGGCTGGAGACAAAACTGGAAAGGGCTATTCTGCTCAGGGAAATATTTTGGCAAGTGGAGAGGTCGTAAGGGCGATGGCGGAAGCCTACGAATCTACAAAAGGAAGTCTTGCCGAAAGACTTATTGCGGCATTGAAAGCAGGCGAAAGGGCTGGCGGAGACGCGCGAGGTAGGCAATCGTCAGCATTGCTAGTAGTTAAAGAGGGTTATGGAAGAGGCGGATATGGAGATAGGCTCATCGACTTGAGGGTTGAGGACCACCCTGACCCGGTGGGCGAGCTTAAAAGGCTTTTAGACCTTCATAAGGTCTACTACTTGATAGATGAGGCTGAATCAAGGTTCACTCAGGGGAAGCTAGATGAGGCGGTTTTGCACATAGAAGAGGCTTTGAAAATTAACCCGAGATGTGACGACGCCTACTTGGACTTGGGGCTGATATGCCTTAGAGCCAAAAAGCTAGATGATGCTGCTGAAGCCTTTAGGAAGGCTGTCGAAATAAACCCGAAAATAGTTTCTGTGATTAGGCAGATTCCAAAGCTTGGGCTGGTTGATGTTCCAGAGGATTTCATGAGAATGCTTGGGTTTATGTGATATTCTATCTGTATTTGTGTTGTGCTTGTGAGCAGAAATGTTTATTAAATATCAATATTACAGATAACTTGAATTCGCTGCGGGAGAGGAAAATGCATGCATTTCCTTCATCACGAAGAAAGGCTTAAATGTCCCTATAAGGGGTGCGGGAAAACTTTCGGCAAACCAGCGGTCTTAACAGATAACTCGACTATACCGAGGCAGACTTATTATGCTTGTCCCTATTGCATGTCGAAAATAGACATTGTTGTGGAGAACATGCGCATAGTTGATGTGAAGCCAGCTGAATATCCAAAGGTTCTTGATTCGCCAGCGAAATGCGCCCACTATTTTGGCTTCTTAAACTCTATTCCGAAGAATATGCCAATCCCCGACGAGTGTCTAGTTTGTCCAAAGGTCCTTCAGTGCAGCGTCAGAAAACGTTGAGAACAGCCCTCAATAATATTTTTGGCAAAGAGAAACATTTTAAATCCTCTGTTAAAATTTTACCTTATGATTGTTAGTGGGGCTGTCGGCTAGCTTGGTCTAGGCTTGGAGACTTGGGCTCTCTAGACCCCGGTTCAAATCCGGGCAGCCCCACCATAATTCATCTCATATGCAATCCTTATTTTGAAGCACAAACTTGTTAAGTTCCAGTTATGTATGTAAACTGTTATTGGAGGGGTCTTGGTGGAATGGCAGTGCACTATAACAATTGATAGGAAGTTTGTTTTAGCCCTTTTCCTTGTTGCCCTAGCTCTTGGCGGAGGATTTGCCCTAGCATATCTGAACTTTAAAAATGAACTGGATGCTTTAAAGGATGATTATGCGAATATTTCATATCAGTTTAATGAACTTTTAGGGTTGGTGGAGCAACTTCACCATGCTCAAGTGCTAAATTTAACGGCTGTCCAAATATATAATAGAACTAGAAACTCTGTAGTTTTGATAACCGCTGGAGAAAAAGCAGGTTCAGGTTTTGTGTATTATGCGGGGGCAAATGGAAAGGGGTACATCGTCACCAACTATCACGTTGTGGATTCCGAAAGCGATGTCAAGGTGACCTTTTTTATCAACGGAAAACCTATCCAAGTTCCTGCGTTGATTAGGGGTGGCGATATCTATAGTGACTTAGCAGTCTTGGAGATTGAACAGCTTCCAAGTGAGGCAAAGCCTCTACTCGTGGGAAAATCAGAGTTGCTCATGGTTGGAGAACCAGTATACGCTATTGGAAACCCCTTTGGTTTAGAAGGCTCTATGACAGCCGGTATCGTAAGCCAAGTAGGTAGAGTGCTGAGATTAGGTGATTTAGGCGTACCAGAACCTTGGGGAAGATATGCCATAGTTGACGTTATCCAGCTTGACGCTGCCGTTAATCCAGGAAATTCTGGAGGACCATTACTAAACAGTCTTGGAGAGGTTGTTGGAGTAACTTTTGCCATAGAGACAACAGAAGAAATTAGAGCTTTTATAGGAATTGGATACGCCATCCCATCAATAATAATGAAGAGGGTTGTAGACGCAATAATTGAAAAAGGCAGCTATGAGCATCCGTGGATGGGCATAGAATATGATCCCCGCTACATTGGTGGGTTACTAATTGTAAACGTAACAAAGGATGGGCCGGCTTATAAGGCGAGCCTAAAAGCTGGTGATTTAATCGTGGAAGTGGACGACCGAGCAATTAATCGAGCTGAAGACCTCACAATCTACCTTGAAAGATACAAAAGCCCAGGAGATAGAATACACTTAAAAGTTATCAGAGACAGTAATACATTTGAAGTTGACTTAGTCCTTGAAAAGAGGCCTAAATGAACTTTAAAACTTCTCTAAAAAGGCAAAGATTGCTAAAACAGCTCCCGCTAAAATTGCAACTATGAATGGGAAATATAGGAGGATGCTGTAAAGAACGCCGCCTACGTATGGCGCTATGATGGAGGCGAACATGCTTATTGTTTGGGGTATGGATATCCATTTGGCCCTTATATGTTCTGGTGCTAGTGGTCCTATTGTTGCGCTCATGAGGGACCATGTTATGTAGGAGGCTCCAGCTAGGAAGAATGCCGCTATAAGCACGTAGAGGTCACCTGTTAGGAGCATTATGATTAGGGATATGCTGCATGATGTCAGCGACGCTGTAAGTGCGTATCTCTTGCCCCACTTGTCTCCTGCCCTGCCCAAGATTATGCCTAAAACTGCTGAGCCGAAAAAGGCCATTGAGCCTAAAACCCCTATTTCAAAGTCTCCATAGTGGTATGCGTCTGCAAGGTACTGGGGAACTAGTGGGCGGAACATCATCATGACAAACATTATGGAGGCGAAGAAGGCGGACATGCTAATCAGCTTTCTATCCTTTAAGAGTTCTATTGTTGATGGACCCGCTGACTTTTTTTGTTGCGCGAGTGGTGCGTGTTGGCTTCTCATGAAGGTTAAAACCACGCCTGCCAAGGCATATAGGATGAAGGATGTGTAGAAGACCGTTTGCATACCGACTTTTCCAGCCATGTATCCGCCTAGGGCTGGTGAGAAAATGTAGCCTAAAGACCATGATGAAGATATTACCGTGAAAGTCAACGTTAGCCTGTTTTTGTCTGCTGATGTTACAATGTAGGCTGTGCTTGTTGGTCCGCCGAGCCAAACTCCCCACAATATCATTCCAGGAAGTGTTTGAATCCAGTCTTTTGCTATGGAAAAGATTATTGGGGCTGGTACCCATGCAAGCCATCCGGCAATCATTATTTTTTTCCGGTCGTACTTGTCGGCGAGGGCTCCAGCCAGAAGAAGTGTTAGAGCTGCTGTTAAGCTTGTTAAGGCGTATAGAATGCCTATTTGGACGGAGTTGGCTCCGAGAGCTTCCTTCATGTAGTATGGTAGGAGATAAGCGTATAAGCCGTCTCCAAAAGAGCCTACGAGGTTTGATGTGAAAATCAGTTTTAGGTCCCTGTTTAGAACATCAATTGGAAAGCTGAAGCGTAGAAGTCTTCTGTACGTTTTTGTTGGCAAATGCGAGTCTCCCATGCATTTATTCAACGTATCTGTGCTGCTCACTATTATTCTTAATGCTGTAGCATCGGACGCTGAAATGGGTCAAAAACGTGTTAAGCTCTTCTGTCCACTATGTCTAGGACTTCTTGTCCAGTGCCTATTAAAACCACTGGTATGCCCAGCTGGTGCTCAATTTCCCTCACAAATTCCTTAGCCTCTGGTGTGAGCTCATCATATTTTCTTGCGCCTTTGCACTTAGGGTAGACGACGTCAAGCTTTGTTAGGGCTATTTGTGTTGCCCCATTAAGCATGACAGCCCTTTTCGCTATTTCAAAGTTGAAGGGGGCTGAGCGTCTTTCTCGTCCGGTTCCAGCGGCAACCTCAAACCATCCGCGTTTGACAACCTCCTCTTTTGGGAGTTCTCCGGGCAGTGGTCCGGCGCCGACACGAGTCATGAAGGATTTGAAAACTATTAGGACTTCGTCGACTTTTGTTGGTCCAACACCCGCCTCTGAGCATATTGCCGCGGCGCTCGTGTCCCTTCCAGTCACATATGGATAAGTGCCATAGAAAAGCGAAAGCATTACGCCCTGTGTTCCCTCCAGCAGAACCTTTTTGCCAGCGTCTATGGCGTTGTTTGCCTCTGCCGCCACGTCTGTCAAGTAGGGCTTTAGTTCGGGCATGTCCTTCGCAAGTTTTGCTGTTCTACGGACTCGCTCCTCTATGGCTGGTCCAACACCCCAGCCAGTGGTGCCGATACCCTTCAGATGCGCACTTATCTTGTCTTGTTCGGAATGCTTCTCCTCAATTATTGAGGCTTGGTGGTCTACGCCGATGCGGTTTTTGACGTTTGTTAGTTCCACTTCTTCTAGGAATTTTGCCACGTGGATGTTGGCGCCAGCCCCTATTAAGAGGCGGCACTTTTCATACACAAAGGCTGATGGAACCATGTGGAGCGCATAACGTTTTCCCTCAACCCAGACGGTGTGTGCCGCATTAACAGAACCAGTTCTAACACAAACATCCAACTTATCCTTCAAAGCCAGGTAGGAGACTATCTTGCCTTTACCCTCGTCCCCCCAGAAGCCTCCAACTATGACTGTGCATGGCATTCTGGTCACCGCTCACAAAATTTGTTGAGGACTATTTAAAATTGTTTTAAGTCTTCTTGTCAAAATTTTAACGCATTTTCGGCTAACAAAACCAAATCTCTTTCTTGTTAAAGACATCGATTTGGGACCGCTGTATCCCCTTAGACTATAATTTACCCTTGTTCTTTTTTACATAGACAACAA
>JAVZNE010000004.1:0-101126 GCA_038882975.1 Bathyarchaeia archaeon
TGGCGTTTTATTCAGAAAAATCTGAAAAGTGGAAATAATTGTTTTAAATAACTGTAGGTTTACATCAACCTTAACTTTAACCTTCAGCGATTTTCTTCAGTTGTTTTTGGTACATTTCAACTATTTCGTTTGTTGTTGTCGCGTCTTCTGCTGCCTTGTCAATTCTGTAGTTGCCAGTAAAACGCGGAAAGCGTATGGCTAGGCCGCTTCCTTGGCGTATTGTGTTTATGGCGCATGTGTGGATGGGGCTTAGGGTTATTTCTGCGCCTAGGACTTCTATGACTATTTTTGGTTCGAACCAGACGTCTGCTTCGATGAGTGAGTTTACTCTTGGGTGCTTGTGTGATATGACGTGTTTTTTCATCATTTGTGGGAGTTTTGCCAAGTCCTCGTCTGTGAAGCCTGTTCCGCATTTTGTTACTGTTTCGAAGGTGTCGTTTTCTGGGTTGTATGCCGCCAATAGTAGGGCGCCGTATGTTCCGGCGCGTTTCCCGCGGCCGTGGAAGGCGCCGACTACTACCAGGTCTACGGTGTCTGTCATTTCGCTTTTGTAGTCCCGCTTATACTTTATCCAGAGCCAGCCCCTTGCGCCAGCTTGATAGACCGAGTCTTCGTTTATTGATTTGCATACTAGGCCTTCGCATCCGTCTTCTATGGCTTCTAGGAAGAAGTTTTCAAGTTCTTTAACATCGCGTGTAGTTATGGATTTGGCTATTTTCACCCTTTCGCTTTCTTTGATTATGCCCTCCAAGGTTTTTCGCCGAACTGGATATGGTTCGAGTGTTAGGTCTTTTCCGTCAACGTATAAGGCGTCGAACATGAAAAGTGAGACTGGATATTCTTCCATGGCCTTTTCTATGCCGTATTTTCGTCTGCGGTGCATAAGCTCCTGGAATGGCCTCATTTCGCCGGTGTCTGGGTCTATGGCTACGCATTCAGCCTCTAAAATGGCTTCTTTGGCTAGAACATGCCGTTTTAAAAGTTCTATAGCGTCTGGATATTGGTCGGAAATGTCTTCTAGGCGCCTTGAGAAAAGCGTTATCTCATCGCCCTTCTTGTGGGCTTGAATTCTTTCGCCGTCATACTTATACTCGGCTATGCATTTGCCGCCCAATTTTTCAAGGATTTCTTCAGGCGAAGAGAGCCTTTCCGCCAGCATAGGCCTTATGGGTTCACCTACAACAACCTTAAACTTTTTTATGCCTTCTAGACCTTTTTCGGCGAGCATTTTGGCCACTCTTCCAAGGTCTGATGATATGTTGTAGGCGCGTTCCACTAGTTCGCGGGTTTCCTTGCCGCCGCCGTAAGCTATTGCCAGAGCATCAAGCACCGTCATGTCTGCAATGCCCAAACGAAGGTTTCCAGTAACCGTCCGCATAATGTATTTAGCCTCTTTTGGTGTGGCATCGGCCAAAAGCCCGGCCAAAAGTGTAATCTTAGTGTCGACAGCCCCAGACCCTAAAGCATGTGCCATCTTGTCGAAGGTTTCGTAAACCCTTTGAACGGTTAATGGTTTTTGGAAGAAGGTTAGCTGCCTTTTTTGAGCTATGAACTTCTGGGCTGTTTCGCCAATATCCCCACTCTTCTTTATGTCCTCCTCGATTTCGCTTTCGCGTCGTCCAGACGCGTGGGCAAGGGCTTTTATGGCGAGTCTTTCAGCCACTCCAATTTCGAGCTTAACAAAGTCTGGGTAAATTTTGCCCTGTGTTAAATAAACAACTTTGTCGATTATTTCTTTAGGCGTCTTTTTTAGGAGGTCTACCAGCAAGTCTGTCATTTCAAGTCTTTTAGTTGTAGCCTCAATTTTTTCGTAGGCGTCGGCAATTTCAGAGTAGAGCAAAATTGACTCCCTACGTGATAGGGAAACAGGCCAAATATATTAAGTTTGACTAGGCCTCGCGTTTACGACTTGTAAAGGATTTTGCCCTTCTCCAAAACTTCTAGGATGAATGGGGTTTTCCGCCTTTTCATATCTTCAAACTCTTCGGGCGTATAGCCTAAAGGCTCTATGGGTATGCCAAAAGTATTCAGCTCCATTAGTGTTCCTATTCGCTCAAGAAAACCTTCCTTAAAATCTGCAACAACAAGTATGTCGACATCTGAACCTTCATTTATGTCGCCAGTAGCAAACGAGCCGAAAAGAACAACAAGTTGTGGATTTAAGCGTTTGACAACCGCGTTTACATAAGCCTTTATTTTCTCAAAAACTTCTTCGCTTCTTTCAATATTGATTCTGCGTAATTTAAGCATCTTCGGGCTATTTCCTCCGTATAATATTTATATGCTGGTCCTTTGGGATAAAAGTTGGGGTATCTCGAGCCGATATAGTGTCTGTCAAGCTCTCTTCCATAATCGCCATACTTTTGGAAGCTTCCTTCAATTTTTGAGGCTTCTTCCAGAAGCTCAGTAACAGAATGTGTTATGAGGGCTCTGTAGCCCTTCGAGTATAGTAAACCTTTCAACGCTTTTTCAGCTGACTGCTGGGCGAAAAAGGCACACGCGTAATAGTTTCCATCTTCCAAGCAGTCTTTGGCTGTTTTGAAATCGGCTTCTGCCTGGTCTAGCCATCTTAAACCTTCTTCCAAATTGCTCATAAAAACCACACCGTGGTTGTTTGTGCTTACATGCTGTCCAACTCTTTTAAAAGTTCCGCTAGCCTTTCTATAGCAAGCTGCCAAGCTTTTTCGCCTTTCTCCTTTGAGGCTTTTGTTGGGTCGCCTATAACGCCAGTGCTGCTCATTTCTCTTGTTCTGAAAGCCCATGAAACTTTTGGTCCAGCCTCCTTCAGTCCAATTTTCGTGTATTTTGACTTTGGAAGAATCAGCCTCGGCTTTGCGATTCTTTCTTTGACAACTGCGTTTTCGCGGTTAGCCAATGTTGTGGAGGTTTCAAACTCTCCGGCATGCGCGTCATAGGGAGTTTCTATATGTTGCTCTATGAAGTCTGGTATAAGGCTGACAGTGTCGATGGCCACAAAAGCGGTCGTTTCAGTCTTAATCCTCTGGGCTGAAGCTTCCAAGGCGGGGGTGTTTCCGCCATGGCCATTTTCGAAAAGTATTTTCGTGAATCCATGCTTTGTTAGGCACATGCCTATTTCATAGGCTATTTGCTCGAGGGTTTGCGGATTTAGTGTTATTGTTCCGGGAAAGTCCATGTGGTGTAGCGAAACGCCGTAATATATGGGTGGAGCTACAAGGGTGCATTCCGCTTTTTCAGCAGCCTTTAAAGAAAGCCAAAAGGCATCATAGGCGTCCGTGTCTAATGGCAAGTGGGGACCGTGTTGCTCGCAGCTTCCAACGGGCACAACCACGGTTTTGTGTACTTTCAGAAACTCTTCCACGTCAACCCATGTCAATTCGCCCAAATAGTAGCTTCGCATTTTCAAAAGCTTTACACCTCTCCTAAAACTTTTCATAATGAATTATCTGCTTTAGGGGCCGCCTACTCCTCGGTGAAGGAGACTCAGCCGGGTAGCCGACTGGGATTATGGCTACGGGTCTTACACCCTCTGGAATTTTTAGGACTTTTCTTGCTTCGTCTTCTCTAAAGGCTCCAACCCAGCACGTGCCTAGGCCCATGGAGTAGGCTGCCAAATGAATGTTTTGTATCGCAGCGGCGGTGTCCTGTATGCAGTACAGTGTTCTTCCGCGTGTACCATAGCCTCTTGCAGAACGCTCCTCATCAGCACATACAACAATTACGACCGGTGCCTCTTCGATAAACGATTGCCCTAATGCAGCTTCAGCCAACCGCCTTTTAGTTTCAGGGTTGCGAACAACTATGAACTCCCATGGCTGAATATTTCCGGCGGAAGGCGCCCACCTAGCAGCATCAACAAGTTTTTCAACGGTTTCTTGTGGGATATCAACGTTTTTAAAGGCCCTGACGCTTCGCCTTCCCTTTATGGCTTCGAAAACATCCATTATTTGCACTCCGCCTGTAGTAAAGTTTGTGAGTTAGCTTGATAAAACTTTGCAGTTTGGGAAACCTTAAATTTGGCGATGAAGCATCCTCTTTTGGATGATGAGTTAGAGAGTCAATAGAGCTTGGCATAGGCTATGATATGACTCGACGGGCGAACTGACACATTCTCTACGGAAAGCTTATCAGCAAATTTTGAGAATGAGAAAAGAAACATGCTGGTTTGCTGAGTTGGATTTAGGCTGATGGGCTTGCCCAAAAAATTCGTGGAGAGACTTGATAGGCTTTCCTCAAAGTTAACGGTTAAATATGGAGTCTATTTAGTCGCGGTAATACTTTTTTTCGCCTTAATTTTGATTCCACCAATTTTGGGTATAGTAATTAAGTGGGGTTCAATGCAGGAAATTTTTGGCGACAGCCAACTTATGAATCGGGCATTGGACGCTGTGAAAAATTCCTTTGTAATGGCTGTTTTGGTCTCGATTTTGGATGTGGCTGCTGGTATTCCAATGGCTTGGCTTATAGCCAGAAGCAAGTCTAAATGGATAAATGTTCTGGACACGCTTGCAGACGTCCCTTTTATCGTGCCGACAGCCGTGCTCGGCTACTCGCTCTTACTTTTCTGGTATAGGCCGGAAGGAGTTTCAACGTTTTTCGGCGGCTCGCTTGTTTCGCCAGGCTGGCTTCTTGTTGCGTTGCTTCATTTTACTTTTTCTTACCCTGTTGTTGTAAGAGTCATCGTCGGCGCTTTGCTAGACTATAAGATTGAATATGAACAAGCATCAAGAACTTTGGGTGCGCCGCCCTTTACAACCGCTAGAACCGTCACTTTTGGCATAATAAAGCCTTCCTTGATTGCGGCTTTTATTTTGGCATTTGCTAGGTCGATTTCGGAAACTGGTGCCACAATGATGGTCGCCGGCGCTTTCGAAAATGGTCCTGTTTTTATTCAAAACATGAAAAATGCGTTTTCAGCTCAACCGCCTTTGGTTAGTCGGGCTGTTTATGAAGGCTCAACGGTTTTCGCAAGCCTCATCTTAATAATTGTTTCATGCCTAATTTTTGCTGCGGTACGTGTTCTCGGAGGTATGTTGAAACTGCCATTTAAAAGGGCTTGGCCGACTGTTGAAAGGAAAATAAGCTATTCTTCAGCGGCTTTAACCAGAAATGGCATTACGCTTTTCATCTTCTTTATTGTTGTGCTGATTCCCTCGCTTTTTGCGGCCCTTCCAGCCTTCGAAGCCGCGTCAACGGATATCTTGCGTAACGCTTTCCTGGGGGTTTATCCATGGGGGGAGTATTGGCAAAGCATCGTTCTTTCATATTCTCTCGGAGCCGTCGTAACAGTCTTGAATGTTCTTATAGGCTTGCCCATGGCGATAATAGTTGCACGGAAAAGGCTTGGTAAAACCTCGACAGCCTTAAACGTGCTTGTCGACATCCCTATAATCGTGCCTTCAGTGGCTTTGGGCGCTTCTCTTAAATTCTTCTGGAAAGAAACCTTGGCTTTCATACCGGATATGTGGCTTCTTATTTTTGCCCATTTAGCTATTACTTACCCATATTTTGTGAGGTCTATGTCTGCGGCTGTTGAGCGGATAAGCATAGAGCTGGAAGAAGCATCAAGGACTTTAGGGGCTAAACCTTTAGGCGTTTTCAGAACAATAATATTCCCGTTAACTAAGTATTCTATGTTTTCTGGCGCCATAATGGTCTTCACGAGGAGCGTGAGCGAAACTGGGGCCACTCTAGCCGTCGCAGATCTGAAAACGTCACCTGTTCTTCTCGTAGGATGGGTCAACGAATTTAGAGAGCTGGAACGCCAAGGTAAAATTCTAGAAAGCCAAACTAAACTTTTAGAAATCGGCTTGGGTTGCGGTTTCTTAATATTAATCTCCTTCATAATCCTATTAGCATTAAGGCTTATCGTTAGGGGTAAGGGAAGGTACTAGGCATGCCAGACGTGCGCTTAGTTAATGTTACGAAAAGGTTTGGAAAAATTGTGGCTGTTGACAACGTTAGCCTCCACATAAAGGATAAGGAGTATTTCTCAATTCTTGGACCGAGCGGATGTGGAAAAACAACTTTGCTTAGGCTTATTGCTGGATTGATAGAGCCTGACGAAGGCGAAATATACATTGGCAATAGGCTTGTGAATAATGTTCCACCCGAAGACCGTGATGTGGGCTTTGTCTTTCAGACTTTTGCGTTGTTCCCGCACATGAATGCTTGGGAAAACGTGACTTATGGTCCAAGGGTTAAGGGCTTTGACATGCAGAAGGCCGAAAGGATAGGGCATGAAGTTTTGGAGATGGTTAGGCTTCACGAGCGTTTAGATGCTTTTCCAAGCGAGTTAAGCGGCGGTATGATGCAGAGAATAGCTGTTGCGAGGGCACTCGCCGCTGGTGCAAAACTGTTGCTCTTAGATGAGCCTTTGGGGCATTTGGACGCTAAGGTCAGAAACGAGCTTAGGTATGAGATTAGGCGCATGACTAAGGATTTGGAGTTAACCGCCATCCACGTGACTCACGACCAGTCAGAGGCTATGGCAATATCGGACAGAATAGCTGTTATGAAGAAGGGAAAGGTCCTACAGGTGGGGACGCCGCAGGAGCTTTACATGAACCCGCAGAGCATTTTTGTAGCGAACTTTATTGGAGGCTCAAACTTTTTGGAAGGCTTCATAGCTGAAACTAGGGGGCGGATGGCTGTTATTGAGCTTCGTGGTGGCTTAAAAGTCCAGGCAGTCAACAAAGGCATAAGTAAAGGCGAAAGGGTGGTCTTGGCTATCAGACCTGAAACTTTCACCATAAAGAGGGGGAAAGGCACGGATGAAAACGCCATGTTAGGCGTGGTTGAAAGGTTAGCCTTTGAAGGAACAAATGTAAGGTATGAGGTTAGGCTTGAAAATCAGGATTTGGTGGTTGTTGTTACCCCCTCAATGGCTTGTGAATGGTTTAATATAGGGGAGAAAGTTACCTTAAGTTTCCAACCAGAAAACGCCCACTTGTTCGCTTATCCGGAGCTGGGCTTGAGGGAGGAGTTGGCTGTTGAGTGAACTAATAAAATGGTTTGAAAAGCGGAGGGAGACAAAAGCTCTAACAATGATACAGCAGCACCTAGCCATAACAACAAGCATAGTTGAGGATTTAGAAAAAGCCGTTAAGGCAGCGGTGAACGGAGACTCAAAAGAGCTTCGAAATTGTGTGGAAAGAATTGCCAGCGGCGAGAGAGATGCGGATAGCCTACGCCGGAAAGTCATGGATGAAGTCTCGAAGGGAGAGCTTCCTCCAACAGCGAGAGAAGACATAATGCATCTTGTTAAAAGGGTGGACATGGTTGCAGACTGGAGCAGAGAATCAACAAGGGTTTTAATGGCTACGCCCATGGAGCATGTGCCTGCTTCCATCAAGAAAGGGTTTGTGGAAATGGCAAAGGGTGTAAAAGAATGTGCCATACTGCTTCAAAAGTGCATAAACAAAATATTGACGAAGCCGGAAGAAGCTCTTCAGGCGGCAGACGCTGTGGAAAGGGAGGAAGAAAAGGTTGACGACTTACACGAGGAGGCGAGGATACTATTGGGAAAGGAGAACTTGCAAAGGGCTGGGGTTGCCGTCCTAGTTGGTCAGCTTTTTGAAGCCTTAGAAATGATTGCAGACGCGTGTGAGGATGCATGCGACCAAGTAAGGGTTATAATGGTTAGAAAGTAGGCTGGATGGAGGTGGAGACGAGATGGTTGAAATAAAAGTTGACATATCAGAACTTAAGGCTGAAGGCGGGGATGTTGTAAAGGAGCTTGCAGAATTCTTGAAGGAAAAGACAAACGTTGAAGTGAAAACCCTAACAAACGAAATCGTTGTGAGAGGCGAAGAGAAAAACCTTTCAAAACAGTATTTGAGGGTGCTTCTGAAAAAGTTTCTACATAAAAGCGAACTTAAGGACTATTATAGGGTTATAAGCTGGGAAGAAGGCGCCTTAAAGGTTAAGGGGCGAAAGCTGCCCGAAGAGTAGCCTACTTCGCTTTGAAGCGTTCACGCTTTTTCTTTGCAAGATTCTCTTCAATAGCGAAAACGCAGTGCCTCGCCACATAAACGTCTTTAAACGCGTCTAAAACCTTGCCACTTATCAAAAGCCTTTTGGCATTATCCAACAAACTGCGAACCTCGTCCAAAACGTTGTGGATATCATCCTTTTTTATGTCTGGGTTTGGCTTCCATTTGGATTTGTCAACATTTTCTTCTTGAAAAGTTATGGAAAACATGAAAATGGCGTATTCTAGCTCGGCAGCCACGTGCCAAAAATATTCTGAAAAGTAGTCCTCATCCCCGCTGCTCAATGCTGAAATTGATTTTTCCAAGTAGTTGGCTGCGGATTCCAAAGCCTTCAATATTTTGTCGTTAGACGCCATCAGTTTCATCCCGCTTTCTGCACAATATATTGTGAAGCTTTTTATCTGTTTCGTAAAAGCCTTCAACTTTCCCCTTTAGAGACAAAGACTATCCCAGCCAAAATTAACGCTGTTCCCACCGCAAAAATTGGGATGGGCCACTCGCCAAATAGAACTATGCCTAGGGCTGTTGCCCCTAAAGGTTCCAGCAAAGCCATGGTTGCAGTTTCAAAAGATTTTAGACTTGATAGAGAAGAAAAAGCCAAAGTGCGGGCTACCGCCGTTGGCAAGATACCTAATCCAACCAGTGGAAGGAGGCTTTCCATAGTTGTTGGCAACTCTAAAGTTTTATTTGTGACAGCCAATCCCAGCACGCCTACGATTATAGCTGTTAAAAAATATATGGGGAGCATTATGGAAATTATGTCCATTCGGCCCCTTATCTTCCTTCCATAAGTGAGGAACAAGGCTTCAAGCACAGCGGCTAATGTGGCTTTTAAATCCCCTTTTAATCTAGGAGAGAAGTCTTTCAACGAAGCGCCAGCCGTTTGAGTTTCAGCGTAGGCGATAACGCACACGCCAATAAAGGCCAATGTTATGCCTAAAATAGCAAAGCTTGAAGGCTTAGCCTTATAGAGGAAAACTGATAAAACCAAAGAAAAAATTGGAGCTGTGTTGACGAGAACCGTCGCATTTAAAATCGTCGTATCCTTCACAGCTGATATGAAAAATATGAAGTGTAAGCCTAGAAAGAAGCTGAGGACAAAAAGATTTCTCAAATTCTTTTTTATAAGGTTAAAGCTGAAAACTCTTTTAATCCCAAAAAGCATCACGGCCAGCACGATGCCAGCGATGGTTAAGCGCCAGAAGGCTATGGAAAAAGCATCAAAATTTTGGAGATATCTTATGAAGATGGCTGAAGTTCCAAAAAGGGTGCCAGCGGTTACGCCCTCTATAATGGCTAGTTTTCTTGTTTTAACATGCATGATGTATGCTCTTCTTCAAATCACATTTATACATTTTCGCCTCCATAAAAAGGGAAAGAATAAGTGAAGTTTCAGTAAACGAATGTCATTATCCCAAGCTGAAAGAGGGTTGACAATGAAGCTCATCCGCTACTTTGACGGAGAAAGGGAAAGTTACGGTGTTTTATCCAGCGATGAAAAAACCGTGGTCTACTTGCCAAGCCTCGCCAAAACCATGCATAGACAACTTCCAAATAAAATGGAAGCCTTCGTGACGGCGGGAGAAAGGGCCATTAAAACTGCAGAAAAGCTCCTTAAAGAAGCCTCAAAACGCGCCATTGAGAAAAACTCGGTGCCTGTTAGTAGGATAAGGCTTCTGGCACCCATAGCCCACCCGCCAAAAATCATCTGCTTAGGGCTAAACTATAGAGACCATGCCGCAGAACAAAATGCTCGAATACCAGACGAGCCAATAATCTTTCTTAAGCCCCACACAACAATAATTGGACCAAAAGAAAATATTATTAAGCCAAAATTTGTCAAAGAACTTGACTACGAAGCGGAACTAGCCATAGTGATAGGGCGAAAAGGTAAAAACATTCCAGTTTCAGAGGCGCGAAAGCACATTTTTGGATACACAATTTTAAACGACGTTTCAGCAAGGGACATCCAGTTCAAAGATAGGCAGTGGACAAGGGGCAAAAGCTTCGACACCTTCGCGCCTATCGGACCATGCATAACAACGGAAAACCAAATGCGTGACACATCCAATCTCCGCATCAGAACATGGGTTGACGGAGAACTCCGCCAAGACTCAACAACGAGAAACATGGTTTTCAACGTTTACGAGATAGTTCACCACCTAAGCAGAGTCATGACCTTGGAGCCATGCGACATAATTGCCACCGGAACACCCGCCGGTGTTGGCTTCGCCATAAAGCCGGAACCAAAATTTCTGAAACCCGGAAGCACTGTGAGGGTAGAGATTGAGAGGATAGGCGTTTTAGAAAATATGGTTGTTGAAGAAGGCTAGCCTCGGCTACTTTTCAACTGAGATTTTGCTTTCACCAGCCTCCTTCTCCACACGGATGACATGTTCGGCTTTCTCGGCGAAAGCCTCGCTGTGGGTTACAGCAATTATTTGCTCCACAGCTTTAAACCTTGAGATGGCTTCTGCCAAGCGGTCTATTGAGCCGTCTTCCCTTCCAAGGCTTTCAGTGGGTTCGTCAAGCAGTAGGAGGCTTAAGCCATGACCGGTTCTGGACTGCATTATTAGTTGACCAAGCCCGAGGCGGTATGCGAAGGCTATTAGGGTGCGCTCTCCACCAGAAAGGTTTGAAACTTCTCTTTCCAAACCAGTCTCGCTTATTACATACGGCGTATAAGTCTCGTCTATCGTAATGTTTATGGGCGCTCCTTCTTCGCCTACCAGGCTGTCTAGGATTTGCTGAACAAAATTCTTCAAGACTTTTACAAATTCGCTTCGCAGTTTTGGCTGAATGCTCCTATAGGCGTCACGTATGCCACTTATAACGCCCAAAAGCTTGTCAAGCTTTTCCAACTCCTCCAATTTTTTCTGGGCTTGGTCTATTCGCTCCTTGATTTCATCCAACCGCTGCATCATGTCCTTCTTTCGGTTTTCCTTAGTTCGCAGGTCAGCTTCAAGTCTATAATACTGCTGAAAGGCTTGTTCTCTAAGCCTTCTGGCGGTTTCAAACTGAGACATGTCAAATCTGCCAATTTCCGCCCTTATGCCTTCAAGCTGAACTCTCAACGTGTTTTCCATTTTCTGCTTTTCCTCAAATTCCGTTGAAAGCTCGGCTAAAGCCTTAGACTCCTCGTTTAAGCGGGCTTTCAAGTCTTCAATTCTCGGCAGCAAAGCCTGAAGGTTAGATATGGCGGAGCTGGCTTTCTCCCTTATCTGCTGCAGTTCCTCGATGTCTTTTTGAAGCTGGCTTATGGTCATTTGCCTTTCGCTGTTTTCCTTTTGGATGCGCTCCACTAGGCTGTTCTTGTAATCGGCAGTTAGAGGCTGGAGGCAGAGCGGGCACCGGTTTTCAGTTGAAAGCGATGAAAGCCTTCGCTGGTCTGCTTGGAGATTTCTGAGAATAGCTTCCTGTTCTGCTTTTAGGCTTGCGATTTGCTCGTCGAAGGCTGAAAGGTGTTGCCTCAAGGTTTCGATAGGCTGATCTGCTGGAACCCCAACCGCTTTAAGCGCTTCCTTGTAGGTGTTTGCTTGCGACTCCATAGCGTTGATGCGCTGCTTCAAATTCTCAATTATTGCTTTTTTCCCTTCAAATTTTTCAGCCAACGAAGCCAGAGAATCTTCAAGGCTTGCTAGGCTGGCTTGTATCTGGGCTTCCCTGCGTTTGAGGTTCTCTACGGATGTTCTAAGCTCCTCAAGTTTTTTGAGTTTCTGGTCTGCCTCCTCCAAAGCCTTTTTGGCTTCGCCAAGTTTTCTCGTGTATTCTTGGATGTCAACCTCTAGCTGGGCGAAGTCTCTGGCTAGGCTGTTGTAATCCTCATTAAGCTTTTTAATTCCAACTATGTCCGGGTCCTTTTCGTATGCTCTTTTTTCGCCTTCGTATTCTTTCTGGTAACCAGCCATATTGCTCCATGCTGTTTCGTATTCTGACAAACCGAAGAGTTCGTCTAGGCGTTTTTGCCGCTCTCTCGGCGGGGCGTCCAAAAGCTCTTTTAGGTGTTCTTGGCGAACCCAGACTATTTCTCGGAAAAGCTCCTTCTCCAATCCCGTAATAGCCTTCAATTGTTCTGCAACGGCGTCGCTTTTCACACTTGCAATTAGGGTTTCGCCCTCAAAGAGTTTAAGCTCTTCAAAGTCTTGGCTTATGCCCTTCCCACGCCTCTTCAAACCCCTCGATATAGTGTAGCTTTTGCCGTTGTGGGTGAACTGGACAACAACTTTTCCAGTTTCAGCACCATCCCGTAATAGATAGTCGTAACTCCTTCCAAGGGGGTCTCCGAAAAGGGCGAAGTCTATGGCGTAAAGTATACTGGATTTTCCACAACCCAAACCGCCAACAAGACAGTTGAAACCTCTTGCAAATGGAACTGTGGACTTCACGTGGGAGCGGATGTTCTCCAACTGGACAACTTCGATTTTCATTGGAGAAGCTCCTCCAGAATCTGCCTAACCTTTTCGTCTTGCTTTTTGGTTAGCGGCTCAATTAGGTTGACAGCAGCCTTGGCAATTTTCTCAGCTTCTTGCGGGCCGTAGCGTTCAGAGAAGATTTGGAGGAAGTATTCGAAACTTTTCGTTTTCAAATCCTTGATTTCGCTCTCGAATATGGAGCGAACAACAGCCTCTGGAACTTCGCTCTCCCGCAGCAAAATAACCGGATGGACAAGCAAAGCCTTTTCAGCCGCGCCCCTAATTTGGGCGACATCAACCTCTGCACGGCTAGCCTCAACGGGCAAGACACCACGCAAAACTGGAATTAAAACAGCACCTTCTTCGTCGGCGCCCTTCACGAGTTGCACAGCGTGTTCAGTGATTTTCGACGCAGTAACACCAGTAAAGTCTTGCTCTAAAACAACAAATTTGCGGGGAGACTCCAACTTTATAAACTGTGGAGTAACCTCTCCTTTCTCGTTCACTTCCACATAGTAGAAGCCCTTCTCGTTCCCAGCCTCGTCATAGTTTATTGTCTCTGTGCTTCCTGGGTAAACGAGTAATCCGGTTTTTAGCGTTCCCATGTAGGATCTGTGAACATGTCCAGCAGCATAGTAATTGAAGCCTTCGGGTATAAGCTCAACTGGGGCTTCAGCCTCTATGTAGGGCGGATTAACCTCTGGAATATCCAGTGCCATGTGAAAAACGAAAATATTGAACAGTGAAGGGTCAGGCGTTGGTTTGTTCTGCTCCATAAAAGCTGGAAGCATCTCCTCAGTTTTACGCCTAGTCCGATAGTTGGGCACTCCGTAAACGTAGCAGCATTCCGGTTTCCGCCAACAAGCCCCCTCATGTCTTGGCAGATAGTAGATGAGCCCGGCACTGTCCAATGGGTTGAGAATTGTGCTGGTGACAACGTTTGGCGCAGAGTCGTGGGAGCCGTCAACAACCAGCACTGGAATGCCGGCCTCGCGGAGTCTGCTGAAGTTTTTTATGGCATTCTCCAGTGTTACGTTGGATGGTCTGGCATTGTGGAAAAGGTCTCCAGAAATTATGAGGAATGACGGTTTTAGCTCAAGGGTTTTGTCAACAAGCTCCTTAAACGCTTTGTCAAAGTCTTCACGTCTCACTTCTAAACCATATTGAGAATAGCCCAAATGCAAGTCTGCGGCATGAACGAAACTGAAAGCCTTCACGCCTTCTCCACCCTTTCAAATTAACTGGACGTTTACTCCTATTAACGTTTAACCCATCGCCCATAGAAACATATAAAGAACAAAACCTCATTTTAAGCGGTTAAAAGGCGCCTCAAAATGAAGTGCCAAAAATGTGGAACAGAGACCTTTCTGCCGTTTAAATGTCCTTACTGTGGAGGGTATTTCTGCACCGAGCACCGTCTACCAGAAAACCATGAATGCCCAAGAATCGAAACGGCACGGGCACCAGTAAAGGAAGAGCAAACAAGAGCTTCCCAAACATGGAAGCCGCTTGAATACACAATCACATATATCCCAATAGAAACTAGAAGGAAAATTCACTTCAGCACCAAAGAAGTCATGCATTTTGCGGTGGCGGCGCTGGTTGTTTTTGGCATAGGACTGTCCCTAGGAATTTCGCCCAGAACAATCAAAAATATCGGAGGGGTTCCGATGCTCCTCGCCTTTGGAGCTATAGTAATGGCTTCCTTTCTAATCCACGAATTAGCCCACAAGTTCACAGCTCAGAAAAACGGCTTATGGGCGGAATTCAGAATAATACTTTTTGGCTTAGTATTAACGGCCATATCCATTGTTTCGCCACTCTTCAAAATAATATCACCGGGAGCAGTGGTCATTTCGGGGTTAACAAGCAAGAGAAGTGTTGGTAAAATCTCAATAGCCGGACCATTCACAAACATCTTATTGTCCATGGTATTTCTTATCGCTGCGTATTTTGCCCCAGCGGGCAGCTTTGAGTATTTGTTTCTACTGAGTTTCGCGATAAATGCTTGGATAGTCTTCCTCAACCTAATCCCCTTTGGAATGCTTGACGGCTTTAAAGTCTTCTTCTGGAACAAGGTTGTTTGGGCTTTAGCCTTCACCACAAGTTTAGTCTTAACATTGGCATCATTCATACTTTTACCAGTATAGCTCCAAATTCTGTAAACTCGTAGTCCAGCTGAAAACGCCTAAAGAAGTTCTATTGTCACGTGCACTTCTTCTGGGACGCGGATACGCATAATTCGCCTCATGGCGCGTTCTTCAGCGTCAATGTCCACTAGACGTTTGTGGATGCGTAGTTCCCACTTGTCCCATGTAGCTGTTCCCTCACCACATGGAGACTTCAAAACTGGAACCTTAAGCCTCTTGGTAGGCAACGGAATAGGCCCTGTCATTTTCACCCCTGTTTTTTCGGCTATCGCCTTAAGCTCTTGGCATACTTCCTCGAGCTTCTTGTAGTCTGTGCTTGTTAGGCGTATCCGCGCCTTCCTAACCATAGGCTAATACTCCAAACCTTCAACCTTTTATATCCTTTAGTAGGTATCCTTTTAGACAATAAACCATAGAATAAAAACTTATCGAAACAAAAGCCTTTCAACTGGCAAAAGAGGCGGAAGGATGAAGCTTAAAGTCAAAGGGATAATCATAGACTTGGACGGCACGCTCACAGACTCTAAAGAAGCCTACCGTGAAGCCCTAGCAAGAGCCCTAGAAACTTTTGGCATTGAAGAGTTTGACCCTCGTTTGGTTTTGGAAATCCCGAGAAGATTGGAGCAGAACTTGCCAATAGAGAGTTTACTGCCAAAAATAAACGTTGAAAAGTTCCTAAATATCTATCTTGAAGCCTATTACAAGATTGCCGAGGATAAGGCGAGACTAATGCCAAACGTACAAAAAACGCTTGAAAAACTTTCGGGAAAAGCTAAAATGGCTTTGCTTACAATGCGCTATGTTCCATGCGAAAATATTGGAAAGTGGCTGGAGAAGGTTGGTTTAGCCAAATATTTCCAATGCGTCGTGACAGCTCTGAATACACCGTTTCCGAAACCTTCTCCCAAGGCGTTGGTTGAATGTGCTAAACGGTTAGGCGTTAAAGTAGACGAATGTGCCATTGTAGGTGACTCCGTAACGGACGTTAAGGCTGGAAAGAATGCCGGAGCAAAAACAATCGCTGTTTTATCCGGAATCTTCACAAAGGAAGAGTTGGAGAGGGAAAAACCAGACCTGATCATTAATAACATCGGGGAACTCCCAAGTTTTCTTTACTAGGGAATATTACAAAGCATGCAATATGGTTGAAAATTACTTAAGAATATTATAGAAGCAACCATAAATAAAGCTTAATTAAAACCTTAAACTTAGTATTAAAGCGGAGAGGGCTTCGAAGACAATGAATTTCATTGAGACTTTGCTGTCTGAAAAACTTAAAAGCAAAAATCCAATGCTGGACCTCTTTGGCGCTGATCGAAAGGTTCTGCAAATAGCATGCCAAGACTTCACCAACTACATGAAGGTTTACTGGAACCTTGTGGGCAAAGAAGCAAACGATTTCGAACTTGCCGACAAACTAGAGGAATTCTATCAAAAGGAGCCTAAAGAGTTTGAAGAGTTCGTAGACTTGTGGACTGGCATATGGCTGAAAAAGTGGGGTGAAAGGGTAAAACTACTGATAGGCAACGAGGAAGCCCACAGATGGAACAAAGTTACAAAAATCCTAAACAGCGCTGAGCCCATATGGAGGAGGCTCACCAATCGCAGAGAAATGCAAGAAGTCGTCATATCAACACTCATTAAAAATGGGGAGATATGCGGCACGTCAATTTTGGCTGAAAACCTTCTAAAAATGGAACTGGGCGAAAACAAGAGGAAGTATACAAGCGACCAAGAGCAAGTGCTAAACATCGTGAACAGCACATTGCGCAGAGCCAGAGAGTTGACAAGAAGCAAGGGACCGCTTATATTCGTCAGAATTGATAAGGGCTATTACAATAATAACGAGTTTTAGCGGATTCGCTCTCTGTTAAGGTTTTTAGTCTGCCAAGAATAACGCCTAATAGTTGTTGAAGCCCCATAACCGCATGCAGCACACCGCTTTTTAGAAACGTTATAGGCTCTCCTTCCACAACGCCTACAACGTATGTGAAGAGTTTTCCCAGCCCGTTTTCCAAAGGATGGTGTCCCCTTTCCCAAAATTTTCACCTAGGCGGCGGCGAAATTAGTACCACGTTGTCTCCGCGGACAATTATTAAGCCAAGCTTCTTAGTGTTTTCAGCGTCTGTAGTGTCTTCGGTCTCCTCAAGAACAAGGTTTAGGTGTTGGTCAAAGCCCTTCAGCCTACCTCTAAGGCTTTTTCCACCCTTCAACCTCACAAGCACTATTTTTCCAAGGTTTTGCTCGAGGATTTCTGTTGTCATCTCGCTCATTTGCAGACCTCAATAGACATTTACCCTTTTTATACTTAAACTTATACCATTTAAACCTATCTAAACAAGAAGAGAAAAACCATGTCGAAAAGGGGTAAGAGACATTTTCTAAAGGATAAAGAGGCGAAGAAGCTTTTAGAAAACGCCTCAAAAAGTCTCAAAATAGCGTTAGAAAAATGTTTCGCCAAAATGCCAAAAATAGAAATTTTTGAAGCGGATTTCGGTGAGGTCTACCTCTTAAACGACGAGCCGGCACTTTTCAAAATCGAAGAAAACGTTTACCCAACCCTACTGTTTAAAGAAGTTTTCAGCTTGTTGCCTAAAGTCGTTGTGGATATGGGAGCTGTTCCCCACGTTTGCAATGGTGCAGACGTGATGGCTCCGGGAATTTTACGATGTGAAGGAAAATTTGTGAAAGGCGACATGGTTTTGGTTGTGGACGAGAAATATGGGAAGCCTATTGCCGTTGGCGAAATCCTCTACGATTTGGAAGAGGCTGTTGAGGTTAGGCATGGCGTTGTGGTTAGGAACATTCACTATGTCGGCGACAAAATCTGGAAAACTATAAGGGAGTTGGCAGGAGCATAGCAAAAGTAAGCTTAAATTCATATTTCGGATTCATAAACCTATTAACATTAATCTGTATTTTAGGTTCAGAGCACCGCTCAACAAGGAAACGCTTAAACTCTTAAAAGGGGTAAATAGTATAAAGAGCGTAATAGAGAGGAGAAGTTTGCCGGGTTTAGGTGAACTCTTCCGCAAATACAAGAAAGAGGAAAAGGCGGAAACGCCGAAAGCGGAAGCCAAGGAGAAGCCCGGCAAAACCTTCCTGAAGGCTATGCCCCTCCGAGACTTGTCTGACTTGGATGTTGTTAAAAAGGAGGTGCGCTCCGGAAATATCTTGATTCTTAGAATAACTCCCCTTGCAAATAAGAGCGTGGACGATGTTAAGCGGGCTGTTAACGAGTTATGCGAGTTTGTTGAGTCTGTTGGCGGGGACATTGCCCGCCTAGGCGAGGAACGTGTTGTTATTTGTCCTCCTAACGTGAAGATTTGGAGAGAGAAAACGCCGGTGGCAAGTGAGCCTATACCTACAGCAGCCTAATTGTTTCCATAACCGCCGGCGCAAAGCTCTGGATTCCACACTTTTTCTCTATGAAATTGGATATGCTGGCTATTTTGGCTCTTTCACCGTGGCAAACTATAACCCTTTCTGGTCTAGGCTTCAAATGTGTCAAGTAATTTATTATTTGCCGCCTGTCAGAGTGTCCCGAAAAGCCCTCTATGGATTCTACTCGCATCTTGACTTTTACAACGCTCATTTTGCCTTCACTGTCAATCATTGCCACTTCGTTTATGCCTTTTTGGACACGTCTGCCTAAAGTGCCCTCAATCTGGTAGCTTACGAAGACTATGGAGTTTCTCTCGTCTTCTGCCAAGCTTTTGAAGTATTCTATTACCGGTCCGCCTTCAAGCATGCCTGACGTAGCCATTATAATGCATGGTTCCCCATCAATGACGTTTTGCCTAACGCTTGGATGTTCCACAACAGTAAAGTAGTCCGACTCGAAGGGGTTTACTCCGTCGTGGAGGATGCTGTTGCGAACCTCTCTACCCAGATATTCCGGATAAGCCGTGTGGATTGCGGTGGCTTCAGAAATCATGCCCTCGATGAAGACTGGAGCCTCCTTCATGAGCCCCCGCTTCATGTAGCCGTCCAAAACAAGCATTATTTCTTGGGCTCTGCCCACCGCTGGCACTGGGATAAGAACTTTGCCCCTCTTCTCTAGGGTTTCGTTCACTATTTTTGTTAGGCGTTCTTCAGCCTCAACCCTTGACGGCATAATGTCCTCTGGACCGCCATAAGTGCTTTCAGTTATGACGGTTTCAACCCTTGGGAACTCGGCTGTTGCCGCCTCTAAGAGCATGGTTCGTGCATACTTGTAGTCGCCTGTATAGACAATGTTGTGTAAGCCTTCGCCTATGTGCAAATGTACTATCGAAGAGCCTAAAATGTGTCCGGCATTGTGCAGTGTCAGCCGAACGTCTGGAGCTATGTCGGTTACAACACCATAACGCAGTGGAATCGTGTGGAGGACACACTCTCGAACATCTTTCTGGTCGTAGGGTGGGATTATGCCCTGCTTGCTGGCTACATCTAAATAGTCAAGTTGGAGCAGCGTCATTAAGTTTGATGTTGGCGCGGAACAGTAAACAGGACCTTCATAACCATACTTGTAAAGGAAGGGCACCAAGCCGCAGTGGTCGAGGTGGGCGTGGCTTATAACAACAGCATCCAGCGAGTCTATTTCAAAGGCTGGGTGGTCAAACCTTGGAAATGCCTCAAAGGGCTTTGATGAGCCAGGGTTTATGCCACAATCCAAGAGGATGCTGCTTTCCCTAGTCTGCACAAGGAAAGCTGAACGCCCAACCTCTTGAACGCCACCAAGAGGCGTGATACGAACATCCCCAACTTCGAAGATTTTTGGTCTGAAGATTCTCTCGCCAAAGGTGCGGAGGTTCCGCTCCCTCTCCTTGCTTTCTGAGTGGAGGTAGTGGCGCATATGCGCAATAATTTTGGAGCGCAGTGGTGGACTTCTCAAAACGTGGGGACGCCACTTCGTCTTCCTTATAATCTCCTGAAGAACAGTGCCATTTTTCCCTATGACTAGCCCAGGCTTTTTAGCTTCAATAATTATTTCGCCAAGGCTTGGATCAAAGTATACATCTGTGACTTCAGCTTCTGGCGGGATTATTTCGCGGGCTATTTTTTCAGCTTCCTTTTCTGGGAGCCTAACAGATGGGTCTGAGCGGACGACTATTCTTTTTCTTATGACGTTGACTATATCTGCAATTAGGCTACTTTGCTCTACGAGGATTTCTGGTCTTTTGGCGTAGACTGCCAGCATTGGACCTTCATATTCTACTCTTGTGACTTCCGCCTCTTTTGGAACATGCTCAAGTATGTATTTGCTTATTTCGATTTTCTCCCTTTCAGTGTTGGGCGCCAACTTTTAGACTTCCCTTTTCTAGTTTGCAGCTAAAAGTTTCCTTTTCTCCTCCTCGGTTAGCTCCCTATAACCATTTGCATCCACAACAGCCACGTTGAAACTGTCTCCGCTGGCTGAGTCCCTCTTCATGGCTGAGTCAACAGCCCTAACAATTATTGGTAAAGCCTCAGCCACCGACATGCCCTCGCGGAACTTGTCTTCCAAGACGCCGTAGGCTATTGGAGAACCAGAACCTGTAGCAACACATTTCTCCTCTGTTAGGCTTCCAAAGGGGTCTATGGAGAAAACGTGAGGTCCGGTGTCGTCGACGCCGCCTATTAGGACTTGAGTTGCCAGTGGTATGTATCTGGCTGAGAATAGGATGTTTGCCATAAGCCTCGCCGCCGAGCTTATGGGCATCGGTCTCCCCATGTTTATCTTGTAAAGCTGGGCATTAGCCGTTAAAATGTCCACTGTTCTTTGGGCGTCGGCTACAGTTCCAGCAATTGTCATTGCCATGTGGTCGTCTATCTTGTAAATTTTCTTCCCATGTTTGTGGGCTACATAGAATCCCATGGTTACTCGGGTGTCTGAAGCTAGGATTACTCCATCTTTGCAGACAACCCCTATGGTTGTCGTTCCCTTCAACGTCAACTTATCAATTACGTTGTTGTTTGACATTTTACGTATTTCTCCCAAAACCTAAACACATCGCCAAATTACTTCGCTAGGAAGTAGCACCATGTAATCACGTCATGAAGCTTATTAATATTACGCTTTGAAAAATGCAATTCACCTATAAACGTTTAAAGCCTTTAGATTATGTCCTCTTCTTCTGTTAGCTCGTCTTCCTCCGCCCAATAGCACTCCTCGCATAAACCACCAAACTCTTCATATTCATCTCTTGATATTTCCCTGCCGCACCTCATACAGTAACGTTTACATTTTCCCCTCTCAATAGTCACCCTATCAGACATAATGATGGATTTAAATTTTGGATTCTTATCGGTTATGAAACTAAAATTCATAGTTTAAAATACCAAGCTGAAACGTTGCCTTGAAAAGGGTTTTAAGAGCCACGTCGATATCATTTAAAGGGAAAAGCTTAACAAGTGATTGATTTGCCTTTAAAACGCCACTGGATGCAGCTTCCAAGAGAGGTTATCGTCGGAGAAGGCGTAATAGAACAAACTGCAGAAATCTCCAGAAGACTGGGTTTCACGGAATCCGCATTAATAATTACTGGGCAGAAAACCCACGATGTCGCTGGAAGGGTTGTTGAGGAAATTCTTGAAAAAGAAGGCGTAGAAGCCAAAACCCACATTGTAGGGTCAGCAACAATAAAAGACGTGGAAGCCGTTGAGGGAAAAATTAGAGCCTTAAAGCCTCAAGTTGTTTTCGGCGTTGGTGGGGGAACAAAAATTGACGTGGCAAAGCTAAGCTCTGCTCGGCAAAATGTGCCCTTTATTAGTGTTCCAACAACAGCCTCCCATGACGGAATTGCAAGTCCGCTTTCATCAGTTAAGGGTCTTGAAAAACCCTTTTCAGTTATGGCTCAAGCTCCCATAGCAATAATAGCCGACACAAACATAATTGCACAGACGCCCCACCGTTTTATTGCAAGTGGTTGTGGTGACGTTATTGCAAAGTTTACAGCTGTAAGAGACTGGAAATTGGCACATATGGATAGAAATGAGTATTATGGGGAATACGCCGCAAGCTTAGCTCTAATGAGTGCAAGACTTGTGATGCGGAATGCTAGCCTCATAAAACCGCAGAACGAGGAGGGACTGCGAGTGCTCCTCGAAGCCCTAATAAGCTGTGGTGTAGCCATGAGCATTGCTGGGAGCAGTCGACCATGCAGTGGCGCGGAACACTTGTTCAGCCACGCCCTAGACCTAATTAAGCCGAATAACGCTCTTCACGGCGAGCAGTGTGGTGTTGGAACAATTGTTATGGCTTATCTGCACGGCGCCAACTGGAAACGCATAAGGGAAAACTTGAAAACTGTTGGGGCGCCCACAAACGCCTACGAGCTGGGATTATCGAAAGATGATGTTGTTAAAGCCTTGTTTATGGCTTCTTCCATAAGACCTGAACGCTACACAATCCTCAACAAGCTGGAACTAAGCCTTGAAGAATGTGAAAGAATCGCAAAAATAACCGGGGTTGTTTAGGCTTTTGCCTTCGGCTCCGCCTTAAAGGTTTCCGTGAATTTTACGGCTGTTATTTCTGGGAAAAACTTCTGTATATCTAGGGCTATGCCACGTTTTGCAACTTGAATCCCTTCCAAGTAAAAGGCTTCTTCGGGCATTTCAATGCTGACATTTTTCGCTTTAATGGTGAACTTGAACTTTTCAGCATCAACCGTTGGTATTCTACGGTGGATTAGAGCGGCTATCTTCTCTTCCGGTGTTTCAAGCTTCCTTTTAACCGTAACCTCGTAAACAAGCGTTTTCCCAGCCAATGGAGGATTAAAATCTAAAAGAACACGCCCGGCGCCGATAGCCCTAACGGTTGCCATTTTGCCATCATATTCGAGGCGCATCCCAAGGGTTGGGGTTATACTCTTAGCCGTCAAGTGTCTAAGGGGAACACGTCTAACTTTTTCAGGGTCTCTTGCTCCAAAGGCTTTTTCGGGCGGTATTTCCACTGTTTCAGTTTTTCCAACCTCCATGTTTGTTAGGCTTTCGTCCAAAGCCTTAAGAACCCAGCCTTCGCCTATAACGACAAGTTTTGGCTCGTAGATTTCGCCCTCCTTGTATAGACGCTCTTTTTTGGCCACCTCTTCAATCGTTGTGTCGAAAACTTCACCTGTCTCTTTCACCTTTGCCACATAGTCTAACAGTATAAAGTCGCCTTTTTGTAAAGCCATCTCACATCATCTTTAGGGGGCATTTGCCAAACTAAACCTAGACATCAATAAAAGCTTTATCCAATCAAAACATGTTTTAAATTTGCTGATTAAAGTTGGGAATGCTATGGAACATCAAGCGAAAGACAAGGTTTACGGTGAATGCTTCAACACTATAAGGGAAGAAATTGGGGGAAAATCCTTTGAGGAAAAGATGGCGCTTGTATGCGGTGTTTTGAAGGAAAAATTTCCATATTATTTCTGGGTTGGATTCTACATACCAAAAGAGGAGTGGCTTGAGCTTGGTCCATCGAAGGGGCCGCCAGCGTGCGCCAGAATAGCCTACACTGGTGTTTGTGGAAAATGCGTTAAAACTGGAAAGGCCATTATTGTGCCAAATGTCCACGAGTTTCCGGGGCACATTACATGCGACCCAAGGTCAAAGTCTGAAATTGCCGTGCCAGTCTTTGATAAAAATGGCGCGGTAGTGGCGGTGTTGGACGTTGACAGCGACGAGTATGGCAGTTTTGACGAGAAGGATAGGGAATGGCTTGAAAAGATAGCGAAACTCTTAACTTCACCCTAGAAATAAAAGGCTACCTTCAGCAGGAACCATAATGAAAAATGGCTTAGTGAACGCGAAAAATGCCTATGCGGCCATTCTCCTTCTTGGAATAGTAAGCCTCATGGGAGACATTGTCTATGAGGGTTCGCGGGGAATTGTTACACCATACCTAGAGTTTCTTGGAGCCTCCGCCTTTGCCATAGCTTTCTTCGGCAGATTTGGAGAGTTTTTGGGATATGCCCTAAGGCTTGTAAGCGGAAGACTTGCGGACACCACGAGGGCTTACTGGCTTTTCATATTTTTAGGATACGGACTCATCATATCAATTCCGCTGTTAGGGATTACGAGAATTTGGGAAATAGCAATAATCTTGGTGCTTCTGGAAAGGATTGGAAAAGCCATAAGATCGCCGGCAAGAGACGCCGTGCTATCAATTGTGAGTCGAGGAGTTGGCGCTGGAAAAGCCTTCGGCATCCATGAACTTTTAGACCAGATAGGCGCCATTTTAGGTCCCCTTGTCGTAGCTGGCTTAATGTTTTACACCAGCAACAATTACAATTTGACCTTTAGCCTTCTAGCATTACCCTTCATCATGCTTTTGGCATTTCTAGCCTACACATTTAGGAAAGTTGGCTGGAGAAAAGCTGCCGAGCCAGCAGAGGCTAGGCTGGAAAAGGGCGAAGGTAAACTTGGGAAAGCCTTCTATGTTTACACAGCGGCTGTTTTGCTGAACACTGTTGGACTTATACCCTTCGAGCTAATACTCTTAAAGGCTACCGAAATTCTAAAGCCGACGAATCAGTTGTGGATTGTTCCTATAATCTACACGCTAATACAAGGGGTGGACGCGCCAACCGCACTTTTTGCAGGATTCGCCTATGACAAGTTCAAGATTAGGGTTTTGATGCTGCCGTTCATTCTGTCGGTTGTTCCAACATTCTTTGCTATGGCTAACGCAGACTTGACAATGCTGATTGTGGCTGCGGCCTTTTTCGGTCTGGTTTTGGGAATGCAAGAGTCCATTTACCGCGCTGCCGTTTCAGGTTTTGCTCCAATTTCCCAGCGGGGGACAGCATACGGCATATTTAACACAGCTTATGGTGTTGGTATGTTAATTGGTGGAGCGGTATATGGTTTGATGATAGAATTACAAATCCCATACTTTGCTGTAGTAGCCTACGTTCTCGTAACACAAGCCACCGCTGTTGCCTTGCTCATTAACGCCTATACAAAAACCAAAATGAAATATGGGGAAAGCGTTTAAAGCCCTACAGAAGATTTTAACAGTGGCGATTAAGTTGGCGGCTAACGATGAATCTAGAGTTTTAGACGTTCTTGAAAAGGTTAGCAAGTGTGTTGTTAACATCAGCACGATAAGGCTGATTCAGGACGTTTTCTACCAGGTCTTCCCAGTCAAGGGTATGGGTTCTGGAACAATAATAGACAGCGAAGGGCACATATTGACGAACAACCATGTTGTTCAGGGCGCAGAACGCATAGCCGTCACGCTTTGGAATGGCGAGGTTTTAAATGGACACTTGCTTGGAACATGCACAATCCACGACATAGCCGTCGTCAAAGTGGACAGGAAGGGTTTGCCCTACGCAGAGCTTGGAGACTCCGACAAGTTGAGAATTGGACAACGTGTCTACGCCATTGGTAACCCCTTCGGCTTGGCTGGTGGACCAACGATAACGTCGGGTGTTATAAGCGCCCTAAACCGAACCATAGAATCTAAAAATGAGCTTTTAGAAAACCTCGTCCAAACGGATGCAGCCATAAACCCCGGAAACAGTGGAGGACCACTGGTAGACATTAATGGTAAGGTTGTCGCCATAAGCACTGCGATTATTCCCTATGCCCATGGAATTGGATTCGCCATTCCCATAAACTCAGCTAAGAAATGTGCAGCAGAAATCATATCAAAGGGTGTGCACACACGCCCGTGGCTTGGGATAATGGGCTTAAGCCTTACGAAAGAGATTTCCCGCTATTATGGAATACCAGTGGATGAAGGCGTTTTGGTGACAAGGGTTGTGGAGGGAAGCCCAGCGCATGAGGCTGGCATAGTGGCAGGCGACATAATACTGGCTTTGGACGACGTGCCAATAACACGAATAGAGAAGCTTCTAGGCGAAATCCACAAGAAAAGGGCTGGCGAAAAAGTCCACCTAACGGTTTACAGAGACGGGTTTGAATATACCATCGAGGTGGTTTTGGCGAAGGCGCCATAAACGTTTGTTGCGTACTGTTCGGTTTTCGAGCGGAAATTATAAATTGGAAAGGTAATAATAAGATGTAAACGCTTTGGAATTTAACTAGTCCTTGTGTATGGGGGAGGGCTGATGAGCACACATGCGGAGGAGTTGAAACTGCGTTTGATGACTATAGAGCTTCTTAGAACAGCAAAATACAAGCGGAATATCACGTATCGCGAGTTGTCGGCGAAGACTGGATTGCCAGTAACGGTTCTAAGCAGATACGCTAAAGGGCATGTTTTGCCAAACACTGCCAGAGCCAAGCAGTTATGGAAAGTCTTGTCAAAGTTTGTTGGTTTGGAGAACGAGCTTCGTAACCGGATAAGGTTTAATGAGGATGGCTATTTTGACAATACTGAGATTATTGGCGATTTTAACATTCTCCAGCAGGCGGCTAATCATGCGCTTGCAAATTTCGCTGGAAAACGAGTCACAAAAGTGTTTACGGCGGCTGTTGACGGAATTCCTTTGGCGACTATGGTGGCAAACGCCCTAGGCGTAAACCTTGTCATAGCCAAGAGAAGCAAGGAGGTTGGCGTTAAAGAGTTTCTGGAGGAAACATTTGTGCTTAGGGACTCCGGCGTGACAATGACGCTTTATGTTCCAAAGGACGCCATCAAAAAGCGGGACAGCGTCCTAATAGTTGATGACATGATCAAGACCGGTGAAACACAGGCAGCCCTCGTCAACTTGGTTCGTAAGGCGAAGGCTGAAATTTCAGGGGTTTTCTCCCTCATAGCCATAGGCGACGAGTGGCGGAAACGGTTAAAGCTTCCAGAAGAATGCCCAATAGAAGTTGTAACCTACATTAAGCCTCCGTAAAGTGGCGTTTGCATTCCGCCCTAACCGGGCAAGCGGTGCATTTTTCCTTTCTACAATAGTTCTTTCCTAGGCGAAGCAGCGCAGTTTCAAAGTTTATGAAGGACTTGCCAGAAACAGCATTCTCAGCCCAAAAATCTTCAAGCTGCCGCAAAACATCCTTTGGAGATTTCTCATCAATTATTCTAAGGTTTTTGGCTGCCATTACAACGAGGCTTGTTGGTTTTGGTTTGGCTTTTTCCCAAACGTCGCGCAGCTCCCTTAGGAATATGCCCACCGTTATGTCGCCGACGCCCTTTCCTAAACTTTTAAGCTTCTCTTCCAAATCTGCGTGGTCATGGGCTTCTTCATAAATGGTGGTCAGCTCTCCGTCATACTTTTCTATTAAGTTTCGCATTACTTCGAGAAGTTTGTCAGCCGTTTTGAAGTCGTAACGTGTGTAGCTGCCTTCGTCGAGAATCTGCACTAAGCCGTCCCAGCCGGTTTCCAAAATCTTTTGAGGAGTTAAGACGCCGCGCTTTTCGAAGCACTTGTAAGTTTTTATGACGGAAGTTTCGGTTATGGGCGCACCGAAAAGTATGGAAGTCAAAAACCACTTGAAAATTTCCTCCTCCCCTCGGCTTTTTAGGTCTATGCCTAAGATTTCGGAATAGCGCGTTCCAAACTTTTCAACGAGGGTTTGGAGGCTTTCCCTCTTCAAATATGGTTCACCATCCCCTCTCACATGTGTCTAACAAGATTTATACCTATACTGGCATAAACGGTTAGCGGGCAAGGAGAGGCGAATGCCGAATGCGAACCATAATGTGGCGCAACGGAACAGTCGTAACAATAGACCAGACGAAGCTCCCTCACAAAACAGAGTTTCTAAAGCTGAAAAATTGTAGTGAAGTGGCTGAAGCCATAAAAACCATGAAGATTAGGGGCGCTCCACTAATAGGGGTTGCCGCAGCCTACGCCTTGGCGCTGACAGCTTACCATTCAAAGGCACGGCGGAAAGAAGAGCTTATCCGTGAATTGGAAGAGGCGGCAAACACATTACGGAAGACTAGACCGACAGGGGTTAATCTCTTCTGGGCGGTTGACAGGATTTTAAACAAGGCTAGGGCTTTCCAAGGAAACGCTGAGGAATTAGCCGTCTTCATAATTGAAGAAGCAAATAGAATAGCTGACGAGGACGCCGCAGCAAACCGTTCGATGGGAAAGTATGGAGCCGCCCTAATCAATGATGGAGACACCGTACTGACGCACTGCAACGCTGGAGCACTAGCCACAGTTGACTATGGAACAGCCCTAGGCGTTATTAGGGCAGCCACTGAACAAGGCAAGAAAGTTAGGGTTATCGCCACCGAAACAAGGCCAAAGCTGCAGGGCGCCCGCCTAACAGCCTACGAGCTTAAGCGGGACGGCATACCAGTCACCCTAATAAGCGACACCATGGTGGGATATGTCATGTATAAGCGGATGGTGGATAAAGTTATTGTCGGAGCCGACAGAATAGTGCGAGACGCAGTCATCAATAAGATTGGAACTTACCAGATAGCCGTTCTAGCCAAAGAGCATGGCGTACCGTTTTATGTGGCGGCTCCAAAATCCACCTTCGACCTAGCCCACAGAGCGGCAGACGTAACAATAGAGGAGCGAAGCCCAGAAGAAGTGACATGTATAGGTTCTGAGCGGATAGCCCCAGAAGATGTTCCAGCCCTAAATCCGGCCTTTGACATTACGCCAATAAAATATGTGACGGCAATCATCTGCGAGGAAGGCATCCTATATAAGGACGATTTGGCAAAAATAAGCCAGCACGGTTAAAGCTATGAACAAAAATAAGGAGCAGCCGCAGTCAACACGCCAAGAAACAAAAATTGAGGGAACATTAATAGAAAAGGGAGTGAAAATAACCAGCAAACAGAGAATAGAGGAGCTTAAAGCAAAGGGCTATGGCATAGAAGAAAACGGCGGGCTTCTCCTAAACTTTTACGAGGCACTTCACCTCTTGGAGAAGGGGCTGGTCTCAGTTAAGGATGAGGAAGGCGAGCAAATGGACTTCCAAAAACTTCTGCAAGTCGCAGAGAAAACCGACGAAAATGCTTGGGCTAAGTACTTGGTTTACAGAGACCTAAGAAGCCGCGGGTATGTTGTCCGCGAAGGCTTCGGCTTAGGCGTAGACTTCAGAGTTTACGAAAGAGGCGAATATGGAAAGGACACAGCTAAATACCTAATCCTAAGCCTTCAGGAGGGCAAACCAATAAAAATGGAGGAACTAACCCAAATAATGAGGCAATGCCAAAGCCTAAAAAAGGAGCTAATTTTGGCTGTTATGAGCCGAAGAGGCGAAATAGTTTACTATTCCGTCTCACAATTAACCTTACCATAAAAGCGTAAGCGCCTAAAACGTGAACATGTTATGAGCGCCTACAAAACAGTCCGTGGAATGAGGGACTTCCTACCAGAAGAAGCAAGATTAATGCGGTTTATAGAAGAAAAAGCCAGAGAAACCGCCAAACTATATGGATACAAGGAAATAATAACGCCTGTTGTCGAGTCCTATGAACTGGTTGCGGCGAAGGCTGGCGAAGAAGTCCGAGCAAGAATGTATGCCTTTGAAGATTTGGGTGGGAGAAAAGTTGCCCTAAGACCGGAGTTCACGGCTTCTGTTGCAAGGCTTGTGGCAACAACAATGCGAAACGAGCCCAAACCGTTGAGGCTGTTCTGCGTGGGAAGCCTCTACAGGTATGACGAACCACAAAAGGGACGCTTCAGAGAGTTTTGGCAGTCAAACTTTGAGCTTATGGGCTCTGAAAAACCAGAAGCCGACACCGAAGTTCTATTGCTAACAAACGCTTTAATGAGGGCTGTGGGGTTGAAAAATTACTTCTTCAAAATTGGACACGTCGGCGTTTTAAGAGGCATCTTAAGCCGCGAAGGACTCGAAGAGGAAACCCAAAACCGCGTCATGCAACTTATGGACAAAAAACAATATGAAGATGCCATAAACATCGTGAAAGAAGCGGGAGCAACAGACAAGTGCCTAAAAACGCTTCAGATGTTGGTTAACTTAAGAGGGAGCAACACCACAAGCATTTTAGAGGAAATGGAAAAACTTACTAAAGGTTATGGAACAGCCTTTGATGCCGTGAAAAATCTTGGAGAAATCCTAAAACTAGTAAAGGAAACAACGAAGGAGCCGAACATAACGGTGGATGCTGGCTTCGCCCGCGGACTGGAATATTATACCGGAATGATTTTCGAAGTTTACGTCCCAGAACTCGACATTGCGCTGGCTGGTGGGGGAAGATACGATAAACTCGTTGAACTGTTTGGAGGCGAACCGACACCAGCCGTTGGGGTTGCTCATGGAATAGACAGAATAATGCTTGCTATGCAAGAGCAGAAAATCAGCCCACCAATCGAAGAGGGAAAAAGAGTAATGCTCATTCCAGTTAATGAAAACTTGAACGATGAAGCTTTAAGGATTTCAGAAATGCTAAGGAAAAATGGAATAGCTGTTGAAACAGAGGTCATGGGGCGGAAAGTGACAAAAGCTTTGGAGGACGCCGACAGAAGAGGCATAAGCCATGTAATTATAGTTGGCGAAAGGGAACTAAGCGAAGGAGCCGTAGTCTTAAGAGACATGCAACGAAAAGAACAAAGCAAGGTTAAAATAGAAGAGCTAGTCAGCAAAATAAAATCGAGCTGAGCTTAGGTTTCTGAAACTCTAGTGTTTCGCTCTCTTCTTAGGAAATCTCCAATATCTAAAATGTTTTTGACGACCACGCCGCTTTTCGCCTTTTCTATGTTTCTTGCTATTCTGCCAAAGCCGAGGCACTCGTCATAGCGATTAAAAACCAGTGTGTAGGCGCCCTTACTCTTTGAGCCATAAGCCCCCAATATTCCCTCCTTGAATATATCTCTGCCACAAACGAAAAGCCAAGCCGCCTTATCATCAACAACCACCCTGTTTTGGGCTTTGTCTGTAATCATATAAAGCAGGGGAAAACTTGGATAAAACTTGCCACTATCAATTTTTCCTATATACGTACCCGCAAAAAGCCAGTCGCCGTCTTTTCCAGCCAACTCCTTCAAATTCGGGCTGAGCAAGAAAAACTTACCCTTCTTCTTGGCCACCAAACTTTTGTCCAAGCCAAGTTTAGCGCCGAAAAGTCCGGCAAAATCCTCTATAAGCTCCGCCATAAACTCAGCTCACCCGCGTTTTTTGAGTTTACAGATAAAAAAGCCCTGAGTTTCACCCGGCCATATGCGGCGGCAATTCCTTACGGAGTTGTCCAGCCTTCTGCCGAAAATTTCTGTTGGCGCCTCCTCCCCATAACATTCTATTTCCACGGTTTCGAGGTTTAGGTTCTTCACAGCCCAGTCTATGTTTAACTCGTTCTCTTCTGGCTCTAGGGAGCATGTGGCATAAACTATTTCGCCATCATCCTTTAGAACCCTAGCGGCCTCAGTGAGAATCTCCCTCTGAAGCCTAGCGTTTCGCTTAACATCAGCTAGCGTTCTCCGCCTAAACCATTCCTTGTCGGTGGCGAAGTTGCCAGAACATGGAACATCAAGCAGCACTCTATCAAACTTTAAACCAAGCCTTGAGGCCTTTCTAGCGTCCAACCTATAAACAATGGTGTTTTTTACGCGGCACCGCTCCAGCTGGTTCGCTAAGGCTTTAAGCCTATGCATGTTAACGTCCAAAGCCACAATAACGCCGGTGTTATCCATCAAATCAGCCAGCTGAACAGTCTTTCCGCCCGGAGCAGCACAAGCATCCAAAACAATCTTGCCCTTTAAATCCGTAAATAATGTTGCTGGGATTTGGGCTGCCGCCTCCTGAATAGAGTAATAACCCAAAAGATATTCTACTGTAGCACCAACGGAAAACTCTGAACGGACAACCCAGTACCCGCCACTGACAAATGGAATTTCCTCAAGCCCAACACCTAAACCCTTAAGACTCTCTACAATGTTGATACCCTTAACGTTCATGGCATTAACCCTAATGGCTTGTTTTGGCGTAACATCCCTAAACTCCCAACCCAACAATCGATAACGACTAACAAAAAACTCCTTACCAAACATCAAAAACACAAAAGCCAACAAACAATAAAAACTTGACTATAAAGCAACAAGAAAACTAGAGGGGGACTATCAATTTTGCAGTCTCCCACTCAACACAAAATTGACATTTGCTATTAACAACACGGAACATAATGCTTTTTAGGAAAACATGGATAAGAGGATAAACGGAAATTATTTGGGCGGCCGTAGTCTAGCCTGGACTAGGACATCAGCCTGCCACGCTGACGACCCGGGTTCAAATCCCGGCGGCCGCACTTCTGGATTTTTAAATTAAAAAGGCACCTCTATCATTGGGGGTTTGTGTGCATGCAATGGTTCATGCGTATGCTTAGAGCTTTAATGAGCTACGGCTGCTATAGCGGTTATGGTGAAAGGCGCTGCCATTGTTAGAATGAAGCCGCTAGAAAAGGCTGTTATAAGCGTGTCTTGGCCGCAGTAGCGCACTATTATTGGCAGTGTTGTGTCCATTGATGTTGCGCCGCCCATTGCTATTGGCGCGTACCTATCCAGCTTTACAACCAGTGATGCAGAGGCTATTGTAACAAGTTCTCTGAGAAGGTTTACTGTGAAGCCAAGGGCGCCCCATTCAAGCCCAAATAGCTGTCCGGCTAATGGTCCGGCCAGCGTGTACCAGCCATAGCCAGCGCAAACCCCCATGGAGGCGAATATGTTAATTCGAAGGATTATTCCGCCAACAAGCCCTCCCATTATGCTGCCCAAAGCCACCACCAGCGGAAAAATTAATATTTTAAATTTGGCTTGCCTCATTTTTGCCACCGCCTTTTCATCCATTGCGAAAAGCATGCCCATCAAAAACAGCAAAGCAATTAACGATAAGTTGAAAGTATATTCGGAGAAAAATGTGTTCAGCTTTGAAAAACCGAAAGTGTTGTTTAAGTAACCGACCAAAATTCCGATGGCAAGTACGGGCAATACATATTTTATCATATTTTCACCAGTTTTCGAGCTGCCACTACAAAGAGTATGCTAAAAAGCAGAGCCATAACCAAAAGCACCAAAGCATTAAAAGCGACATTTGGCATTATCGCTAAAAGTTTGGTGTTTGAGCCTATTGAAAAGCCCAGAGAGAAAATTAATACTAAAATAACGCCGAGGACAAGCTTTCCAACATTTAAAAATTTCCTACCCTTAAAATAATAGCCTACTACTATACCAGCGACCAACGGAAGGACAAGCACGGCGATGTTTAGAAGGCTGGTCATGTTGGTTGCCACCAGACAATAAGCGAACTCAATGAATAGAATTTAACTTTTTCCAAAATCTAAATATATGCGCATATGAAGCCCAGCGTTATAGCTCGTTGAAGCGAATTATGTCTTGAATTTTTCTTTTTGCCTCGCACATGTTTCTTGCTATAACATCTGGTTTCTGTTCGCTTTCGATAAGTCTTTCAATTGGGAAAAATTGGGAGGAAACGAAGACCGTTTTGATGCCCAACTGCTTCGCACCCTTAATGTCCTCTTCCGGGCTGTCCCCAACATAAAGCGCCTCTTCAGCACTAACACCAAGCCTTTTTAACGCTTCCTCAAAGATTTTGACGTGGGGCTTCCGCCAACCAACGGCATCCGAAACAAGAATCACGTCGAAAAATCTGCTTAACCCAACTCTTCTAACCCCAGCGTATATCACTGGTGCATACGTGAAATTTGAGACAAGACCCAGCTTATAATCCCCAGCCAACATCTTCAAGGTTTGTTTTGCACACTTCCTAAGCCTAAAAGAACTCAGATAATCCTCAAAGAAAATGTTAACAGCCGTTTTTATGCGAGTGTCTTCCGGGCTTGTCTTAAATCCCAAACTGTTTAGGGCTTCAGAAATCCATATGGCATTTGTAACCTCGACAAGTTTTTGGTAGCGAATGATGCGATACTTTTCATGGGCTTGGCTGTACGCCTCTAAAAAGTCTTCTCGGCTCACCTTAAAACCAGCGTTAACAATGGACTTGTAAAGCTTCATTTTGGAAGTTTCCAGATCGTAACCTTTAACGTTCACCAATGTGCCGATGAAGTCAAACATTATGGCTTTAATAGGTAACAACGGCTTCTTCTCCATCGCTTTGAATTTTCAATATTTTTCTGCAATACTTATTTTCGTATAATAAGGTTTAGGTATATGTTTAATAATGAAGATAATGGAGTGTCATGTCTTTCAGGGACTATCTTCACGAGAAGGCTGAAGAGTCAAGGCATAATGAGACGGTGGCTTACTTGATGTTTCTCGCTGGGACAATATTTTTTGTAGGGGGAATCCTTGAAAACTTACTCATAAAAAGTGTAGTTGGAAAGGACCCTGAATGGTTTCTATTCATTCCTTATTATGCTGTCTTCCACAGCGGAACCGTTCTGGGTTTAGCCCTAATAATTTGTGGTCTAACGCTAATTGTGTATGGGATAACCGCTGGAATAAGTTATTCTCGGGATAGAGGTTGGTACATGAACGAGCTTCGAAAGGCAAACTCCATAGAAGAAGTTCTGTTGTCCAAGAAGCAGGTTGCAAGCGAGTCGAAGCAAAAACCAGCAAAGAAAAAGGCCAAATAGGTTAAAGGAAACTTTTCGAGACAATTTCAGCCAGCTTCTTAGCAAAATTTGTCTCCAAAAGTGCATTGACGTCTCCAAGCGAGTCCTCAACCTTTGAGTCGAAGGGCAATTCTCCAAGGAAAGAAAAGCCAGCATCTCTCACATTTTTAGATATGAAGGTGTCTTCCTTAATTTTCATGTTTTCAATAACGCCTACAACTGGAACTCTTAACCCAGCAACGAGCCCCAGTAGCTTTTTAACGGTTTCAAAGGCAAGCGGGGAGGATGTCGTCACTATAAGGAATCTTATGCCTTTAACAAGCCTAATCAAGTCCAATGTAGTGTCACTTATGCCAGGAGGCATATCTATTATTAGGAAGTCTAAATCCCCCCATACTGTAGCAGCAAAAAGTTCCATGAGAGCGTTTGAAACGTCCACGCCTCTCAATGGTAGTGCTTTTTCCTTTGAATAGGCGACAATTGAAATATATTTTAGACCGTGAACTTGCGCTGGAATTATACCCTTCTCCTCCTTTGGCTTAGCATTTTCAACGCCTAAAATCAAGTGGGTTGAAGGGCTTGTAAAATCTGCGTCAAAAAGCCCAACTTTAAAGCCCTTTTTTGCCAATGTTAGGGCGAGGATGGATGCAACAAGGCTTTTCCCAACACCCCCCTTGCCACTTAAAACGGCAATTATGTGCTTCACTTTTTCAAGCCTTTTGCTGATGATGCTTTCGCGTGGGTCTATCATGTCATTTGACTCCCCTTATGCTTTCGAGCCATACGCCCCTTCCCTGTAAAATTTCGAAGTCGGGACTTCCGCATCTTGGACATTTAATATAGGCGTGAACTGTTTCGGGGACGAAGTGGATGGCCTCGGCTGATTCCTCAGCAAGCTTGTCCCTGTTGAAAAACCATTTATGTCCGCAGACTCTGCATTGCAATTTGGCTTTAACAGTTTCTATCGAGAATTTGGCGTTTTTGAGCTTGTCCATCTTAAGATCTGACAGAGCAAACTCTAAAATGTCTACTTCTACCTGCTGAAGTTCGCCGACTTTTATTTTGACCTCTCTGACCTCTTTTAACCCCTCTTTTTCAACTATTTCTGAAACAGAAGAGATTATTGCTTCCGCCAAAGCCCATTCATGCATAGGAAAGCCTCCCACAAAGCCCCATTTAAAAATATTGCAGCAAAATGCCTCTAAACATCTTCAGATGGAACGAAAAATTTTTAAACAATCAGTTTTCCCCATCAAAATTTGGTGATGGCCATGCCAAAGAAGAAGAAGGAAGAGAAAAAAGAGGAAAAGAAGTAAAAACCTCCCTTTGACTCCTAAAATGCTTGGCCTTCACCAGTCCACGTTAAACCTCAACGTTTTTTCCGGCTTCTTTTTCTTTTAATTTAGAAGATGGGAAGTGTTAAATTACAGTGTTTGTTTTGAACTTTCAAGCGTCAAAATGTGTAAAATTAGCCGAGTCGCCATAGTTAAAGGTTCAGACCCTATAGAAACAACGGTTAAGGCACTTGAAATGATAAAGGCGGATTCGGAGGGTGTCCTCTCCACCGAAAAGCCCATTTTGATAAAGCCTAACTACATAACGGCCCAGCACCCGTCAACTGGAGTTACAACAGATGGTAGAGTGGTGGAAGGAGTTGTTAAATTCCTTAAAGAGTATGGCAAAGACAATATTATTATTGGTGAGGGAAGCGGCTGGGCAGACACCTTTGAAGCCTTCAAGGTTGCTGGAATAGACAAAATAAGCGAGAAATGGAAGGTAAAACTCGTTGACCTTAACAAGGACATTTTCGTTGAGGTTTATCCGCCCAGTCCGTTGGCCTTAAGAAAGGTTAAGGTGGCGAAAACAGCCTTGGAAAGCGTGATAATAAGCGTTCCAAAACTAAAACTTCACAGGCTCGCCACAGTCACGCTTGGAATAAAGAACATGATGGGAGCCCTAGCCTCAAAGGGAAGCATGCACAACTGGAAACTCCATGCGAACATTGCAGACTTGGCTTCAGTACTTAAACCAAGCCTAACGGTTATTGATGGAATAATAGCGGGAGAAGGGCATGAAACAAGTGGAAACCCTGTAAAAATGGATTTGGTTATAGTGGGCACAGACCCCGTGGCTGTTGACGCCGTCGGCTCTGCGCTTATGGGAGTCTCACCAACAGAGGTTGAGCATTTGGTTTTGGCGGAGAAAAAGGGCCTTGGAACATGCCGACTGGAAAATATAGAAGTCGTCGGAGAGTTCATTGAAAGGGTGAAAAGGAAGTTCCGCAGATCCATTACTTCAAAGATTCTTGAATATTTGTGAAAATTTTAGGAAAAGCTTTTAAGACCTCATCTTCAACGTAAAGGGAAGCCTATGGCTCAAGACTCTGAAAGCCCACCAGAGCCTAGTGGAATAAGCAAGTACAGAGAAAAAATTGTTGATGGCCCCATTATTCGAACAATTTTTTGGTTGGGAACACCTCCCCTTGTAAACCAGCTTGTGGTTGTAGCTTATAATGTGGCAGACACTTACTGGCTTAGCGTCTACGGTGAACAAGCCGTGGCTGTGCCGAGGCAGATGTGGCCCATTCTAATGCTTTTTCAAGCTCTTGCAAACGCCATCACAACGGCAAGCTTAAGCGTAATCTCGCAGTACGTGGGGAGTAAAGCCTATCGGGAGGCAAGTACATCAGCCTCCCGCTTCTTTACGCTGTCCCTCGTATCTGGCGGCGCCTTGAGCATGCTCCTTTTGGCGCTTAGAAACTCGATTTTCACGATTGTTGTGTCCACCCCCGCAGAAATTTTTGAGGATGTTATGAAGTACTCTGGCGTAATAGCCTTTGACGTGCTCTTCAACTACATAGCCCTAACATACACAACAATTCTCCAAAGTGTAGGAGACACGAGAAGGCCAGCAATCGTTAACGTTATATCTGTCACCATAAACATAGCCCTAGATCCATTCCTTGTTCTGGGCATAGGACCCTTTCCAAGACTCGGAGTGGTCGGTGCCGCTCTAACAGATGTTATGGGGAAAATAATATCGATAACAGCCTTGACTTACATCCTAAGAAAGTATTACCCAGAGCTCCGCATAAGGCCTACAAAGGAAATAAACATCCCATGGGCCCGTTTGGTTTTACGTATAGGCTTGCCAATTTTAACGCTGGGATTGACTAACGGCTTCGCTTTCCTCATGCAACTAAAACTCGTCAATATGCTCGGAATCATAACTGCAACCGCCTTTTCCATAGGCTTTGTAATGATAGACATCGTGGATACTGCGCTTTGGGGTTTAAGCGGAGCCCCAGCTATAATGATAGGGCAAAGCCTAGGTGCAGAAAACCCAAAAAGAGCCAGAGAAGTAGCCTTCAAGTCAACCATCCTCATTTTCGCCCTAATGATGATAAGTGCCGCCATAATATACCCAATTAGAAGAAACTTTGTAGACATCTTCGCAAACGACCCCAACATAATAAATGAGACAGACCTTTTCCTCAAAATAATGCTGCCCACGCTCCCATTCTTCGGACTTTTCGCCGTAGCCCTATCCGTCGGGAGAGGCTCTGGACACACAACATTTCCAACAAGCTTAGGAATGATGAGACTTTGGGGGATGAGAATAGCTGCAGGCTATTTCATGGCCTTCATTCTCGGCATGGGCTCTATAGGCGTGTGGCTAGCCATAGCAATAAGCAACATCATAGGCGGAATAATAGCCATACTATGGATAAAATATGGGAACTGGGCAAAGGCGGTCATAAAGCAAGAAAATGGTGGATAATTGGAGTTTAAACTTTGAAAGTTAACATACCATCTTTTAAGGTGTAGATTTCGTCAGCTGCGTCAACAATTTTTTCATCATGAGTTGCAACAATAACCGCTGTTTTCCTTTCCTTGTTCACGTCCAACAGTAGGTTTATTATCTCTTTTGCGGTTTTAGAGTCCAGTTCGCCTGTAGGCTCATCTGCAATTATAATTTCTGGATTGTTTGCCAAAGCTCTAGCTATGGCCACGCGTTGCATTTCACCCATGCTTAGCTCTTTTGGTCTGTGGTGAATTCTTTTGCCTAAACCCACAGCTTCAAGGAGTTTTAGGGCGTTTTCCCGCTGCTCCCTTTGACTTTTCCCAGCTAAAGCCATTGGAAGCTCAACATTTTCTAGAGCTGTCAAGGTTGGCAGCAAATTAAAAGTCTGAAAGACAAAACCCATCCTCAAAAGCCTCACCTTCCTACGTTTCACATTTGTCCAATATGAGATGTCTTCACCGTCTATGAAGATTTTGCCGCCTGTGGGCTTATCATTTAATCCTATAAGGTTTAGGAGGGTGGATTTCCCAGAACCCGAAGGTCCGGTTATTGCTATAAACTTCGCCTCGCCGATTTCAAGGTTAACGTTGTTGACGGCGATTACCTTTGAACCGCCAGCATAAAAAATTCGTGTTAGGTTAACGGTTTTGATTTCCATTAGTACTCAGCCCTTAAGACTTCGGCTATTCGCATTTTTGCAGCGTTTACTGCCGGGAGAACTCCGCCGAGGCAGCAGACTGCAACAACCGTCACAAAGATTTGAATCATGTAGGCGGGCGTGACTATGTCAAAAAGTCCTGGAAGGAAAAGGTGTATCGGGATGTTTGTGTATAGACTTGCTAATACAACAGCTGCTATGGAACCAAGCGTTATCCCAAAGATTCCGCCCAAAACGCCTATTATGGCTGCTTCAAAAATTACTATGCGGAAAATGTAGCTTATCGGTGCGCCTAAAGCATCTAGAGTTGCAAAGTCTCGTCGTCTTTCTGAAACGCTCATGAGGTTTACTGTCATGACGAGTATGAGGCTCATAATAAAGACAATGGATTGTATGCCGATGTTCCAGCTTTCAATTTGGGCGAAGATTGGTTGAACTACATCGTTCCTCTCATCCTCTGTTAAGGCTTTAACAGAATCCTTATAATCTACATGATTTTCAATGGCTGCCGCGAGGTCTTTCGGCTCACAGTTCTTAACAGGTTTTATTAAAATTATGTTAGCTTTGCCTTGGTAATCGTAGATTTTTTGAGCAAGTTTCAGGGACATGACCAAAAAGCGATCTAAAACGGCTGATTTCGTGTCTAAAACTCCAACAACTGTTACGTTGTGTCCGCCAATCTGTAGCATGTTCCCAACAGCAAAATTATATTGTTTTGCTAGGGAACCGCCTATAACCACCTCATTGCATGTGTCATTTGCTGGGAGGCGCCCACCGCTTTTCAGCATTATGGGTCCAAGAACACTTTGCCACTTGTCAATTGGTATGCCAAGACTAAAGTTTTCAGGCACCGGGAGAAGGGTGTTTCCAAAATAAATTGAAGGCGTAACTAATAGGGCTGGAACCGCATCTTCAACTTCTGAAAAACTTTCCTTTAATTCTACAGCTAACCTTTCAGGAAGCATGCCTCGGGTTATCGGTATTGCTTGAATCACTATCGCTCCTTTGGTTACAACCATAATTTGTCCGCTGAAAAGCACATTCATACTCTTGATTACGGTTATGTAACGCGTTGTGGTGGCGCCAACCGCAATAACAAATGCTGTTGCCAAGGCTACACCTAAAATACAAAGGATCGTTCTAAGCTTTCTTCGAAACAAGTTACGGAAACAAAACGTTAGCAATCTCATTTCAAAACTACTATAGCTGTTAAAATATTTATAAAACATTATACACAACATAACATCGTTTACGTTAAGGAGATATCGAAATGAAAGGAAAAATATGTATTTTAACTGCTGCGATTCTTCTGCTTTTGTCGGTAACAGTCTCGCCATTGTGGATTAATAGGACGGCAAAAGCAAGCGACGGTGCCGTATTAACTGGAAATGTATATGATTATGGCTTGGACACGGATGGAGATGGACTATACAATTATTTGGTTGCAAAACTGGAAGTAAACGTGGCTACCGCTGGAACTTATACTCTCCAAGTAAGCGGACTTGGTGATGAATATCAATATGTATGGATTGGTGTTTCCAACACAACTTATCTCAACACGGGATCACAAAACATAAGCGTGAGATTCCTCGGTGCAGTTATACAACAATCGAAGATTAACGTGACAAAACTTGTTAATATACAACTTTACGACAAAAATTATCACTGGTGGGATTATCGCCAAGAACTAAGTCTATCAAAAACTTACAAATATTCGGAGTTTGATGAACCAGGAGCAAAATTCACAAACGTAATCTACGATAATGGTGTGGACACTGATGGTGATGGACTTTTCAATTACCTCAACATAAGTATTAAGCTTAATGTTACAGAATTTGGGATATACGAAGTTTCTATCAAAGGGTTGTATAACGCCACTTACAATTACGTCAATGTATACGGTAATACACAAGCACTTTTATCTCCAGGAACACGTTATTTAAATGTATTCCTCGAAGGATGGATAATTCACGGATCTCGCGTAACAAACATTGTAATGATAGATCAGTTAAGTCTCCGTGTTGTAGATGAATTAACATCTATACCATATGAAATTGACTCGATGTGGTATTTCCCGCTAAGCAAAACATACAATTATACGGATTTTGAGTATCTTGCAAGGCTAACTGGAAGAGTAATCGATAATGGTGTGGACACTGATGGTGATGGATTCTTCAATTACCTCAACATAAGCTTTGAAATTGATGTCGCAGAAAGCGGATTATATCAAGTTAATGTTGGGTATTTGACTAATGCATCCTCCTACTACGTAGACGTATACAGCACCGCAAGAGCAGTTTTAGCAACAGGAACATGTTACGTAAGCGTTTCAATTTATGGACCAAGAATTTATGCCTCTCATGTGACCAACATCACAATGATTGATTGGATACAACTCCTTTGGATAGACGAATCAACTTACAGCTATACAATTGACTACAGAAAATTTATTCCATTAAGTCGAGCATATAATTATACGGATTTTGATTATTCTGCAAGGTTCACGGGAAAAATATTAGACGAAGGTGTTGACACTGACGGCAATGAATTATTTAACTATCTAAGAGTTGGAATTGAAGTTGAAGTTGAGAAGGAAAGCGATTATGTTATCTATGCTCATGGGCTGTCCGAAAATGGAAGAAACTTATACGTTTACCAAAGCACTTGGACCCACTTTGACGTTGGCACTCACACTGTTTACTTTGAATATTATGGCCCTATGTTCGCCCACTACCATTTTAGCCCTAAAAGTCTCAGCGGAATATATCTTTATGAAGCTAGCATTTGGGCACTTTTAGATCGAATTGATTTAGCTCCGCTTTCAAGAAAGTACAATTACACACTTTTCGACGCCCCTTCAGAAGACATGCAAGTTAATTTTACAGTCTATCCCAATGGCACAATAGCTCTTGACGGCTTGTTCAGTTATACGCATATGTATCCACAAAACACTGGCCCATTGATAAATGCTTCAATAAACCTTTCAACAGCTGGAAGAACTACAATAGGCTTCCTATCCGGAGCTTTACTCCTGCCAACGGATGACATGTTCCAGTGGCCCTTCAACTCCACAACTGCGCTCTTTAAATCAAAGATTCAGAACGGCCTATCAAACACAACACTAGCTCTTACAATGTTAATGCCACCCGCTGCCGGTGGAACCTACCCCTTCAATTCAAGCAATTTCAGGTTGACATGCGGCTACAGCAATGGTATGCTCAACTTTAACGTTTGGGGAGATACAAGACTGCCAGCCTCATTAGGGTCGATGTTTCCATTCAACGCCACAGACATAACGGTAAAGGCAGACTTTGAAGATGGAGAATTCGCTGGAAACATAACGTTTTACCTTATACCTTTTATTCCGGGCTTTTTGGATATCGTAGTGGACTTCGATGGAAATAGAACCGAATTGCGACTAACAGACCACATAAACATCACTTATGGCAACTATCCGCCACTAATAGGAAAGATAAACTCCACAATCCTTGAAGGCCTTCTCGTCCATTTAAACAGCACGCTTCCAGGACCAAATGGCTTGATTGCCAACATGACAGATGGCCTACTCATATGCACACAATTAAACACAACCAAAACAGAGTGGCCGGACGGCAACGGTGCAGAAATTAGGTATAATGTCACTTTGCATGGAAACTTCACGATGCTTTTTGCAAAACTTCTAAACCAGATGATATTTGGAGGCAACCCCCAGTCGGAACAGTTTGCATACGCCATATTAGACTCGGTCTTTTCATCCGTTGAAACCGCCTCTTTAACGTTAGACTACTATCACACGCTAAAAAGAGCTACGATAGACATGGCTGTTTTATGCAACGTTGCAGAACTGTGGGGAAACATGCTGGAGAAGGTGCCTCCAACAGTTCCACCAGAATACAGGACGCAGATTACAGCATACCTTAAAATCCTAAATGCCACAGCCTACGCCATCAAAGACTTCCGTTTGGATACACAGTACTTCAGCGACACACAAAAGTTGACACTAAACGCTTTGTTGTTAATAAACAGCACCCAACTGGAGGGCGACATGACCACGCTGCTGCCAGAAACAGTGCCTAATGAGCAGTTACGCCAAATATTTGAGGAATACTTGAGTGTTAAATACTGCAATTTGACAATGTACGATGCCATAATAAACTACACAAATGGAAAAACAGACTTTGCCGCCATGTGGACCCTTGAGGGCGACTTCAAAGCCGAGCTAAACCACATAAAACGTTTCTACATAGATTACTGGAACGCCACCAACCCGTGGTATATGCCATGGCAACTACGCCTGCTAAACGAGACAATAATTGACGCGAGCAACTTTTCAGCTGAGATTAGATTGGGCGAGGACTGGATGCTTCTAAGATTCAATGGCTTAATTCTCCAACCGCCAACAGACGTGGTTGACAATGTAAGGTTCAAACTGTACAGGTTCTTCAACATGACAAGCTACGACCCATACGAGCCGCCGAGAGAATTCCAAAAACTGAAAATAACAATAACAGGTGCCTTCAATGGAACCCGCACAATCTTGTTATATGCGCCGGACACCATGCCGCAACCAGATTCGACCTCAACAGACTTCAAGACAATGGTGTGGGAAAACGTTTCAATAAGCAGCCTAAAAGATTTGGAGTTCCGCATAGCTTACCAGCAAGTAGTAAACTACATTGGAACCCATAATGTCATAATCTTCACAAACTCCACAATGAGCAACTTCAACTTCAACCCAAACCTCCCAGGCATAAGCTTCAACGTCACCGGCGCCACGGGAACAGGCTTCTGCCAAGTGGCAATTCCAAGGACGCTTCTCTACGCAAGCCCCGCAGAATGGACTGTAAAAATTGATGGCCAACCATTAAACCCAAGCGAGTACACGGTAACAGAAAATGACGACTACGTCTTCATAACTCTAAACTATACCCACTCGAGCCACCGAATCGAAATAGTTGGAACATGGGTGGTGTCAGAATTTAGCCCAAACATTCTCCCAATTGTATTCGCCATAATAGGGCTAATTGCCGCAATATTCGCATTCCAGCAAAGAAAAAACATAGGTAAAATAAAAATGAAATGTCAAAACATAACAAGAATTTTGTTTAAAAATTCCCTATAGCTCCCAACCTCCTTTCTTTAAGTTATAACCAATTTATTGAAAGTCGAGATTCGCCCAATAGAGCCGGGGGTGGGAGTTGAACCCACATATAGCTGCTCTGCAGGCAGCCGCCTGAACCGTTCGGCCACCCCGGCACGCTTTCAAATAGAGTTTTGTCTGGTGGGTGTAATAAAGGTTTTATTGGTTTAATCCTATTTTTTGGGCTATTTCTCTGTAGATTTTTTGGGCTGCTTCTTCGTTGTCTATGTTTTTTATTAGCATGCGTCCACTGTTAAACAGTGTTATTTCGTAGTTTTTGTATGTAAAGGCTATTGCCATTGAGGATTTTACGCGTACTTTGAAGTTTTGCTTTATTTTTGTATGGATGGCTTCAAGGTTTAGTTTTGCTGGTTTTTCTGGGTTTATGTTGACTGTGTTTCTTCCGCAAAGCCAGACAAGCTTTTCCCTTGGTTTTTGGGTTGCTATTTCGCCCCGGCATGCTGGACAGTTTTCCCTCTTGTATATGTCTATTGTGGTGAAGTACATGTCGCTGAAGTCGCATATCATAAGCTTGCCCTTTAACAGTGTGCCTACTCCGGCTAGAAGCTTTATTGTTTCCACGGCTTCCATTGTTCCAATAATTCCGGGAGTCGCGCCTAAAACTCCCCTAACATCGCATGTTAGCAAGCTGCTATCTTCAAGGTTTGGCAAAACACATTCCAAACATGGAGTTTCAGGCGGAGCGAAAACGGATAGGTTGCCTTCTACTCCTATAGCGGCCCCAAAAATGTAGGGGATTTTAAGCTTTATGCAAGTACGATTAACAAGGTAGCGTGTGCGCATGTTATCCAAACCGTCAACAACGCAGTCAACATCCTCTAGTAGTTTTTCGGCGTTGTCCACGTTTAAGTTCTCTGGAACCGCCTCAACCTTAACGAAGGGATTCATCCCCATAAGCCTCTTTGCTGAAACCTCGGCTTTTGGATAGCGCAAATCTTGTGGCGTGTATAAGACTTGTCTGTGAAGATTGTGCAGTTCCACAGTGTCTTGGTCTATTAGGCGTAGGTAGCCAACACCCGCAAGCGTCAAATAAAGTGATGCCACTGTGCCAAGTCCGCCGAGTCCGACAACCGCAACCCTCGCCTTTGCAAGCTTCTCTTGTCCTTGGCGTCCAAGCTCTTTCATAACGAGTTGGCGTCTGTAAAATTCTTCATATGATATGCGTGGTCTTCGTGCTTTTGACATTTCAAATCTTCCTTATATGGGGTTAAGCATATTAAATGCTGTCCCGCCGCCTTATATTACCCTTTTTCAAAAACTGTTTTTGGTAAATTTCCCTAACCCTCTGTATGGTGTCGGCCTCATCGGGAGTTTTGTCGTTCCTTATGCGGGTTATCCGCGCAAACCGCAGTGCCATGCCGCACTTGTATTTTGGACTTTTCTGAACTTCATTGTAGGCTACCTCAACAACAATCTTTGGGGTGACATAGACTCTGCGGTACTCCTCTTTTATTGCTAGCTCTTTTAGGCGTCTCGTCATCTCGATGATTTCGGAATCCGTTAACCCCTTGAAAGTTTTACCAATAACCAAAAATTCGCCAGTTTCAGCGTCACGAGCCGCCAGATAATAGTCTGAAAGCCATTCACGTCTCCGCCCATAACCGTACTCTGCGGCAACGATAACCAAGTCTAATGGTTCAAGGATTGGCTTTATCTTCAACCAGTGTTTTCCACGGATTCCAGGTGCATATTCGCTGTTCAGTCTTTTAGCTATAAGCCCCTCATGTCCGCAGTCAACGGCCTCCCTAAGGAAACGTTCGGCTTCTTCAACAATATCGGTAATTATTTGTTTTGTTAGCGGTATACCGCCAGCATTTTCCGCCAAAATTTGTCTCCGCTGAAGATAGGGCAATGTGATTAAGCTTTCACCATTTAGATATAGGATGTCAAAGAGGTAAAGCCTAACTGGGATTGTTTCAGCCACATCTTCTATTTCATGAACCCTCTTAAACCTCCGCATAAGATGCTGAAAAGGAATCGGGTGCCCTTTATTATCTATGGCTATTACCTCGCCCTCCATAATGGCTTCACGGGCTTTAACCTCCTTTTTTACAATGTCGGCTATTTCTGGCAAACTTTGGGTGACGTCTGTTAATCTACGGCTGAAAATTTGCACGTCATCGCCGCACTTATGAATTTGAACCCTAGCACCGTCAAGTTTATGCTCAAAGGCTGTTCGTCCACCATGCTCTTTTAAAGCTTCAGCCACGTCATTAGCCATTTGAGCCAGCATAAGCTTAACAGGCCTAAAAACTTGAAAGCTAATTTTTGAAAGCGCTTCTCTCCCTTTAGTTTTAATTAACGCCGCCACAGTGCTGATATCCCCAAGCACCATTCCCGCCTTTTTAACGGCTTCAAGTGGTATCTGAAAAGCCTTTGAAACTGCTTGCTCCATCAATCCTTCATAGAAGCCCGTTCGCATTTCACCAATTAATATTTTAACCAGATATTTCGCTTCAAGCGGAGAAGCCAAACTAAGCAAAGCCTCGATTAAGCGTTCCTTTTTCTCCCTGGAACCATATCCAACGGTTTCCGCTATAGCCTCAAAACTGCGCCTAACTTCCAGTATCGTTAAAGGCCTTTCAAAAAGCACTGCTTGCCGCCTAACCTTGCAGCTTTCAAAAACAATTTTCGCAGCTGAACCCACGTCTCCGGTTTGGTTAAAGGCTTCTAGAAAAATTTTCCACTCAACTCCAGTAATACGCCTAATAATGTCGCTTAGAGTAGCCCAACTTACGTCAAGAGTTTGCTGACTCCACTTTGGAAATGGTCTCCCCAAAATCATCGAGATCGCTGGCTCAACCTCACTTGGCTCAAGGCCTTTTAAGAAATCTGCTACAAGGTTTACAGCTGGAACACGCCTACTCATACCCTCCAGTTTCTCACATAACTCTGCCAAAGCCTTAAACAATGTAGGCATAACAACACACTTTAATTCCGCCATGCTAAAATGACGCAGCAGAAATTAAAATTGTTTATTTCAACACAATTGGAATAAAAAGGGGGATGCAACGCTTTTAGAAAGACTCTTCAAGCTTTGCTTTAACCTCTTTAATCTTTTTCTCGGTCTCCGAAACCTTCTCATTTTCTTCCAGAGCCCTATAGCAGTCTCTTGCATACTCTAAGGCGCTGACACCAAATCTGTCAAAGCCCTTTTGGAAGGAGAGCTCAGCAGACTTTAGAAAATACTCCACAGCGCCAGCATAATCCTTCAACATGAAAGCACACTCGCCAGCCTTAAAAAGCGCATATGTAGCGTCGAAAAAGTTGTTCTTCCCCTTGTAAAGCTCAGAAGCCTTCAGAAACTTCTCTTTTGCCTCCTCATACTTACCAATCTCGTAAAGTGTATTCCCATCTTTGTGCAATTTAACAGGGTCTTCCTCTTCCGCCATGACTACCAACCCATAACTTGCTATACCAGACTACAAACATAAATTTAGGTTTTCCTTAATGGAGTCCTTTGAAACATTTTAACTGTTAGGGTTAAATAGGCGTAATGTTAAAACGCTCACACTATAAGGGCAAGGCGAGGTTAGCATGTCTGTTGACGCATTAATCGTGACAAGGAGCCTAAAAGAAGTTTTACCTCAAACCATTAAAAGCCTTCAATATTATCCTTTTGAGAATATTATCATTGTCACAGGAGAAAAAGCAGACCTTAAGCGCCAAAAAGACTGGTTTGACCTCATCGTTTATGGAGGTAAAGAACCCCTCGGACAGCAGAGGAACATAGGTTTAGACCTTGTTAAGTCAGAATTCGCCTGCATGGTCGACTCGGACATAGTTTTAACAAAGGGATACATAGAAACCCTGCTAAAACTTTTTGGAGATCCGAAAGTTGCAGTTGCCCGTGGAAGACTTTTTCCACTTCGCCCAGAAAATCTATACTCAAACATGAAGTCACGCATAACCGAAGCATTCAACATAATGCATAGACAAGTAGGATGTGACGCCGCACTTTACAGATCCAGCATAGTAAAGAAGGTTAGGTTTAATCCCAAACTATACACTAGGGAAGACCATGACCTGAACAATAGGCTGAGGAAACTAGGATATAAGGTAATTTTTACAAAGGATGCCTACTGCTTCCACGACTTCAGAATGTCGATTAAATTAGAAATTGAGCATCACGCCAAGCGGGGAAACATATACGCATTACTATGCTCATGGGCCAGAAACATTTCAAGACCTATATTCTTCTTTATGCCTTGGTAGATAACTAAAGTTCACTTAGTTTTTCTTTTTAGTTTTTGAGACAAGCTTCTGTATAAGACATAAACCGTGTAAAAGGCGTAGGCTGCGAAAAATTTTGGAAGCTTTCGGAAACTGCAAAAACGTAGATTTTCAATAAGTATGCGTATACTTCCCTTTACCGTCCAAACCTCTGGAGGTCTAAAGTGTATGCAGTAAGGGTTGTATGTCGCCACGAGTCTATAGCCTTTCTTCTCTATCCATTCTTTAATGAAGGCGTCTTCAAAAACGTGTAGATTTCTTGGGATTTCCACGTCTTCAAGAACGTTGCGGCGCACAAGTAGGTCGTGGGTTCCTCCTCTCATATTGAAAATTTTCCATGTTGTCTTCAAGAAAAGCTTTAACACTATGGGGTTTTTGATGCCTTCCCAGATTTCTATACCCCAAATCCCTCCAACATCGTCCGCCACCAAGTTTTTGGCTTTTTCAAACCATTTATCACAAAGGACAACATCACTATCCACAAAGACAAACCATTCAGTTCTAACCTCCCTTATACCCTTCATCCTTGCGCTGCCACGCGTGCTATTATCCAACAATAGAACTACATTGCCATATTTCTCCCTGAATTTTTCAACAATTTTTAATGTAGAATCAGTTGAGTAACCATCCACAATTATTAGACGGTTTACTGGGATATTTTTGTAGATGGAGTTTAAGCATTTTTCTAAAACTCGTTCGCTATTTTTTGTAAGCACTACAACGTCCACGTTTCCGAAGGGCACCCTGTCACCGTCGCTTTCACAATCGTGTTATTCGTAATGGTCGTTCGAAGGATTATAAAGATTTGTACATTTTACGTCACATATTTTTATTTGAACAGCTAGTAAACTAAATTAAGGCGTGTCTGAACGGTGCTATTGAATGTCTATTAGAAAAGCTTTGAGCATTGTTTCGCGGGTCTTGGCTCCAGATAAGCCCTATCATGTTCAATGGATGATTACGAGGAAATGCAATTATCGCTGTAGGGGATGCAACGTTTGGCGAGAGCAAGACAGCAAAGAATTGACAACCGAAGAGATCAAACGCGGGCTGGATATTCTTCGAAAACTTGGCGTTGTGGAAGTTTTGATATCAGGCGGCAACCCGCTTTTAAGGGCAGACATCGACGAAATAATTGAGTATGCATCACGCTATTTCTTTGTAACAGTCTATGATAACGGCAGCTTTGCAGCCAAAAAAATCGACGCTTTACGCCGTGCAAACTTTGTTGCAATTTCAATAGACAGCCTAAACCCAGAAAGAAATGATTACATAAGGGGCGTCAAAGGAGCATGGGAAAAAGCCATGGAGACTGTTGAAAAACTTCACATGGAAGGAATTAACGTAAGCGTAACGCCAACGATTTCGCAAGCCAACCTTTACGAGATTGTCGATTTCACCAAATATTTCTTGGACAGAGGAATACCTGTCTGGTATTCTTTATACTCTTATGACTCGCCAAACCATTCAAACTCGCTTTTTAAAATAGGTAAAGCGGAAGACGCCTTCTTAATAAGGGATAAAGAAGCCATGGTTAAGGTTTGCGACGCACTTCTCGAAATGAAACAAAAGAACGACAATGTTTTAATTACAACAAAGGTTTTGGAAGCTGTTAAACACCTTTATTTAAACAACAAGAGAATTTGGAAGTGCCGCGCACTGCAGAATTTCTTTGTTATAAATCACCGAGGCGAAGTCGCCGGCTGCCACCTTCACGAACCAGTTGCCTCAATTTTTGAGCTGCCAAACCTTTGGGAAAGTGAAAGATTTGAAGCCTTTAGGAAGAAGTACAGAGATTGCGAAAGATGTGCATATCTTTGTTACATTTTTTACTCGATTCACGGAAGTGTTGCTGGCAACATTGAAATAGTTAAGGATAAGTGGCGCAGTGTAAGATTCTTCTTAAAGAGACGCTAACGAGCGGCATTTAATATTTCTGAAACAGCCCTTTCAACTGCCTGGCGACTGTTCAGTTTTGGCTTCCATCCCAAGCTTTTGAGCCTATCGATTTTTAAGAGCATGACTTTTACGTCGCCCTTCCAGCCTCTTCCTCCATCGACCCCTCCGGTAAAAACGTATTGCACATCTCTCAGTCCCATCTTTGTGCAAACAATATCTGCGATTTCCTTCACAATTATTTGGTCTTCAGAGCCAACATTGAATATGTTTACCCTTTCATTTCCTGCGTTTAAGCCTGTTAGGATGGCATCTATACAGTCCTCAACATACAGGTAGGATTTGGTTTGAGTGCCATCACCAAGTATCTCTAGCCTATTCGGATTTTCCCTGAGCTTTTTAATGAAATCGTATATGACTCCATGCTGCGACCTCAAACCTACAATGTTTGCCAGTCTATAGATTATGGCTTTGAAGCCGCATGTGTTGGCGTAGGCTGATATGAGGGCTTCAGCAGCCAGCTTTGAGGCACCGTAAGTTGAGATAGGTTTTAGTGGAGCGTAATCCTCTGGGGTGGGTATTAATTCTGCATCTCCGTAAACGGTTGAGGAAGAAGTGAAAACCAAGATCTTGACCCGCCCAACTTTGCGAATCGCCTCAAGCAGGTTAAATGTTGCAAGCACATTTTGCTCATAATGAATCTTGGGGTCTTCGGAGCCAACACGAACTTCTGGGTTGGCAGCAAAATGAAAAATAATGTCACATCCCTCTATGGATCTAACAATCTCTTTGGGAGATAGCAGGTCGCCATGTATAAATTTAAAATTAGGTGCGTTTAGCCATTCCTTTACATTTTCAATTGTACCGGAGCTTAAGTTGTCAAATACAACAACTTTCAGGCCCATCTCGCACAGCTTATCAACTAAGTGGCTCCCTATGAAGCCAGCGCCTCCTGTTATAAAAACTCTTTCTAAGTTTAGGCTTGGAAACATTTTCATCCTTCAGCGGATTTCATATTTCAAAAAGGCTCTCGGCGTATTTATTTTATTGCTTCCCCCTTTTTCTTGCCAATGCCAACCATAAATGATCGCATTCTGGGCGCGGAAGACTTGTTAGGCGATTATCTCTGTGAACCATTAGACGCTTTCTCGGGTTGCTTAAAAACTCGCCAATAACAGAAGCCTCAATCTTCTCCATTTTCAATTTCTCAATGACAAGTTCTGTGCATTCCGGCTTTGCCGCAATAAGCATAGCTCCAGAACTTATCAGCTGTAACGGATCTATTACCAGAAGTCTGCAGATTTCCGCCGTTTCTTCCGCCACCGGAACTTCTTCTTCAAAAACTTTAACGCCGAGGTTTGAGGCATCTGCCATTTCATGGATGCCTCCGAGGACACCGCCTTCCGTTGGGTCGTGCATTGCTTCTACTCCACCTGTTTTAAAGGCTGTAATACCATCTTTAACAACGCTTATTCTCTCAAAAAACTTCTGTGCAGACTTTAACAGCTTATCATCGGCACCCATATTTAGAAGCAGATTATAACGTTCAGTTGCAAGTATGGCTGTTCCTTCTATGCCAGCACTCTTTGTTAAAATGAGTTTGTCTCCCGGCTTGGCTCCACCAGCTGTGACGTAACACCCCTTATCTGTTATTCCTAGGGCGCATCCTATAACAACTGGATTGGCAAGTCCAGGCGTTACCTCGCAGTGCCCACCAGTAATTGCCATTTTCAAATCTTTTGCAGCGGCATCCATCTGAGAACAGATAACCTCTATGATTTTTCGATCAGCATTTTCTGGAAGGAGTATGCATGAAAGGAAAAACGCTGGTTCCACACCGAAAGTGGCAACATCATTCGCATTGATGTTCACCGCAAGCCAGCCAATACGCTCAACAGCTCCAGTAATGGGATCCATCGAAGCTACTAGGGATCTCTTGCCCAAATCTATGACTGCGCCGTCAAAACCAACTGAAGGCCCGAGGACAACTTCCGTCCGTTTAAATCCCAAATTTTTAAAGACAACCTCTGTAAGTATTTCGACAGGGATCTTTCCCATGGGCAACTTCATTTTTAGCCCTTTTCAAAGTTCCTTTAGATTTTAAATATCCTTTGTGCATTTTGCTCTAAGACCATATCAAGCTGCTTTTTTGTTAAACCAGCAACTTCAACTTTTTTAATTTCAAAGGCAGGGTGGCCGAAAGGCATATCAGACCCGTAAATAACTCTGTTCTCACCGATTTTTAAAACAGCCTCCTTTATTTTGCTATGCATAGGCATCGCAGATGTTTCTAGTATTATGTTTTCATGTTTTTGTGCAACTTCTATGGCTCCGTTAATGTAAACTATATGCCCGTGGCCCATGTGGCCCAAAATAATTGAGACATCTGGGTACACGTCAGCTAAGTTTCCGAAGTGCCACGGCAAAGACCATGGTGGATGACCGCAATGAAAAAGAACTGGCACCTTATATTTACGAGCTTGATCCATTATAGGGTAAATGATGTCTTGATCCGGCAAGTACGCGTTAAGTAAGGGGTGCATCTTTATTCCTCTGAAACCCCATTTGTTAATTGCTTTGTCTACTAGTTTCACAGCATCTTCGCCGTCGTGGGGGTTGACCCAGACAAGGCCCACAAGTTTCTCTGGATATAACTTAATTGCGTTTTGGGTCAATTGATTTGGTAAGGAAAAGACTATACACTTTTTTATGTTGCATTCATCCATAATACGCAGCATTCCTTCAACGTCTAATTCAACGTTGAAAACGGGAAATTTGCCAAGATGAGTGTGGGAGTCTATAACCATCATCAATCCTCCACATTTAACTCGGTTTTAGGCCACTAATTTTATAGCAAGTATTCTATTTTTAGTGATCGCCTTAATATTAACAAAATCGGCACCGTCACGATAATGTCTATAGCGCTTAGAGGGAAAAATGTGATTAAGTCTAAATACGCTACAGGACCAAACAAAAAGAAATCATAAAGAAAATAACCTACGTTTTTCTCGATTGCGGCGAAAACCATTGCTAGAAGTTCGGAACGTCTCGGTTGTGTTGGAAATAAGCGCCTTAAACTGCCCAGCAGAAAACCCATGAAACCGCGAATAACTATTGTTGCCGGAGCCCACTGTATAAAACTACTACCCCACAGGGGATTCCAAACATCAAAGAGCATGGCACCAACACCACATGCGAATAATCCTACAAGAGGCCCACAGAGAATGGCCGCTATAAAAGATGCGATGTCTCCCAGATGCCAAACCCCTAAAGGTTTTGGCATAGGAACAGATATGGCTGTCATGGCGTAAACAAGTGCTGTCATGACACCCATAGTTGCTATACCTTTTGAAGGTGACACGTTTACACGGAATACTCTCGCGTTCACGTTTTATCCCACATGCGTTGGGAAATTTAGTTAAGATATAACTTTACTATATAAAGATTTAGCTTAACCAAAAAATGAAAGTTATGAAGATTATTACAACAGAAGTTTTAAGTCATCCAGTGCAGTCAAAACTTTTCTCCCACGCCTCGTTATTTTGTAGTGTTTCCTACCGTTTTTTATGCAGCTTACCACCAATCCTCTTCGGGACAGTTCATTTAGGTGTTGGTATATGGCGGCTCTTGTCATTGTTTTTCCGAGTTTTTTCCATAAATCGTAGCCATAGGTGTCCCTTTCACTTAAGATCCTAAGTATTTTCGCTTTTGTACTTACTTCCAATCCAATAACTGCTGTTTTCTTTTTCTTTGTTAAAGCTTGAAGGATGTCTGTTGCTTTTAGACCGCTTCCAGTTATTAAGCATACAACCTTGTCTTTTTTGTCGATAACCCGCTCGTTCATAAGTTTCTTGAACGCCGCATACGTTGCTGCGCTTGCTGGTTCGGCGAAGATGCCTTCATGTTTTGCGATTTCTTGTTCTGCTGAGAAGATTTCTTCATCTGAAACCGCTATGGCGGTTCCTTTAGATTCTTTGATGGCTTTAAGGGCCAGTTTGCCATACCATGGTTTTTTAACGAGGATGGCGAGCGCGTGAGTCGAAGGTTTTGTTTTGAGGGCTGGCTCTTGAATGTTTTGCAGGTATGCGTTTACAATTGGTGAGCATCCTTCTGCTTGAACGCCGACCATCCTTGGAATGGATTTTATTTCGCCTCTTATTTCAAGCTCTTTATAGCCTTTCCAGACGGCATATAGTGTTCCGCCGCTTCCCATGGAGGCTATAAACCAGTCTGGAACGCCTATTTGCTCGTAAACTTCGTAAGCTATGGTTTTTAGGGCTTCCATAGATAGCGGGTTAAATTCGGCGGATCCTTGATACCAGCCCATTTCTTTGGCTAGTTTGTCTGCCCTTTTCAGCGAGTCGTCTACTATTTCCCCATATTCCTCGATTACAGCGTCGTAGATGAGCATTTGGGCAAGTTTTCCCATATCCACGTTTTTCGGCACTACAACATGGCATGTTAATCCAGACTTTGCACAGTATGCAGCCAAAGAAGCCCCAAGATTTCCATTTGTGGCACAGACAACTGACCCATACCCTAAATCTACGGCGTTGGAAATAATTAAGGCTGCACACCTATCCCTAAAGGAATTTGTTGGGTTTCGCGTCTCATCCTTAAAATGTAGATTGCTTAGCCCAACGTTTTTGGCAAGCCTTCTCGCCTTAATGAGTGGGGTTCCCCCCTCTCCCATGGAAATAACATTTCTAACTTTTGGCAGAAGTTTCTTGTAACGCCAAAAAGTGAAGGCGCCGACAAATCTCGCTTTTTTGAGCGTTTCATCATCGCACTTGCACTCTAGTGGACTGCCACATTCCTTACAAATATGCTGTGGAGGATAAACCTCAAATTTTGCACCGCAAACCGTACACACCAGATAAAACATTATGCAACCTCGTCTCATTTTTCTAACAGTTAGATTTAGCGATCATGTCTATGAGGCTTTCTAAATTTTAGATTTAGGGCTCTAAACCTGGAAGGATGGCAATTATTTCTGCAACTCGCCTCACAATTGCCCAGTCAAATTTAACATCGCTTTCTATATTAACTAATAGACCAATTACGTGCTCTTCATTTTCCAATTTTCTTGGACCCGCATCCTTTGGCTTTTTCAGCTCCATAATTGCTGGCAAAAGCATAATGATGATGAAGGTTATAACTCCAAAAAACAAAATTACAGCCGACGTTAAAGCCGAATTCTGTACCATTCTCTACCTTTCTAAAGTTTTGATACGTTCATAATATAACAGTTTCCATTGCCCGAATGCTCAGTTTTCACCCAGTAGTTGTTGTTTTTCCTTGTAATCTTTGAAATGAGAATGTCGATGAGGGCTTTTGTGCATATGGGAATGTTGTATAAAAGAATGAAGAAGAGTAGAGGAATAAGCCACTGTGCCCTCTTTCTGCCGTCGAGATAAGCCCCAACGCCAATTTCATAAAATGGGGCAAAGTTTCCAACTGAACTGTAAAGGGCGATGGAGGATGTTGTCCAGAAGGAGGCGGTCCATTGTGAAAATTTCAGAAAGGTTAACGCCACTCCAATTAATAAAGAAAAAAGGACGACTACGGGGAGAAAATAGACGCTGAGTAGGAGTAATCCGTCAATTTTCTCCTTAGGCCCAATTTTTTTGCTTTTTAGAACTTTTAGCCAATGTTTGAAGGCGCATTGCATATGCCCTTTAGCCCATCTGTATCGCTGCTTCCAGTAGGCTCGCCAATTTTCAACAGCCTCCTCATAGCACTCCGCGTCACCAGCATACTTAACCTTGTAACCAGCGAGATAAACGCGGAAAGTTAAATCTGTGTCCTCTGCCAGAATGTTTTCATCCCATCCGCCGAGGGATTCTAAAAGTGTGCGCCTAAATCCTCCAACAGTTCCTCCGAACTGTGTTATTAAGCCGAGGCTGTCGCGGGCTTCTTGGTCAACACGGTATCCGCCTATCCTCTCAAGGGCAACAAGCCTTGTGACAATGTTCTGCGGCTCGTTCAACACAACAACTCTGCCCTGAACGGCTCCAACTTTCGGGTCATCAAACTCTTTCACAAGTTTCTCTACAATGTCTCTTTGCGGGTAATAGTCAGCATCAAAGCATAGGACTATTTCGCCGTCAGCTGACTTCATTCCAGCGTTTAGAGCGGCAGCCTTCCCACGTCCACCCTCCTCTTTACTTCTCTCCACAACAATTATGTAAGGGTGCAGCTTCGAATACTTTTCCGCTATGATTCCTGTCTTATCTGTTGAAGCATCATTTATCACTATTACTTGCAACTTATCCTTTGGGTATGTCAGCTCTGTCATTCTTTGAAGAATCCTTCCAATGACGCGTTCTTCGTTGCGGGCAGGTATTAGAATTGAAACTTTTGGCTTGTAAGTCGTTTCCGCACTTATGGCTCTAGAACTTCCATTTTTCTTTGGTCTCTTAGCAACAGTTATAGTGAAAATGTAGTGGCGAACAAGGTATGCCGCCATTAAAGCCGTCGATAAAATGAGCAAAGCTTCCAAAATTTCTATTACCAAGCTTTCCACCGCTTTCTTTCTTCCTTCTCAGCCAAAAAGGTTAAACTTGTGGACCAAAATGCTATAACCCACAAAGCGTTTAACAGCGGACTTAAAATAACATATAAAGCATTAAATATCCCATCCGATTGCCCAACAATCGAGTGAGCGAACAAGTAGAAGAGGATACTCCAAATTAAACTCAGGATGTTGCCTAACAAATATATTGCCACTTTTCTCGCCCAAGACCCCTTTAAGGGCACAAGAATGAGCAGAAATAGGAGATTGTATGTGAACAATGTTTGGGCGGTTTCCCAAGTTATTGGGATAAGCCCATAAAGAATCACGAGAACGAAAGCCATAGTGATCATAGAGCTGAAAATTAATATTTTCAAGCTCTCCAATCCCCGCGCGTACGATTTGGATTCGAATATGGATTCTAGCTCTAGAGGAATGTTATAGAAGTTTCCTTTATACTTTAAAAAATTTACCAAAGTTCTGCTCGCCAAAAACCAGCTTGTCCAAAACCATGCTTAAGACTTGAAAAACTTCTTCGGCGGACAAATTGTCAGTGTCCAATATTAAATGGAACGGAGTGAAATCCTCACCTAATTTGAAACCGTAAAGCTTCCTATAGATTAATTTTGTCTTCTCTTCTTTCTTTTTTAAGGCTTTTAATGCCTCTTTCACGGTTATTTTGTCTCTTTTGGCTACCCTTTCAGCCCTTTTTCTAGGCGAAGCCTCAAGCCATATCTTAAACCCTTTTTCGAGAAGCCATGGCATCGTCCAACTGTCTAGGACTACGTTTCCCTGTTTTGCAATTTCCAAAAGCTTCTGGTCTACAGCCTTGTCAAACTCTGGGTTCTTCTCCCTTTTCTCTAAGAATGATAAGCCTTCCTTGCTTTCCCACCAACCGTGCTCCGCTGGCTTATGGCCCTTTTCCAAAGCCAAAGCCTTTAAGGCATCCCCGCCGGAATAGTACTTAAGTCCATACTTTTCAGCCAGTTTTTTAGCCAGAGTGCTTTTTCCACTTCCAGCCATTCCACAAACACAAATAATTAATGGTTCCTTTGCCATACTAAAAGCCTCATGCGGCACTAGGTGTTCGTGCCGCTTGTTTTAGGGCTGCTTTTAGGCAGTTGTGGCAAAGATGCCCGCCATAGATCCTTGAAATGCTTCTCTTTGTCTTGTTAAGTTTCCTTGCCTCGTAGGGCAGCAGACGAGGAACCCCAGCGAGAGGTTTGCCGCATCGGGCACAACCGCCACCCTTGGGAACTTCACGTTTAAAATGTACGCCAGTACGTCCTCCGGGCAACGCCTTAAAAACGCGCTTACAACTGCGAGTACGCCGAGCTGGTCTAGGCATACTGATCACTCCACACTTGTAAGTCCTAATAGATGGGAGAATAGCGTGCTGAAAAGGAAGGAGCATAGAAGGTACCACCAGAACAGAGGTGGAAGCCAAAGTAATTGGGGACCTATTCCTGGAAAATACGCCATTGGCGGTTTATTGATATATGTATTGTTTAAGAAGAACCAAACTATCATTAAGGGGATGAAGAAGAGGAATGACACTTTCATTGATTGCCAAGACATTTTCGCCTGCAGCTGTAGTACATACTGCTGTTTTTTCATAAGCTTCTCCATCTGCTTTTTATTCCCGCTTTTCCGGGCTTCCCGTAATTGTTCATTCCACTCGGCGATTTCCTTTCTCCAAGCCTTTGTTTTTTCGGGATCTGTTGTTAGACGATTTGCAAGGGAAATTAGAAATGATATTGTGGCTGCGAGGAGGAAAATGAAAAACGTTGAGCCCGGAGGTTCTGTTGGTAAGAAGGACATAGCCTTCCTCCATTATTCTCCAAATATTCTTCTGAAGGCCGGATACATTTCAGCAGCCCTCTCCCGCACCAAAATTTCATAGTACTGGTAAATTATGCCTACGGAAAGCAGAATCCCTATTCCAGAGCCGAAAACTCCGAAAAAGTCTGATAAGCCAGCAATCAGCCCAACTATGATTCCGCCTAAAACGGTAACTGCTGGAATATAGCGTTTGAGAATCTGCTCAACAGCCTTGCTTGAACGTCTATAACCCGGAATCTGCATACCAGCATCCACAAGCTGCTTCGCCACCGTTGATGGACCTAAACCACCAACCTCAAGCCAGGTAAGCGAAAAGATTACGCAGAAGACTATAAGAATTATTAAGTATCCAACAGCTCTTAAAGGCTCATGCATCACGTTTGTAAGGTTGCCCGGCGAAGTCACAAAATATACAAGGCCTCCCGCTGGAACGTATTGCCTAGTGTTGGGATCCTGTCTATACGAACCTAAAAGTTGAACTAAGAAGTTGTCTTTACCCCATGGTTGGCTCCATAGGAGATATGAGAAGAAGTATATGTTTGCGAAAAGTGCTGATGCAAAAATCACTGGTAGATTCGAAACGTATAATAGCTTTATTGGGTACCGGCTTCTGAAGCCACGATAGCCAGCATAGGAAAGCGGCAACTCCACCCTAACACCCTCCATGTAGATTATCACTAGGAAAGCAGCTATTGTCGCTATAAACCCTGTTAAGGATGGGAGGTTGCCTCTTAACCATAATCCTGCAATTGGTCTTCCATTAATTATTGCACCCGCTAACGCTGGGAAAATTCCGTGATTGTAATATTCATCCACAGCCCCGCTGATATCGAAGCATTGGAGGAATATCTGTTGTGCAACGCCTGCCATTATGAAGAGGCTTATTCCGCTGCCGAATCCCCAACCCTTTTGGATAAGCTCGTCTAAAAGTAAAACTATGAAACCAGCAGCTAGGAGTTGAAGAAAAACGATTATGGCTGTTGTACCCGGTAAGGAACCATACATCCCGCTTATTATGTAGGCTGATGCTTGTACACCTGTAAGGATTATCGCTAATACCTTGCTCGCCGTTGTAAATAGAGCTCTGTCTTCGGGCTTTGACATATCACATTCTATCATGGCTGAACCAACCAGAAGCTGCAGAATTAAACCGGCGGTCACAATTGGACCTATGCCCAGCTCCATTAAGGTACCGCGGCTTGAAGCAAAAATTATTCTTAAGGGAGCAAATTCCTCTGATCTTTGAATGCCATAAAGGCTGCATGCGTTGCTGGCCATTACTAGGTATATTATGAGGGCTATGGCTGTCCAGAAGAGTTTTTCATTAAAGCTTACTCTGCGCTCCGGAGCCTTCACCTCTGGGATAAAACGTGCAAGGGGTTTGAACATGTTTAAGAATCTTCCAGCCATGGACTACAGCTACTCCTCGCTTTCTTTTGCTCCCGTCAGAACTTGTCCTCCAGCCTCCTCTATTTTTTCAACTGCCGATTTCGAACAGGAGGCAACCTTAACAATTAGAGGTTTCGTTACTTTTCCAGCGCCGAGAAGCTTTGTATAGCCTAAACCTTCCAAGTCTATGAGAATTTTGCCTTTCTCTGTTTTTCCGCATTTTTCGGCTATTTCTTCAAGTTCTCCAACATTTATAATTTTGACTCCCTGCCTCAAACTTTTAGATGAAGTGAAGCCCTTTTTCCCGAAGTATTCTGGCTCGTATTTTATGACGTATGTCCAGCCGTGCTTGTGGCGTCCGGCTCTACGGTATCCCTTGGAGCCTGATTTTCTATGCTGTCCTACCCTTCCGTAGCCGCAGGTTCTTGAACCGCGTTTTTTGCGAATTTTCCTAAGCTTATGAGGCATCTTTAACCAGCAACCTTGTTCAGTGGTCTCTCTTCTATGGCTTTCTTTAACTGTATTTCAAGGACTCCATTCTTATATGTTATGCGGGCTGCTTCTGGAATCACAGCGTCTGGAAGATTTAAACTTTTATAGTATCTGCGTCCTTGAGCCTTTGCCATCAAAGTTAGCTGCCGTTTTTCAGCTTGAACTTTTATGTTTTCCCTTTTAAAGCCTTTAAGCTCAGCAACAATAACTATCTTGTCCTTTTCTCTAAAAACATCTACTAGCGGCTCAGGCTCCCTCAATTTTTTAACTTTAAACGTCTTTAAACCTTTATACTTATGAGGGAGCTGCCTCCGCTGATCTCTCAAATTTTCAAACCTGAAAACTTTCTCTTCATTTTTGACAAGTCTTTTCGCGGCTCTAAACCACTTGGGACGCTTCTCGCTTCTCCGCCATCTCACTCTGGTTTCTCCTCCCCTTTAACACAAACGCATTTCCAAACAAGTTATAAAAGGTATCGCCACAACAGAAAGGCCCTTTAAATCATTCTCTCCAAAAGTTCATTTATTTTCTCACCGCGGTATCCAAGCTCGCCGCCCATATCGTAGCCCTTCTTTATCTTACCCTTAAAACCCTTCGTCGGCGGATGCAACCTAAAATACGGCTGGATATTCGGAAGCTCCCAATACTCAACCTTACAGTTGTATATTGCTTCTGCAAGCTCCTCTAAAGAGGCGTAACCGAGCTTCTTAGCGTAATCATCCGTCAATTTCTTATTACCAACAAGTCTGCCCCTCTTTTTTAACAGCGCTGTTAAGGTCTCCTTCGAAATTTCACCCCACGTTACGAAGTTTTGAGCCGTTTTTAACATCCCAAGAAAAGAGGGTCTACTATTGATTAAAATTGCATGGTTGTTCCTTTTCAAGTTTAGCATTTTTAGGGTTTCCCTAACTTGTAATGGCGCGCTTATTGTTCCGCGGACTCGTATAGCTGCGATACATTTTCGGCTTTCAGTTTCCTCCGGCAAATTATTTCACCCAGTCCATTGGTGTTATTAGGCTGTAGGTTTTCTTTAAGGCGTCAAAAATTGCGTATGCAAAGGATGGGACGGTTCTTGTTGAGCCGTAACTTCTCGTCCAACAATCTTTTATTCCAGCGAGTCCGAGAATAACCTTTGCAACTTCGCTGGCAACCAAGCCCAAGCCTCTCGGTCCTGGAACGATAATAACTCTTACGCTTCCACATTTTCCCTCAACTTGGAATGGCACTGAGTGGGGCTTTCCACATCCACATTCCCAGCTGCCACATCCCCGCCTTATTGGGACAAGGTTTAATCTGGCATCCGTAGCTGCTTTCTCTATTGCCGTCCGCACTTGACTCGCTTTTCCAGCCCCAAGTCCAATGTAGCCGTCCCTATTGCCGACGGCAACTATCGCTTTAAACCTAGACTTTTCACCAGCGTCCGTCTGCTTTTGCACGAGGTTTATGTTTATAACCTCTTCTTGAAGGTCTGGAAGCAAGGCATCAACAATCTGGGGCTCCCTTATGGGCAAGCCCTCCATAAAAACCTCTTCAATAGAAGTTATTTTCCCCTCCTGAATCAGTTTTCCAAGACGGGTTTTGGGAACCCACTCTTCTAAACTTCTAGCTCTATCCACCGCCACGACTTTTACCCCCACTCTTAAAAGCGGCAACTACAGCCTTTTTAACCTCTGCAAAATGTTCGGGAAGACCTTCCGGAGAAACCTTATTCTTAAGATATTCTGAAAACGCAACCGTATACTTTTCAGTGTTTGTCGAAAGCATTTTCGCATATTTAGCTATATGCATGCCTTGGATTCTTTCCTCGTCTGGCAGCTTCTCCTCCCCATATGGAACATTTAAGCCAGCATCCAAAACGCCTTTAAGGACGGCAAAGACTCTCCCACCCTTTGTTGGAGAATGCAATCCAATATCAAGAACCGCCTCTTCTATGCCTTTTGCCTTGGCTTTCAAACCACATAAAAGCCCTGTTAAATAAGCTGCTGGAAGATTACCCCTTGGAGCTTTCCAACCATAATTTTTTAGAAGTTCCCTACTGTGGGCTGAAACCAAAACTTCGTCGCCGTGGGGTTTGGCGGCAACTATTTGGACAATAATGTTTTTGAGCGTGCCGCGAACCACAAGCCTAGGCTTTCTGGAAAGGATTAAGGCTTTTCTTTTATGATAATCTGTTTTGCCTTCTCTTCTTCGCCGGTATGGCACACTGTAACGGGAGCTCTTTGCCATCAACGTTTCCTCCATAGGTCATGAGCTTTCAGAAACCTCTCCATATCGGCGACAGATGTGAACCGCCCGCTTTTGACCATCGTGTAAAGTTTTCTGTAAGTGCTTTCGGTGATTGTTTTATTAGCCTTTAGCTCGCGAAGCCTCTTCCTTTGAGCGCGAACCTTGTCCATCCAAGCCTCCTTTTTAGAAATTTTAGCTCTCGCTGCGCCACTCCTGCTCCCGGCTCCCCGCCTCAAGCCCTTCTTCTTTTTCTGGTGGATAATTCTCGCTCTCGCCCTGCTGACGCCTTTCTCCTTTAAAGGTTTAATCACACCCTCGTGGATAAGTTTCCTAATCTCTTCGCGGGTTATGGCGGCTTCAACATCCTCAATTCTATTAGGGTCTATCCACACCCTATCCTGCCCAACCTTTAAGATTTGGGCTGCTAGGCGCCTCTGGCTTTTCAGACTTGTCAATGTTCTTTCTCTCCTCCTTCGCTTTTCTTTGCCCTTTTCCGTTTGGGTTTCGGTTTCAGTTCAACTGGCTTTTCTTTTTCTTCCTCCTCAGCCTCTTTTCCAGTCTCTTTCTCTCTTTCAGCTTCGGCTCTCTCCACTTCCTTCTTCTTTTCCTCTTCCTTAACTCCCACGTTCAAAACTGTTATTTTCTTCTTCCTTGCCTCCGCAAGAATTTGTAATCTGGTTCTTCTACCAACGGTGTGGGCAATCCGCACGGCTTGAGTTTTAGGGTTCACCTTCTTAAGTTCATCAACATTATGCACTAAAACCTCTTCATAACCTGATGGATGGAGCCCCCTAGCAGCTTTCGGTCCTCTGTATCCAACATTTACAGTGGCGGGCCACCCCTTAATTTTTCTCCGCATTTTGTTGTCTATGCCTTTTGGTCTGCGCCAGTTCTCCTTTAACCTATCGTAACGCCAGCTTTCCTGTCGCACAAAGTCAGGCTTTTTCTTTTTCAGTTTAGTCCTTATCTTCAGGGCTTTTTCTACAGTGGCGACGTTCTGCTCTTTCATGCTTCCATCCCCTCACTTTTCTCGTATAGGTATATGCCGTCCAAGAAGACGCGGGGGTCTTTCCTCCGCACTTTTGTGGCTTGTTCAATGTTTGCGGCTGTTTGGCTTACTTCTTCAAGATTTATTCCTTGAACAATTACGTCGTCGCCGGAGACTTTCACCTTTGCGTTGCCGACGATTTTCGCTTTCCTCGGATTTCTTTCGCCAGTAAAGTTTTCGATAAGCACCATTCTGTCTTGGACCTTAACAGAAATTGGAAAGTGGGAAAAAACTATCTTCAACTTGTATGTGAAGCCTTTCTTAACCCCGGTAATCATGTTATTTATGTGAGCACAAATTGTGCCAACCAAGGCGCTCTCCTTTTTGCGGGGCCAATTAGCCCAAATACGGAGACTTTTGCCTTGTAGCTCCATTGAAACTGGAGCGTACGAAAAGTCTCTGGTTAAGGTTCCTTTGGCGCCTTCAACTGTCACCTTTTTGCCTTCGAGGGTTAATTCCACGTCGTCTGGAATTTGAACGACCTTTGAGACTTCAACAGCCCGCATTTGCTAAATCCCTCTTAATAGACGTAGGCTAAGAGTCTGCCTCCAATGCCCTTTTCTTTAGCCTCCCTGTGGGATAGCACCCCTCTTGAAGTTGAAATTATTAAAAGTCCCACCTCTCTTGAGGGCAGAAACTTCTTCTCCCAATTCTCAATCTCGTCAACTTTAACGGCGAAGCGCGGTCTTATGGCGCCGCACTTATTTATCCGGCCCAAAAGTTGGACCTTGAACTTTCCGGAGCGCCCATCATCTATGAATTCAAATTCACCGATGTAGCCGTTTAACTGCATAACCCTCAAAACCTTGCCCAAAAGTTTAGAGGCTGGGCTAACAACGCATTCGCGTTTATTGCGCATCTCGTTGTTCAAGATTGTTGTCAAGCCGTTTGACAACACGTCCATCATGCTTTCCTCATCACTCATATTTTTGGAACCCAAGTTTTTTGGCTACTTCCCTAAAACAATGCCTACACAAATATAAATTATAACGCCGAATAACGGGCCCATATGAGCCGCATCTTACACATGGCCTGGCACCCTTGCCGTACTTTCTTTCCTTTTTAGGCTTCTTTTTACCCATAAAAATCCCTCTACCTAAACTATTTCAACCCCCAAAGCGTCCTTAACAAAAACCATAGCCTCCTCTGGTGTTAAGACATGGTTTGAACCTATTTTCGCTTTGCCTCTGCGTCTATTTTTAACACGCCATCCCGGTCGGCTTAACGAAACACATATGTCCATGCCGAATATTCCTATTTCCGGGTCATATTTGACCCCTGGAATTTCAATGTGTTCTTTTATTCCAAAGGCGAAATTTCCATAATTGTCAAAACAGCTTTTGGGAATCTTGTAATCAACCACATGTAAAACTTTTTTTAAGAATTCTATGGCTTTCTGCTTTCTAAGCGTGACGATGCAAGCCATTGGCTCGCCCCTTCTTATTCCAAAATCCCTAATGGTTTTCTTTGCCTTCCTTTTGCACGGCGTCTGTCCGGTTAAATCTTTCAGCACTTTTGAGGCTTTCTCAAGGGGCTCTCCGGATTTTCCAACACTTATGTTAACAACAACTTTGTCTATCCTTGGTTTAAGCATTGGATTTTCTTCCCACTTTTTCCTGATTTCATCCTCAAACACTCTATGAAACCTCCGGCAAGGATATTAGTGGTTTTATTTCGCCAATTGCAAAAACGAACTCCATCACTGTTTGGTAACGGTTGCCCTTCTCGTCTTCCACTGTTACTATGGCGTCTTTGCGTTTTTTGCCCTTAACTTTCTCAATCTCGATAACTCTGCCATATCTTCCCATGTTTTTGCCGCCGGTTATTATCACGTAATCGTTCTCTTTCATCTTGATGTGTTCGAGAAGTTGCCTATCCGGAAGGCTAACTTTAATTGTGTCAAAGGTGCTGTAAACATCTTCCTGCGGGTTTTTTGGGTCGGCAACCTTAACAAGCACGTTTGAGCCGTCATGGAGATTTAACTGTATATGCCCATTCTTCACTATAGTCTTGTTCTCTATTCTGCAGAGCTTGAAGCCAGCTTCTTCTTTGCTTATTGGATGAAGGATTAAACCCTTATGAGAGGGCAAAATGCGGAAGTGCCTATCCATGTCTGGAAGCGAGACGACATCCATAATCCCCGTTGGAAACTTGTCGTCCCGCCTAACTTTTCCGTCAACATAAACTTTCCCGTGAGCGGCTATTATTTTTGCTTCCTTTCTTGTCTTTGCAACGCCCAGAATGTCGCGTAAAAGCAGGGTTATGGGTAGACAGCTCTCCAGAGAATGGGGACCAGGAGTTGGCTTTACAACCCACAAATACTCCTTCCTATGTATTGGCCAGATTTTAGGCGCTGGCTTACGTTTAAGAGTTGTTGAGCCGCCTTTCCTACCCAAGTTTGGATTCCTCCGCTTTCCTGCGCTTTTTTCCGGCTTTTTTCTTTTTCTCTTGTGCCTTTTCCTCTGCTTTTTCTTCTTCCTTTTTCTTCGGCTTCTTTGCAGCTTTTTTTCTCCTCACCGGCTTTTTCTCTTTTGGCGGTAGCTCTTCTACGGCGGGAGGCTTTTCCTCAACAACCCTTATTTCTTCTGGAGGTTTCTCCACAATTTTTTCTGCAACTTCTTTGGCTTCCTTCCGCCTTTGCAGAATTTTCTTTCGCCACTTATCATCGAGGTTAAGTTTTGTTAGCATGACCTTTGATGGATGTATTGGAACAAAGACTGTTGAGCCGTCAACCTTTTCGCGGGTTAAGCCTTCAACGTAAATCCTAAACTTTTTCCTATCTACGCGGGCAACTTTCCCCTCGAACCCTTTATGGTCTCCCCTCAAGACGCGAACGGTGTCGCCGCTTCGCACAGGAAGGCTCCTAGTTCCATAAGATTTTCTTAGCTCCGGCGCTAGAGGAGCCGCAAAATGTTTGTAGCGTATATGGTCTGATGCTTGGAACAGCATTTTCCTCTGCTTCGAGGGTTTTGATGCTTGGGTTATTGTCTGCATATAAATTTCACCATGCTATATTATGATGCTGGCAGCACTTGCTATTCTTGGCCACCTTTCAGCCGCCTCCTTAGCCACTGGTCCGCGAATTTCAGAGCCTTTCATCTCGCCTTCCGGCGTTATTATCACTGCCGCATTATCCTCAAATTGAACCCAGACGCCGTCAGCCCTTCGAAAGGGCATCCTTTGCCTAATAACAACTGCTTGGAAGATTTTCTTCCGCATGTCTGGCGTGCCATGTTTAACTGAAACGGTTATGCGGTCGCCCACAGCAGCAGAGGGCGCACGCCTAAGTCTACCCTTATAACCCATAACTTGTATTAGGCGCAGTTCCCTGGCTCCGGTATTATCTGCACATCTCAGAATTGAGCCGGCTGGCAACCCTCTTGAAATTTTTGGTCTTTGACCAATTACTCCCTTTGCAACTAAGCCTCTTGTTTTTGCCTTTGCCGCCATCTTATTTCGCCTCCTCCTTCTTTTCCACAATCACAAAGGAGACGGTCTTGCTTATCGGTCGACATTCGGCTATTACGACACGGTCGCCTTCCTTCGCGTCTATGCATGGGGGGTTATGGGACGGAATACGACTGCGCCGCCTTTCATAACGCATAAACTTTGGAACATACTTCAGATAGTCGTGACGCACTATCACGGTTTTATCCATCTTCGCGCTTACAACCACGCCCTCTAATATGCGGCCTCTTATTGGAAGGCTTCCATGAAATGGGCAGTTCCGGTCATTACAGGTTTTCTTAGGTTTTTTAAAGGTTAATGCCATCACCAAAGCCTCCTAACACGTTTTTTGAGGCGGTCTTCGGGTCTTCCAACAAGAAGCTTACCATCAATTTCAACAACTGTCCCATCTGAAAACTTGAAATGAAAAATAGAGGATTCTTTTACAACAACTTTTCTTTCACCATTGTGGAGCAGGGTAAACGTGTTCCGTGTCTCATCAATTATCTTGCCGCGTAAACCAACATAACCCCGATGGGTGCTCCGGGCAACCATCGCCTCGGTTCCAATAAACTCATAGCGTATTATGTCCGGCGTCACCTTCACTTGCCCGTCCTCCCCTTGCCTTCCGCTGTTTTAGCCTCCAGTTTTTGCTCGTTCTCTATTGTCAATATTCTAGCAATTGCCCTCCGCAGCTCCTTTATCCTCGCAGGGTTTTCTACTGTGCCACCAGCCTTAACCATAGTTTTAAGCCTAAGAAGTTCTGTTCTAAACTCGCTAAGCTTTTTACGCCGCTCTTCTGGTGGCATTTCCCTTATTTCTTTAACCCTAATTATGGGCATTAATCAGCTGCCTCCTCCTCTCCACCGCTTGCCTCTTCAGCACTCTCGAGCGTTTTCTCCTCTGGCGGAGCCTCAACTATTTGGATTTTGTCTGGAAACTTGGCATCTGAAGGCATTATCCTGACCTTGACGCCGTAAATGCCCGGCTTAAGCTGGACGTGAACTTCGGCTTTACGCATATACTTTAAGGCTGGATCTCCACACTTTGGCAAGTAACCACTCCTAAACTTCTCATATCTAGCACGTTCGGTTCGCAGTTTTCCACTGATGATTATTTCTACTCCTAAGGCTCCAGCCTCCATAACTTGATTTAAAGCCCAAAAACCTGCACGTCTGAAGTGTACGCCTCTCTGCAAAGCGGAGGCTATGCGTGTGGCAACAATGTATGGGTTCAACTCCGGAACCTCAATTTCAGAAACTGAGATTTGAGGGTTTGAAACATTGAATTTTTCTTCTAATATTTTGGCGAGTTCCCTTATGGTTTCGCCGCTTCTACCTATCACGAGTCCGGGGCGCATGGCATAAATAACAACATGAGTACCAAGAGGAGTTTCTGAAATGTTTACCCCGCCATAACCGGCCTTTTCGAGTTTTCTCTGCAGAAACTCGTCAATTTCCGCCCTCTTTCTGGACTTTGAGATAAAATGTTTTACAACAGCCATCAGGCTTCCTCCGCGACTGCTTCGGGCTGCTCTTCCAAGGCTAATTCAATATGGGTTAGGGTTTCAAATTTTGGCGTGGCTCTGCCAAAAGCCCTTGGTATATAACGCTTAATCTTCATCCCAGGATAGGCTGAGGCATGAATTATTTTGAGTCTTTCCGTGTCTAATCCCTTGTTTTCAGCGTTGGCTTCGGCGCCCTCGAGAATCTTTAGAATCTGTTTTGCCGCCTTCACGGGATATTTGCCAGCATAAGCCTTTTCCAGTCCATGGCGGTGAGCAGCCTTTTTCTTGAACCTTGTGAAGGGAACAGCCTTCTTCTTGGCCATAACATCCCTCAAAAACTTTTTGGCTTCTGTAAGCATCATGCCCTTTATTGCACTGCAAACTTCGCGGGCCGATTTATGGGATACCCTAACCTCTCGCCCGCTCGCCTTAACCGTTTTTTCAGGGTCTAATGCCTCTTCTGGTATGGAGTATCCCCATTTTGGCACTCAATAGACTCTCCAACTGTGCAATTGAACAGCTACATGGCGGTTTATATGGTTTTCCATAAACCGGTACATTCTAAAGTTAGCTAAACACAAACAAAACCCGTATCTGCCTTCACATTTTAGCGAACTCAAACGGTAAATGTGCGCCAAAAGTATCCTCGCAAATTCTTCGATGCATTTATGTTTAACCAAAGGCTTTATTGAAACCAAGCTGGTGAACCACCGTGAAAAAGAACAAACATATAACAATGCTACATGGCGCTGGCGGAACAGTCATGCATGACCTCGTCAAAAACTACATTCTAAAATATTTTGGCAGCGCTGAAAGCACAAGTTTTGAAGTGCCTCTCGAGGCTTTAGATGACGCTGCAGTTGTTGGCAACATTGTTTTGAAGAGCGACTCCCATGCCGTAAAGCCCATCTTTTTCCCAGGCGGGGACATTGGACGCTTGGCTGTTTCCGGCACTGTTAATGATATTGCTGTTTTAGGAGCAGAACCACATGCTCTGGCGTGCGGCTTTATCTTAGAGGAGGGCTTGCCAATAAAAGATTTTGAAAGAATTCTTGTCAGCATGCAGCAGACGTGCCAAGAAGCAAACGTGAGCATTGTTACAGGCGACACAAAAGTCGTTGAAAAGGGAAGCCTAGGCGGTTGCGTAGTAAACGTTTCTGGAATTGGCGGAAGAACAGAAGCCTTGGAAAAAAATTTGGCTGTTGTTAAACGATTTAGAGATGACTTCAAAGCACGCTGGATTCTTGATTCAAACCTTAAACCGGGAGACAAAATAATATTGTCCGGCACAATAGGCGACCATGGCTTGGCAGTTTTATCAGCCCAGGAAGGGTTAAGCTTTGTAAGCGAAATAAAATCTGATGTTAAACCCTTGAACCACCTAATCCAGAGCTTATTAGGTGATGTTGGTGGCATAGTTACCATGAAAGACCCAACACGCGGCGGGCTGGCAGACGCCCTAAACGAGTTCAGCGAAAAATCAAAAGTAGGTATATTAATTCACGAAGAAAGAATCCCTATAAAGGAGAATGTGAGGGCAGCATGCGAAATGCTGGGCATAGACCCGCTTGAGGTCGGCAACGAAGGAAAAATAGTTATAGGCGTTGTAATGGAGAAAGCAGAAGAAATTTTAAAATTTCTAAAAGCTACGAAGGAAGGCAGAGATGCCGAGATTATAGGAGAAGCTGTTAAAGAGTTCGACGGGGTGGCAATGCAAACAGTGGTAGGCGGAAAAAGAATAATAGCAAGACCTATCGGCGACCCTGTTCCAAGAATATGTTAGACGATTTTTGCTATAGCAATTTCATAATTTTTACCGAAGTCTATTTTTAATGAAATGCACCATTGTTATTACCAGCAAGAGCAGCAGAAGAATAAAGAGGTGCCAGACCACACTTAACATTATGGGTATGCTTAGCAGCCAGTAGAACAAATGAAAATCATTGCCCACAATTGATTTAATGCCAATAAACAAGAGGGCGGCGATAAGCATGTTTACTCCCATAGCTTTAGTATCAAACCATGAATCTTTAGCGTTTAAATCCGCATTTTTTGGCTGAATCCTTCTTAATAATGGAATTTTGCCCTTAAAAAGGAAAAGCGAAAGTGTGTATACCAAAAAAGGTGTTAGGGACAAGCCGAAAAGGATTCCCGTGAAAAGTCTTAAATCGTTGTTACTGGTCCAAAATCCAAAAAGCTGTCCAAAAGAGTCCACATATAAGGGTGCCGACATAACCAGTGTTAAAAGCAAGTTTGGGGGGCCATTAGCTTCTTTATTTCTGATGAATAATAGCGTTACATAGCCTATATCGATTCCTATAAATGCGCCCGTATCTCTCGCGCAAACCGGAAGAGGGTAACCACCCACCACTAAGGTTCTTTCCGGCTTTTGGTGGCAAACTAAACTCCCAATAAAATTGAAGAAAATGATTATATCTTCTCCCCACGACATTTGAAACGCGCCATCCAGTAAATTTGTGAAAACTTTTATGATGGCGGTGGCGGCGGTGGTGCAGGTCGGCTTGGTTTTTCCTCCTTCCTGACAATCAAGTATACTATAAGCCCAAGTAAGCCAGCAAGAAGCACGATAATGAGCCATAAGGCGCCATTCATCCCCCGTGATTCTGCATCCCTATAGACCCAAATGCATAATATTATTGCAACAACAAACCAAATTATTGGTAGCATACAAGCCCAGCCGACCAGCAGCCATCCTTGTGCGACGGCCATATTATCCCCTTTTAGCTTTTGTTGTGACTCACAATCTTTATAAAACTTATGTATATGCGGAAATGCCTTACCAATAAGCAATGCTGCGACGCGGATTTTTATAGACTAACAGTGGATTGACTAAAGGATAACTGTAGCATGTTAGTAGTTAATTTAATATATAAGTAGCTTGAACCTATAGTTTGGTGAAAATCTTGGGAGAAAAACCAACAGCGGCGTTTGCACTATCTCTTGTTGGGGCCATCTTTATGATCTTGGGCGGTCTGGTTTCTGCCATCCTAGCAAGCATCGCCGGCGGTTTCCTCAGCATAGTTCCCGGTATGGAATGGCTAGGCGGCGCACTACTAATATTTGGCATACTGGGTCTTATATTTGGCATACTTGTACTAGTCGGCGCTGTAATGATAAATTCAGGCGAAAGAGACAAAGTTAGAACTGGGTCAATAATTGTATTAATATTTTCCATCTTGAACTTGATCTTTGGAAGCGGTGGCTTTTTCATAGGCTTTATTCTAGGGTTGATCGGCGGAATCCTTGGCTTAATATGGAAGCCTGGAGCACGTGCTGAGGCCCCACCACCGCCCCCGCCAACGTAGGGGGCCCTCTTTATTTTTGTTATTTTCTTGAGAGATACTCAAACAACTGGCGGGAGTAATTGCTGAGCGACTCAACGCGTTTGCTAAGCTCTGTCAATTGAATTTCTAGGCGTATTACCCTTTCCTTTAATTCAGCTATATCTCTGTCATAGGATTTTTCAGACATCTTCTTCACCTCGTCATATATCCTCCTTCAGCCTTACTTATTTACCGCCCTTTTAATATTTAATTCTTGCCATGTCCTTTATTTTGTGGGCGCGTGTGCCCATATGCGGCATGTTCCTTCCATACTTACCATACAGGCGCCTATTGGATTTTGAGGGGAACACACCTTCATAAACAGCGGGCACTCTGTTGGTTTTATCTTGCCTATAATTACTAGGTGGCATTGGCAGCCGGGCAGTAAATCTTTGCCATGTCCAATCCTAACATTGAACCTTTCCCGCGCATCGTAATCTGCGTATTTATCTCGCAGTTTTAGAGTAGAGTTGGGAAGTCTTCCTAGGCCACGCCAGTTTCCCCCGACAACCTCAAAAACTTCATTCATAATTTGCTGCGCTTTCATGTTTCCCTCATATGTTACCGCGCGAGTGTACTCGTTTTCCAAGCTCGGCTTCCCCTCATTCAATTGCTTAAGGATCATGTAGATAGCAAGCAGGACATCTAACGGCTCAAATCCGGCTACCACTGTTGGCATGCGGTAGGCTTTTGGAAAAATTTCATAAGCTTTTAAGCCGATAATGGTGCTTACGTGTCCCGGCGCTATGAAACCGTCTATGTGGAGGTCTCCTATCCCCAGAAGGAGCTCCATTGCTGGCGGAATCAAACGGTGGGAAACCAAGAAGCTCAGGTTTTTCGGCGGCTTTTTCAAGATTTCCATGGCAGTTGACGGGGCTGTTGTTTCAAAGCCTATAGCGAAGAAGGCGAACTCTTTGTTCGGCTCTTTTTCAGCCATTTTGCCCGCGTCTAATGTGCTGTAAACAACCCTGACATCGGCTCCTTCAGCTTTAGCATTTAACAACGATTTTCCAGAACCAGGAACGCGGAGGGCGTCTCCAAAGCATGTAACAACAACCCCTTTTATGGCAAGTTGCACAGCCTCGTCTATTTCAGAGGCTGGTATTATGCACACCGGGCATCCTGGACCAGCTATAACCTCAACATTTTGGGGCAGGAGGCTTCTCAGACCAAAATGGGTTATCGTCCACTCATGAGTACCACAGACATGGCATATTTTTACAACATCGCGTTTCGGGGCAATTCCATGAATTTTTTCAACTATACGTTTCGCTAAGTTTGGATCTCTAAATTTTTTAAAATGTTCAAGCATTTCAACTCATCGCAAATTCTTTCGTTCAAGTTTTTCTTCAACTTCTAAAATTTCGCTCCACAAGCGCAGTGTTTCTTCTGCTTCTTCATTGCTTAGCACTTGGATGGCGTACCCTGCATGGACAAGCACGTAATCGTCAACTTTCACGTCCACGAGGCTTACATCAACCTCTTTTATTAGGCCTCCTCCAAAATCCACTTTGGCAATGTTGCCTTTAACGCTTACAACTTTTGCGGGGATAGCCAAACACATTGTTATCTGCGAAATAGCAAAACAAACTGAGATAAATCGTTTATGGCTTAAGATTGCGAGAACCCAGCGGCAAAGACTTGGCCAAACGATAAGCCGCCATCACCCGGCGGAATAGCCTCGTGAAAGAGAAATTTTAAGCCAGCCGCCTCGACGGTTTCCTGCATAATTTTGGCTAATATTTCGTTACATGCAGCCCCACCAGAAAAACCGACGACTTTCACACCATTTTCTAAAGCTTTTTCAATGGCTAATTCTGCTAAGCCTCGGGCTAGGTATACATGGGCGGAAAAAGCCAAATCATGTATGGGGCGTCTTTCTCTGTTTTCAAATATCTCCAGTAGCAGTTCTGTAGTGTTTAGGGTTTCACCCTCAATTATTGGCTTCAAATTTAGCGTGTCTTTTCCTTTCATGGCTGTTGATTCCAGCTTCATGGCAGGCTCGCCCTCGTATGTTCGTTCAAAACAAACACCTAAAACAGCTGCTACAGCATCTAAAATCCTTCCACAACTTGTCGTTTTAACTGTGCCATGTCCCCTTCTAAGTTGCTGAAGAATCAGCTGAACCTCGTTTTCGCCGTAAGGGAAATACCTCCTATTTCGCATGAGCCAGTCTTCCACATCCACCTTTTTGTATAATATTCCAGCAGCTATTCTAAGCGGGTAACGGGTGGCCAAATCTATGCCAATCATTGGCTGTTTTTCAAGGTGGGCCAGGCGTTTAAATTCCATTGAATCTTTCAATCCTAGTATTATTTCGCCTCCCCACGCTTCGCCGTCAGCGCCGTACCCGTAGCCGTCACAGCAGACGCCGATAATTTCGGATACGCCGTGCTCAGCCATTAAGGCTGCAACGTGCGCGTAGTGGTGTTGAATTTGGAAAAGCTGCCAGCCGTTCTCCTCAGCTAAATCTTTGGCGAGCTTTGTTGTTGTGAATTTTGGATGCAAATCGCATGCAACGGCGCTCACTTTACTGTTTGTTAGACGAATTAAGTGTTTGGCGGCGCTTTCCAAGAAATCCCGCGTTTCTATGTTTTCCACATCGCCTATATGTTGAGATATAAAGGCTTTGTTGCCAAGCAAAACGCAAGCAGTGTTGTTCAGTTCTCCCCCCAAAGCCAAGACACATTTTTTGGCTTTTTCCCTCAAAATTACCGGCGCTGGTGCATAACCCCTTGAACGTCTAATAAAAACCAGTTTTTCGCCGTGCACCCGCACAACCGAGTCGTCGCATCTGTGGGCTATCCGCCTATTGTGAAAGAGGAAGTAATCAACAATATCGCCCAACTTTTTTAGGGCTTCCTCGTCGTCTTTAACTATGGGCTGGTTGGGCGGATTGGCGCTGGTCATGACAAAGGCCGGCTCTTCTATATTGTCAAACAACATGTAGTGCAAGCCTGTATAAGGAAGCATAACGCCAACATTATGCAAGCCAGGAGCAATTAAATCTGAAAGGTGGTATTTGCTGCTTTTTTTCAGGAGCACTATTGGGCGTGTATAGGAGGTTAAAAGCTCTGCTTCTTTTGGGCTTACTTCGGCGAAGGACCGCACAGCCTCAAGGCTTCGCGCCATAATAGCGAAGGGCTTCTGCATCCTATGCTTAGCCTTTCTAAGCCTTATTAGAGGCTTATCCTTTGTAGTTGCTGTCGCCACATGAAAGCCACCATACCCTTTGATTGCGACGATAAAGCCTTCTGCAAGCAGTTTACCCGCCTCTCTTATCGGGTCGTTGGAGGAAACCAGTTCGCCTTTGCATGTGGTTAAGTAAACCTTAGGGCCACATTTTGGACAAGCCACCGTTTGCGCGTGGAAACGCCTATTCATAGGGTCTTTGTACTCTTTTTGGCAGAAACTGCACATGGGAAAGTCCCGCATTGTGGTGTTTTCCCGGTCGTAGGGAATTCTCTCAATAATCGTGTATCTTGGACCGCAGTCAGTGCAGGTTATGAAAAAGTATTCGTATCTGGGGTTGCCTTTCTCCCTTAATTCCTTTAGGCACTCGTCACATATGGCAACATCTGGCGGAATAACAGAGCCGGAAAGCTCAGACTCCTCAGAGCTTTTCTCGATTGTAAAGCTTGTATATTGGTTTTCGCCCTCAAGTTTTAATGTAATAATTTCGTGAATATGCGCCAGTGGCGGCTTCTTTTCTTTCAAATCCCTTAGGAAACTATGGATGGCTTTTTCTTCGCCTTCTAGGAGGATTTCAACTCCCGCGTCACCCATATTTCTAACATAGCCTTTCAAGCCGTTTTTTACGGCTATGCGGTATATGAAAGGGCGAAATCCAACACCTTGAATTATGCCAGTGACTCTAACTTTGACTCGCACTGTGTCCATCTCTTGAAGCTTAATCACATTTAAAACGTTGGTTTAAAGTTTCACTCTTCTGGCTCTTTCCACAAATAGTTGAAGTAGTCTTTGGCTAGCGCCGCCAAGCCTGGATGGTCAGACCATATGGCGCTTATCTCGCCCCTTTCGTCGCTGAAAAGCAGTAAAACTTCGCTGCTGTCTGATATGGCTCCACCGCCAAACATTTTTTCTCGACATTTCACCTCGCCGATTTTTGAAAGCATCCCATACACGTTTTCGCTTAATCCTTTCAACATCATGAAGCGAACCAGCACCTTTTCGCCGATAAAAGAGTGGAGCAACTGGTAGAAATCCAGCAGAAACTCTTCTTTGGTGAATGGTAGGGCTATGAGCATCTCCTGCCTACATTTTTTAGCCATTTCCTTAAACTTTGAAATTATGTTTAATGCGCCTCTCAGAAGCCAAACATCATACTTCTCTTTGGTTTTCAGCCTCTCATAAATGGGGAGCAGCTCGTCGGTTACTGTTTTCTCGATTTGCAGCCACTCATTCTCAAAGGCTGACTTAGCCTTCTTTAGGGCTATTTCAGGTGATTTTGGAAAGTATCTGCTTGGTCTTTTTCTTGTTGCCTCTATCCACCCCTTCTTTTCTAGGCTGTTTAGGACTTGGTAAACTTTGGAGTAGGGTATTTGTGCTCCGTAGCTTATTTGTTTGGCTGCTAGCGCGCCCTTCTCCATGAGCAGTAGGTATGCATCCGCCTCATAGTCTGTCAGTCCAGCTCGTTTAAGCGTGGTCTTTATTTTTGCGCTCATGAAAGAGAATAATACTTTTCACCCTATTAAAATTATGGAAATTTTAATATAGCCACAAGCCAAGACCTTAAACCATAACATGGCGATTGGCATGCAAAAACAAGAAGAGGCAAGGTTTGAAACTTACTCAACAAGCCTATGTCCAGAATGCCTAAACAGGGTTCCCATGAGAATCTATGAGGAACACGGCGTAATATACCTTGAGAAAACATGCCCAGAACATGGAAAGTTTGAAGATGTTTACTGGGGGGACGCTGAGCTTTTCAAATGGATTTACAGAGAATGGTACAACGCTAAATACATCGGAAGTGGATTAGAGAACCCCCACACAAAAACCGTTAAAGGGTGTCCCTACGACTGTGGCTTATGCACCCAACACAAGTCCTACACGGTTTTAGGCATAATAGACGTCACAAATCGGTGCAATATGGCTTGCCCCGTCTGCTTCGCCTATGCCGGGGCGGTCAACTATGTCTATGAACCAACATACGAACAGATTGTAGACATGATCAAACTGCTTAGAAACAATAAGCCATGGGCTTGCAATGCGCTTCAGTTCAGCGGGGGCGAACCAACAATAAGAAATGATCTGCCACAACTGGTCGCGGAGGCGAAAAAGGCGGGTGTGGAGCACGTGGAAGTGAACACTAATGGCTTGCGCCTTGCAGAAGACATCGACTACTTCAAAAAGCTTTTAGACGCCGGCATGAGCACACTTTACCTTCAATTTGACGGTTTAAGGGAAGAAATCTACAAGAAAACAAGGGGCAGAACAGACCTCGTAAAAATCAAGCATAAGGTTTTGGAAAACGCTAGAAAAATAGGCTTAGACTCGATAGTTTTAGTCGTAACCCTTGCAAGAGGTGTAAACGACAAAGACCTCGGCGACATAGTACGCTATGCAGTTGAAAACCACGATGTTGTTAGATGCATAAACATTCAACCCATTTCCATGGCTGGGAGAGCCCGAAGTGACGAGATGCGGAAAATGCGCATAACAGTGCCAGACACCATTAAACTGATAGAGGAACAGACAAACGGAATTGTCACGCGTTGGGACTGGCGTCCCGTCAATTGGCCTGTTCCAATTTCCAAGGGCATGAGCATTGTAAAGAATAGGGTTTATCCAGAATTCACAATGCATCCCATGTGTGGAGCGGCAACCTTCCTTGTTGTTGAAAAGGACGGTTCATACAAGCCCATTACGCAGTATGTGGATGTTGACCGTTTCGCCGAAATCTTCTGGAACATCTACTATTCTGGCGTTAAGGGCAAGAGGACAACAGCGAAAATGAAGATGTTGGAACTATTGCCATTAGTGAAGTCGCCGCTTGTTAGAGGCTTGCTTAAAGATGTTATAACGAAGGGAAGTTATGAAGCGCTTGGAAACTTCATGCGCAGGATAGTCATGATTGGGATAATGCACTTTATGGACGTCTGGAACTTTGACCTAGACCGCGTCCAAAGATGCGTTATACACTATGCAACGCCCGACGGCAAAGTTAGACCTTTCTGCACATACAACAGCCTCCACAGAAACAATGTGGAGAAACAGTTCGCCATTTCGGTAGACGAATGGACTAAAAAGTTTGGAAAGAGGCTAAGCGAGCCGGTTTAAGAGAAGCTGTCAATAAAGAAATAGGGAAAGCTAGGTTTTAGCAGCCAGTTTTTTAAGTTCTTCTTCTCTTAAAACTCTGCGGAGAACCTTGCCAACAGCACTTAGCGGAAGTTCCTTGCGGATCTCCAACTCCCTAATCGCCTTGTAGGGTGCAACCTTCTCGTTCACAAACTTCATAAGCTCTTCTTCGGTGGCGGTCATCCCCTCCTTCAGCACGACGAAAGCCTTTGGTATTTCACCGGCAATTGGGTCTGGTTTGCCGATAACCCCGCAGAGTTTCACGGCGGGATGCTCGTATAAGACGTCTTCAAGCTCCCTCGGATAGACGCTGTAACCCTTATACTTGATTAGGTCTTTCTTCCGGTCTGTTATGTAGAAGTAGCCGTCCTCATCCATTTTACCAATGTCGCCAGTGTAAAGCCAGCCGTTTCTTAAGACTTCGGCTGTTTCCTCCGGCATTTTCCAGTAGCCCTTCATCACCTGCGGCCCCTTAACTATCAGTTCGCCGATTTCTCCCGGCGGAAGCTCTTTTTCGCCAGTTTCTATATCAACTATTTTAGCGTCGGTGTCAGGCCACGGAATCCCAATTGAGCCTATTTTCACGGTTTTCATGGTTTTATCAAGCGGGTTAGCATGTGTCACGGGTGATGACTCTGTAAGTCCATAACCCTCGACTAAAACGCCGCCGGTTACCTCCATAAACTTCTTTTGAACTTCTGGTGGGAGTGGAGCCGCACCAGATACGCAGAATTTTATTGATGTGAGGTCGTATTTTTTGAGGTCTGGGTGGGCTATGAGCATGGCGTACATTGTTGGTGCTCCACAGAATACTGTCACTCTATATTTGTGGATGGCTTCCAGGACGGCTACTGGGTCGAAGCGGGGCAGCATAACCATTGTTCCGGCGAAGAATATTGGGGCGTTCATGCTTGTTGTCATGCCGTAAATGTGAAAGAGTGGAAGAACCGTTAAAACAACTTCTTCCCCCTCGTTGGCTTGAAGCCATTCTCTGCACATAACGGCGTTTGAAACAAGATTCATGTGAGTAAGCATGGCTCCTTTAGAGATGCCGGTGGTTCCGCCTGTATATTGGAGGGCAGCCAAATCCTCCCGCGGATTTATTTCAACTTTTGGCGGTTTGGCCTCGTATCTTGCCATGAGTTCCGTGAAGAAGTAGACGTTCGCCCTGCGCTCTACCTTGCGGGATGGAATCTTTTTCAACAGAGAACCAAGAACCGCCTTAAAAGTTGGCATGTAATCCTTTAGGCCTCCCACTATAACATTTCGAAGCTTTGTTTTCTCCCAAACCTTCTCAACAATTGGATAAAGCATGTCTAAAACAGCTATTGTTTCAGCTTCAGAATCATTTAATTGGTGCTCAACCTCTCGTTCCTTGTAGAGTGGACTTATCGCTGTTACAATCGCCCCAGCCTTCAAAACACCATAATACGAAATTACAAACTGCGGAATGTTTGGAAGAAATATGGCAACTTTGTCTCCTTTTTTCACTCCCAAATCCACTAGGGCTGTTGCGAACTTGTCAGAAAGCAGATCCAGCTCTCTAAAGGTTATCTTTCTGTCAAAGTAGATAATTGCAGTTTTATCTGGATATTTTCTGGCAGAATCCCTCAAAAACTCGAAGAGGGGCACCTCTGGATAGTCTATGTGTTTTCTAACGCCTGGAGGCCAAAACTTGTACCATGGCTTTTCCGGTGGCTTTTCAATTTTCTCCTCTTCAACCTTCTTTTTCCTTTTCGCTGGCATATTAAACCCTATTAGAGATATTTGCGGTTTTTGGAGTAATAATACTTTCCATGATTTATTCTGGTCGGGTGAACTCGTATGTTGGACGTCCTTCGGGTGTCAGCTTTGCCACAAGTTTGGCTTTCATTCCCACTTTAACCTCTGAAAGCTTAAAGCCCGTAAGCCACGCAAGCACCTTAACGCCTTCCTTCAGTCTGCCGATGGCGATGGTGTAGGGCTTCTCCTGCTGGAAGGATGTTGGTCTAACAACTACATGCGTGAAAGTTTCAATTGTCGCCTCGTTGCTGAGTTCAACCCAATTCATGTCCGAGAATAAGCAGTCTGAGCAGTCAGCAACTGGCGGAAAATACAGTTTTCCACATTTTCTGCACTTTGTGGCTAGGATTTTCCCCTGTTTAAGGGCTTCCCAAAACTGAAGCGTCTTGCTTACAGGAATATCCTGTACAATTTTTACTTCTCTTGATTTTATGGAGGGCATAACAGCCATCTTCTCATCTCCTTAAAATTGTCACGTAACAGTAGTGTCCGGTTCCGCCCACATTGTGGGCCAGGGCTACGTAATTTTTCATTGGAGCTTGCCTGCTCTTCTCAACAGCCTCTTCTCTCAGCTGTTTTGTCAACTCGTATATCATTGAGCAGCCGGTTGTGCCAATCGGGTGACCTTTGGCTTTTAAGCCGCCGTCGACATTCACCGGGATTTTTCCGCCTATTTCAGTTTGTCCCTCTCTGATTAGTTTGGCGCCTTCGCCCTTCTTGCAGAAGCCTAAATCTTCGTATGCCATTATTTCAGCTATGGTGAAGCAGTCGTGGACCACTGCAACGTCAAGCTGGTCCGGTGTTACATTCGCCATTTTGTAGGCTTTTTGGGCTGCTGCCACGCTGGCTTCCAATCCCACATAGTCAAGCCTCTTACTCATGTTAGCTGTTCCAGAGGCGTATCCGATGCTTGCAACCCAAACTGGCGTGTCAACCTTAAGCTCCTTAACCTTCTTTTCAGAGGCTAGGATTACTGAGGCAGCACCGTCAGAAACTGGGCAGCAGTCGAAGAGTTTTAGTGGAGCGGCAATAACCATGGAAGATAACACGTCGTCAACTGTTATTCTGTTTTGGAGATGCGCTATAGGGTTCATTGAAGCGTACTTGTGGTTTTTAACAGCAACTAAAGCCAAATCCTCTTCTGTTGTGCCGAACCTTGCCATGTGGGCGGTTGCATACAAAGCATAATAAGCCGGGAAAGTCAAGCCGAAGTTGTGGAACTCCCATAGGTAGTATCCAGCTCTACCAATCCACTCCATCATTGTGGGAGTATCAATCTCCCGCATCTTCTCAACACCCAAAGCCGCTGCAATTTCGGCTTGCCCGCTTGCCACAGCCCAGTAGGCTGTAGCGAAGGCGGCACTTCCACTTGCACATGCGGCTTCACAGCGCACAAGCCCAGCCCCGGTTAAACCACAATACTCGGCTGAAACCACGGCTGGGAGAAGCTCTTCATACCATGCTCCGGCTCCTGTTGAGCCGACGGCGACAAATTCTATGTCTTTTGGCGTTATCCCAGCATCCTCAATTGAAGGCTTGAAAGCTTCAAAGGCAAGTTCCGCCACATTAACATCGTTTCTAACTCCAAACTTGGAGCTCCCAACACCAATGATTGCAACTTTCCTCATATCACCACTCTTCCATTCGCCATTCAAATTTTGAACAATTAAAAATGTGGGGAATGTGGGAGTGTTTTTACTTTCCTTTAAACTCGGCCTTCCGCCTCGACATGAAGGCTTCTACACCCTCTTTCAAGTCTTCTGTTGAGAAGGTTAGACCCATAAGAGCTGATTCTATGCGTAAGCCTGCATCCAGCGGCACTTGTGTTCCAAAGTTTATGGCGAATTTCGCATACTTCAGCGCTATTGGTGGTCCCTCGCTTAGTTTTTTGGCTAAATCGCGAACCTCGTCCCTAAGCTTCTCGTAATGCACAACTTTGTGAACCAAGCCAATTTTTAGGGCTTCTTCAGCCTTAAGCCTTGTTCCAAGCATAACCATCTCCTTAGCCTTTGCCAAGCCAACAATCCTCACAAGCCTTTGGGTTCCACCCCATCCGGGAATAAGCCCTAAGTTTACTTCTGGGCTTCCCAGCTCCGCATGTTCTGCGGCTATTCTAAAGTCGCAGGCCAACGCCAGTTCTAAACCTCCGCCTAAGGCAAAGCCATTAATTGCCGCTATAACCGGCTTTGACATTTCCTCAATTTTACTGAAAACCTTCTGTCCCAGCCTAGAAAACTCCTCAGCCTTAACGGGTGTTGCCTTTGGAAACATTGTCACGTCTGCACCAGCACTGAAGGACCTATCACCTTCGCCAGTTATCACAACGCATCTAACGGATGGGTCTCTGTCAGCTGTGTCTAGGGCGTCTGCAAGCTCCTCCATTAAAACATCGTTGAAGGCGTTCAACCTATGCGGTCTGTTTAGGATTATCCATAGAACACTGTCTTCCCTCTCAATTTTTATGGTTTCATACGCTTTGCTCATGATTTCACCAAACCATGTTTTGTGGAATAGCCTATATTACTTTTGGGAGATTTAGAACTTTCTTAGGAGATACTTGAGCACTGTAAGCTTTTGGATTTCGCTGGTGCCTTCGTAAATCTCGGTTATTTTTGCGTCTCTGTGGTATCTTTCAACACGGTACTCGCCCAAATAACCATAACCACCCAATGTTTGGATAGCGAAGTCTGTAGCTTCCATTGCCACGCGGCTTGCGTACTGTTTTGCCATGGCCGTCGCCATGGGGTCCATTTTTCCAACATCTATGAGCCAAGCAGCCTTGTAGGTTAGGAGCCTCGCAGCCTCTATTTTTGTGGCTAACTCCGCCAACGTACAGCCTATGGCTTCATGCTGGATTATTGGCTGTCCGAAGGCTTCCCTCTGCTTTGAATATTTAAAGGCTATTTCCCACGCTCCTTGAGCCATGCCAACGGCTTGGGCTGCCACACCAACCCTTGTTTTGTCGAAGAACTCCATGGAGTAATAGAAGCCTCTGTTAAGCTCGCCCACAATATGCCAGTCTGTAACCTTAACATTGTCAAAGCGCACCTCACCAGTTACGGAACACCGTATTCCCATCTTGTTATGAAGCTTTGTTGTTTCCAGCCCAGGCGTTCCTTTATCGACGACAAAGAGGGTTTCGCCGCGATATGTTGGTCTAACCTTTGTATCTGTTTGGGTTAAGACGACAATGAAGTCTGCTATTGTAGCGTTTGTTATGAAGGTTTTTGTGCCATTTATCCACCATTCGTTTCCATATTTTGTGGCCGTTGTTTCCATGCGGGTTATGTCACTTCCGCTGATATTTGGCTCTGTAAAGGCTGCCGCTGATGTAAAATCACCTCTACAAATTGGCGGTAGATACTTTTCCTTCTGCTCTTTACTCCCATAAGCCAATATCAGTTCGCTGCCGAAATTTCCGCTTGAAATAGCCACACCAAGCGAGGAATCTGCTCTACACATTTCCTCGATCACAAGGCATGTTTCCAGAAGCCCATATCCTTGCCCTCCATACTCCTGTGGGATGAACATGCTTGTAAAGCCCAGTTTGGCGGCTTTCCTGTAAAGCTCCATGGGGAATTCTTCTTTTCTATCAAGTTCCAAAGCTAATTCCGGTTTGAACTCCTTTTCGCAGAACTCCCTCACAGCGTTTATTATCCCAATCTGCTCTTCTGTCAATTCAAATTTCATTTAATAGAACCCCCTTCCAGTTTTCTTACCAAGCCAGCCTTTGCTAACATACTCTTCCAGCAACGGGCACGGCTTATACAGTTCCATGTTGTATTTGGCGTAAAGCTCCTTCAACTTTTTGACAACAACGTCTATGCCGGTTCTATCCGCATACTCGCATGGACCAGACGGCCAATAAGTGCCAAGCTTCATTCCGGTATCTATATCTGCTGGGCTTGCTGCGCCTTCGTGTATTAGCCATGCAGCCTCGTTTACAGCTACAGCCCAAGACCTTTCAACATCATATTCCTCCATCAAATTGAAAGGTATCCTCGGCCTACCTTTAGTCCAGTCGTAAAAGCCGACGCCCCCTTTCTGTCCAAGCTTTTTCTCCTTTACCAGTGGTTCTATGACTTCTGCACACGGTTTGAAACGGTCGCCATAAGTTTCATAAAGGATTCTTCCGATCTCATAAGCCAAGTCTAATCCCACAAAGTCAGCTAGTTCGAACCATCCCATTGGAAAGCCGCCACTGTATTTAACAGAGGCGTCGATTCCTTCTTTTGTTGCTTCTCCACGATGGTAAGCCCAAAAAGCTTCTATCAATACTGCAGCAAGAATTCTATTAACTATGAAGCCCCGCACATCTTTTTTGACGACCACAGGTGTTTTCCCAAGTTTCTTGGCTAGCTCAACAAGGGTGTCTATCGTTTCTTGGCTTGTTTTTTCGCCTTTAATAACTTCTACTAGAGCCATCATTTGCGGCGGGTTAAAGAAATGCATTCCAGCCACTTTTTCTGGACGTTTTGTGGCGTTTCCCATCTCCGTTATGCTCAAGGTTGAGGTGTTAGAAGCAATTATTGTTTGCGACGGTGCAATGCTGTCAAGTTTCGCGAAAACTTGCTTTTTTATTTCCATGTTCTCTGGGACTGCTTCTATGGCTATGTCTATGTCTTTGGCTGCCGTCTCATAGCTTGTCGTGGTTTTTATCCTTGAAAGCGCGGCGTCTGCATCTTCCTGCCTAATCCTTCTCTTTTCGACAAACTTGCCTAAGCTCCATCTGATTTTCTCCAAACCCTTTTGCAACAGTTCGTCGCTGATATCCACCATCGCCACTTCTAGACCGCTCATTGCTAAAAGCTGCGTTATTCCGTGTCCCATCGCTCCAGAACCAATTACAGCGGCTTTCTTTAATTTTTCAGCCAAACAAATCCTCTCCCAATATAGAGTAGAATGAATAGATGGCATGTGTAATAAAACTTTTGAGAATCAGCCAACAACTGTCAAGAAAAATAGGGAGAGAAACGGCTATTTCATTAAGAAGTTGATGATGGTTAGCTTTTGGATTTCGCTTGTGCCTTCGTAAATTTCAGTTATTTTTGCGCATCTATGGAAGCGTTCCACGTGATAGTCTGCCAAATAGCCATAACCACCAAATATTTGGATGGCATCATCTGTGACTTCCATGGCTACGCGGCTTGCATAAGCCTTAGCCATCGATGTTGCCGCTGGGCTTGGCTTTTCATGGTCGTATATCCAAGCCGCCTTATACGTAAGCAGGCGGGCGGTTTCAATTTTCATAGCCATCTCAGCCAACTTGAAGGAGACGCCTTGAAAATTGATTATTGGCTGTCCAAACTGTTTACGGGTTTTGGCGTAGTTTAGGGCTTTTTCAAAGGCTCCTTGGGCTATGCCGACGGCTTGGGCAGCCACGGTTATTCGGGTTCCATCAAAAAGCTCAAGCGCATAATAGAAGCCTCTGTTCAGTTCGCCCACAAGATTGTTTGCGGGCACGCGGAGGTCGCTTAACGCTAAAGAGCCAGTGACGCATGGTCTTATGCCCATCTTGCCGTGAAGTTTTGTTGCTTCCAAACCTGGCATGCCCTTCTCTGCTAAGAAAAGGCTTTGTCCGCGGTGGGGTGGGGTTGCGTTGGGGTCTGTTTGGCATAGGATTATGAAGGTGTCGGCTATTGGAGCGTTGGTTATGAACTGTTTTGAGCCGTTAATAACCCATTCGTCGCCCACTCTGACGGCTGTTGTGTCCATTTTGGTTATGTCGCTTCCGTGCTCTGGCTCTGTGAAGGCTGCAGCGGCGATTTTATCGCCCCTAGCCAGTGGTGGAATATACTTTTCCTTCTGCTCTTCCGTGCCATGTCTGAGCAAGACGCCCGGGACCATTAGGTTTCCGAGGGAGACAGCTACTCCCAATCCTGGGTCAACGCGGCAGAACTCTTCAACGACTAAGCATTCTTCTAGTACGCCGTATCCTTGCCCATCATACTCTTGTGGTATACGCATGCCCGTGAAGCCCAGTTTGGCGGCTTTCCTGTAAAGCTCCATCGGAAACTCTTCTTTCTGGTCGTATTCTAAGGCTAGTTCTGGTGTGAACTCCTTTTCGGCGAACTCGCGGGCAGCCCGTTTAATCTCCATTTGCTCCTCGGTCAGCTTAAAGTCCATACAGACTCCTCCATTGCTAGGCTATGCTTTTTGAGCTTTTAACTCGCTGATTTTGTTTTTCAGCACTGGCACAACCTTGAACAAGTCTTCAACAACGCCATAGTCTGAAAAGCTGAATATCGGAGCCTTCGGGTCTTTGTTCACAGCAATTATCAAATCAGAGTTTTTCATTCCGAGGACATGTTGGAAGGCTCCGCTTATGCCTAAGGCTATGTAGAGCTTTGGCTTAACAGTTTTTCCAGAAGTTCCCACCTGCCGGTCACTTGGAAGCCAACCCTTATCAACAATTGGACGCGAACACGCCAGCACTCCACCCAGCATTTTCGCCAACTCTTCCACCATTGGTATGTTGCCCTGGTCTTTAATGCCTCTTCCAATGCCAACAAGCACTTCTGCGGCTGTTATGTCAACGCCTCCCGGCGGTGGCAAAACATATTCCAAGAACCGTTTAGTGGTTATTTCCTCTGTTAGGGGTGATGGAACTTCAACTATTTGCCCGTTTAATGGTGTGGGTGGTTTTTGAGCTTGGAAGGCTGCCTGGCGCACCGTGACCATGTAGCTTTCAGCCTTGCGGAGCATCGCCTTAACATTTACTTTCCCACCATACATCTGCCTCGTAACAGTGAATGCGTCGCCTTCAAAAGCTAGTTCTATGCAGTCCGTCGCTAACGGAATGTTTAGGGCTACCGCAAGTCTAGGAGCAAGTTCAACACCATAAGATGTGTGCCCAATAATTGTCAGAAGGGGCTTATGCTCCTTGATTAGATGAGAAAGAACCTTTTGGTAGGCTTCGGAGTTAAAGTTTTCGAGCTTTTCATCCTCAACAAGCAGAACTTTTTTGGCATGCTCAGCCAAGTTTTTGGCGTGTTCACCAACATTCTTGCCCAAAATAACAGCTACCGGTTCAGCGTTTGTTTTCTCAGCTAGTTCTCTGGCTTTCGTCAGCATTTCAAAAGTTATATCTCTTAATTGTCCTTGCCTATGCTCAGCTAACACAAAAATTTCAGTCATATCCTAAATCAGCCCCCTAGACTTTAAGATTTCAACAATCTTCGTGGCTATTTCGTCCGGGCTTCCCTTGAGGAACTCCGCCTGCTTCTCCACTGGTGGAACATAGAGTCTTTCTATTCTAAGCCATGAGCCAGCCTCACCAACGTCGTTTTCGCTCAAGCCTATATCCGCCAACCCCATAACTTTAACCTCTTTCTGCATAGCCTTGCGAATTCCCATAATGGAGACGTAACGTGGCTCATTAATGCCCGTCTGAACAGCGAAAAGCGCTGGCAACTTAACTTCTAAACGTTCTTCTAAGCCGCCCTCCAACTCGCGATTAACGATGGCTTTTCCATCGCTGAACTCAATCTTCTTAACCATGGTGGCGTGGGGGATGCCAAGCAACTCGGCTAAGACGGGACCAACAACAGCACTACCATCGTCGCCAGCCTGTGCCCCCGTGAGAATAAGATCAAAATGGAGGTTTTTGATTACGCTGTAAAGGATTTCTGCGGTTACATAGGCGTCTGAGCCGGCAAATTTTGGGTCTGTTAGGCGTATTGCCTTGTCGGCGCCTCGAGCAAGACACTTGCGTAGTGTGCTTTCTGAGTCTTCTGGTCCAACGGTTATGGCTATGACTGTTCCGCCGAACTTTTCCTTTATACGCACAGCCTCTTCCAAGGCGTAGTCGTCCCATTCGTTAATGTCAAAGACCAAACCAGCCTTTTCTATGCCTTTACCGCTTGCATCGATTTTGAGTTCCGCTTCTGCTGTCTCTGGAACATGTTTAACACAAACAATAATGTCCAACGACATTCTCTCCTAATTGGTTTGATTTGTGTTGTTACAACTGTTTTCATATATTTTTTACCCAAACCACTGTACCAATTTAATGTTAAAATAAGGTCTATCCAGCAAAGTCTTTATCAAACGAAAACTGTAATGGAAACAGAGAAAACATGAAAAAAGAGATTGACTGGCTGACTGTACTAATCCATTGCAGAGACAACGTGAAAAGGCGAATAACCCCGCTTTTGGAAGCTGCGCGCGGACAACAGCAGCCAAGCCTCGGCATAGGGGCTGGTGGCGACCCTATAAAACAGATCGACATAGAAGCTGAAAAAGCCATTGTGGAAACCCTTGTTAGGCAGGGCATATCATTCACCTTGATAAGTGAGGAGTCTGGCATAAGGGAATACGGAGAAAATCCAGACGAAAATTATGTGACAGCAGACCCAATAGATGGGACAACAAACCTAACAAGGGGCATACCATTCTACGCAACTTCCATAGCAGTGTCCACAGAGCCAAAGCTAGACACGATTCACACGGCATTGGTGGCAGACCTCTTCCACGGCACAACATACACGGCGGAAAAGGGGAAAGGGGCATACCGCAACGATGAGAAAATAACTCCTTCAAAACAGGTAAGCTTGGAGGATGCGGTGATAGGCATAGACCTAAACACTTACAAGGCGCGTGAAGTTGCACCGCGTCTAACAAGCATCATTGAGAAGACAAAGCACATACGCCACCTAGGAGCCAACGCCCTAGAGCTATGCTATGTGGCTGATGGAACAACAGACGCCTTCATCGACATCCGCGGAAAACTTAGAACAACAGACACGGCAGCCGCGTGGCTAATAATAAGGGAGGCTGGAGCGCTAATCACAACACCAGACGGAAAGCCTTTAAACGCCAAACTACATCCAAAGGAAAAGCTGACTTTCGTGGCTTCCGCCAACCAGCAAATTCACGAGAAAATTTTAAGCCTAATTAAAAAGGGTTGAAAAGTAGCCGATGATAACGCCTTTAATGCCCCACCCCGCAGCCCTCGTAAAGACAAAGGATACAAGGGTTTTAATCGTGGCGGATTTACACATAGGGTGGGAAATAGCCCTATCAGAAAAGGGCATACATGTACCAACACAAATGCCAAAACTTCTTCAAAGGCTAAAATCTCTTATAGGTCTGTATAGACCGGAAAAACTCCTAATAATAGGTGATGTTAAACACACGGTGGCAACAGCAGAAATAGGCGAATGGCACGACGTCCCTGACTTTTTCACGGAACTGAAAGCGCACGTCCGAGAAATACAAGTAATCCGGGGAAACCACGATGGAAACCTTGAACCACTGCTTCCAGAGGACATAAAAACCCTCCCATCATCAGGAACAATCATAGGTGATGTGGGCTTTTTTCATGGTCACCGTTGGCCATCGCCAACGCTTTTAAAGTGCAAAACCCTTGTGATGGGGCACGTGCATCCAGTTGTAGGGTTCCGCGACCCCGCCGGTTTCAGAATAACGAGGCAAGTTTGGGTTAAGGCAAACTGCGACAAGGAACAGTTGACAAGGATTTTGCTGGAAAAGAATAAAATAAAAATTGACAACAGCCCACAAGAGACATTGCTTAAACATTATGGTATTAAGCCTAAAACCTCCCAGTTTTTTATAATGCCATCCTTTAACGAGTATTTGGGAGGAAAACCATTAAATGAGAAAGACGCTGGCGAAGGAGTAAAAAGCGAAAAAGTTGTTGGACCAATATTAAGAACGAGAGCTGTTGACTTGGAAAATGCGGAAATCTATCTCCTAGACGGAACCTTTCTCGGAGCTTTAAGCCAGCTTAGAGCGTTACAGTAGCGCAAAATTTTATAGAGTGAAAATTCCCACACTAAACTAGGTGGAAAAATGCCTTCTGAAGAGGATTTTCCAGAATGGTTTAGAAGAAGACGCTTCCCATTCTTAGGAGGCTGGTTCTTCGAAGACATAGACAGAATGTTTCGGGAAATGGAGAAATGGATGGAGGAGGAGTTCAAAGAGTTCACAGCGAGAATTCCAAAGGACTATGTTAGGGAACGTAAACTACCCGACGGCTCAACAATAAAGGAGTGGGGACCCTTCGTTTACGGATACAGCATAAAGATTGGACCGGACGGCAAGCCGGAAATCCAAGAGTTTGGAAATGTCAAACCAACCCGTCTCGGACCAAAAGTTAAAGAGGAACGCGAACCACTGGTGGACATAGTTGAAACAAATAACGAAATCCACGTTGTGGCTGAACTGCCCGGCGTTGAGAAAGAGGATATTAAGCTTCACGGCACAGAAGACACACTAACAATAAGCGTTGACACACCCCAACGCAAATATTACAAAGAGTTGACACTCCCAGCGAAGGTCAACGTGAAAGAGGCACAAACCCAATACAAAAACGGGGTTTTAGAAGTTAAACTTCCAAAGATAAAGGAAGAAAAGAAACCGAAAGGCGAGCCAATAAAAATCGAATAATAACAAAACAATGAGCAAAACCTAAAGCTTGTGCTTTCATGAGCATCGATTCCGAAAGTGATATTTTAAATGCTGTATGCAAAGAGGTTAAGGCAGAGGGCAAACTGACAGGGAAGAATCTCACAAGGCTTTATGAGGTGTTTGGACAGCGATTCACAAAGGCATTTGAAGCCCTAAAAGAAAATAGAGTGAAAAAGTACACTTTCAAGCCTAGTGGAAGAGTTGTTTGGGTAGTTGTTGGCAAAGAACGTGACTACCTAATAATGCCGGATGCCGAGTTCTGCTCGTGTGATGACTTTTACTTCCGAGTTCTGGACAGAAAAATCCACCTATGCTATCATTTAATAGCCCAAAAAATAGCCAACATCCTAGAATGGTACGAGAAAATAGAAGAACATGACGAACTATACGAGCCATTAATGATGGAATGGAGGAAACCAACTCCTTAAATACCACAATTTAGAACTAGAAAAGCATGTAAAAGGGATTCGCCATGGCCTTAGATATTGGAGTATACTTTGAAATCCTCAAATACGTTCTAATGACGGCAACATTCGTCGTCCTAGTCCTAATATTTCTGTACATATTCTACGGCAGAGAAGAGAAGAAAAGCTAATTCACAGACAGTTTTTCTTAACCCTTCTACGCAATAATATAAAGAAAAATGTAACGCTTAAAATTCCAAGGATTATAGCGAACAAGGCAAGCCATGTGGCTTCTGGACCAGTGCCAAAAACTATAGGGAAAGGCCCAATAAGTATGAAGCCACCAACACTTCCTGTACCTTCACCAAAAAGAAGCGCGGCAGCCACCATTATCATTATGCCTGTTAAGATTATGAAAAAACCTACAAAAAACAGCATTATAAAAAGTCTAATCCACCCGATTTCTGCAAGTTCTCTGCTTTCGCCTTCTTCAGATGTCACCTCTTTTCACCTACCTAAAAAATGAAGCATCATGAAAACTATGAAGAGAAGCGCTGTAAGTGCCATCGAAAGCCATAAAACAGTTTTGACGGATTCTCTGTCGCTGCCAAAAACTATAGGGAAAGGCCCAATAATTAATACCCCACCACCTCGCACTCTTCCACTTTTTATACTTGAGAGGAAAAGTAGAACAAAAGCTGTAATGACGACTATAACGCCTATAAAAATTATGATTATGCCCAACTCGTAAAGCAAACCATCGTCCAGCGGCAAAGTCATTCTTATCCAATTCAGCTTAACACTGCAAACTTTTAAGCATTTTTAAATGGAAAAAGGCAGAAAATAGACCAGTAAAGCTGTTGCAAAAGTCGGTATAAATGATGGAATCACATACTTGTAAACTTTGCCCAAAGGGCTTTTGAAATAGTCAGCCGTAAACGTGAAACAAAGGTGAGTAGGTGAAATAGTATATCCAAGATAAGCACTAATATACAGAAGCGCAGCGATTTTAGGCGAAAAAGTTAGAATCCCCGTTAAAACTGGCACACTTATGGCTATTGCTCCATGTGGGGAGCCTGTGAGAAAACCCAAAACTGCGGGTATAACTGTCAACAGTATTACAGTGTTTACGTTTCTGCTAGTAACAAACTGTTTGAAAACCTCAGAAACGCCAGCAACAACAATCACATTGCGAAGTAGAAAAGCTCCATAAACGGCAAAGGTCACCCCGTAAATTCCCCAACTTCTAAGCGGCTTCACCAGCGCCTTGCAGTTCAGTCTAGAAATTATGGCTAAAACCACCAATCCCGCAAAAGTTGCTATTAGAACATCAAAGCCTTGCCTGGACAAGCTATGACTTAAAGCGCCTATAAAAACGGCCACAACAATAGTTGCTGTTATAGGAGAGAACGATATAAAGAAACGTTTAAACTCCAAACTGACCTTGCCTTTTGACGCTCCAGATGTTTCTTCACTTTTTACGCTTGGAATTTTCCAGAAACCCGCCAAGAAACCAACAATAATCATCACTGTAACTGTTGGAATTTGAAGCAAGATAATTGAAAATAATGCCACCCCAGTTAAGGCAGACGTCACTATAAGTACTTGGCTTAATGGATAAACAGGAAAAATTGTGTGCCTAAACCACAAATTCACATAAGCTTTTCTCTCCGCCTTCAATTTCAACTTTTCAGCCTCCCAATCCACTATAGGAGCCGACATCAAAGCCCCACCAGCCACTTGAAGAAAACCTATCACTGCTGGAAGCACGCTTAAAACAATCTTTGGATTCTTAACCAGCCGGCTTAGGCTATCACTTAATTTGGTGATTTCCCCCGTCTCTTTGTATAGTTGGCTTAACCACATTATGCCGAAAGTCGCAAAAATAACTGATATCGCCAAAAGCCCCTCCCTCTTCAAAGGGTCAACGGTTGCATAAACTACGCTGGGAATGCCCCACCAATCCAGCGAAAGCAAAGCCAAAAGAAGGGCGGTTGCGTTTAGGGTTATCCCCAAATTAACACGCTTGTAAAGCAACGAGCCAAGAAAGCAAAAAGAAATCACCACAGCAGTCAAAGGATCAAGCAATCCCAAACCAAGGCATCCCTTTCAAACATTGAAAACCAAAATATACACCCAACACTTAATCCTTTCCATAAAAACATCACTAAAGGCGCAACCACATGAAAGGAAAGCCTTCATCTCCGGACCAATCCAAGGCATGGAAACAAAACAATCATGCATAGAAACTATACGAAAATTTGCATCCGCCATGGATATGAGCCAATTGACCCATGGCAACGCGAAAAAATCTACAGAAGCACAGAGCCGGGTTGGTGGATAAAGTTCCAGCGCAAACTTCATAAAAAGGGATTTAGAAGACATAGAAAAAGGCGACATTTTAATCGCCTACATGCCAAAACTTTTCTACGCAAAAATGAAAAACAAAAAGACCATAAGTATATGTCAACTCAAAAACCCAAGTCCATGGATAGTGGCGCACTCAAAATAAAACCTTAAATTTTTACGGCGGCCCTTAACTTCGCTGATCTGGCTCTAGGATTTTCCGCAACTTCGTCTTTAGGAGGCTTGACAGGCTTTTTCGTTAAAATTTTAACAGCACCCTCTTTGGCCTTTTTCCTTAGAAAACTTTTGACAATGCGGTCTTCTAGGGAATGAAAAGAAATAACCACAAGCCTACCCCCCTCATCCATTACGTCAAGGGCTTGAGGCAAAGCCTTTGCCAAATTCTCCAACTCATTGTTCACAGCTATCCTCAAAGCTTGAAAAGTCCTAGTCGCAAAGTGAATCCGCCCTCTATGATACCATGATGGTGTCGCCCTCTCAACAGCCATAACCAAATCCACAGTTGTCCTCAAAGGCCTAGACCGCACAATTTCTTCGGTAATCCTCCGCGCAAACCTCTCCTGCCCATAAACCCTCAAAATCCGCTCAATATCCTTTGCGCTCCAAAAATTCACTATAGCCTCAGCAGTTAATGGATTTTTTGGGTTATATCGCATATCAAGCGGCTCATTCCGGAGAAAAGAAAACCCCCGACCACTCTTCTTCAAGTGCCAACTTGACAAACCCAAATCAAACAAAACCCCGGAGACACGCCTAAAAGCGTATCTCTCAACTATTTCGCCCAAATCAGCAAAGTTACCACACGCAAGAACCAAACGCCTCCCATAATCAGTATCCTCAACCTTCCGCCTAAGCCTCTCTAGAATCACAGGGTCAGCATCCACCCCCAAAACCCTCCCAAAAGGACCAGTCCGCTCCAAAACAGCCAAAGCATGACCACCCAAACCCACAGTACAATCAACAAAATCCTCACCAGATTCGGGATCAAGAAAACTGATAACCTCATCCCTCATAACTGGCAAATGCAAACCAGACACCACAAACCTCAATAAATTTGAAGCACAACTCATTTTAATGTTTATTTCTAACTCACTTACAAATAATGCTATACACAACTTAAAAGTGCGGCCGCCGGGATTCGAACCCGGGTCGCCGGCTCGGGAGGCCGAAGTCCTACCAGGCTAGACTACGGCCGCAATAAAATATACTTAAATCTTCTCTTTTCCATCTTCTCAATTTTGTAAAGTAAGCATGTATTAAAACCTTCGCCGAAAAACAATTTTAATGATTTAGGGTCATGATGCATGCTTTTTTGATTCAGAAACTTTTTCATGCGCTTTCTTTGAGAAGTAAATAGTTGTTAAGATGAAAATGGCTGTTGTTGCAGCGAAGATATACATCAAACCTCTGAAATTTTGCGTTTGAGCCTGATACAATGAGTCCATGACATTGAATTCATTTTGAAGTTCACTGTAATCTCTTAAAATATTATCAAGCGTCGCATTCAACGTGTTAAGCTTTTCAATAAGCGCATTAATGGTTGCATTAAATTCTTGGAAGCTTGCACTTAGTTCCAAAAGCTCCGAATACGATTCGTTCAAGACATGATACTTACTGAGCAACTCTGAATAATCAGAAAGCAGCTGACTATATCCGTCCAAAAGCACGGAGTATGATTCGTTTAAACTGCGATACCTATTAAGCAACTCTGAATAGGACTCATTCAAGACATGATACTTTTCAAGCAACTGATAATACCAGTCTAGGAGTTCCGAATACACTATTTTGATAGAACAGCCACTCGAATGCTCAATATACAAGTAGAAATGTTCCATATCTTCAACATTAAGCAAAGTTACATTAACCTCTTCCTCATTAACAAGCACTGCATGTATGCTTTTCATTAATGCTTTAGGAATGACAACCCTACTAAAACTTGCAGAACCACCGTCACCGCTAGCATTAAAAAGTATAACTCTAGCTTTCGTTTCAGCCATCATTTTAAATGTAAAATCAAGAATCGTTGAATTAGATATTATAACGACATAATTAATGTTTCCGCTAAAAAGCGCAATAAATTTGTGAAACATTCCCATCAAAGGATAATAATCGATGTTTCCTTCGGCAATGTTGTAGGGAAGATCACCTATACCGTCTTTGTTTAAATCTTTCCCATTATAGTCATCCCAATAATTGCCCTCACCATCGACGCTCCACGTATTAGTTGTCTGCTCGGCATAAACGTTGTAATTGTTATTGATGAAATTGTTGTGGTAAAAAACGTTGTTGTCACTATTCCAAATATATATGCCCCAATCATTACTGGAGAATGTATTTTCATAAATCGTGTTGTTGAAAGAATAGTAATAAATGTCGATTCCATCAGAATTGTCCTTAAAATCATTTCTACATATTGTGTTGCCGCTTGAATAAATAAGTTGAATGCCAAAATAGTTTTTTGATATCGTGTTTCCACATATTTGATTCTGACTTGAAAATGTTATTTGAATCCCTATGTTATTGCTTTCTACTTTATTGTTGCTTATCACGATGTTTCTAACGCGGTCCGCATATATCCCGCAACCTACATGGGGATCACTGTTCCGTATGGTAAAACCGCTGATGTTAACGTTTGAAGCTTGTATTGAAATTACGTTTCCTACGCCGCCTCCATCTATAATTGTGTTTTCTCGGTTTTCTCCTATTAGTGTAATACTTTTATTGATAAGAATATTTTCTGGGTATGTTCCTGAACGTACGTAGATTATGGCTCCTTGACTTGCATTATTAATGGCGTCTTGAATACTGTCAAAATCGTCGGGGACTATTAAAGTTGTTGAACTGGCATTTGTGAGCAATTTGTCGCTTTTGAGGATTGCAGTTGCGTACAGGCACAATATTAGTGGGATTAAGCTTGTTTTAAGTAGGTTTTTCTTCGTTTCCTGACACCTCCATAAATGTTTGTTATTCGTTTAATCTTGCGATAGTGCTCTTCCGAGAGTAATAGAGCACAAAATGGCTATTGAAAATGATCCTACAACAATAATCGGGTCGATAATGGGTTGTAGTAAATTCCAAACAAGGATAGCGTGAGAAAGGGCTATTATGAAAGCCAATATGTAGGCTTTTGGTTTTAGAAGTCTTGTAGGATATTTTGTTATTTTATGTTGGTTGAGAATTGCCTTTAATTTTTCTTTTGCTTGCTGTATTTGTTCGTCTGTTACAAGGGATACATGGTTTTTGTCGCTGTCGATGAATTTTAGGCTTAGAAGAGCGTACCGCTGTAGTTCCCACGGCTTAGTTTTTGGCAGGATTTTTATTACTCCGCTTTTCTCTAATTTTTTGAGGATTGTTTGGGTTTTGCGGATGAGTTGAACGTCGTTTACTTTTTCTTCGCCGTGAAGTCTTTTAACTAGTTCTTTGACATCTGGGAAATTTAGTTCTAACTGAAAGTTTGCTATGACTTTTGAGAGTTCATATTGATACTCGCCTTCTCTTAGGCGAATGCTGGCAACTTTATAATCTGAGCTTAATGCTTCTTCTAAAAAGCGTATTTCATTAGATGTTAGTTTATGTTCCGACATAATTCGATTACCCTTTCAACAGTTTCAATTGAAATAATATAAAGGCGAGCGTATATAACTATTTTTAACTTTCAACGGTTGCAGTCATAATTGTGTTTTTATTCAATGGTTTCTATGGAAAAAATCCATTTTCCTTTAAAGCCTTAGAAATATGTTAGGTTATCGGAATGGGGGTTGTTTTAGAAAAGTTTCCGTTGATTAGCAAGGAGCGCGTTTTCGGTAAGAGGTATCGGAGTTCCTTTGAGATTATAGCGTCTATTCTTGAGATTGCTGTTAAGGGGGTGAGTCGTTTTGTTATTGCGAATCGCCTAAATACTAATTACGCGCAGCTTCGAAGGTACTTAAGCTATCTTGTTAGGATGGGTTTTATTGATGCTGAGGCTGATGGGAGGAAGATCTTATATAAGACTAGCGGGAAAGGTTTGGAGTTTTTAAGGTTATACTACGCGTTATTAGAGATGTTTCTGGAGGATGCTGAAGCAGAAGCATATACTAGTGTTATTCGCGAATGTGCTGGTAGGCAAATGATAGCGAAGGGGAGAGGCAGGCGGAGTTTCGGCTTATGATTTTCTCCCTTCTCCTTTCGGCGTGAGGTTCGAATCCGCCTGCCCCCAAAAACCTTTGTTGATTTCTTTTGGTGAATCTTTAAAAGGCGCTTTTTGTAGATTGGTGTAGTTGTGCGGGGGTTGTTGTTTGTCCAGCGAGTTTACTTATGCTGGTGCTGGTGTTGATAGGGGGTTGAGGGTTAGGGCTAAGGGTGCTTTGCGCTTTCTGCGGAGGACTTATGGTTTTAGTCGTTATGGTGGGGTTTTGCAGCTTCCTTATGGGGTGATTTTTCCTTTTCGCGATGGCGTTTATTTGGATCTTGTTGTGGAGGGTGTTGGCACTAAGGTTTTGGTGGCTCAGTTAGCCGATAAGTACGATACTATTGGTGTTGATGGTGTTGCTATGGCTGTTAATGATGTTATTCGTTCCGGCGCTAAACCTTTAGCCGTTGTTGATAATATTCATGCTCAAGTTTCCAACCCAAGTTTGGTTAGAGAGTGGATGAAGGGCATAGTGAAGGGGGCTGTTGAGGCTGAGTGTGTTGTTCCGGGCGGCGAGATTGGTGATGTTGCTGAGTTGATTAAGGGTTTGGTGGAGGGGAAGGGTTTTGACATGGTTTTTGCTTCTGTTGGTGAAGTTTCTAAGGACAAAATTATTTATGGGAGGGATGTTAAGCCTGGTGATGTTGTTGTTGGTTTGCGGAGTTCTGGAATTCACAGTAATGGTGTGACATTGGCGCGGAGGGTTTTGTTTAAGTGTTGGGGTGGCATATACGACCCGTTTGACGTTCCTGAACCTCTTGAAAGAGAACTGGTTTATGAGGTTTTAGAGCCTACTAGGATTTATGTTAAGCCTTTCCTGCGGGTTGCAGACGAGGTGAGGGTTAAGGCTGCTGTGCATATTACTGGTGATGCCTATTTGAAGTTTGACCGTTTAATGCTTTTCTCGAAGGGGATAGGCTTCGAGTTTAACAATTTTAAGCCCCAGCCCATTTTTGAGGTGATTCAGAGGGCTGCTTCTGAGCTTGGCGGCAAAATATCGGATGAAGAGATGTTTAAGACTTTTAATATGGGCTGGGGCTTCGCGGTAGTGGTTGACAAGCAAGATGTGGATAGGGTTGTTGACGTTTTGGAAAGGTCTGGGGTGCATGCCGAAGCTATAGGATGTGTGACAAGCACTGGTGGAATCCGAATATTCTATAAAGGCAAGAGTATGCTTTTGAAAAGGTAGGTTTGCCTTCTCTGTGGTGAAAGTGTTTAAATCGGCTTACGTGAAATTTAGCCTATGAAATATCGTTTGAAAATTGAGGTTGGCTTGAAGCCAGGGCATAGCGACCCTGAAGGCGAGACCACAGCCCATTTGCTTAGGGAGCTGGGCTATAAAGTTGAGAAGGTTAGCGTCAGCAAGGTTTACAGTGTTGTTGTTCTGGCTGATTCTAGGGATGAAGCCTTGGCGAAGGCTGAGGAGATGTGTAAGAGGCTTTTGGCTAACCCCACAAAGGATAATTACGCTATTCTGGTTGAGGAGGAGAAATGAGCGGAAGCCTCTACATTCGCGGGGAGACGCCTTTCCCGCTTTTCGAAATAGTTTTGGCGTCTGCCTCTGACCAGCAGTTGTTGGATGTTAGCCGTGAACTTGGTTTAGGTTTAAGCCTAGAGGAGATGCGGGCTGTTCAGAAATATTTTAGGGAGAAAGGTAGAAACCCAACGGATGTTGAGCTTCAAACTCTTGGACAGACCTGGTCTGAGCATTGTTTCCACAAAACCTTTAAGGGCATGATAAGGTTTAATGGGAAAGAAATTGATAGCCTCTTCAAAACTTATATTGCGAGAGTGACAAGGGAGCTTAATTCCCGATGGTGTTTTTCTGTTTTTGAGGATAATGCTGGCATAATTCGGTTTGAAAATGGTTATGGCATAGCCGTGAAGGTTGAGACTCATAATCATCCGTCGGCTATTGAGCCTTTTGGTGGGGCGGCCACTGGTGTGGGCGGTGTTATACGTGATATTTTGGGGGTTTGGGCTGACCCTATTGCGTGTACGGATGTTTTGGGCTTTGGCCCATTGGATTATCCTTATGAGAGGCTTCCGCCCGGTGTTAAGCATCCAAAATACCTGTATATGGGTGTGGTCGCGGGCATTGGAAGTTATGGTAACAATATGGGGATACCGACGGTTAATGGCGCCATATGCTTTGATGAGAGCTATGTAGGCAACGTGGTCGTTTATTGTGGATGTGTTGGGATTCTGCCACTGAAAAAGTTTAAGAGGAATGCAAAACCCGGTGATTTTATTGTTTTGGCTGGAGGAAAAACTGGGAGGGACGGCATCCACGGGGTTACTTTTGCTTCTGCGGAGTTGACAGAAAAGTCCGAGGAGGTTTCTAGACCAGCCGTTCAAATTGCCAATCCTATTGAGGAGGAGAAGCTTAAGAGGGCGATAATTGCCATCAGAGACCTTGAGTTGGCTTCAGCCATAACAGACCTAGGCGGGGGCGGATTATCTTCTGCTGTTGGCGAAACAGCCAAACGTTTCGGATGCGGCGCTGTCGTAGAGCTTGACAAGGTGCCGCTGAAATATCCTGGTTTGGCTCCTTGGGAAATTTACATTTCCGAATCTCAAGAGAGGATGCTTTTGGCTGTTCCGCCAGAAAACTTGGCACAGGTTTTGGAAATTTTTGAGGGGGAAGATGTTGAAGCCACTGCCATTGGGCGGTACACTGATGACAAGATTTTGCGCATTTATTATGACGAGGTAAAGGTGGCTGAACTGGACATCCCATTCCTTTTTGAACCGCCCAGAACTATTAGAACAGCCGAGCACAAGCCGCCGGCTTTTACGGAGCCAGTTTTTCCAGAGCCAAAAGACTTGACCAGCACTGTTTTGAGGCTGCTTTCTTCGCCGAACATTGCAAGCAAAGAAAGCGTCATTAGAACTTACGACCATGAGGTTAAGGGAAACACCGTCCTAAAACCTTTGCACGGGGAGTTTGGCGGTCCAAACGATGCAGCTGTTCTTAAGCCTTTAAAAGATTCTTGGAGGGGTTTGGTGATTTCTTGTGGCATAAACCCCCAGTATGGGAAAGTAGACCCCTACTGGATGGCAGCCTCAGCCATAGACGAAGCCATAAGGAATAATGTGGCGGTGGGCGGCAGAAGAATAGCCCTTCTAGACAATTTTACTTGGGGAAACCCGGAAAAACCCGATAGGCTTGGAAGCCTAGTAAGGGCTTGCGAGGCATGCTACGATTTCGCCAAAGCCTTTGGAACACCTTTCATTTCTGGGAAGGACAGCCTCTACAACGAGTCGCCTCTTGGGCCAGTTACGCCGACGCTTTTGATAACGGCTGTTGGGATAATTCCAGACATTCGCGTGGCAGTTTCGTTGGATGTTAAGGAGCCCGGCAGCTCCATCTACATTGTTGGCAAAACCTACCATGAGCTTGGCGGTTCAGAATATTATAGGCTGATGGGTTTTATCGGGAAAACAGTGCCGAAGGTGCGTGCCAGCCAAGCCAGAAAGACGTTTAAGGCGTTGACTAGGGCTATTGACCATGGTTTAGTTAATGCGTGCCACGATTTGTCGGAGGGTGGTTTGGCTGTTGCGGCGGCGGAGATGGCTTTTTCCGGTGGCTATGGCATGGAACTGGATTTGCGGCTTGTCCCAACAGAGGGATTGAACAGAAACGACTCTATTCTTTTTGCTGAGTCTAACAGTCGCTTTCTCGTGGAAGTTCCGGAAAAATGTGAGAGGGATTTTGAGGCTGTTATGCGGGGGTGCACTTTCGCCAGAATTGGTAAGGTGACGGCTACGCCGAAACTGCGGGTTTATGGCTTGGATGGAAATATCGTAGTGGATGCGCCCTTAAGTGAGTTGTTGGCTTGGTGGAAACGCACCCTAAGCGGCAGTAGCAGTGGTGAAGCCTAACATGAAACGTGAAGAAATTAAGGTTTGCATTCTGCGTGTGGGCGGAACCAACTGTGACGCTGAAACAAAAACAGCCCTTGAAGATTTAGGGGTTCAAGCCCAAATCCTCCATGTGAATGAGGTGGTTAAGCGGCGAAACCTTATGGATTACCATGCTCTGGTTTTTCCCGGCGGCTTCTCTTATGGGGATTATGTGCGTGCTGGCGCAATTTGGGCGAAGTGGATGCTTGCTAAGATGGGAAATGAGTTGAAGGCTTTTGTTGGTGAGGGACGCCCAATTCTTGGAAT
>JAVZNE010000005.1:0-99623 GCA_038882975.1 Bathyarchaeia archaeon
TGGCTTAAAAGCCTCCTAGGCACGGAGAAGCCTGCTGTAAGCTTTTCCTTGAAGGACTTCTCAAAGAAGGTTGACAGGAAGCTTACAGACTTCAAGGCTTTTTCGAAGGGTTAAAAGATGGAATCCCTTGTCAGAATGTTTAGAGAATCGCTTTTCAAAGCCTTCTATGACTGGCTTGAGAAGAATAAAGCGGCCATAGGCGAGAAATGGTATGTTTACGCCTTTAATGAAGCTAAAAAGGCTGAGGATTTAGCCGACAATGCAGTAGGCGTTGTTGGAGTAGCCATGTGGATGTTCAACACGATAGCTAACTGCGGCGTAATGGCAGGCGTAGGGCCAGACGGCTACAGCCTACAATGTCTAGACCCAAAAATTGACGAGGCCTCGACTAAAAGGCTCTTAATGATGATTGTGGCGTGTCTAAACCTTCAATGCTTGCCGCTTGAAGAGGCTAAGAAGCCTATTCCAGTAATTAGCCGCAGCAAGTTTTCTTTGAAGCTTTTCGTGGAGGATGGGGAATAGTAACCGTCAGAATGGCTTTACAGCGCTGACAGTTGAGGTGTACATATTTTTCTGATTGGGGTGAGAACAGGTTATGTGCATTATATCAGCAAAAGAGGGTTAAGTTAGGAACATTCTTGCTTTCATTTCACACCCCACTTGCCTAGGTTTGGAACTTCGCGGAGCCAATATTCGTCTTTCAAAATTTCAATTGTTTTTTGAATGTCGAGTCCAAGTTCGCTTATTTTCTTAGCTAGTTCAGCAGCGTCAACTAATCCTTGGTCGTCCTTGTTTTGGATAAGCCATGTTTTTATATGCTCAAGTTTTTCGCCGAAGGTTGGCTGCCTGTCCAGGGTGTCCAACGTGTCCGGGGATATTTCTATTTTTATATAGGAAGAGTCATTGAGCTCGATGGGCTTGTATGGTTGTCGGTAGTCGCTTCGTTTCTCTTTTAAAGTGTAGAAGGCCCTGGACACGTTGGACAGGTTGGACAGGCTCCAGCCTTCAGCCTTGTACCTTAACCCTTTAATGGTGTGAAGGCGTTTACCTTCTACTGTTGGTTTGAAGTCTGCGATTTGAACGTGTCCTGGCAGTTTTTTGAAGAAGCTATCTTGTGAAATGGTGGGCAAGCCTCTTACCCGACAGTACCCTGCAAAAACAGCGTACAATTCTTTCTTTTCTATGAAGGCGTCTGAGTCGACTTCCATGCAGTCCATTATGAATGCTGCGACAGGGCTGCTTTTTCGAATGTAGTCTTCTCTAATTTGTTCAGTTGTTTTTGAATAGCTGAATGTTCCATTTTTTAAGAGACGCTTAAGTCCTTCGATGGCTAAGTTGAGCAGGCCGCTGAGCTCTTCTGGCGTTGTGAGTTTCTGTAGAATGTAGGGGTCTGCTTTGTCGTTTACAAACTGGTTTGGAAAGACAATTATTATCCATCTTCGAAAAAATGCTTGTGTATCATCGTATGCTTCGGGCACCTTGTTCGCCGAGAAAAGCAGTTTGGCGTAGTTTTCAAAGGTGAAGCCTTGCTGAAACTTTCGCTCTGCAGCTATCAGGTCTCGGCCTGTCAACATTTTGAAGGTGCCTGTTCGCCATAAAGCCTTGTCGGGCAAGTCCGCGTAAATGTTGGCGAGTTTATGGTGTAGATCAGCTTTTGCAAAGCGGTTTTCCTCAAGGTCTTGAAGGCTTCTGCCTGAAACATTTTCTTTGCCCAAAAACTCTTTTATCAGATTGAGGAAGGTGCTTTTTCCGTTTGATCCTTCACCCACAAGCATTAACGCTTTAGCTATGAAGTATTCACGGTACAAGCAGAAGCCTATAACTTCAAGAAGTATGTCAACATCCTCTTTTGTGGCTGTTATTTGCTGGAGGAACTCTTTGATTTTGGGGCAATCCGCGTTGGGGTCGTAGTTTACGGGTAGCAGATTGAAGAACATGTAGTCCGGGCTGTGGAGTGTAAGCTTCATGGCGTTAATGTCTAAAACACCGTTTTTAAGGGGAATGAGATGGGGCGGCTCCTCTTTGCGGTCTTTAAAGGTGCTTGCCTTAATGTAGTCGATAACCTCGCTTACACGGTTTGTGCGGTACTCCTCGCCGAGCCTCTTTTTACACTCTTCTTTAATTAAGCTTTCAGCATATGGCCTATAACATCCCTCTCTCCAGACGTAAATCTGCTCGTTATCCCGCATGGTTATGAAGTGATGTTGATCCATGAGCTCCTCGGCAAGCAACATTGGAACAAACTTGCCTTCAACGAAATACTTGTTGAAAACTGGCGGTTGTCGACAGTCGGCCCAATCAAAACGTTCACACTCTTCAAAGCAGATTTTTCTTTCTTGCAGCTCACCCTTTGTGAAGTGGCCATAGTGGCCGTAGACGCTTTCAATCTGTTTTTCAGTAGTTTCAGGCTTATACTCGGGCTCCCAAGCCCTATTCCGGTGAAAAATCTCTTTAACATCTTCAATTGAAAGGCCTTGATGCTCCAACTCGTTTACAAGCGCCACACGTTCATTATGGCTTAATTCCTGCTTTTCCATTAAACGCTTAAAGCATGGCCTCAAATTTGGAAGGGTGAAGCGCTTCTTTTGCTCGGGAATTTTGACGCCTGCACGTTTTAAAGCCTCCGTAAATTCAGCCTCAAGATCCTCAACCAATGTGGGAAGGTTGTCGTTAACTTTCACGTAGCCCTTTGAAGGGTACATAATGCACAGCTTGTTTTTGCCTAGAAGCTCCAGGGCCGCAACGTCATGATAAGTGCTTATTGTTCTAGGAGGCTTTCTGCAAAAATAAATTAAGTGCTCTCCACCGCTTGGAGTGGCCTCCCACGCGGTAACACGCATATATGATAATGCCTTTTTTCCTAGGGCCTGGGCTTCAGGCGTTGTTTGTTTGACGTCGAAATCGACAACACCAATGCTTAACCCCTCATTGCCGGGCTTACCGCACAACAATGCAAAGCCCTCAGCCTCATCCCAACGTGAATCCTCAAACTCTTGTAGGGTCTGCTCCTTAGATTCCCATTTTTTCCAATCGATCAGAGGCTTTTTCTTAACATTTCCATCAGCCTCCTTGACAAAGATTATTGGAATTACAACAAAGCCCTTTTGCCACCATTCAAAAGCAGCAGCTTTCACTTCCAAGTTTTAAGCCTCCGTTTCCAAGCTTCTGCTTGACAAGTCGGCTTCACTTACTTTTCATTTCAAGCGCATGTTCAAGATCTTGAAGAATTATGCGGAGGCTTTTTACAACATCCTCCAACCTGGCGTTTTTCGGGTATAACACACAGGCTGTCCTGTTAGCTGTCAGTTTAAACTCTAAACCCATACATTCACGTATTTCCTTCGGAATGTAGGCTATTCCCTGCTTCTTGTGCACTTTAACATTAAACTCAACCATAGCCATCGCATATAGTTTTCATAAGAAAGGCATAAATATATCTTTATGAAAGATAGAATCAAAATAAAAGATACTATCAGGTAAACACTTATGGAAAAAACTTCAATAGAATTTCCACGCCTTCCCGAAATTCTAACCGAGGTTGAAGAGGAAATACTTCATCTTCTCTTGAAAAATCCACTATTAAACAAGTATGAAGTTGGCGAGAAACTAGGTAAGTCCTATTCAAACATCTATAATGCTATAAAAACCCTCATCGCGAAAGGAATGGTTGAAGTTGCCAACGTGAGAGCCGGAAAAAGAAACCAAAATATACGTGTTGAGTGTTATCGGGCTACTGAGAGGGGTGCAAGGCACGTATTAGAATCCGTTCAAATAAAGGTTAACTTAGGATTAATCTCTAATGATGATGATCCGTTTAAAAACGTACCAATGGACGTGATGGCTACGCTTATAAAAAATTACCCAAACCTCTTTCCTCCAGAGCTTCAACAATTAACCGAAAGGTTTGCCGGTATATTAGCAACCACACGTATGGGAACATACACATACCTGTCAATTATTCGAGCGAAATTAGGGGTTGAAGCTCCCAAAGACATATTCATCGAAAAGGCCTTTCAAGCCATGACGGAAAGCGACTTGAACGTGTTGATAGACTTGACAGGTAAACTGCTGAACGAAGAGATCAAGAAACTGGAGACTGAAATACAAAGGAAAAAGTTACAATTAGAATTCTTAGAAGAGATTAAAACCAGAAGCCGAACATGAACAGTAAATAAGCACTGGCGCAACCCGAATTTCCAACATGTTACGTTAAAATTAATAAAAGAAACATGCTTAAGCAAGCATTAAGAGCGCATCTAAGGTTCTGCATAACCCCCTTAAATAATTGAGAACGTTAAACCTATCACTTTTTCATTGACACTATGAAAGTTATCAGGGAAACGTTTTGCTAAAATATATTCAAAACGGCAAAAGACAAGAGGGGGTGGGGGTCCAACAACTTTGATGGAACAAAGTCTTAAGTAATACAGTATTATATGTTATATAGTTACTGGTGTCCCGCTGTCCCACTGTCCCATTTGTCCCAAGCGTCCCATTTATATGTCCCATCTAATTTTACTATAAAATTGATTAGCGGTGCTGGTTGATCAGAAGAAGCTTGAAGAAGCTTTTAGGCTGTTAGACGGTGGAAAGGAGAGCTTTAGAAGCCTGGAGGCTAAGCTTGGCGTTTCCAAAAGTACACTGCAACGCTGGTACATCTCATGGCTTGATAAACGGGTTGAAGAACGCAAAAAGACCCTCGCAGAGGTTGAAGGAAAAATTTCAAAACTGACTTTAGAGTTCAACAAGCTTGAAAAGAAGTATGACGAGAAAAATAGGATTCTCGAGGAAAACTGCCGGAAAAAGAAGGCAGTCCTTGAGGAAGAGATCGCAAAACTGAGAAGAGAGGCTGAAACCATCAAAGCAACCTTTGAACGCCAAAATTTAAGCTGGGAAGAGGGCATGAATATGCTGAAAGACGCAGTCTCTTTGAGGGATATGGTTGCCAGGCTCAGAGACGAAGCAACATGCCTAGAAGGCTTAGTAAAACAAACAAGGCTCAGCCAATCAGAGCTTGAAAAGAGAAGAGAAAACCTCGGCAAGGTGGTTTCAGCCTTAAGCTCAACATACCTCTCGTATATGAATTGGCTCCAAACAGAGGCCCCTAGGCTTGAACAACTGAAGAGACAACTCTCAAACGACATTAAAGGGCTTAACATGCAAAAAACTGAGCTGGAAAACGAAATCAGCAAGCTCAAGGAAGAATTAAAAAAGCTTAAACAAGAGGAGGAAGCGAGAAAAGCCTTAATACTAGCCCTTGCGGACGAAGAAGCCAGAGTTAAGACGGAAACTGATAGGCTAATAAACGAAGCCGAGGAGCTAGCGAACAGAATAGTTAAAAACGCAAAATCCGAGGAGGAGAAAGCCCGGAGAGAAGTTGAAAAGTTGAGAAAAGAAAAAGAAAAACTTGAAACAGAAATGGAATTAGCCCAAACAGCCTTAAAGGCAAAGCTTAAAGAACTTCAGGTGACGCACAGCTGAAAAGCAACAATCTTAATAGCCACATGACGCTTACCACAGCACGACAAAAACTGCTAGAACAAGAAATAGGATTCACTTAATTATTTAATTGCATACCGCCCGGTCCACTACGAAAACCCTCAAGTAAAGTATTCTACGCTGGAAAGTGGAAATTTTAAAACCGGCATTTCACGAGGATTTGTTGGCGATGAGGATATGCTCCTCCTCTCATCGGCTGAACTTGAGAAGAGGGAGCATACTTCTGAGCCGAGGAGGGCTTATGTGATGAGACATTTTCTATGAGATTATCTGAACTATTATTAGGGCAACTATTAGCACTGCCAAAGCTTTCATAGCCTTTTTGTTAAATTGCGCGGCTTCTTCTGTTTTCTTTGCATCCACAAGCTTCATGATGTAAACAGATGTTGAAAGGTTGTAAAGGAATACAATGTAAATTGACATCATCATTCTATCTGCAAAGGTTAAATAGCCTATTGGCGGCAAGCCGCTAAGAAGAGACAGGTGAAAGGCTGTAGCCGACATGAGAGTTGTTACGCCTAAACCTATTCTTTGGCTGAAGTTTTGGGGTGATATGAAGAACGTGAGAAGCGATATCGTTGTTATAACAATTATTGGCAATACGCTTTTCACAAAAGATGAAAGTGTTGGACGCCTCAACTGAACGCAGAAGATGAACCTTGAAAAGGTTTCATCACCATAAGAATGCTCGGTTTCTATCGTGTTGTATCCCCCTATCTCCCATCCAGCAACATTAATGGCTTCATCAATAGCTGAGTTCTGGTCCGCAATATAGCGTAAGCGAGAAGCATCAAGCTCTTTATGTTCTAGCTCTATGGTGAGCGTGTGGGTTTCAAATGGGTAATCGGTGAAGTCAAAAGTTTTTATGAAGTCTCCTTTAATGCGGTATTCCACATAACCACGCGTTTCGTTTTCCTCTATTGGGGGGAAAGTTCCCAATGGACCGTTTACAAACTCAAATTTTTTCACATCCACCAAGTTGATTCTGGAGTGGTTAAACTTGAACCATAAATAAAAGTCTAGACGGTAGCTGCTTGCAGCTAAGTCCACCTTTTCAACGTTCACAAGCCAGACCCCAACATAGACTTCTGCTGGGCCTGTCTGTGATTCGTGGCTTCCCGCCATTGTCTGCGGTGTTAGCATCATTAATATTAATGGTAGCGTGAAAGCAGATGTTATCATGAGTAAATAGTGCCTCTTCATAGCGCTTCACCAATCGGGTTTCAATTCGAACATGGAGTTCGATATATAAATGTTAGGCTGATAAATCCTCAATTTCGGCATGGATTTTTATTGTTAATAAGTATGTTTGGCTATTCCTATGGATACATTTTGAGGATTCGCTATCTTTATTTATATAAGATGGCATTGAATAGGTTGAAGAAAATCGGGAGAATAGTCACCATGTCAAAAAAGGCTCCGTCAAAGGATGACGCCCTTGAAGCATTAGACTTTATTATTAATGTTTTAAGGGAGCATGAGAAGGATTTAGACCGCCTCATAAACGAGTTGGGAAAAATAACCGAGAGGCTTGGAGAGGCTGGAGAGTTAAGCGGCAAGATAGAAAACGTTGAGGAGAGGCTTACAAATCTGCAAAATGAAATATCCAACCTTATCGCTTACCTTTCAACAGCCCATGAAGCCCCGAAAAGCGCTACTCCAACAGTGCCCGTTCAAAAACCACAAATCTTCGCGGCTGAAGTGCGGGGTCCACCAGTCATATTACGATGCAAACAATGGGAAGACTTCCAAACCCTAGCCCGCCAAGCCCAGGCACTCTCATTCCTATATAAGGAGGCGGAGAAAACTTTCCAGGCAGACGCCCTAAAAAATAACCAAATCATAACTTATAGTGGGGAACTTCCAAAACCCACAGCCCTTCTAAAGAGCTGGCTTTCTAAACAGTTGGATGTTCCGGAAGAGAAAATTCTTGAGGGCATATTAGCCGTCGGCTAAACTTTTAACCCTCCACACCTAAACTCGGCTCTATTTTGCATCCCTAACCGCATTGTTAGCTGAATAGGTTTATCTCCCTGCATATCCCTTTCTCTTTGGCTTTGGTGTAAGCCAGCCACGCTGTGGCGCAGTCTTGAATTCCTAGGCCAACAGATTTGAACAAAGTGATTTCTGACTCAGATGTTCTTCCGCTTTTTTTACCGGTTACTATTTCCCCAAGCTCAGCATGTATATCTTCCACCCTTATTATTCCTGCCTTCAAAGGGATTATTAAATCGCCAGCCTCTTCCAATGCTGCAGATCTCTGGTCCACGACAATTTTAGACTTCTTAACCACTTTTTCGTCAACTTCTCTAGCGTCCGGCTTGAAGGAACCGATCAAAGTTAAGTGTGTTCCCGGCTTCACTAGGCTTCCGTCGAAAAGTGGAGTTTTCGAAGTGGTAGCAGTTATTATTAGGTCTGAGTTTGTGACTATTTCCTCGGGGCTGCTTACTTTTATTGGGATGTTGAGTTCTTTGGACATTTCATCAGCAAAGGCTCGAGCCCTCTCCATGACTTTATCGTATACAAAAGCCCTTTCTATGTTTCTTACCACACATGCTGCTTTTAACTGAGCTCTCGCTTGAACACCAGCACCGAAGACTCCAACAGTTTTAGAATCTTCCCTTGCCAGATACTTGGCAGCCACCCCACCCACAGCCCCGGTTCTGATTGCTGTAATAAAAATTCCATCCATTATGGCTAAGGGCTCTCCAGTTTTGGCGCTATTTAACACCACAACCGCCATCACAGTGGGCAAACCCTTCTTTTGGTTTTCCTCGAAAACGGTGACTATTTTTGTTGAAAGCGCCTCTATTTTCTCGAGGTAGGCTGGCATAACGCCTACCCAGCCGTTTTCCTTACTTATATCTATTCCAATTCTCTGAGGCAAAACAGCGGTGCCCACCTCAAGTTCCGAAAAAGCGTGTTCAACGGCTTCTATGACCTCTTCCATTGACAAAATTCTTTCCAGATCGGACCTTGTAAGTATTAAAACCATTTACTTCCCCAATTAAATAAGGCATTAACTATTTATTTTTGTCGAAGTTATGTTGTTGGCTCTTAAGCCTGGTCACCTCAATTATTCCTATTCTGGCGTTGACCTTCACAAAATCTCCTGTACGGATTACTTCCATCGGATTTATCTCCGGCTTATCAACTATCGGAACAACCTTCCCATACATTTTTTCAGCCAATACTGCCCCCAAGGCTATCACGGGATCCGTTTCTAAGTTAACTATGGCTATTGGAGCCTTGCCGAGTCTGATGGACTCGAGTAAAACTGTAGTTCCGGAAACAGATCCTTTTCCATGAGGAAAAACTAAAACTTTTCCAGAGACCCTTTTTCCATACAGCTCATGCCTTCTATCCGTTATTAACCCTGACTTTGGGTTAAAGCCACCCCACAAACTAAGCGGTTGGCTTGTAACTAAAGCTTCGCCATCGGCGATTCCTTCCACAACAGCGTGACATTTCATTACCAACTTTCCCATTTTCATCATCCACTTTTACTTATCGCCCTTTCCACACATTTTTCAATATCTCCAAATATAACATCCATTTTAGTAAGTCCCTGAATGTAGTGAGCCATTTTCGCTGAGTCTGTCATCAATACCTTAAAATTCCATTTTCCTAATGGGAAGTAAAGAAGGCAAGCGTCAGCGATGACTCTGCCGCCAGCCTTCTCTATAAAATTAACGATTCCAACGTCGCGAGCCAGCAATTTGGCCATTCTAGATGTGAACACCCAAAACTCGATTCCTTTCTTGACCTTTTTACCCTTGAGAAGATGTGCCACCATCCTTAACTGTTCAACTGAGTAGTGAGGACAGCCGAGAGCTACCAAGTCCACTTTGCTTTCTCCAGTTGTACTCAAGTTTTCCTTCACTTCTTCAAATTCTTTAGGTCCAACATCTACTTTTTCCTTAGCTTTCATTTCATCTAATTTTTTGACTTCTGGAGTGACACCGCAGATGTGACATAAGGCCACAGAGCCTGAAGTCGCTGCCGCTGCTCCGAAAGCTTTAAGCTGGTCGCAGGTGACATTTTTGGGTATTCCCTTAACGATGGGGATTTGTCCACCAGCCACTGAGCCCACATAAAAACCTAAAACTGCGTAGTCTGAGCATGAAAAGGAGTTTGTTGGTAAGTCTTTAACTTCGAAAAGGATGTTCCCCCGCCTATTCTCTTCAAGGTAAAGCCCAAAGTTTGGAACTTTTCCAACTATTGCTGCACACACATCCACTAAATCCCCAAATCTATTCGTCCTCGCGCCTATTACGGAGTTAGCAAATAAAACGGCGTTAGACTCCCCCCAAGCAATGTTTTGGCCAAATCTAAGGTTGGCACCATATTGATAAGGGGCACAAGTCCATGTGGTAATAGCCCCCATTTTCTTGTAGGCTTTCGCCAATCTAATTTGCTTCTTTACCAGTAAGCGGGGTAAACCTAACTCTTTCCACCTTTCAAAATCAATGGCCGCAGTGTTTAGGGTTGTAGGAACCATAAAGGAAGCATTCAGTCTGGAAAGTTTTTCGCAGAGCTCTAACCCAGCTTCATGAATCGTCGCGTATGAAGCCGCGTCTATGTGCACATTCTCGATCTTTATCATTTTATCAGCTCCGTAGATTTCTCCCATTTTAACTAGGATGGACATGGCTATCTCTAGGGCTTCGCCGTACTCCCCGTCTAACATGGCTTCCTCGTTTTTTGTCAAGAACAATGTGTTCCTCTCCTCGGCTACATCAAAACGTTGATGCGTCGGCTATAAGGGTGTCTATTAATCGCCTTTTCAACCGTTTAAGTTTTGCCATAAGTAAGCTCTTTGTCTTTCCCAGAGGTTGTAGGTTCATGTTATGTAGTAATGTTTTTATATTTGGCATGAGTATTAAGTCTTACGATGCAGTATGGGGCGGAGGTTGAAGGCTGAGCAAGGGCAGCCAAAATCGGTTTTTCCGTTTTCGAAGCCTTCTCCTTTCTCCTCGATGACGGAAATGGCTGCTCTTTCAGCCAAAAAACAATGAAAGCCCCTCAACCAAGCCTAATGTTAAATGGAGGTACACAAACGTGGAAGAAGGCAGAAAAACCCTAGAGAGGCTTTATGAAGAGTTTGTAAAGTTTGAGAGGGCTATGGAGGAACTACGCTTTTTAAAGATGGTGGCACAAGACCTCAAAAGTTTTAGAAGAATGTTGAGATTTAGAAAATACGATTAAGAATTAATAGCACCTAAAGTAAAGGCTTTAAACATTTTTGCCACTATCATTTTGACTGAATATGGAGCCTAAACAAGGGGAAATTTCCTTCTTTAACACTTTGACGCGTAGGAAGGAGAAGTTTGTTCCTTTAGAAGAGGGCAAGGTTAGGATTTACACTTGTGGTCCCACGGTTTATGATTATGCCCACATTGGAAACTTTAGGACTTTCGTTTTTCAAGACTTGTTGAGGAGGTGGCTGGAGTACAGGGGTTTTAAGGTAATACAGGTTATGAATATTACCGATGTTGATGATAAAACAATTAGGGGGGCCAGAAGGCAAAACATTCCTTTGAAGGAATACACAGACTATTATATGAAGGCGTTTTTTGAGGATATAGAGGCGTTAAACCTTGAAAAGGCTGAATATTATCCTAGGGCTACAGAGCATATTCCGGAAATGGTTGATTTGATTAAGAGGCTTATGGAGAAGGGTTACGCCTACAGAGGCGAAGATGGCTCCATCTACTATGATATTTCAAAGTTTAAGGATTATGGGAAACTTTCAAAGTTGAAAATTGAAGAGTTGAAGCCCGGGGCTAGGGTGAAAGTCGACGAATATGGAAAGGAAGAAGCCCGCGACTTCGCCCTTTGGAAGGCTTGGGATGAAGAAGATGGCAATGTCTTTTGGGAGACGGAGATTGGTAAAGGAAGACCTGGATGGCACATTGAATGCTCAACCATGGCAATGAAGTATTTGGGCGAGACCATAGACATTCACAGCGGAGGCGTCGACCTAATTTTCCCACATCACGAAAATGAGATTGCCCAAAGCGAGGCTGCCACCGGCAAGACCTTTGCCCGTTACTGGCTTCATTCTGAGCATTTGCTTGTTGAAGGCAGACGCATGGCGAAAAGATATGGCAACTTTTACACGTTAAGGGATTTGATGGCGAAGGGTTATGATCCTTTGGCTATACGTTATTTGCTTATGTCAACCCACTACAGGCAACAGTTGAATTTCACCTTTGAGGGGCTTGAGGCTGCTAAAGGCGCTGTTGACAGATTAACAACATTCGTTAGGAGACTGTTGGAAGCGGAGGGAGTGGGCTGTGGTGAAGAAATAAAACGTTTAATGGTTGATGTGCAGGAACGTTTTGAAAGCGCTATGGGCGATGACCTAAACATAAGTGTGGCTTTAGCCGCCCTCTTCGACTTCGTTAGAGACGTGAATAAGCTTATGGATGAGAACAAACTGAGCAGACAAGAAGCTGAAGAAGTCTATAATCTGATGATGAAGTTTGACAAAGTTTTGGGGTTGATCGGCGAAGTCAAAGCCGGAGAGAAGCTGCCTCCAGAGGCTGAGGAGCTTATTAGAAGACGGGAGGAAGCCAGAAAAGCCAAGGACTGGGCGACTGCTGACAAATTTAGGGAGCAGCTTAGGGCTATGGGCATAATATTGGAGGATACGCCTCAAGGGGTTAAGTGGCGAATAGAAAAACGTTAGAAGTAGCACAGTCGTTACACTTTGGTCCTCTCGAAATTGTTATTAAGGTTGTTGGCTTCTATGCTTTTGTTATGAGCTCAGCTCGAAGAGGTGAAACTAAAACAATGAGTGGTGATGGTGGTGAAAAGCCAGCATGCAAAGTTTTCAAGCGTTGGCGAGTTTTCGGGCTGGGCTCTTCCGAGTGCTGAAGAGATTTTAACCCTGCCGATTGAGGAGCTTCTTAAACTTTTAAACACGTCTTTGGCTGGGCTTTCTTCCGAAGATGCGGAAGAGCGTCTCAAGGTATTTGGCTACAACGAGCTTGTTAAGAAAAGGAAGAGAGCAGCCATCATCGATTTTCTCTTTCATTTCAAAAGTCCGTTAATAATCATCCTTCTTATAGCTGGGTTAATTTCAGGCTTTTTTGGAGAGGTTGTGAACACAGCAATAATATTCTCCATAGTGACGTTCAGCGTGGTCTTAGACTTTTATCAAGAGTCTAAGGCTGAAAGGGCTGCTGAAATGCTGAAACAGAGAGTGGCGACGACAGCCACGGTTTTGAGAGATGGAATGAAACGGGAAGTTAGGCTTACTGAGATTGTTCCCGGTGACATAATATTTCTTTCAGCAGGCGACATTGTGCCTGCAGACGCCCGGGTTGTAAACGCCAAAGATTTGTTCGTGAATCAATCCACGTTGACCGGTGAGTCTTTTCCCGTTGAGAAGACTGGTTTGCCGTTGAAATCTTATGAGCCGTCGATAACGGAATGGAGTAACTATCTTTTTATGGGCACTTCTGTTGTGAGCGGGACAGCGACCGCTGTTGTTGTGAAGACTGGAAGTCTAACGGAGTATGGGAAGATTGCGAAGAGGCTTGTGGAAAGGGAGGCTGAGACGGAGTTCCAGAGGGGGATTCGGAGCTTTGGCTACATGATAATGCAAGTAACTTTTTTACTGGTCATATTTGTGTTTTTCATCAATGCTCTCTACATGCGCAGCGTTTTGGATTCGCTTCTTTTTGCTGTGGCTTTGGCTGTGGGCTTAACGCCGGAACTTTTGCCTATGATAATTTCAGTTAACCTTTCTAAGGGCGCCATGGCGATGGCTAAAAGAGGCGTTATTGTAAAGCGGTTAGCCGCCATACAAAATTTTGGAAGCATGGATGTCTTATGCACGGATAAAACCGGAACTTTGACGGAAAACAGGATAAAGCTTGTGCTTCATGTTGACCTCAATGGTGAAGAATGCGAGAAGGTTTTGCTTTATTCCTACCTTAACAGCTACTTCCAAACAGGATTAAAAAGTCCCCTCGACGAGGCGATATTGAATTTTAGGGATATAGACGTTAAGGATTATCGGAAAATCGATGAAGTGCCATTTGACTTTGTACGCAAACGCCTTTCTGTTGTGGTGGAATATCAGAATCAGCGTTTTATGATCACAAAGGGTGCTCCCGAGGAAGTTGTAAAAGTTTGCGATTACTATGAGGTTAGAGAAATTATAGCCGACATAACCGATGATGTGCGCAGAAAAATAGAGCAGCAATATGTTGCACTTAGCAGTGAAGGTTATAGGGTTTTGGGCGTATCCTACAAACGTGTAAGAGAAGACAAACCCGTGTACGCTGCAGGCGACGAGAAGGAAATGGTGTTTTTGGGTTTTGTCGCTTTCTTGGACCCGCCTAAAGAGACAGCTAAAGAGTCGCTTCAGCTTCTAAAAAGTGCTGGTGTGGAATTGAAAATTCTTACAGGCGATAATGAACTGGTGACCAGAAAAGTTTGTGATTACTTAGGTTTAGAAATAAAGGGAATCGTGACGGGAAGCGAAATTGCACAAATGCACGATGATGCCCTTGCCAGAGTTGTTGAAGAAGCAAACGTTTTCTGTAGAGTTACACCAGCACAAAAAGACCGCATAATAAATGCTTTAAGGAACAACGGGCATGTTGTGGGGTTTTTAGGCGACGGGATAAATGATGCACCATCTCTTAAAAGCGCAGACGTAGGCATATCCGTGGACAATGCAGTTGACGTTGCAAAGGAATCTGCAGACATAATTCTTTTACAGAACGATTTAACAGTGCTTCATGATGGAGTCTTGGAGGGCAGGAAAACCTTCGGCAACACCATGAAGTATATCATGATGGGGGTGAGCTCAAACTTTGGAAACATGTTCAGCGTTGCCGGTGCATCCTTATTCCTGCCTTTCTTGCCAATGCTGCCCATACAAATACTTCTTAACAACCTCCTCTATGATTTTTCGCAGTCGGCGATACCCACGGACGAAGTTGATCAAGAATACATCGAAAAGCCAAAAAGGTGGGATATACACTTCATCAGGCTATTCATGGTGTGTCTTGGACCCGTCAGCTCCCTCTTCGACTTCATAACATTCTTTGTGATGCTTTTCGCCTTTAACGCCTCTGAGCCGCTGTTCCAAACAGCATGGTTTATAGAATCCCTAACCTCGCAAACCCTTGTAATTTTTGTCATCAGAACAAAGAAGTCGCCGTTCTGGAGAAGCAGACCGAGCGGGCTCTTACTTGTGAGCAGCACGGCAATAATCGCGTTTGCGTTGATACTGCCATACACACCGTTAGGAACGATTTTCCAGTTTGCGAAACCTCCACTAACTTTCTTCGTAGCATTAGCCGCAATTCTAGGCTCATATTTGGCCATGGCTGAGGCTGTCAAAAGATGGTTTTATAAGAGGCATGGCTACAGGCTAGAACAGACCCTTATACCGCCAAGAAAAATTGGCATTTACTTGAGCAAAACCGCCAAGCTGGTGCAGAACATGGTTGCTGTAATATGCCTACGCTTTGAAAGCGAAATTTCAATAGACTCTCTAGTTGAAGATTTAAAAGATTGCCTAGGCTACCCGTTGGATGAAGAGCAGATTTTCCACAACCTAAATCACATGCGCCGCGGTGGATTAATCAGCATAAATTGGCACAAGAGAACTGTAAAGCGGGAAAAAGCCATGAAAGAATATGTGACAAAACATGTGATGGGCGAGTTGTGGCCAAAAATAGCTGGTGACTGGCAGAGAGCCGGTGAACTTTTAAAAGTCAAGTATGGAAGGCTTAACAGCGAATACCTCGAGCTTTTGGATAGGCAACTTTACTCTAAGGCTTAACAGACCGTAAAGACTCTTTTCCGTACATGTTCCATTCTGCTGTGGTGTACTTTTCTCTGCAAAGTTTTTCGGCTAACACCTTCTCATATTTTGTTAAGTCTCCGTTTTCAAGCCTTGTTTTTAACGCCTTTTTGAAGCCTTCGATCATGGTTTCGAGCATCATGGCATGTGGAATTTCTCTTCCAAGCTCCGCCTCTATTGAGGTTATCTTGTTTTTTGCTATGCCGATGACGTCCATGCATGTTTTTGCCCATGGAACTTTTAGAAAAGTGAACATCCTTTCAAGGTTTACATCTACAAGTATTGTGCCGTGTTGTAAGACCATGTCGGATTTGTGGCACTGGGCGCTTCCGGAAATTTTCCTTCCATTTATTGTTAGGTTTGGGCATGCCCTTGCGTCGCCCTCGTTAAAGTCCGCTTTTAACCCCAGAATTTTTAGGGCTTCAACTATGCCAGCATAAATTTTTGCATAAACCTCTGTTATGTCCTTGGCGCCTAAATCCTCTTTGCTTGCGACTACGCTGTAGGTTATTTCGCCTTCCGCGTCGTGGTAGACCGTGCCTCCACCAGTTATCCGCCTAACAAAGTCAACGCCATACCTTTGACAATTTTCCAGATAAACCTCATTCTCTATATTTTGAAAACGCCCAATGGAGACTGCTGAGGGGTTCCAGCAGTAAAACCTTACAGTGTTAGGCGCCAATCCCTTTATTCTCGCTTCTAACATAGCTTCGTCTATTGCCATATTCATGTATGCATTATGAGACTCAAACTTTAACAGTCTCCAACCAGCCATTTGTGAGCCCGCACACTTACACTACCTTTAATGTATTTCCTCGCTTTGAGAGTTTCTGTTTTGGAGCAGCTTCAAGCCAAACGGGCATCCCTTTTACATTTTAGCTCTATGTCCCGCTCATCTTTAACAAATTTACCCTTACCTATACGAGGGAACGAAAGAGACGGAAGCTTGATTGATTTTCGGAAAATGGCATGTAGCCTAAAAATTTAAAAATAAAGTTCTAACACATTAATTCTCCGTTCAGCTCGGAAGGTGAAAATATGAGGAAAACATTAGCGGCTATCTTTAGTTTGATAATAATTGCATCCGTTTGGATGTTGAGGGCTGCTCCTGTTCAAGCATATATAGAAACGTATAACTGGGTTACACCGCCGTTCTATAGGGGTTACGATGAATTTTACGGAGCCTATGTTATAGCCTATAAAGCAGGTTCAACTGCACAGTTAATGGTAAGAGTATATAACGACTGGTATACCCCGCAAATAACAGTCATAGCTGTCAAGGTCTGGTTTGACTGGAACATAAACTATAGTTCAACCGAAACCCCATGTACTATGCAACGCTATGAATACCGTAACTTCATTATTAATGTCACTGTTCCAGGCACGAATGTCGCGTCTAACATGATACCACACAACTATAGGATATACGTTGAGTTCACCTATGATATTGGTAGGTATTATTGGAGCTACTACCCCTATGAATACTTTGCCGTTTACTCGCCAGATCAAGCCGACGCATTTGACTTATCTAACAAGTATCAGGTCTATTATAACAGCTTTCCTTACTACTACTTTGAAAGTGCAGAGGCCCGTTCTCTAAGGCTTCAAGCAATTGTTGCGGCAATTTTGGGTTCGCAATATTACTCGCGTGGAGACTTCGCTAGAGCCAAGACGCAATATGGAACAGCCGTTAACTTGTATGAGCAGGCGCTTACTAAAGAAACAGAATATACGGTGCGTCTTCAAGAATTAGAGTTGAACATCACCCAAACAGAATTAGAAATTAATAAAATCGAAGCTGAAGCAAGGAAAACTGAAGCTGAAGCTGCGATGGTTATGGCAAACGCGACGAAAACTCAAGCTGACGCTGCAATAATTACGGCAAATGCAATCATGAACCAGTCATATGCATTGCTTCTCTTCAGCATAGGCTTCGTTATCATGGGTATTGGAGTGCTTGTCTACGCAGCTAGGAAGCCGAAAACGCCTCAACCACAATAACAACTTTCCTTTTTTCTCTTTTTGAAAATTTAAGTCAAACTCAAGGCAGCCCTTACAATTTTCTAAATCCTAATGCATTAAATGGGGGCATTAAAAATGAACTGGCAAAACATTTCCTTTTTAAATGTTTATATATTGCGCATGCAAGACATTCAGAATCAAGTAACTAGACAAGCAAGTAGGTTAAATATTAGATGTGTGATTAGACGTAGCAAGAGGAAAATGTAAGCTATGGGTTCAAAATCTCCAAGGGGCGAGTTCGCCGCAAGAAAACTTGCAGAAAAGCGGAAGAAGTTCCGCTGGAGTAGCATGTACTATAAAAGGCGCATGCTGGGCTTGGATGTTAAGGCTGACCCCCTTGAAGGGGCTCCCATGGCTAGGGGCATAGTCCTCGAAAAGGTTGGTGTGGAAAGCAAACAGCCCAACAGCGCCATAAGAAAATGTGTCCGAGTCCAGCTTATCAAGAATGGGAAGGTCATAACTGCTTTTCTGCCCGGGGACGGAGCCTTAAACGTTGTGGACGAGCATGACGAGGTGATAGTTGAGGGGATTGGGGGCTCCCGTGGGAGAAGCATGGGTGACATTCCCGGCGTCCGCTGGAAGGTCATAATGGTTAACGGTGTTTCTCTTAAGGAGCTTGTGCTTGGTAGGAAGCAGAAGCCTATGCGGTGATAAAGTTGAGTAAGGAGCAGAAGGGACAAAAGGAAGTTAAAGAGGCGGAACAGAAGAAGATTGAGCGGAAGGCGGAGGAGAAGGAGATAAAGCTTTTCGGAAAATGGAGTTTTAAGGATGTTGAAGTTAAGGATTTAGGCTTGCAAAGATATGTTTCACTTAAACCAATCATTATTCCTCACACGATGGGGCGCCATGAACACAAACGCTTTGGAAAGGCAAATGTGAACATTGTAGAAAGACTTGTAAACAACCTCATGCGGCCAGGAAAAAATGCTGGTAAAAAGGCAAAAGCCATAAACATTGTTAAGCATGCCTTCGAAATAATTTACTTGCGGACTGGAAGAAATCCGATAGAGGTTCTTGTGAGGGCTGTTGAGAATTCTGCGCCATGCGAGGATACAACAAGAATCGCCTACGGTGGCATAGTCTACCACTTGTCAGTTGACGTCTCACCCCAGAGAAGGGTTGACTTGGCTTTACGGTACATATGCGAGGGAGCTCGGCAGGCGGCAATGCATAATCCCCGCTCTATTGAAGAGTGCCTAGCAGAAGAGCTCATTTTGGCGGCAAACAACGACATGAAAAGCTATGCAGTCTCAAAGCGTCACGAGCTTGAAAGGATAGCTATGGCTTCAAGATAGCCTCGCCAATCTATTTTGTGTGGATTTCAACAACGTCTCCATCTTCAAGAGTGAATGTAGCCCCAACCTTTTGTGGACTAAAGACGAGCCGCTTAGCCCAAACCTTTGCGTAAGCAAAATTTTCACTCAAGTCGCTGTGAATATTTCTAGCTAAATCATAAACTGTTGAACCCCTCTTCATTACAAACGGCTTTTCTGAAGCGCTTTTTTCAGCTGGTTCCTTTGTGTATACGCGAATTATGTCCAAGGTTTTGAAAAGGGCTTCACCTATTTCTTTTATTCCAGTCCCTGTTTTGCATGAAATAGCAATTACGGGAAGCTGTTCACCAATGTATTCTTCTAAAGTATTAAGGTTCGCTTTTGCATCTTCCCTATCGATTTTGTTTGCAACAACTATGGCTGGCTTGTAGACTGTACTTTCGAAAATGGCGTCTTCAACATCGTCCAGCGTTGCCTCGCCATAAATCTTGACAACGGCGTCTGTAACCCTATAGCTTTTGAGAAGCTCTTCAACATCTTTAAAATTGCAGTCTAGAAGCCTTCCAAAAACTATTATGCGCAAGCCAGAACCCATATGCTTCCTTTCAATTTCAACACGTGCTTTCGGCTTGCTGACTAGTATTCGTGCCTTTTCCAGTTCTCCAAAGATTGTGGAAAGCTGCCAAACAGGGTCTTCTGTTAAATCTACCATTAGAATTAAGCCATCGGCATTTCTAGCCAAGGCGAGGGTTTGAAGACCCCAAGCTCTTCCATCCGCTGCACCCTCCATTAAGGCTGGAGCCTCAACAAGTTGGAATTGAATATCCTTGTAGGGAAGCATTCCGGGAACAGGTTCGCTGGTGGTGTAGGGGGCCGGTGAAACCTCAACTTTCGCATTCGTAACGGCAGCAAGGAGGCTGCTCTTTCCAACGTTTGTCAAACCTAAAATGACTATTTGGGCTGCGCCTTCCTTCTCTATGAAGAATTTTGGTCCACCTCTGCCAGCCTTTCTCCTCTTCCCCTCTTCGAGCTCTCTTCGCAGAACAGACATCTGCTTCTTAACTTGGGCGCAAAGTTTGGCAGTTCCCTTATGCTTCGGGACAAGGCTTAGAAACTCTTGCATAAGCTGAAGTTTCTCTCTTGGATTTCGCGCGGCTGAAACCTCAGCCCACTTCCGTTTGGCTTCTGCTGGCAGATTTGTAGGCATAAACCGTACTCGTCCCAAGAACCTTATTCAAGGCAAACGCTAATATTCATTTCGAAAAGCTGCTCATTTGAGCCTTTCTAAATGGGGAAATAGAAAATGATAAACAAAAAACCTAGAGGGACTAGTCAATTTATGACCGATTGCTTATTCCCCTTTGAGCGATTCTTAGGGTACATGCAGAAAATGCAGAGTTATGATAAACTTAAAATAATTGAATGAACAGTTGTGTAAACGAATCCACTAAAAATAGGGAAAATTTAGAGTTTAAAGTATGGAGGAAAAGGGATGAGCAGACCTGAAAAACCTCATCTAAACCTGGTGATTATGGGGCACGTTGACCATGGAAAGTCAACAACAACCGGGCATATGCTGTACTTGGCCGGAGTTGTCGACGAAAGAACAGTGAAGCAGTACGAAGAGGAAGCCAGAAAACTTGGAAAGGAAACTTTCAAGTTTGCATGGATTCTCGACAACCTAAAGGAGGAGCGGGAAAGAGGCCTAACAATAGACCTGCGATTCCTAAAATTTGAAACGAAAAAATACTACTTCACAATCATTGATGCGCCAGGCCACAGAGACTTCGTTAAAAACATGATCACCGGCGCAAGCCAAGCCGACGGCGCCATACTATTCGTCTCAGCCAAAAGAGGAGAATTCGAAGCCGGCATAGGACCCGGCGGACAGACAAGGGAGCACGCCTTCTTGGCCTTCACCTTGGGCGTTAACCAGCTTGTTGTAGCCATCAACAAGATGGACGACCCGACAGTTAACTGGAGTCAAGAACGCTACAACGAGGTCAAAAACGAAGTTTCAAGGATGCTCAGAATGGTCGGCTATAAGGTTGAGAAGATTCCCTTCGTGCCAACTTCCGGTTGGACAGGCGACAACCTTGTCAAGCCCAGCGACAAAATGCCATGGTACAAGGGACCAACCCTAATAGAGGCATTAGATGTTTTTGAAATCCCGCCAAAGCCGTTGGATAAGCCTCTGCGAATTCCGATACAAGACGTTTACAGCATAACGGGTGTGGGAACAGTGCCCGTCGGCAGGGTTGAAACAGGAGTTCTAAAAGAGGGTGACACGGTCATATTCATGCCAGCCAACAAACAGGGCGAGGTGAAGTCTATTGAAATGCACCACACAAGGATTCCGAGGGCTGAGCCTGGCGACAACATAGGCTTCAACGTTAGGGGCATAGCCAAAACAGACATCCGCCGTGGAGACGTCTGCGGACATGTCAACAACCCGCCAACAGTGGCAAGGGAGTTTATAGGCCAAATAATCGTCATATACCACCCAACAGCCATAGCCGCCGGCTACACGCCAGTACTCCACTACCACACTGGGCAGATGGCATGCAGATTCACGGAGCTAATAAGGAAGATTGACCCACGCTCCGGACAGGTTGTCGAGGAAAAGCCATCCTTCCTAAAGACTGGGGACGCTGCACTTGTGCGAATGGAACCTTTACGCCCAATAGCCATCGAAACCTACTCAGAGTTTTCAGAGCTTGGAAGGTTCGCTGTAAGAGACATGGGCACAACCATAGCAGCTGGCATAGTGAAGGAAATAACCAAAAAGGGGCTGCAATAGCCTCCATCCTCTCTTTTTATCTATCAAATTTTAAGCTAAGCCTATTTTCTCTTGAAAGTAGGATTTATAAGGCGCTGATGGAAGGCTAAATTGGAGATTTGAGGAAAATACGTCCTTGTCAGCAAGTACAGAATTGAATTTTGAAAATAAAAAAGGTAGGGGATGAAAGTTGGGCGTTTTAGACTAATAGTTTCCCGTTTTCCATTATTTTTTTGCCATCAAATATCAAGGTGGGCTTTGGAATTATAAAGTCTTGATGGAGGTCTGATGAAACCTTTCCTCCCATATGAGAGTTGTCGCCTATCGCAAGATGGACGGTGCCTCTAATTTTCTCTGACTCGAGAACGTTATCTGGACGTTTCGCATTCGGGTTTGTGCCCACTCCAAGCTCTGCCAGATTTCTGCGGGAAACATAAGGCTCGGTTTTCTTGCTGAAATCTAGTAGGCTTCTGAACTCGTCGCCTACCTTTCCGCCTCCAATAATTTCCGTCACGTAGCCATTCTTGAATGTCAGTGTCATTTTTTCCTTTAGGTCTGGATACCAGTTCGGCTCAACCACAAGTTTCCCATTTGCCGTGCCTTCAACAGGAGCACAGTAGGCTTCCCCAGAGGGCAAATTGCCCCAAGAACCTTTTTCCGTGAATATTCCAGCGTCGACCATGCCATTTCTGCCTTTCAGGCTGAAGGTTATGTCTGTACCCCCAGGCGACGTTATTCTAGCCTCATTAGCTTTGGTCATCAAGTCGGCGATTTTCTTTGTTTCCTTTTCTATTTGGCGATAATCTGCTGCCATTGGTCCGCCCGGATAGAACATTTCAGCCAAGAACATTGGCATGCTAGCGACGCGGGCTCCGGCTTTGCAGGCGTTAACCCTCGCATCTGTGTGGGTTAGCGAATATGTTGTTATGGCGATAACGATATCTGCAGCCTTCATTTTCTCCTCAACTTCTTTTCCAGGATAGGTTCCATGTTTGCCAACCGATGGATAAACAAAGAAATCCACTTTGGAGTCTGGAAACTTTTCAGCTGCGATTTCGCTTACCATTTTTGCTAGTAGCGATCTTGTTATTGCGTCTGCAATTTTCCCGCTGTCTTTGGATTTCCACTCCTCTGCTGTTGGAATATCTGTTAAGACTAGGACTTTTTCGCCTTTCTTTAGTCCCATATTCACTTTGAACATGTTAACGACGCCGTCGACGAGCTTCTCCTTCTCGATCATAGGCTTTCACCATTACAGCGCTGAGGTGGAATTCTAGTATTTGCCGAGTTTCTTGGCAAGTTTGGCGAGTTCTGGCTCAACAACCCTACCGTTGTCAAATATCTGTTTTCCATCAAGCCAAACGGATGTGTTTAGGCATATGCCGTCAGTGTGTGAGGGTGCTGGAATTGGTTCGCCTCCAGTTAGCATTTGACCAACGTAGCCTATTCCCCACTCCGTGCATCCCCAAACTCTCTCGTCTTCAACAATGTTTCCGGTGAGTTTTGCTCCAGGGTTAACACCGTAGCAGACGTGGGCCATTCGGAGCATCAACGGGTCATTGAAGCTTTTGAGCCATGCCTCGAAGGTGCGGGCTTCTTCTCCACCCTCTATTTTTTGGATAACCCCTTCCTTAACATGGAGTTTTATTGGAGTTTTAACAAGTCCTACTGGTGGAACAACAGAGCCGTCAAAGACTATCACACCATTTATGGACTTAAATATTGGAGACCAGCCTATTTGTCCGCCGAGCATATGAGACCCAGGAGTGTCCGCATACCCCACTTCACAGATTACGGGCCTCTTGGGGTCGTTGTCAAATTCTACATTTCCACCAGCCGGGGTGGTCATTTTAACATGTTTTGCCGCCTTTGTCATTTCCACCAGTCTCTCTTGGAACTTTGCAAGGGTTGGCAGGTCAACTCTGGCTATCACTCTAACCATCATGTCAACGTTCATGCCCACCAAGCACATGTGGCGGATTTTCTTGTTCTCTTTCATCACTCTTTCGTAGGGTGTTGAGTATAAGAGCCATTCGTTGTTGAATTCAACCCACGCATCCGCATTGTTTAAGGCTGCCGTTAACGCTTCCACTGGCAGCATCGGGTCTGCAGCTTTTCCAACACCCAAAGGCGATGCCAGCCAAATAACCATCGGTTTTGCTCCGGCTGCAAAGGCTGCTCCAGCCGTTGCATCAACAACTCGCGGGTCGGACTCCGTGTCTGCTGTTATGACGAAGGTTTCGCCGGGTTTCAGTTTGAACATTTCTGTGGCAAGTTTGTGCGCCGCCTTAGCCAACTCATACTCATAATACTGTGGCACTTTTATACCTCCAGAAAATCCATATGTAAGGATGTCACTTTATAAAGCTTATGAAAACACTTTTAGAGGATATTATCATAGATGTTTAATCAAAACTCGGGTTGGTTAGAAGGTATGGATGTATTTGAGGCAATAAAAGGCAGGAGAAGTGTTAGAAGGTATAAAAAGGAACCCGTTGACAAAGAGTTGGTGAAGAGATTATTGGATGCTGCCCGTTGGGCGCCTTCAGGAGGAAACATCCAGCCATGGCTTTTCATAGTCATCGATGATCCCAGATTGCTCGACGTAGTGCGAAAGATTTCTCCAGGATATTTCGGGGAGGCTCCTCTTGCAATACTTGTCTGTTCAAATAAGGAGAGAGCCTACAAAGTCGGAGGTGTTCTCGGTAGGGACTATCTCACGGTCTGCGACTGCGCGATGGCTGTGCAGAACATGCTTTTGGCAGCATACGCACTTGGCTTAGGAACATGCGTTGTGAAATCATTTTCGCATACGGCAATAAAGGAGTTGCTTGCCATTCCAGAAGGCGTGGAGCCAGAACTTTTAGTGATAGTGGGTCACCCAGATCAAATGCCTAAACCGCCGCCTAGAATTCCACTAAATGAAATAGTCTACCTAAACAAGTATGGCGAAAAGTTTCCTAATCTGGAGGATTAAGCATGAGCGACGCAAAACCCAGTGGAGATGATTACCTTTTCGAAATTGCAGTTTTTCTAGCCACAAGCGCCTTGAACTGCATCGACGAACCTCCACTCTACGGCCCCTTCAGATTGCTAGACGCGCTAAGCAAAGTTGCAGATTTACCGAAATATGCGCCATGCCTAAAAGAGGACCCATTCCTTCAAAAAATAAAAGCCATTGTAGATGAAAAAAAGTTTCTCGTAATGTATAACGCGGGGGAATTCAGGAAAGCAATAGACGAAATTGTCAAAATGTTTGCAGAGGAACTTAAAAGGAGATATCTATAGAAAAAGCAAATGAAGGCGGCGGATGATTTTCCAAAACATAAACATGCTTGCCTAAGGTAATGGCTCAGCAAAACCTCCTTTTCTTTTCATGAACTGGAGTTACGCCTTTAAGAAAGATTATTAATGATTATTTGCTTCAATGGTTTGAGGGAAGGTCATGCTTGGAGCGGCATACTTAAGTGACAGCCAAAAGATTGAGGAGGAAGAAGAGAGAAGAAAAGCTGCCATAAAACCAATAAATGAAAGAATAGCGAGGCTTAGAGAAGAAAGCGTTAAGGCTGAGGTCAAACTTTCGGTTGAGAGGGCAAAGCTGATAACAGAATTTTACAAAAGCGATGAAGTTAAAGGTAAGTCCATCCCTGTCCAACGCGCATTAGCATTCAAACACTTATTGGAACACGTTTCTCTGCCCCTTGAAGATGGCCAGCTAATAGTTGGCTTAAGAGGGACAGGCCCCAAAGAAGTCCCCACTTACCCAGAAATATGCGTCCACTCAATGGAGGATCTAGAAGTTTTAGATTCACGGAAGAACATGCCCTACAAAGTGGATGAGAAAGCTAAGGAAGCCTACAAAAATGAAATTATTCCTTTCTGGAAAGGCAGATCGATGAGGGATATAATATTTAGTAACTTACCCCAAGAGTGGAAAGACGCCTATGAGGCTGGCGTGTGGACCGAGTTCATGGAGCAGAGGGCGCCTGGACATACAGCAGGTGGGGAAAGAATCTTCAAGATGGGTCTTTTAGCGATAAAAGAGGAGATTAAGCAGCGGATGGAAGGGCTTGATCCATGCGACCCAGAATATTATGAGAAGATGGAAGAGTTGAAAGCCATGAATATAGTGGCTGACGCGTTGATAATTTATGCGGGGCGTTATGCTGAAAAATTGGAAAAGATGGCGGAGAAGGAGACAAATTCTCATAGAAAAGAAGAGCTTACGCAGATGGCGCAAATATGCCGCTGGGTTCCGGCGAACGCTCCCCGAACTTTTTGGGAAGCCCTCCAGCATTATTGGTTTATTCATGTTGGCATAACTTACGAAACAAACCCGTGGGACTCGTTTACTCCTGGACGGTTAGACCAGCATCTTTACCCGTTCTATAAACGGGATGTTGAGGAGGGAAGACTCACAAGGGAGAGGGCAAAAGAGCTCCTCGAAGCCTTCTGGGTTAAATTTAATAATCAGCCGGCGGTTCCTAAGGTTGGTGTGACATTAGAGGAAAGCTTCACCTACAACGACTTCTCAAAAATCAACATTGGAGGATTAAAAGAGGACGGCGCAGACGCAGTTAATGAACTCTCATACCTAATTCTAGAAGTACTAGATGAAATGCGTACAATGCAACCCAACACGGCTGTTCTGATAAGTGGCAGAAATCCAAACAGTTTTCTCATAAAAGCTTTAAAGGTTGTAGCTCCAGGATTTGGTGAGCCCCCAATATTCAACTTCGACGGCGCAATTATAAAGATGCTTCGACAGGGCAAAACGTTAGAGGACGCACGCAAATGCGGAGTAAGCGGATGCGTAGAAACAGGAGCCTTTGGAAAAGAGGCGTACATATTGACGGGCTATTTAAACCTTCCAAAAATCCTCGAAATAACATTAAACAATGGAGTGGACCCAAGGACAGGGAAGAGGATTGGCATAGAAACCGGCGACCCGAGGAATTTCAAAAACTTTGAAGAATTTTTCAACGCCTTTTTGAAGCAGTTAAAACACTTTGTTTCATTAAAGGTTAAAGGAAACGACATAATAGAAACCCTTTACGCTAAATATTTACCAGTTCCATTTTTGTCACTCTGGATTGAGGATTGTGTAAAAAATGCAAAGGACTACAATTGCGGTGGAGCGAGATATAATACAAGCTACATTCAGGTTGTTGGATTAGGAACCATCACGGATTGTTTAGCCTCGCTGAAATATAACGTGTTTGAGAAGGGAAACTTTGCAATGGGTGAAGTTCTCGAGGCCCTTAACAGAAATTATGAAGGATATGAAGTGATGCGTCAAATCTTCTTGAATAAAACTCCGAAATATGGTAATGACGATGATTATGCTGATGAAATTGCAAAGAGAATAGTTAACGCTGTTGTTGAGTTGATAGAGAGCTATCCTTTAACACCGATAAGAAAGGCTTCCCGAAGGGCCTATTTCCTCCCAACAACGGTGCACATATATTTCGGCAAAGTAACTGGAGCAACACCAGACGGGAGAAAGGCTGGACAACCATTGTCTGAGGGCGTTTCTCCGGTTCAAGGAATGGATAGAAAGGGGATAGTTGCGGTCTTCAGATCAGTCTCAAAAATTGACTGGGACAAAACAGGTGGCGCGTTGCTTAACCAGAAACTTAGTCCAGACTTAACAAGGGGTGAAGAAAACCTTGAAAAATTAGCTCATACCATTAGAACCTTCTTCGTAATGGGTGGACATCACGTTCAGTTCAATGTTGTAAGCACTGAGCTACTCCGTGAAGCGCAAAGACGCCCACAAGACTTTCAAGACCTAATGGTCAGAGTGGCAGGGTACAGCGACTACTTTGTAAACCTTCCAAAGGGGCTTCAAGATGAAATAATTGCACGAACAGAACAGAGGGAGATTTGAGACGCCGGAAAAACATGTGGAAGGAAGAATATTTGACATAATGCGGTACGCAATACACGATGGACCAGGAGTTAGAACAACAGTTTTTATGAAGGGCTGTCCACTACAATGCTGGTGGTGTCACAACCCCGAGGGAATCTCAAGCACCAACGACCTCGCATATTTTGATTACAAATGCATAGGTTGTAAAACATGCCTAAAAAATTGCCCCACTAAAGCCATAACATTTGAGGGGGATAAACAGATCATCCACAGAGAGGCTTGCACAAAATGTTGTGTTTGCGCAGAAGCATGTCCAACGGGAGCTCTAAAAATAATAGGGCGTACAATCAGCCTAGAAGAGTTGATAGCCACCATTGAGAGAGACGTTATACTATATGATGCATCGGGTGGAGGGGTAACCTTCTCCGGAGGTGAACCTCTTTTCCAACCACTGTTCCTAAAGGAGGCCATAAAAGAGTGTAAGAACAGGAAAATTCATGTGGCATTGGATACCTCTGGATATGCCCATCCAGAAGTTTTTAGGTCCATTGCAGAAAATGTTGATCTGTTTCTTTACGACTTAAAGCTGTTGAACGACCTTGATCATCGCAAATATACAGGTGTCTCAAACAAGTTCATCTTAGATAATCTTATTCGCCTTGTGAAGGACGGGAGGGGGAAAGATATCATCCTCCGATTCCCTGTGGTGCCCCAGATCACCGATACGGATGAAAACATTAAGAACTTGTTGGAGTTTCTCAAGCTTTTAAATGGTGTTGAGGAGGTTGACTTGCTGCCCTTCCATGATATAGGCGAAAAGTACATGCGTATTGGGAAAAGATATTTGATGACATTCCGTAGCGCACCCTCAAAGGAGAAACTTATCCACATAAAAGAGAAAATTGAGGCTATGGGCCTTCGGGTTAAGATTGGAGGCTAAATTTTAGAGTAAACATTTTTGAAATCGGGTGAGTTCACTTCGTGTAAAGGTGGCATGCCACGTAATGGTCTGCCTCTGTCGCTATAAACTCTGGTTCTTTTGTTTTGCATATGTCGGTTACATAGGGGCATCTGGTGTGGAAGCGGCATCCCGGTGGAGGATTAATTGCGCTTGGTACTTCACCCCTTGACGTTATTCCTCTAGGCTTAAGTTTCTCTTCTTCATCTGTTAGCACAGGCACGGATGAAAGTAGCATCTGGGTGTAAGGATGTAATGGTTTTTGGAAGAATGTTGCAGTTGGGGCAAACTCAACAATTTTCGCCAAATACATTATGGCAACCCTTGAGGCAACATTCCTCATAAGGCTTAGATCATGTGTTATAAACAAGTATGAAAGATTTAGTTCTTGCTGAAGCTTCATTAAAACCCGAATAATCTTAGCTTGGATTGACACGTCAAGGGCGGATGTAGGCTCATCAAGCACTATAAATGAGGGGCTTGTCGCTATGGCACGGGCAATTGCAATTGCTTGCCGTTCCCCTCCACCCAAGTCTTTCGGTCTCCTCTGCATGAACTTTTCTGCAGGCAACTCCACAGCTTCAAGGAGCGATGCAACTTTTTTGTCAAGTTCCTCGTGACTTTTAACCAGACCGTGAATTTTTAGAGGCAGCCCAACTATTTCCTTCACAGTTTTTGTGGGATTTAAGGAAGAAGCGGGATCTTGGAAGACTATTGCCATATCTTTTTTCAAATGTTTGGGCCGCTTTTTGGCATGGAATGAAATGTCTTCTCCTTTAAAGATTATCTTTCCGGATGTGGGAGTGTAAATTCCCATTATTACATATCCTGTTGTGCTTTTCCCCGAACCAGACTCTCCCACAAGGCCAAAAGTTTCGCCTGGTTTTATTGCAAAGCTTATTCCGTCAACGGCTCTTACTGTTCCAAAAGTTGTTTTGAAATATTTTACCAAGTTGTCTACAACGAGTAAGCCTTCATTTTTCTCCATGCATTTTCACCTTTTGCCATATAGCCAACAAGCAACTTCATGTCCCTTGCCATTCACGTCGAAGAATGGCGGTGCTTCCTTTTGGCATATCTCTTTTGCATAATCACAGCGGGGGTTGAATCTGCACCCGGGTGGGGGATTCACATAATCCGGAATATGCCCTCTAATACCCTCTGAGAATCCTTCGCCAGTTAATTTTGGCACGGATTGCAAGAGTCCTTGCGTGTATGGGTGTAGGGGTTCTGAAAATAGCTCATTTGTCTCCGCCGCCTCAACCATGTTTCCAGCGTACATCACGTAAACTCTGTCAACAGTTCCCCTCACAGCTCCTAGGGCGTGTGAAATAAGGATGACTGATAACTTTCTTTCTTCAACAAGGTTTTTTATTAAACGTAAAACTTGGTCTTGAATTGTAACGTCAAGGTTTGTTGTCGGTTCATCTGCTATTAGAAGGTCCCTCGCCGCGGTAAGGGACATAGCTATGCATACCCTCTGCCTCATGCCCCCGCTTAGCTGGAATGGGTAACTGTCTAAAACCCTTTCAGGGTCTGGTAACGCCACTTCTCCAAGAACCTTTAAGCACATTTCATGAATCTTCTCTTTTGTCAGTTCCTCGCTACTGGAGCCAACTGAGTATTTGATGACATCTCCAAGCATATCCTTCACTTTGAAAACAGGGTTAAGTGCCGCCGTTGGGTCTTGAAAAATCATTGTTATATGCTTTCTTCTAACTTCTGCCAACTCTCTATCGCCCATTCTAAGCACATCTTTCCCCTTGAAATTTATGCATCCTCCCTTGATTATGGCGTTTGAAGCTAGAATCCTCAAAATAGCCCTCATGGTTGTTGTCTTCCCACAGCCGGATTCGCCGATCAACCCAACCTTTTCTCCCTCTCTAACCCTTAGGTTTACCCCATTAAGCACTTTCAACTCGCCTAGATAGGTCTTATAGTTTACGTAGAGATCCCTGATTTCTAATAGCGGTTTCAGAGTCTATCTCGCCTCCTCAACGAATATGTCTCGTATACCGTCACCCAGAAGGTTGAAACCCAAAATTATGATGGATATAGCGATGGCTGGGAAAATGCTTATCCACCAGGCCCCTGGCATGTATTGTCCACCCTCAGCAACCATGGTGCCGAGATCTGGTGTCGGTGGTTGAGCGCCAAGACCAACGAAACTTAACGCTGAACCAAGAAGAATAACCCAGCCAACATCAAGCGTCACTTTCGTAAGTATAGGCCCAAGACAGTTTGGCAGTATCTCCTTAAATATTATATGGAATGGGCCAGCGCCCATTACTTCAGCAGCTTGTACAAAATACTCGTTTCTTAAAGCCGACGCCGTGTTATACACCATTCTTGTATACCATGGCCACCACATAAGTGATACCGCTATCATCGAATTAAACACGCTTGGCGTTAACACTGCTGCTATTGCCAGAGCTAAAACCAAGGGTGGAACTGCAATAAATATGTCTGAAATTCTCATAATCACTGTGTCTATCCATGTCCCACGATAATAGCCTGCAATCAACCCTAAAACCACACCTACGGGAACAACGAGGGCCAGAACAACTGCAGCCATCGTTAGTGAATAACGGAAACCAAAGATTGTTCTACTTAAGACGTCTCTTCCAACATGATCGGTACCGAATAAATATTTGGAACTTGGAGGTAAGAAACGTTCACCTAGACCCGTATAAAGCTCAGCATGCTTTGGATAAGGAGCTATCAATGGAGCTGCGATAGCTGTAACAATGGTGCCCACCGAAATTATCAAGCCAACGATTGATAGCGGACTCCGAGAGAATCTATACCATTTCCTTTTCAATTCAAATCTTGCTTCTATTTCTCTAAGTTTCTTTAGAATTGGTGTTTTCATTATTCTCCCCTTTCCATTAGTCGTATTCTCGGATCTAAATAAGCCACTAAAATATCGACAACCACGTTTACGAATGCGTAAATTATTCCTATTACTAGGACGAGGGCAACTATGCCATTCAAATCCGTGTTTAGGAGGAATCTTATGCCTAGTTTAGAGAAGCCTGGCCAGTTAAAAACCATCTCGACAAGGAAGGCGTTTGCCAACATTGCAGCTATGTCCATTCCAAGGACGGTAACAGCGGGGATCACAGATGGTTTTAGCAAATACTTAAACATTATAAGTCTTTCAGGGAGACCTTGCGCCATAGCCATCGAAATGTAGTCTTTATCTTTATTCTCCACCATTCCCGACCTAATTATCCTAGCGTCTTGTAACATTCCGCCGAGACATAGCGCCAAAGCAGGTAATATCATATGCCACAAGACATTAAGAAAAGAATCAAAGCGCCCTGAAATTAGACAATCCAATGTGTAAAAGTTTGTAATTTTTGGAGGTTGGGGAAAACCTCGCGAAATAACCCCTGATATTGGGAACCACTTAAGTATATGCCCAAAAATCAATTGGAGTATTATTGCCATTACAAAGGCTGGAATTGATATCCCGATGTAGGAGATCACTCTTACAACGTTGTCGGGCCATTTATAACAGTATCTACCTGCAATGACACCAAGCAGAAAAGCTCCTATAACCTGAAAGATGGCGGCTAAGAATATTAGCTCTAGTGAAGCTGGGAGATATTCAAGAATATCTTCGGTAACACTGCGTCTAGTAAGAATGGAATAGCCTAAATTCCCATGAAATACATCCGCTAACCAGTAAAAGTATTGTTCGTATAAGGGTTTGTCAAGACGTAGCTGCTTTTTTGTTTGCTCATAAACCCACGGCTCAACCCTTGGTCCAAGCATCATTTTGACAGGATCCCCGGGCAATACCCTCGCCAAAACGAAGACGAGTACTGATAGCCCAAATAACGAGAAAACTATTAGAAATGTTCTCTTGATTATGTATGTAGACATTTTCATGGATTATCACTGTGGACTTTTACCATTAGAAAACGATGCAGAATTTAAAAGTTTTTCCCAACCGAGATAGCTTCATACATCACGTAAGTTGGAAGAGAAGGTTTAGACAGAAATAGAAAAGAGGGATTAAGGTGGAAGAACTTTCCAGAATCTGAAGGTTCTTTCATAGCCCATTATCATTGTGGCGTTGTTTGGATTTTCAGCAGCTGGGATTTTGACGAATTCCCATTGAGCTATTGTTGTTTTGTAATCGTATATGAATAGGCTTGGACAGAGATTCATGATTTCCCTTTGAATTTGAGCGTATTTTTGATATCTTTGCTGTGTGTCTACGGTGGCTAGTGCATCCTCTATCATATGGTCGATGGTCGCATTTTGCAGCCATTCACCTTGTTCCCATGTTCCGCAGGACTTTGAGTGATACCTTGACTCGAGCAGCGAGCCGGCTTCAGGATAGTGGGCGGCTACAAGTATGTCGTACATGTGGGCGCATGTTTCAAGACTGCCCATCTCTTCAACAACCTTCGACCAGAAAGTCTTAACCGGCTGAATTATCAACCCTATTTGTCTAGCAGCCTCCGCTAACAGCAGGGCGTCCAATTCTCTTTCTGGGACATCTGCGATCCAGTGGAACTCTATCGTGTAGTCTGTATTATTGATTATGCCGGGGTAGTATTTGGACCTTTGTAGACATTGCAAAGCGAGAGTTTTGTTGGTGTAGTATATTTGACAATTAACGTATCCGGGGGTGCCCTTCGGCACGCATGATGTCGCTTTGGTATATCTTGAATATATTTGCTGCATCATTTTATCGTATGGACATATGTAGGCTATAGCCTTCCTCACCCATATATCGTCTAGTGGTGGCTTCTTAGTGTTCATGTATATGTAATATTCACTCATCTCTGGCCAGGCAACCCTTTTTATACCTTCAATCTTGTCGAGAGCGTCGAGGGTCTCCTCTGGAAGCCACGCATCAGTAACTTCAAGCTCACCATTTACCATCATGGCCAGTTCGGTGGACGGACTACCGGTTGCCGTCCACATCACTGTGACTTCGTCCGGTGCATCTGGATCTACATAACCCCAATAATCAGTGAAAAGTTCGTAGCGGTACCACTCCTCTGCTCTGCAATCCACAACTTTATAGGCGCCAGAACCAGCATCGTGAGTTCTCAGCCACTCAGTCGCATAATCGCCATTTGTGCCGTAGGGGCCTGGTGTTTTGATGTGGGCCATGACTTCAGCCTTGTCAAGAATATATAGCCTTATACATGCAGACAGGAATGGCCCGAAAGTCTTCTTTAGGGTAATCTTCACCGTATAGTCGTCTCCGGGGACGACTTCCGTCTTATTCACGTATGGAGAGAAGAGGTATGCAAAGCCTTGGCCTATGGTCAATAGCCTGTCTAAGCTGAATTTAACATCCTCGGCTTTTAATTCTCGTCCGCTATGGAACTTAATGCCTTGTCTTATTTTAAAGGTGTAAACTAATCCATCATTTGAAACGGTCCAGCTTTCCGCAACGTGGGCTTTAACACCACCACCCTCGCCGACAGTCTTCGGCCACAGTAGTGGGTCATACAGATTGCAAAGGCTCGTTGTGCTTAATTCGTCGTTCCCGATGGCTGGATCTATTTTGTTAGGCCAAGAGAATCCAACTCTGATAGCCGTCCTTTTCGGAGTAGGCGCAGGACCAGCTTGGAAGAATGCAAAATATATGCCGACAGCCAAAGCAATGATGATTATTATTGCAATAATGGCAGCTTGCAATTTTGTTATGGCAGATTTGTTAACAAACACCTTCAAATTTCCTCCAGACAAACTGTACCTAACAAATTGTTATATAAAACTTTCGTCATAAATGTGCTGGCTAGGGTGTGTATCCTTCATCACTGGGTGGACTTTCATAGCCATAGAGTTTACAATGGGACAATTTCAATTTTTGATGTAGATCGGCTAGCATCTCAGCGTATTTCCATGAGATAACAACGGGATCGAGAACAGGAACATTAACTTTCTCCATAAGTTCCTTCACGAAACCGGACTCACCAGTGCATCCCAGGACTATCACCTCTGCGCCGTCTTCTTCAACGGCTTTTTTAGCCTCGTTGATTATAGCTTGTTTCAACATTTCGGGTTCCTTGAGCATCCTTGGAACTGTGAAGTTTATCACCCTGAAAGAGGCAAGCTTCCTCTCAATTCCGTATAAGTACACGTTGCTTTCCATTTTGGGAATCCATTTTCGCCTTCCAACGATTATTGAAAATTTGTGGCCGAGTGTTGCGGCAACATGCATCGTGGCCTCTGCAACGCCGATAACTGGAATGGAAACTATCTCTCTAGCTTCTCTAAGGCCCGGATCATAGAAACACCCTATGATCACGGCGTCGTATCCCTCATTTTCAGCCCATTTAACCCACTTTAATGTTTCGTCCATGTTTAGATGCTCATAGTAATGGTATTCCAGGTGCACTGGTCCGCTGTTTAGGTGCACCACTTTAACCTCAACATCTGGCCTTTTTACTTGGTTAATTGTTTTTAGAATGTGTTCGTCGAAGGCGTCTGTCCCCACGGGGTTTATGAACAATATCTTCAACATGGAGCAACCTCCCAGTACTATTTTGTAGAATGCCCATTTAAGGTTAAGCCAATTTCACAAGGACGCCGCGAAAATTTAATTAGGATATCCGGCGAAAATGGTGCTGTCAAATGTGGAGGTATAAAGATGCCGCAGTATTATGAGTATGAGTTGGCTAAGGCAGCGCACAAACTTGTCACGGAGATGCTGAAGCTGAAGCCTGATGAGACAATTGTTATAACAGCAGACACGGAGTCCGACCCGCGAGTTGTTGATGCAACGGCTGGAGCAGCCTTTGCTGTTGGAGCGAAACCGGTGGTTATTTGGATCGCCTCACCTCTTGGCGTGGGTAAAGCTGCAGACCCAATGCTGCCTGAAGCTTTGGGGGCTGCTTTATGTAAGGCTGACGCATGGGTTGAATTCAACAATCAATGGATTTTCTATTCAGGCATGTACGAGAAGGTTTTGGAGACGAACAAGAAGATAAGGCACTGCTGCTACGTGGGCATGAACGTTGACATGATGGTCAGGGTCATAGGCAGGGTTGACATGAAAACTCTTGACGCCTACATGACCAGGCTGCATGGGTTAACTAAGGCGGCAAAACATGTTAAAATGACCACTCCAGCCGGTGGAAACGTAGAATTCGACAACGATCCCAAGAGGATATATACTAAGGACGTTGGGTATGCAGACACTCCAGGGTCCCACATGCTCGGCGGACAAATAGGCTGGGCGCCAATCCACGAAACCATAAATGGTGTGATAGTCTTTGACGGCTCTATAAATCCGCCCCTAGGCTTGGTTAAGCAGCCCGTAAAACTCCATGTCAAGGCTGGCAAAATAGTGAAGGTTGAGGGCGGAGACGACGCTAGAGCTTATGAGGCATGGCTCAAAAGCTTCAATCACCCCGGCATGTTCAATGTCGTCCATGTTTGCTATGGATGCAACCCGGGCGCCAAACTAACAGGCAACGTCGTCGAGGATGAAAGGGTTTGGGGTTGCACGGAGTGGGGAGTAGGCTACTTAGGCACGTTCCTTACTGGAGGGAAACCCATTGATGCGCCATCACATTCAGACGGCATATGCCTAAACACATCCGTTTGGCTTGATGGAAAACAGATATGGGATCAAGGAAGAGCGGTTGACCCGGAACTTGCAAAGCTAGCTAAGAAGTTGGGAAAGTTCTAAAAATCATTTTCCCTCCTTTTCCTTTTTCTGCTTATTTGGTTTCACGCAATCTTCTGCGTGCTCGTAATCTTCTTGGTTTTGCTAAAATGCCGTAGAATAGTACGCCTACACCTAACAGCAATAAGAGCGTTCCTAGCGACGAGTATGGATGAAGCACCTGTATAATTTTCACACTTTTCTTCGCGTACAAAAAGCCGGAGAGAATAACCGGCCCTGTTCCTTCATTTATTATCTCAACTTGATACGTGCCCTTCCCTGTGACGTTGACTCGCTGTATTATGTTATTTCCATAATCCTCAAATAATATCGGATCTGTTGTTATAGGATTCCCAAACGGGTCGCGTCCAACATTTCCAACTTTTACTCGTACGTTGTTTGAAGCAGATATGTTTATCTCGAAAAAGTCGCCTTCCTCCATTTCAGAGGCGAAAATGGCATTGTTATACTCGCTTAAAGTTTCGTTATCAAAAATTTTGTCGTTTTTGGGCAACTCTTTCACGTAAGATATTGTTGTTGAAAATCCCATAAAACAGATTGCAGCAATGATAAGGGCTATAGCGCAAATTATAACTACTTTGCGGATGGCTGTTCCTCCGGTAATTCCTATTTTCCATTACTTTTATTCGTTTTTCTCCTCTTCTTCGTTTATCGGTTTTGTGGAGATCTCCCTTATTAGGGGTTCTTGTTTGCCGCCTTCAATTTCTATTTCTGCTCCTGGATATTGCTGTTGAAGCCTTCTTTTTAGGGCGTTTACATCCACATCTTTTCCAACTTTCGCCTTGACCTTTGTGCCTTCTGGTGTTTGGGTTACGCTTATGGAGTAGCCGCTTGCAATTTCGCCTTCTGGGAATTCTTTGAAAAACTCATCTATTTCATCAAACACGGAACTGCTGAAAAGCTCGTCTATGAGGCTTCTTCTCCGCTTTTTCTCAGACGGCACAGACCTCACCTAAATTGAAAGCGTGATGGCAGTGGCTTAAAAATTTTAATTAGCCACTATGGGCTATTTAGGGGCTGTAAGGCGGAAGATGGTAAATGGCGGGGAAAGTTGTTATAATCATGGGTTCTGAACGGGACTTGGATTTCGCTAAGGAAATAGCCAAATACTTGAAGATTTTTGGCTTGGAGTTTAGGTTTCGAGTGGCTTCAGCCCACAAAACTCCCGAAAAAGTTCTCGAAATCCTAAAGGAGTATGAGGGCGAAAATGTTGTTTATATAACTGTGGCTGGTAGGTCTAACGCATTAAGTGCCTTTGTGGACGCAAACACCACAAAACCCGTTATTGCATGCCCACCCTATTCAGAAAAGTTTGCTGGCGTGGACGTTTTCTCATCGCTTAGGGTGCCGAGTGGCATAGGCTCCACTGTGACGATTGAGCCTGAAGGCGCCGCCGTGGCTGCAGCAAAAATCTTAGCCTTAGAAGATAAGAAGCTTGAAGAGCGCATAAAAGCTTACCAAAAAGAGAGAAGGGAAAGGATTGAAAAAGCGGATGAATCTGTTAAAAAGTTGAAGTTGTAGGCGTGCTGGTATGGGAAGCGTTAAAGACCTTAAAGTGGTGAAGAAGCCGACAAAAACGCGGATGGGGATTGGCAGGTTTCACTTTTCAGACCGCTACTCGGTTTTTGACTGGGGTGAGATGCCAGACCACATAGACGGGAAGGGTGCAGCCCTATGCTTGATGGGGGCTTACTGCTTTGAAAGGCTTGAGGAGAAAGGCGTCAGAACCCACTATAGGGGGCTTGTAAACGAGAAGGGAAAAGTTGTGCATTTTGACGAGTTGGAGAAGCCGACAAACGTTATGGAATTCCACCTTGTGAACGTTTATAAGCCGAAAGCTTATGTGGAAGGTGGCAAACTGAAATACGATTATAGTATTTACACTTCCAATCTCCGGAATTTCCTAATTCCATTAGAGATTATTTACCGAAACGGCTTGCCAGAAGGCTCATCAGTTTTTAAAAGGCTTGAGCAGGGCTTAGTGACGCTTGAAGATTTGGGATTGGACCATTATCCAAAACCCGGTGAGAGGCTAGCAAAACCAATCTTTGATGTTAGCACAAAGTTTGAGGAAAGCGACCGCTACCTAACATGGCATGAAGCCAAGCAACTGACGGGCTTAACAGAAAGCGAAATGGAGGAGGTTAAGGCTATACTCCTAAAAGTTGACGAGACAATTACGGAGATTGCCGCCAAAGCCAACCTAGTAAACGAAGATGGCAAGATAGAGTTAGCCTTCGACGAGGAAAGGATGCTTATGGTGGCAGACGTGGTTGGCACATTGGACGAGTGCAGATTCACCTATCAAGGATTGCACGTCAGCAAGGAAATAGCCCGCATATATTACAGACAGACGGAATGGGCAAAAGAAGTGGAACAAGCAAAACAGAAAGCCAAAGAGCAAGGCGTAAAAGACTGGAGAACACTGGTGAAAAACCAACCGCCAAAACTGGAACCAAAACTGAAAACATTAATAAGCCAAATGTATATGGCGGCGGCAAACGAAATAACGGGTAAAAAGATGTTTGATATACCAAGCCTTGCTGAAATATTGAAAAATTTTGTGAAAGCTTAAGCCTTCTACGTTACTATTTCGTGGAGTTGTTTTGTTTTCCACGCTCGCCTAATTTCTAGGGCTATGCGGTCTCCTGTGCTCATTGGCTTCTTGTACTTGGCATTAGCGTATTGGGAGCCTAAGCCCATGTGAACGTTTGTTCCTCCGCCGTGGCGTAGGGCTACGTCCTGTGTTACTGGTATGTGCATGTATGGGTCTTGGGCTTCTGGAGCATCGTATAAGCCGTAGTCTGCGGCTGTTTTGGCTTCTATGCCGCTTGTGTAGTCCAGCTTAACCATTGGTTTAAGCTCGTATTTTGATATGCGGTCCCATGTGATGAGCGTTTGAAGGCACCATGCGCCAATTATGCCTGGCGGTTCGTGTTCTCTGCACGCCAACAAGAAGCGGTCTGCATAGCGTTGCACGTCTTTTAGGAGGGATTCTCTTAGGCTTAGCATGGCGTGGGCTGTAACCTCGAAGGATGGAACACGCTTAAGCTTCTGCTGAACCTCTAACGGAAGCCTCTTCAAGCCGTCTAGAATTGTTTCTCTCCGTTCGTCTATGGATAGGAACTGGTTGGCTAGGCATATTCTCGCCTCTTCAATGGTTACGTTGTAGAGTTTGGAGAACCAGTCATCCACGTCGCCCCATTCGCTTTTAGCGTCTAGTGGCGAGAAGAAGAAGTTGAAGTTGGCATGGGGTCCAAGAACAATCTGCTCAACGCGTGCATTGCGCAAAGACTCCTCGTCTAGGTTTCCAGCCTTAACCTCCTTTTCAACTTTCTCCTCCAAATCTTTTGAGTCCGCGGCGAATATGAATTCTCTTTCGAATTTTCTGTGGGCGTGTTCAGCCTTCAAAAGCATGGGCTCGTCGATAAACTCTTTAAACCGTATCCCGCCCTTTCGAACCTCAAACTTGTAGGATTTCGGATATGGGATGCCCGCCTGCTCTGCAAACCAGTAGTAGTCCTTCTCAATTTCGCCACGGTTCTCAATTTTTAGAAGAGTTCTTGAGCCAATTATTGGGACTGCAAACTGGTTTTCGATTACGCTGCAGTGTTCGTCGCCGCCAACATAAACCGAAAAAGCCCTATTCGGAATCTGCAAACATTCCAAATCAACAAGTTCATCAACATACTTAACAATATCAGAGTAGCGGTCAAGAATGACTATTACGCTTTTCCAGTCGCCATTTTTCTTAATGTCCTTCGGATCGTTTACAACGCGGATGTCCCGCCTCACAAGGCTTGGCAAGTCCTCAATCGGCTCGTCTGGTTTCCCAACCATGGGGTTTTGGATGTATATGCGTGCCCTTCCAGGCGTTGTATATATTATGCTTCTTAAGCCGTAGTTGCGTTGTCCCTGCCATGCGTCTAAAGCCGAGTGGGAACCCAAATTAAGCCCTATGGGCTCTTTGTATTTTTTGGCTATTTCCTGCATTTCCTCTCTGCGTATAACCATCGGAACACCGTGGCTAAATTCCAGAAAGCCAGTTTTAAACCTTTTCAACAAGACCGTTAAAACTGTTCATGCGCTCTTTTCTTCTAGAAGATTCTTCCATACATGGTTATAAAATGGTTAAGCCTCTCTTCTCAATTGAGGGAAGGGGGAGAAGGGAGAAAATCCTTTGGCTGAGGCTTATGGCTGGCTTTTCGTTGACTTTGTTCCGCTTCTTTATGAGAAGAGGCGGGTTGCCAGACAACTTCAAGTGGAGACTTGGCTGGATTTAACCCAGCTTCTGAACGAGTTAAAACTTGAACTGGTTGATAATGGAAAAATCGGACAAAATGCAAACGTAAAAGCTAAAATTGATTATGTTGCCTAGAGACCGCAAACCGACAAAAGCGCTTCAAAGTTTTGACGGTTTCCATCAGCCTTATAACGCCTTAAAGCCTCAATAACCGCTTCTCTATCTTTTTCACCAAGTTTTCGGCTTATTTTCTCCGCAACAACGCCACTTATGAAGAGGAACTGCGCAATCGAAGTAACATTTGATGGTTTGCGGTTTGTGCTGGCGGTTTCAAAGTCTACTATGACTGGGTTGTCTTGGCTGTCCACAATTATATGCTTCGGGGCGTGGCTCAACTCGCCATGGTCCAATCCTGCCTTGTCAAGACGCCAACACTGCTCCAAAACTTTCCTCAAAACACTTTTTATGCGCGTCTTGCTTGGGCGCTTTTCCAACCATTCTGGAAGCAATAAGCCCTCCACAAACTGCATTAACAAAAAGTTTTTGCTCACACCTAAAAGCCTTGGTCCAACATTGACAGAGTTTGCCATTCCAATCATTTCAGCCTCATGCAACATTGTAACGCGATCCGCATCCACCCTCCGAATTTTTAGGGCTACTACCTCACAGCCTTTATAGGCTTTCACAACTATGCCAACACATCCTTTACCCAAAACTTTCAAGTTTGAAACTTGTTTCTCTCCGCAAAATTCCAGCGCCGTCACTCCCAATTTCCCAAGCTCTTCGATGCGTTTTTTAAGCTCGCTTTTGCCTGGTTTCAGGTAGCATAGCACCAAGGCGAATGGTTCCTCATAAAGACGCGCAAGAGAGACCTTCAGGCTTTCGGCTTCCATTTTCACCCTTAAAATGCTAAGTTTAGTGCTTAAAAGACTATGCCGAAAAGTTAGAAAAGAGAAGAAGAAAAGCAGCGTTACTCTTCTTCGCAGAATTCTTCTGGTCTTGGCGGTGTTGGTGGCAAGCCTTTGCGTTCGCGTATCTGTCTTATCACTTCTGCTTGCATGGATTCAGGCACTGGTGCCCATCGGCTGAACTGGGTTGCCCAGAAGGCTCTTCCCTGCGTTGAAGAGCGGAGCTCATCGGCTATTCCAAAGGATTCAGCCACTGGCAATTCAGCCTTAACAATGACCATGTCTTCTTCGTTAACCATGTCTAGGATTTTGCCCCGACGCTTCTGCAGTAGCGTTATGACCGGGCTTACAAAGTCATCGGGGACCTTGCATTCGAAGCTTAGGATGGGCTCTAGAAGTTTTGGTTCGCTAAGAAGGAAGGAGCCCCAAATTGGTCGCCATGTCATGGGCAGAATCTGGGCTGGTCCTCGGTGAACCGGGTCTTCGTGGATAAGGATATCTTCAAGGTTTACTTTAAGCCCGTACATGGGTTCCTTCGCCAAGACACCAGTGGCAACAGCATCCCTAAAGCCAGACCTAACATGGTCCAAGACTTCTTCCACATACTGCCTGCCCTTAATCCTGTTGACCAATATGTTTGTGCCTTCAATGGCGATTACATTACGCGCATCTTCAGTGGACCAACCGAATTCCTTCATTAGGATTTTCTGGCGTTCGTCGCGGGTTTGCATCTCGTTAATCTTGCCCGCCTTAATAGCCTCTATAACTTCTGGCTGAAGCCTTTCAACGGTTACCCAAAGCCTGTTATGCTTGTTGGGGCTCTTGCCCATAACCGGTGGACCTTTATAATCGTGGCTTATGGTTTCGCGGTAAATCACAATGGGCTTGCTCATCCTAACCTTTAGGCCGGCTTCCTGCATGCGGTAGGCTGTAACCTCCAAGTGGAGTTCGCCCATGCCGCTGAGCAAGTACTGTCCGCTTTCCTTGTCTATCTTAAAGTGCAAGTTTGGATCTTCAAGAGTTAGCTTATGAATAACCTTATCGAATAATGGAAGGTCTTTAACGTCTTCCGGCTCAACAGCCACCGTGACGACAGGGTCTGAAACATACTTTAGGGCTTCGAAGGGTGCTGTTTCAACGCCCTCTTCAGCTATTGTTTCGCCCACGTGGATGGATGGCAAACCAGAAAGAGCCGCAATGTTTCCAGCTGGAATCCTTTCGACTATGACTCTGTCTGTTGCCATGCTCATGTAAACCTGCTGTATGCTTCCCTTCTGGCGGCTTGTCACGAGGCGGACGGTTTTACCCTTCTCAACAGTGCCGCTGAAAACCCTACCGATGGCGACAACACCACTGTGGGGGTCAACCTCAATGAAGGTTATACACATCAAAAGCGGCCCGTTCGGGTCAACCTTAGCCATGGCCTTGCCAACAGGGCTGTTTGGGTCGCCGGGCCAGATTTGGCTCTGCCTGTAGGGCTGCGCCTCGATGGGGCTTGGGAGGTGCTCGCAGAACATGTCCAAAACTGGCTCGTAGACGGGTATGCGTTTGCTTAGGGCTTCCACCTTCCGTCCAATTTCCTCAGGCTCGCCAGTATAAGCGTCAATAATGTCCTTGAAGGTTATGCCCTTAGCCTTCATGTGAGGTAGGTTTAAACCCCACTTGTGAAGTGCTGAGCCAAAGGCAACACGTCCATCTTCGACTTTAACCTGCCAATCCTTCTTATGCTCTGGAGGCGCGTACTTTTCAATGATGGTGTTTATCCTCGTTATTATTCTTGCAAATTTCTTCTGTATCTCTTCTGGGGTTAGCTTCAGCTCCCGGATTAGGCGGTCAACCTTGTTTATGAATAGTATGGGTTTCACACGTTCGCGGAGGGCTTGCATCAAAACAGTTTCCGTCTGAGTCATGGGTCCCTCAACAGCATCCACAACTACTAAAGCGCCGTCAACAGCCCTTAGGCTTCTTGTGACGTTTCCGCTGAAGTCTATGTGTCCAGGCGTATCTATGAGGTTTATGAGGTAGTCAACGCCCTTAAAAGTGTGGACTAGGCTTATGTTGGAGGCGAAAACCGTCATCTGCCTCTTCTGTTCGAGTTCCCAAGAGTCTAGGAAAAGCTTCTGCCCAGCCACTTGCTCGCTGATTATGCCAGCAGCCGCCAAAAGGCTGTCTGAAAGTGTTGTCTTACCATGGTCAACATGTGCAATTATGCTTGTGTTCCTTATCCTCTCAGTTTGAGTCATTAGTTTAACTATTTCCTCTATCTGCCTATAACGACCCATAGTAGAACATACCCCACGCTAACCAAAAGCTTGAAAACTGGATGTTGTTTGCATAGTTTTCAGCAAACATTACTGTCCACTGCCAGAGTTAGGCTACATGCAAATGAAAACTGAACCATATTAACTTTTTGCACGAAATCCACAAGACTTTTAAGACCACATGAAACCCTTGTTTCTTGAAATTTGTAAGTTATCTTAAAGCTGACATCGGGGATTCTGTCTTGCCAAGGTTTAGGCAAACCAGCGAAATTCTGAAGCTAATGCATAGGAAGGAGGATATCCGCAACATTGGCATAATAGCCCACATAGACCATGGGAAAACGACTATGACGGATTCTCTTTTGGCTGAAGCTGGCTTACTTTCGCCCAGAATAGCCGGAGAAGCACGAGCTTTGGACTATTTGGAGGAGGAGCAGAAGCGTGGAATAACGATTAAAACTGCCAATATTTCGCTTTTGCACGAGATTGGCGGACGCCCATACGTCATAAACTTGGTTGATACGCCGGGACACGTGGACTTTACTGGTAAGGTTACAAGGGCTTTGAGGGCTATTGACGGCGCAGTGGTGGTTGTAGACGCTGTTGAGGAGGTTATGGTTCAAACAGAAACCGTAACCCGCCAAGCCTTAGAAGAGAGGGTGCGCCCCGTCTTATTCATCAATAAGGTTGACCGCCTAATAAAGGAGTTGAGACTTACTCCAAGCGAGATTCAAGACAAGTTTATGCGGATTATACGAGACTTCAACAATTTAATAGAGCTTTATGGGGAGCCGGAATTCAAGGAAAAGTGGAAGGTTGATCCTCAAAAAGAGACTGTGGCTTTTGGTTCTGCGCTGCACCGTTGGGGCTTCACCCTAAAAATCGCCCAAGAGAAGGGAGTCAAATTCAGCGACATAATGGAGGCTTACATTCGGGGCGAGCATCAAAAACTTGCCCAGTTGATTCCGCTTCACAATGCCATTCTAGACATGGTGGTGAAAAACATTCCAAACCCCATAGAAGCCCAAAAGTATAGGTTGCCAAGGATATGGAAAGGCGACTTGACATCTGAAATTGGGCAAGCCATGCTGAACTGCGACGACAACGGACCAACCGTGATGTGCATAACAATGGCGCAAATGGACCCCCACGCGGGATTAGTGGCAACTGGAAGGCTTTTCTCCGGCTCTGTTAAGGAGGGCGACCAAGTTTACCTTGTGGGCGCGTGCAAAGACTACCGCGTCCAGCAGGTTTCCATGTACATGGGCGCCTTCAGAGAAGTTGTTGACAAAATAACGGCTGGAAACATCGCGGCGCTTTTGGGCTTGGATTTGGCCAGGGCCGGGGAAACCCTTGTGGATTTAGCCCACAAAGACATAATGGTTCCCTTTGAACGCATAAGGTATGTTTCAGAACCAGTCATAACAATCGCCATTGAACCAAAACACCCTAAGGATTTGCCGCGCCTAGTGGATGCTATGAACAGACTCTCCATTGAAGATCCAAACCTTGTAACCATTATAAACAGGGAGACGGGCGAATACTTGCTCAGTGGAATGGGCGAGCTCCACCTTGAAATTGCCGTGAAATTCCTCAAGGATTACGGCGGCGGGCTGGAAATCATAACCTCAACGCCAATAGTGGTTTACCGGGAGAGCGTCGCCGGCAAAGGCGTAGTAGCCATGGCTAAAAGCCCCAACAAGCACAACAGGTTCTGGGTCCAAGTCGAACCGTTGGAGGAGAAGGTTATAAACCTAATAGAGGCTGGCGGAATAGCCGAAGAAATGGGGAGAAAACAGATTGGCAACATACTCTTCAAGGAAGCTGGATGGCCGGCTGAGGAGGCGCGGAACATCTGGGCTATAGATGAGCACCGCAACATACTTGTAGACGCGACGAAAGGCGTCCAGTACCTGCGAGAAGCGAGAGAAATGATTATTGCCGGTTTCAGATGGGCTTGTAGGGCTGGACCACTATGCGAGGAGCCAATCCGCGGAGTGAAAGTCAAGCTTATAGACGCCCAGCTCCACGAAGACCCGGTTCACCGAGGACCAGCCCAGATTATGCCAGCGATTCGCCGTGCAATTTTAGGCTCTTTCCTAACGGCTAAACCAGTGCTTCTTGAACCCGTTTATAAAATTGGGGTTTCTGTTCCAGCCCAGTGGGTTGGAGATTGCATAAGCATAATAACACGGAAAAGGGGGAGGATATTGGCTTCAGAGCATAAGGGCATCCTAACAATAATTGCCGGCTATATTCCAGTGGCTGAAACCTTCGGATTGTCGGCTGAGATGCGTTCAGCCACTTCTGGACATGCCTTCTGGCAGTGCACCTTCGACCACTGGGAAACAGTCCCAGAAAACATAGCCTCGGAAGTTGTTAGGCGAATACGCGAAAGAAAAGGGCTGCCGCCGGAAAAGCCGACGCCAGACATGTTTATAGATGAAGAGTAGCGCATATGTGAAGTGAAGTTTATGAGAATTGTATTGGAGCCTTCTCAGCCTTTCAACTTGGATTTAACATTGTGTTGTGGTCAAGCTTTTAGATGGGAAAAATTTGGCGAATGGTGGTATGGCATAATTGGGGACACACCTCTAAAGATTAGGCAGGTTGGCAACACACTTGAATTCGAGAACACCAGCCCCGACCTCGTGAAAAATTATTTTGGGCTAGGCGACGACTTACCAACAATTCTATCCCAAATCACAAAAGACAACCATATCGGAGAAGCCGTGAAAACCATTAAAGGCTTAAGGATTCTGCGCCAAGACCCTTGGGAGTGCCTCATCTCCTACATATGCGCCACCTACAAGAACATACCAGCCATAAAAAGAATGCTCCACAAACTTTCTAAACGCTTTGGAGAAAAAACAGTACTAGATGGTTTTGCCTTGTACGCTTTCCCAACAGCAAATAAGCTGGTTAAGGCGAGTTTCCAGCAGTTGGCCGATTGTGGTTTGGGTTACAGAGCCAAATACGTTTACGAAGCCGCCAAAAAAGTTGCCAGCGGCGAGTTTGAAATTGAAAGTTTGAAAAGGGAAAGCTATGAAAAAGCGAGGGAAAAGCTGCTGACTTTGAAAGGTGTAGGCTTAAAAGTGGCGGATTGCGTGGCGCTTTTCGCCTTAGAAAAACTTGAGGCTTTCCCCGTGGATGTCTGGATGAAACGTGTGATAATAAGGCATTATGCAGACCACTTTGAAAATGAGTTTATTGAGAAAATTTCGCTTAAAAAATCGTTGGTAAGGGCGGATTATGAAAGGCTTAGCCTTTTTGGGCGGAGATATTTCGGCGCTTACGCTGGCTATGCTCAAGAATACCTATTCCACTTTGAAAGAACAACGTCGGGACGGAGCACAACCTAGCTAGATTAGGTTTTTCTCTTTGAGGGTCTGCGCCGCCCAGTTTCCATGGGTCACAGCCATAGATATGGCTTCTGAAATGAACCGCTGAACAATAGTATAGTTGTGCTGCCTCACCTGTTCGGCAGCCTTTTGAAGTTTTGAGGCTATATCCCTAAAACCCTCAACTTGCGAAGCGTTAGCCGCAATGTTGACCTCAACTATTAGGGCGTTGAGATATGCCACCAACAATTTTTCAGCGCCGGCGGTTTCCGCTTCATCCTCTATTCCGCTTAAAAGCTCTAGTAGGCTTGAAGCCATTATAAGGCTTGTTTTAATCTTCTCCGCATAGTTGAAAACTGTTATAGCCTTTTTAGCATCCTCCAAAGTTTTCATCTCTTTGTTTCTGAAGAGGCTCTGGCACGCCACTTCTCCAGTCTTTTACGGACTTCATCCTCAAGTCTCTCCTTGGAGATGAGGCGTCCAACCACTATGACTTCGTCGCCCAAAACTATGCTTGGAGTGCTCATGATTTGGTAGGCAAGACCTTCAGCCAAGCCTTCTTGGGTGTTCATATCCACTTCACGATACGGCAAGCCAAGCTTTTGGGCAACTTCAATTGCTATTTGCCTTGCCGCTGGACAACTTGAACATGTTGGCATCGTGAAAACTTTAAGCTCCGGAGCCTTAACATCAAAGCCTTCCATAATTCCAAATTAGCGGTGCAGCATCCTTAAAATTGTTTTGACACTCTTACCATAAACACATTAAAAGGATCCCCGCCTAAGGCATAATTTTAACCGTAAAACTTTCATAATGGCAAAACAAATTCTATTTTCAACCGAAAAGCAGGGGGCCCGTAGCTCAGCTAGGTTAGAGCGACAGGCTCATAACCTGTTGGTCGCCGGTTCAAATCCGGCCGGGCCCACCTTTCACCCAAAAATTCAAGCCTTCAGTTTTTTGACCAGTGTGGCTGTTCTTTTTCCAAGTTCGCGGCAATATTCAAGTTCTTCTTTGTCTGGTTTTTCCACTGCTGCCGCACCGTAGTGCTTGTCGTCTGCTCTTCCTTGAACAATCATGCCATGAATTAGCATGGAGTTTAGTATGGACAACAAGGTTGTTTCGGCGCCTGTGGCTGTCCCACCAGAACTTGTGAAGGCTGCGCCCACTTTTCCTTCCAGTTTTCCATGGATTTTCACGGACTCGTCTATTAACGCTTTAAGCCTAGCGGACATCTGCCCATAATATGTTGGCGAGCCCATTATAATTCCGTCTGCAGCCAGCAAATCCTCAAGGCTTGTTTTGTCAACCTTCTTAACGGCTACCTCGACGCCTTCCACTTGTCTTGCGCCTTCAGCAACGGCAAAAGCCATCTTCTCGGTATTCCCAGTCTTAGAATCATAAACTATAAGGATTTTCGCTATGCACACGCACCAGCAAAATTTCATTTAAAGACGCTTTTAGCTTTAACCTTTGCCCTTTCCAATAGACTTTGAATGGCTAATGCAGCAAATAGAAGATTCTTCCATAAGCTATAAGAATCCAGAAAGTGCTAAATTTCTGGGGAGAATGGTGGAGCCTTTTTAGAGGGGAGAAAGGAGAGAAGGGAGAAAATCAGAACCACCATTCTCCCCATCATCCTTCCATGCGTATCTCTAATGTTGCTTTTAAACTTTTCCTTCCATTTCGGATTAAACCCTATCCTTAAAAGACCCGAATGCTGCTTGCCTTATTTCAGCCTTAAACCTTTCCGTATCCATGAAGAAGGTATATATTGGCTTGGCATTTACAACAAGCCACCAGTTTCCCCGCTTTATTGATTCTTCAGGCTTTTCCCACTCGTTTATCATCTCAATTTTTATGTTGGGCAGCGTCTCCCTAATCATGGCTTTTATTCTCTCCGCGAATGGATAGGAAAACTGACACTTTTGACCATAAAATATTACTGCTTTACCAGCATCCTCCTCCAGAGGCTCATATTTCGCCTTTGGAACTGGTTCGTATTCGCCATCCATGGGAAAATACATAGCGTTTCCTTCACCTGTCGGAATAAAACCATATTTTTCGTAAAATTTGGGCATTGGGAGAAGCTCGCCCGTGTTAAAGGCGTTGGCCAAAATAAACTTGCATGGTTTATTGCCAAGACAAGATTTTCTCTCCTTGACATCTTTAATAACGCCTTGCAACAACATTCTGCCGAGTCCCAGTTTTTGTGCCTCTGGTGTTGGGTTGTAAATGCAGTTTATGAAGAGGACGCCTTCACGCTTAGACGCCTTTGCTTTGTCAGCCACCTCCGGATAGTATAAGATTTGGGCTGCCGGTTTATCATTGTGGTAGGCGATTTTTGCACAAGAACCATACTCGTCAAGCATTTCTCCAAGCCAAAGCCTCTTAAGCCTAACACCTTCTCTATGGACTGGATCTTCAAGCCTTTTAGAAGAGCAAACATAAATAACGTCGTCTATGTTTGAATCTTGGAGATTTTCAATTCTCAATTTATCATGCATGGCTTTTGCCTTGCCTTCGGCTCTCCGCCATTTCCTTTATAATCTCGTCAACAGTCATTATTTTTGCGTTGTAGACATATTCCAAATACTTTAAGCCTTGCTCATGATCTTCTTGTGTGAAGGATTCCACGCCGTCCTTTGCCACAATTATTTTGTAGCCTCTGAAGAAGGCGTCTGCAGCCGTGTGCCGCACGCAAATGTGCGTGTGTAATCCACCCAAAACAACGGTTTTTACACCTTCACCATTATACAAGCTTCTTAAGAGCGGGTCTAGTCCAGTCTCGTAGAAGCCGCTGTAGGTTCGCTTCTCCACAACAAAATCCTTCTCCGTGGGCTTTAGTTCTGGAATAACATCGGCGCCCTTGGTGCCCTTTATGGCGTGTTTACCCCAGCGGTGAACAACCTCAAAATCGTTAGGATAATGGGCATCATTACTGTAAATAACTGGGACGCCATATTTGCGGGCAGCCTCCACAAGCCTCTTAAGATTAGGAATTATGTGCTGTGCTCTCTCACACTTCAAATCGCCGGTGACAAAATCATTTAGCATGTCAATTATTATAACACACATTCTCTCGGACATGCTTAACACCCTTCGCACTTCATAGTTTGTCATTTCCTCTTTCTAAAGATTTTGACTCCATCCATATCACATACGTATTCGAAGCCAACCTCTACGAGCCTGCAAGCCTCTTCAACAGTTTTAGCTGTCCTAACATAGAATTCATCGTTTGTGTTTTGGAATATTGCTTTTTCTATCGTTATATAAACTAACGTATTCTGGATGTTTCTGTGTCCCAGCAGCTCTTTGACATGTATTATATCTTTGGTTTTGTGGTATTCCATGGTGCCTTTCCAATGTCTGAAGGAATGGAAGCCAATTTTTAGAAGTCTTGGATTGCCAAGCTTAAAGGCTAATTGTTTTCTACGTCTGTAAAATGTTGTTTGAGCTACGTTTCTTGACGGAAAGAGCTTCTCGCTTTTCTTTGGAAGCCTATTTAGCATCATTATGGCTGTTTCGCTCAGTGGAAGTATTCTTGGAAAGCTCCCTTTTTCTGGAGTGATGCGGACCGTTCGCCTTTCAAAGTCTATGTCCGTCCATTTAAGCTTTAAAGCTTCGCCGACTCTCATGCCCGTTTCCTTTAACAGTTGAAGCAGAGCTGAAAGGGTTTTACTGGAATTCGCTATTAGTAAGTCAAGCTCCTGCTCCGTTGGAACAAATGGGATTTTACATGACACTTTATATTCTGGCTGCTGCCATGCAATTCCTAAATAGTCGTAGAAGCCCTTAAGGACTGTTGAATAATTATGCTTTGAAGTTTCGTTCATGTTGGCTTTTGTTAAGAATTCTTTAACTGCTTCAGGCTCTAAGAGGTCGGTTTTCTTGGCTAGATACTCAAGCTTCTGCTTGTAGTCTCTGATTGTAAAGGCAGACCTACCCATTTTTTGAAGATGCCACAAGAATTGGAAGATTTTCCCTTTAACGTCAAAGCCTGCTTCTGTGGCTCCCGCCTCCTGCTTTTCCCTTTGCCCTTGGGCTTCCACCAAAAGCTTAACCGCCTTTTGGTGTGCATCACCATCACTTTTTGTGACCAAGCCATCATATGGCTTTCTGGTTTCGCTAAACCGGAAACAACAGTTTCTGCATAAATATCGCTGAACACTCGAGCCGTCTGCTAAATAGCGATAGCCGTCTTTGTAGAGGAGCGGTGAGCCACATTGCGGGCAGCAAAGCATTAGAGGTTATGCCTCTTTCGTTTAATCTTAGCGCTTTTTCCTTCCCACTGTGGAGCCGTTTTTGAAAGTCCAGTAGAACCAGCCGTCTCTGGTAAGCTTGCCATTGTGGTTTGCTAAGTCTTTCAATAAAGCCTTAAACTCCGGATTATTAACGTCTTCGCTCCTCTCAAACTCGCCCCTAAAGCCTTGAGCCTTCTCCCATTTTATTTTGTCAGGGTTCCATGAAAATTTCGGTTTAGCCTTGTCTTCACTAACGCCTACAAGTTTAGCAATTTGCTGTTTCATTCTAATAATTGACGCCTCTAGCGAGTCTAGGAAATCGCAGAAATCCTCGAGGAAAATTTCAAAATCTTCAATATTCAACGCAGTTCACCTCGCTAACATGTTGGCTTCTGCAATATGGACAAGGCCTTAAGCCAGCAGCTTGGAAGAGTCTTCCACAAGCATTGCACACATAAAGCCTCAACATTTTCACCTTCTTTTATGGTTTGGAAATAAAAAGGTGGGATGTGGAAGCTGTTGCCTCTAACATTTCAGTAGGCCTCGTTAATCCATCCAATAGGCTCTTTCAGCAGGCTTTGAGGAACTTTCAAGTGGATTTTGCCACCATTGTCTTTGTAGCCGTGTTTCTTGACGCTTTCCAATGCTTCTTTGCCTATTACGCCTAAGCGGTAGCGTTTGCCTTGATATTCAACCTCGAAAATTAAGGCGTCTAACGTTCTGGATTCTTTAGGCGGACTTAGCAGCAGGCAATCGACAAGCGCAAGCCCTAAATCCTCGTCTGACAATCCTTGTTTAGGCGTCTCCTCCTTTTTCTCCATAAAATTCACCTCATGGCCGGGAAGACTCGTTTCGAGTCTCCCTTTCAGCCTCACCTTTAATGAGTAGCAAAACCTTGTCATACTCCTCCGAGTGAACCTTAATCCACTTAACGTCCAGTCGTGAAAGAAGCCTTCCACAATAATCGCATGTCATATACTCCGTCTTTCTAGGTTCGGCTTCAGGCTTCAAATCGTCTGGACCTAAAGGCTTGAAGCGTTTACCCTCTTCCAAAGCCTGTTTGAGGTTGGTTGTTATGCCTAAATCCTCATCCGTTAATGGTTGTTTTTCTTGTGATTCTTGTTTGATGATCAAACTTTGAGTCTCTGCCTTGATAGGTGCAGTTTCGTCTGGCTTCTCTTTATATCTTGTTTCTTCAGATTCTTGTTTGACAGTCAAACTTTTCTCATAAGCCTGTCTGATTGTAAGTGAGCCTTCCTTAACTTTTCCAAGCAAATCCTTGTTTTTAGCTACCGTCAAAAGCATGCTGACATAGCCTTTAGACATATGCAAGTTGTCAGCTATCTCTTCGATCTTCATACCATTTTTCTGAAGGTTGAGAACAAACTCGGCTAATTCTCCAACGTTAACTTTGCCTCTTAAAACGTTAAGCTTAGCGCTATGGAGGATAGCGTCTTGTTTTGAGCCTTTTACAACATAGGCTTGAATCAAAGTTTTGCCTTGACTTTTAAGGGCTTCAAGCCTGTTTTGGCCGTCTGCAAGCCAGTAAACGCCATCCTTATCCTCACAAACATGGATAGGCTGAATGACGCCTTCGGCCTTTATGCTTTCCTCAAAATCGCTATGATCGTCGAAGTGGCTGTGGAGCCTACCCTCTGGAATTTTTATGTCGGTCACTTTAAGCCACCTCAAACTTGGTATGGCATCCTTTTTCATTCTCGCCACTCGCCCTCTGTAGATCCAAGGGGTTTGGCAAACCGCTTAGCCATCTCGTCCATCCATTTTTGATCTGCGTCTTTCTCGCCTATTGTTGAACGCCTCTCAGAATAGAAGGCAATAATACGATTGGCGTCTTTGCTTACTCCGGTTACCCAGAACTCTAAGCGATAAAAAATGCCGTGCTTGTCAAGCCCTTTAATATAAAAGCAATGGTGCACAGGCTTTGAAGGATCCAACCTGTTTTTAAATTCATCGTAATCGAATAGGATTTCCCGCATATTTTTACACCTCAGCCTTTTGCTCAAACCGCAAAAGTAGATCCTTTTTGAGAATGTCCAATCCTTCCAAAACTTTGTGAATGTCGGCATCCTTTCTTACGAGCAAGACGCAGTTAGCGTTTATAAAGAAGGGTATTTCGTCCCTGCCTTCACAGCCTACTTCTTTCCTCAAAATTTTTGGTAAATAGCCGTAGCCACGTGGATCAGTAATCTTTATTACGCCTACAGGTCTAAGGCTTTCTTTTACCTTAACCATCCCATGCACCTACAAATTTTTTAAGCGTCAATTACGTGTATTTGATAAATGGTGATAGTAACATTTGTTGAAGCGCGAATCAACATTGAGCCAAAGGTTGATGAAAATCTCCAAAAACGGATGGAAATTGTTGAATGCTTTATATGATACCTATAAGAAAGGCGTTCCATACCTTAGCCAAACAGAGTTGTGCAAATACGCGGATTTAGATAGAGCAACCGTCTCCAGGGAAATTAAGAGATTAGAAAAACTTGGATTCGTAAACATAAGACGGGAAGGGAGGCGTCCTTACGTTTCAATGTCTGGCTTAGCCCACGAGCTTTTTAGAGAGCCGGTCGAAGAGGTTGTTGAAAGAAGTCTATACCAGCTTATCCAGGAAAGTGAAAATATGGTCGACGAATATGTTGGGAAAAAGTTAATGTTGCCGCCATTAAACGAGGTGCGCAAAAGGCTTGAAGAAATTTTTGGGCTTCCTCCCCTAGAAGAAAAGCTTAAGGAAAAATTAAGAGAACCCCGGCAAACAAAGAACTTTCAATAATGCACGTCTACTGAAAGCTCCTTTATTTAGTCACGGTATGTGCTTTACGAGATTTTAAGCTTGTAAAACGCCTCGTAAAGCTGCAAGTTTTGAATTATAGCTGTCGTTGTTCGCAGGACCTCAAATTCGCTCGTAGTGCTTGCTTGTTCTTGAACTATTCAGTCGCAATGGAAGCATTTATGCATGGCTTACACCTAATAGGCATTATTAGCTGTATATGCTAGCACGGTATGCCTATTCTTGAATGCTTGCTCTAGCCTATAGGGGGTGGGGGTTTCATTCTAGGGATTGAAATTCATGCATAGGAAATCGAGAGTTGATAACGTAGCATGTAACGGATACGATGACGAATGCGTCAACGCATGATTGCTTGTATATCTGCGTTATATGCGAAAACACACTCGATAACGGGAACCGATGCAAACCCTCGATGATATTAAATTGCCTAGGAGGAGGAGGTGGGGCCCGCATAAAATGCTAAAAATGGGCTTATGGCTCATGTTGTCCAAGGCTAGCTTCAACGGACCCTTCTTCGGCTTGTCCAACGAGCTCCCGTAGCTTTTCCTTAACGGCTCCCTTATCAGCCTCCGAAAGCTCATTCAAGAGCTCAAAGCCCTTACCCTCAACTATGATCTTTCGCAGAACAGCCTCACACCTTGCTTTACAATCAGCCCCAACCATTTCACAAGCATCCCTAGCTATCTCCTCAGCCATTAAACCGGCAATCTCCTCTTCACTCATACATGGATCACCTCAACAAAAATTATTTCAGCCAAAAAACTTAAATTTTGCGCTTATTTTTCAAAAAAAGCAATTTTTCGGTTACTGTTAAACGAAGCGAAAGAATACTATTCTTTCCCCAAACTCAAAGTGTTTTTGCACGCGCAAGCGCCGACAGCACGACGCAACAATAGTATTGTTGCGCCTCGCTTAATAGGCGTTAAACGAAAAACCAAAAACAAACGAAACAAAAACGCGAAAAAGCCAAATAAAAGCATTTTCGGTTAGACGTTATTAATGGAATAGCCTTGAAACCTCAATATTTTGGAAAGTGTTTCACAAAGTCCGAAGGGTGTAGTTGGAGTTGCGGTGGAAATGGGACTATTCTTATCCGCGTTGTGGTAGGAGTTGAGAAATTATTGGAGTATTTGAATATTATACTTGTAGAAGATGTGATGGTCAGGGGTGAGGTTACGTGTTCAAGATATGGAGGGATGTGGAGGAATAGTTGAAATATGAGTCTAATACGCGTATATGAGGTTTTTCCGTAAAATTTAAGCGAACATTCAACCTTAATAATATTTTGCAAACGAAGGAAAAAGGAAAATGAAGAAAATTGTTCCCGCTGTAACGTTGACTCTGATTTTAATAAGCACATTATCAGTAATGTTTAACATTAAACCAGTTAAGAGCGAGTGGACTGAGCCCGTCTACATTAGAGTTGATGGAAGCGTGGACCCTCCGAATGCACCGATTATAGCATTAAACTCTAATACATACGTACTTACTGATAACATTAAAGTTCCGTATAAAGGCAAAGGCATCGTGATTGAAAGGGATAACATTATTCTAGACGGCGCAAATCATAAAGTAGAGGGAGTAGCGGCTGAGGAAGGATCTTTTGGAATATATGCTCCGCAAAGGGTAAACGTAACAATTCGGAACTTAAAGATTGAAGTCCTTTATTATGGAATCTACCTTTGGGGCTCCTACAATAATATTATAACTCAGAATAATTTTTACGAAAATGGATATGGCATTTACATGAGTTACTCTTACAACAACGAAGTCTCGTTAAACTATATAATAAATGAAGGCAAGTTTGGTATTGGCATATATTTAAGTAATTCTGAGAATAACGAAATTTATGGGAATACCATCAGAGATAATATTTATGGTATTATGCTCTCCTCATCTTCAAAAAACAACATGATATATGATAACGATCTTATAAATTGCGGGGTATTCATTGACGATTCCTATGAAAACGAGATTACTGATAATCGAGTGAACTATAAACCTTTAGTTTATTTAAAAAACATTTCAGATATTTTAGTTAAGAATGCTGGACAGGTCATACTTATAAAGTGCAACCGAATACATGTGGAAGGACTTAACTTGTGTAATGTCACACCTGGCATATACTTGTTACAAACTAATAATTCTATCATTAAGAAAAATACACTGAATAATAATTTTTACGGTATCATTCTCGACAGATCTTGTGGCAATACTGTTGTCAATAATTTCATATTAGATCAACGTTGGATTGGAATTTACCTGGTAAACTCCGATAGAAATGAGATTCTTAAAAATGAAGTCACAAGAGCCTATTATGGGATTAGATTAATTGACTGTTCTAGTAATATCATATCGGAAAATATAGTTAGTGAGATTACACCTTTTGACGGCATATGTGTGGCAGGAAATTGCTTTTTCAATAATATTTCAGATAATACAGTGATGAATTGCGGGGTGGGTATAAACATTGCATCCGATATGGGCACCATTTCAAGAAACATTTTCTTAAATAACGACTATGGCATTATTATCTATAACGCGGTTGCTAACAGAATATATCACAATAAATTTATTAATAATTCTGTGCAGGCAGAAACAGGGCAATCATCTAATGATTGGGATAATGGCTATCCTTCTGGAGGTAATTATTGGAGTGACTATCGAGGCGTCGATATGAGGAGTGGCCCTAACCAGGATCAGCCTGGAAGTGATGGCATAGGTGATACCCCATATGTTATTGACAGTTTCAACATTGATCGTTATCCATTAATTCTTCAAATTACCGATGAAACTCCCCCAATCACTTCTCATGATTACGATAATTTATGGCACACCTCAGATTTTATCGTTACCTTAACTGCCGTTGATGACCGTAGCGGAGTAAAGGAAACATTTTATAAGATTAATAATGGGCCAACCATGAGCGTAAGTAGCAACGGGCATCCTAGATTTACAATGGAAAGTGCAAATAACACGCTAGAATATTGGAGCGTTGATAATATGGGCAATGAAGAGCAACATAAATTCCTAAACGGAATAAAATTGGATAAAACTCCACCGTCTATTTCAATAATAGCTCCGCTGGATGGCACCGTTTTTTCCGAGTCAACTATCATTTTCAATGTCTCAGCAAGTGACCACATAAGTGGGGTAAGCAAGGTGGAGCTTTATATTGATGGACAACTGCGAGGGGATATGTATTATGACGGAACACAATATACTTTAACAGTTCCATCCATAACTGAAGGAAGTCATATCTGGTATGCTAAAGCCTATGATAATGCAGGTTGGACAGCCATTACCCCCATAACAACTTTTACAATTCATGTAATCGAGGTTTTGACTGGAAATTTAAGCGTAAATGTTAGAGATTTGGATGGTAATCCCATTATAGGGGCAACCGTATTATCATTTGTTCAACCGAGCGGTCAGCAAATTTTAAGTGGTATCACAAATTCACAGGGATATGCCCTGTTTGATAATATAATCGCTGGGTCATATGTATTTGAGATAAGTAAGCAAGGGTATCAGACAGTAATTAAGGAGGCCAGGGTATACCCAAACCAAACAACCAGTGTCATCGTAAATTTGGCACCATTAATAAACCAAGAAAAGCCTTCCGACCATACACCGCTATACTATGTTGGAGGCGTTATAGGATTGTTCGCTGTTATTACAATTACCTATTTTCTAATAAAGAGAAAGCCCAGTCAGCACCATCCATCCCTGAAAAATACAGCCCAAAGCTCTGAAACTCAAAAATATCGACGGTATTTAGAAAAACTCGAGGAAAAATACAGGAATGGAGAAATTTCGGAAGATGTCTATCAAAAGTTGAAGCGCGAGTATCTTGAAAAGCTGCGAGGTTATGAGGAATAGTCGATGGGAGAAAAAGGAGAATTATTTGGGGCTTTGTTTTGGCTTATCATCGGAGCCGTAGTGCTTTTTGTTTTGGGTTATGTCGCTAAATCTTTTTTCTTCTCAACGTTAGCGATGGTTTTTGTGGGTTTGGTAATCGTTATAGGCGGATTCATTTTCCTGGCTATTTTGTTTCTTGTAGGTATAGGCTCTTCAATCGCTACAGTTGGAAAGCGTGATGTAAAAGGTGGCTTAATTTTATTATTGCTTATTGGTATATGTATCTTTGGCTATTATTCAATGGCATACCTTGACCGTATAGCTAACTCCCCAGAAGTTCCCGAGGCGGAGGTAGGCTCTACAATTTACACAGGTTTAGAGGGGTATCCCGTTGCAAAAACGATTTTATCGACAATTTTTGGTAGTAGCCTTGCAGAATATCTTAACGATTTAATTCCATCAGGATATCATTGGACAGTCTTCAGAGTCAGACTTCCCAATTATGTAAACTATTTGTGCATTGCGGAAGGAGACTTTGAAGGCACAAACTTTTATCGAATACAGATAGAAGACATCTACGAATTCAGTGTTTTCACGATACTAAAACTAAATAAGATTGAAGAAATCAATGTTTTTGAAGCAGCAGCCTACATTTTTGGCCATGCACTTCCCTTCGGAACATTAATCTTCAAAATTCAAAGCTACGCCTTTTTAATAGCAATTCCTGCCCTCCTTATAGGCGCAATAAAGTGTTTAGCCACAAAACCAGAGGAAGGTTTAGAGGAGAAGCTCAAAAAGCCTCCGCAAAAACAGATTAAACCAATTAAGAAAGAAAAAGTCGAAGTTCCTTCAAAACCTCTGGCTCCTACAAAACCTGAAGTTTCGGAATTAAAGAAGGAGCTGGAAGAATTAAGGGTAAGATTTGACATAGGAGAAATCTCAGCTGAAGAATTTAAAGAAAAGAAAAATCTGCTTAAAAAGATTTTACAAGAACACCAAAAGCGGTTACACACAGAATTTCAAACGATGAAAAAACAAAAAGAGGAACTTGAAGCAAGAAAACTGATAGGCGAATTAAGTAACGAAGTTTACGAAGAAAAAATGAAAAGCATACAAAGCAGACTTGAAAATATTAAAAAAGAATTGGCTGCACTGGAAAAGTTAGAAACATAAATACACTCTCAAAACTTTATAACAAAGATCTCGAAAAACAAACCAAAATTTTAAAAGCATCACATTCGAAGAATTTATCATGCATCGAAAAACAATTTTCATAATATCATTCTTTTGTTTTCTATTAGCACGCAATACTTTAGCATTAAGTCATCAAATTGGAGTTAAAAGTGGTGACTGGGTTAAATATCAAGCTGGTGGGTCTATAGCAGAACATGAAAACATAGTTTGGGTAAGAATTGAAGTTAAAAGTGTTGATGTTCAAGAAAAAACTGTGACTTTTGATTTAACGTCTCACATTTCTAACGGTAGTGAGTTCTCAGAAACATTTTGTTTTAATTTGGTGACAGGACGCTATATACCCGAAGAAAACTATACTATAATTCCTCCTTTTATTCTTACAAATCTTGAAGTAGGAGATGTTCCTTATGAATCGGTTCCGGAAAAATATACAATTCAAGGCGATATTATGAAGACATATTGTGGCGTAAAAAGGCAGGTGCTCTATTTTCATATTGATGAATGGTCTGATAGCACAGATCCGGAACACAATATACTTACTGCCTACTGGGATAAGACAACGGGTTTTCTCTTGGAATATGAAATTACCATGGATAGCGTAAGCCTTAAAATGACTGCTATAGAAACAAATTTGTGGAGCAGAGATCTATTCGCCAACCATGATTGGCTGTTATGGGCAATTGTAATAATTACTATTGCATGTGTCGCTACAATAACCATTTATGTTCTGCGTAAAAGAAAGAAAAGAACACAAGACCATTACATTAGCGGAAGTAAAACTGTTTATTGTAGCCGTTGTGGAGCACCAATGCATATAGAAGACAATTTTTGCCCAAAATGTGGACAGAAAGCAGAGAGAAAACATCTTCCCCAAGCAGAAGAAGAAAAATACAAGTTATACCTTCAAAAACTTGAAGAAAAACATAACGCAGGCGAAATCTCCGAAGAAATTTACCAAAAATTAAAAAACGAATACTTAGAAAAATTAAGAAAAACCAATTAATTATGTTTCGCCTTTTTCCTTTAGTGTCTCTTAACAGAAGTAAAAGCTTAAGTCAACGTGCAGTGAGGGGGATTTTCCGTAAATTTTAAGCTAAGTTCAGTAGAATTAATGTAAAAACGCGGATGGAGGAAAGAAATTATGAAGAGAACTGCTTTCAGCGTATTATTTGTCGCAATGTTGATGTGCGCATTAACGTTAGTGCTTGACATTAGGCCAGCCAAATCAAAATGGTTTGGAACAGTGTATATAAGGGCTGATGGGAGCATAGATCCGCCGGGGGCTCCGATAGAAACTTTAGATAATATGACATATATTTTAACTGACGATATTTTAGGCTCAATTAAAATTGAAAAAGACGATATTATAGTCAACGGAAGCGACCATTTGATCGAAACAGAAGTGGATGCTCCTTATTATTATGGTATCGTAATAAGTGAAAGAAAAAATATAACAATACAAAATACTGTTGTAAGATTTGGCACCGGTATTTATATCTATAACTCCTCAAATATAAGTATCATCGAAAATAATCTAACAAACAATTATTTCGGTATTGCACTGCATAATTCTTCAAATAATAGTATGATTAGAAATATCTTAACAGATCACCTTTATGTTGGTGCTGGTATTTACCTCGAGTACTCCCAAAACAATAGAATAGAGGAAAACGTTTTCATCAGGAGCGGACTAAGAGTTTGGGAAAGTTATGGAAACATTGTTTCGAATAACACGGTTAACGGTAAACCTCTCATCTACCTTGAAGATGTATCAGACAGAATTATCAAGGACGCCGGACAAGTTGTTCTCGTAAAGTGTAACCACATAACAATAGAGAACTTAAACATAGCAAATACATCAGCCAGCATCCAGTTGTTTAGAACCAATAACACCAAAATAATCGAATGCAATATAACAAATAACTATTGCGGCGTTGAACTTTGCCTTTCCTCGAACATCAGTATAAGCAAAAATAACATTAAAGCAAATGAGGGTGCTGGTATTCAGCTGATTCAATCCAGCAACACAAAAATATCCGAAAACAACATAAAAGAAAACTTTGACAGCATTTCACTTGAAGGTTCCTCATACAATGAAATAGACAACAATGATATAGATGCCGGAATCAAAGGCATCTTTTTAACACGCGCATGTTATAACATTGTTGCAAACAACACTATCACCCGAATACTTGAAGTTGGAAGCATCATGCTTTACGGTGCCTTATATAACACTATACAAAGCAATACGATAATGGAAGGTCACGGATTATGGCTATGGAGCTCTGCAAACAATACAATAATTCAAAACAGTATAAACACAACTATAACCGCAAATTGGCGAGGTCACTTTGAGCTGAGCCAATCTTCCGACAACGTTTTCTATCATAACAATTTCTTTATAAACAAAGACGATATCTTTGTTTATAACTCAATGAATGTTTGGGATGCTGGCTACCCTTCTGGCGGAAACTATTGGAGCGACTACGTAGGTATTGATGAAAAGAGCGGGCCTGGTCAAGACCAGCCTGGAAGTGACGGTATAGGGGATACACCTTATGTGATTAACGAGAATAACATAGATCGTTATCCACTTATGGAACCAATTTCTCCGCCAACACACAAGTTTATTATCGGTGATGTGGTTTGGGCTACGGCTGATCTTCATGTTAGGGAAGGCCCTGGGCTTAGCTATGCTATTTTGGACACTATGAGGAAGGGCAATAGAGGGGTGATTATCGCTGGTCCTGTGGAGGCTGATGGATACACTTGGTGGAGGGTGAATTATAGTGTCGGCGTTGTTGGGTGGTCTGCTGAAGATTGGCTTGAACCTATGCCTAGTCCACCTCAGCCACCCAGGGACTTTGTTTATTGGGCTGAGGCAGCTGTCAATTGGGCTGAGCAGCGGCTAGGTAGAGGCGACTGGAGTGGTCTTTGCATGCAATTTGTGGCTAACGCGTATATGCAAGAGGAACATAAGGAGGCTAAATATAACGCTATTGATGGAGCAAGAGAATTCTATCGCTTTAACCAGGAGCCAAACGGCTGGCTTCAAGCTCCAAAAGGGGCGCTGATATTCTTTGACATGGAAGGAACGAATGAGTATGGCCATGTGGGAATATACCTTGGCAATGGAAGCATAATCCACGCCTACGGCACAGTCAAAGTCAATACAGTTGAAGAAGCCGTAGCAAAGCCAGACGTAGGGCGATATCTCGGCTGGTCTTATCCGGCTGAACAGTGGAGACCAACAAAGTTCACCTTCAACGCTACTTATGACGGCGTAAACTATCCTGTAGCTATTTTCACAAATTCAACAATTATGAACTTCGCATTCCACCAACCGTCAAAGCAAATAAGCTTCACAGTTTATGGCGAACCAGGCGAGACGGGATACTGTAACATAACAATACCTAAAGCGCTTCTCAAAGGCGAACCATGGGCCATCACACTAAACGGAACAAACTGGAGCTACATAGCCACGGAAAATGAAACCCACAGCTTCATATACATCACTTACACCTTTAGCAGCGCCTACGAAGTAACAATAGAAGGAACATGGGTAATACCAGAGTTCCCATTAAATCCGGTCATGTTACTAGTGTTGACCACATTGACCGCAGTTATTCTTTCAAGGAGAAGAGCTAGACATTAACTCCTATTTTTATTTTTAGCTGAATCTTCTAACATTAGATTTACGCTTTTGCCTTTACATAAAAGCTTGATTTTATCGATAGAAACGAGAAACATTTAATAAGGTGCGGTTAAATATGGACTGAAAATGCTCAAACAACCCAATAGAGGATTTTTCCGTAAATTTTAAGTTCGCTTCTCTAGGACAATTAATAGAAAGAGAAGAAAAGGATGAAGGCTATGAGTGATAAATTGAAGAAAGTGTTTGAAGGGCATAGACTTGAGATCTTGACTATGTCTATTTGCATTCTGTTGTCGGCTTCTGTTATAGTTTATGCCTTGACATATCTTTGGGCAGGATCTGTGGGTGCCACAATCTCAACAGAGGTTGAAAACATCAAAGTTTATGATGAACTAGGGAACGAGGTCACGTCAATAAACTTCGGCAATTTAAATCCAAGCTCAATAATCAACGTAAAATTAATCATAAAGAATATCAGTCCAAATGCCACAATCACAATAACTTGGAGCTCCACTTTATCAAGTGTAACTAACAAGATTACAGACGCATGGGTAATTGGCACCCCTACCGGATCGAATCTCAGGGCTACTATAGCTCCAGGTCAATCGATAGTAACCTATTATAAGATTAGCGTCGCTCCAGATTGCCCATTACAATCCTATTCTTGGACGCTTTACATAGTGCCAGGATAAATTAACAATTAAATAGACGCTGGTCTTCAGATGAGTCAACACGTTAAGACTGTGGTGGTATGCGTAGTTCTTATTATGCTTTCCATTAGCGTTGCAGCTCATAGCGTTTTCATAAGCCTCTGGAGAACGCAGGTGGCTGTTACTGTAGGGCCTTCTACTCAACGGTTTATCGTCGTTCTCTCCGAAGGCTGGCAAAATAAAGAATTATTTGTCCCCATTTGGCATCGCCTTGGCGAAGATCCTAGTAAAATCGCTCTTGGAATTAGCAATAAACGTGACATGTGGTATCACGTTAGAGTTTATAAAAAGATGGCGGACGAAAGTTGGCTCGAAATAGTTCCAGATGAATTTTTGAAGGGAAGTCCTTACATAGGACCGTGGAGTGAAAAGACCTTCGTTTATTCCTCAAAACCTGGAGATGAAATTAAGGTTGAAGTTAGAAACGATAGAATAGCCGATCCTTCCCTAATGGCATTATGGTTTATAGATTGGATAACTCGTGCTACTATTGGCATCAGAATTCCACCTAAGCTCCCAGACTATACAAATTGGGATACGTTAAAGAGCGAGCTTTCTGATTTTTACAACAGTGTCATTAAACCATTTGAGTCGGATTTAGAGAAGTGGGGATGGAAAAAACTAATCTTAAAAACATGTGAACTAGCACTCAAGTCAAAAGGACTTTTATCTTCCATTCTTTTGGATCTTGGCATTGAAGAAAGTTTAAGGGTTTCAATCATCTTAAGAATAACCAGGATAGTTGAAACCGGCTTTTTCTTAATTAACCTTATCGGAAACATTCCTGTGTGGTGGGATCTCTTCTGGAATCTGTTCAAAAGCCCGTTTTGTGAAAATGTAATTTTCACCCTAAACGTGAAAAACTCTGCATCTACAAAGTCAAGTATAAACGAATCAAGATTAGAAACTGAAACGACCGTAAGTGGATTAGAGATCATAAGTGGACTAACAGTGATTCAAAGCGAACCCTACTATGTTGGAGAAACGATTAATGCATGCTTCACAATTCATAACAAGAATTTAGAAGCCACCACATTACACATTTTGACTGTGAGAGGATACAATTTAAGAGGAGACGTTCAAGACTTCACCTTAAAGACTAACATTACAATTAACCCAAATGAAACATACAATTATGAAGGGGAGTTGACTTTGCTTGATGCTGGATCTTTTCACCTTTTTATAGCGTATCAAACAACAGATGGAGAATGGGTCACAGACGTCCCAACATCCTCGGGGGCTGCCAATTCCTTTAATATAACTGCTTTAAGTCCAAATGTTTGGATTGGAGCTGAACTTTGCAGCCCAGGCGAATTGAGAGCCCATGACTCTGAAGGAAGGATTACTGGTTTGGTGAACAATCAGCGAATAGTTGAGATTCCTCATTCCTTTTATCTCGATAATATAGTCGTTATATATTCTCCAAATGACTCCTATAAATTTCAACTTAAAGGGATCAGTGACGGAGAATATAACCTCACTATATCAAAGTCTGTTTCAGAAAACTTGACATTATTCGAAGCGATAAAAATACCAATCAGCAACAATTCTCTACATCAATTCACCTGCGACTGGGATACCCTCTCCATAAACGAAGAGGGCGTTCTAATTCGTGTGGATTCGGACGGTGACAACTTTTTCGAGGGAACCTTCGCTTCGGATAGTAAGTTGACCGCCAAAGAGTTCATGTTTCCAGCGAAGGCAACCTTCACATTTAATGCCTTCTGGGAAGGTGTTAACTACCCTGTTACTATATTCAGTAGCAACTCTTCAATAACAAACTTTAACTTTGACCATTCACGGAAGCAAATAAGCTTTCAAATATCAGGCGAGACAGGTGAATCTGGTTATTGTAACGTTTCCATCCCAAAAACTCTCCTTAAGGGCGAACCTTGGGCTGTCCAAGTTAACGGCACGAATTGGAGCTTCAGCCTTTCTCAAAATGATACACATAGCTTCATATATTTCACATTCACCTATGCAAGCACCTACCAAGTTGCAATCCAAGGAACATGGGTCGTGCCAGAATTTCCATCAACCGTGATTCTAACATTATGCATGCTTCCCATTTTAGTCCTAACTATTCTCGTAAGAAAAAAGCAAAAAACAAAATTCCTAAAATCCAAAAAGTAGAAATTATACACTTGTGAAAACCCAAACTGAAATGGAAAATACATGTATTGAAAGGGAGTTAATTCATGTTTGAGGCGACTGATGTTATCGCAATTATTATATCCGTTATTTCTTTTGCCGTATCTCTTTTTATGTATCGCATCTCAAGGGAAAATCTTTCATTGAATGCGTTATGAAAGCTATTAAAATTTGGGGTTCAAACGAGGTGAGAGAAGCACGGAGATATATACGTGAATGTTTTCCTGATTACTCTGAGAGTGAAGATTCAACTGGAGAAAAAATGGAATTAAAAATTCAAAATGGAGAACAGATTAAGCGTGGATATCTTAAAGTCAAAGATTTAAGTAGTGAAGAGAGAGATTATTTTGAGAAAATAGCAGTGACCGCGGACAGGGTCGGTTTCATGTTGTTTGAGTTAAAAAATCTGCCCAGGAGATTTAAAAGAGCCTATCTTGAGTGGTTATATGACACCTTTTATAGCACATGGAATAAAACTGCATCTCATGTAAATAGAGAAAGAGAAGCACGACACTTTGTCCCATATTTTGAAAAGCTGGCGTATTTAGGATACTAAACATCTTTTAATCATCGTTAACAGAAAGTTTAAGAAAACTTTTTGTTTTAATCCGGGTCAAATTGCAAGGCCAAACCATCTGGGGCATTTAACTTTACAAGTTCGTTTAGGTTTCCTGGTTTTCTATGATATAGCATACTTCATATTAGGTAAAGGTTCAGACTGTTTTGGAGTGCATGGAGTTATCCGTTACTATATTAATCCGCACTTATATTGCCTTTTTATCTAACTGCAGAATCTTCCATCCTATAATGACCGAGAGTAGCATGGTTATATAAAGTAGTGATAGGAGTAGCCATTGGCTTGCACCTTGCAGTGTCACGCCCCAAATTTGAGGTATTATAACAGCGAGAAGGAGCGCTCTATTGCCTACGGGATGAATCAGCATCGTCGGCGTTGTATTTTGTCGAACTCTGAAAATAAAGCCATAAACAAGTCCATAGATGAACCGCTCAACGAAATTAACAAGTCCGAATAAGTGAGCAATATCCCAGAGAAATGCTGATAGAACCATAGCAAAATTCTTGCCGATTATGTCCTGTGTCTTGTTTTGAACGTATCCCCTAAAGAACAGTTCCTCAGGAATCTCTACCCACCAGAAAAGTGTAAGAAAAACGGTTAGAAAGACGGCTTCTGAAGGTGAGAGTAGAGGCACGATTTCTACGCTTCCAAGACCTATTTTTCCGCCATATAATCCCATGGAAATTAGGAAATCCCTGCATGGCTCTAGCAATGCCTTATAGAGAAAGGCAACATTAATAATTTGGATGATTATGCTAAGCACTACAGCCAGCCATATTCCTTTAACATCTAAACGTTCTATCTTATAGAAGCTTCTGAAATTTGTTTTAGCTTCCTTCTTGAATAAGAAGTAAACGAAGGCTGTCATGAAAATTCCACATGATATGAAAGAAATCACGATCTGCAATATGAAGGCAGTAGACGCTGGAAAAAGACTACTCAAATAAGGTGCATAGACCTCACTGTGAAGAAAATACAACATAAGTGCCCAGATAGCCACCATCGTAACAACCTTAAGTAATGATCGCAGCCTATTCATTGCATCACTTCTATATGATAACTCAAGCGTATCTTAGAATTTAAACTAACCTTCATGAGCATGTTCAGTTAGTCGCTGATAAACGAAAAGCGGAGTGCAATATCAATATCACTTTTTGAAAAATAGAAAAAGAGGGGATGCGCGGGAGAAATCTCCATGAAGTAAGTGTGTCAATTATTATGACTGCGTAATTCATTTTCATTCCTACATGGTTATTTTAAATTTTGGTATATATGTGCTCCGTTTACTCTAAAATGTGACGCATACTTTGGAATTATGTCGACAAAAATAAATATTCCATCAATGATTGAATTATTGGTGAAAGTTTTGATTGAGGTTTTTGTGCGCTCAGCCTCTCAATCAGTAGACGTTGGCTTTTACAGAGAAATGTCAATGCATACTTACTGCGGTCCGCAAGTGGTTGATTGGGCTTACCATGATTTGTCGTCAAAATTTAAGGGTCGCATCTTGCCACAAGAAGATTATATGGTTCTAGAACAGGTTTTGCTGAGATTTAAAGGGAAAGACGATGAATTGTTGATTTATGACGTTTCACGTGTGACTGACAAGCTAAAGGCTCTAAGGAAAGGAGTGAAAAGAACGCCAACCGTTATAATCAACGGGAAGAAATATGAAAGACTGGAGGAGATACTGGGAGTTTTAAAAGCAATCGCCAATGAGGCAGGTAGGTAAATGAGTTTACCCTCAACTATCATTCATTTTTATTTGCTTGTTTCTAAAATGTAAAATCCATTCGTGAACTTTTCTCCGCCCTCTTCTTTTACAAGCACAGTGTCTTCTATGCGGATTCCTCCAAAACCTACAAGGTATATGCCGGGCTCAATGGTCACTACGTTGCCAACTGCTAACCTATCCTTGCTTTGCTGTCCGAGAACTGGCGGCTCATGCACTTCCAAGCCTACGCCGTGGCCTAAGCTGTGGACGAAGTATTCGCCATAACCTGCTTCCTCAATAACTTTTCTTGCAACAGCGTCTATGTCTTTGGCTTTTACCTTAGCTTTTATTGTTTGAACCGCCTTCTGCTGGGCCGTTTTCACAATTTCGTATAGGCGTTTCTGCTTTTCCGATGGTTTTCCAGCCACCAGCGTTCTCGTCATGTCTGCACGGTAATAGCAGTAAGATGCACCGATGTCCACCACAACCAAGTCGCCTTCACAGATTTCCTTATCCGTGCAGCCTCCGTGGGGATAGGCGGAGCGCGGGCCAGAAGCCACTATGGTGTCGAAGGCTGTTCCCCATGAGCCTTTCCTTCGCATGGCATATTCTATTTCAGCTGCAGCCTCGTACTCGCGGATGCCGGGGCGTATAACTTCGTAGGCTGCCCTCATGCCCTCACATGTTAGTTCTCCGGCCTTGCGCATCAACTCAAGCTCCTCGGCGTCTTTTACCTTCCGGAGCTCCCAAACAAGCTTAGCTTGAGGCTTAAGTTTAGCCTTGCCCCTTAGAAACTTTGCTAGACCGCGATAGTTTTCATAGGTTAATGTGTCGAAGGCTAGCTTTTTTATGCCATAATCCTTTATTTGGGCGGCAACCTTCGCAGCCAAATTTTCGTCACGCTTGACAAGCTCAACCCTGAAGCCTTTGCCCTCGGCTTTTGCTTGCTCATAGTTTACGCCATAAACATAAAGGGTGTTCTCGCCGTTTCTAGGGAATAGGAGGCACGCAGCGCCGGGGAAACCAGCAAAATAGAGCATGTTGGCCTCGTTTGTTATTAGGAAGCCGCCAAAACCCTTCTCCTCAAAAGCTTTCTTTTTTAGGGCTTCTATCCTCTTCAAGCATTTTTCACCTTGTAGAGAGAAATATGTGCTGCGTGTTTGATTTATAAAATGTTCGAAAATTGAGGAAAGAGAGAATGTTTTAGCCGCCGCTGACAATGGACATCAAAATTACGTGGTCTCCATGTTTGAGTTTTGTCTCCACTCCGCCATTCAGCTGGTTCAGCAAGTAGCCATTAACCGTTATTATGAAGCTTTGCTTCACATCCGACCCGCCTGGCTCGTAAACAGCCTTGCGGAAAGGCTCACCATATTTCTCGGCAAGCATAGAAAGCAGATCTGCAAGGGAGGCACCTTCAGAGATTTCAAGCTCCTCCTCTCTACCGCTGCGAATTATCTCCTTAATGTGCCCAATGTATTCAACTTTAACCCTCAATTTTGCTAGCCCCGCCTTCAAATTAAATAAGTGAAGAATTTCTTATATTTGTTTCTTGCAACTTTCCGAATAACCATTTATATGCTTTCTATTAATGTAGTTTTGGTGTATTCGCTTTGTTTGACGAGGAAGAACTGGAAAAGATTAAACGCGAAAAGGAGCGTTGGGAAAAGGAGACCGTGGCTAAAAGCCTTGAGAGGCTCCCAGAACGGGGCGGATTTCTAACAAGTTCAGACATACCGGTGAACCGCCTCTACACGCCAGCGGACATCGCCAACCTAGACTATTTTGGGGATTTGGGGTTTCCAGGCGAATATCCCTTCACACGTGGCGTTTATCCAACCATGTATAGGGCTCGTTTTTGGACTATGAGACAGTATGCCGGCTTTGGCACTGCTGAGCAGACAAACCAGCGTTTCAAATACTTGTTAAGCCAAGGTCAGACAGGGTTAAGCGTGGCTTTCGACTTTCCAACTCAGGTGGGTTATGACTGCGACCATCCCATGGCGAAGGGCGAAGTTGGCAAGGCTGGCGTGAGCGTTAGCACTCTGCGGGACATGGAAATAGTTTTTGAAGGTATACCATTGGACAAGATTACAACTTCTATGACGATCAATGCTCCGGCGGCTGTTCTGCTTGCCATGTATATTGTTGTTGGCGAGAAGCAAGGTGTTCCGCAAAATGCGCTGGACGGTACCGTGCAGAATGATATTTTGAAGGAGTATGTTGCCAGAGGCATGTATATTTTTCCGCCTAAGCCTTCCATGCGCTTGGTCACGGACATTTTCGAGTACTGCGCCAAAAATGTGCCAAAGTGGAACACTATAAGCATCAGCGGCTATCATATTCGAGAGGCTGGAGCCACAGCTGTTCAAGAAATAGCCTTCACTTTCGCCAACGCCATAGCATATGTGCAAGCCGCCATAGAAAGAGGCTTAGACGTCGACAAATTCGCTGGTAGACTCTCGTTCTTTTTTGCAGCACATAACAACCTTTTCGAGGAGGTTGCCAAGTTTAGGGCTGCTAGGCGCTTGTGGGCACGCATCATGCGAGAGCGCTTTGGAGCCAAAAACCCCGCCTCTTGGATGCTGCGCTTCCACACTCAGACTTCTGGTGTTTCGCTCACAGCCCAGCAGCCCCTAAACAACATTATCCGCGTAACTATTCAAGCCTTGGCAGCAGTTTTGGGCGGAACCCAGTCATTACACACAAACTCTTTTGATGAAGCATACGCCTTGCCCAGCGAGCAAGCCGTCACCATAGCGCTTAGAACCCAACAGATAATAGCCTATGAGAGCGGTGTTGCAGACACTATAGACCCTCTTGGCGGCTCCTATTACGTGGAGTACTTAACCAACCAAATAGAGGAGAAAGCAGCCCAGTATATAGAGCGGATAGATGAGATGGGAGGAGCCGTTGCAGCTATAGAGAAGGGCTTCATGCAGAAGGAAATAATGGAAAGTGCTTACCGCTATCAGAAGGAAGTGGAAAGCAAAAAGCGGATAGTGGTCGGCGTCAACGAGTTCATAAGCGAAGAGAAAACGCCAATAAAGATTTTGCGGATAGACCCGGAAATTGAAAAAACGTTGATAAAACGCCTAAACGAGGTGAAACGTCAAAGAAACAACACCAAAGTTAAGGAGGCTTTAGACAATTTGCGGAAGGCAGCAGAGAAGGAAGATGCAAACCTAATGCCCTTTATAATTCAAGCGGTTAAGGAGTACGCCACGCTAGGCGAGATATGCGACATCCTCCGCCAAGTTTTCGGAGAGTACAAACCTCCATCCATATTCTAATTCTAGCCAATAACAAATAAGGGGTCGCCCTCGCTAACGGAGGCGCCCTCGGAAACTAGAATTTCGCGGACTGTTCCAGCCACCGGTGCCGCAATCTCGTTTTCCATTTTCATGGCTTCCAGGATGCACAATACTTGTCCAGCCCTAACCTGCTCGCCCCTCCCAACCTTTATTGATATTATCTTTCCAGTCATAGGAGCCGTGACGGTACCAGAAACCACTTGTTTAGGCTTCGCCGCCCTCAGCGTGGGCACTTGAAGGGTTTGTTCCATGGCTGGTGAAACAGCCAACCGCGCCAAAGTGGGCGTTTTCAGCTCCGCTTTAAAGGATGCCTCTTCAACCTTAACAGTGAAAGGTTTTGTCTTGCTAACTTCCTGCAAAGCAACGGCGTATGTCTTATCGCCAATCTTTATTTGGAGCTGTTTTTCGGGTTGAAGCTTGCCTTCTGGAAACTCCACACTGAGGGATTTGTCCCCAAGCTTAACTGTGAAAGCCTTTTCGCTAGTTTTTGAAACTTCGATTCGCCATGGTTTTCCGTTTATGAAAATCTCGTAGGTTGGCATTTTAAACACCATGCTCGGCTAGGCTTTGTCTTCCGGCAAGAACCCAAGGCGAAATTCCACGCCTAGCCCTTTGAATGGTTAAGGCTTTCACTTCGCCTAAGCTTGTTACATAAGCAGCTATTGCAGCGGATATGGCTGCTGCCTGCTCCAATTCAGCCATTCTTTCTGGTGGCATGGCTGTTTTAGCTTCTTCTCTTTTGGCTTTCCGCTTTTTGAAGAATTCTGGGGCTATGGCTGGAAACAAAGCGTATGTAAGCATGTCCTCCTCGCTTTCAATGTAGGGTTTAACATCCTCCGGAATCTTGTTTAAGGCTGGTTCAAGGAGGTCTGCTGGACGACATGTTATGGGCTCCTCGTCGCCAATAATTAACCTCCTAACTTCTTCATCTATCGGGGCTGGAGGCTGCCCATAAAACCCCTTAACATAGTCTTTTATCTCCTTTGGCACTATGCTGTAGCGTTTTCCAGACAAAACATTGAGCACGGCTTGGATGCCTACAAGCTGGCTTGTAGGCGTAACCAACGGTGGATAGCCGAGCTCTCGTCTAACTCTTGGAACCTCTTCGAGAACTTCCTTAAGCCTATGAACAGCGTTTTGCTCCCTCAACTGTTCAAGGAGGTTTGAGAACATTCCGCCTGGAATCTGGTGAACCATTATGGAAGGGTCGACTTTTTCGGCTTTGGGGTCTATAAGCCCCAGCGGGTCATAGTATTTTTCTCTAAGCTCTCTGAAGTAGTCGGCAATCTCCTGTAAAAGCTCCATGTCAAATCCCGGGTCGTATGGTGTCCCTTTTAAAGCTGCGACTATGGATTCCACTGGTGGCTGGGATGTACCCCATGCCAATGGCGAAAAGGCTGTGTCTATTATGTCTACTCCAGCTTCGCATGCCCGCAGATATGTCATCATAGCCATTCCGCTGGTGCAGTGGCAGTGCAAGTGCACCGGCAAACCTACCTCTTTTTTGAGGGCGATTATCAGTTCGTAAGCTGGTTGGGGCGCTAGCATTCCAGCCATGTCCTTTATGCATATGGAGTCGCAATTAAGCTCAGCCAGTTTTTTGGCGACATCCACATAATAGCCTATCGTGTGGACTGGGCTTATGGTGTAGCATATGGTGCCCTGCGCGTGTTTGCCCACTTTTTTGACGGTTTTTATGGCGACTTCCATGTTGCGGATATCGTTTAAAGCGTCGAAAACTCTGAATATGTCTATGCCGTTTTCAGCGGCTTTTTCAACAAATTTTATGACAACATCGTCTGGGTAGTTCCTATAGCCAACAACGTTCTGTCCCCTCAAAAGCATCTGCAGTGGCGTTCGCCTAATATGCCTCTTAAGTTGGCGGATTCTTTCCCAAGGGTCTTCAGCCAAATAGCGTATGCAAACGTCGAAGGTGGCTCCTCCCCAAACCTCCATGGAGAAAAAGCCAACACTGTCCATTTTTTCGGCTATTGGAAGCATGGATTCAGTGCGCATCCTAGTTGCCATCAACGACTGATGGGCGTCTCGAAACGTGGTGTCCGTAATCTTAACGGGTTTCAATGCCATAAACCGTTGCCTCTTGAGGATTTTGAACGATGGTTAAGCCACTATTAATCTGTAATGGTCTGTTTCGCGGATTATTTGCATCCGTATTTCCTTTCAAGCCATCGCACAGCGAAGTCAACAAAGTCTTTGGCGTCGAAAAGGTAGGATTGGGCTTCTCCAATCTTTCCGACACATCCTCTCCCAGAAGAGAAATATTCCCTTGGTATAGCCTCAAAATATTCACGCGCGTTCGGCAGAACATACCCGCAAGTGTCAAACTCCTCAACTTCAACCCAAACTTTTTTGCCTTCTTGTAAAATTGGCACCTTGTAGCGTATGACCAGTTTATTAGGCACTTTGGCCAAGTGTTCCGCGTAATGCAAAAGCGTAATCGAGCCGAAAGGCGCGCCAAGAAGCAGAACCTTGCCCTTGGCCTCACATAGTTTGGCGAACGGCGAACCCGGTCCATACCCATATTGGAGTGGATGGTTTTCCGTCAGCCACTTTGCCTTTGCTCCGACGGCCACGCATGAAGCCTCTGGATTGCCACTTCTGTAAGCGCCTGGCCATGTGCGCAAATATTCGGTTAGTATGCTCCATCTTCTATGAGCCCTAGAAGTGGCTGGGTTAAAGGGAGGAAACTCCTCTAGGTATGCCCTTTGCCATTCCTCCGGCCACTCTTTAAACACGTATGGCGCCTCCCAAGGGGAGTCTTCCCAGCCCACATACATCATCAAAGTTCCTTCCTCGCCTAGAGCTTCCAGCAAGGCTTGGATGACGACGTCTGGGCCGCCCACAACCCAGCCTACGGCCTTAACAGAGGCATGAAGCATCAACGTGTCTCCAGAAGCCACTCCCAGCTTTTTCAAGTCAGCCACTAGCCTGCTCTTTGTTATTGGAGGGATTCCGCTTTTTACTGGTTGTTCTCCCATCTTTCAACACTTTACAATGGGATGTTTGCATGCTTTTTGGACGGCCTAGCCTCGCGTTTTGTCATGAGCATTTCAAGAGCGCTAATAAGCTTCGGCCTTGTTTCAGCTGGCTCAATAACCTCGTCGATGTAGCCTTTTTGGGCAGCCACATATGGGTTAGCAAACTTCCGCCGGTAATCACTAACAAGCTCTAAACGCTTTTGCTCCGGGTCTAGGGCTTCGGCAATCTCCTTTCGGAAGATTATGTTTATGGCGCCTTGCGGTCCCATGACGGCGATTTCGGCTGTTGGCCATGCATAGTTTATGTCTCCGCCTGAATGTTTGCTTCCCATAACGTCGTAGGCTCCGCCGTAAGCCTTTCGCAGTATGACCGTTATTTTTGGGACTGTGGCTTCGCAGTAAGCGTACAACAGTTTTGAGCCGTGGCGTATTATGCCTCCATGTTCCTGCTCTATGCCTGGTAGGAAGCCCGGCACGTCCACGAAGGTTATTATTGGTATGTTGAAGCAGTCGCAGAAGCGCACGAACCTTCCGGCTTTCGTGGAGGAGTTTATGTCAAGTGCCCCAGCATAATAGGCGGGCTGGTTTGCCACTATACCAACAGAATGCCCATTCAGCCTTGCGAAGCCTATAACTATGTTTGGCGCCCATAAAGGCTGAACTTCGAAGAATTCACCGTTGTCCACGACGCGTTGGATAACCTCCTTAACGTCGTAGGGCTTGTCTGGGTCATCCGGCATTATGCGAGCCAGTTCCTCGTCTGTGCGGTTTGGGTCGTCGCCGGTCTCCACATACGGCGGGTCTTCAAGGTAGTTGCTGGGCAAATAGCTCAAAAGCCTCTTAATTATTTGGATGCATTGCTCCTCGTCTTTGGCTATGAAATGGGCTACACCGCTGGCTTGGCTGTGAACCATGGCTCCGCCAAGCTCTTCAAAGGTGACCTCTTGCCCAAGAACTGTTTTGACAACATCTGGTCCCGTGATAAACATGTAGCTTGTCTTGTCCACCATTATGATGAAGTCTGTGAGGGCTGGCGAGTAAACGGCGCCGCCTGCGCATGGTCCCATGATGGCGGATATTTGTGGTATGACGCCTGAAGCCATTACATTGCGGAAGAATATGTCGCCATAGCCCGCAAGGCTTGCAACTCCTTCTTGAATGCGCGCTCCGCCAGAATCGTTTAAGCCTATGACCGGCGCGCCAGTTTTCATTGCCAAGTCCATGAGCTTGCAGACCTTTCGCGCGAACATTTCACCCAGCGAGCCGCCGAAAACCGTAAAATCCTGCGAGAAAACGTAGACGAGTCTTCCGTCTATTGTTCCGTAGCCTGTTACAACGCCGTCGCCCAGGTATTTGCGTTCAGCCATGCCAAAATCGGTGCACTGGTGGACGACAAACTGATCAAGCTCGTTAAAGCTTCCCGGGTCTAGGAGGAGGTCTATGCGTTCTCTGGCGGTCAGCTTGCCCTTAGCGTGCTGCTCTTCTATGCGTTTAAGCCCGCCGCCTAGTTTGGCTTGCTCTCGCATTTCCCTTAAACGCCTAATCTTCTCCTCAACTGTTGGCTCTCTAATCTCCACCATAACTCAAACACCTTCGGTTGTTTTGCTAGAATATGTAGGGGCAATCAGTATTTAGGATATATGCAGCCACTGTTTGGAAAATTATATTTCACGTGACAGCCTAATCAAAAGTCGAGAAGGGGTATGCGTACACTATGGAGCAAAACCCAGTTATTCAGACGTTGTTAAGCCATAAGTCCATAAGAAAGTATAGGGCTGAAATGCCGCCAGAAAATGTTATACGCACAATCGTTAGGGCTGGACAGCAGGCGCCTTTCGCTTCTCAAGCCTACAGCATACTCTTGTCGCGGAATAGGGAGCGCCACTCATACAAGGCGCCGCTGCTTTTCACTATATGCGTCGACTACCACAAGTTCGAGAGGATTATGGAGAAGAGGGGCTGGAAAATGGTAACCAACGATTTGGTGCTGCTGTTTTTCGGAATTCAAGATGCCGCCCTAATGGCGGAAAATATGGTAATAGCCGCCAGAAGCCTAGGCTTGGGAAGCTGCTTCCTAGGAAGTGCCATGTTCCAAGCCGAAAAAATAGCAGAAGAATACCACCTACCAAAAAGGGTTTTCCCACTTGTGCAACTTGTTATGGGTTATCCAGCTGAAGACCCCCCGCCACGACCAAGATACCCGATGGAGTTCACACTTTTCGAGGGCAAATATCCAGAACTGACGGACAAAATGATTTCAGAAGCCATGAGGGTTATGGATGAAGGCTATTTGGCACAGGACTATTATAGGCGGTTAAAGGCGAAAATTCCGCTGGAGGATGGGCGTCCAGACCCCTACACCTACAAAAATTACAGTTGGACAGAGCATATATGCAGAAAATGGGGACAATGGCATCGCGACCCAAAAGTATTGCTTGAACAGCTGGAAAAACGGGGATTTCACATTATGGAAAAGAAAAGCTGATGGACTAACGCTTCACTTTCGTGGAAAGGTCTCCAACAAAAACACGTTTGACAGAGCCATTTTCAAGCCTTAAAATTAAAGCACCGTCGCCGTCAACATCGGAGGCTATGCCTTCAAATTTTTCACCATCACTATAAACTTCCACTCGGCAGCCTAGAAAAGATGCGAAGCCTTTCCATCTATTTAGAATCGGTGTAAATCCTTCTTTAAGGAAGATTTGGTAAAAGTTGTCCATTTTCTCCAGCAAAGCCTTGAAAAGCTCTTCTAGGGCGATTTTTCTGCCTAAGGCCTTTTGGATGGAGGTTGCAGTTTCGCTAAGCTCTTTTGGAAACTCTTTCTCAACGTTAATGTCGGCGTTTACACCTATACCAATTATTGCGTAATCCACCTTTTCATCCACGGTTTTCATTTCTGAGAGGATGCCGCAAACCTTTTTGCCATTAACTAGGACATCGTTGGGCCATTTTGTTTCAGCCTTCAAGCCATATAATTCTCGTATGGTTTCTGCAACGGCTAAACCAGCCAAAAACACAAGCTTTACGGTTTCTGGTGGCTTAAGCTTTGGCTTAAGAATTATTGAGAACCATAAGCCTCCTTTTGGTGAGAGCCATTTTCTGCCAAGGCGTCCCCGTCCGGCGGTTTGGGTTTCGGCTACGGCAACTGTGCCTTCTGGGGCGCCGAGTTCTGCCAGCTCCTTAGCCCAGTCGTTGGTTGAGCCCACTTCGTGGGCGAAGAAAATGTATTTCCCGACAAGCCTTGTTTTCAGCCCTTCTTGGAGTTTTTCCACTTTTATGGCTGTTGGCATGGCTATTTTTCTCCATATAATGTGAAGGCGCCAATGTAGAAGACTGCGTGTATTGTTGCTGCCAGTGCGAAAGACACCGCGAAACCCCAGTTGGCGATTAGTATGCCGCTTAGGGCTAGGCTTGCCGACTCGCCCATGTGAAGCCCCATCATAAGTAATCCAATATCAGTCCCATAAGACTCCTTATCACATATTTTTGATAATATTCCCTCCTGCCCCACACTGTTCATTCCCTCAGAGAAGCCAACGACAACCACCAAGACAGCGGCGAGAGCTGGAAATGAAAATCCTAAAGGAATTAGGAGAGCTGAATAGATTATTCCACTTACCAGAATGAGCTTCTTCACGTTGTGACATCTTGAGAAGATGTATGAGGACAAGCCAGCCATAAGGATCATAGTGCCAAAAATCAGTCCAACATCCTCCGGGGAAAAGCCAACAGTGCTTAGAAAGTATGGTATGACATACCCGGAGCGGAAGCCGAAAGCCAAGCCTAGTGTAAAGAAGAGGAAAAGGAAAATTTTGAACCTCCGCCCCTTCTTCCTAAAATCGAGAAAACGCAAGGCTTGTTTAACAGTGAAATTTCCCTTTCTCTCATCAATTAATGTGAAGGAAAGGAGAAGCCCAAAAACGCCCAGAAGGGCGCATAAAATCATTGTCCCCTCGTATAGGATTAGTGCTGCCAAAAATCCAGCTATGAGGCCTCCAACGGCGAAGGCAACATAGACTACGGTTCTCAAGCTAACTAGGAGCCTCCAGTTTCCCTGACTTCTTTCAAGAAGATAGGCTCTGTTTACAGCCCATATGGCGCCTTCTTTTGTTCCCTCCGCAACTTTTCCGAAGAGAAACTCCACCGGAGTGTGGGCAAAATAGTATATGAGGCTTGAGGCGGCGCCCAAAAAGCCGTTAGCCATAAAGAAAGGCTTTCTTCCAAGAAAGTCTGAAAGGGTGGCGAAGAACATTCTGCCAATCTGCATTATTAGGGGCATGGCTGCAAAAACAAAGCCTATTAGGACAATATCTATGTTTCTCTCCTTCATTATTAAGGGTATTACAACTCCGAGGATGCCGCTGGCAAAGGAGTGGAAAAACTGAATGATAAGAACTGTTTTCAAGGGACGCAGAAGGTTTCAGCCCCCGCAAATTTTTAGTTAACTTCCCTAGTCTACGTACCTACACCATTACTAGTTCCAATAGAACACCTTTCGTGCTTTTTGGGTGGACGAAGGCTATCTTTTTTCCTTCGGCGCCAGTCCTCGGCTTTTCGTCCACAAGTGTAACACCCTTCCTTTTAAGCTCCTCTAAGGTTTTTTCGATATTGTCCACTTTAACGGCTATGTGGTGGATTCCCTCGCCTCGGCTTTCAAGGAATTTTGCAACTGGGCTATCACTGCCCAAAGGTTCTAAAAGCTCAATTTGGGTTTCGCCGCCAGTGGAAAAGAAAGCCACCTTAACCTTCCGCTCTGCTAAGACGTGAACGCCTAAAAGCTTGAAGCCCAAGATGCCACGGTAAACACTAATCGCTTCATCTAAATTTTTAACAGCCACGCCAACATGGTCCATTCCAATAAACATATGCTATCTAACCCCAATTCTTTTGAGGTTTAAATGCAATCATCCTTTGTTATAAAAAAGTTTCTAGGCGATAACTGCCAAAACATCTCCCTTATTCACAACAGCCCCCTCAGAAACAAGGATTTCCCTAACAACCCCGTCTTTCGGCGCTGCAACCTCGTTCGCCATCTTCATGGCTTCCAAGATGCATATGCAATCTCCCTTGGAGACTTTCTGCCCAACGCTAACTTTTAATGATATAATCCTTCCAGCTATTGGGGCTAAAACGGCATCCTTTCCAACAGCAAGACTAACGGCGGGCTTTTTAGAAAGCGCTGGAATCGGCTCGATTTTGGGAGTTACTGGTTTAAAGGTTGATGTGGGGTATTGAACCTCGAAGGTTTTACCGCCAACTTTAACTCGCATAAAGTTTCCGGAAATTTGTAAAAGTTCTGCCGAAAATTTTTCGCTGTTTACCTCTAGGTTAAATTTTCCGCTGCCGGAGTTGGAAAATTTAACCTCAACTGTTTTTCCGTCGACATCCACCAGGAAAGAGTCATTTTCTCTTTTTAAGACTTTAACGCTATGTGCCTTCTCGTCAACCAAAACTTCGTAGATTTTCAAAAGGTTCGCCTCAGTCCCCTACTTCTGGCAGCAAGCTTCCAAAGGGAGATTTCCCTCTGTCGGCGCCGCGGAACTAACGCTTTGATTTTGGCTTCAGCTTTTTGGTTAGCCAGCACAGCGGTAAGCGCGGCTATCTCCTCCTCTGTTAAGGCTTTCTTTGGAAGAAGTTTCTCGATTCTCTCGTCGACAAAGTTTATGTGGATATCGCCTCTCAAGAAGTCTTCATCCTCCATTATCCTCTTATGCAGTGGGATTGTGGTTTTAACCCCCTCTATCATAAATTCGTCTAGGGCGTTACGCATTCTTTTTATGGCTTCTAGGCGGCTTAAACCCCAAACAGCAAGCTTTGCGATTAACGGGTCGTAGAAAACTGATATCGTGTAGCCTGCGTAAAGATGCGTGTCAACCCTAACTCCCGGACCGCCTGGCAGGCGCAAGTTTGTAACGGTTCCAGGTGATGGGGCGAAGTTGTTGTGGGGGTCTTCGGCGTTTATTCGGCAGTTTATAGCATGTCCGCGGATTTTCACATTTCTTTGGCCGTATACGATTTTTTCTCCAGCGGCAATTTTTATCTGCTCTTTGACTATGTCTATGCCCGTCACCATCTCGGTTATCAAATGCTCCACTTGAAGCCTAGTATTCATCTCTAAAAAGTAGTAGTTGCCGTGTTGGTCAACTAGAAACTCGACCGTTCCAGCATTAACATAATTTATGGCTTTCGCAATTTTTATGGCAGACGCGCCCATCTCTTTCCGCAGTTCCAAAGTCATGAAGGGCGATGGCGTCTCCTCAATGAGTTTTTGATAACGCCTTTGAATTGAGCATTCCCTCTCGCCCAGATGGATAACCTTTCCCTTCTTGTCGGCTAATATTTGGAATTCTATGTGCCTAGCCCTTGGAAGAAACTTTTCAACATAGATTTCACGGCTTCCAAAGGAAGATTCCGCTTCTAAGGCGGCGGTCTCTAAAACGTGGCGCATCTCATCCTCATTTTTGATGAGGCGCATACCCTTTCCGCCGCCACCATAAACGGCCTTAACCAAAACTGGATAACCAACTTTTTCAGCTATTTCTATGGCTTCTTCTGGGCTTCTGGCGGGTTTTAGGCTTCCAGGGATTACTGGCACTCCAGCGTCAGCGGCAGCGTTTCGAGCCTCAACCTTATTCCCCATTCGCCTTAAAACTTCGGCTGGGGGCCCAATAAACTCTAAGCCGTTTTTGGCGCATTCCTCTGCGAAGGCTGGGATTTGGGATAAAAAGCCGTATCCTGGGTGGACGGCCTCACAACCGAATTTTTTGGCTGTTTCAATCATCTTTTCTATGTTTAGGTAGCTTTGGCTAGGCTCTGCTGCGCCTATACAATAGCATTCATCGGCGTATTGAACATGAAGCGAGTCGACGTCCGCCTCTGAGTAGACGGCAACTGTTTTAACGCCGAGTTCCCTGCATGCCCTAATAACCCTTAAAGCAATTTCTCCCCTATTGGCGACTAGAACCTTGCTGAACATTTCCCGCCCTTTTACTTGCTACATTGTGGCTTTATACAATTTATTGGCTTCGCCCTAAAATAAGTTTAAACATAGAGGTTTTGCTGGAAAAATATAAAGGTTAGAAGGTGAAACTAGGTATCCTTCAAAATTGGCGGGTATCATAATGGAGAAGCACACCCACGACATAGTTATTGTCGGCGCGGGCTTGGCTGGCTTAAGGGCTGCAGTTGCAGCCGCAGAGTTTAGCGGCAAACTGGACATTGCAGTGATTTCGAAGCTTCACCCTTTGAGGTCGCATTCCGTTTGTGCACAAGGTGGAACAGCCGCTGTCATGAGGGAGAAGGACTCATTTGACCTGCATGCTTTTGACACTGTAAAGGGCGCCGACTACCTAGCGGACCAAGATGTTGTGGAATTCTTTGTTAGGCAAGCTCCCAAAGAAATCATTTTAATGGAGCACTGGGGCTGCCCATGGAGCCGCACACCAGACGGAAAAATAGACCAGCGACCCTTCGGCGGGCACACATATCCAAGGGCTTGCTTTGCGGCTGACATGACTGGTTTTCATGAGATGCATGCGCTTTATGGGAAAGCCACAACCTACGACAATGTGAGGTTTTATGACGAATGGTTTGTCACCTCGCTCATGGTTGAAGATGAAACGGTGGTTGGTTTAACAGCCATAGAGCTTAAAACTGGCGAAATGCACACTTTTAAGGCTAAAGCTGTTGTGATGGCTACTGGCGGGCACGAGCGCATATATGAGTTTACAACTTTCTCGCATACAACGACAGGCGATGGCATGGCTATGGCTTATCGGGCTGGTGCACCCCTCGAAGACATGGAGTTTGTCCAGTTTCACCCAACAGGCTTGGTGCCATCAGGCGTACTAATCACTGAAGGCGCACGAGGTGAGGGCGGTTACTTGTATAATGCTCTTGGAGAACGTTTCATGAAGCGTTACGCTCCGGAAAAGATGGAGCTGGCTCCCAGAGATGTGGTTTCAAGGGCCGAGCAAACCGAAATCCTTGAAGGAAGAGCCTTCACAAGTCCTTATGGTCCTTACATCGCCTTGGACCTTACACATTTGGGTGAAGAAAAAATCAATGAGAGACTGCCGCTCATAAGGGATGTCGCCATAAAACTTGGAGGGGTCGACCCAGTTAAAGAGCCTATACCAATTCGTCCGGCAGCCCACTATTCCATGGGCGGGATTAAAGCCAACATAAGAACTGAAACGCCTATTAAGGGGTTGTATGCTGCTGGTGAATGCTCATGTTTAAGCCTTCACGGCGCCAATAGGCTTGGAACAAACTCAACAGCTGAATGCCTAGTCTTCGGGGCTGTTGCCGGAGAGGAAGCGGCAAAATACGCCATGTCTGCTGGTTTCCATGAATTTCCAGAGGAGAAGGCTTTAGCCGAAGAAAAGAGGGTTTTTGACGGAATTCTCGGAAGCGAGGGAAGCGAAAGAGTCCCTCAATTGAGAGATGAGATGAGGAGACTTATGAACACCAAGGTTTGGATTTTCAGAACAGGCGAAGAGCTGAAGAGCGCCTTAAAAGAGGTTAGAATGCTGAAAGAGCGCTTTAAACAAATAAAGGTTGAGGATAAGGGCAAAACCTTCAACACAGAGTTTACGGCTGCCCTACAACTTGACTTTATGCTGGACTTAGCTGAAGTTACGGTTATAAGTGCACTGGCAAGAACCGAGTCACGGGGCGCCCATTCAAGGCTTGACTATCCGAATCGTGACGATGAGAAGTGGCTTGTCCACACACTGGCATATTACACTGTGGACGGACCAAAACTGGAGTACACTCCAGTTACGATTACGAAGTGGCAGCCCGCTGCCAGAAAGTATTAGGGAGGATTTGCATATGAATGGCGAGGTTGTTAAAGTTGTTGAATTCAGAATTCACAGATACGACCCAGACACGAATAGGCATTACATTTCCACGTTTAAGGTACCCATCCGCCGTGGAACAACAGTTCTAGATGTGCTCAACTATATTAAGGAGAATTTGGATGCGACACTAACTTTTAGGCACTCTTGCCGAATGGGAATATGCGGAAGCTGTGCAGTGAATATCAACGGCAAGCCGATGCTGGCTTGCTACACACAAGTTTTAGACCTCAACGCTGACACAATAACCATTGAGCCCCTATCAAATCTCCCAGTTGTAAGGGATTTGGTGGTTGACATACAGCCCTTCTTCCAGAACTTCAGAAAAATCAGAACAGTGCTTATCAAGCCAGCGGAAGACCTCAAAAAGCCTGAAGAGTTTACACAGTCTCCAGAAGACCTCAAAAAGTACTGGGATTTGACGCTTTGCACAAAGTGTTCAATTTGTTATTCCGCTTGTCCAGCAGCCATAGATGAAAGATTTCTTGGACCTTCAGCTTTAACCGCCAACTACAGGTTTATTGCCGATTCGAGGGACGAGGGCTTGGATGAGAGGCTTAAGCCCATGGCTGACAATGTTTGGCTTTGCACCTCATGCAATTCTTGCACGCTTTTCTGTCCAAAACTTGTTAACTGTGCGAATTCCGTGGTTGAGGACCGCAGCCTACTGGTGGAAATGGGAGCTATCCCAAGAACTGTTAAGGATGTTTTGGAAAGCGTTATGAAATACCACAATCCTATGGGGACCCACCAGAGCAGGCGAATGGCTTGGGCTGAAGGCTTAAACATTAAAACCTATCCAAGCGTGGCTAAAGCGGATGTTCTCTTTTTCGTGTGCTGCTCAACCGCCTACGATGTTAGGAATAGGGAAATAGCCAGAACAATGGCAACAATATTTGAGAGACTTGGTGTTGACTATGCCACATTAGGCGAAGAAGAGTGGTGCTGCGGAGACCACATATTACGCATGGGTGAGAAGGGCTTGTTCGAGATGCTTGCAGAGCATAATGTGACGATGTTCCAAAAGTTCAATGCAGACAGCATCGTGACGCTTTCGCCCCACTGCTACAACACCTTCAAAAACGACAAACCTTACAAAGATTTGCCGCTAAACATCCAGCACTATACACAATTTTTAGTTGAAGCCCTAGAAAAGGGCAAACTAAAACCCACAAAACCCTACAATATGCGGGTTGCCTACCATGACCCATGCTTCTTGGGAAAGCGAAACCAAATCTACGAAGAGCCGAGACGAATACTGCAATCAATAAAAGGGCTAGAGCTTATCGAGATGAAACGCGCAAGGGAAGCCAGCTTCTGCTGTGGTGGCGGGGCTGGAAGAGTCTGGACGGAGGAAGCTGAGCCAGAAAAGAGACCGTGCGTAAACCGTGTTAAAGAAGTCTTAGAACTTGGCGCAGAAGTCGTAGCTGTGGCATGCCCATTCTGCGTAACAACCCTTGAAGACGCCATAAAAGTCTTGGAAGCGGAAGACAAAATAGCCGTCAGAGACATCCTCGAAATCTTAAAAGAAACTTTATAAGCTCCTTCTTTTCTTCCACTTTTAGCATCTACAGCGGATTGCCATGTGACAGTGGCATTTTGTCTCCTCAACTGAAAATGATAAGTCTATAAGGATTTCTTCAAGCTCCTTTGCAAGGTTTTGGTCGCCCTTAGCCCTAATTTCGGCGAGAAGCCTTTCTGCTTCTGCTTTTAGGGCTAAGGGGTCTTCGCTTCCATTCTTCAAGAAGCGTTTGTATTTTGCTTTGAAGTTTGCAAGTTTATCTTCCATTGTAGCGCCCCATCCGCCAAAGAGCTAACAACACCATTAAAGATTAGCTTTTCGTCTAATGGCAAGAATTTTCCAAAGGAATTCTAGAAAGAACAGCGTTCTTGTCAAAGCTTGGTGCCACAACATGGCGAAAATGATGTTCTGGAGTTTAGAAGGTTGATAGATACCTTAATATATAAACTCCATAGAGTTATTAATTCTCATTAGAAGTAACTGAAGTATGGAGGAAAATTGAGTTGTACGGCTATGCTGGCAAAATTCTCCACGTGGACCTAACAACGGGAAAGTCATATACAGAGCCATTGAACGAGGATTACGCCAAAAAATACATTGGCGGAATAGGTCTGGGAATGCGCTTGTGGCTTGACAATTCAAAGGCTGGCGTGGACCCCTTCAGCCCGGAAAACCCGCTGGTTTTGGCCACTGGCCCAACTTCTGGCACTATTTGGCCTACTGGCGGTAATGGTCATGCCTTTGTTTCCAAGTCCCCGCAGAGCTATGGTATAGCTGAGGCGAAGTCCCATGGCAGTTTCGGCACAGAACTAAAGAGGGCTGGTTATGACGCTGTTATTTTCCATGGCAAGGCTGAAAAACCCGTTTACGTGTGGATTGACGACGACTCTGTTCAGATTTTGGACGCATCCCACTTGTGGGGTAAGTCGCCTGCTGAAACAGAGGACATGATTAAGGAGGAGTTGGGTGACTACTACATCAGAGTTGCTGCTATTGGACCCGCTGGAGAAAAGCTGGTGCGAATAGCTTGCATAATCAATGAGAAGTCGAGGGCTGCTGGCAGATGCGGCATGGGCGCCGTTATGGGCTCAAAGAATTTAAAGGCTATAGCCGTTCGCGGAACCCGCGACGTGACGGTGGCAAAGCCGGACGAGTTCCTCGAATTTGTTAAGGAATTCCACGAAAGGATGAAGGGACCAGCCACAAAGAAGTATAGGACTTTGGGCACACCTGAAAACGTCCTAGTGCATAACGCCTTACATTGCATGCCAACCAGAAACTACAATAATGCCCATTTTGAGGCCGCCGAGAAGGTGAGCGGCGAATACCTAAACGAGAGGTATGTGGCGAAGATCATTGGCTGCAGTTCATGCGCTATGAGATGCGAGCATGTGTGCGTTGTTACTGAAGGTCCCTATAAAGGGGCTATGGCTAGGGTTGAATATGAGCCCTTATGGGCTCTTGGACCCTACTGTGGAATTGACCGCCTAGACGCCATAATTAAGGGCAGTGAACTCTGCAACTATTATGGGATGGACTCCATCAGCGCCGGCGTAATTGTCGGCTTTGCAATGGACTGTTATGAGAACGGCATTTTAACGCAGAAGGATATGGATGGAATTGAAGCCCGCTTCGGAAACCATGAAGCTCTAGTGAAGCTTTTAGAGAAGATGGGTAAACGGGAGGGCATCGGCGACATCCTAGCCGAAGGCGTGAAATTTGCAGCTGAAAAAATCGGCAAGGGCGCAGAAAAGCTTGCCCAACACATTAAAGGCGTTGAGGTTACTGGCTATGACTTAAGATGCCTCAAAACAGCGGCTCTAGGGTTTGCAGTTTCCTTCCGTGGGGCGGATCACAACCGACATGGAGCATACGCCTTCGACGTTAAAGGCAAGTTTAACAGGCTGAAGTACGAGAAGGGGAGAGCGAAAGCTGTAAAAGACATTGAAGATGTCTACACAATCATTGATTCGCTGATTATTTGTAAGTTTTCCAGAGGCACATACTATAAGGAGTTTGAGGATTTGGCTAAGCTTTACACGCTTGTGACTGGCTGGGAGACAACACCCGAAGATATGCGCTTAAAAGGCGAACGTATAAACAATCTCGCCAGAGTCATAAACGTAAGGGAGGGCTTGGGCAGAAAGGACGACCACTTGCCCTACAAAGTTATGCACATGCCAATTCCAGACGAGGGACCATCCAAGGGCGCATATGTCACTCAAGAGGAGCTTGAAATGATGTTGGACGACTACTACGAGGCGCGGGGCTGGACGAGGGATGGCATACCAACCCCTGAAAAGCTCAAGCAGTTGGGCATGGACGACCTAGTCCCAATCGTTGAGGCTAAAATCCAAAAGGCTTAGCAGAATGGAGGCATAATAGATGGTTAAGATTCATGAAAGAAAATTTGTTTCAGCCGATCCGGACAAGTGTGTAGGTTGCCAAGTCTGTGAATACATTTGCGCTTGGACTAAGGAGAAGGCTTTCAATCCCTTGAAGTCGAGGATTAGGGTTGTTAGGCTTAACCCGCTAGTGAATATCTCAATCACTTGTAGGCTTTGCGAGGACCCACCATGCGTTGCCGCCTGCCCAAGGGACGCCCTAACTCAGTCCGAGGAGAATGGCACAATAATTGTGGATGAGGACAAGTGTAACGGTTGCGGATGGTGCATTGAAGCTTGCGATTATGGGGCGATTTCGCTTCATCCCGAAAAGAAGGTGGTTTTTGTCTGCGACTTGTGCAAGGACAAGCCGGACGGGCCCCAATGCGTCAAGTGGTGTCCAGAAGAAGCCTTAGACCTTGTGACGGCTGATGTTCTAGCACAGAAAGCCCGCATAACGGCTACCAAGAAGCTTTTCCAAGAAGCCTTAAAAGTGGCTCCCCCAACCTAAACCCATCCTATTTTTATTTTTGTAACTGTTATAATTGCCTACTAGAACTTTTTGATAATTTTCTAGAAGATTTAGTTAATTTTATTAGCGATTCTACCGTAATCATATCTTTGGTTGACTTCAGATTCCGATAGTGACTCAAATGATGGGATATGGGGGGAAGCGTAGGCGCAGTCGTGTAGAAGTTGTAGTTGAGATTTTGAATGAGGCTCTAGATGGCGCCAACAAGACTAGGCTTATGTATCGCTGCAATTTAAATTTTAGGCGCTTTAACCGGTATTTGAAGGAGTTGCTAGATGCTGGCTTGCTGGAGCGCATCGCCCCTAATCCCGAAAGCGGCTTGGTTCTGTATAGGACTACTGAGAAGGGGCGGGAGCTGCTTAAAATTTTACAGAAGGCTGGCGAATTCCTGTCCGTTTAGTGGATCTTGTTTATTGCTATCTCGTTTAGTTTTTTGTTTATGCGGATTTCTAGTTCTAGGCTTGTGTCTGTTAGGTTTGTTATGCGGGTGCACTGGATTATTAGGGATTTTTGGGGTGGGATTATTATGGTGCCTATGGCTGTGGCTGTTGGTGTTTTTTGTGTTGTGTTTGTTTCTTTTTGGTTTGTTAATAGGGTTTTCCAGTTTTGGTTTAATTTTATCTGATTTGTTGTTGGGTTATGCTGGATCACGTCCATCTTTATTAGGAACTCGACAGTCTGCCACATTTTTTCCTGTGGGATTTCTAAGGTTTTTGCTACTTCTGTTATGTCATGCCATAAAGTGTCGCTTAATAGAGTGAACAGCTTTTCTAGTTTTGCTGACAAGTTTTAGCCTCTAATTTAATCTATGGTTGGCTTTTGGAGGCTCATAATTTTCTTCCTACTTATAAAATGTTTAGAACCTTTGGGCTAGACCATTGTTTCATCGGATTTTATATGCAATTGCCAATGATAGTATTTGTTGGTTAGGTGTTTAGCCAAAAAGTTGAACTCGGCGGTTAGGTTCAGCCTAACCCGTGCCGAGGGAGGGGCACGTTAAACATACCCAAGATGGAGGAAGGGGGAGTGATGCCCAAATGAAAAGTAAGATGATTGGATTGTTCGTTGTGGTGATGACAGCCCTAATTGTTGCTGGTTTCGCCTATGCCCACTGGACGGAAACTCTAGTATTGGAGGGCACCGTTGAAACTGGAGAGCTGGACCTAACATGGTCTTGTGAATGCTGGGACAACGATGACGAGCTTAAGGACGTCGGCGATGTTGAATGCAATATTACGGGTGACACTTTGACGATAACGATTTCGAATGTCTATCCATGCTACGAGGTTATGGGAACAATAGACATAAACAATACTGGAACAGTTCCAGCAGTGCTGGTTAAATTTCACATGGCCCTTCCAGAAAATGTAATATTAAAGGACTTGGGCGGCTACAACTATGAATTGTATTATGATGCTGATAAGGATGGAGAGCCAGATCTAGAGGAGCTTATGGCTACCGCAAGCCTAACAATTCAAGGCGACATTAAGCAAATAGATAAAGAGGAAACCGTGTATATCAGCTTCAATGTACACTTTACTAATCCGGGCTTGCCAGAAAACTGGAGTGGAACATTCGAAATATCATTAGGCTTTGTGAACTGGACGCCGCCAACAACGTAAACCGCCGCTACTTCTTTCTAGAGCCTTTAACGGAGGAATCCAAAATGACGAATAGAAAGTTTATGGCTATTCCAATACTGCTAATTTTCGCCCTAGTGGCAACAGGCTTAGCATACGCTCATTGGACAAAAACATTCACAATAATAGGCAATGTAGACACAACAGAGCTAGACTGGGAATTCCAAACCCCAATATCATGCCTAGATAAGCGAGGTGAAAATGACTGGGTTGCCGACTGCGAATGGAACTTTTGGCAAGGAGACAAAGACGTCGGGGGACCAACCCAACTCAAATTGGTGGATACTGATGTTGACGGAGATTATGATAAGTTAGAAGTAACCTTAGTAAACGTCTATCCAAGTTACGCTGAAGAAATAAGTTTCTACGTCCACAACAACGGAGAGATGCCCCTAATATTCAAAAAAGTTGTTGCTGATGGAAAGGAAATTACACCAAGTGGCCCAGATACAGTTTTCATCGACGTTACAGGCGACGGCAAATATGACCTAAAAATAAGATTCGGCAACAACCTTGGACTTCAGTTTGAACCATGTACATCAAAGGAAATAAGCGTAAGCATACTTGTTCTACAAGATGCACCACAAGGACAAACGTTAACATTTTACAATACAACTCGTTGCCGAAAACTGGTCACCGCCATAAACCCATAAACGAATGCCCAACCAACCCCCCTTTATTTTTAACAAATTTGAACTCCAATGTTAGGATTATGATGTAAATGGAGGCTCAAACAGAAAACGTAAAAAAATTTCTCTTAATCACGCTAGTTGTGATTGTTTACCTTTTTTTGGGCTTAACCAGTTTTAAGGGGTTGATGGCATACATCATACCAACAATCTGCTGGGTCTTCCCCACAATAATCACCCTCCACATAAGCAGTTATGAAAATATTCGCCAATGGTCCAATAGGCAAACAACAATAACCGCCATCCTAATCGCCGCCCTACAGCTTTCCGCCCTCATAGGCGTATCCTTCTTCACAAGCTTTGGAAAAAGCCCCTACGTCCACACACCAACCTCCATAGCCTTCTACATAGCTTATTTTACATCTCCACTAATAGCCTTTGAAACTTCAAGAGCTTACCTCATAAAATCTTGCCCCAAAAAAAGAATCTTCTTTGGATTAGCCTTAACATCCCTATTCTACACGTTCATAAGCTTTCCATTGGCAAAGTTCCTCACACTAAGCGAACCAGCAGAAACCGCCAAATTCATGAGCTCAAGTCTTCTCCCAACCCTAGCCCAAAACCTACTCGCCACATACTTGGCGCTTTTGGGCGGACCAGCAGCCTCCATGGCTTATTTAGGCGTTTTAGAAGCCTTTGAATGGTTATCGCCCATACTGCCAAACCCGTCATGGGCAATAAAAGCCCTAATAACAACACTGACACCAACCATAGGCTTCCTTACAATAAATCAAACAGTAAGACCATTTACGCTAATGCGTTATGGAATAATAAGCAAAGCAGAAGCCAAACCAAAACCCCACAGAACCAAAAAAACCTCATCATCCCTATCATGGATTACAATAGCCCTAACAGCCTTAATCCTAGTTTGGAGTTCAACAGGCTTATTGGGCTTCCAGTCAAGCATAATAGCCAGCGGAAGCATGAGACCAACGCTTGACGTGGGCGACATAGCCATAACAGTCCCAACACCACCAGAAAAAATCAAAGTAGGCGACATAATCCAATACTGGCGGGAAGGCGAATCAGCACCAACAATACACCGGGTAATAGAAATCAACAGTGCTGGAGGCATAACTCACATCACAACAAAGGGAGACGCCAACAACGCCCCAGACGAACCCATCACAGCAACAAAACCTCTAGGCAAAGTAATATTTGTAATACCGAAACTGGGCTGGGTCAGCATATACCTAAAAGATTTCGCCGCTAACGCCTACACATTCCTAACCACAACACTTCCAAAAGCCCTAACAGGGGGCAGCGCCAAACTGCTGGCAAACATCATCCCGATAACAGCCGCCCTAACCCTAACTGCACACGCTTTCCTCTTACTCGCATACCACAAAACAACAAAAAAGGGAGGATGAAAATGAATAAACAAATACTCGCCGCATTCACAATCTTACTATTCGCATTGGCAATAACAGGATATGCCTACACCCACTGGCAGGAAACCCTCCAAATACAAGGCACAGCCCAAATAGCAAAACTGGAAATAATAATACAAGACTGCCAAACGTTGCTGGATATAACATATCAAGACAGTCGCAAGCTAAACCTCACGGGCACAATAACCCTAAACCAGCCCATACTAACAAACATAACAATAAAAAACACCGGAACAACACCAACAACAATAACCCATTCAATCACAACAAACAACACAGACCTATGGCAACAATACTTCATTTACAGCCAAAACATCACAGACAACTATGAACTCTTACCCGGAAACACAGTCGTAGCACAGCAAAACATAACCTTAACAGAAAACAACCCGCCAACTTCCGCAATCGAAGTAACAGTAACCTACACCGCCGCATTCGCTTCCTGGACAGACACCATAACCATCACTTACATCCTAACCTACCAAGAAGGAGGCTCATAAATGAAAACAAAAATTTTCACAGCAACAGTCCTAGCCATAATAGCCCTAAGCCTAATGGGCTATAGCTATGCATGCTGGAACGGGGGAATCCATATAAACTGTTACTGCAAATGCGACCTAATTTTCAAAAGCGTAAAAACATGGGACAATGAGGTAGAAAAGGATGTAGCCACAGTAAACGCCTACATAACATGCAACAGGGACACAATAAAAGTCAAAGTGACAAACAGCTACCCATGCTACACAGCCTACATAAACTACACCATCAAAAACATTGGTAAATGCCCAATCCAATTCACAAGCCTAACAATAATAAACGATTATCCAGAAGCCCTAGAAATAACAACAACAGACCACACTGGAATAGTGCTCGCGCCATGCCAAACCGTAACTGGAAAAACAGTGGTCCACACACTACAGGAAGCCCACCAAAACTGGCAGTACGAGTTCGAAATAAAAATAGGTGCAAAATGCAAGCCTAAAGGCTATCCAAGAACAATAGGCTTCTGGAAAAACCAGTTCGCTCCATACTTGGGCAAGCCGGGCAAGCCCCAAATCGACGCCGGAACACTTGAAGGCTACCTAGACCAAATAAGCGACAGCTCCGACGTTTTCGAGCTTACAGGAAGCCGCAAACAGAAATTCCAACAAGCATTAAGCATTCTTGAAATGCCAAAACACCCCAAAATACTGGACAAACTTAAAGCCCAACTGTTAGCGTTGTGGCTTAACCATGTGGCAGGATGGACAGAAGGCTACACACTAGATGGAATGACAGCCCAAGAAATAATCGACGGCTCAGAAAACGCAATAAAAAACAACTTAGTAGGCGAGTATGAATACTGGAAAAACCTATGCGACCAATTCAACAACCTAAGTGAAAAATAAACATCAACCAACACCGAAAACTAGAGGGGTAGCATATTTGCGGCTGTGTTCCAGGCACAAATATGACCTCACCTGTCAAAATTCTAGAGGGGCTACCAATTTTGCAGTTCGCCATCAGCAGCAAAATTGACACTCTAAAACTAAAAACAGCCGCTTTCATGGGAGAACAGCCAACAAAATCTCCATAATTCTCTGCGCTGCAGCTTCAACCTCTTTGGATAAGCCTTCCCCAAAATCTGTGTTTTTAGGCTCTATCAATAGTAGGGCTATTTTTGCGCCTAAAGTTTTGGCAAGATAGTCGCAGAAAACTCGAAGTGGGAGCATATGGGTTGATATAGCTGGGAAAACCTTAAGGTGTTCTGGCTTAACAAGCCTACACTCGCCCGGCTCCAAGCCCATAACAGCAGCGTCAATAAGCAGGACATGCGTAGGCTTAAAGTCAGCTATCTGCTGAAGATAACTTTCGGGAACTGTTTCACACTCGATTAGCAAAACCTTCTCAGAAACTCTACTCTGCAAGTCGCGGACAACCTTCACGCCGACAAAATCATCCATACGTATAGGATTACCAATACCAGCAACGACGACTTTTTCTGCGCCGGAGAACCAATCCATCAACTTCTTCTCAAAAGAAGCTTCCATCGACAAAAGTTCTTCTCCAAAAAATAAAAAGGGGAAAAAAGGCGTTATCTCTGCACAGTCTTTATGAGCTTTCCTTCACTGTTATAAATTTCAACGGTCAGTGGCAGTTGCCCAACAGCGAAGTGAGTGGCACATCCAAAGCACGGGTCATAAGCCCTAAAAGCCATCTCCACCATGTTAAGCAAGCCCTGATCCACTTTGCCTCCATGAATCAAGCCCTTGGCAGCATTCCGAACAGACATGTTAATCGAAGGCGCATTATTAACAGTAGCCACAATCAGATTGACATCCTTAATTAAGGCGTTCTCGTCCAAAACATAATGGTGAATTAGCGTACCCCGGGCAGCTTCGACAACCCCGACGCCTTCGCCTGGTTTACCAGGCTTATTCCGCACATTAGTGCTTGTTATTTCTGGGTCTTTGACAAGCTCAACAGCCCTTTCAGCCGCATACAACAATTCAATAAGCCTAGCCCAATGATAAGCCAGAGTGGAGTGTACTGGTTTTCCGCCAAGCGTCTTATACATTAATTCATATTCTTCTTGGGCTAATGGTGTAGCCATACCATCAGCAGCATCAAGCCTCCCCAAAGGACCAACACGGTAAATGCCACTGTCAGGACCGTCAACAAAGCCCTTCCAGCCAACCTTTTTCAAGTACGGCTGTTTCACATAGGTCCATGGCTCCACATGCTCAGCAATGTGCTCTAAATAATCCTTAGCCTCAAACTTTGCAAACTCTTTGCCGTTTGGGTCTACAACCCGTATTTTTCCGTCGTAAAAGTTCACTTTATTGTGTTCGTCCACCAAACCCATATAGTAAGTGCGCAGGGTGTATGCGTCACTTTTGATCAGTTCCACGTACTTGGTGTTCTTCAAAACAATGTCGTGGAAAAGCTTCAAGGAAAACTTTGCAAACTCAACAGCGGAAGTCACCATTTTCTCAATTTCTTGGCGGTTCTCCTCGCTCAAAGGCTTAGATACGCCACCCGGCAACCCGCAGACCGGGTGAGTGGCTTTTCCACCTATCAGCTCCACTATTCTTTGCCCATAAGCCCTATGCTTAATGACTTCCTTGGCAACGTCCAAGCCAGCCTTCTCAATAACGCCCAGAATATTACGCTTTTCCGGCGGTGCGTCCGGACCAACAACAAAGTCTGGACCGCCCAGATAGTAAAAGTGTAGTGTGTGGTCGTAAATGTAGTAGCCACAATACATTAGCTCGCGGAGTTTTTTGGCTGCTGATGGCGGCTCAACATTGAAAGCAGCGTCCAAAGCTTTTGTTCCAGCCATGTGATGCGCTACTGGACAGACGCCGCAAATTCTGCTGGTAAGAAGCGGCATGTCCTCAGCTTTCCGCCCAATACAGAACTTTTCAAAGCCGCGCAGTTCCGGAATTTGGAGGTAGGCGTTTTCCACCTCTCCGGCATCGTTTAGGAATATGGCTATTTTACCGTGACCCTCAAGCCTTGTTATGGGGTCAATTATTATCTCTTTCATGGACGCATCACCTTCCTCCGCAAAATTGAGGCTGGTAAACCATACATGTAGAAGGTTCCAACTGGGTCCTTAATCTGGTCTATAAGCTTTTGAACCTCTTCCTCGGTGTATTTCTCCTTCTCCTCCTCTAAGCCGAGAATTGAGGCTAAAGCGCTTATCATGGCGGCGCCTTGCTCCGGAGCATTTGGACATGGCCCGCCACAACCGGTGCAGGGCATGTCAGCCTTTAGGCATCTGGCGCTACAGCCTCCCCTTGTGGCTGGTCCCATACATATAATGCCTTGCTCAAGTAGGCACTTTTCCGGATCTGGAACCTTCTCGTAGACGCGGTATATCCGTGATATCTTCTTGTTCTCCTTCTTTTTGGGGCACTCGTCGCAAACAGATTTTAGCGGTGCTAGAACAGAGCCTTTTGGCGGAAGCCCGCCTTTAGCAATGGCTTCTAAAGCGAATATTGTGCGCTCCACCGCTGGCGGACAACCCGGCACATAATAGTCAACATCCACAGTCTGGTCTAGGGTCCTCACAGTGTCGTAAAATTCTGGAATTTCCAGTTCACCTTCTTTAACATGCACTTTAGGCTGTGGGAAAACTTTGTTGGGGTTGTCCGTTGAGAATGTTCTGGCGTAAACTTTTTCGAAGATTTCCTCTTTATTATGGAGGTTAGCCAGCCCGGGAACGCCGCCAAGATGGGCACAAGCACCGTAGGCCACAAGAATCTTTGACTTCTGCCTTAACAGTTTCGCCATATACTCCTGTTCGCTGTTTCGGATTCCACCATTAAAGAAGCAAACATCAATGTATTTGTCTGGCATGGCTTCAACATCTTTATACTTTATGTCCATGGCAACCGGCCAAAAGACAATGTCCGCTATTTGCACCACATCCAAGATTTTCTCGTTGATGTCCAGAACGGCGATTTCGCAACCGCCACAACTTGCCGCCCAGTAAAAGGCGAACTTCAATTTTTGTTTCGCCATACGCATCTCCCACCTACTTAATTTGGCTCAATAATTCTGTTGGTTTTACCCTAAGCTCGTTTATGGCTAGCTCTTCAGGTGAGAAGCCCATGGCTAAGCCTAAAAGCTGTGGGTAGTGAAGGACTGGCATGTTGAATTTTTCGTTGAAGGCTCTTTCTATGCGGGGCTGGTTTAGGTCAAACATTATGTGGCAGAAGGGACAAACAGTGATAAGCGCTTGGGCACCCACAGCCCGCACGTGGTCAAGTTTCTCCTTAGCCATCTGGAAGGGAACATCCTCATTAACGCCTATTATTGGGTTTCCGCAGCATTCAGTCTCATCCATATAGTCTAGGCATTCGGCGCCCGTCAGCCTAATCAGCTCCTTAAGGGTTATTGGGTTTTCAGGGTCGTCTCGCCCCACATATTTTCTTGGTCTTAAAACGTGGCATCCGCTGTGTTGGGCTACACGGATACCAACCAAAGGCTTTTTGACGGCGTTCTTTATCTTCTCGTATCCCACGTCCTCTGAAAGCACGTAGATTAGGTGTTTAACTTCTATTGTGCCCTTAAACTCCATGCCAACCTCTTTCAAATAACCATTAATCTTCTCCCGGAGCTTCTTGTCCTCTTTTAGGATTTTGTTGGTTTCGTTCAAGCTACAGAAGCAACCGTTACAAAGCGTCATTATTGGTAAGCCCACCTTTTCCGCTATACAAAGGTTTCTCGCCGCAAGTGTCAACATTAAGTCGTGGTTTATAACGTCCATCGGGTAGCCGCAGCAGTTGTATTCTGGCATTTCAACAATTTCCACATCGAGTTTGGCGAGAACTTTTCTGGCGGATATCTCATAGCTTGAAAGCCTATAGGGGATTACACAGCCTGGAAACAACAAGTATTTGGGGTTACTCATTTACTCTCCACCTTCGCGAAAGTTTGAATCTTCTCAAGCAAACCCGCAGAACCAGTAACCTCAAAAATCTTCATAACATCTTTCACGTTTGGCTTTGGCAGCGGCGGAAGCCCCTGCTCAACCCGTTTTTGAAGCCTTGACTCCGGAATCTCGTAGACAAAGCCGCCTTTCATTAGGTTTGTGGCTAGCTCCTTGTAAACCAGTGGAAGAAGGTTTTTGTCTGCCACCGCCATGTTCCGCAAAACTCGGACTATGCCGGCTATTTCAACGCCTTGGGGACAGTGGTCTACGCATGTGAAGCATGATGAGCAGAGCCATAAGGCTTTATCCAGCAAAAGCCTATCTTTTAAGCCTAGCTGAACCATGCGGGCTATTCGGCGCGGTCTGTAAAACTCGCTGAATCTGGCGATGGGGCAGTCGGCTGTGCATGTTCCACATTGGAAGCAAACCATCACCTTTTCTGCGCCGTGTATTTTGCTCATTTTATACTTGAACTTTGGGTCAAGCTCCTCAGCCTTAATCACTGGCGGAACGTATTCGCGGGCTTCACTTTTTGTTTCGCTCACTTCTTCTCCTCCTCCATTTTTAACGGGTTTGGACCAAGCTTTCTAATCTGTTCAACCATGTCTCGGACTACGGCTGCGAATTTGTCTCCCTCGCTGGCGGAGACCCATTCCAGCCGCACACGTTCGGGTTCTATCCCAAAATCTTTAAGCACCTTCTTTAATAGCATTACCCTTCTCAAAGCCTTAAAATTACCACTAAGATAGTGGCAGTCGGAGGGCAAGTGGCAGCCAGCCACCAACACGCCGTCAGCACCGTTTTTTAAAGCCTCAAGGATGAAGGCTGGGTCTATTCTGCCGCTGCACATGACGCGGATAACTCGGATGTTTGGTGGGTATTGGATGCGGCTTACACCAGCCAAGTCAGCGCCTGCATAGGCACACCAGTTGCATAGGAAGCCAACAATTTTCGGTTCAAAATCTTTTTGGGCTTCGCTCATTTGGCCGCCACCTCCATCTCCTTCAACACTGCCCTAACTTGGGCTAGAATTTCCTCGGTTGTGAAGTGTCCAAGGGTTATGGCCTTCGTTGGGCATGCTGTTCCGCAGACTCCACAGCCCTTGCATAGGGCTTCAATCACGTGTGCGACTGTTTTGCCTTCCTTTTCCAGCATTTCAATCGCGCCGTAGGAGCATAGAAATTCACAGATTCTGCATCCACTACATAAATCTTCATCCACGCTTGCCACAATTCCTTCCATTTCAAGGGCTTTCTTCGACAGTATTGTAGCTGCTCGTGCCGCGGCTGCACATGCTTGGGAGATGCTCTCTTCAATGAATTTTGGTGAGTGAGCCATTCCGCATAGGAAAACGCCGTCTGTTTGAAAGTCCACTGGGCGAAGCTTCATGTGAGCCTCTAGGAAGAAGCCATCCTTCGTCAGCGGCACTTTTAGCATTTCGGCTATGCGCTTGTTGTCTGGATTCGGAATTGTTGCGGCACTTAAAACAACGTAGTCTGGCTCTATCTGGACTTCCTGCTTTAGCACTGGCTCGTAGAAGGATACTTTCAGCTTTCCGCCTTCGTTTGTGACCTTTGGTTTTCTCTCATCAGAATAGTTTATGAAGATAACTCCCTTGGCTGCGGCTTCGCGGTAATACTCCTCCTTAAAACCGTAACTTCTAACATCCTTGTATAGGATATAGACATCAGCGTCTGGGTTAAGCTCCTTAATTTTCAACGCGTTTTTAATAGCTTGTCCACAACATATCCGCGCGCAGTTTGGGTGCTCCTCGTTTCTCGCGCCAACACACTGAATCATAACAACCTTTTTGGCTTTGAATTCGCCTCTGGCTATTTTCTCCTCCAACTCATGCTGGGTCATGACTCGGGAGTCTTCACCATACAAGTACTCTTTTGGCTTATACTCAACAGCGCCGGTTGCAACAATAACTACGCCGTGCTCCACCTCTTTTTCCTCGCCGCTGCTCAGCCTTATCTTTGATTTGAAGTTGCCGACAAAACCGCTTACTTCGACAACTTCTGCGCCCAAATAGACGTGGATAAGCTTGTTCTCCATAACAGCCTCAACAAGCCTCTTCAAGTGCTCTTGCGGGTCTTCGCTATCAAGCAAGTAAAAGATTTTCCTTAGGTGTCCGCCAAGCTCTTTCTCGCGTTCTACTAGGTGGACTTCGAAGCCTTGATTGGCTAGTTCCAGTGCTGCAGTCATCCCTGAAACGCCGCCACCGATAACGAGAGCCACTGGGGTAACGTTGACTGTTGGATTCTTCAATGGTTTCAGCAGCCTTGCCTTAGCGACGACTGAGCGGACAAGGTCTTTAGCTTTTTCTGTAGCCTCTTCTGGCTCGTGCATGTGAACCCAGCTGCACTGGTCGCGGATGTTTGCCATCTCAAAAAGGTAGGGGTTTAAGCCAGCCTCGCGGACGGTTTCACGGAAAAGCGGCTCGTGGGTTCTGGGCGTGCATGAAGCCACAACAACACGGTTTAAGTTGTACTCCTTAATCTTCTCCCTAATCCGCTTCTGGGTGTCATCCGAACAGGTGTAAAGGTTGTCTTCAGCATAAACAACGTTTGGAAGCTTCTTGGCATATTCAACAACTTCTGGAACCCGCACTATGCCGCCGATGTTTATGCCACAGTGGCATATGAAAACTCCTATTCGGGGTTCTTCTTGGCTTACGTCCTTTTCAGGCGGATACTCCTTAACGGTGATTAGCTTGCCCCGTTCCGGAGCGATTATTGCCATGGCTTTTGCCGCAGCGCCACTTGCCTGAGCAACGCTTTCTGGAATATCTTTCGGCGAGCTGAAGGCTCCGCAAACATATATGCCGGGCTTTGATGTTTCTAAGGGCGTGAAGATGTTGGTTTCGCAGAAGCGGTATTTGTTAAGCTTTATGCCTAAAGCTTTGGCTAGTTTCTCCACGTCCTTTGGCGGCTGCATGCCAGTGGAAAGCACAACCATGTCAAACTCTTCAATTCTAGGAGTTTCATCCTCGCCAACATAGTGGACAAGCAAGTTTCCAGTCGCTGGGTCTTCGGTTATGCTTGCAACCCTTGAGCGCACAAATCTTATGCCATACTCTTCCTGGGCACGCTTATAGTAGGCGTCAAACTCTTTCCCATAAGCCCTAATGTCCATGTAGAAAATTGTGCAGTCCAGCTTTGTCGGCACATGCTCCTTGGCTATGATGGCTTCCTTAATGCTATACATACAACAAGCGGCAGAACAATAATTGTTCCCAAGCTGAGCATCCCGCGAACCAACGCATTGAACGAAGGCAATTTTTCGCGGAATCTCGCCGT
>JAVZNE010000006.1:0-81543 GCA_038882975.1 Bathyarchaeia archaeon
CCAAAATCATCGTTTCCGTTATACCCCTTTCAGCAACCCTCGACTTTGCATGTTTTGTAAATTTCATGCAACTACAACCTTTCTATTGGTTTGAAATTCTGCCTGGTTAGTTTATTATTGTTGTGGTCGCATTTGCCTTCCCTTTTAGAGACGGCCCTTTTGTAAATGTAAATTTTGAAATCTCTTTGTCTTCTACAACCGTCAGAACTAATGCAAATGCCTGCGAATTTAGGACTTGAACCCTTTTGGGTTTAAATCCCACCGGGCCCGCCACACTTAAAATTGAGTACGTGTAGACCTGCGGGGTTGGCTCTTTTCCCATAGGGTCTTTAAAGTTTGGACATTTTCTAATTATAAATCCTGGGCTTCCTGTTAAAACTGATTTTAAAAGTCTTTATTCCCATTTAGGCTTCTTTTGCTTTAGCTATGCTACTCAGCTCTTTTTAGCATTTCCTTACGTTTACCATTTGTTGCTTTTAGTTTTAAATAGCGGTAAAGAATTTCTTGTAATGTGATGCTGATTTAACGGAAAATTATTGAAAAGTGAGGCGCATCCAACATAGCGTTCTTCCACAGACATTGCATTCTTTATCTACTATGAACCCCTCTTTCTGATAGAAGTGGAATGCCGGAGTATTTTTATCGGCAACTAGCGTTATTCCTTTAAATCCTTCTTTTTTTGCCAGTTCGTACAGAAAACGTAACATTTTACGTCCATATCCTTGTCTTTGATAAGAAGGAAGAGTTCCTAATAACACAAGCTCAAGATAACTTTCTTCGTATTTTGGTTCTTCCTTATGAACCGTTTCCAGCTCTTTTGCATTCTTCCAACCGATTGCTCCGCATAATGAAATTATGAACCGTATTAATGCAAACATGGATGGTTCTTTTGTAGAATCAACGGAAACCGAGGCGCAAACGAGTTTTCCGTCTTCCCTAATTCCATAAATAAGAGATTTAGGAGAGCTTCTGAAAAAGTCAAGGAAAGCTTTCATCACTTTTCTTGTTGCTTCTGGTTTACGACTTAAAGCGGGAATTAATGGGTGGCCATCCCTAAAAGCTTCCGTAAATAGGTCGAGCAATTCTGGTTTGCTGGAGCGTTTAAGTTCCTCCACCTTAAATCCTTCCACAGGTCTTTACCTCAAGAACAGTCTTTAAGATATAAGTTTCGCAGAACTACCAATTTAGCCGTAAATAAGTAGTCGCCTTCTCACAGCTCTTTTGGTGGCTGCTAAGCCTATAAAACTCTTGGAGTGCTCCGGGCGGGATTTGAACCCGCGTCTCCGGCTCGAAAGGCCGGAATACTTGACCGGGCTATACTACCGGAGCACCATGGGCATCATGCAAATATTTGTGGTTTCGTTTAAACATTATTCTTTTAGGGCTGTTTTTAAGCATTCTTTTAGTGGCGCCAAAATGGTTTCTGCCTTGTTTAGGGTTGGCGCGTAATGGGCTGTTTTTGCCGAGTTTGTCATTATTGTTTTTATTCCGAGCTGGTTTGTCCATGTTACTACTGCGCAGGTGTCTGTAAGGATTTTGGCGCCGCTTGCCTCAATTTTGCTCACATAGGCCTTAGCCTTTTCTTTTATTAGGCAGGAGGTGCAAATCCAAAATTCAACATCATTCCTAACTTTTCGGTTTCTAATGGCATCTGCAATTTCTTTTATTTCACGGGAAGAGCAGTGAGGACACCCAATAAAAATTAGGTCTGGTTTTCGCATTGAAGATGTCAGCTCCGCCACTGTTTCCTTAATGTCTTTTGGTTCTACAGTTATTTTTTCAAGTTTTCCTTCTACCTTGACGCTTTTTCTATAATGAAACATGTTTACCATTCCAGCAGAAGCAAGTGCAGCCCCTAACTGCTTCAAGTCTTCATGAGACGGGTCTTTCAAGCCTTTGATTAGTGGGATTTTATCCTCCAAAATTTTGCCAAGAAATATTCCCAAGGCACCGTAATCAACTTCGTTTTCCAGAGAAGCGCCAACTTCAACGACAATTTTTGGCCTGCGGTTCTCAGCCTTGTGTATTCCACAGTTTGGTGTTTTGCCAATGATAGCTGCTGCCAGAGCGCTTGGACCCCCCTCACGGTTTGTCCAAGCTCCTAAAACAGAGTTAGCGTAGACAACAGCTGATGATTCAGCCCATGCTAAGTGGACACCTTTTCTCGGTTCTCTAATATAATATGGCGTGCAAGTGAAAGATTTTTTGAAGCCAAGCTTATCGAAAATTTTGCAGAGTTTTAGCTGCATTTCGACAAGATTTTTCGGCAGCCTCTTTGCCAAGTGTTCGGAGTCCAAACTTCGAGGATTAAGCGTGGCTTCCACAGCGACTTTTTCGTTGGCATTTGCCAAAGCCTCTAGGAAATCTGTGGGCGCTTCACCAAGGGTTTTGTATGAAACTCCAGAAACGTGGGCAGAATCGATCGGTATAAGCCTAGACGCATCGAAAAGCTCTCCAAGTTTGACAAGTATTTTCATGCAGATTTGCTTTGCCCAGCCGAATTCGCCGTTGTAGATGCGCTCCTCCTCTTTTGTTAGATACGTGCCTTTTAACCCTCCGATTTTAGAACTTTAACGATTCCTTTGTGGGCGTCGATTTCAACCAAGTCGCCTCTTTTAATCTTGCTTATGTCTATTTTATCCACCATGGGGATGTTAGCTATAACCGCTCCAACAACAATGACCGGGTCAGCTTTTTGGTTTATTATGGCTTTTGGCGCCAAGCCCTTTTTTGCCAGTGAATATAGCATGTAGCTGCCAACTGTTGAACCGTGCCCGTGGGGGAAGCATAAAACCTTATCTCTTACAGATTCGCCGTACAAATCATGCCTTTTCCCAATAATTTTCCCAGTTTCTGGGTCAACATCTCCGAGGAAACTTATGGGTTTGGCAGAGACAAGCGCCTCTGCTTTACAATACCCTTCAACGATTCCGCGTCCGCGCAGAACCATGTATTTTGCCATTTCAGATGCCCTTTCAATAGGATATTTTGGCTGATGATGGAATTTCACCGAGGATTTTCGATGCGACTTCCGCAACTCTCCCACGATTCTTTTCGTCTGTGTAAACCCTTAAAATGTTTATGAAACCCTTTAGGACGTCAAAAATTCCAGAAATCTCGCTAAGCCTCTTAACCTCCTTTTTCCCATCATGGGTTTTTCCAAAAACTGGAATTTCCATGGGCTCCATAAACATGGAATGGTGGTATGGAACAGAAGGCACCGTTGGCACATCAATTATTATGGCTTCAGGGTCAACCTTTGCATCTTTTGCGATTTTGTTCCTTATCTGGTTGCGGAACTCTTCGGCGCTGAAAATGTTTGAAACAGTCTTATCCTTAACGTAGAAGGTCTGCTCGTAGGCGCATTTCAGCATTTTCCGCCTTTCAAGATTCCTTATGATTGGGCTGGATTTTTTGCAGTTTTTGAGCATAGTCCAAACCGTATAGTCATCCATCGCCAAATACTCCTCAGTCGTCTTAAAGGCAGACAAGCCCAGCTCCTCATCCGCCTTCTCAAGGGCCGTTGCCAGCATTATTTGGGCTGCTCTCCCAACACGGTGGAAGTATATGCTCTTAAATGATTCTATTCGGGCTATTATGAAGGATTCAAGGGTTGAAAGCGCCCCAATATCAACGGCTAAGTTCCCGTCTAAAACGTCGAAAGTGTGGATTAAGCGGAAAACATCCACAAAGCCATACTCAGCGCCCGTGTGGTAGGTATCCCTAACAACAAAATCCAGCTTATCAACATCTATGGAGCTTCTTATTATCTGGTTTAGGAAGGCTTTTCCGCGTATGGACAAGGAGCCAACAGCAAGCTCGGCTATATCTTCGGCTTTATATCCAAAACTGGTAAGCAAATCTTTCAGCTCGCTGTGTCTGATTATCCAGGCGGTTATGTCCTCATGGGTTTTGTTAAGCTTCTTCGTTAGCAAATGTTCAAAAACATGGGAGAAGGGACCATGACCAACATCGTGGAGCAAGCCGGCAATCCGCACAGCCTCAGCCTCTTCTTCGCTTACTAGCTGGGAAATGTTTGGGTTTTCAGCCACCCTACCAGCCAAGTACATAACGCCTATAGAATGTTCAAAGCGTGTGTGATTCGCCCCAGGATAAACATATTCAGCACCGGCCAACTGCCTCAGCCTACGAAGCCTCTGAACTGGATAAGAGTCGATGATTTCCTTCTCTTCCTCCGTTATGTAGACGTACCCATGTACAGGGTCTTTTATTTCACCCCAATAGTTTCTCGGCATCATCACTTCTCCGGTGATTAGGCTTAACAATTATTAATGCATGCCCCTCTTATAATGTCTAATGCTGCTGGAGGACAAAACATTGGAAAAAAGAGGGTTCTTTATATGTATCGAAGGCTTAGATGGCTGCGGAAAAACAACTCAAGCCAAAATTTTAGTGAAAGAACTTCGGAGGATCGGCTATAACGCGGTTTACACAGCTGAGCCGAGCCGTGGAAAAATTGGGAGATTCATAAAGAGGTACTGCCTCCATGGCGGAAAGCGAGTCTCCAGCATAGTTGAAGCCTTACTCTTCGCTGCTGACCGATACGAACATTTGAAAAACGAGATAATCCCAGCCTTGAAAGCTGGAAAAATGGTGGTTTCCGATCGCTACCTCTATTCTTCTTTGGCTTACCAAGGGGCAGCCGGGTTAAACCTAGACTGGATTAGACGAATAAACGAGCATGCAATACCGCCTAATTTGGCGATTTTCATAGACGTGGAGCCAAACACAGTCATTAAAAGGCTGAAACCCAAGAAATCTGTCATGGAAAACCTTGAAACCCAGCGTAAGGTTCGTGAAGTCTATCTAAAATTTGTTGAAAATGGCGAACTTGTCAGAGTGGATGGAAACAAATCAAAGAGGGAAGTCGCCAGAGAAATTTTGTCCACAGTTTTAGATTGCTTGAAAAGTGGCTAGACAGCCTTCAAAACTCTTCTTGGAAAAAGTTGGTTAACCCTTTCAACAATTAAGTTGATTAGATCTTCTGGTGGCATGTGTCTCGGTCCTCTTTCGTGAAAAATAAGCGTGTCAACATAGCCAGCGCTAAATATCAGGCGGATCATGTAATAGTCAAACTTCAGCGGAGACTTATTTCCATCCCGTTCCTTGTAATATCGTATGGCGCAAAAAAGGTCCATTATCTGAAGTGGAGCCTTATGGATTTCTCCTAAAACTTTCTGTGTTTCATCTTGGTCTAGGTAGTTAAACGCGTCACCATCAGCTATTCCAAATTCAAAAGCAACAGTACATTCGAATGTAGAAGGGCTTATGATATCCTGTAGGCGCAGGTTTTCGCTGTTAAGTTTCGCTAAGCACTGAACCAACACTTTTTGAAGTGTTTTACTGGAAACTGTTGAGGCGAAGCGCATCACCTTTTGCACGTTTACTGGAAAATTTTCGTAAAAGCCAAACATGCCCCGCCCTCGCCTAAAAAGCTATATTCTTTTGGCTTTCCTTACTTTTTCCAAATTTTCCAGAAGTCCAGAAAGTGCCAAACCGAGTTTCTGAAGCTCCTCAACATTTGTTTCATGTTGCATTTTCTCTTGGATTTCTTGTATTTTCGTCAGTAAAGTAGCCTCAAGGGTTTCAAGGCTTAACGTGCTTGTCACTTTTACCAGCTCCGTTTCTTCTTTAACAACAATCACTTTTTTCCCGCATCTTGCACACCATAAATCTCCGCTTTTAAGCCTAAACAATGGGGAGGCGCAAACTGGACAAGCCAGCTCGGTTAGGGTTTGACCTTGACGAAGCAAGTCAGCCATACGCTTAATATACTGTTCCTCAGTCGCCTCTGTGTCCGCTTTCTCCTTGTTATGCGACATTCTCTCAAGCCTCGAAAATAGATAGGCATAAAAGCCTATATAACTTGATTATCTGAAATTGATGTGGTGACGGGCATGGTTAGGAAGAAGAAGCTAGAGGAGTATGAGGAGCGAATAAAGCAGGCTATGGCTGTGCTAGCCGAAGTTTCAGAAGACACAACAACTCCACGTAACATTAGGAGGGCGGCGAAAGATTCAATGGACGCTCTACAAACAACGGAATTCACGCCCGCAGTTAGAGCTTCAAACGCCATATCCATACTTGACGAGATTTTACAAGATCCAAACATGCCGCCATACACCCGTGTGAAGCTCTGGAATGTGATGAGCATCCTTGAAGCCATAAAAGATTAGAAAAACTTTATGGGGAGCATCTTCATGAAGGTTTTCCATTATAGCGAGGTTAAAGCCGAAGAAGCCCAAGAAGAGGGGGCTTCAAAGTTGAAGGTTAGATGGCTTATCACAAGGGACATTGGCGCTCCAAACTTTGCAATGAGGTTTTTTGAAATGGAACCTGGAGGACACAGTCCATTGCATACTCACCCATGGGAACACGAAGTTTTCATTCTAGAGGGCGAAGGCGTCGTTATAGGCGCTGATGGGGAGAGAAAGTTTAAGCCCGGCGATGTAGTTTTTATTCCGCCCAATGAGAGGCACCAGTTTAGAAACAGCGGAAATAAAACCGTAAAGTTTCTATGCCTCGTTCCTCATCATAAATCCAAATAGGTTTTCTTGGTTAATTCTACGACATCGCTGTAGTTTCAAGATTCGCTAAAAATATATGCTTGTTGTCACATCTAGTTTTGGGCTTTAAGAGGTATAATGCTTTGAAATATGATGTGATAATTGTCGGTGCTGGTCCAGCCGGGATATTTTCAGCCCTTGAAATTGTTGAAAAAGCAGATCTCAACATATTAATGCTCGACAAGGGTCCAGATTTAGAGCGGAGAAAATGCCCAGCAAGCAGGGGCTTCGGATGCGTAAACTGTGAACCATGTGGGCTTCTATGCGGGTGGGGTGGAGCTGGGGCCTTCAGCGACGGCAAACTAACCATATCCACGGAAGTTGGCGGCTGGCTAAACCAATATGTTTCAGAAAAGGAGCTGGGCGAGCTGATAAATTACGTGGACAGTGTTTACATCAAATTTGGCGCTCCAAATCGAGTTTACGGCGAAGACGTAGAAAAAGTTGAGGAAATCGAGAGAAAGGCATCATTAGCTGGACTAAAACTTATTCACCAGAGGATTAGGCACATGGGAACTGAACGTTGCGCCCAAACATTGCGAAAAATGCGCCAAGAACTCAACGGAAAAGTTGACATTAAAATGAGGAAAGATGTTAAGGGGCTAATAGTGAAAAACGGCGTGGTTGAAGGCGTCGAAACAGTTGACAGAGAAAAGTTCTTCGGCAAATATGTAATTGTGGCGCCTGGAAGGGGTGGAGCGGAATGGCTTCAAACAGAAGCCCAAGCGTTAGGGTTAAAAACACTTAACAATCCCGTGGACGTCGGCGTCAGAGTGGAAGTTTTAGCTGCAGTTATGGAGGAGCTAACAAATATCCTTTATGAACCGAAATTCGTTTACTACTCAAAGTTTTTCGATGACCAAGTTAGGACTTTCTGCGTGGCGCCCTACGGCGAGGTCATAACCGAATCCTACAATGGGGTCTTGACTGTTAATGGGCAGAGCTATGCGGAGCGGAAAACAGAAAACACAAACTTCGCAATTCTCGTTAGCACATCATTCACGGAACCCTTCAAAGAACCCATAGCCTATGGAAAATATTTGGCTAGGCTCTCAAACCTCCTAAGCGGAGGCATACTAATACAGCGTCTAGGCGACTTGGAAGCTGGAAGACGCTCAACACCAGAAAGAATCGCAAGGAGCATTGTAGCACCAACGCTAAAGAACGCCACGCCCGGCGACTTAAGCTTCGTCCTACCATATCGTTATCTTGCAGATATAAGAGAGATGCTTGAAGCCATAGATAAAATCGCTCCAGGAATACACTCACGAGACACGCTGTTATATGGTGTGGAGGTGAAATTCTACTCCTCAAGGCTGGAGTTAAGCAGCACCCTTGAAACAAAAATACGAAACCTATTCACAATCGGCGACGGCGCCGGAGTAACTAGGGGTCTAATACAAGCTTCAGCGTCAGGCGTTATAGTTGCAAGAGAAATTTTGAAGCGTGAAAAACAGAAGGTTAAATAAAGTGTCAATAGTTAAGGAATTGAGCTGCTCCTACTGTGGTGCACCCATCTCCTTTGAGTCTGGCGAAATTATAGCAACATGCAGATACTGCGGCTACACTGTAGTAATTGAAACCGGAAAGGCTTTCACCTTTGAGCATTCAATGCTGTTGAACAAGTATAGTTTAGTGCAGATAGAAGAGCCTGTCAGAGGTTGGATGAGTTCTGGATTTCTCAAACCAGCAGATCTAGCTAAAAGGTCAAAAATAATTGAGAAGACGCTGATGTATCTCCCCTTCTGGATCATATCGGTTGAGGCAGAAAGCACCTACAAAGGCATTTTTGAAAGGATAACCCCACCCCTTGTGAAGGATGGGAAAATTGTGAAAAAGTATGACTGGCTTGTTCTCGCAAGAAAAGCCACACAATTCCCAACAAGAGAATACGACGTTCCATTGGAGGGCAAGATTCCATACGACTTTAGGAAAGTCGAGGATTTCGCCAAAATATTAAACAGTGAAATTGACAGGGATGAGGCTGTTGAAATCGCCAAACAGCAAATTGTGGAACATCACCAATACCTGGCACAGCAAGATGTCGACAGAATCATTGAAATGAAAAACGAGATAAAAGTTGGTCAAACGGTTTACCTCCACGTGCCGATATGGTTCATAAAATACGAGTATAAGGGCGAAATTTACAGTTTGTGGCTGGATGGAGCAACTGGAACGGTCATAAAAGGGGATATACCAACAGCCAAATTCGGAATATTTTAGGCGCAAACCAAACCCTTTCTAAACATTTTTTATCTACAATTACGTGATTATGGATACTGTCGTAGGGGTTTGAAATACGATGGGCGGCGAAATCATTGGGCGAGGGACATGGTATGACAAAATGGCTCTAAAAATAATTGAGAGAGAGCGAAAGCTGGGCAGAAGCCTAGACATGATAAGAACTGAAATGGGAATAGCTGCCTCAGGCTTCCCTCACATAGGAAATTTAAGCGACGCCGCAAGGTCCTTCGCCGTAACCTTAGCCCTTAGGGAACAAGGTTACAACTCTGAACTCATAGCTTTCGCAGACGACAAAGATGGGCTCCGAAAGGTTCCTGCCGGCATGCCAAAAACCCTAGAAGAACATTTGGGACGCCCAGTCACAGACATCCCAGACATTTATGGATGCCACAAAAGCTATGGCGAACACATGACTTTACTACTTCTTGATGCTTTGGACAAGTGCGGGATAGAATACCGATTCTTTTCTGGGACAGAAGTTTATAGAAGAGGTTTGTTTAATAAGGAAATTGAGGCCGTACTTTTAAGTGCTAAGAAAGTTGGCGAAATTGTCAAGGAAGAGGTTGGGCAAGAGAAATTTTTAGAAGCGCTACCATACTTCGCTGTGTGCGAAAATTGCGGGCGCATATACACAACAAAAGCCTACGACTTTCTCCCTAAAGAAGGAAAAATCCTCTACGTGTGCGAAGGAATGGAAGTGAAAGGGCGCTGGCTCAAGGGATGCGGACACAAAGGTGAAACGGATTACAGAAAAGGCGAAGGTAAGCTAAGCTGGAAAGGCGAATTTGCAGTTAGATGGAAAGCATTAGACATCAGATTCGAAGCCTTCGGCAAGGAGATTGCAGATTCTGTTCGCGTAAACGACCGCATATGCCGTGAAATATTCAACTGGGAGCCGCCGGCCCATGCGAAATACGAGCTTTTCTTAGACAAAAGTGGGAAAAGACTTTCAAAATCCGCAGGGGTTGTTTTCACCCCACAAACATGGTTCAAATACGGTTCGCCCCAATCGCTTATGCTGCTTATGCTGAAAAGATTTGTTGGAACCCGCACATTAGATGTGACGGACATACCATTATACATAAACGAACTGGACTACTTAGAAGACATATACTTTGGAAGGAAAACAATTCCAGACAAAAAGGAGTTAGCAAAGCTCAAAGGCTTATACGAATACTGCTGGGTCTTAAAACCGCCAAAACAACCAAGCGTGCATGTGCCATACAACATGCTAACTTTTCTGGCTAAAATTGCACCGAAAGGCAAAGAAATAGAGTTTATAACAGAAAAACTCCAAAGCTATGGCTACCTACAAAAAGGACAACAGCCAGACCAAAACCTAAAAAGGCGAATAGAATATGCCCTCAACTGGGTTAAAGACTTCGAAGAAATCCGGGAAACGCCCATAACCCTAAAACCAGAAGAGAAAAACGCCATAAAAGAACTAATCGAAACCCTAAAAACAGAAGAAGAAGCAGAAAAAATACAAAACGCCATATTCAACACCGCCAAAAAACACGACATACCACCACCAGAATTCTTCAAAACCCTATACACCATACTAATAGGCACACCACAAGGACCTAGGCTAGGACCATACATAACCGCCATGGGCAAACAAAACGTAATAAACGCCCTACAACGCATTTTAAACCAAACCTAAAAACCCTTTTATTATCATTCTCTCATATTAAATTGGGCCCGTAGTCTAGAATGGATTAGGACGCTGGCCTGCGGAGCCGGAGATCCTGGGTTCAAATCCCAGCGGGCCCGCTAAAATTATTTTTTGTAATAGTTTCCTTGTTAGTTTGCGCATATGAGGTTTTTTCAAAAACGTTTTATTTCCGGGGTGGTATTACTAAAACATCCACTTTTCATAACTCGTTAGAAAATTTTCCTCAACCTTTCGCAAGCCTCCCTTATTCTTTCTTCTGAGCATGTTGCTGAAAATCGAATGTATCTCTCGCCTTGACTGCCGAACCCTATGCCCGGTGTGGCGACGACGTTAACCTCTAACATTTTCTTGACAAAGTCTACAGAGTTTATGCTGCACTTAGCCCAAACGTAGAATGTGGCTTTTGGCATTTGGCAACTTAATCCAATAGAGTTCAATTCTTTCACAAGAATTTTCAGCCGTCTGTAATATGTTTGGCGAGCTTCCCTTACAAACTTTGGGGGATCTTCCTTTGCATATATTTTTAAGGCTTTTGCAGCTGCCAACTGTATGTATTTTGGCGATCCGGAATCCACCTGCGCCTTGATTTTCTTTAATCCGGCGATTAATTTTTCATTTCCAACGGCAAAGCCTATTCTGCTTCCCGCCATGCTAAACGTTTTTGAACATGAATGGAATTCAACCGCGACCTTTCGTGCCTCATCTATTTGTAAAATGCTTGGAGCCCGGTAATTGCCAAAAGTTATTTCCGAGTAAGCGTTGTCATAACATAAGATTATTTTGTTTTTGACGGCGAAATCCACAAGCTCTCTAAGCTCTTTAATGGATATCACGGCGCCCGTAGGGTTATTGGGATAGTTAACAAACATCATTTTAACACCGTCAACTTTCACGCCTTCAAAACATGGAAGGAAACCGTTATTCTCATGTAAAGGAAAGTAGACTGGCACGCCGCCATTCAAAATGGTGCATCCGTTAGCATATACGGGGTAAGCCGGGTCTGGCAGCAATACGCGATCGCCCTCGTTGAGGAAAGCCCTTGCAATATTGCACAAGCCTTCTTTCGACCCAATTAAGGCGACAACCTCTCGATCAGGATCTAAGTCTACATTAAACCTTCTTTTGTACCAATCAGAGACAGCCAATCGGAACTCATATTCTCCTTCGCTGGATGAATAGCCATGATTTTCAGGTTTGGCCACCTCCTCTTTTAAGGCGTTTACCACAACCTTTGGTGGTGGAAGATCCGGGTCCCCTATGCTTAGGGAGATTAAATCCACTCTTTCCCGCTTTTTTTGTTTTACTGTTTTCTCCAGTTCAGCAAACAGGTAGGGTGGGATAGCCTTAACCTTTCTGGATAGCTCAAAATCCAATATGTTTACTCTCCTTAGAGGTTTATAACACCTTCAAAAACTTTTTCGGCAGGGCCCTCCATGAAAATCACACCATAGCGGTATTCCGCTGTTAACTCTCCTCCCGGTAGCTTAACTGTGACAATTTTATCCACTTTTCCAAGAACTTTTGCAGCAACGACACTTGCACATGCGCCAGTTCCACATGCCATGGTTTCGCCCGCGCCTCTTTCCCAAACTCTGACTTTTAACTTGTCCCTTGAAATCACCTGAACGAATTCGACATTAGTTCTCTTCGGAAAAAGCTCATAGTTTTCCAGTAGTGGTCCAACAGCTTTCACGGGATATTTTTCCACATCTTCAACAAAGATTACACAATGAGGGTTTCCCATGGAGAGGGCTGTGGCTTTCACGGTTGTTTCTCCGGCGTGAATGGGCTTGTCTATGAAAGCGCCGTTCCATTTTATTGGGATTTCCTCAGCCTCAAAGCTTGGTGAACCCATGTTAACTCTCACGGACTTTACAACATCGTTTTCTACTTTGAGGTCTAATGTTTTGACACCAGCCAATGTTTCCACCAGAAGGGAGGTTTTTCGCGTTAAACCAGTTTCAAAGCAGTATTTGGCAAGGCATCGGATGCCGTTTCCACACATCTCGGCTTCTGAACCATCTGGGTTGAAGATTCTCATTTTCACGTCAGCTTTTTGAGAGGGGTAAACAAGCATTAAGCCATCTGCACCTATCCCAAACCTTCTTTCACACAATTTTACGGCAAGGTTGGGCAACTCTTCTTCGTTTAGCTCTTTACCCCTGTTGTCTATAACTATGTAATCGTTTCCAAGCCCATGCATTTTCCAAAAACTTATCCTTCTAGCCATCCCGCAACCCTCTGCTTTCCAGCCAAATCTTCAAAAGTTTCAGCTTCCCGTATCAAGGCGCGTTTGCCACTTTTAACAAGCACTTCGGCAGGCCTAGGCCTAGAATTATATTGCGAACTCATGGAAAAACCGTATGCGCCCACGTTTAAAACCGCAAGTAAGTCGCCTTCACATATTTTGGGTAACAAGCGGTCTTTCGCGAGAACGTCGCCTGATTCGCATATCGGGCCGACCACGTTGTAAACTTCTGCTGGCTGTTCATCTAGCTTATTTGCAACAAGGATGTGATGATATGCTCCGTACATGGTGGGTCTGACAAGGGTGTTGAAGCCTGCATCTACTCCAACAAACTTTTTGTTGGAAACATGTTTTACTGTGTTAACCCTTGTTAGGAGGATACCAGCCTCGGCGACGATGAATCTTCCAGGCTCAATCCAAAGCTCAGGTCGTCCTAATGCATACTTGTTCAGCTTACTTCTAAACATTGCAACCAATTTTTTGGAAAAGGTGTCTAGGTCAAGTTCTTTGTCCTCTGGTTTATAGGGAACTCCCATTCCTCCTCCGAAGTCGATGAAATCGAAGTTTATTCCAAGTTTGGTGCTGATTTTCCAAGCAATTTCGAGGAGATGTTCTCCGGATTTAATATACGGAGCAACATCCATGATTCCTGAGCCTATGTGCATGTGAACGCCAAACCTTTTCACGCCAGCCTTTTTTGCAGTCTCATAGGCTTTAAGGGCAGAATCTTCGTCCATCCCAAACTTTGCATATTTGCTGGCAGTAACAACATATTCGTGGTGTCCAGCGCCGTATTCTGGGTTAATTCTAAAAGACAAAGTTTCCGGAACGCCTAGTCGGAGGAGCCTATTAAGTTGGGGTAAGGAGTCAAGGTTAACCATAACCCCTTTGTTTAAAATATATTCCAGTTCTTCGTCCCCAATGTTTACCCCGGTGTACAGGATCTCGTTGGGGCTAAAGCCGGCTGTTAGGGCCAAGTAGACTTCGCCTGCGCTTACGGTGTCAACGTATGCTCCTTCGCTATGGAGGATTTTTAACACTGAAATGTTAGTGTTAGCCTTTGCAGAGTAAAGGATTTTGAACTTGCCATACCTTTTCGAAAATGCTTCGCGCAACTTTCTGTAGTTTTCTCTTATCTTGCTCTCGCTAATCACATAAAGGGGTGTCCCGAAAGTTTCGGCCAGCTCGATAGCTGAAACATTGTCTATGTAAAGTTCGCCTCCAACATTTTCCAACGGACTTTTCAAAACCTCCATTGTAAACCTCCTACTTTTTGAGGGCTTTGATGGCTTCCAACGCCTTTTCCAAATCTTTTTCTTCTAGAAAAATGGCGATTGTGGCTTTGCTTGAAGAAATCTCCACGATGTTTATTCCTTTTTCGGCGAGGACACCGGATATTTTGGCAACCCATCCCGGGGACTCGATGAATTCTGGGCTTAAGACCTCTATGGCACCAATTTTTTCTTTTAGGCTTATTCCTTTAAAATCGCTTTTTTTGCACAGCTGCGAAAGCAAGGCTTTCTTATCCTTTATTTCCGCAAAAACTGTTACGGAGTTTCTGCCGGTGCTCAAGCCAGCAATTTTCTTGTTAGCAAAAGCGGTCATTGCTTTTACAAGATTTGCAGCATTAAGTTCCCCAACAAGGGTTACAGCGCATAGGTCGCCATATTTCCTGACCTCAAAGGGGTTAGAGAAGGCGCCTATAATCTCAGTTCCACCGTAGGAAAGCCCGTTGTTAAAGCTGGCGACCTTCAATTTTTGATGGGGGAGTTTGTATTTGAGGGCTTTTGGGTGAACTATTTTTGCTCCACCTTGAGCTAGCGAAAACATTTCCTCGACGGTTACTTCTTTCAGGGGCTTAGCGTCGGGAACAAGTGTTGGGTCGGCGGACAAAACTCCCTCGGTGTTTTTTACTAGGATAACCTCGTCAGCGTTTAGACAGTTGCCAAGCAAGGTTGCCGTTATGTCGCTTCCACCCCTACCTAGAAGTGTTACACGTCCCTCTCTATCCTTGCCAACAAAGCCACACACAACCGGCACACAGCTGCCTAAAAGAGGCTCAATACATGTTCTAACTCTCCTTCTGGTTTCTCCAAGATCAGGTTCCGCCTCCAGAAAGTTCGAGTCAGTTACTATTGGCCAACTTGGACTTTGGGGGTCAAAGTATGTGGAGTTTAAGCCAACTGCCCTGAGGGCCGAACTGAACATTCTGGCGCTGATTCTTTCACCTATAGACACGATGTCGGCGTAATCTGCGTCGCTGATTTTCCCAATACATCGAACATGGTTGATTAAGTTGTCCGTTGTTTTCTCCATGGCAGAAACAACAACGACAACTTCTTCAAAGCATGCCGCCTTAACCATTTCAGCCGCTTGTCTAAAGGACTCTCCGGAGCGCAGTTCTGCTCCGCCAAACTTCACAACAACTCTTTTTCCAACCAAGGATGCTTCAACTCCAGCTTGAATTAAGTGTTTAAACCGTCTAACACATCTTCCATCGAGTATACCCCTGGCTGCTCTTGCCTCATTATCCATTTCACAGCATGAAGCGCGCCCAAGGCAAATGCGTTTCTTGAAAAAGCAGTGTGGCTTATAGAAATCATGTCGTGAGGTCCAGCAATTATTACCTCATGGATTCCCGGTATTCCTCCAGCCCTCACTGATAAAACCTCAAGTTCGTCACGTGTCCGCAGGGATATTTTTTCTCTTCCATGCACCATTTTGCTGTAACCTCTAGCAGCAGAAACAATTTTAGCTATGGACAAAGCTGTACCGCTTGGCGTATCCTTTTTCTTGGAGTGGTGGGCTTCCACAATGCTGATTTCATATTCGTTTGGCAGATGAGCCAGCTGACGAAGCATTTTAAACATAAAGTTCACACCCAGAGAAAAGTTGGAGGCGAAAACAGCCGGAACCCTTGAAGAAACAAGCATCTTAAGCCTATTCAGCTGTTCTTCAGTGAAACCCGTTGTACCCATGACTATCCTTTTACCCATGTTTGCGGCTTCTGGGATGTTGACAAGCTCAGCCTCTGGCGTTGTGAAACTCAAGTAAACATCAGCCCTTTCCAATGCTTCCCTAATTCTTGAAGGTCCATAAAGTGGCACATTTAAATCACATATTTTCAAATCTCGTAACGTCTTACCGAGTCCAAGGTTGTTTGGAGAGGCTATAGCTCCGACAATTTCAAAATTTCTGTTTACAGCTTCTGAAATAACTGCCCGTCCCATTTTCCCAGTGGCGCCGGCCACGCAAACTTTAATCATAGGTTAACCCTTTCCAGTACTTTTCGTTATAGAGCCTTCTAGACAGGTCAACGTCAAAGAAACTTTCAATTGGGGCCAAGATTTCGGGGCTTTTTTCGTAAACCTCTCTTACCGCCTTTAAAACCACATTCAAACCTTTTCGCGTCATCTTTCCAAGAGGCGGCCTCAAGGGACCCGCAGGCATCCCCAGAACGCTCATTAAGGTTTTGCACGGCAGCGGATTTCTCGCCCTGACAACGACATCGCCAAAGGCTGTTTCCTCAACTGTTTTCACAGTCACTATCTGGAATAGAGGATTCAATCTCTGGCAGACTTCCGCGGCTTCATCTGCCCTTTTCTCCAGCAACAGTTTTGTCATCCTTTGGACTGCTGCTGGAGCTATGTTCGAGACGACGGAGATCACGCCGGAAGCCCTGATCGCGTTTTCTGCCATCATTTTAAAGGTTTTGTCATCGTCGCCCGATAATATGTCAAAGTTTTCTCCGCACAATTTTCTTGTAAGCTTTATGTTCTCAAAATCTCCGGTAGCCTCTTTTACAGCCCTAACATTTGGATGTTCGCTGTGAAGAATAGCAAGATCATGCGGTAACAGCTGCGTCCCGGTTCTTCCGGGAATAACGTATGGGATTATTTGGGCATCCGTGAAACGTTCAGCCACTGGGACGATGTATTCGCGTCTAATTTCAAGGGAGCTTGGACCGTTGTAGTATGGGTCTACGAGCAGGAAGGCTCTTACGCCGATATCATAGGCTTTTTCAGTATTCTCCAACGTTTTGCGAGTACAGTTGCACCCAGTTCCAGCTATCGTCAACAGTTTGCCGGAACTAAATTCATAAGCATTCTTAATCACGAGTATTTGCTCCTTCAGGTCTAGTGTTGGACTTTCACCAGTTGTTCCAACAACGAGAATGCCGCTAACCCCTTGGGATGCCTGAAACTCTACCAAGCTTTGGAGACCTTCAACATCCACTTGCCCATTCTTAAGCATGGGGGTTACCAACGCTGTATAACAGCCCTTAAACATGCTTCCCATGTTGATCCTACCCGAGTATGAGACTTTTCTGGTATAAAATTTTGTCAAGTTAATAAGAATTTCGGAAAAAGTTTTAAATATTTAGTAACATTTATTTAGTATTAATACGAAAATCGTACAAAGGAATAAAAATGGACGAAATTGATAGGAAAATCATTCAAATCCTCAAACAGAACGGGCGAGCCACTTACGGTGAAATTGGAAAAGTTGTTGGTTTATCAGAGGGCGCCGTCAGAAAAAGGATCAAGGAGCTTGTTAGTTCTGGTATAATCAAGAGGTTCACACTGAAGCTCTCACTTTCTGAAGGAGCTGAAGCCATAGCTTTGGTTTCAATAAACCCTTCAATCCCCACCTCTGAAATTTCAGCTAAATTGTTGAAGATACCTAATGTTGATACAGTATATGAGGTGACGGGAGAATACGACATCGCAACTATTATATCTGCCATGAGCATTGCAGAAGTTAATGAATGTATCGAAAAAATCCGCAAAATAGATGGAGTGATCAAAACAAACACAATGATTATTTTGAGAAGTTGGTGAATATGGTTATGTTAAAGTCAGTAAATGGAAATAAGGATTGTTGCTTCATAGAGGTGAGCCTGAAGTGAAGAGGAAAGTGGCAATTCTCGGAGCGACGGGTGTTGTAGGTCAGAGGTTTGTTCAACTACTCCATAACCATCCATGGTTTAAAATCGAAGTGTTGGCAGCGTCTGGAAAGTCGGCTGGAAAACCATATGGCAAGGCATGCACATGGATGCTGGAGTGTGAGATGCCACCTGAAATTGCTGAAGTGGACGTGGTGAACTCTGATGTTAAGTCTGTTGAAAAAGCTGGGAACATAGACTTTGTCTTTTCAGCTCTGCCATCAGAGATCGCTGGCACAGTAGAAGAGGAGTTTGCTGCGGCATATCCTGTCTTCAGCAAGGCAAGCGCCCACAGACTTAAGGAAGACGTTCCACTCTTGATTCCGGAAGTTAATCCAGAACACTTGGAGTTGGTGAAAGTTCAGAGGGAAAAAAGAGGATGGGATGGTTTTATATCAACGGACCCAAACTGTTCAACCATACAATTAGCAATCACTTTAAAACCGCTAATACAGTTCAGCCTAAAGAAAGTCGTGGTTTCATCGATGCAAGCCCTCAGTGGAGCAGGATTCCCAGGTGTGCCTTCCCTCAGCATTATCGATAATGTTTTGCCGCACATTCCGGGTGAAGAAGAGAAAATTGAGCAGGAAACCTTAAAAATTCTAGGCAAATTATGCAACAACAAAATTCTTCCAGCAAACATACAAGTTAGTGCAAGCTGCAACAGAGTAAACGTTAAGGACGGCCACTTAGAATGCGTCTTTGTAGAGCTTGAAAAGAAACCATCGGTGGAAGAAGTTAAGAGGGCATTTAAAACTTTTATTGGAGAACCTCAGCGGCTTAACCTACCGTCTGCTCCTCAAAACCCCATAATAGTTAAAGAAGAAGAGGATAGACCCCAACCGAGACTTGATAGAGATGAAGGAAAAGGAATGAGTGTAGTCGTCGGAAGAATTAGAGAGGACCCCGTCCTAACAATCAAATACATTTGCCTAGGTCACAACACAATAAGAGGGGCCGCTGGAGCTGGACTACTAAGCGCAGAACTAGCCGCCAAAAAAGGCTACATTTAATGGAAAGTATGGGAAGCTTTCTAAGCTGTCTATTAAATTATAGTGCCCCCTGATGCGAGCGTCAGCTCGCCATTCAGCTTGGCGTCAGCCGAAACCTCAAGGGGATGGGGGTTAAATTATAGTAAATTATTCATTATATGTATTTGCAATTCATAATTATTATATTTTTGACATTTCAAGCAAAGTTCAAAGGTTGTGAAAAATTGAAGAAGAAAGCGTTAGTCTTTTTAACGGCTTACCTAGTTGCTGCCCTATTCCCAGCAAGCCTTCTTCGCTTCGCTTCCGTGAAAGCCCACAGCGGCGTCGTGCTTTCAGCTTGGACTTGGGAAGCCCCAGCAATTGACGGAACCATAGGCGAGGATGAGTGGAGTGCTGCAGCTAAAATCGAATTTAACATAACTACTTCAGACCACATATATAACGGCACTCTTTACGTCATGAATGATTACGAAAATCTTTACTTAGCTGCTAAAATAACAGACGATGATTTTGGAACTGATGAAAGCACATATGACGTTTTCGCCTTCTTCTTCAACAATGACCATGATGGTTGGCCTCCTCCAGAACACGGAGACGATGGACTAGTTTGCTGGAGCATCAGCGGAAGACCATTTGACGTCTTCTTCTACAACGACACCGTGGGATGGCCAAGCGATGCCGATTATGGAGGAGAACAAAATGGGGAGGCAGCAGCCTCTGGAGATGGCACTTATAACTATTTCGAGGTTGCTCACCCATTAGATTCAGATGATGACGCCCACGACTTTAGTCTAAAATTTAGAGATACCATAGAATTCCTTGTAGCCTATGCTGATAATGGCAGTAGCCTTGCTGGTTTTTGGCCTCCTTTAGGCTCAGCCTTGCCCGACATAAAGGTTGCTGCACCATTTTATCAAGGCGATTTAGTGTTGTCAGACGACGACGTTTACATCATCAATGGAGAGTTTAATATTAACGGAAGCATAATCGTGACAGAAAACGCCACCCTCGTCTTAAAAGATGCTGCTGTAACCTTCACTCAAACAACTAATTTCCAGTTTAACATAACTTTAAAAGACGCTGTAGACGGAAGACCACGTTTAATTGTGGACAACGCCACAATCGACGCTGGTGGCTTCATTGCAATAATGCTTTACGAGAACAGCACAGCTCAGATAAATCAACTAAAAGTAGCAGTCGCAACGTGCCTATGGTTAGAGCTAAGTGACATTTCATCTGCAATTGTGGAAAACTCTGCTTTTCTAGGCATAATGCTATACGGCTCTTCATCCATAAATCTTGGCCATTCAACCGTCGGCGTCGCACACGTCTACAGTGCTGAGGGAATCAATATCATCGGTTCTTCATTGTTCGAATTATTCGCCTACCTTAATTCAACGGTGGAAGTTAAAGACTCAACAATTACCTGTTTAACAATCCATTCATCGACAAGGCAAACCCTCATCAGCGAGCTTGAACCATCCACGTTTTCATACTGGAACTATTTAGAAAACTGTTCGGTAATCCTTGAAAGCGGCGGCTACGCTCCAAACGTAACCTTGCACAATACCCATGTGGGCAACTGGACCCTCTACTTCACGGATTCCCAGCACACAATAATTTACTTCTCAAAGCTGCATGAACTAAGACTCATCGGTTCGTCAAAAGCTGCTGTTTATGATACATATGTTTATAAAGTGTGGCTTGCGGGATCTTCAAGGCTTAACGCCACCGATTCAAAAGCTCACGAGGCACATTTAAGTGGTTCCTCCATAATCTGGTCTGTAAACTCTACAGGCGAAGTTGTTCAAGTTAGCGGTCAAGCTGCGATATACGTGAACTGGTATCTCGACGTTTACGTTAAAGATTCCCTTGGACAAGATGTGCCATACGCAAATGTAACAGTCACATGTGCCGATGGAACAGTAACCGCCAAAGGAAAAACAAACATGTATGGATGGGTTAGATTGACAGCGCTGGCGTCAATTATAAATGCTACTGGCGAGTTTCAACAATGGCCCCACAACGTTTCAGCAACTTATGAAATTTACGAAAACAGCACCATAGTTAACGTAAACGGAAACAGGCAAGTGACAGTTGTGTTGTCAGAGTTTATCGTTCCCGAGTTCTCCGCCTTACTTCCTTCGATGGCCGTGCTTGTAGCTGCCACGTCTGCAACCGCAATGCTTAGCAAGGGCAAAAACGCTAGGAAAAAGCATTAGGCTTGTCCCTTTGATCCCCATTTTTATTCTTTTGTTAGATATCCGCCGAACCCTACTGCCCATAGTAGAATTGGGTAAGCTATCATGCGCTCCATCCCACCCTTTCCTAAGCTAAGATACATCCCCCGTCCAAAAAGTATGAGCGCCGCCAGCGAAATCATGCCCAAAATAACTGCGAAGTAGGATAGAGGGGGCTTCTGAAACTTGTAGGAGGCTATGGCTGACAGTGCTCCAAACAAGAAGGCTGTTAGAGAAACTAGGAGATGTGTTATTCCGAAGTCCTCTGGGAATATTCCAACCCCCATGGCGCCGACTCCGCATAAAATTAGAAGGCATAGAAAGACCTTGTTCGCGATAGTTTGCCTCAGAAAGTAAGCACCAGCCGCCACTGTCAAGCCGAGCAGAAAAACAGAAGTGTTGAAAATGGGAGCTGAGGGTGCATCTAATTTTCCAAGGTCGCTTATGTAGTTGTTGGAAACGCTGTAGCTGGGATAAATGCACTCGGCGATCAACATGCATAAAATGAATTGGGTTGCCCCCACAAATATTAGGGCTCCAGCCACCTTACTACTTACCTGCTTCATAACATTAAATGAACTTCAGAGTTCATAAGCTTTAGTATCAAAGGCTCTTGTTATCCGAAGTTTTTGAGAAGGGCATGTATGGCTTTTCCAACACTTTCGCCCTTATATCCGCCTTCCAGAACAAAGAAGATCGGCTTCTGCAGAGCCGCGAGCATCTTGCCAATCTCATAATAGGTTCTTTCAGTTAATCCGAGAGAGGCCAAATCTCCAGCGTAGGCGTCGAAACCGGCTGAAACGGCTATCACATCAATCTTTTGCATGTCCACTTTTTTTAAGGCTTCTTGGAGGGTTTTTAGGTAAACTTCCTCGCCGCAGTCCACTGGTAGTGGATAGTTTAGGCAGTTAGCCTCTGAATAGTAGCCAGTTCCGGGGTAGTGGGGATGCCTATGAAGTGAAACATAAACAACTTTTGGGTCTCCTTGGAAGATTTCTTGTGTTCCATTTCCGTGATGCCCATCAATGTCCAAAATGAGTGTGGGCTTGTCTAGGTGTTTGACTGCCACTGCGATGTTGTTTATGTAGCAGAAGCCCTTGGTATACGCGCCTAGGGCAATGCCATACTTGCCCGCGTGGTGTCCCGGTGGTCTCATGAGTGAGAAGCCTTGGATTTCTGCGGCTAGGATTGCGGCTCCGGCTGAAAGCCTTGCATACTCGTAAATGTTTTCGTAGGCTGGGGTATCTGGGTCCTCTATGGCTCCCCTTTTGAGCAATTCTATGTATTCCGGGTCGTGAACTTTTAGGAGGTCTTCTTCCTTGGCTGGTTCCGGTGTTATAAACTCGTAGCCTCGCTCCTTTAGGATTTCGTAGGCTTTTTTAACCCTTTGGGGGCTTTCAATATGCCACGACCCATACTCTAAGCACTTTTCTGAAAAAATTATTTTCTTTTTCACTTGTGCACCAGCTGGTTTGTGCTTTTAGCTTAAATTGGCTAGTTTCATATATTAGTGTTCACATTTACTGTTGACGGTGGAAAAAGGCGAAATCTCATGGTTTCAGAGAACCCCCTCGCAGAGTTGAGAAGAGAATGCGAATCCGTGTTAAGAGATGCTATCGAAAAGCTTTCACTTGAAATGCCGCCTAAACGTTTGGTTTTTGAGAAGCCGCCAGTTTGGGAGTTTGGTCAGCTGGCCTCCTCCATATGTTTTGAGCTTGCTAAGCAGATTGGTGAAAAACCTCTGCTTCTTGCTGAACGCCTCATAAATGCCATGGATAGGTCAAAGTTTTCGTTGATAGGCAATGTCACAGCCGCTGGCGGGGGCTACATAAACTTTTATGCAAATTTTGCGAAATTCTCCGAGCTAACTATAGAGTCTGTTAGATGTTTGGATGACACATACGGGCTTGTAAAAGTTGAGAAGCCCTTGAAAATTATTGTTGAGCATACAAGCGTTAACCCGCTTCATCCAATACATATTGGACAGGCAAGAAATCCAATTCTCGGTGACGCCATTGCACGTTTGCTTTCGGCTAGGGGGCATGTGGTTTCACGACATTATTATGTAGATGATGTTGGAAGGCAGACAGCCGTAATCGCCTATGGCTATGAAAAGCTTGGAAGACCAAAGCCGCCAGAGAAGCCTGACCACTTCATTGGTAAAATTTACACTATAACAAGCTGCCTTGTGGAGATTAACCGTCTTAAAAGGGAGCTGGAGCGGGCTAAGGCTGTTTCAGCCGAGAACGAGATTGTGAAGATTAATAGGGAATTGGATGATTGGATGTCCGTCGCCTTCGAGTTAAAGAGCAAACATCCCGAGCTTTTTGAAAAGCTGCTTCGGAAAATGGGCGAAGATGAGGATCCGGAAAGGGTTGTTAGCGAACTGAATAGGGCTTATGAGGCTGGAGACGCGAAAGCTAAGCGGCTTATTAGGGAGGTCAGCCAACTCTGCCTAGGAGGTTTTAGGGCTACCTTGAGCCGTGCAGGCGTTTTCTATGATTCTTGGGATTGGGAGAGCGACCTTGTTTGGAGCGGGCTTGTAGCGGAAGTTCTCCAAAAGTTGAAGCAGACGCCCTATGTCTCCTTTCTCGGTGGCGTTTTAGAGTTTGAAGCTGGCAAAGTGGTTGAAGACCTTAACTTGAGGGATAAGCTGGGCTTGAGAAGGGATTATGTTGTTCCTTCTTTGACGCTTGTTAGGGCTGACGGTACAACACTTTACACGACCAGGGATATAGCCTACACCCTATGGAAGTTTGAAAGAGCCGAAAAATGCATAAACGTCATTGGGATGGAGCAGTCTTTGGCACAGATGCAGCTGAAAATAGCCTTATACGCTTTGGGCTACGCCAAACAAGCCGAAAACTTGACGCATTTTGCCTACAACCTTGTCACTTTGCCTGGTTATAAAATGTCTAGTCGTAGGGGACGTTACATAACATTGGACGAGGTTATGGACGAGGCTGTGAGCAGAGCATATGATGAAGTTGCAAAACGTTCGCCTCAGCTGCCAGAGGGGAAGAAGCGTAAAGTTGCAGAGTTTGTAGGTATAGGTGCTGTCCGCTATGCGCTTGTGGAGGTTGACCCATCAAAGCCTGTCGAGTTCAGCTGGGAACGCGTGATAAACTTTGAGAGGAACAGCGCCCCATACATTCAGTATACTCATGCTAGGGCTTGCAGCATACTACGGAAAGCCTCGAGAAAGCCTGAAAAACTAGACCATGGCTTGTTGATGGAGAAGCTTGAGAATGAAATTGTCTTTGCCCTAGCCGAGTTTCCAGAAGTCTTCATGGAAGCGGCGGACCTTCTCAAGCCAAACATGGTAGCCGATTATGCGAATGCTTTGGCTGACAAGTTTAACACTTTTTACAACACTTTTCCTGTTATAAGGGCTGAACCGCCGGAACTTAGCGATGCAAGACTTGCACTGGTTGACGCCGTAAGAATTGTTCTGAGGAATGCCCTAAACCTTATTGGCATACATGCGCCAGAAAGGATGTAACCTTTTAAGGTGCTTCTTGGATTATGGCTTTCGCTGTGCTTGTTCCTATGCGGTTGGCGCCAGCCTCTATCATGGCGACAGCGTCGGCGTAGGTTCTAATGCCGCCTGCGGCTTTAACGCCCATATCTTTTCCAACAACCTGACGCATGAGCTTAACATCCTCCACTGTGGCAGCTCCGCCAAACAAGCCAGTTGAGGTCTTAACGAAGTCGGCTCCAGCCTCTTTGACGATTTTGCATGCCGTTATCTTCTCTTCAGTGGTTAGGAGTGGCGTTTCAATAATCACTTTAACTGTTATGTTCCTGAACAAGCGTTTGATGTCGACAACAGCCCTTATGTCTTGCCTGACAAGTTCGTAGTCTCCTGATTTTAATGCGCCCAAATTAACGACCATGTCGAGTTCGCATGCTCCGTCTTCGATGGTTTTTATGGCTTCTAAGGCTTTAACCTCTGGTAAGGCGACGCCGAACGGAAAACCTACTGTTGAGCAAACTTTAATGCCTGTGCCTTCGAGAAGTGATGCTGCCAGCTTCACGTATGTTGGGTTTACAACAACGCATCCAAATCCATATTGGATGGCTTCCCAGCATAATTTCTCAACTTCGGTTTTGGTTGCTGTGGCTTTAACAAGGGTGGAATCTATTAGTTTGGCTAGTTGCTTTTTTGATATAGTCAACAAATTTCACCTTACTTTTAGAAGGATGTGTAAGCATTTATTGGTTTCTAAAATGTTGGATGTTCCCTAATCTTGGGAAATTGTTGGTATTATTGGCATGTTGGCTTCTTTTGGCGTATAGGTTGGTGTGTAGGCGTATGGTTCTTCTGATGATGTTGGGTAGTATATGCGTCCATCCGGCGGAGTTAAGTTGTTGTAGTTGCTGTTTTGGTTTTGGGCTGAATCCTCAAGGGTTTGAATGTCTTCTTTTTGAAAGTTGCACTCTTCTGCAGGGTTTTGATTACCCATGTTTTGGTTTGGTTCCGCTGTTTTCTCCGTGTCTAAATTTACTGTTTGGTCGCCGCTATTTGGCTGTGTGCTGGTTTGAGGGGCTTGCGTGTTTTCTTCGATTTTTCCAGAGGATTCCTTCAATGCGTTGCTGGCTAATTTGTTTTCATTGATGGGGGATGGCGTTAGATTCTGGTTGGTTATAGCCAAGCTTGTTAAAGATAGAAGGAGAGTTATCGCCATTAAGGCTAGGAGGACTTTTCGCATAGTTTAACTTCTCCCTTCTCTTTTGTATTTAATAAAGGGCTCTTAGATTTATTATTTTCTGGTTTTAACAAGGTTTTTCACGCGCTTAGCATAGCATAGAAAAAGATTCCACAAAGCTCAAAAAGGTTTACGTAATAATTTTATTATTGCCGAAATTGGAGAGGAGAGAAGAAATGAAAGTGAAATTGGCGGCCATTTTGATTGTGGCTTTTCTGATCGTCAGCACTTTTAGCTTGATACGTGTGGAATCCACCTCCGCTTCACCAGCACTGCCAGACTACACACCCATAGACATCGCAGACGCACCACAATACGACATAGTTATTGAAGAGCCGATTGAACCACGAAGCCACCACTCATACTGGAATGTGGGCGATATAGCCTATTGGCTCATAGGCGACTTTTACTGGGGCGTTTACAGACTCCGACCTTTCTATTTGGCAGCTATAGGCAATACTGTCGAAATTTGGGTCGCAACCGACCTAAGATTCGGCTTACCTCCACGACCCCCAGATTGGCCCGGTGACCCCAGACCAACACCTGTGATACTTCCAGAGCAAATACAGTATATACTAGAGGAGTTTGATAACAAAATATACCCAATAGAAATCGAGTATTTTGGCACTCCAGACTTCCATGACGGTTCCTACGCTGCACTACCAGGAATGCTTGGATTACCTCCAGACTATTATTATGAGGAAACAGGCAGAAACGTGATATTGGTTTCAAATATTAGGGATACAAACTACTATTATTACACCTATCCCTACTATATTGCTGGCTTCTACACCACCGCTTTCGAATACTACTTTGATAGGAATGTAATAAGCATAGACTGCTACGATTGGGAGCACCGTGTAGGCCCACCAGGCTACGAGTGGATACCAGGCGTACCAGTAACACGCCCATACGTTTACGAAAGCACAGTCGCCCACGAATACCAGCACCTAATCCACCGTGACTACCAACCCGAAGCCGAAACCTTCATGAACGAAGGGTGCAGCATGTACGCGGAACTCCTATGCGGATACGGCATAGACGCAGCCTACCTAAACAGCTACTTCGCCACACCAGACAATTCGCTTACTGTATGGGGAGACCAAGGCGACATAAACATACTAGCAGACTATGGAGCAGCAGCCTTATGGGTTGTCTATCTAAGCGACCACTACGGCGGAGCAGACCTAATCCGCTACTATGTCCAGTCGGGCATCCCGGGAATAGAGGGCATAAACAACGCCCTCAAAGCCTTCAAATACAAAGTAACATTCGAAGACGTTTACCATGACTGGCGACTGGCAAACCTAATCCGCAAAGACTTCCCAGGATGCAAGAAATACAACTACAAGAGCCTAAACCTCAACGACCCAGAAATAATACCCGTCAGAATATACGAGATAAGCGGACTACCAGTCCCATGGACAAAAGGAACAGACTTCGGAAACACAATAACAATACTAGGCTATGACACAGGCGTCTCAAAAATAGGACCCTTCGGAACAGACTACATAGCCCTCAAAGACTGGACAAGGCCAGGCATTATATACTTTGACGGAGACGACATAGCACCATACGGATGGACTTATTTGGAGGAAGAGGGCATATGGTGGTCAGGCGCAGACAACCTAATGGACACACTACTAGTCGGTAAAGCATACGTGGACCCAGCAGACCCAACACTAGTGCTAAAAACATACTGGGATATTGAAGAATACTGGGACTTCGGCTTCGTCCAAGTATCAACAGACGGCGGAAAAACATGGACATCCCTAGAAAACGAATACACAACCTATGAACACGACCCAGAAGCCCACCCAGCCATAATCGCCAACCTACCAGGCCTAACAGGCTGGAGCGAAGACTGGATAACAATGGACTTCGACCTAACAGCCTACGCAGGAATGAATATACTAGTTGGATTCCGCTACATGACCGACTGGGCAACCCTCTACGAAGGCTGGTACATAGCCAGCGCCAGCGTAAGCGGAGTAGAACTAACCCTAACACCAGTCTACCCAGAAGCAGACTTCCAAGTAACAATAGTCTACGCCTACATAATAGACGGAATGACCCTATACATACCATTAGACATGTGGCTCTGCGACAAAACAGAGACAGGCCTAGGAATATCATCCACCAAAAAGCCAAACTACACCATACTAGTCATAAGCCCAACAATGCGCAAAGGATGGGTAGACTACAAATTCAAAGCCGAACCCCTGCCACTGCCAAAGCGGTGCATACTCGACAAACTCGAAAGATTTGAGGGTATCCTTCGCTAATTAAATACCCCAAAACAGCAAACCTTACCCCACTTTTTTTGGCAATTCAAAACCCGTACGGTTCATGTTTTTGGTGTTTGTGATTCCTCTTCATACAACAAGCTTTATATTGAGTATTGCGATATATGGCAGTTTTGGTGCAAGCTTTGGGAGGCCCATCGGAACGCGAATACATGGAAAAGTTTGGCAAGCTTAAAGAGAAAATGAACAAAAAGCTTGCGGATTTCAGGAAACAATTTGAGAAAATTGAAAAAGCCAAAGTGGACCTGCTAAAGAAAACCAAAGAAATGAAACACGACGTTGAACGCGAAATACTAAAGATGGAGAATGAAATAGCGAAATCAAAAGATTTAGCTCCAGAATCAAAGAAAAGGCTCCGTTTAGAAATCGACACCCTAAAAAGCGAAATCCTGAAAAAGTGTGGGGAGTTAGAGGCCCGAATCGCCGAGGCAATAGCTACCGTTTGAAAAGATAACTTCCAGTTTCAAAATTGCCAGCAAGCTTGCCTAAAGATGGCTGAGTTTAGATGAGGAAAATCCTCCGTAAACAAAAATCGGCATACACACTTAGCTTAACACTTTGCCTATTGGGAGTAGCAACCTTCACAGCGATTCTATGGAAAACTTATCCGACAATCTCCACAAGCAGCGATCCACTCTCAACCTTTTTGTCGCTTCTCTGGACGGAGGAGCTATCTCTCTCCTCATGGCTTTCCATCAAACTAATACACCTTGTCATATTAGGAGACATTCTGCTCATAGCCGGAGTTACATTGTGGGTTTTAAGTCGCCAATGGTTTGTTGTCCCCGGCAAAACCGTCTGGTTTCAATGCCCTTTCTGCAAGAAAAAATGGAGATCAACCGGGGATAAGGCCCTTGTCCACTGCCCCTATTGCCGTCAACTAGTCCACCCGAGAATCGCTGAGAAGTAGCCATTTCGCGTTTTAGATTTTCTCCCTTCTTATCTCGAAAAGCACCGTTCCACCATTTGTGTAGGGCTTTCCAGGATCTAAGCACTGAACGTATCCAGTTTCGCCCTCCTCTCTCGCCAAACCCAGACTTTTGAAGCTTATCCCGCGGCTTAATGGGACAAGCATTGAAAGCATGCAGCCAAAGGCGTGAACACATATATTGTCCGTTTCTTCAACAATTATTTTTGGCGACTCCACAACTATTTTGTCGCCAACCTTAAAAACCGGACAGATTCCCCTTATCTCCTTAACAGTTATAACGAGGCGATACCTATCCTCATTTTTCATGTTTCCATCCTCAACTGAAGTATGTTTGGCGATTGGTTAATGTTTTATGGTTAAGGCGTTGAGTTGGCAAACACTTAAAAGTCTTGTTGGAAGGGAATATTTGCTACAGAAAAGGGTGCATGGACGATGGGAACTCGACCAGTGATAGTTGCGGCTGGGAGGACAAAGTTTGGGGAGCATTATGAGAAGCAGCCTGAACGCCTCATAGAAGAGGCTTGGCTTAGGGCTTCCGAAGAGGCTGGACTCGAACGCAAAGACCTAGAAGCCTGCTATCTATCGGATTATTTTCTGCCAATAACTAATAAGCTTGGGCTTGAAGAGGGCTTCCTTTCAGAGTTGACGGAGTTGCATGTGCCCATGGATGTTGTGCGCTCCTTCAGTTCGGCTTTTTCAAACGCTTGCAACGCCATCCAAGCTGGAAAGTATGACATAGTGCTTGTCGGAGGAGTGGAGAAGATGACAGACCGCTGGGACAAGATCCGCGATGACCTCATGCTCTTGGAAGACCCGTGGAGTTACTATGCTGGATGCACACCCGAAGCCAACCACGAACTTATGCTTAGGGCCTACATTAAAAAGTACGGCATAAGCGGCGAGAACCTTGAAAAGCTAGGCATAGCCCTGGCACAAATCTCTGTTAAAAACCACTTGAACGCCTTAAAAAACGAGTATGCCCAGTTCCAACGGAAAATAACCGTTGAACAAGTGTTGGAAGCCAGAAAAAATGCGCGGCGTCCCTTAGGGCTTTATGATTTTGCACCTATATCTGACGGTGCCAGCGCAGTGATTTTAGCCAGCGAGGAAGTAGCCAAAAAGCTGACTGACAAGCCTATTTACGTGCTTGGCTCCGCCTCCGCCACCGACTACTTAACGTTTCCAGCTCGGGAAGACATGACTGGTTTCCTTGCAACCCGCCTAGCCATGGAAAAAGCCCTAAAAACCGCTGGAATAAGCCTTTGGAATATACAAGTGCTAGAGCTCTACGACCAGTCCACAGTTATGGAAATAGTTTCCCTTGAAGATATGGGCTTCTGCACACGTGGAACAGCATGGAAAACCATTTTTGAAAGCTGCAAGGACTATAAAGGCTACTACGAAATTAATGGGAAGAAGCTTTTTGTCAACATGAATGGCGGATTGAAGGCTGATGGAAACCCATTGGGCGCCACTGGTGGGGCCCAAATCTACGAGGTTGTCAAACAGCTTAGGGGCGAGGCTGGCGAACGACAAATAAAAACCGATGAAAGGCTAAAGTATGGGTGTGTGTTGGAGCTTGAGGGCTTCGGCACCAAAAGTTATGTCCACGTTTTAGGAGGAGGCTTCTAAATGAGCAGCGAACCCATTGAAAGGCGTGTTTCTTATCTTGGCGATAGGCTTAGGGGAAGACGCTGCCAAATCTGCGGAAAAGAATATTTTGAGATAAGGGATTACTGCGGAAACTGTGGAAGAAAAAGCTTCGGAAAGATGGAGGACATAGACTTCTTCTATGAGAAGGGAAGACTTGAACTTTGCACACTTATCAATGAGCCTACAAACAAGTTTACAAAGCTTGGCACCTACATTTATGGCATAGTCTCCTTCCACAACGGTAAGATAAGAGTTCCCGGAAGGCTCACGGACAAAATAATAAGGGATGGTGAAACCGTAGACTTTTCAGTTCTTGAGGGCAGAGAAGTCGTTCCAAGATTTAGGAGACGCTATTCCGTAGAGAGAAGCGAAATTATCCCAACAATATCTTTGGCTTTCACCTTCTCCGACGAATACTACCCCCATCAAGAATACCGTGTAGTAAAACCCAATAAGGAGTATGAAGCACCGGGGATAGTTGGCTACGGCGTGTACACTTCTAAGTTCAGAATCAGAGAAGGCGGCATAGAGCGTTCCGTCCCCTTCATAGATGAGGACGCCATAACAGCGGCTGTTGAGGCTGGAAAACTCGCCCTAATCCATTCAGGCGTTGACAGCTCGCTTGTTGGCAAGGTTTATGTAGGCTCCGAGTCAAACCCATACGCTGTCAAACCAATAGCCTCAAAGGTTGCCCAAGTCCTTAAGCTCGGCGAGGAGGACGAGGATGTTCAAGGCGTTGATGCTGTGGACACGGAATTCGCTTGTAAGGCGGCGACAAGCATGTTTAAGGATGCCGCCTCGCTGGTCAGCTATCCAAAAATGGGCGTCCCATATGCCATGGTTATTGGGGCGGACAACTCGCAGGCAGCTCCAAGAGATTCTCCAGGCGGAGAGTTGGACTTCTTCGTTGGCTACGGCGGATGCGCCTACATATTTGGAAAAACCGACGTTATAGCCCAGCTTGAAGGATGGTACTCATGCACCTCCGATACACCTGACTTCTGGCGAAGGGACGGCGAACCATACCCAATGCACGGCGGACGGTTTACTGGAGACCCAGCCTACTTTAAACACATAAGGAAGGCTGCAAAGAAGCTTATGGACAGGTTGAGCTTAAAGCCAAGCGACATAAACTATTTTGTGGCACATCAGCCAAACGTCCAGTTTCCAGTCAGAATAGCCCGCGAACTAGGCTTTAAAGAAGAGCAATACATGCCCTCAATCCAGGTGGCAAAGTTCGGCAACACATACTCTGGCTCATCGCCAGTGGGATTGGCGGCAGTCCTTGACATTGCAAAGCCGAACGAGCGCATTCTAATCGTAAGCTATGGTTCTGGGGCTGGAAGTGACGCTTACTCTTTCGTAACAACAAGCCAAATCCTTGAAAAGAGGCAGCGCCAAAAACTATCGGTTAAGTATCAGGCGGAAAATCCGTTCTTAGAGTATGTGGACTATACTATGTATAGGCGACTTAAAGCTGGTATGTAAGCAACCTTTAATAATAGTGCTGGGACAGATTACAACGGAGCAAAATAGATGTCTATGCGTGAAGTCTTCCGCGTCGTATACGCGCCCCATAAAGCCTTCAAAGAAATAATACAAAAACCAGGATACAAAGGACCACTAATAATTATGCTGCTTTTTGTGCTGTCTCTTTCAGGATTCTATTACGTCTTCTCTACGAGAGTTTACTATGATCAAACAGTGCCTGGATCGGGCGATTTGGATAAATGGACTGAAAATGCTAGCCTTTGGAGCTCAAAACAAGGCGCAACAATATCCAATAACACCTCGGATTATATAAAAGGGAATTTTTATGGAAATAAAAGTGTCCAATTTGAATTGAATAATAGCAATCGTATTGATATGCAATTAAATTTTTCAGAGCCATTAAATTGTGTTGAACCAAATAACTATACTAACTTATCATTCAGAATCAAAATAATTAAACCATCAGAGAATCCCAGTAACTTGAGCATTTTTCTATGCTCGGAAAATGATGCGGATAAGTACTTCAATTATTCAATGGAAGGTGATGATTTAGAGATAGTTAATGTTTGGTATAATGGTACAATTTCGTTAGCCAACTTTATAAGGGTTAATGGTGCAGATTGGCGAAACATCACAAGCTTAAAATTTGAATTGGCATGGGAAAACAACAAGGATATAACGGTTCTGGTTGACGGAATCTTCTTCCATGGCTACTATAAATCCATTCTTGAGATGAGTGGGGGTGCAGTAATGATTAATTCAGTAATAAGTGGTTTCATGCAATTCACTGTACAGTGGGTGATACTTGCCATCATTTTATACCTTTTTTCAAAGCTTTTTAAAGCGCAGCCAGTTTGGAAAACCATGCTCACCATTTCAGGTTTTGTGCTCATAACTTTCTTTATACAGAACTTGATCCTCACAGGAGTTGTTCTTGCCTATCCCGAGATGCATTTGTCTCTTGAGACTTTAGGTGGAGTTCCTGGGGAGGGTATGACCGCGGATGCGCAGAATTATGTGTTCATCTTCGTCGTCCTTCAATATTATATTTTGGAAAGAATAGTTTACTTTGTTTGGATTGTAGTATTATGTAGCATTGCCGTGCGTTTGCTGTTCGGGTTTCCATGGGCGAGAAGCGTTTCCCTTTCGCTCCTCAGCAGCGTAATTAGCATGTTGGCATTTCGCTTCCTAATGTATGGTGGAGTCTGGCTCTAGTTATTCGTATCTTAGGGCTACTACTGGTGGGATTTTTGATGCTCTGTAGGCTGGGAGGATTCCGCCCACCAAGCCTATTAGGATTGTTAGGGCTAGTGTTTGGGTTATGAGGGTTGGAGTTATTAGGGGACTTAGTTGTAGGGTTATGCCGCCTTCGCCTATGCCACCTATTGTAAAGCCTCTTGAAGCCAGTATGTAGGCACCCGCCACGCCTATTGATATTCCGGCTGATCCGCCGACAAGGCTCATGACCATTGACTCCATTAGGATTAGTAGGAGAATCTGCCTGTTCGTGTAGCCTATTGCCTTCATTACGCCTATTTCTCTGGTACGTTCCATAACGGAGGTTATCATTGTTGCTGCTACTCCGGCTATGGCGACGGCGAAGGCTGAAAGCGATGTTGAAAAGTTTATGAAGTTTATTGCTCCAGTTACGCTGGAAACAGCCTCGGCTATGGAGCTGAAAGCGATTATTTGGGCTTTATCCTCATAATTCTGCCTCAAAATCGATACGATAGGCTTAACGTTAACTGCGTTGTTAACCAGAACGATAATTCCGGACCATCTATCCATTCCAAGATAGCTTTTGCCAGCCTCTAAGCACATGAAGATGGTGGAGTCAGGGTCCACTATCAATGCGCCACCATATTCTTCAAGGATGGCGCCAACCCGCACTCCTATTGACCTTCTCCCTGTTATTTTTCCTCCTTCAACCTTCGGCACATTCACGATTAAACTGTCTTCTAGGCGGAAGTATTTCTCGTTGTCTTTGTAGGCTATTTTCCGTCCTATTATAACGTATAAACGCTCTGCTGGAATATCGCCTTCGCTGATTTTTAGGCTTCCTATAGCCTCAAAGAGCATGCCGTAATCAACCGCAAATATTGACACTTTAACTTCTTCTGTTCCCCTCTTTACTATGCCTTGCGTGTTGTAGAAGGGTTCAGCTCTTCTAACTGCCTCGAGAGCTCTAATATAGTTTAGGTCTTCTTCGTCAAGCCGATAATTTTCTGTTGGAAAAATGGCAATGGCATTCTGGCCAAGCGACGTTATCCTCTCTTCTATGTAGTTTGAGTAGCTTCCAACAACTGAGCTCATCATGACGAGGACTAATGGGCCTATGGCTATTCCAACTATTGTTAGTGTAGCCCTCATCCTTCTTTCGCTTAGGGCTTTTAGCGAAAGTCTAACGAAGTCCGTAAACATGGTGGCGTTTCACCGTCGCTGTTTAGGAACCGCCCTCCAATTTTGACTTCTTCACAGTCCTATATATTAGGACAGCTGCAACGGCCAGAAATATGATGACGCCCGCCACAATAATCCATCTTTCAATCGTAAACTCTCCGCCTTTAACCGTCGGAGGTGAAACTTCTTGTAGTGTAATGGTTATGTTCATCTCCTTTGACTCCAGCTTGTTAAATATGTCATAATATCTTACAGTTAAAACAGCAGAGTCGCTATACTTGTTTACGTCCACCCTGAAGGCTATCTCTGAGCCGGGTTCAACATCGCCTATGAATGAGGACTGGGTAGCATCGCTAATTTGAAGCTCCACCTCGACGCGGTGGGCTATTGCTGAGCCATAATTAACAATTATGCCTGACACCGTCGAGGTTGCGCCTGTGCCGGTCGCCTTAACATTTCTTAATGTGAGGTCTATGAAGGGCTCAACCATCACAGTTATTGAATTGTTGAAAACATGTTGATAGCCGCATGCATCCCTATAAATTATCGAAACCATAAATGGAACTGGTCCATACGTTACAGTCATGGTCCCACCGGTTTGTGTGTAAAAGCCGAGTGGGTTATACGCCAATGTCAATGGGATTTTAAGGCTTTCTTCTGGGAGAATCCTCTCTACATAGTTTACAGCTGGCGAAGCAATAAGTATTGGCATTCCTTGGTAAGGCGAAATCACCACATAAGCATCGTAAACTGGTGAACTTCCATGGTTAACAAGGGTTAAAGAAGTGTTTGTGTATCGGCTTCTAACGCTGACGGTTTTCTCCATGGCTATTTCGATGTATCCAGCCCTTCCAAGGATAGCGACGGGCACTCTTATCGGGATTTGTCGGTTGCCGCCCCACCCATCAATGTAGGATAAGAATCCATCAAAAATGTAGTTTCCAGCATTAACGTTAAATAAGTTGAGGTTAAACATGAAGGTTAGGATGTCTCCTCTGCTGTAAACCTGTGCTGGGCTGGCTTGCCGGGCACTTAAGAAGGCGTTTAGAATTTCTCCTAAGTTCTGCTGTTGGAGCGGGAGTTGCAGCTGCACCGATAACGGTGCAGCCCTAACAACGCTTGAGTTGTCCACAGCGTTGTAAATGCCTTCTGGCAGCTCTAGCACAAGCACAGCACCGTGAAGCCCATCCACGTAAACATTCCTGACAAGCACTATCAAGTGAGCACCATAAGTGTCTGGTCCAACAGAGCCCTCATACCATCTTGCATCCAAAACCTCCAAGGCTGAGCCATCATCGTTTACACATATTTGCACATTGAAGTTTTCAACACGTCTAACTCCGGGACCGCCGGAAAGCAGTATACAGTCAGCTGTTAATGTTGCGTTGTAGCCTCCTGGCAGTATATCGCCGACTGAAATCATGAATGAAGCTGTAAGGGTGGCTAAGCTTCTAACGGGACCTTCAAGGTAGGCCGTGGCTTCGCCTAGTCCTTTCGAGGTTATTCCGGCTGGAAGCTTAAGCTTTAAGTTTACTCCGGCGATGGAGTAGGGCGCCCTATTCGCTAATGTCACCTGATATGTGGCGTTGCTTGTTCTTGGAAAAACATTCACATGGTTCTGCCATCCGGCATCCACAAGAGAGAGAATGCTTTCAGAAGCGGGATAACTTTCAATCGGCAAAGAAACTGTGAAGTTCCTTACTATGCTGACGTGGGTTCCAAACTCCGTGAATATGTAGTTTGCAAAAATTTTCACGGGCACGTTTAGGGCTGTGGTGTTTATGTCAAAGTAGAGAACCGCTGTACATGCGCCGCCCCTGGCGACTGTTGTGGCACATGCCTCTGAATCCTTTACGGGTGTGAGATGCTGAGAAGAAGCGTTCACCACAACTCCCCAAACACTGTGCCGTCCATAATTAACCAGCCTAATTGTTAATGGCACATAACGCGAAGTCGAATAAACCGGTGCGGGGTCTGGATAACCCCAATAGGCGCTGACAAGAATGAGCTCAGGTACGTAACTGTGGATTGTTTCAATGCTTATTGGAAAACGTATGGTCTGGTTCATGAGGAAGGATGCGCCAGAAACCATTTTGAGGTAAGTTATGTCCAATGTGCCTTCATATAGCCCCTCAACCACATTCGAGTCTACGTCGAGGTTTAAGTCAACATAACATGTGCCGCCAGCAGGCATTCCATTAATATAGGTTCCAGAAATTGCTCTGACATCCATACCATTTGGAACCCTAGCACTAATATTCATAGCGCTTATGGCGTCGGGAAGCCTATTAATAAAGTATATTCTTAAAATAACGCCTCTTGCTGATGGAAGCAGTGGAGCAGCCTCTCCATTGTAAAGTGTGTTTACGGCTGCCACCATTATTGGCTCTTCTGGAGGTGGACTCTCCACCTTCACCAGAGCTTCCAAAGTTGTAGTATTGCTGTAGAGCACCCCATCATCTGTTCTCGCATTACAATCAGCGTGGATGGTGGCGCTATAATTACCCTTTTCAACGTTTATGGTTATCCCAGTAAAAGTTAGAGTGAAACGCTCCCCCCCATTTACAAGTCCCGTGCTTGCCCTTGGATTTTTGACAACAAAACCCTCCGGCAGTGTGACGTTAAAGTTTGCTGAATTAATGGTGCTTCCATTATTCTCCAATATTACGTAGAGATTTGTGTCCACAGAGCCCGGATAAGAGGCTGGCGAAAAATACGCATCCACAACTTTTAGAGAAATCTGCGGATAAGGCGAAACGGTGACCTTTATCTGGTATGTTTCAAATGCAATGCTGTTTTCTTTTACATAGGTTATGTTAAGCCCCAAATTGTAATCTTTCGGTTCTGCGGAGCTTGCGATATCAAGCAGATACTCAAAAGTGACATGAGTGTTTAATCCAACTTCTTGGGCAACGCTTCCGTTAAGAAGCCTCGCCGGGGAACAGGCGCCGCTTCCAGAAGTGAAGCTCATTCCATCGGTTAAGTTAAGCCATCCGACGATCTCTCTTGCAGTTGTGGTATTCTGGTAGACTGCTTCAATTTTTAGGCTTACCCTTCTACTGCCGGGATAGATTTCCGCCGTGTCAGCAGAAGACCTTACATTAACATATATTATGCGAAAATCTTGAGGTGAAGCTTCCGAAACCACTTTGTGGACAATGATAGGCCCAAGCTGTAATAGAAGCGTAGTGGCCAATACGAGGGTTAAAACCTTCTTTAAACTCTTCATGTCTTCACCTTCTTATGAGAGCAATTACACCTTACTAATAAGGGATTCCGCCTTATTAGGCATGTACTCACCAACAATCTCTCCATCCCTAATAACAAAAATTTTTTCCATACAGTTCGCCACCTCAGGGTCGTGGGTTACAACCACCACCGTATGTCCAGCCTTATTCAGGTTCAGAAAAGTTTCAACAACAACTTTGGCTGAGGCTCTGTCTAAATTGCCCGTGGGCTCATCAGCCAACAAAACAACGGGTTTTCCAACAATGGCTCTTGCAATTGCCACTCGCTGCTGCTGACCACCAGAAAGCTGATTAGGCTTTTTTGGAAGCCAGCTCTCATCGCCGCCAACCCTTGTTATGGCGTCTAAAACCATTTTTGCTCTAACACTGCGAGGGATTCCGCGAGGTATGAGGGGCAACTCGATGTTTTCGAAGACACTTAACCTATTGACCAGGTTGAAGGTTTGGAAGACGAAGCCAAGCTTGATGTTGCGTAAATTGGCCAATGCTTTGTCGTCAAGCTTTGAAACGTCAAAGCCGTCGAAGAAAATTTTGCCTTTTGTAGGTCTGTCCAAAAGCCCTATCATGTTGAGAAGTGTTGTTTTCCCCGAGCCTGAAGGCCCCATTATGGCGATGAGTTGCCCCCTAAAAACTTGGAAATTAATTTTCTTTAAGGCCACTGTTGAAATAGTCCCAACACTATACTCTTTGTAAACGTCCACCAGTTCGATTATTGGTTTCTGCTGTGTTTGTTCGGTCAATTCTATCCTCATCGCATATTTTGGCATCATAGCAAATAACACAAGACCATATATACCATTTACTCTTCCAACCAAACATTGAATATTGCTGGGTATCTAGCAAGATTTATATGTGTGGCCGCCTTTTTTGATGCTAACTGGCCTCTGCTGAAACTCGGTGTTCAGCAAAAGCGGACACTTGAGTTTTTGGCGTTTGAGGCTGGTTCCGCGATAAGGACGAAAAAACAGTATGCCAAGAAGGCTTCCAGAAAAAACAAAAAACATCCAGAGAAAACCAAGAAGGTTTGGGAGTAGCCGACGCTTCAACCCCGGCAAACCCTTTTTCCAAATGGCGCCAGTCAAGGAGAATCAGGAGCTTGAGGTTGTTATAGACGACATTGGAAGCAGAGGGGACGGAATAGCCCGAATACAGGGCTACTTGATTTTTGTTCCAAACAGCAAAATAGGCGAACGCGTCAAAGTGCGCATTGTTTCTGTTGGAGGAAAATTCGCCGTCGCGGAAAGAATAGCCTAAAAAGGATGGTGAAAAAATGAAGATTAAGGAACTGCGAAATGGGATGAAACGGGTAAACGTCGAAGCCAAGGTCGTAGAAAAATCAGCGCCACGTGAAGTTCTATCCAGATTCAGTGACACAACCCACAAGGTGGCAACAGCCATAATAGCAGACGAAACAGGCACTATAAAGCTGACCCTATGGAACGACCAGATAAACCAGGTAAACATCAACGACACAGTCAAGGTGGAAAACGGTTACGTGACAAGCTTCAAGGGAGAAATCCAGCTGAACGTCGGCAAATACGGAAAACTCACAGTTGAATAAACCTGCGCGGAAAATTTTGAACCGAAATAAAAGAGAGGTGAAAAGTATGGAAGAAAGAAGAAGGTTCGGCGGAAGAAGAGAATTCGGAAGAGGACCAAGAAGGTTCCCGCCAAAACCAGTTGAAATAGGCAAAGAATACGAAGTAGACGTCACAGAAACAAGCAGAAGAGGCGAAGGAATAGCCCGCATCCAAGGACTAGTAACCTTCATACCAAACACAAAACCAGGCGACCACGTGAAAATAAAGATAACAAGGATCAGCCGAAGATTCGCCGAAGCCGAAGTTGTAGAAGCCGGAGCAACAGAAGAATAAGAAGATGCGTAGAAAATTTCAGATGATCTAATTGCATCGTGAGGTTGTAGTTTCAAATTCGCTTTTTTCCATGAAGCACTATTTTCTAAAGTACCAATAATCCGCAAGGAGCACATTGTACATCGCTGAAAATTGTGCACACGATGTCTTTTTATATGAGTGCCTTACCGCAATAAATACAGAATGAATATTCTAGGCTGATTTCCTTTTGGCAGTTAGGGCATTTAGCTTTGAGAGGTGCGCCACAAACCTCGCAGTATTTTGCAGTTATAGATGTGGTAATATTTTTGCAGCGAGGACAATGTTTAGTTATAGTTGCTTTTTCTTCTAGAATTTTTCTTGAAATAGGTGAAGATAAAACCGATAAGCCTTGCCCATTCAAAAAAGCTGATACCTTGTCATTAATTATTGGGTAGATGTCCTTTGCAATGCAATAACCAATGTATTCCTTATTCGTTCTCCAATCTTTTACTTTGGTTTCCTCTAAAATGTTTAGCCTCGTGAGTATTTTCAACAATTTTCCTATTCTATTATCGTAATAGCGGGTTTTCGTGAACCATCCTTTTGGTAATTGAAAATGCTTTTCTAACATCGCCCCAAGTTGGGAGCCATACATTGGTTTATTTCGATTTTCAACTAACACAGCTAGAATAGATAAACTCGTGACAGGTCTATATCCTAAGACTATTAACTCAATAACGGATTTTACCGGTTCCTTAATTTTTCCATAATCGTCAATTAAATCCTTATTGAAAAAAGCTATGTCAATGTATTTCGGTGGTCCCTCTTCACAATATCTGGGCCAAATAAATGTCTTAAGAAGTTTCCAAGGATACTCAGACACAAAACTCCCTTCATGGTTAGTTACAAAATCAAGTAATACCAGAATAATATTAATTTTTTCCAACGCAGATAACGTAATAACAAAATCACGCAAGAAAAATGTCTTATATCATTTCTAAGAAAACCGTTTCGAGAGGAGAGAACATGAGGAAAACACTCTTGAGAATTATAACTTTGGCTGTCCTCTTTCTAGCGCTTTCAAGAATGTTAGTCACCATCAAACCTACATATGCAACTTCTGGTGTACTACAACCAGCTCCATTTCTAAATAACCCAGTTTTCACTAATGGTCTTAATGGTTGGTCACGAAATCTATTGGAAAATCTAGGCACAAACATCATTACGTCAGATTCAACGTATGGAAGCTCTGCGAAACTTTATGTTTCTGGTGCTCCAGCAGCGGGAGATATTGAACAGAGAATAACACAACCAATATTGAAAGGGACAAAAATTGTGATAAGGGTTTATCAAACAAATACGGCGAATTTTGGTGGTTGGGGCGCTTATCTCTATAATGGAACGTTTGCTGGAATAGATCCAGATTCTAAGCACACATGCAATCAATATGCTGCTAATGTTGCTGGTGCAATATATACTCCTCTTGACGGTACATTGACCGCTATTGTTGAATACACAGCAAACCGGACAGAAGGTTACAAGACGGTTTACTGGACTGCTGACAGAGATTATCCTGCTGGAACGTGGTTTATTTTTGCTGGTAGTGTATGGCCAGGAACAGCTACCTATTGGTTTCTTGGAGTTTACATTAGTGAGGAGCCCGTTGGAGGGGAATCTTTTATTGCTCCATTTTGGTTGCAGTGGTGGTTCTGGACAATTATAGTAAGTATAGTGACAATTGCTATTGTTTGTTTTTGGCTTGTTCAAAGAAAAACTATGCAAAAACACGAAAAGGAAAACCACCAAATTGCGAAAACTGGCATAAACTACAAAACTTGTCCAAACTGTGGTGCTAAATTACCAGCTGATTCACAATTTTGTGGAAAATGTGGAACTCGTTTAGAATAATCCCCTCTTTTTTATTTTCAGTATTTTACATTCATAGCGAGCAGAAACTTTTCTGGTTTTAAAAAAGGGAAGTTATTGACTGTATCTTGCTTGCAGTCCGAGATTGTCGCCTAATCCAAAGTGTCTGCTTGTACGTTTCTCCATAGCTTGAATAGCCATACATCGTCAGCCAGTAATCCACATCGTCATAAAGGTCGGCTAGGCCGCACCAGTGGCCAAACTCATGCGTCATAATGTTCTGCACATTCATTTCGTCCACTTCACCGCTTAAACTCCATTTGAAAAGAGTGTTCATCCGCGTGTCAGTTTCCATCATTTTGTCGCCTGAATACCATATGTATGTAACTGCAATAACGTTTGGATTCGAACACAATCCCCAAGCAACAACGTTGTAGCCATCACGCATCCGGCGCTTCTATGGGTCGTACCTGATAAGCGAAAAGGATAAAACTTGTTTGCTCATTCCAACGTTTGCCGCAACCCAAAATTTTGAACTACCACTTCTTTCTCCTTTTCGCTTTCAAGTTCTGCGCATTTTCTCGTATCGCTTATACCATAACCTTTCATGGAGTTTTGTTGGTGGGGCCGGATAGACTAAAACTTTCGTTTAAATTTTACAAATCAAATTATTTTTTGAGTGCTCTGGCTTTGAAGTTTGTTATGGTTATGCCTACTATTTCGTTGTCTGCTATGCGGTAGATTATTCCATCCTCAACTTCAACGCTATCTTGGGCTTGTCTGGGCTTTCCAAAGCTTATATATAGCACATCCGCTTCTTCGTCGTAGTCCAAATCAATTTTTTCTAGGCTTACCGCAACTTTTTCCATACTATTTCGCCTTTAACCCTAGCTACATTAGAAGTGAAGTAGGCGGTTATAATAACCTTTTCTTCGCCTTTTTCACGGTAAATAACAACGAGATACTTCGGTCCAATATGGAGGTTGGCGTAAAATTTTAAAGCTTTAAACTCGCCCCTCAACCCTTTAATAATTAAATCAGGATCTTGAACCGCCATAACTATTTCATGCGTGTAACGTGCAACTTCCGGATGCCTACTAACAATATGATTAAGAACCTTTCTGGATATTTTTATGCTCATTGCTATCATCTCATATGCTAGATTATTTAGGTTGCAATATTTCTAAGCTACAAGAGGTTATTTGGCTTACGTTATTTAAAAGGGAAATACGAATTAGCATAACTTTTGTAAAATTTAAATGGTCAAACTAATCCCGTCGTCTCGTGTTAGACGACTGACTTGAAAAAGGCAAGTTTCTTACTTTGTTTTTGCGAAGCCGCTGCATAAACATTGCTTTGAAATTGCTTAAAAATGTGGGGCCGGCCGGATTTGAACCGACGACCTTTCCCCGAAACAGCGCTTGGCTGTTTCTACGGGTTTCTCTACTGCTGACCGCTCCAGAACCTCTTCATTCCGCTTTAGCGGTCCGCAAACCCGTTTTGTTGTTCTGGAGCCCGTCGTCATACCTGCCTAGACTACGGCCCCCTTTTCGAGCGGTTTACGGCATTAGATTTTACTGGAAATTTTGGGATATATGCGTTATTCTGTTTTGTTTGGAATAATGCTTATTTACCATTTTACAAAGGTTTATTATGGTTTGTTAGTGTTTGAATTGGAGTAAATGTGATGGAGATTTGACTGAAGAAGGTGTTGCTGGAGCTAAGGGCAGGTTCGTCTTGTATAGGGATTTAGATGGAACCACCTATGAGGTTGATTTGCCATTAACTTCTTATGTTGATGCTACGGCTTTAAGGCAAAGTTTAGGCTTGCCATCATACATTGATTTGAATTATTTCCCAATGAAGAGCGCCATGGTTGTGCTTTGGGCGGCTGTGAACGCGCCGAAACTTCATGAGCTTTATCCAAACGCCTTTGAAAAAGTTGTAAGCAAAAATCCCATTCCCGCCCTGTTGTTTGGCGGCGCAGCCGTAAAGATTCATTGTCCAAGCGCTAATGCTGGCGGCTCGCTGGAAAGGCCGATTAAGGACACGGATTTTATAGTTCCGAAAAAGCAGGGAATCGACTTCTACAAGCTTCTGTTAAGGATGGATAGGGCTTTTGGCACACAATACAAGTCTTTTGCAACAGCAAATGACAGGCGGTTTAATGCTTGGAGGCATGGCGAGAGATACAGGCTAACAACAATTAATGACGTGACCCCTGAGGGGCTGCCAAAAATAACTGTTTTGGATTTGTTCTGCGACGTTATCGATTTGAGGCATAGGGTGGATGTTCGGGATGTCTTCCCAAACTATAAAGAAAACCTTTACACTATTGGCTTAGAGAACCTCATAATTTCAAAAGCTCAGTTTATTCTCGATATGCCAAAAGAATGTGCAGACGAGCTGAAGAAATGTGAATGTGACTATAGGATTCTCTCATATCCATATTATGCGGAGGACAAGATTATTGTTGGAATGGAGGAGAAAGACGTTAAGGATGTGTGCGCCATATTTTTAGACCATGAAATTGGGGTTGGAACTGAAACCATAAATGCGCAGAAGATGAGGAGGATTCTAGACAAGGATAAGAAGCTTGCTTTAACCGTCACTTTGAACCTTAAAAACTTGGTGGAGAAAGCTGATGTTCTCCGGAAGTGGATGTCAAAGAGCGAAATTTCAACAGTGGCTTATCGTGTACAAGAGCTTCTTAAGGTGTTGCCTGTTGTGGATAAAAAGTGGGACAAGCCCTGGTGGAACACTGCTGTGGAAACTCCAATCATTGAGTAGCTTTGTTCCTTTTTATTAGCTGTTTAATCATTGTGTAGGTTTCTTTTCTGGACAGCCCGGTTCTTGAAAGCGGCAGGTCAAAGGTGCCATTTTTTGAGTAGAGTCTTAGACATGTTTCACGTTTAGGCGTCACGTAGATGGTTACATCTGAAAAGTCGGTCCATCTGCCTTCCTTCATGGTTTTGCCTTCCCAAAGCTGGAAGCCTTTGCTATTCATAGAAAGTGTTGTATGATAGCGATTTTTGTAGAGGCGGTGGCCGACAAGAAGCGAAACTATAATTGCTATTAGCAATGATAAGGGGTTAACAATGTTTTGTATACCTGATACTGTTAGAAATACGAGAAACAATACTATGAAGAAAAATGTTATTGTGAAGCTTTTCAAATAATTGGGTAGGTCAAAGGCTTCAAACTTAGCCTCTGTTAGTTTTAGTTGTTTTGCCAAGCCTTTTCCGAGAACATTTTCAGAAGTCACTCTCTCCTTTGATGCTAGACTATAGGCGACTATGCCGACATTTTTGTCAGCTGTGTTGGCAACAACCTCTTTTATAGCTTTTTGGAAGGCTTCCCTTTGAACAAGTCCTAGAAAAATCCAGTCTTCAGAACCAAACTTGTTTTTGCAAGCCAAAACCAGTTTTCTAACGAGTTTTGGGTCAAAATTTTGACCTGTATAAATTAATAGGTGAATTTTGTATCTTGGTGTAACCAGCGCCGAAAAAATCCTTGAAAGGAAGAATCCCTTTTCTTGTAGACTTCCGGAGGCGTATAGTGGGAAGGTTACATCGTCAATTGTGTAGTCTTTATGGATTTCGCTGAAGTTGGCGAGCCACCTTAGGTTTCCCCTTACTAATTGCTCTTCTACCATGTCGATGGCAAAATTTAGCTCATACACGTTTAAAACACCATTTATTTACAGTTTAAAAATAAAAAGGGAGGGTATTTAAGGCTATTCTGGTGGTATACTGAGGTAGAGCGTGCGCATGTCAACGCCTCTAGTGGTGTTCTTGTACATGTAATAGACATACAGCAGTATACCAATTATTATGCAGCCAAAGAATCCACATGCGCTTACTATATCAGCGGTTTTAGCACCCGTTGTGAAGAGGGACCATATCCATGGCGACTCCTTTATGAAGATGTAGAAGCAGAAGGCACCTCCCAATGTTGCTATAAACCCTAGGGTTGTAACAGCGCCAATTGAGTGCTTAACGGCTGCGCGGTCGTAGATTTCCTTTCTTTCCAAGGGAAGTAGCATGCATGAAACGCAGAACAGGGTTAGGAAGAACGCGTCAAATATGTCTGTGCCAACAACTCCTGCAAATGCCAGGTAGTCTGCTGCTCCCTCTGGGAAGTTTGCCTCAGCCATGCACGCTGGGATGGCGAAAACCGCTGTTATTATTATTGACCAGACTGGTGCATGCCATCTTTCGCTGACATAGGCGAACTTTTCAGGCATCATTCTGTCGAAGGACATGGCAAAGAATGTCCTAGAAGCCACAAGCAAGAATGGCGGAATATCATTAGCAATCCAGAGAACACCGCCTAAAGCAATTAACCATGAAAGGATCCCTAGATTCATGCCTCTAGCAATTATTGAGGCTATACCTGTGCTCCACGCCTTTTGGAAGTTGATTCCGCGAAACTCAAGCTTCGGGCTTTGTGCTATATGTGTCCAGTTTCCTTCACCATACTTTGTAATGTTGGGGTCAACTCCTACATATTCGTATACTGCTGTCCAATTGACATCGCCATAACTCAGAAATGAATATGCTTGATAGAAGCTCCACTGATCTCCTCCCACCGTTCTTTTTTCTACATTCATAGTGGCTGCGGCTGATAGCGATGAAGCCAATAAATAGATTACCATTATTACTAGTCCTGCAACTAGAAGCACTTGAGGAAGTTTTTTGTTTGCTTCTTTAACCTCGCCAGCCACGAATGTTGTAGCATACCAGCCCATGTAAGCCCAGAACGCCCCACCCAGCGCAACCGAGAATGCGCTAAAGAAACCGGTTTTCGCCTCTAACATTCCACCTTTAATAGCTAAATCAACAATACTTTTTGGTGTGACACCCATTACACTTTTAATTCCTTCCTCGACAAGACCTGGATTCATTACACCGGCAACCCACATTGCAAAGAATATTATCGTTATAACAGCTGGTATGTAGAATATCACCTCCATAAGTCGCCCATAAAGCTTAGTTCCCAACAATGCGATTATAGCGAAAATCCACACTATTACAAGTCCGCCTATGAAAAGTTCAGCAGGCCCAAACGGGATGGTTGTAGGCGCCAAAGCTATGTTATAGAAGATTGATATTCCTTCGAACACAGCCACACCAATTAATCCGTATGAGAACGCTTCTGCGAGGAACATCAGCCATCCTGCAATATACCCCACCGATGGGTGTATAATTCTAGAGATTGTTACGTAGCCGCCGCCTGAACGTGGCATGGCCGCCGCCACATATCCTGCGGCATAACCCGTGATCAGCACAATGATTCCGCATATTAGAAAAGCCCAGAACATTGCTGGCAGACCGAGTGGCATTTCATTTGTTGGCATAGGCACTGGTCCTGTGAATTGGAAGGCTCGTTTTTGCCAGCCTAAGCCTATGACGTGGCTTAGGATTATGATGACGCCTAAGGTGAAGCCTATCTCCCTCACGAGGCCAGTTGCTTCTCTAGCAAAAAGTCCAGGCTTGCTTGAAGCCATTTTTTATAACACCCAGATATCTAATTTCAGTTCAATCCGAATTTAAAACTTTCCATAAACTCTAAATTTAAATAGTGCGATTCATGATTCTAGTATGGAAAACGCGTAGGGAATGGTTCAAGTGTCATTTCTATTTAAGAAGAAGGAAGTTGAGACAAGAATTCTTTTTGCCACGGACATGCATGGCTCTGAGGGTGTTTGGCGAAAGTTTCTGAACGCGTCTGCAATGCTTAAGGTTGACGTGGCTATTTGTGGCGGCGACTTAACAGGTAAAATGTTGGTGCCAGTTGTTAAGCATGAGGATGGCAAATACTCTTACTATCATCTAAAAAGAACCCACATGGTAGATGAAAGCGAGATAGAGAAGGCCCTAAAGGAAATAAGGGGTATAGGCTATTACCCATACTTAACAGATGAAAGCGAATACGAGGAGATGATAGGGAACCCCAAGAAAGTTGATGAAGTTTTCCATAAGGTCATGGCTTCAACAATAAAGAGTTGGCTTGACCTTATCCCCCAGAAGGTTCCAAGCGAAACAAGGGTTGTTGTCTGCCCAGGAAACGATGATAGGCCAGTTGTTGACGAGATAGTGAACAGCCACAAGCACGTGATAAATGGGGAGGGAAAAGTCATAGAAATTGACGATTCGCATGAAATGGTGAGCTGCGGATGGGTTAATCCAAGCCCGTGGAAGACGTCCCGCGAGGAAGAGGAGGAAAAACTTGAGGAACGCCTTGAAAAATACATCTCCCAAATCAAAAATGTTGAAAGCGCCATCTTCAACTTTCACGCTCCGCCGTACCAGTCAAAACTTGACGAAGCCCCGCTTCTAGATAAAAACTTGAATCCAGTTATCCAAAGCGGAAGTGTTGTCATGGTTCCAGTTGGCTCTAAAGCTGTTAGGAAGATGATTGAAAAATACCAGCCCTTCCTTGGGCTTCACGGGCATATACATGAGGCTGCCGGCTCCATGAAAATTGGTAGAACCTACTGCGTAAACCCAGGAAGCGAATACGCGGAAGGAATTCTGAGGGCTTTCCTAATAGAGTTTAAAGGCAATAAAATTACAAGGCTCCAAAGGATAGAGGGTTAAAGGTAAGCATGGCTTGGCTCTTGGATAGGGAAATTAGGCGCGAACTGCCGGAAGAGTGGGAGGGCATAGTTCCAACAGAAATCTTTCTACAAGAATCCCAGCGGATCGTCGAAAAAGCCAGAGATGAAGGCGTAATTTTGAGAATTTTGGGCGGATTAAGCATAGCAATCCACTGTCAAGAGCATAGGGATTTCGCCCAAAAACTTGGGAGGGTTGGCACAGGCGTGGTTGAGGGTCAAGAATACAGCGACATAGACCTAGTTTCATACCGCAGTTATAGAGAGAAAGTTAAGGATTTATTTGATAAGCTTGGCTATGCGAAAAGGAGGGCCACACTTTCAACGGCCGCTTCTGAAAGGCAAATCTACTTCCATTCAAAAGGCTGGTTCTATGTGGATGTCTTTTTCGACAAACTTCTAGTGGCAAACCACCCCATCGACTTTAAGGGAAGGCTTGAACTTGACTATCCAACAATAACAGTTACAGACATGCTGCTTGAAAAAATCCAGATGTGGGAGGCCTTCAGCGCAAAAGACCTTAAAGACTGCCTGCTGCTCCTAAAAGCCCATGACATAAGCCAAAAAACAGAAAAGGAGAGCATAGACGCATCATACATAGCAAAACTTTTAGCCCAAGACTGGGGATTCTGGTACACAGCCACGACAAACCTTAAAAAAATTAAGGCGTTTATGGCTGAAATTGATAAGCTCGGCCCAGAAGCAAACATAGACCCAAAACAAATCGGGAAAGAAGACAGAGAAGAGATAATTTGGAAAGTGAACGCCATACTAGAGACCGTTGATAGGGAGCCAAAAACCTTCGGTTGGAAAATGAGGGCCAAAATAGGAACAAAAAAGCAGTGGTACAATCCGGTTGAACGTCCAGAAACCGTCGGCGGCTTCGGAATATGGGAAACCCTTCTGAAAGGCGAAGGCTAGCGTTCAATAGAAAGCGAAAAGTTAATGTGTTATAGTTTAAGGTTTATTCTGGGGTTTGCCGGCCATAGGGCGCGGGTTCCACCCGATCCCATTCCGAACTCGGAAGTTAAACCGCGCTCCGTTCCCGGTTGTAGTGTGGTCTTCGGCCACGCGAAGCCGGGAAAGCTGGCAGCCCCGCTCCTTTTGAGGCTATACTGTTTTAAGGTTTGATTTGGCAATATTATGTGCGGTTGGTTTCCTTTGGACATGGAAGTGGTAGCCAAGCTTAGGGAGATTGTTGGCTGTGAGAACGTTCTTGTGGGCGATAATATTGGCGAGGAGTATGTGCATGATGAGGCGCTCGCCGTCAAGCCTTGCATGCCAGAAATCGTTGTTAAGCCTATAACAGCCGAAGAGGTTGCTGAAATACTGCACCTAGCCAACGAGAAGGGGATTCCAGTTACTCCGAGAGGTGGCGGAACAGGCTTAAGTGGGGGTTGCGTTCCATCCGCTGGTGGGATTCTCTTATCCCTTGAGCGTATGAATCGGATACTGGAAATAGACGAGGAGAACCATGTGGCGGTTGTTGAGGCTGGCGTCACCCTTTCAAGTCTTATGAAGGCTGTTGAAGCGCATGGGCTTTGCTACCCAATTTATCCGGGAGAAGAAAGTGCAACTGTTGGCGGTAATGTTGCCACCAATGCCGGTGGCATGATGGCGGTAAAGTATGGGGTTACCCGTAACTTTGTTTTGGGCTTGGAGGCTGTTTTGCCAACCGGCGAAATCATAAAAACTGGCGGTAAATACGTGAAAGTTTCGTCGGGCTACGACCTAACACAGTTAATTGTAGGTTCCGAGGGAACCCTAGCTGTCGTAACCAAGGTTATTTTGAAGCTTTTGCCCAAGCAGAAGGATAGGGTAACACTACTTGTCGCGTTTAAGACGCTTAAGCAAGGCGTGGCAGCTGTACCGCTTCTACTGAAGTGCGGTGTCACACCCTTGATAATTGAATTTATCGATAATGTTGGGCTTAACGCCATGGAAAATTACACTGGAATAACTGTGCCAATAGATGAGCATGTTCGAAGCGAGTCTGAAGCCTTCCTCCTCATTGTTTTGGAGGATGAAAGCCAAGAAAAACTTTACAGGGACGCCGAGCTGGTCACTGAAATCTGCATGAAGAATGGTGCAATTGAGGTTCTCATGCCATCCACTGAGAGGGCTGGAAGGGAACTCTTAGAGTTGAGGGAAAAATCTTTCTACGCTGCTAGGGATGCCGGCGCCAAATTTCTCGTGGATGTTGTTGTTCCTAGAAGCCAAATCCCAGAATTCATGGAGAAAGCGAGGGAAACCTCCATAAAATATTCAGTGGTTATAAGCGGCGCTGGACATGTTGGAGATGGAAACGTTCACCTAGCCATATTTGAGGAAAATTCGGAAAAACTATCGGCCATTTTGAAGGAGATTTACGCTTTAGGGAAAGCTTTAGGAGGCGCTGTGTCGGCGGAGCATGGCATAGGCTTGGAGAAAAGGGAGCTTTTCCTAGAGTTGGAGGATAAAGCGAAGATTGAGCTTATGAGGAGGATTAAGAGGGCTTTCGATCCCAACAACATCCTCAACCCCGGAAAAATTTTCTAAAACGGGCTTATGCCTTAAATACGAGATCAGCGGATGCATTATTTCTTTCCGAAAGTTGCCCTTGGAGAAACTCTGGCATGTGGGAGTTGCTACTTCCCATCTTCGGCTTTTTGATAAGCATAGCCGCAGCCTTAACGGGAGTTGGGGGCGGAATATTCATAGTGCCCTTGTTGACGCTCCTCTACGACTTTGAGCCAGTAACAGCCATAGGCACAAGCTTAGCCACAATAATCATCACATCCATAGCATCTTCTGCAAATTATCTGAAACAAAAACGCGTCTATGTTAAGGCTGGTTTAGTTTTGGCTTGTGCCACTGCACCTGGAGGCTATGTTGGAGCATCCATTACGGCGGTTCCAGCTGTGAAAATGTGGCTTGGCGTTATCTTTGGCGCTTTTCTAATTTTTGTTGCTTTTCAAATGGTTTACAAAGCCTTCACCACAGAATCTGTAAGGGCGTGTGGCGTGGTTGATGCTGCCTTTGAAAAGGAATTGCTTTTTAACAAGCGGAAAATGCTTTATGGCTTATTTTTAAGTTTTTTCGGCGGGGTGACTTCTGGGCTTTTAGGCATAGGTGGAGGAGTTGTTTTAGTTCCAGTCATGTGTTATGCGCTTAGTTTTCCAATTCATTTCGCCATACCAACCTCCATGTTCATCATGATTTTCACGTCAATTTCTGGCGTGGTTAGTCACGTGCAGCAGGGAAATGTGAACGCTTTGTATGGGGTTTATCTTGGAGTAGGCTCTGTTGTTGGAGCGCAGGTTGGCGCCTATACGAGCAGAAGGCTTTCAAGCAGAAGTCTAAACCTTCTTTTTGCAGTCATGCTCCTTGTAGCAAGCGTTAACATGATACTGAAAAACTTGCATTACATTTGATTTCAATTGTGCGAGTAAACTTGGAATATCCTAAAATTTATAACTAGGCTTTTGCTAGTTTTTCGGAAGGTGAGTATGTGAACCTAGTGGCAGCGCTGTTTGTTCTTAAAAGTGAGCTCATCCGATTCCAAGGAGACATATTCTCACAGATTTTGTCCTTAATCATTTACGCCTTCATATTTATCTCCATATTTTATGGTCAGCGCATTCAGCTTTACATTATGCTTAGGGAGGTTGAGGGCGGCCTATATAAGTTGAAGTATATCCGAGATGAGGGCCGCAGAATAGCTATAGAAACCATTAAAGAGATTGGGAAGCCTCAGACAGACCCATCGGCTAGGGTTGACCGATTTCTGGAATATTTCACTATTGCTCCTCAAAGCCTTGATCCAGCAGGAATTGTTTGGAAGCTTGAGCATATACTAGACGTTAGGGACACTCGCTTCAAAGACGAGGTTAGGCTGCTTGCTCCAGCGGCAGATGAAACGCAGGCGAATAATTTGGAGAACACCCTCGAGGCGGCTATGGCTCTAAACTACATTTACAAGGTTATAAGGCACTATTACCTGCTTGGAAAGAAGACGCTAAGCCTCTACATTATAATGCAGATTCAGATGATTTTGCCGTTGGTTATGCGGGAAGCCGAAGCCTATGCAAGTGCTCTCAAAGCCTTCGCTTACGGTCAGCCTATTGGTGATGGCGTAGGAGCGCTTGTGGCAGCCAAGCTTATGCATGGTCACCCCGTTAGGAAGGTTCCAAAAGACTGTGTTGTGGCTGAGGTTCCCTTCGAGGGGAGAACAGCTTACGTTATAAAGGCTGAGGGTCCCGGCGGGAACGTTGGCAAGCCTGGGGACGCCATTAAAACGATTATTGAGGAGAATGAGGGTAAAATAGCTAACATAATCATGATCGACGCTGCTTTGAAGCTTGAGGGTGAGGAGGTTGGCGAGGTGGCTGAGGGCGTAGGCGCAGCCATAGGCGGTCCTGGGGTTGACCAGTTCAAAATTGAGGAGACCATTCTGAAGTATCGCATTCCGATAAACGCTGTCATAATTAAGGAGGATATTGGCGATGCAGTTTCGCCGATGCGAAAGGAGATTTTCGAGGCTGCTGACAAAGCCATCGAAAGAATTAGGCAGGTGATATTGGAGAGGACTAAGGAGGGTGACAAAGTTATTATTGCAGGTGCTGGAAACACGATTGGTATAGGACAATAAGAGAGGGGACGATGAAGTGAGCACAAACAAAAGTAACACATCTGCGGCGACGAGGGTTTCATCATTCGTTCTGCTTATAATATTTGTTACCTTAGCTCTAGCCTTGGCGGCGCTTGTTATTGCAGTTTCCTATTGGGAAACTTCGCAAGGGGTAGCTGTTTACATGCTGCTTTTAGGTTTTATAGCTTTAGCCCTATCAACGTATGTGTTGTTCCAGACGCGGCAGCGCATTTTACGCTTGAGAATTGAAACCCCGCCAATTACTACGACTATTGAATGTAGGAAGTGCGGCTTCAAAAGTGTTCGGGAGTTTCAGCGGGGCGACTATGTTTTCAAAGAGGTTGAACCTTGCCAGAAGTGTAATGAGAAAATGATTATCACCGCTATTTACCGGGAAGTTCGTGAGAAGGGTAAGACGCCTTCTTTTCCCTATTAGGGGGTTAGGTTAGGATTAGGCATCCATCTTCGACTATTAGGACTGTGTGTTCTGCTTGAGCGACTGGTTTTCTGCTGGCTTCTATGAAGACCGGATAGCTCATAATCGCCTTTGAAATTAAAAGTTCTTTGAAGGCTTCTCTATAATGTTCTTCTGGGACCACGCCTTGAAGCCAACGCTCGGTGAATGGCAGTGTTTTAAAGTTTTCCTCAATGTATTTTAGAAGCTTCTTCGCGTAGGCGTTTTTAAGGGGCTTCTGTTTTATAAAGCGGAATATTGTGGCTTCGGGGATGTTTTCCACTTTGCCGATGGCGTTTTGAACTGTTACGAAGGGTTCTATGGCGTAGGCTTCGCCCAGCTTAACTTTTGTGAAAGATAGGTGAGCCACGTTGGGCAGCGATGTCCCAGCATGAATCAAATATCTGCCAACACTATGTCCCGTCAGATTCGAGATGGGCTTAAAGCCTCTGGACCTTACTGTCCGCTCTATTAATGCGCCAAGCCTCGATGTTGGTGTTTCCGGGCGTATGGCTTCCACAGCCTTTTTCAAGGCTTGTTCTGCCGCGTTCACCATTTCACGGTACTCTGGGTTAAAGCATATCGTCACGGCTGTGTCTGTTACGTAGCCGTCCACGTGGGCGCCAATATCCACCTTCACAAGGGATTTTTCTGGAATTCTCCGCGTGTCGTTTGGTGGTGAAGTGTAGTGGGCTGCAATCTCGTTTATTGAAACGTTGCATGGGAAGGCTGGTTTTCCGCCCTTACGCCTAATGAGCTCTTCGGCTTTTTCACAAACTTCAATTATTGGCATATTTTCGCGGACAAAATTTTTTAGCTCTTCTCTGGTTTCGCGGAGAATTCTACCGGACAAGCGGAGCTTTTCAAAGGCTTCATCATCTATAGCTTTCATTTCAGGGGCACTTTAACCTTTTAACTTTATAAACTAAACCCGTATTAAGGGTTTAAAGGTTTAGTGGGAGGCTTGGTGTTTGGCGAAGATTACATGGTTTGGACATGCCTCCTTTAAAGTCGAGGTAAGCGACAAAACAGTCTTAATTGACCCATGGCTTGATGGAAACCCCGCTTCGCCCATAAAGGCTTCTGAAATTGAAAAGGCTGACATTGTTTACGTGACCCACGACCACGGCGACCATCTCGGCGACGCCGTAAACATTTGCCGGCGAACCAACGCCACTTTTGTCTCAACCTTTGAGCTTGGCAATTATGCGAGCGAAAACGGCGTAAAAGACGTTGTCGGACTAAACATTGGTGGATGCGCAGAAGTTAAGGGCGTAAAAATCTACATGGTTCAAGCCTTCCACACATGCTCAATGGGCGCGCCAACAGGCGTTGTTGTTGAGGCTGAAGGGAAGAGGGTTTACCACGCTGGTGATACTGGACTTTTTGGAGACATGAAACTTATTGGGCAGCTCTATAAGCCTAACTTGGCACTATTGCCCATAGGCGGATACTACACCATGGGAGCTTTGGAGGCAGCTGAAGCCGTTAAACTGTTGAAGCCTAAGGTGGTGATTCCAATGCATTTCAAGACTTTTCCAGTTTTAGCTCAGTCAGCAGAAGAGTTTGTCAAAAAAGTGAAGGGGAAGGCGCCGAAAGTTAAAGTGGTGGTTCTGAATCCCGGAGAAAGCTACCAATTCTAGTTAGGCTCTGGGCTTGAAAATCTGTGGATAGAGGGTTGCAAACGCGTCTCCGCCCAAATGGAAAATCATTCTAGCTTTTTCTAGGTCATAACCCGCGTCTGTAAAGCATCCTTTGTTTGCGTAGGCTTCGAGGATTTCACCCACAAAAATTGTGTGGTCCCCCGTCTGAAATTGGCTGTGAAGCCTACACTCCAAGTGGGCGATGCACTCCTTAATTATTGGCGGCTTAACCTTTCTGGCTGGAAGGGGCGTTAATCCAGCCTCCTTAAACTTGTCATGGTCTTTTCCACTAACCCGCCCACAAGAGAATGTTGCATCCAATATCTCCATTGTTGGAATGTTTACGACAAACTCCTTTGTTTCTTGGATTAGGCTGTGGGAGTGTCTTCGTGGCGCAATGCTTACAGCCACAAGCGGTGGACTAATGGAGGTTGGCATAGCCCAAGCCAAAGTGATAATGTTTGGTTTTCCATCCTTACCAACACATGAAACTAGAACCGTGTGCATCGGATGGATAAGCCTAAAAGCGTTTGACAGACTCACATCACTAACTTCTTTTTCGCGATTCATAATTCTCAACCTCTCTTGGATTCTCCACGTTAAACCCTAACTCTTTAAATGCTTTTCCAAAAAGTTTAAACATTTCCAAAGTAAATCAGTAATGGGGAAAAGAGTTGGACTGGCATTAACCTACGGCAAGATTCCCCAAATCTTCATAGCGGATGCACTTAAGTTTAAAAACCCTTTTGAAAGTATATTCTTCCCCAATTCAATGGAGGGCGGAAAATTTGGAAGTTGAAGGCAGCGAGAAAACCGTCTTAAACCCTTTTGGAACGAGTTTTGTTGCAGATTATGAAAGGCTTTACAGGGAGTTTGGAATTGAACCCTTCAAGCCACTGTTGCCAAAGGTGCCTAACCCCTCTATTTTCATGAGGCGTGGTATAGTTTTTGGACATAGAGATTTCAATAAAGTATTGAATGCCATGCTTAAAGGCGAGGAGTTCGCCGTTCTTAGCGGCATAAAACCCACAGGCGAGTTCCACCTTGGCACTTTAATGACTGTTAAGGAAATAATCTACTTCCAACAGCATGGCGCCCAAACTTTCTATTGCATAGCCGACATAGAAGCCTACGAAGACAACAAAATCCCCTTTGAAAAAAGCGAAAAAATCGCAGTGGACAATGTTGCAGACTTGCTCGCGCTTGGTTTCGATCCGAAGAAAGGTTATATTTACCGCCAGTCAAAGGAAAGCCACGTTAAAGACTTAGCCATAATTTTTGGAAGAGCCGTCACCCTAGCTACAATGAAGGCGATTTATGGAGAACGTCACATAGGACTTTACTTGGCTGCCCTAATCCAAGCTGGCGACATACTGCTGCCTCAACTGGAGGAATTTGGCGGACCAAAACCCACAGTTATACCAGTAGGCGTAGACCAAGACCCTCACATTCGCTTTACAAGAGACCTTGCCCAAATATTCCAGAAAAAGTATGGCTTTATCCTTCCATCGTCAACTTACCATAAGCTTATGAAGGGTTTGGACGGCTCGCCAAAAATGAGTAAACGCCTAATGAATTATTTCACACTGCACGACAAGCCTGAAGTGATTGCGGAAAGAATTTCAAACGCCTTCACTGGCGGAAGAGCCACCATAAAGGAGCAGCGGGAGCTTGGAGGGGTTCCAGAAATATGCCCAATCTACGAAATATGCTTATTCCACTTTGTTGAAGAAGACGACGAAATCATAAAAACTTACCATGACTGCAAAACTGGGAAGCTTCTTTGCGGAGAACACAAAAAACAGACAATTGACATAGTTCTAAAATTTGTTAAGGAACACAAGCGTAGGAAACGGAAATTCATTGACAAAGCCCGCGAAATCCTTCAACTCAAATAGCATTTTTGAAACTAAAGAATAAACCATAAATACTTTGTATGTTGTGTTTAAGTGCGGTGAAGGGATGCCCCGCCAATTTACATGAGAAGCGGTTTTGCTTTCGCTTTTAAAGGGCATAGTTTTAAAACTCTCCAAAGACTCTTATGTAAGCATTACAGCGCGCTAAGCAGCTTAAAACATAATCTAGGTGTTTGAAGATGGCTGGTTTGCGGCTTCATGAAAGAAAAACTTTAATGGCGCTGCAGGGGCTTGGCGGAAAAGCCTCTGTGGAAGACATAGCCGAAAAAAGCGGCTTGGCACACGCCGCTGTTATGAGGGCTGCCCTAACCCTTATAGCGCGTAAACTTGTGAAAGTTCATGAGAGGAAATGGAATGTCGCTACATTAAATGAGGAAGGCGAAGGCTATGCGCAGTACGGCTTGCCAGAGCGGCGTCTTCTCCGTGCTTTGTTGAGGCTTGGCGGCGAAGTGAATGTGGATGAAGCTGTCAAAGAGGCTGGCTTAGACGCTAGTCTTGTGCCAATTGCTTTGGGCTGGCTGAAGAGAAAGAATTGGGGGGCGATAAAAGGCAAAAGGTGCATTTTAAATGTGAGAGTCGAGCCGCCGTTTGGGTATGACGAAAAGCTTCTAGCCACAATTTTCGAGAAGCGCTCCATCACCGTTGACGGTTTAAGCAGAGAGCTAAAAGAAGCCCTAAACATTCTTCGAAGGCGCAAGCTTGTAGATTTAGAGGAGAAAACCCACCGCGAACTGGAGCTAACAGCGGAAGGCTGGAAAACTGTCAAGAAAGGCTTGGAAATAGTTGAGGAAGTGACTCAACTAACCCCGGAGCTTATAATTTCTGGGCGTTGGAAAAGCGTGAAACTCACAAGATTTGATGTAGCGGCTCCTGGACCAGCCGTTTATCCGGGCAAGATACACCCACTGCAGCAGATTATAAAGCGCGCCCGCGAAATTTTCTTGGAGATGGGCTTCACGGAAATTCGTGGTCCACTGGTGGAGACGGCCTTCTGGAACTTTGACGCCTTGTTCCAGCCTCAAGACCACCCAGCCCGCGAGATGATGGACACGTTTTATTTGGCAAACCCTCAGACCGGACGATTACCATCAAAAAAGCTTGTGGAGGCTGTGGCAAAAACCCACGAGGACGGCTGGATTACGGGTTCTAAGGGCTGGCGTTACAAGTGGAGTCCAGAAGAAGCCAAGAAGCTTGTTTTGCGAACCCACACAACAGCTGAAACAATAAAGTATTTGGCTACGCATAAGAAGCCGCCCATTAAGGTTTTCTCAGTGGATAGGGTTTACCGCAACGAGCAGGTCACATATAAGCACCTGGCTGAGTTCCACCAGATTGAGGGCATAGTTGTCGATAAAAGGGTTTCACTCCGCGATTTAATGGGAACCCTAAAAACCTTCTACACAAAATTCGGCCTTGAAAAGATAGAGTTTTGGCCAAGCTACTTCCCGTATACAGAACCTTCAGCCCAGGCTGTGGCTTACCATCCCAAGCTTAAGCGTTGGATAGAACTTTGTGGCATGGGAATTTTCCGTCCAGAAGTTTTGGCGCCAGTAGGCGTAAAATATCCAGTTTTGGCTTGGGGAGGAGGCCTAGAACGGTTAGCCATGATTGAGCTTGGCTTGGATGATGTTAGGCTGTTATACGCGAATAGTTTGGGTTGGCTTAGGAGGACACCCCTATGCCGGTGATAACCCTTCACGTGAAGCGCTTTTCAAGGTTTTTGGGTGGACCAGTAACCGTCGAGGACTTGACAAAGTGGCTTCCATGGGTAGGCTTCGACTTGGAGGAGATCGGCGAAGACTATGTTAAAGCAGAGTACAACCCAAACCGCATAGACTTCTGCAGCTATGCCGGCGTGGCTCGCGCTTTGAAAGGCTTCTTGGAAATGGAGACTGGAATGCCAAAGTATCATGCGGAAGAGTCAAAAACAACACTGAAAGTGGACGGCGCCGTTGCCACTGTTAGGCCTTACATGCTTGCGGCTATAGTCCGCGATGTAAAGTTGGATGAGGACGCTGTTGTTGAGCTTATGGATATGCAAGAAGACCTCCACTGGGGAGTAGGCAGAGACCGCCGGAAGGCTTCTATTGGCATTCACAACTTGGACGCTGTTGAGCCCCCATTCACTTACACAGCTGTAGAACCCACAAGCGTCAAGTTCGTTCCGCTTGGCAAGACGGAGGAGATGACGCCGAAAGAGATTCTTGAAAAACACGAGAAGGGCGTTGCCTACCGCCACCTAGTCGACTGGTCGCCAAGATATCCCCTCCTAATCGACAAGCATGGGCGGGTTTTGTCCATGCCGCCAATAATAAACGGTGAGCTCACAAGGGTCACCGCGGACACGCGAAATCTATTCTTGGATGTTACTGGACCAAGCTTTGAAGCGGTGGAGAAAAGCCTAAAAGTTTTGGCCACAGCGCTGGCGGACATGGGCGGCAAACTGGAAAAGGTTACAGTGCATTATCCAGACCGCACAGTGGTTTCGCCCAGCCTTGAACCAGAGAAAATGAGACTTAGGCTAAACTACGCCAACAAGATGCTCGGCCTAAAAATTTCAGAGGCTGAAGCCGTAAAGTGCCTACAAAAGTGCCGACTGGATGCGGAAGCCGTTGATAAAGGCGTTCTGGAAGTTTCCATTCCGCCATATCGTATTGACATAATGCACGAGATAGACCTTGTTGAGGAGGTCGCCATAGGCTACGGCTATTATAGGCTTGAGCCAACGATACCAGCCACCGTTACTGTCGGCGAAAAGCACCCGGCTAACAGGTTGGCGGATACTGTGCGCCAAATAATGACTGGTTTAGGCTTCATGGAAGTTATGAACTTTACATTGACAAACGAACGCGTCCACTACACGCTTATGAGGCTAAAACCTAAAAACCCGGTGCGCCTTGCAAACCCAGTGTCAGCCGAATATACTATCATGCGGGAGATGCTCCTACCAGGACTTTTGAAAAACCTAGCTGAAAACAAGCATGAAAGCTACCCTCAAAAGCTTTTTGAAGTTTCAGATGTGGCGAAAATAAACCGTCGACTAGAAACTATGTGTGAGAGACGCTTACACTTGGCAGCGGTAACATGCCACTCAACAGCCAACTACACAGAAATAAAATCCACATGTGAGGCTCTCCTTGCCAACCTAGGCTTAACAAACTGGCAAATAAAAGAGGCGAAACATCCAAGCTTCTTGCAAGGCAGAACAGCCGCCATCAAAATAGGCGATAAACAAATTGGGGTTCTAGGCGAAGTCCACCCACAAGTCCTAAACAACTTTGAACTAGAAAACCCGACGGCAAGCCTCGAAATAGACCTAGAATGGCTAATACAAAGAAAATCTAGAGGGGTATCCAATTTAGCAACCGCCTACAACCTAAAATTGGCGCACGGGTGTAACGATGACTGTCCATAAGCTTTCTGAATGTTTTGTTTAGAAATGCAGAAGAACAAAATAGCCTTCGTAATCCTCCCCTCAATAGAGTAGAAGATTTTTCCGAAAATTTTAAGCCAACATCGATAGATTAATGACCGAGGAGATGGGAAAGAATGAAGGTTGCAGGTGAAAAATGGAAGAAGATATTTGAAGGACATAGGCTTGAAATTCTGGTGGTATCTATTTGCGTTTTACTGTCGGCTTCAATAATAGTTTACGCCTTTGAATACCTTTGGTCTGGTTCAGTTGGTGCTACAATCACCACAGAAGTGGAAAACATCAAAGTTTATGATCAGCTTGGAAATGAGGTGACTTCAATAAACTTCGGCAATTTAAATCCAAGCTCAATTATAAGCGTGACATTAAAAATAAAGAATATTAGCCCAAACGCAACAATCACAATAACTTGGGAGTCAACCGCTTCGAGCGTCACTAACAACAAAATAACAGACTATTGGACATACGGCGGAAACAATCTTCATGTGTCGCTATCTCCAGGTCAAGAAATAACAACCACCTATAGAATTTATGTTGCTTCGGATTGCCCATTGCAATCCTATTCTTGGACACTTTACATTATACCTGGATAAAAATATCCAAGAAGCGCGGGGCTTTAAATGGATCGCAAGACTACAATAGTGACATGTGTAATTCTTATTCTAATCTTTATCAGTGCTACAGTTTATGGTGCTTTTGTAAGTCTTTGGAGAGCTTCTGTAACTGTTACCGTTACGGCTGCATCCTTTAAAAAAAGTTTGCAGATTCTCACAAGACCTTACGTGCCAATCGCAAATTTAACCGTCAACTATGAATTAGTTGGCCAAAGTGGCGGAGAAAATGTCTATAGGATAACTGGTGTTCAACTACGTTTAATCGGGTATACCGGCTACTACCGAGTTTTTATCCGCGATTCAAGCAAAAACACAATCTGGTCAACATGGGGTTTCTGCGGAACAGGTTTTATCAAAAGTTTTACGCCTACATCAAATGTTAAAAGCTCATACGAGATAGGCATATCAATTAAAGGAGTAGACGATATTGCCGCGATTGTAAAACCATTTCTTAAATTCACAGACTGGTATATGGAAGCCGCAGAAAAGCTGAGTGAAAACTCGTTTCTCTTGTCACTTATTCTCGACGTTATCAGCAATCTAGCTGATATGCTCAAACCAGAAGACGTTGACCTATGGGAAGCCACTCCATTAGCTGTCGCTAAATCTTCCGCAGCTCAATTTGACCCGGAAACTCCGCAATGGTCAGAACCAACAAATTTGGCCAGCCTACTCTTATCCTACTTGCATAGCTCTGGTGAGTTAAGAGTTTATGATTCCATCGAACGTGTAACAGGCCTAATTAATGGAGAGATTGTAGAGGAGATACCGAACTCAGTATACTTCAACAACACCGTAATCATATTTCCAGCAAATGATTCATACATCTATGAAGTTGCAGGTATAGAAGAAGGATTATACGGGATTGTCACAGCCTATATCCCAGAAGAAGAAGGCAGCGCGTTCATTGCCGGAGACATACCTGTTTCATTAAGTACCATACACCGATTTGTCGTTGATTGGGCTGCCCTTTCCTTGAATGAAGGGGGAGTAATTGTTAAAGATGATTCTAATGCTGATGGGATTTTTGAGCGAGTTTTTGCTTCAGATAATGAACTAGACCAGGAGGAATTTTCATTAGCCGCTATAAGATTTCATGCAGTTTGGGAAGGCATCTCCTACTCAGTGTTCATTTCAACCAACTCAACAGTGTCAAACTTCGCCTTCAACCAAAACCGGGCAATTGTCAGCTTTAATCTAAAAGGCGCAACTGGTTCACGCGGCTACTGTAACGTCACTATCCCAACGGCGCTTCTAAAAGGCGAGCCTTGGACTATTTTGCTGAATGGAACAAACTGGAGTTTTACAGCGACACAAAATGGAAACTACAGTTTCATACACTTCAATTATACTCACGCAAGCACGTACGAAGTTGTAATTCAGGGGACATGGGTCGTGCCAGAATTTCCATCAACCGCAATTTTACCATCCTTTATCCTCATAACCTACACCATAATAATTTTACTGAAGAAAAGAAGACAAAAACTCTAATACCCCAAATTTTTCTTCAACTAGCAAAACCGTGCAATTGTCTTCTTTTTCCATGTGTTGCTATGACCAAAAAGGTCAACGTCATAAAGCTTGTTAAGATTAGGTTTGCTGGAAATTCTGGGATTATAAATAGCAATTGTATTGTGATTTGCTTGTTTGCATCCATGTTTACTTGTTGTTGCTCAGCGTAGGTTTCGTAGGTGGTCTCTATTGTATAGGTTCCAACCGGATATTCACCTGTGGCGTTGAGCATTTTTTCCATTAACGTTAATCTTGCCCAACCATTTGTATCAGTTAGTTTTGACTCCGCAATTGAATCGTTTGGATAATAGGCCGTGACGTTTGCGTTCGGGACATCTGCGCCATTTAAGTCTATAACGTGTGTGTCTAGATACCAAAATATAAAGAGCTGTGAACTGTCATATAGGTTTCTTTCTGTGAAAGAGGAGTTTGTCAGCCAAACTGAAGTTTCATCGTATGCGTTGATTCTCTGGATCGTAGAATCCAAAACATGCTGTTGAGAACTACCGTAAGCAACTAACGCTGTTAATGTGCATTCGTAAATCCAAGCGACACCGCTCCCATATGTGTTTGAAGCAAAAATTTGACTGCTATGGACACGATTTTCTCCAGAATAAACATTAAAATCATTAATGGAAGAATTAAAAATGAAAGCGCCGTTTCCGAATACGCTTAAGCCATGGATGCTGAAATTGTAGAAACTTGCTATGTAAACTATTCCTATTGAAAGCCAGCAATAGGCTGTCGGTTGCGCTCCTATAAACTGAGAATCATAAACGGTGGTTAAGCTGTTACCCGCAAGACGTATGGAATATTTGTAATTTGATATTATTGTTGTGTTTGTGACTTGTAATCGCGGAATCCCATTAGAGGGGTTCCTTAGGGTCAAGTTATATTGCCAGTCACTAGACTGTGTAAAGTTAACCACGGCATCTCGCAAGATAAGCGTGGCGTTTTCTTCAACAATTATACTCCCATTTATATGAAAATCGCCCTCAATGACATAAACATCATTGCCCCTTAAAATTAAGTCTCCCTGATAAGGAATCACGCCCTCATCGACAAGACCGGCATTTACGAATTGCGCCTGAACCGTGAAACGTACAAGAAAACCCAATGAAAAACAAAGCAAAAAGGTTGCAGCAAACTTCATATTGTTTTCCTCCGAAGCCTATCCGCTTTAGTGCTTCTGAACCTCCGCGACGAATCGAACATAATTATTTATAAAATTTCCATTTATTTTTTTGTGGGTGTTACATTCATATACGCTAAGCCAAGTCGCGTGCGGATCAGCACAAGTACAACTTGCCCCCACAAAATTTCTAGAAAGGGAAGGGGCAGGGAAAATAAGCTGAAAAACGGTCCTAAATTCCAACCAAAACTCCAACAAATGACTAGTACTTCGGAAACAGCAACATTTAATTCTGTAAAGGCTTAGACTAGAATTGGCGATGAACCTTTTGCAGAGCCTTAATCCCGCCGGGATAAATCCATGCCGACGGACCCAACAGAGCGGCAAGTGCAAAAACGCTTGTTGCCGTGAAGGCGGGTTTACCCAAGCATGGGACACCGGCGGGCGCGGGCGCCAAACCTCCCACGCCGGAGAGAGCTTAACCAAGGGGAGCGCATGGCTCCACAATGAGGTTAAGTGATAGGTAACGTGGGAGACAATAAGCGCCCGCGAAACAACTTTTAAGTTTATGTTTGGCGTAAATGTAGAAGGTTTGACCAGTCTTGGACATAGAAACAAAAATAGACCTAATTAAGAGACCACCAACTGAGGAGATTCTCGTCGAAAGCGAGTTAAGGGAGCTTCTCGAAACTAACCCGCATCCTGGGCATTATATCGGTTTTGAGATTTCAGGTTTGTTGCATCTTGGAAACTTGGTGATTTCAGGTTTTAAGATAAACGATTTGCTGAAGGCTGGTGTCCGATGCCAAGTCTATTTGGCGGATTGGCACAGTTTCATAAATAACAAATTCGGCGGAGACTGGAATAAAATCCTCCAAGCCACAAAATACTATGCCAAAGCCTTCCAATTCTTCTGCCCAGGCGCAAAAATTGTCATAGGCTCAGAACTCTACCACAACAACGATGAGTATTGGCGAAACCTGCTAAAATTTGCCAAGCACATGACATTAAGCCGCACACTCCGCTGCCTAACCATAATGGGTCGAAGCGAAACCGAAAGGCTAGACTTGTCACAGTACTTCTACCCGCCAATGCAAGCCGTAGACATAAAAACCATAGGCGCCGACATACCCCACGGTGGAATGGACCAACGCAAAGCCCACGTGCTCGCTCGTGAAATTTTCCCAAAAATGGGCTGGAAAAAGCCTGTTGCATTACACCATCACTTGCTCATGGGCATAGCAGAACCCACAAAACTCGAAACAAAGGATAAGCTGGAGCAGGTGATTGCCAGTAAAATGAGCAAGTCGAAGCCTTGGACAGCCATATTCATCCACGACAACGAAGAGCAGATAAGGGCTAAGCTGAAAAGGGCATGGTGTCCAGAAAAACAGACGGAAATGAACCCAGTCTTAGAAATAGTCAAATACGTAATATTCCATGAAACAAAAGCCTTCACCATAGAACGCCCATCCAAATATGGCGGCACAATAACCTTCGAAAACTACGAACAATTAGAAAAAGCCTACAGAAGCGGACAGCTTCACCCCCAAGACTTGAAAAACGCCGTTGCAAAAGAATTAGCTCGCATACTAGAGCCTATAAGGAGGTATTTCGAAACAGACAAAGAGGCTAGGGAAAGCCTAGAAGTTGTGAAAAAGGCGGAAGTAACAAGGTAAAAGGACTTGTCAACACGCCTAAAAGAGAAGGAAGAACAAATCCTACAAGTTTTGGAGCAGCTGACCGAAGAAAACAAAAATGGAAAACCAATTCTTGTTGAAGGACAAAAAGACGCAGAAACCCTAAGAAATCTCGGCATAAGCGGACAAATAATATTCGCCAAAACCAGCGGAAAAAGCCTACTAGACGTAATCTCAGAAATCGAAAACGCAAAAACCAGCGAAATCATAATGCTCCTAGACTTTGACAGAAGAGGCAGAGAACTAACAGAAAACCTAAGACGTCACATGGAAAAAGCAGGCATAAAGGCAAACACGCATTATTGGCTAAGGCTTTCCAGCCTAGTGGGAAGAGAAGTAAAAGACGTGGAAGGCTTAGCAAAATACATGAAAACATTAAAAAGAAAGATTGGCGATTCATAAAGGTAATATATATCGAAAATCTTATTAACTAATCTCAGTGTTGAGAGGCACAGTTCTCTCATCACAATAATTAGGCTAATAAGGCATAAATCATGAATGGAGGTGACGCTTACGGGTTCATCACAAACCCTTACAGTAAAGTATGTAATACGCGCAAAATTCGAAATAGAAGGCGTGGTTGAAAAACCAGACGTTATAGGAGCAGTTTTCGGACAAACAGAAGGCCTCTTCGGACCAGAACTAGACCTAAGAGAACTACAAAAATCTGGTAGAATAGGTAGAATAGAAATCGAGCTTCACTCGAAAAACGACAGAACCACCGGAACCATCACAATTCCAACAAGCCTCGACCGCGTTTCAACAGCCCTTCTGGCAGCCAGCATAGAAAGCATAAACCGTGTTGGACCATGTGCGGCGAAAGTAACCCTTGAAAAAATTGAGGATGTTAGGGAAGCCCGCAGAAAAGCCATAATCGACAGAGCAAAAGAGATCCTCCACAAGTGGACTATTGAGGCTATGCCAACTGTGGATGAGGTTTTCAAGGAGTTGGCTGAAACCCTAAAAGTGGCGAAAGTTGAAAAATACGGTCCAGAGGAGCTTTCAGCCGGACCAGAAATCGACAGCGCCAAAGAGATAATCCTCGTTGAAGGGAGAGCCGACGTCATAAACCTGCTGCGTTGCGGAATCCACAATGTCATAGCACTTGAAGGCGCAAAAGTCCCAGAAACAATAAAGAAACTATGCAAAGAAAAGGAGGCAACAGCCTTCCTAGACGGAGACCGCGGCGGAGACCTAATCCTGAAAGAACTATTGCAAGTCACCAACGTGAAATATGTGGCTAGAGCCCCCAGGGGAAAAGAGGTTGAAGAGCTCAACTGCAAGGAAATCTTCGAGGCTTTAGAAGCCAAAGTCACTGTTGAGGAGCTTTTCAAACCAACAAAACGGGAAAAACGTCGTGTGGAACTGCCAAAAGAGGTTGTTCAAATAGCCAAGGAACTAGATGGCACCTTTGAGGCGGTTCTCCTAAACGAAAAGCTAGAGCCTATAGAAAGGCTTCCAGTAAGCCAACTAGCCGAAAAACTCCAGCAAACCAGCGGCGTAGACACCATAGTCTTTGACGGCATAATAACCCAGAGGATAGTAGACATAGCCAGCGAGAAAAACATAAAAAACATAGTAGCTTCTCGCATTTCAGAAGCCGTAAAGCCGCCACTAAACGTGCAGCTTATAACCTTCTCCGAAATATTCGAAGGCTAGAAAAAATCTGTGAGCCTCCTAGTCTCCCTTTCCTTATCACTAGCCTTAGCCGTTAACAGCTGCTCTTCAGTTATGCCAAAACACTCGAGGACTCTGGCGGCTGCCGGCACAACCTGGTTAGCCACGTAATATTCTATGTCCACCTCGTCATAGGAGGCAAACATGTAGGGCTTAACCCTCTCATATAGGCGTCCAGTCCCAGCAACAACAACATAGCCAACCTTGTCGCCCATGGCAAGCTTCCAACCCTTCTCCATCAACATTTTGGCAGCCTCAACATGAGGTGTCTTAACGGCGTATTCCTCAACAGGCTTCGTCAAAGTCTTCCAAATAATTAGGTCGCGGTATGGAACACGTCTCTGCCTCAGCTCATAAATGAACTGTTGGGTGAATCTTGCAGCTTTCTGCGGCGACTGCTCCTTCAAAATTATCTCCAAAACTTTTTCCTGAACTTTTTTGGCCACAACAGCCCAGTCGCCACGAATAACCTCCAAACCCACAATATCCAAACGTCCATCAGGAAGAAGCCCAGCATAGCGCTTCTTGGCTTCAGTAAAGAATATGCGCGTATAAATCTTGTCAGGCTTGATTTCCAAGCCGAGTTTCTCATAGATTTTTGCGGCAAGCCGCTCAACCTTTTCCGGCGCATACTTTATGAAGATGCTGTCAGTATCACCATAAACAACCGTTAAGCCCTCCTCCTCAGCCATCTTAATAGCCGTTAAAATCGTGTGTCTGCCCCAAGCAGTGGCAGCCTCGGCAACAGGCTTAATGTACCATCTTGCACCAATCCAGCCTGCATAACCATAAGAAGCGTTAGTAATAACCTTAATAGCCTTCTGTCTAGCGTCTAAAACGCGGTATTCAACGCTGTCTGGTGGACATTTCTTCATTTTAGAGCGAACCTCATTTCTGACGCTAATTAGATGCGACAGAACCTCCTTGTAAAAGCCCGGAGGCTCCTTCCTAAATCGATGCTTGACTTCTGGGGCTTCATAAACGCCGCTTGGTGGAATTGTCTCTTTAGGAGCTACATAAGTGTCCGGAGAAAGGTTGTATGTTATCATGAGGTTTGGGTACATGGCCGCAAAGTCCAAAACGGCGATGTTCTCATGCAAGCCAGGCTTGGGGCTGAGCACTATGGCACCCGCATAAGGTCTATAGGGCTGCTCAACCCTCTTTGGAACAAGCTCGCCGATTTTGTAGGCGTGCTTAATTAGGAACCACTCAACCCGGAAACCCACAGCGGCTGTTCCAACATGGTCAAGGGGCAAACTCACAAGGCTTGAAAGCTGCATGGCAAAATCTAAAATTGCGTTAGCTATGCCCATAATGCAGCTGGTGTTCTCCATGGAAAACTTCTTCAAGATTTCACGCTTCGCCTTGTCATCCCAGTAATCGGCGAAATCTACATCCTCAATCAAAACGCGTTCTTCAATCTTCATAACCCCTAAATAATCCGCCAAATTCTCCAAAGTCTTAACCTTAACATCTGGAAACTCATCTGCAAAATCAAAAATGTCAACGTTCGCCCTCCCGGTAATTGAGACATGCCCATAAACGCTCGTGTGCGGCTCAGTTTTAGCCCTATCAATGGATAAGCGCAAACCAAGCCTCTTACAACGCTCATTAAGGTAAGCCCAATCCTGCCTATTAACCCCATAACCAACAATAACGTCAGGGTCAAAACTCCGTACATAATCTATAAAAGCCTCAAGAACAGGCTTGTCATCCCTATCATCACCAGCAACAAACTGCCTCTCCTCACCGCTATTGGTCGCAGCTGAAATAATAACAACGGGGTTTCTATCAGGCTTCGGCGCCCCCTCATGACTATAACAGATTACTGAGAAACCTAAAATTCTCAAGTTTGGCACCTCTGCCCTTTCAACAAATTTTGGAGGAGATGCAGCCACATAAACGTGGTCCACTTGCAAATCCATGTTTTTTACTTCTTCGGCAACCTCAACTTCATGCCAGCCGCACGGAACAACACCATTGTCAATTAAATAGCGCATAGAATAACGAATATCATCTTCAAAACACTCCTTAACACCGTCAATTTTCCTAAAGGCCCTAGCATACTTCGCCATAACATCCGGGTCTCGACAATAAACTTTCAAGGCTTTAACAGGCTTGCCGAAAAACTTCCTTTCAACAACCTCAACTTCAGCAATTAATGGAAACTCCACCTTTCTAGACTTGATTTCCCCGGCAACCCCCGCTGGGTCAAAACCATCCTCAACAACAGCATAAAAATACGAAAGAAAACCCCTATCAATCACTAACACTCTACTCCCGGAAGAATCCACACCCCAAAGCCACACCTCAGGCTCATGAGCCTCAACCTCATAATTCACATCCAACAACCAAAACAGAACCTTCATACACACCAGCCCACACAATTTAGGTTTCCACAAGCCGTTTAAATAAAGTTTCCATAAAGTGGCGGGTCCGCCGGGATTTGAACCCGGGATCTCCGGCTTAGAAGGCCGACGCGCTCTTTGGAACAAGCATTAACGCCTTGTCCAAGCTGCGCCACGGACCCTTCCGCTGATTTTCATAAGAAAAGTGTTGAAGATATAGTTTTATCTTTTGAGAGTCATTCGATGTATATTGCTGGTCGCCGTGGCTTCGCCATTTTCGCCCTATTTTTGGGGTCATAGAGCTCTGCGTCTTCCTCCTTTTGTATGGTTATTTCTGCGTTGACTTCAGCTTTCAAGAATTCTTTTGCCTCTTCTAGTATTTTGGCTTCATCTACGTATCCAACAAGCATCAGTCTTTCCTTTCTCTCTTGGGGCATCCTATTAACTTCTTCAATGATTTTGCCCATAAAATCGGCTATTTCCCTAGCTCTACCTTTCAAATCCGCATCTTTTAATAGCTCTCTAATTAGGCTGCCTTGTTCAAGCTTTCCCTCCATGGATTTTTCGACAGCCTTTAAGTATGCTTTCCACTTCCACTTAGACGCCGTATAATAGAACACTTTTTTAGGTGTTATACCCGTTGCCCTCGTAATGTGCAATGTATCCTCAAGTAATGTTGTTATTAATGCTTCGCTTTCCTCGGCTTTAACATCAACTTTTGTCTCATCCGGTTTTGGCCATTGTGCCAAGGAGGCGAATCCTTCTCCACCTATCTTTTCCCATAACTCCTCGCATGTGTGCGGCGCGAAAGGCGTAAGCATCAATATTTGATTTTCCAGGGCTTCTCTTAGTACGTAGGCTGTGGCGGTCTTCAGCGTTGTCTTTGCGCGTTTCTGGTACCATTGAAGGTCTTGGTCCAGTTCAAATAGGATTGTGTGGATTGCTTTACGTACTGCAAGTTTTTCCATAGCGTCCGTTGCCCTTTTTATGTGTTCTTGCAAGCGGCTTAACATCCACCTGTCAATGGCTGTCAGCTCCTCCTTTGACGGCTGAACCTTTTGGCTTACTTCAGCCTTGACGGTTTCTACAAGTCTATAAAGTCGCTCAAGCCTATCACGCATTGCCTTTGCAACAGCTGGGCTGAAGTCTGCATCCTGTAAAAGTTCTGCTGTTGCTAACACGCTTAGCCTTATTGGGTCTGCGCCGAAAGTTTTTAAGCCTTCCCTTAAGGGTATTATATTGCCGAAGGACTTGCTCATTTTAGCCCCCTGCATGGTGACAAGCCCGTTTGTCACTATTTGCCGCGGCCAGAGATTTTCTGGGAATATTGCCGTATGGTTGAATACCATGAATGTTAGGTGGTTTGGGATTAGCTCGTGGGCTGAATGCCGACTATCAAGGGGATAAAAGTATAGGAACTCCTGCCGCATGTCTTTCAGAACAGCAAGGTCTATTCCTGACTCCTTCGCTATTTCTTCGGGGTTTCCAATTCCAAGGAATATATAGTCGAAAACTTTGTCTGTCAGCTGGTTTGACTGGATTTTATGCTCTTTTATGTGGTGGACTATGGTGTAATACGCCATATATATCGTCGAGTCTGATAGGGACTCTATAATCCATTCAGGGTCCCATGGCAGTCGCGTCCCTAATCCTGACTTTCTTGCACAGGCTTTTTCATGAAGCCAGTCTATCACATACTCGTATTCTGCGCGGAGCTCTTCTGGCAGTATCCTCATTTTCTTTAGGCATTTGTGGGCTAGGGCTTTCCATTCGGGGTTTCCATAGTTTATAAACCACTGGTTTTCGAAGATTTTCACGATGCATTCTGTTCCGCAGCGGCACCACACCGGTCTGTTTAGGAGCTCATACATTATTGTGGCTTTTCCAGCGGCTAGCAAGTCCTGCTTAACTTTTTCTTTGGCTTCCGCCACTGACAAGCCAGCGTACTTTCCAGTGTTGCTCTTCATTTTGCCGTTGTGGAACTCATGTCTATAAACCTCTTTTGTGGCGTCTTCAAGTTTTGGGTCTGTCTGCTCCTTTATGCCCATCCTTTTTACAACATCTGCTGCTGGAATCTCGGAATACTGAGGAACTTCGATTATGGAAATGGCGTTTATGGCTTTCACGGCATCTTCAGTCAATCCATATTCCACAAGCTTCCACGACTCGCTTTTTATGTTTTCTAAGGCTACATAGTCGTATGGTGCATGTCCAGGCACAGACATTACCACACCCGTCGCATTTTTAGGGTCAACGAATTCTGCGGGTAAAATGTAGATTTCCTCGTTTGTTGCTGGATTTTCAACCCGTTTTCCTACAAGCATCTTTCCTTCGAAACTTTCAAGCATGGTCACTTTGTGGTTTTGGTATGTTAGCTTTTCAGCACATTCTTCGCTAACTATCCATTTTTCGCCGTCGACAACGGCTTTAACGTACTTTGCCTTTGGGTTAAGCCAAATGTTTGTAACGCCGAAGACCGTTTCTGGACGCAGCGTAGCCGTTGGAAGAACCCATTCGCCGTGCCTAAACTTTATGAGTGTAAACTCGCCTATTTCTGGCTCCACATCGCCCTGTGTGTCATGTTGCCCAACAGGGTTGCCGTCTTTTGGACACCAGCCTACCGGGTGGCTTCCACGGGTTATGTAGCCCTTTTCGCAGAGTTTGTGGAACTGCCATTCTATGAAGCGATTGTAATGGGGGTCTATGGTTGTGAACTCCCGCCTCCAGTCTATTGAGTAGCCAATCCTTTTCATGCCTTCCTTGATTTCTTCGTGGAAGTAGCGAGCCATAGCAAGCGGATCCGTCAACTCTTTCAGTTTTTCCCTAGGAACCTTGTAGACGTCTACGAAGTCGCTGATCAAATCTTCATCGTTTTCTGCTAGGCGCCTAGCCATGGCTAGGACTGGCGTTCCAGTGTAATGAAAAGCCATTGGCAAAAGCACATTAAAGCCTTGCATCCGCATGTATCTGGCGTAAACATCAGCCAATGTGTAGGTTCGCGCGTGGCCTATGTGCTGCGGAGAATTCGGATAAGGGTAGGCCACTGTTATGAAGAATTTTGGTTTCTTTGAGTCTGGGTTTGCCTCAAAGATTTTTGCTTTTTCCCAGCGTTTCTGCCATTTCTCCTCGATTCGCCTTAAAATTTCCATAAAACTTTCTGAGCTGTTTTGAGGGATATTAAAGGTTTTGTTTTCACGAGAGAACATAATCCCTCATATTTACACCGACAAAACAAATGCGGAACTCAGATTAAACCTTTACTACTTTTCAGTAAATGCGAGGCTGGTTTAGCGTCTCAGCTTTCAAATTTTAGTGGCTGTTTTCTTTTCAATTTTAGGCTTGACTAAATTTTCTTATCAGTATTTCCCGCATTCTCTCAATTGTTGCTCTATCTTCCCATGCTACTCTTTTGGTTTCCAACTCCTTGGCGGCCTCTATGCTGCGGTTATATTCGTCTATGGCTTTATTTGTCTGGTTTATAACGTGTTCAACCCAGTCAAGTTTTTCCTTAAAATCATTTTCCGTTGTTATGAGCCTTATTTTGTCGCCTATAACGAAGAGTTTTCTATCCCATAGGTGTCTGCTTGATTTCCATTCCCGTTCAAAAATGTCCTGCCAAATGTGGTCTGGGATGGTTTCTAGTGGTAAGTCCACTATGTAGGCGTCGTGGAAGTAGCGGTCTCTTTCGATTGATATTTTTCTTGTGTCAAAAGGTTTCAAAAGGTTTACTTTTTTGGCTTTTTCACTCATACATACGCCCAATATAGAGTATGGGTTTTGCGCTTTTAATTGTTGTTGTCAAGGATAGAGTAACCGAGAATTAAACCCTATAACTGCAGCTTCTGCCTTATGCTCTGGCGTTTTTCTTCCGCTAATGGTCCAAACTTTTTGATTCTGTCCGTGAACATTGTGAAGAGTTCAGCGGCTTTTTTGTAGACTGGTAATGGAACATAACTGTATCGGAGTCTCATTGTTTCTATTCCGAAAGCCGCAAGCTCTTTGCCCATTTCTATCATGCGTTTCTTGGTGAATTTCTCGTCTATTTCCTCGCTTCCCTCGATTACCAGCACGCCGTCCGCCCCAAATGCAAATGCCATGAGTATGAGCTTCTTGCCAAGAATTGCCGTTGTTGGGACAGCCACGATGCGGACGTTTTCCGGATAGTTTGTGCGGTCAAGCCCCAAGAAGTCCATTCCAGTATAACCGACATTCTTGTCGACAAAGGCTATTATTCGGATTTCCTCTGGCGTTTTGTCGGCTAAAACCCCTCTTATGGTGGCTTTCATCTGCCTTGCTGTCGAGTTCTTGAAGTCAATGGCTTCTTGTGGACATATAGGAATGCACGCGCCGCAACCAATGCACTGGAAGGGGTCTATTTTCGCTTTGCCATCCTGCATTGTTATTGCGTTTACTGGGCAGATTTTTATACATTCGCCGCATCCATTGCATAGTTCTGTGATGACGAAGGCTTTTTCAGGGCTTGTGGTTACGTATTCGCTTTTTAGGAATAAGGCTGCTCTTGCCGCTGCGCCCAGCGCGTCTGAAACGGTGTCTCTCACGTCTTTGGGGCTTAGGGCGCATCCACACACGAAGATTCCTGTGACAAGCGAGTCCACTGGGTCGAGTTTTGGATGCTTCTCTGTTATGAAGCCATCCTCGCCTAGGGCTACCTTCATTTTTTCAGCCAGTTCCTTCAAGCCGTCCGGCGGAACCATTGGTGTTGCCAAAGCCACCATGTCAAATTCGTCCTCTCTAGTTTCGCCAGTAAGCGTGTCTTCGGCTTGGACAACGAGCTTTCCATTGTTGTTTTTCCATACTTCGGCAACTTTTCCTCTAATGAAGACTACCCCAGCTTCTTGGTCTCGCCAGTACAGGTCCTCATAGCCTTTCCCAGTAGCCCTAATGTCCGTATAGTATACTGTTACGTCTATCCCCAGCATTTTCTTGAGAACGAAGGCTTGTTTGAGGGCGTACATGCAGCATATTCGGCTGCAGTAGGGGATGTGGTTCTTGTCCCTTGAGCCAGCGCATAACACTATGGCGATTTTTCGGACATCACTTCCATCAGCCCTCTTAACATAGCCACTTGTGGGTCCAGTTGCGGACGTGAGCCTTTCTAAGTCCATCATTGTTATTACGTCCTTGTATATACCATAGCCATAATTTTCCAGTTTCCGCGCGTCGTAGAGCTTGTAGCCTGTTGCCAAAATTATGGCGCCGACATTCAGCTCAATAATCTTGCCAGTATCGTTCAAGTTTATGGCTTTTGCTGGGCAGTACTGTTCACATTTCCCACATTTCGTGCACGCGTTGAAGTCTATAGCGTAGGCAGATGGGACGGCTTGTGGAAACTCTATGTAGGCTGCCTTCCGCTGAGACAAGCCCTCATTAAATTCGTCTGGAACCGTGACTGGACAAACTTTTGCGCATACACCACAACTTCTGCACTTTTCAATGTCAACGCCTCTGGGCTTCATGAAAATGCGAACCGAATAGTTGCCAGGACGTCCGCTAACATCTTGTACCTCCGCATATGTTAGCAAGTTTACATTGGGGTTTCTTCCAACCTCAGCCATTCTTGGCGTTAAAATGCATTGGGCGCAGTCCAGTGTTGGGAAAACCTTTGTAAGTTTAGCCATGTTTCCGCCTATGCTAGGTTTCCGCTCAACAAGGTGAACTCTATAGCCCAAATATCCAAGCTGGAGGGCAGCCATTATACCGGCTATGCCGCCGCCAACTATGAGAATTTCCCGCGAGCCCTTTTCACTTATCACTTCTAGAGGCTCAAGCTCGAGGCTGCGCTCATAACCTCCCCTAATTAGGCTTATGGCTTTTCTCGTCGCCTCGGGGTTTGGTTTTGGTCCATGAACCCATGAGTCTTGCTCTCTTATATTCACGAATTCGAGCATGTAGGGGTTTAGTCCAGCCCTTTCCAGCACGCTTTGGAATGTGGCGAGGTGCATTCTAGGCGTGCAGGAAGCCACCACAACCCTGTCAAGGTTCTCCTTTTTTATGGCTTCTGCTATCATTTCTTGGGCTGGCTTTGAGCACAAATACTTATGGTATTTGGCTACTGCGACGCCTTCCCAGTTTTTAATAGCGTCAACAACAGCCTTTACGTCAACAATGTCCCCAATGTTGCCGCCGCATTCGCATACAAAAATTCCTATGCGGGTTTTCATCGGCTCTTTCTTTTTCTCTGACATTGGCGAGCGTCTCCAAATGGCATGATTGTTTAAACCCTTAAAAGGGAAAATGCTTTTAAAATCTTACCCTTCAACTTTAAACAAAAGTGACATAAAATGAGCTCTCAAGAACTTGTTCAAAAGCACAAGCTTCTAGAGTGCATCCAATGCGGCATGTGCACCGGGAGCTGCCCAGTAGCAAAGAAGGCAAACCTAAACATTAGGCGTTACATGCGTGAAGTTTCAGCTTTGGGAAAGTTGGTGATACATCCTCCCAACGAGTTATGGAGCTGCACAACATGCTCCACCTGTGGCGTGCGATGTCCTAAGGACTTGAACCCCTACGAGTTCCTCATAGACATCAGGAGCATGGCTGTTGAGGAGGGACAAATAGCCCCAACAATAAGAGACGCTCTAGAAAGCATATTCAAAAACGGTAATCCATGGGGAAGAATTCGGGGGAAACGTACGGAGTGGAGTCAAGGCTTAAATGTTAAGCACATTTCCCAAGGGGCTGAAATCCTATATTATGTTGGATGCACGCCAGCCTACGACCCGAGAGTGCAAAGTGTTGCAAAAAGCCTTGTGAAGTGTTTTGAGGCTGCTGGGCTTAATTTCGGAGTTTTGGGCGAGGAGGAAAATTGTTGTGGAAGCGAAGTCTACGGCATGGGTGAAAAGGGACTTTTCGATTTCTTGGTTGACGAAAACATGAAAATTTTTGGCAAATATGACGTCAAACAATTGGTTACAAGCTGCCCCCATGGTTTTCACGCCTTCAAGAATCGGTACAATCAAACAAGCTTTGAACCCCAGCATCATACACAGCTTTTGGCAAAGCTTATTGAAACTGGGAAGCTGACACCGTCAAAAGAAATAGCCAAAAAAGTGATTTACCATGACCCATGCTATCTTGGCAAGCAAAACAACATTTACGATGAACCCCGCAAGGTCATTGAAAGCATAAGGGGCGTCACGCTTTTAGAGTTTGACCGTTCAAGGAGCAGAAGCCTATGCTGCGAAGGGGGAGGCGGAAGAATGTGGGTTGACATTCCGGGACCTCGACTAGCTGAAATCCGCGTTAAAGAGGCTGTTGATGTCGGTGCGGAAATCTTGGCTGTGGCTTGTCCCTTTTGCATGCTCACAATGGAAGATGCTGTAAAAACAACTGGTAATGAGGGTAAAATCCAAGTTATGGACGTGGCAGAACTTTTAGCAATTGCCTTATAAAACGAATGTGTGCATATATTTTGAGGCTTATGAATGGGGGAAGAAGAAACCTACCATTGTCTGCTTTGTGGCAGAGAAATCACGAGAGAGGAGTATGAAACCTACGATGGGCTTTGCCCAGAATGCTATGAACTTGAAATTGCCGAGCTTGACATGGACCTTGAAGAAGATTAGCGGTTGAACAAAACAATTAAAATGGCATTGCAGCCAAATACTTTGTTGAGGTTGCTTGAAGTGGAAGACTGGGAACTAATAATTGTTGGTGCTGGCGCCGCTGGCTTAACGGCTGGAATTTACGCTGTTAGAAGCGGATTGAAAACGTTAATTTTGGAGGAGAAGATTGCTGGTGGAACAGCCGCCGACGCCCCAATAATCGAGAACTATCCGGGTTTTGAGCGGATAAGCGGGCTTGAGCTTATGCAGAAAATTGTGGCGCAATGTAGAAGGCTTGGCACAGAAATCCACGAGTTTGAAAAGGTTACAAGCCTAAACTTGAGGGATGAGGAGAAACTCATTGAAACAGTTAAAGCCACCTATAGGAGTAAGGCTGTTATCATTGCTTCTGGCACAAGCTACACTGAGCTTGGTGTTCCGGGCGAAAAAGAGTTTCGCGGCAGAGGCGTAAGCTATTGTGGTATTTGTGATGGACCACTTTTTAAAGGTAAACTTGTTCTAGTGGTCGGCGGCGGCAACTCTGCTGTGGCTACAGCCCTCTATTTGGCTGATTTAGCCTCGGAAGTTAAGGTTGTGCATAGAAGAAATGCCTTTAGAGCTGAGGAGGCGCGTGTAAAAGCGCTTTTGGAAAAGCCTAATGTCGAGGTTTTCTGGAACACTGAGTTGAAGGAGATTAAGGGTGAAAAGCTCGTTAGCAAGGCTGTGCTTTTTAATGCGAAAACTGGTGCTGTCACGGAACTTCCAATCGACGGAATTTTTGTTCAGGTTGGTGAAAGGCCTAACAGCCAACTGGCTAAGGAAGCTGGAGTTGCTGTGGACGAGCATGGCTACATAATTGTTGATGCTCGCCAAAGAACAAACATTCCCGGGGTTTATGCAGCTGGCGATGTTACTAATCATCCGGTTAAGCAGATTGGAACTGCTGTTGGGCAGGGGATAACCGCCGCCTTGGAGGCTTATGGTTTTATTCGCAGACCTTACTATTTCAAGCAGTGATGCGCCAATTTTGTTCCAAAAATATTATATTGTTCTATGGTCTTTCATTCAAAACTTCTAGCGCTGATGGCGTTTAGATAAGCAGCGGGTTTGGAGATATGGTGGAATGGGCGGAGAACAAACTGTTGTTGTTTGCATAAACCAAGACTACTGTAGCCGCTGTTCCATATGCTATTCCATATGCCCCTATGAAGCCATTAAACGGGATGCTGAAACTGGCAAGGTGGAGATAGACATTCAGAAGTGCCAAGTTTGCGGCATATGCTACAGCGCATGTCCAGTTTTCGCCATAGAAATAGTCTACTACGACTATGAAAGTTTGGTGGACTATGTGGAAAGCGAGCGGAAGAGAACAGAAACCGAAACGCTTGTGCTCATGTGTCGTGGAAACTCGCCTTCAACAAGGGAAGTTGAGGAGATTTTGGCTGAGCAGGGCTTAAGCTTAAAGGAGTACATACCACTTCGTTTGCCATGTTCCGGGCGGGTTCCAACAGAATTCATATTCAAGGTTTTGGGTTCCGGCATTAAAAATGTAGTTTCAATCCAGTGTGAGGATTTCTTCTGCCGCTTCAAAGAAGGCACAAAAATCAACACGAGGCGGCTTCTCATCGGAAGAAGGGTTCTTGAAGAGCTTGGCTTCAGCAGGGACGCTGTTCGAGTTGTTAAATATTCTCGGAAGGCTGTTTACGACACTACTAAGTGTGTCGGCTGCGACAAATGTGTCTTCATATGCCCGTATGCTGCCATAGAGGCGGAGCCTTTCGCCACACCAAAAATCCTAAGTGACTATTGTATGGGTTGTGGCGCGTGTGCATTGGTTTGCCCACATCATGCCATCCAAGTTAAGGGTTTTGAGTTTGAAAATGTTTTGAAGCGTTATAGTGATTCAGCCAATAAGCTGAAGGCTGAGGGTAAATCGCCAGTAATCCTCGTCTTCTGCTGCCAATGGTCTGAGTTTTCGGCTCTTGACAGTCCGGAGGGCATCTTTTTCAAGCGTAACAGCATTCCGCTTGAGGTTCCATGTTTTAAGGCTCTTGATCCAGTGCATGTTGTTAATGCTTTGAGGAACGGCTTTGACGGGGTTATGGCTGTTGTGTGTTCCGCCGACGATTGTAAACTTCAAGAGGGACGCGATGTAGCGGAGAGAAACGTGACTGTGCTGAGAGATGTTTTGAAGAAGATGGGCTTAATTGAGCGTTTTGAGCTTTATGAGGCTTCTCCGAGGGATGCTGGAAAATTTGAGGATAGGCTTGAAAATTTTGTGAGGAGGGTTGCGGCTTTACCGCAGATAAAACCTTTGAAAACGGAGGTTTAGCCCTATGTATGAGATTTTAAGGGTTGAGGAGCTTGCTCCAAAAATAAAGTTGTTTGAGGTTTATGCTCCTGAAATAGCCGAGAAAGCCAGACCCGGACAATTCATCATTGTGATTATAAATGAGAGGGGCGAACGGGTGCCTCTAACAATTGCTGGCTACGACGCAGAGAAGGGCTCGATAACCTTTGTTTTTAACGAAGTTGGTAAGACAACAAGGCAGCTTGGCTTATTGAAGGAGGGCGACAGCATATGGAACATTACTGGTCCGCTTGGTAATCCTTCGGAGATTAAGAATTTTGGCAAGGTCTTGTGTGTGGCTGGTGGCGTTATGATTGCGCCCATGCTTTTGCAAGTTAAAGCCTTACGGGAGGCTGGGAACACTGTTGTAACGGTTATGGGCGCCCGCATTAAGGAGCTGCTTTTCTTTAAGGAAGAGCTGAAAGCTTTGAGTCATAGGCTTTATGTGGCGACGGACGATGGTTCCGAAGGCTATAAGGGGCTGGATTTTCTGAAGGATGTTTTGGCTTCTGAAAGGTTTGATAGGTGTGTGGCTATGGGTCCTGTTCCAATGCTTCAAAGGGTCTGCGAACTAACTAAGCCTTACAAGATTCCGACGGTTGTTACGCTTATGCCCATCATGGTGGATGGCATGGGCATGTGTGGCGTCTGCCGTGTGAGTGTTGGTGGGCAGATGAAGTTTGGTTGTGTTGATGGTCCGGAGTTTGATGGGCATCTTGTGGATTTTGACCAGTTGATTAAGCGTCAGCGCATGTTCCTTCCAGAAGAGCGTTTAAGCGCCTTGTTGTGGGAGCTTGGGGGGTGCGAGTGTGGCGGAAAGTAAGCCTCAGCCTAAGGTTAAGAAAAAGGCTGTTCCAATGCCTAAGCAGCCGCCGGAAGTTCGGAAACACAACTTTAACGAGGTTGCCTTGGGCTATACTGAGGAGCAAGCCCTTGAAGAGGCTAGCCGCTGCCTACAGTGTCCCCAACCTCAGTGTGTTAAGGGCTGCCCAGTTGAAATTGACATCCCAGCTTTCATCAAGTTGCTTAGGGAAGGCAAGTATGAGGAGGGCATAAAGAAGATTAAAGAAAAGAATAGCCTCCCAGCCATTTGTGGGCGGGTTTGCCCCCAGGAGGAGCAATGCCAAAAGTACTGTGTTCTTGGGAAGGTTGGCGACCCCGTCAGCATTGGTAGGCTTGAAAGGTTTTTGGCAGACTGGGAAAGAGCACGGGGCTTCAATATTCCGGATAAGGCTCCGCCCACTGGCAAACGCGTAGCCATAATAGGTGCTGGTCCTGCTGGTTTGACGGCGGCTGCTGACCTTGCAAAGCTTGGGCATGAAGTGGTTATTTTTGAGGCTTTGCATCTTCCGGGCGGTGTGTTGGTTTATGGTATTCCGGAGTTTCGTCTGCCAAAGAGCATTGTGCAGGCTGAGGTGGATTACATTAGGAAGCTTGGTGTTGAGCTTAAGCTTGGCTATCTTATTGGCAGAACCTACACTATTCCAGAATTGCTTAAGGAGAGGGGCTTCGACGCTGTTTTCATTGGAACTGGTGCTGGCTTACCCCAGTTTTTGGGCGTGCCGGGCGAGAACTTGGGCGGGATTTATTCGGCTAATGAGTTTTTGATTAGGGTTAACTTGATGAAGGCTTATGCCTTTCCAGAGTATGACACGCCCATAAGAATCGGCAAGCACGTGGTCGTTATTGGTGGCGGAAACGTTGCCATGGACTCTGCGCGTTCTGCGCTTCGTCTTGGCGCAGAGCAAGTGTGCATAGTCTATCGTCGTTCAAGGGAGGAGATGCCAGCCCGTAAAGAGGAGATTGAAAATGCTGAGGAGGAGGGGATTATCTGCAAGTTTTTGGCGGCTCCAACACGTTTTATCGGCGACGAGAAGGGCTGGGTTAAGCAGATGGAGTGCATACAGATGGAGCTTGGACCACCAGACGAGTCTGGAAGGCGCCGACCAGTGCCAGTTAAAGGCTCAGAATTCCTAATGGACACCGACACCGTAATCATTGCTATTGGGCGAACTCCAAACCCGATAATCCAACGCACAACAGAAGGCTTAGCCGTCACAAAATGGGGCACCATAGTGGCTGACGAGAATGGCAAAACAAGCCTTGAAGGCGTTTATGCCGGAGGCGACATAGTCACAGGCGAAGCAACCGTAATAAGCGCCATGGGAGCCGGAAAAAGGGCCGCCAGAGCCATCCACGAATACCTAATGAGCAAAAAATAGTCAAATTTAGGCTTCCGCCAAACCATAAATTGGATACCCTCTCTATACATTTTTTGGCTTGGAAAAAAGCCAATAGCAACCCTCCCTCTATAGATTTTAAATTGCGAAAATGGCTTCGAAAAACAGCCCAAAGTGACTACCCCCTCCCCTCTAGATTTTCTTACACTAAAGTTCTTTGTGCATCCCGTGTTAAGCTATAATGCTATTGCATAAAAATTTAATAAACCCGTAAATTTTTAGCCCAAAATAAACTTCAATACGCCGAAAATTTGCAAAAATTTTTAATTTTGAGCCAAATAAATTAAATTGTAGAGATGAAGCATTATGAGGATATTAGTTGTGCTTTTTCTGTTCATTA
>JAVZNE010000007.1:0-71655 GCA_038882975.1 Bathyarchaeia archaeon
GGGAAAACATTTACCGCCAAGCAGACAACATATTCCTCTTCAACTTCACCAACGAACACGACCTAGAAACAGTCTCCCGCGCGGCACGAGTAGACGCGGAAACAGTAAAATCCATAGCCATGGACCTACCGCCCCATCACTGCCTAGTGCTCGGCAAAATTGTAAAAGACTTCCCAATAGTCGTAAAGGTTAGAGCTTTAGACATAAAAACTATGGGAGAAACCCGCCTATTCTTTAAGAACACGAGTTAAGCTTTTTAAGCCTTGGCATATTCCGTTGGAGAAATGCCCTCAAAGTCCTTGTTAAATCGTATTTTTCAGCCTCAGCCAAAGGAACCCAGCGGAGTTCTGCGGCGTCGTCTGCCGCCCGCATTTCTCCGCCCTTAAGCCTCACAAAATAGTCGATTATAACGAAGTGCCATTTTATTTCGCCGTTCTCATCCCGAACAATATTGTCAACAACGTCAATAAGCTCTGGATCAGCCACATCCAAGCCGGTCTCTTCCTTAACCTCGCGGATAACCGCGTCTTCAGCCCTCTCGCCAAGCTCCACCAAACCGCCAGGAACACTCCACTTACCCCTACCAGGTTCGCCTTTACGCTTCTCCAACAAAATTTTACCATCACAGATTATTATGGCGCCGACGCCGACAACGGGCTGATTCGGATAAAAGCGCCGAACCACCTAAAACCCTCTTAGGCATTATTTCCATTCGCGTTTTAAACTTTCCTATGTAACAGGCGTGAAGGGATGCCAAACCCTTCTAGGCTCTTCACCTATAAGAGCCAAATCCTTATCTTTTATAATAGCCACGCTGAGGGCGGCAGCAGTAGCCATAAGAGACATAATTCCAGTGCACTGTGTTATGTAGGCGAGGTTGACTGTCCGTGAGGAAATCTCAAAACTGTAATGCACTGGAATACGTCCCAAGTATAGACCATCATAAACCACAAATGTCGTCAAGTTTCCTTTACCATATTTGAGAAAGCCATCATTGTCGTATTGCCCGTTAAGAATTATTATAGTTGGAACTTCCACACTTCCAATCTGTACTTTGCCATTAAAACTGAAGGAGCCCCCGCTGTTGGCTTTAGAAGCATCGTAAAGCAGTCCGGCAGCATACAGCCTATTTAACATTACTCTTGTTTCACCTAGGGATATGCTGGCAAGCTGAGACCAAATGTTGTATAATGAAATGCCTATGCTATCAGTGTAAGCTGTTCCTTCATATGTGTATTGCATGATTACCCACTTTGCGTTATCTTGGCTTGCCAGCCCCGTCGAAGCATAAGCAGCTCCAAAAAGTAGGGCAGCTAAAAGCACTGCAACTATCGCTTTTGTGGTGCGCCCTAGACCGACTGGTTTGGCTGGTGTTGGCGTGAAAATCACGTATGATGGAAAGGCTGTTTGCCTTGCAAGTCTGAACTGGATGAGCCTTTCTTTGCTAGCAACTACTGGTAGGATTGCTATGCCGGCTATGAAGCCTCCTGCGTGGGCGAAGACGGCTGTGCTTCCACTTAACCTGAAGTAGCCGTAAATAACTTGGGTTGCAAACCAGAAGAGGAGGTAGTAGGCAGCTTTCAACCTGAAGAACATTGGGAAGTATAGGAAGAACCATCCCATAACCAGCGAAGTGCCAGGAAAAAGAATTAGATATGCGCCTAAAACTCCGCTTATGGCTCCCGAAGCGCCTATGGCTGGAATAACGTAGGCTGTTGCTCCGCCCAAGAAGCTGAAGGCTGTGTGAAATATGGATGCAACAACGCCAGAAAACATGTATAAGGCTAGGAAACGCCACTTGCCAAGGGCTTCTTCAACAGCTCTTCCAAAAATGTATAGGAAGTACATGTTGAAAAGTATGTGGAAGAGGTCTGCGTGCAAAAACATTGAAGAGAAAATCCTATACCATTGGGTTGGCATAGGCGTTAGCGCCGGAACAAAGCCCCCAGCGCTTACCCAATAGTCGCTTACTTCTAGGAAGAGGTTCTCGTAGGACGTTATGGCGTATACGGCAATGTTAACTATTACTATGGCGAGGGTTGCTACCGGTCTCTTTCTAAACTGGGATAGGTCTCCCATTGGAATGCCTAAGCTTCTTTTTAAAGCGCCTGCCAATTCGCCGTTGCCTCTGCGCTAAAATATCCGCGTAAAGCCCTATATAATTTGTCTGCTGTGGCTGGTGCTTTTTACCTTGTTAGGTATTTCCATGAGAGCATTATGCCTATTGTAGCGAGGACTGCTGTAAATATACTTAGGTATGTGAAATCCAAGATTAGGGCTGACGTGTCCATTGGCAGTATGGTTAGGTTTCTAATGGCGTCTGTCAAGTATGTTAGCGGGTTTACGTTGGCTATAGCTTGCATCCAGTCTGGCATAAGCCTTGTTGGGAAGAAGGTGTTGCTGGCAAACATTAAAGGCATTGTTATTAGGCTTACAAACTGCATTGGACGTTCCATCCTCGTCGACCTTATGGAGAAAGCCAAGAAAACCGATGAAAGCCCCACACCAAGCAGAAATATTGCCGCGTAAACGCCTAAAATGTTGAGGATTGTGAAGGTGCCGCTTAACTGCAGTCCCAAAAGATATGCCAGCGCCAAAATTACTGTGGCTTGGAACATTGCCCTAAAAGTAGCGTTGAAAATTTTTGCGAATATTATGGCTGCCCTCGAGACTGGAGTGCTGATCACTTTGTCCAGAAAGCCCAAGCGTCGGTCCCAAACTATTGACATGCCGCTAAACATTGTTGTGGTCATGACTATCATTGAAACCATGCCTACAGCCATAAAACTGAAGTAGTCTGCAACGCCGAAAGTGTCTTGCATTATTTGTGACCCCATGTTAGCGAACATCTGCGAAAGCACTGTGCCATTAAGAACCACGCCGCTGACTCCGGGCGGATATAGAACAGCGTTGCCGGAAATTGGTATTTGTTGTGGTAGGTTTATGTTGTTGGCTGAAAAGAGTCCGCCTATATTCATTGATTTTCCCAATAAGCCCATCCATATGAGGGGTTGGAGCACAAACATTGTTAGCATGACTGGATCTTTGAGCCACTTTTTCAGTTCGCGGTAGGTTAAAGCCCACAATCCCCTCATAAGGCTTGGCTTGCACTCGTTGGCAACGTTTGGAGAAGCAACCCCGCTCATGTTTTCCTAGCCCTCCTCAAGTGCAGTCTTTGAGCCATAAACTCCATGCGGGACTCCTCTGTGTCGCGCATGGCTCTACCAGTGTACTCCAAATAAACCTCGTTTAGGGTTGGCTCCGTAAGCGAAAGCCTCGTAACCGTGTAGCCCTTCTTCCTCAAAGCTTCAATTATTAGTGGGGCTGTTGCCTCTCCCTTTTCAGCCTTAATCCTATAAGCGCCGTTCTCGCTTCTAACTTCCTTAACATTTTCAACGCTTTTAATTATACCTGTTACGTCCGCGTTTTCTCTTATGGTTATGGTGATTATGTCTCCGCCTAAGCTGTCCTTAAGCTCGTTTGGCGAGCCGGTCACGATTATTTTGCCGTGGTCTATTATGGCTATGCGGTCGCAGAGGGCGTCAGCCTCCTCCAAATAATGCGTAGTCATAAAAAGTGTCATGCCATACTCCTTCTTCAAACGCCTAATATAATCCCAAGTGGCAGCCCGCGTCTGCACATCCAAACCCAAAGTCGGCTCGTCCAAAAAGAGCACTTTAGGACGGTTAATAAGCCCGCATGCAAGCTCAAGCCTTCGGCGCATCCCACCCGAGTAGGTTTCAACCCTCTTATCCTTAAACTCCGTGAGTTCCACGAGTTCCAGCAGTTCCAAGGCACGTTTTTTGGCAACGTCGCGGGGAATTCCATATAAATCTGCACAGAGCATCACGTTCTCGTAGCCAGTCAAATCCTCGTCTGCAGTGTACTCTTGGGGCACAACGCCAATCACCTTTCGAACCTCGTTGGCTTGTTTAACAACGTCATAGCCCAGCACCGAGGCAGTGCCCTCTGTCGGCTTCAGCACGGTTATCAGCATATTTATCGTTGTTGTTTTTCCAGCCCCGTTTGGACCCAAAAAGCCGAAAATTTCGCCGTCGCGGACGCTGAAGTTTATGTGGTCCACAGCCACTAGACTCTTGTTAAAAATTTTCGTCAAGTTTTCAGCCCTAATCACTTCTTCTGTCAAGCCTTTTCGCCTCGCAGTTTCTTTTCTATACCCTCAAGCCTCTGAGCGGTTTCATTCAAAACTTGCAAGGTTTCTTTTAAGGCTTGTTCTGAGAAACGTTCTTCCAATGTTAAGCCTAGGCTGAGGAAAGCTTTGAATAAACGCCTAAAGGCTTCCCGAACCTCCTCTGTTTGCTCCATTGGAAGGCGGAGCAGAAAGGAGCCAATAAGCGGTGGAACAAACAACTTGCGCCCCATACGGAAGTGACCGCGCATTTTACGCTGTTCCTCAAGAAGTTGCTTACCCTTATCAGTAAGCGTATAACGCTTTACCCCAGCTTCTTCTGTTGGCACTTCGCGGATGTAGCCATTATCCTGAAGCCAAGCCAAAAGGGGATAAACAGAGCCGGGGCTTGGCTTCCAGCAGCCATTGGTTCGCTTCTCAATCTCGTTCATAATTTCAGAGCCAGACATGGGCTTCTCGTTCAAAAGCTCAAGCACTTGGTAGCGCAGAAAGCCCTTTGGCACGGCAGCCATATGCCTCAACCAGTGCCGGAAAGGCGGAAGAGGAGGCGGAAAGTTTGCATCATCGAACATTATTTATCACCATTGATATCAAATTCGATAAAAAACATACAATCCAGTATTTAAGGATTATGCCACTTGAAAAATCCTTCAACCCATTTACTCTATTAACGTTCCAACCGGTTTTCCTTCAACTGCCAGCAATAGGTTTTCTGGCTTAAACCCGTTTAGGACACGGACTCTTATGCGCCTAACTTTTAGGATTTTTATGGCTTCTGGGTCTAGGATTTGATGGATTCCAGCCTTGTGCTTATCTTCGGCTAAAACTTTTGGTAGTTCTTCAAAGCCTACCCTATTAAGTTTTACAGCGTCTGGATGCCTCCTCGGGTCTTTTGTGTATACGCCTTCCTGATCTGTGGCTTTAATGAGCATATCCGCCTTTATGCTTTCAGCCACCAAAGCAGCGACGGTGTCGGTTGTCATACCCGGTTTTAAGCCGCCTAAAACTGCGATTTTCCCATTTTCTAGGCATTGGACAGCCTCTTCCACGCTTGTTGGGATTTTTTCGCATGCCAGTCCGCCCAGCATTTTGGTGAAAAGTTGGGCGTAAAGCCTTGAAACACTGATCGCCAAATCATCCTGATCTTTTTCCGCCAAGCTAAGTTCTTTGGCTATTTTTATGAACTCTCTTGCTAGGGCTCCTCCGCCCACAACAACTGCCAGCATATGTCCTTCAGCCTTCAGCCTCTTCAGAATCTTGGCGTATTCGCTTATCAGTTGGGTGTTTACTGGCGTGGCAACAACAGAGCCGCCAAGTCGGATTACTATTCGCATCGTGTTCAGCTTTCCTTTAAATAAGGAGAAAGCACTTAAACCTTAAAAGAATTTGTCCAATCCATATTTTGGTTTGGCGGTTTGCACCTCTATTTTTTCGCCGAAGATTAGGCGCATGCCGTCTGTGGCTGCCACCGTTGGCGTTCCAGTCTCCTCCTCAATTATCTTTGCTTCGCGGGCTGGTCCCTGGAATATCATTTGCATTCCAAGATGCGTCAAAACGGCTTGTTCTGGGCGGGCTTCTTCAACGATTTTTATGGCGTCTTCTGTTGTCATGTGTCCCTTCCAAGGCTTGCCGGCTGGTCGCATAACACAAAGCATTAGAAGCCTCACACCTCTGTAGTATTTGCCTATTCCCTCAAAGTATTCTGTATCGCTTGTGTAGGCGAAATCTCCAAACTCTTTTGTCTCGAAGCGGAAGCCAACGGCGTCTGGGTCTGTGTGCCGCGCCTCAGCAGCCGAAACCATCACTTCTGCCACTTGAAAACGCGTGTTCGGAACAGCTTCAATTACTTGCTCAAGCATTTGTTGGTGATACTTCGAAATTGATGGTTCACAAACGTCGCTTCCCTTCAGAACGCTTTTTGACGCTGCGAGAACTCCACGCTTTTTCGTCATGCCCCTAGTCATGGCTTCAATCATAACTTCAGCGTCGGTGTAGTGGTCTGGGTGGCAGTGGGAAACGAAGATGGCGTTTAGCTTCTGCGGGTCTAAGCCTTCACTTATGGAGTAGACAAGCGCTCCGGGTCCGGGGTCCAAATGCAGGTTTAGGTTTTCGCCAAGTACGCGTATTCCAGCTGTTCGCCTCTTCTGGGTTATTGTTGTAAATCTTCCACCGCCTGTCCCGAGAAATATTATTTCGTATTGAGCCATGCATAAGCCTATATTTTTCTCGAAATTTTTGCTTTACCCTCACTTAATGTGTGCGATTTTGGAGGGAAAACGCTTTTAACCTAGGTTGAAATATGCGAGAAGAGGCTTGAATGCCTTGTTCGAGGGGTTGGGGCTTATTGGTAATTCGCTCATTCTATTAGCCTCTCTTGTGGTTCTCGACAAGGCAAGCGACTGGGCAATAACAAACAGTGTTAAAATTGCCGATATAACTGGTTTTGGGAAGACAACGATAGGTTTTATACTTGTGGCTTTTTCCACATCATTGCCAGAGCTTTGTGTCTCCATATTCGCGGCTATAGGCGGCGAAAGCATAGGCGTCGCAATAGGAAATGTTCTTGGTTCAAATATTGTGAATATTTGCCTAATACTGGGCGTATGCTTCCTCATATTGGCGCTGAAAAGCTCAGAAGCTGTAAAACTGGCACCAGCCATGGCTAAGGAGGAAGTTGGAACCCTATATTTTGGGCTTTTTGTGGCTTCTGTTGTCCCTTTGACGCTTCTCTACATTGGATTTGCAAGCAGAGTTATAGGCGTAATCCTCCTTGCAATCTTCATATTCTATGTTTACCAACTTTCGAAGGTTAGGAAGATAAGGGATGAAGGCTCCCTCGGAGAGGAAAGACGGAAACTTCCGACGTACACGTTTTTTGCGCTTTTAGGCGTAGCTTTGGTTGTCGCCAGCGCATATTTTATAGTTGATTCTGCAACCTTTATTGCTAGGAGCCTTAAAATCCCAGAAGTTGTCATAGGCGCCACTATTGTGGCCTTTGGAACAAGTCTTCCAGAATTGGCGACAAGCGTTGACGCGGTTCAGAAGGGGCATATAGACTTGGCTTTGGGCAATATTGTTGGAAGCTGCTTCATAAACATTACATGTATTTTAGGCGTCGCTTTGGTGGGTGCAAGTTTGCCGCAGGAAATGGCGGCTTTCTCCCACCTTGTCATGTTCTCGCTTATAACAAACCTTTTGTTGTGGTATTTCCTCTCCAGCGAGCGCATAGGCTGGAGGGAGGGTGCCATACTCCTCATAATGTACGCCATATTCCTAATAACAAGCTTCGGCGGAGGCTACAGAACATAAAGGGCGAAACAGCCTTTAAATAAGAGGTTATAAACCGTCTAAAGCGGAAAACAATGAAAAAAGCCAAGGTTAAGGCTCTGGCGCTTTTTTCAGGAGGTTTGGACAGCAGCCTAGCCATAAGGCTTATGCAAGAGCAAGGCATCGAAGTGGAAGCCATAACCTTCTTAACACCTTTCTACACGGCGAAAGAGGGCGGCTTCAGCCTTCAAAGGGCTGCTGAGCGGTTAGGCGTGCCCCTAAAGGTTGTGCGTTTAGGCTTGGACTATTTGCGGATAATCCGCAAGCCCAAGTTTGGTTATGGGCGGCACATGAACCCATGCATAGACTGCCGCATATTCATGCTGAAAAGGGCTAAAAAGTACGCTAGAGAAATTGGCGCCGACTTCATAGTCACTGGAGAAGTTTTGGACGAGCGCCCCATGTCCCAGCACATGAAAGCCCTAAAAATTGTAGAGGAAGAATCCAGCTTGAAGGGTAGGCTTCTGCGCCCACTATCAGCCAAACTTCTGCCGCCAACAATAGCTGAAAAATGTGGGCTTGTGGACAGAAGCAAACTATTAGATATTCGCGGCAGATCTCGCAAGAGACAACTAGCCCTAGCAAAGGCTTACGGCATAACAGAATACCAGTCCCCAGCCGGCGGATGCCTCCTAACCTACAAAGAGTTTTCGGCTAAACTCCGCGATTTGCTCCAGCACAAAAAGAGAATTTCAATGGCAGATTTGGAGTTGCTGAAGGTTGGACGCCACTTTAGAATCGGCAAAAACAAGATAATCGTTGGAAGAAACAAGGAGGAAAACGAGAAGCTCTTGAAGCTTAAAGGCAAAAACGACTACTTTTTCGAGGCTGTGGGTTGCGGAAGCCCCACAACGCTTCTGCAAGGACCAAAAACAAGGCAAGCCATAGAAAAAGCCGCCCAACTAACAGCCTACTACTCAGACCAGAAAACAGGCAAAGTCCACGTGAGATACGGCAGAACAAAACCAGAAAAAGGCATAATGGTGAAAAGACCAAACAAGGAAGAAGTGGAAAAAATGCGAATAAAATAACACCTCTAAAAATCTAGAGGGGGCTAGGCGGCTATTGGCTTTTTCCACAACAAAAATTGCTGAAAAATTCCATAGAGGAATATCCAATTTATAATTTTTCAGCCTTTAAATTTGACCTTGACAAGGGCGAAAAATAAGCCTGTAAGGACTTCAATTTTCGGAGGGTTGATTCTAGGCTAAAACCGGCTTTCTAGCTTCAGTTTTTTCCATAGTCTCTTTCGCCAGCTTTGTTTCGTATTCCCTCAACATTTTAACTAATGGGTGCTCAACGTTAATCTTGTAAAGCTTGGCTTTCCCAATCTTTCTGGAAACCTTAACTATGCCAAACTCTTCCAACTCCGGAAAATACCTGTAAAAAGTTTGCTTACTCATTCCCAAGGCCTCTATAACCTCTTTTTTAGTGAAATCAAACAATGGATTATCCAGAAAGAAGTCCACTATTCTAAGTTTAGGCGAATCTCCCAAAGTCTTGATAAGAACCGATTCACAAGCCTTTTCTGTATAAAGCCTTTTACCCATTTTTCTCAACCTTAGCGTAACTTGTACATTCACCGTAAATTTACCATAAAGTAAAGTATTTATATCTTTTCCTTTCAACGGTATAAAAAGTGAACTTTAATGAGCCATGAGCTCTCTAATGAAGAAATCAAGGCGGACATAATGAACAGGCTTTTAAGAAGAAATTGTTGGGGCGCTAAGTATTTGCCAGTGGACACGCTTGTAAATTGGTTGGCAATGAAAATTAAACCAGATGGCAAAAGAGTTAGAATGTTGATAAAGCAACTCGTCAATGAAGGCTTCCTAATTCTTCACAAAAAAGGAGAAACCGTTTCCCTAAATTCTGCAAAAAGTGAGGAAATAATTGAATACATTAAAAAGTTTCTGAAATTTTAGGCGTCTTGTAAACAAGACCCAGAATTTTATAGAGATACTTTTTGTGCCTGGCTTCAAAAATTCTAGAGGGGGACTATCAATTTTGCAGTTCGTCGCCAACAGCAAAATTGACATTTTATAGGCGTTTCTCGAAGACTATGGCTTTTGTTTCCGGCTTTTTGAAGCCAAGCTTCTCTAAGGCGTCTGTTATGGGCTTGCGGTTGCACGTGAAACCGTAAACTTTCTTTATGCCTTTTGTTTGGCAGTAGCCTAAAAGAAACTTTGCCATATCTAAAGCTGCCTCAAAATCTCCGTCAATATAGCATGTTTGGATGGAGTTTTCTCGCCATTCTCTGGAAACGGCATCATCCACCAAAATCAAACCCTCAACAGCCCCATTTTCGCCGCTGTAGGTTATGGCTTTTCCTTGTCCAATGAAGCGTTCCAAGTCACGCCTATCCAAAGTATACCAATGATAAAGAACCGTGTATAAACCCTCAGCCCGCCGATAAACCTCTGAAGACTGCAAATAACTCCAAACATTATCGAGTTGGTTTAAACCTGTCCAAGATGAGGCAACACTATCCCCGCCAGAAACCTCTTCCAGAGTCATTTCAACAAATTCGGCAACGGGCTTAAAGCCCATCTTCTTAACGGCAGCCAAAGCCGCCACATTATTTGACTCAGTAACAAGCCTCGCCACTTTAACGCCCATGCTTCTGGCGTATTCTAGGCATTTCTCAGTTATGGCAGTTGCAACACCCATCCGCCTATATTGGGGCGCTGTTCTGGCGCCGCTAAGCCAAGCTTCGCCGGGCTTGTCAATGGTTATATGTTGTATGCCAATGGGCACGCCGTCCAAAGTGGCTACGAAAACCTTGCCGTTGGGTTCTTTAAGCCACTTGTCCCAGACGTGCGGGATGTAGTCGCCCCAGCTCCAAGTGTGGCGGCAAAACTCGAAAACCGCCTCTCGGTCATCTTCACGGGCTTCCCGAACATGGATGGACGGTTTAGCTTTGGCGCCACTCATAGCGAGTCGCCACCAACATGCATAGCTTATTTAACAAGACCTAACTATTTAACATTGAATGTCGGCTGAAACCGCAGTTAAAGTCTTCAAAAACTTGGAAAGTCAAGACCTTCGCATACTACAGGTCATAGAAGCCTCCATGACAAAACACGAGTTCGTCCCAAAAGAGATTATCATAAAATTCTCAAAATTCAATGAGGAAGAAGCCACCTTTAGTCTTGATAAGCTTCACAAGTTCCGCTTAATCCGCCAAACAAAGCAACCCTACTTAGGCTATGCACTAAACTATGCGGGCTACGACTGCCTAGCCATAAACGCCTTCGTAAAAGCCGGAATCCTAGAGGCTTTCGGCAAACCGTTAGGCGTGGGAAAAGAGGCAGACGTCTACGACGCTCTAACGCCAACCGGCGAACGCATAGCCATAAAATTCCACCGCCTAGGAAGAATAAGCTTCCGCCAAACCCGCATAAAAAGAGGATGGACAACAGAAGACGTCAATTGGCTTTTGCGCTCAAGAAAAGCCGCAGAAAAAGAATACCAAGCCCTAAAGCTTGTTTACCCGAAAGGCGTTGCGGTGCCAAAACCCATAAGCCAAAACCGCCACGCCATAGCCATGGGCGCCATAGAAGGAGCAGAACTAGCAGAATACCACGAAATCCCAAAACCAGAAAAAGTGTTAAGCGAAATTCTCAGCAACATAAGAAAAGCCTATCTGAAAGCCGGAATAATCCACGCAGACCTAAGCGAATACAACATAATCCTAAAACCAGACAACCACATCCTAATAATAGACTGGCCCCAATACATAACAAGGGAGCACCCAAACGCCCAACAACTTTTAAGAAGGGACGTGGAAAACACAATAAACTTCTTCAAGCGAAAGCACCTGCTACTAGAGGTGAACGTGGACAAGGCATTAGCCTATGTAACGGGCAAAACACGGAAACCTACTTTTTAAGCGCATCCAAAACAATGTAGAGAATGTTGTTCCCCCTGAGCAAGACACTTCCATAATTGGCTATCGGTTGCTCATCCCTACACTCACTGGCTCCTTCCAAAAGAATATTCATATGCCCATCACACTTAACCATTTTACCCCTATACTCACAACCATTCTTCAAAACCACAGCAATGTTGGCGTTTAACTGCTTAACCAAGACGTTCAAAGGCTTCTTGCTTGGCTCCATAACAGCACCCTAAACATTTCCAAACTCTAAGCTATAATCCACGTTAATTAAGCATATAAAAGTTTATCCCATCAACAACAATTTATTTTGGCAAATCTATAAGTTTTATGAAAGAAAATGAAGCTACAAACAGCAACAGCATACGCTTCAGCAGCACTACTGATAATGGGCTTGTCTTCCATGGTTTTAGCGGCTCTTTTCCGCTCAAAATTTAAAAAGCTAAAAGAGTTGCCTGAGGCTGAGCTGTCAGCAAACGTCTACAGTAAAACCTTCGTCGTTTTCGACCCCTACGCTGAACATAGAAAAATAATCCATAGCTATCTACCACTTTGGGCATCCATTGTTGGTTTCTCCTCATTTGCCGCTTCGTTAGCCTCCCTCATGCTTGTTGGAATGGGTTTCGGACTCAGCATCTTCGCAGCCCTAGCAGGTTTAAGCCTAATAGTTATGGACGACGCCTTCGACGTCTACAAAAATTCAAACACCTTCATAAACGCACTTATTAAAGGAAGCAGTTTAGGAGTAGGCGACTTGAAAGTCCTCTCCACCCTCAAAGTTTACACACGAAGATTGAGCTACTACTACCTAGGCGTTGCAGCGTTCCTAACAGTCATCTCTTTAGCATTACCCTACATCCTTAACCAAGCAATGCTAACCCTCGCCCTATTTATAGGGGGAATGGTCCAAGCAAGCTCATCCGCGGGATTTGGAAGCTTCCAGCTTGCAGTATTCTTATTTGCGGCGTTCATTGTGCTGTTTGAAGCCCTAATCGTGAAAATCAAAAGCCAGATTTTTAAAATCTGAGAGAGTTTGAAGGCAAAATAAGGGGTTTTGCCTAAAGAATTAAATTTCTAAACGTTAGCCTTTATCGTGGAGAAGGCTATATGCATAAGGTGCAAATAGACGGGGAAACCTTAACTATAGAAGACGTTGTAAAGGTTGCATATAATAAAGCTAAAGTTGTTGTTCCAGAAAAGGTTAAAGCTCGTGTGAAGGCTTGCCGGGAATTTTTGGAAAGGCTTTTGGAAAAGGGCGAGGTAATCTATGGCGTGAACACTGGTTTTGGAGCTTTAAGCGACGCAAAAATTTCTAGAAGTGAGCTTAAAAAGCTTCAAATAAATCTCATTAGGAGCCATGCCGCTGGTGTTGGAAAGCCGGTGAGCACCGAAGTTGTTCGGGCTACAATGCTTTTGAGGGCGAACACTTTGGCGAAGGGATATTCTGGCATACGCTTAGAAACCCTAGAAACTCTTGTGGAGATGCTTAACAAGGGCGTCCACCCAATAATACCAGCAAAGGGCTCCGTCGGCGCAAGCGGGGACTTGGCACCCCTTTCCCACATGGTTCTTGTCCTTATGGGCGAAGGCGAAGCCGAGTATAAGGGCAAAATAATGAGTGGAAAGGAAGCCATGGAAAAGGCTGGAATAAAACCCATCCAACTAGAAGCCAAGGAGGGCATAGCCTTAAACAACGGAACACAACTGATGACTGCCATAGCCGCCCTAACAGTTCACAAAGCAGAAAGCCTAATAGAAACAGCGGAGGTAGCCGCCGCCATGTCAATGGAAGCACTATTGGGCATTTCAGACGCTCTGGACGAAAAAATTCACATGGTTAGACCCCACGAGGGACAAGCCATAACAGCCAAAAACATTAGGGAGCTAATCGCCGGAAGCAAACTCATCCAAACTGGAAAAGAGGCAATGACAAAAATCGGGCGCCCCCATGACGCCTACAGCCTAAGATGCACGCCACAGGTGCTTGGTGCAGTGAGGGATGCCATAGCATACGTGAGAAAAGTGGTTGAAATCGAATTAAACTCGGCAACTGATAATCCCCTAATATTTCCAGAAGAAGGCGCATGCCTTTCGGGAGGAAACTTCCATGGGCAGCCGATAGCGTTGGCGATGGACACCCTTACAATTGCCCTAGCAATAGTCGGCAACATCTCAGAAAGGCGAATAGCCCGCCTCATAGATGAAAAGCTAAACAACGGCTTACCAGCCTTCCTAACACCGCCACAAGCAAAAAGGGGCTTAAGCAGCGGATTAATGACAGCCCAATATACAGCGGCAGCCCTAGCCTCAGAAAATAAAGTCTTGGCGCACCCAGCGTGCGTAGATTCAATACCGACTTCGGCAAACTTCGAAGACTTCGTAAGTATGGGAACAACAGCAGCCCAAAAAGCCATGCAAATACTGGAAAACACAGAATACATAATTGCCATAGAACTTCTATGCGCAGCCCAAGCAATAGATATCCGCGGACCAGAAAAACTTGGAAGAGGAACTCGGAAAGCCTTCAGAAAAGTAAGAGAGGTTGTGCCGCCGCTGGGGGAGGATAGACCCCTAAACCCGGATATAGAAAAGCTAAAGGCGTTGGTTGAAAGTGGACTAATTCTACAAAGCATTGCGGAATAAAGGATGAAAACAGTAAATCCATAGATTGTCCACATCAACAATCGCGCATGCTGTTCCCCCATAGCCCGTAGATTCTCTGCAATCAACTTCTATGACTATGTAAACGGACTCTAAAAGCCCTGTTTTGGCTACGTCGCCCCATGCATTTTCATGCCACTTTGTCAGGTTGAACTCGTAATGCCTCCACTCGCATAGCGGAATGGAATCATATCTAAATTCCGTAACATCTCCTCCTTTGAAAATTATGCTGCCTCCACCTTTTATGTTTCCTTGCGGGTGGCTTAGGGCTTGGGGGCTGTCATAAAGGTCAAGCTCTGTATATTTGACGCTGTATTCGCCTATACTGTTTGGGTCTTGGAAGGCTGAGGCGAGGGCTATCCTAAGCCAAGCATTTCCAGTATAGTTAGCGGCTCTTACACGGATTTCTAGGGAAACCATTATCTTCTGGTTTAGGGGAACCTTTGAAAAATTAGCCTCAGCCCAGTCAATCCACCATGTTCCAGCCGCAATATGCCCATACTTTCCATCAGAAACATTCAAAATCATGGTGACATATTCTCCGAAGGTAACATTCCAATTGCCGCCCATCGTTTCGGCTATGTTGCCACCAGCACTATGGGGATGCCAAAGACAAAAATCTTGAAGCGTGTCAAGCTCTAAATCACCGTCAACGTTCAAAACCACTTTATGGAAGACAACACCCACCAACTTTTGCCCACAACTATTCGGCAAAGAGAACAAGATCACCGTCAATGCTAAAGCGAGGGCAACACGCTTAAGGGTTTGCAATAATGGCGACCCATTTCAAAACACCTAAAGCTTAAACGGAAAAAGAACTGCACAGACAGAAAGAGACACACAACTTAAAGGGCAAAAATAAATTTTAGCTATACTTAGAGAATATTTGAGCGTAAAACAATGAATAATGGACAAAACGTTATAAGCCAAGAAATTGGAGCTTGCGGAGTTTTCTGCGGCGTCTGCAAAGTTTTCAAGCGCATGGAATACCGGTGCCATGGATGTAGCTGGGCTAACAAGATGTTAAAGTTAAGCAGAGAAGATGGAAAGGGTTGCATATTTTGGGAATGCACCCAAAAGCAAAAGGTTGAATGTTGCCTTATGTGCGAGGAATTTCCATGCCAAAAACATTATGACGAAAAGGAAGCTATCTACACTAAACAAGCTTTAGACTCGTGGAAGAGTTTAAGCAAAAGCGGACTCACATTTGGAGGGAGAAGAAAGGAGCTCGAATCTCTATTAGAAAAGAGGAAGTAGGTGTGGCTTCGAACTCTCGCCATCTTTCTATTTCCATATCCAATTTTCTTTCTATGGCTTCCCACACCAGAAAAGGTTCAAAAACGGCGGTTCTGTTTTAATTTATGCCTTATGTAGTTTTTGGTAAATCACCGTCGTGGACTGCGTTACAACTGGCTGGGGCGTACTCGCTACTATTGGGCGCTTCTGCATATACTTATATCCACATTCACAGGCGAAACCCACTAATTTTCTACCGCGATGGATTTCCCGCCATCTCTTTGAATTACATTTGGTTGTCTGCTTGTGAATTTTCCATAAAAGTCTCACATCGTTCGGCGTTAGAGGCACATAATGTTTTGCCGATGTAAAGTACCATGTTGCATACGCCGCGAAACCAACCCATAATATTACGGCTATTAGCTCAATCATTTTCCTTCAACCATATGTATTTTTGTTGGACACATATTCAATATGTCCATTTATTGACATATCTAATTTTGAAATACTACACTTTACGATATAAACGTTATCTCAAAAACCGAATATCCACCTAAAAAGCTCTAAAACTGCTTCAAGATGTCACTTTTTTCCATGATATAGCCGCAGTAGTGGCACTTCAAGATTAGGGGCTCCTCACTTTTAACATAAAATTTTGACTGAACCGGCTCGTTGCTATTGCTTATGCAGGCTGGATTTGCACACTTGACAATGCCCTCAATAACATTTGGAAGTTTAACCCTCTGCTTCTCGACAACATTATAGTTTCTGATGATGTTTATGGTTGCATGGGGCGCCAAAAGGGCGATTTTATGAACCTCCTCAGGTTTTAGCTCTCTTCCCTCAATTTTGACTATGTCTTTAACCTTAAACCGCTTGCTTGGAACGTTGATGGCTATGGTGATTATGCGCTTCTCCTTACCTGTTATCCCCAAAATCTTGATGACATCTAAAGCATGTCCGCCAGTTATGTGGTCTATAACGGTTCCATCCTTAATTTTTGAAACATAAAGCATTGTTTCGCTTTCGTTCATGGGCTTATCCACCTTTTTAGAACGGTATTGTCTGCGCAGGGATAAAAAGTTTTAATTCCCTCAGAAGCGTTTCTCGGTCAATTTTAACAGCGTGTGAACTGCTAAATTGGATAGCCCTCTCTATATTTTCTGCCCAGCGAAACATGGATAAAAAGTTATTTAAGCAGAACCAGTCGCTTGTCTAAAAGGGTGCGAAGTTGCGGTTTGAAGGAAGAGACATAATATCCATTCGTGACTTTTCACGAGAAGAAATCGATTACATTTTAAAAGTTGCGCAGGCAATGGAGCCACTAGCCCAAAAAGGCACAGACATGCTCAAGGGTAAAATCCTCGCCACACTCTTTTTTGAGCCCAGCACACGCACACGCCTAAGTTTTGAGGCTGCCATGCATAAGCTTGGAGGCTCAACAATAGGTTTTGCAGAAGCCGAAATAGCCTCTGTAAGGAAGGGCGAAAACTTAGCGGACACCGTGCGCACCGTTGAGAATTATGCTGATGTAATTGCCATTAGGCATCCCCTTGAAGGAGCTGCGAGGCTTGCAGCCGAATTCGCAAAAGTTCCCATAATAAACGGTGGTAGCGGAGCGGAAGAGCACCCAACACAAGCATTACTAGATCTTTACACGATTATAAAGGAGAAAGACAAGATTGATGGTTTGAAAATAGCACTTGTTGGCGATTTGCGTTATGGACGGACTGTCCATTCTTTGGCCTACGCCCTCTCCTATTATGATGTGGAATTGTACCTCGTCTCGCCGGAGTCTTTGAAGATGCGGCGAGAAGTCATTGAAGAGATTAGGGAGAAAATTCCAGTAACCGAGGAAACAGACATTAGGAAGGTTGTTCCTTTTTTGGACGTTTTATATGTGACCCGGATACAGAAGGAGCGTTTTCCAGACCCGGCGGAATACATCAAGGTTAAGGGCTCGTACAAGATAGACCTTGAAACCTTGAGCAAGGCGAAGGAGGATTTGATCATTATGCATCCGCTTCCAAGGGTTGACGAGATAGCCGCAGAGGTTGACAGGACCCCCCACGCCCGCTACTTCCAACAAGTCTGGAACGGCATAGTGACGAGAATGGCGCTATTGGCGCTGATACTGGGCGCGGTGAAGTAGGTTCTGTTAGAAGCGTGTAAAGGTTGTTAATGTGCCAATAGAACCACATGTTGGACATTTTTGAGGCGTGCCAAACCAGCTTTTGCGGCACTGGCTACAGTGGGTTAGGTTGCGGTTGTACGTGAAAAATCCCAGTTTGTAGTCTTCAATAAACTTCTTTGTAAATGAGAAAAGTGTTTCTGGTGCGTATTCGGCTTCCCTAAGCTCTAAAACTGTTAGGTTTCCGCCATCAAGCGGCTCGTAAAGCTCTTTTTCAATGGCTAGAATTTTCGATTGGATTTCCAAGTTTTGAAGGTTTATTTGACTGTAGGCCGAATAGTGGGGCTTTTCTCTTGTTCCTTGGAAGCGAACCTTCACAACGCCGAACCTTTCAATATCCTGTTTTGCCAGCCTTTCAGAGGCATCGGCACAAGGCAAAGCGGATGGGAGAAGCCTTTTCTCTCGTCTTCCACTTTTTGGCAAGAATTCTAAGACATGTTTTACGATTTCTGACGCGATTTCTTGGGCTTTCTCGTCTTCGTATATGCTTTTTCCGCTGAGGATTTCGGAAGCCTCTTTTAATCCAACTAGGTTTATTAAACGTGCTGCGCCTTCAACTCTAAAATATTGGTCACCGTTAGCTGAATGTGTCAGAAATGGTAGAAAACCTCTTGCTCGTTGTTTTAAAGCTTTGTGCTTTATTTCTAGGGCTCGTGCCGCCATCTCAAGTCTCTCTCTTAAAAATGTAAAGAGTTTTCTTTCATCCTTGCCGCATTCAAGGGCTATTCTAGGCAAGTTAACGGTTACAAGTCCTAAAATGCCCGTGCGCACCGTGTCAATTTCCCAGTCCTCTTTGAAGTCTGCTTTTAGGATACTTCCAGACGGTGAAAAAATCGTGTACTGCTCATTTTTGCCGGAAAGGTTTGCGAAGTATGGTGTGCCCCTTTCTGAGGCTAGGTGATGTGCCCTTAGGAGAATATCTGCTGCTGCACTATTTTTGAGGGTTTCTGGGCGAATTTTAACTATAAGTTTTGGGTTTAAAAGTGGCTTTTCAATGCTTTCTTCCTCAAAAACTTCAAGAACCATTGAGGCTAAAAGCTGGCTTTCATTGAGATAATCGCCATAACAGTTGCTTGCCGAGTCCATGGCAGGCTTGTCCACCAAAAATTCTGGAATTGTCAACTCGAGATTTATGGAGGCGTTAACGTGGCGGCTGATGCTAATGACGAAGAGCCTCAAAGCCTCTTTGATTTCGGCTTTGTCCAAGCCTCTAAGGAAAGGCGCCAAAAAAACATTGAAATATTCAAGCACTTGCGTCCCATCGGTTTCCTTTGATGCTTGTAGAAGAATGTTAAGGGTTAGGTTTAAGGCAGATTCAAAACTTTTCGGCGGCTTTATGGACGGTTGGGAAATATTTGCGGGGTTTAGGCTTAAGCCGTTCTTTATGAAGAACCTTAAGTCATGGACTATTTCGCTTGGCTTCAAAACCCAGTAACCTAAACTGTGAAGATGAATTTCCCCTGAAAGGTATGCATCTGCAATATCCCTTGGCAACACGTTTAAAAGCGTGTACTCCTCAAGAACGCTTTTCCCGAAACCTTCGCAGATGGAAAACGCGTCAGCCGATGCTTTGCCCTTCATGAAATGGATTGAAGCGTCATGCACTGGCAGCCCTAAACGGGTGAGCTTGTGTCGGTACTCCTCCAAGCCCTTTTCAATGAGGATTCCATTGACGACCTCCCTTATCAACGGAGCAGTTAAATAGCGGGTCCTAGCCTTTAGAAGACGTTTTTCAGCCTCTTTTGCTATTTTTTGGGCGAGCTCTGGGGGCATTCCAGCCTCCTTGATGAGAGAGTTCGCAATTTTTGTGACATCGAATTCTTCTAGGGTGAAGCGGGATGTTCTGACAAGGATTCTTTGGGCTCTTAAACTTCGCTTTTCAATTTCTTCAGCTACGTCAATAACCATTTTGCCCAAATCTGTTAGGCGATACTTTTTAGACTCCACATCAGCCTCAATCAAATCCGCCTTAAGCAAAAACTTTAAGTGATAGGCAAAACGACCTGCGTCCCTACTTGGATTCATTTTTAAAAAGCTCATAAGCTCGGTATAGGAAAGTGGACCATGATAAAAAAGAGCAGTTAAAATGTTAAGCCTAACAGCTGAAGAAACCGCTTTCAAAACACGGATTCCCCGCAGACGCTGATGCTGGTGCTGGCTAGACAAGCCTTCCACATCTCCCCCTACTTGAATTAGTTATAGTGCGGTAAGGGTTTAAAGGTTAAGAAAACACCTTTATTAAACCTACACAAACTAAAATGTGGGCAGCATAAACCAAGAGGGGCTGTCGGCTAGCTTGGTCTAGGCTCTGAGCCTCGGGCGCTCGGGACCCCGGTTCAAATCCGGGCAGCCCCACCAGCTTCGCTTTTCTGCTTTATGTTATGAAGTGTTTGTAGATTGGGTGTCCCTTAAATCGTAGCGTCGTCTCCGACTTCTCTATTGTTCCGCTTGGAAGCCTTATACACAAAGAGCTTACTACAGCCCCGTTTGGGATGAAGCGCACCCCATCTAACAGTTCGCCCTTCGTCACGCCGGAAGCACAAAATACAAGCTCTTTGCCTCTAGCCAATTCATCCTGATTATAGGTTTTGTCTAAGTCCACGCCTTCAGCCTCTAATCTTTCAAGCCTTTTCTGGTCATCGCTTTTGTCCCTCCAAACCCTAACAAGCATCGTTCCACCCAAACATTTTACAGCGGTTGCGGCTATGGTTGCTTCCGGTCCAGCACCAGCACCTATCAGCAAGTCTACACCCGAGCCTTGAATGCATGTTGCCACTGCCGCAGCAATGTCCCCATCAGGTATTAGGATTATCCTCACACCAATTTTCCTAAGTTTCTGAAGAATTTCCATGTGCCTTTCGCGTTCAAGCATTATCACCGTAAAGTTTTCTATCGGCAATCCTTTTGCCTCAGCTACCGTTCTAACAATTTCTTCTATTGGCATTTCCAGCGATATCTTCCCTAAGGCATGGTGGTCCGCTGCCACCTTAAAATAGTATCCATCGTCTGGGAGAACTTGCAAACAGCCTTTTGGTGCACAAGCCAAGGCGGAAATGGCATCTTTTCTCCCCTTTGAGGCTGCTGTTGTCCCGTCAACAGGATCTATTACAAACTCAACCTTTGGTCCCCTTCCAGTTCCAACTTTCTCCTTGCGTAAAAAGGCTGGGGCATTGTCTTTAGGTCCTTCGCATACAATTACTTCGCCATTCACCTCCGTCTGGGCTAGGACAGCCCTAGAAAACTGAACAGCCTTCTCGTCTATCAAATTTGGGTCTCCTTGACCGATATGAAGTGCCGCGCCAACAGCCGCCGCGATCGTGATGCGCGTTAAAGAAGGCGCCAAAGCCCTTAAAGAGACCACGTTTATTCCTCGAATGAATATATGAAAGCTTACTTCAGATATGTTTTTAGCTCTAAAAGGCGGTAAATTCTTGGAGAGTACATTTTGCCTCAAAGCGACTTTGGAAAAAGCAGAAAACCAAGGCTTTTTGACATGCCAGAATGCAAAAACTGCGAGTATAAGGGCAGCCGTTACTGCTGGAACCAATGCCCATACAATATATGGCGAAAACGTTAAAGTAAACAGCCCCCAAAATCTATGTTAAAGCAGGTCTAAAAGGGATATTTTTGAATTTTATCGCGTTAATTAAGATGCGAAGAAGTATCCGCAGTTTTAAAAGTGATGACATCTCAAATGAGCTGTTGAAGACAATTGTTGACGCCGCTAGATATGCCCCATCCGGTGGAAATATTCAGCCTTGGCTCTTTGTAATAATTAAAGATGTGGAAATAAAACAAAAAATTCACGCAATTCTTAGAGATCGAATGCTCAGATATCTTGAAAGCCCTAGAGGACGTAGGGAACTAGAAAAGTATGGGGAGGACTTACTGTTCAGATACGTGGAAGCCGTTAAGACCGGGCTATTCCAAAGACACGTGATCGAGGCACCAGTTCTGATAGCTGTTTTCGGAAACGTTGGATCCCCTTACTACATCCACGATTGTTGTGCTGCGACAGAAAATTTGATTTTGGCTGCCCATTCCCTTGGTTTGGAATCGTGCTGGATAGACCATGGTATCGGCGACAAAACAGCGGAAAACCAGATCAAAAACTGCTTAAAGTTCCTGAAAACTATAGAATAGTTTCTCTTGTTGCATTTGGGTTTCCAGCAGAAACGCCAAAAGAATCGCCCAAGAAGGAAATCCACGAAATAGCCTTCCTAAATAAATACGGCAAACCATTATCGAAGTCATAATCTAACCAAAGGATTTAATTTTGGAAAACAACAAAACTGTATAATCCATAGGGATGAAACGACATGAGCAAAATGGAGAGCATATTTGCCGAAGTACGCAAAGCCGGAAGAAAACACTTGCTAGAGATGGAAGCTAAAAGCGTCTGCATGGAGTACAGCATTCCAGTTACCCAGTTCAGACTAGCTAAGAGTGAGGCTGAAGCTGTCAAGTTTGCGGAGGAAATGGGCTACCCGGTTGTCTTAAAGATTGTTTCGCCAGACATCCTCCACAAGTCCGATGTTGGAGGAGTCATGCTTAACCTTAAAAATGCTAAGGAAGTGCGAAAAGCCTACAAACAAGTAATGGAAAACGTGGAAAAACACAAGAAAGGCGCGAAGATTTTGGGTGTGCTAGTGCAAGAGATGGCGCCACCCTCAACAGAAGTCATTGTTGGAGCCATCAAAGACCCCCAGTTTGGCCACGCCTTGATGTTTGGGCTTGGAGGAGTTTTTGTGGAAGTTTTGAAGGATGTCACCTTCAGAATAGTGCCAATAACCGAAGAGGAAGCCCGCGAAATGATTAGTGAAGTTAAGGCTTACCCGCTCTTGAAAGGGTATAGGGGGACGCCGCCAGCAGACATAAACGCCATAGTACAAATTCTCCTAAAAACCTCTAGGCTTGTTTCCGAACATCCGGAAATCAAGGAGCTTGACTTAAATCCAATAATGGTTTACGAGAAAGGTGCAAAAACGGTGGATGCAAGAATAATCCTCGAATAAATGCCTTTGATAAAGGTTAAAATAGATGACTGAAAACAGACAATTTGCTGAAAGTTTTAAAGGCTGGTTTAAAAGCGAAATTTTCTCAAAAACCGCTCTTCCATTTGAAACACCCTTTTTTGTAAGGCTTGACGGCTGGAGGTTCCGTGAACTCGCCGACGCTGTGGGTGCAGAGAAACCCTTTGACAAACAATTCGCACTATGCCTCGTTAATTCTGGAAAAGCCCTATTCGAAAAGGGTTTCAGCCCAACATTAGTTTATGTTGTAAGCGACGAATTAAACATACTTTTTGATGGCAAAGCACCATTTAACGGCAGAATAGAAAAAATAGACTCAATTATACCAAGTCTTGTTTCAGCAGCGTTTTCCATTCAGCTTCAAGAGTTCTTTAACAAAAAGGTTGTTGCAGCCTTTGACTCCCGCATAATTGTCGTCCCTAACGATGAAAAAATGGTGGGTTATCTGACTTGGAGGCAAACAAACGCTTGGAGAAACCACAATAACGCTTATGCCTACTGGCTTTTCAGAAAAATGGGCTACAAGCCTTCAGAGATAGCTAAAAAACTAAAAGGCATGAAAACTGAGGAACTCCACGAACTCCTCTTTAAGCATGGCATAAACTTGGCTAAAACTCCTCAATGGCAGAGAAGAGGCATACTCATACATAAAAAGCCCTATCAAAAAAGAGTCGCAAACCAGAGTGTCACCCGCGGGAAGATAACGGAAAATTGGAATACACCCTTGTTCTCTTCGGAGGAGGGAACAAAATTAATCCGACAGATCCTCGAATGGATGAGGCAGAAAAGGAGAACCTAATTGTCACAAAGCGAAAGAACACAAAAAATTGAAGAATTAACCCAAAAAATTTCCGCTTTGAGAGAGCAGAAAAGCGCCTTAGAGGCCGAAGCCAAGAATCACGTGGAGAAAAGGGACTTACTAAACCAAGAATTGAAGAATCTACATGGTGAAATTTTAAGGCTGAAAAACGCGCGAGGCGAGATAAACGCAAAGGTTAAGGAGTTAAAGCAACAGAGAAGCCAAATTAAGGCAGAAATAGCCCAAAAGATCGCTGAGCTCAAAAGCTTGAGGAAAGAGCTTGAGCCCCTCATAAAAAAGAAGCCAACGAGGAGCCATAAAGCTTTAGAAAGAGATGTTGAAAACCTCGAGTGGAAAATTCAAACAACTCCTTTAAGCCTACAGGAAGAGAAAAAACTAGTCGAACAAGTTAAGGAGCTGGAAAGCCAAATCAGTGTCCACAAGAAAATCGAGCAGCTAAACCAAAAAAGAATCGAATTGAAGGCCGAGTTAAAGGCGCTTCAGGCAAGGGTTGAGCATTGTCATAAAGCCATAATGGAGAATGCCGAGAAAAGCCAACAAATTCACGCAGAAATGCTGAAAAAAGTTGAAGAAGCCAAGAAAATCAAAAGCGAGGCTGACAATTTTCATAGGCTCTATCTCCAAACGAGGGAGAAGATAAGATCCCTCAAAGCGGAGATAACGAAAATACTGGATGAAATTAGAAGTTTCAGAGAGGAAATCTCTGCTGAGGAGGAGAAAAGGCGAAGAGAAGTTGAGGAAAAGCTCTTAGAAAGTGTGGAAAAGCAAGCCTTTGAAAAACTGAAACGTGGCGAAAAACTGACGTGGGAAGAATTTAAAGTATTAGCCGAAAAAGGATTAGCATAAACTTAAAGTAACTTCACATGAATATTGAATTGGAAGAGAACAGATGACTGAACCTGAGCAAAAACAAAAGAAGAAAGTTCTAATCCTCTGCGTTGATAGAGACGGAGACCTAACGGCAAAAGCCGAAATAAAAACGCCGTTAATCGGGAGGGACAAAAACCTCAACGCTGCTGTTTCTCTAGCTTTAAAAGATCCTGAAGAGCCAGACGCCAACGCCATGTTCGAGGCTGTAAGAGTTTATGACCACCTCGTCAGTGAGAACAACCCAGATGAAGTCTTTGAAGTCGCAACGGTTTCCGGTTCAGAGCTAGGAAGCATTAGCGCCGACCGAAAAATTGTTGCTGAATTAAGTGAAGTTTTGAAGTCATTCTCGGCAAACGAGGTTATTCTAGTAACGGACGGCTATTCAGACGAGGCGGTTTTACCCTTAATAGAGTCCAGAGTACCAGTTTCATCGGTAAGAAGGATAGTTGTTAAGCACAGCGAATCCATAGAGGAAACAGCGGCCCTATTCTCAAGGTATTTCAAAATGATTTTGGAAAATCCCAGATACTCCCGCATAGCCTTAGGATTGCCTGGATTTCTCTTTCTGATTCTCGGCATTCTTTCAATATTCGGCTTGGTTCACTACTACTTAATGGCTTTTATCATTATCTTAGGAACATATATGTTCGTCAAGGGCTTCGGCGTTGACAAAATGGTTAAGAAAGCCTATATTTGGATGAAGGAGTATTCTCCACCGCCCCTCCCGGTGCAGATTTCTGCATACTCCACCCTTGCAGGTATATTATGTGTGGCGATAGGCTTTTATTTAGGATATGATGAAGCATCACCGTTTGTGGACGTATCCAACTGGCTGAATGTTTTCTCACCCAAAGTCGCGGGACACTTTATTATGGGTTCAAAGGACCTTGTAATTATTGGGATTTGTGTGGCATTAACTGGAAGGGCGATACGCTGGTATTTTGAGAGGGATTCAAGGCTTTTGCGCAACGCAGCTCTAATTGTCTTAGTTGGGTGGGCTAGGCAAATCCTTGACTCCGCCTCCAATATTTTAATATATCCGAAAATCGGCTACGAAGTTTTAATATTCTCAATTATTATTGGCATTTTGTTGGGTGTTGCCTCACTGCTAATTATTGTTGTAGTTCACAGGTCTGCAAAAGGATTTTTCAAGGAGACTGGAGAGAAGGTTGAGGAATTTAAAGAAAAAGGCTAAAATTGCGTTTATTGGCGGAACAGGCTTCGAAAAACTTTTCGTAAACCTTGAAAAGGTTATTGCTGGGACTCCATATGGGTTTCCCCCACCGTTATCTGTTGGAGAAATCGGCGGCAAAGAAGTTGTTTTTCTTCCCAGGCATGGTCCTGAGCATTCAGTTCCGCCACATAAGGTGAATTATAGAGCAAACATTTATGCACTGCATAAGATTGGCGTAGAGAGAATCATAGCCGTAAACGCTGTTGGCGCAATAAACAAGAACTTAAAGCCTGGCGACATAGTTGTTCCCCATGATTTTGCAGACTTTACAAAAACGCGTCCCGCAACTTTTTATGATGAAGCCCCAGTCACACACATCGATGTTTCTCAACCCTACTGCCCAGAAATTCGCAAACTCCTAACCGAAACCGCCGAAAAGCTCGGTTTAACTGTTTGCTCCAAGGCGGTTCTCGTCTGCACAGAAGGGCCACGCTTTGAAACTCCTGCCGAAATTGAGATGTTTAGGCGTTTAGGCTTTGATATTGTTGGCATGACCGGTTTGCCAGAAGCCGTACTAGCTCGAGAACTTGAAATTTGTTATGCATGCGTTTGTTTTGTTTCCAATATGGCGGCGGGCATGCAAGAGCGTTTAACACCAAAAGAGGTTTTTGACATTTCACAAAAGGTTCAGCCCAAAATAGAACAACTCTTAATTAAGACTGTTGAGGCTTTACCAGTTGAGCGAAAAAATTGCCCATGTGTAAACGCGCTAAAAAATGCGAGGCTCGAATAAATGCTAAGGTCAATACTTTCAGCCATCGGCGCATACAAGCTTTATGAGAAATGGCTCTGGCACCAAGTTAGGGGTGGCGTTAGGCCGGAGCACATAGCCATAATCTTAGATGGAAATAGAAGGTGGGCTTCAGAAAAAGACCTTGACCCATGGTATGGCCACAAAGAGGGAGCCGAAAAAGTTGAGAAGCTCCTTGAATGGTGTCTAAAACTTAATGTTAAGTCCATAACATTGTACGCTTTTTCAACAGAGAACTTCCGACGACCCAGAAAAGAAGTTGAGGAAATAATGCGAATCGCCTCTGAAAAACTTCAGAAAATTATAACAGATGAGAGAATCCACAAGAACAAGGTTCGGGTTAAGGTTATTGGAAGAACAAATTTGCTTCCGGAGAATCTGCAGAAAATTATAGCCGACGTGGAGAAAGCCACCGGAGACTATGATAAGCACTTTTTAAACATAGCCTTTGCCTATGGTGGAAGAGCTGAAATAGTGGACGCTGCAAGGAAAATTGCCGAAAGGGTTCAGAAAAAAGAGCTAACTCCACAAGACGTTGATGAAGAATTATTTGAGCAACACCTTTACACTTCGCACCTGCCAAAGCAAGACCCAGACTTGATTATAAGGACTTCTGGAGAGGAGAGGCTCAGCGGTTTCTTATTGTGGCAGTCAGCCTACAGTGAGTTGTGCTTCCTAGATGTTTATTGGCCAGACTTCCGCCTAATCGACCTTTTAAGGGCTGTTAGAACTTTTCAGAAGCGGAAAAGGCGTTTCGGAGCCTAAATTTGGTTGGCTTACGCTCTTTTTTTGGCGCTAACTATTGAGATGACATCCCTATCCTTCAGTAGGTAGTCTTCCCCGACGCGTTTCCTTTCTCTGGCTTCTATGGCGTAGATGAAGCTTTCACCGAGTTCTGTGTGGATTAGGTAGGCGAGTTCACGGGCCGTTGTTCCATAAGGCACCAGGTAAGCGTCTGGCAAAACCCTACCATGATGGTCAGATAAATGCTCCAAATCCTCGACTGGATAAACTGTGATCATATTTAGAAGTTTAAAGTATGCCATGTTTATGGCTTCTTGAACGCCCGTGGAGCCAAATTTCAACAAAACCTTTTCTCTAATTGTTTCCAGGGCTTTAAGCTGGCTTTCAGTGAGCCTTTCTGGATTGTTAATTTTGAAGTTGCAGTCACCCGGTCTGTAATCTATAAGCTTTTTCTCCGCGGCTCTCCGCAACGCGAGTTCTGCTTCAGCACAGCATGGAACAACAATATAGTTCAGCCTCTTCAGTCTCTCAAGGTTTTCTTCAGCTGTTGTCACATCCATCTTGTTTGCCGCTATCAGCATAGGCTTTGCAATCTGCCTCAAAGTGGCGATAAACCCTAGAAAGTCCTCTTCACTCCAGCTTGTAGGTTTATCAGCATTTAAACCTGTCCTCCTTACAGCTTCGAAAATGTGGACTCTTCTAATAGCTAAGCCACTAAGCCTCTCCTCCAAAATTGAAATTAGGTCCGTTGACCCTGATTCGGCTGTTCTTGCAATTTTTGGCCAATCCCTTCTTAGGATGTTCGCCATCCACATGGTTATTTCGTGCTCGAGAAACTTTACATCCTCTACGGGGTCATGTTCACCTGGTTTGCAGATTCTTCCTTCAGAGTCTGTTCCGCCAGAAGCGTCTACGATATGAATTAGCACGTCAGCCTTCCTTATCTCATCCAAGAACTGGTTGCCTAAGCCTCTTCCTTGCCATGCTCCTGGGACAAGTCCAGCGCAGTCGATGAACTCAACAGGGATTAGGCGAACACCATCCATGCATAGGGAGTTTACAGGCGTATCTTTAACTCCAAACTCTTTGCAGACGCACGGCGTTCTCACGTAGCCTACACCTCTGTTAGGCTTTATTGTTGTGAAAGGATAGTTTGCAATCTCAGCCGGCGCAAGAGTTGCGGCACTAAAGAATGTTGATTTTCCGGTGTTTGGTTTTCCAACAATCCCCAATAATCTTGAGTAAGACTTCTGCATCTAAACCCACATTACCTAATGTTTACAAGTAGTTTGTGGCTATATGGCTTGTGCCAACCCTTTCAGATAGGCTCTTTTTAGAGCGCCTAATAAAGACTAGTAAAACTAGCATTGAAGCTCCAAGGATGCCCAAATATAGAACGAAGACTTTTAAAATAAGCATCCAAATGGTATATAGTGCTTTTTCGGCATTTTCAAGTGCTAGAGAGGCGTTTGAACCCGCAATCTGGGTAGATGTCTCCCATGTATCTATAGCGTTTTGAACATGAATTTTTGCATTTAGAAGCTGTTGTTCCACTTCTCGCGTTTCGGACGGGAAAATAACAGATGCTCCTAAAATCTTTCCAATAGAAATGGCTGTTTCTGCCTGTTTAATCCTCTGGACAACGGTTGTGATATTCTTGGCGAAAACGTTTTCGCTGAATGCGCTCTGTTGGAGATTAGTCAATTGAACTGTTTGCTCATCTAAAAGCATTGTAGTGTCTGTGCTGTTAATATGGTAATTCGCGTATGGTATGGCTTCGGGTATACTTCTAATTGAGCTGAAGTGTTTGTTATCCATAGCGTTGAAGAGCCGCCATGTGGCATCTACGGGTATCCATCCATAATTTTCAAGATAGTATTCAGCCCACATGTGCCCATCTTCTAAAACTTGTCCAGCGTAATGGAAGGCGAAGCCAGCTTGAACCCTTGCTGGAATCCCAGCCGCCCTACACAAGGCAACAAACAAATAAGAATATTCAGAGCAGTCTCCTTTGCCATTTTCTAAAGCCCATAAAGCACCCTTCTCCTCTTCTTGTATTTCGTAGCGCAGATAACTAACCACAAAATTATATATTAAATGGGCCTTCATATAGGGGTCCTCTACGCCCTGCGTTATTTCCTGTGCCTTTTCAACTATTTCCTCGTGGCTCGATTGTATGAGTTCTTCGGGCTGTATGTATTTTATATATAACTCTGAATTTTTATTGTAGCTTCCTATTCTGTTTGAGTTAACCGTGTAGGTAAGGCTGAAAGAAAGAAGGCGATAGTTAAGCTCCACCGTAAAGGTTTGCCTCGGCTGAATCATAAGGTTAGTCCAGCAGACGTAGATGTTTCCAGAACCGTCCACCAAGAGGGTGTATTCGCTTGTTGGCTTAACACTGTATAGTATTGTATAGTGGCGTGCAGTTTCATTCCTAACAATAGGGACATAAAGATTCACGCCGGTCGCTCCCCTATTTGTTGGGTTTGTGATTTTAATTATGTGTCTAAGCTCGCCGACAAAAACCTCCTTCACATCATATTTCAAGAGACCAGAATCATGAACGTTTACAGCGTATTCAACTTTTTCCGCTGCAGCTGGCAGAAACAGAGCTGATAAAATAACGACGGCAAGGACAGCGAGTTTTAAGGGCTTAAGCTGCTTCCACATGCTTGTTCCTTGCTAAAAAGGTGTTAAAGGAGTAAATAAGATTATGCAAGTCTATAGTGCTAATCTTCGGGAGTTTTGGCTACAAATTCTATGGCTTGGATAAGCCCATTAGCTATTGATATTAGGTTTATTGCAACCATTATCGCCAACAATGGAATAAACTCTACAGCGAAGGTGAAGCCCTCAAGATTTATGGTGAAAACGCCAAAGTTTGTTGAATATGCAATGTAGACTATTATGAAGAAGGACCTTAAGATGATAAGAATGTATTTGCAAATGGTGCCCTCGCTCACTCGCATAGCAAAGGAGAAGAAAAGCGAAACATAAGCCAAAATCCAATACAATGTTGAAAAACGTTGAAAAATCTGTCCAAAGAAATGTGAAAGCAAAAGCCAAATAATAAGCCAAACCACTCCATAGATCGCTGTTATAACCGCCGCCTTAATGATTTTGATAAGGGTTTTACGGCGGATAGATTTGGCTTCAGCTTCAACTTCGTTCATGGAGACCCCCAACGCTTTTCGAGGACTGGTATATCAGCAAAATATAGGCGAATTATGCCAGCTGATTCCGAATACGGCATTTCAAACAGCTTTTCATAAAACCCTCCAGCGGGAACGCTGAGTTCCTGCTCTGCTGAATACTGCGGAACATTTGAAGCGTTACAAAGTTCCAAATGTAACGGTCCGCTTAACGAAAAGGAAGCATTATTGGAGAAGCTTACTCGAAAGGATAGGTGCGTCCCGTTAAAATTGATTTGAGATATGCCTAAGTTGCTGAAGGGTGCGCCCCACTTGTAAGTAAAGTTTCTGGCGACGTTAAGGGCTAGTATGTAAGCCACTCGGAAATGTAATGCAGCGCTAACATTCAAGTCTTTACTGTTTGTCAAGAGCCCCCTATCCCTTGAAAGCACATCCGTTAGACTGACAGAGACGCTCAAATTAGACTCAACAACTCTTCCAGCTGGAATATCCAATGACTGCGTTGAAAGTCCTGCAATCTCCCCGTTCTCAGAACATATTCGTATGTTCACATACAATTCAGAAATATCATAAAAGCCTGTATTATTCATGTAGAAGGTCACTGAAATAGAAAGGTTTCCATTTGACATAGAGAAAATGGGCTCTCCTATGGCGACATTATTCCTTGCCTCGAAAACCTTCCATAATGAAAGAGCCACGGTGATTGGTAGAAGTAAAACAGCTATCCATAGAATCACAATTATTAATCTTAAGGCTTTAACTGTATGCCGCAATCCTAGACGCCTCTGCTCTTTTAAACTTCTTTTAGGCTTTAGTCGTCTGGATTTGTTGAGCTTGCTGAGGCGGAGGCGGTGGAGCTGGTTGGGGCGGCTGTTGAGGTTTTGGAGGAACCGGAGGAACCATTTTCGTTTTCGCCTCTTTGTAGAGTTGTATGCCCCTCATTGTTGCTATTGAGCCTATCCAGCCCATTATGCCCAGGAACATGATTTTGATCACAGCCTCAACTATTGGTCCAAAAATTCGTCCTAACGCTTCTGAAATGTTTCCAGATGTTATTATACTTACAACAGATTCAAGTTTCAGATAAGCCACTACGAAGGTTATGACAAGCAAAAGCAAGCCTACAGCAATAATGATGTATGCCACAAGTTCTGCCTTCTCAATTTTCATTTTCACACCACTTATTCGCTTTAAGGCTATTTTACTCACGGCACTGGTATAAAAGCAATGTGATGTTGTGATAATGATTTGCAAAAGTCTTAAGTGTTCTTGAAGCTGTGAGAATCACTGGGTCGGAATGAAAGCAGCCGTTTATTATAGCCAGTTAGATATAAGAATCGAAGAAATGCCAATCCCTCAAATCAGCGATGATGAAGTTCTTGTTAAGATGAAGGCTTGCGGTATATGCGGCTCTGATTTAATGGATTGGTATCTCAAAAATCGTGCTCCGCTGGTTCTTGGGCACGAGCCGTCGGGCGTTATTGTTGAGAAGGGAAAAAATGTTAAAAGTTTCGATGTTGGCGACAGAGTTTTTGTTCACCATCATGTTGCGTGTTTGAAATGTCATTACTGCTTACGTGGCGATTACACCTTATGCGAGCAATTTCACAAGACAAACATTGTCCCGGGAGGTTTCGCAGAGTACTTCAGGGTTCCAGCTCCAAACCTCCAACTGGACACGCTTAAAATTCCAGAAAACCTATCCTTCGAAGAAGCCACTTTAATCGAGCCTGTTGGCTGCTGCATAAGAGCCATTAAAAAATGCGGCATTCATAAGGGCGATACTATCGCTGTGATAGGCGCTGGAGCAACAGGCATAATTCACACAGTTTTAGCCAAGATTTTTGGTGCTAGAAAGGTTATTGTAAGCGACTTAATTGACTTCCGCTTGAAATTTGCCGAAAAATTCGGAGCCGACGTCACCGTAAATCCATTAAACCAAAATTTAGCCACAATCGTCAAGAGAGAAACTGGCGGTAGGGGCGTTGACCTAGCAATTATCACAGCTCCAAGCCTAGAAGCCTACAAGACTGGGCTGGGCATATGCAGAAAAGGCGGGAAACTCTGCGTTTTCGCCCCAACAGACCCTGGAAAAATTTTGGAAATAAGCCCAAAACAACTTTTCTTTAACGAGCTGCAGATAATTCCTTCCTATTCAACTTCCCATATAGAGACTAGGGAAGCCCTAGAGATGATAAAATCTGGAAAAATACGCGTGAAAGATTTGATAACCCACCGCTTTCCGCTTAAGGAAACCGCCAAAGCCTTTAAAACCGCTTTGGAAGATAAAGAGAGCCTAAAGGTCATTGTGTTGGGCAAGTGAAAATTATGAAGGCAGCCATGCTTTATGGGATTAAAGACTTACGAGTTGAGGATGTGGAAATTCCAAAAGTTGGAGCTGGCGAAGTTCTTGTGCGGGTTAAGGCTGCCACAACATGCGGCACAGACCTTAAAATTTTCCAGCGGGGCTACGTTGAAAAGGTGATAAAGCTTCCAACAGTTTTTGGACATGAATGGGCAGGAGAGGTCGTAGAAGTCGGCGAAGGACTGGAATGGCCTAAAAAGGGCGTGAGGGTTCGCGCTGGCAACAGTGCCCCATGCCTACGCTGTTTCATGTGCGGTAAAGGCAAATACAATCTTTGCGAGAACATGATTTGGCTCTGGGGAGCCTACGCCGAATACATAAAGGTCCCAGCCCACATGGTCCGCGTTAACATGCAGGAAATCCCATCGCATATATCTTATGAGGAGGCCGCCATAACGGAGCCTCTGGCATGCGTGCTCCACGGAGTTGAGGAGGCAAGGGTTAGGCTCGGTGACTCGGTGGCGGTTATTGGAGCTGGACCCATAGGGCTTTTGCACCTTTTGACGGTTAAGAAGATGGGAGCTGAAAAAGTCATAATGATAGACCTCATTGATGAAAGGCTGGAATTCGCCAAAAAGCTTGGAGCGGATGAAACCATAAATGCTGGAAGGGAAAATGTCGAAGAAGCTGTTCGCAAGGTAACAAGCGGTTATGGAGCTGACGTCGTTATTGAGGCTATTGGGCAGCCCCAAACGTGGGAGCAAGCCCTAAGGCTTGTAAGAAAGGGCGGAATAGTCCTAGAATTTGGCGGATGTCCACCCGGGGCGGAGGTGCGGTTTAACGCTGAAAAGCTCCATTATGGAGAAGTCACTGTGCTAGGCACTTTCCACGCGACACCCATACATTTTAGGAAAGCCCTAAACCTAATAGCCTCGAAAACCATCAACGTGGCGCCCCTCATAACGCGAAAAATGTCTCTAGAAAAGATAGGGGAAGCCTTCGAAATGCTAGCCACATCAAAGAAGGAAATAAAAATAGCCATACAACCATAAACAACACATACAGTGACCGAGGCATGGTTGAAGCCGAAGGCTACATTTTAAGAATAGCAAGAAAAGATTGGATTAAAAGAGTTTTTGACACAGCCATGTATTACACTGGCGCACGAAGAAAATGGAAGGCTGGACAAACAATACTATTTGTAGGGAAAACAGAATTCGGTGACTCCTTCATCGGCTATGGCATAGTAGAGAGGGTCTACGAGAAAGAGGAGCTTTCAGATGAGGAGCAGAGGGAATGTGAAACATATGGGTGGCGCAAAGCCCTCGAATTCAAATACCTCGTAAAATTTGAAAAGCCATTACCAGTTAGAGAGACATTCATAAAAGACTTGAGGCTTAGCGGGAAAACCCTCCACAGCTTGCCGCTTAAGGCAGAGAGGATAAAATCCATAATAAGCCAAGCCGAGGAGTGAAGCTACCAGAAAGGCTGTATATATTCCCTAACCCTAAATTTTACGCCTATCTGCCTCGCAATTTCCTCTACTTTTTGGGTTTTAACTTCTGGAATTCTGACGGCTGTTATCTCCACTTCTAGAAGCTCCTTTGCCTTCTTAATGAATTCTATGACGCTTTCAAATGCGTTTTCGAATATTGGTTTGCAGACTTGGTTGTAGGTGTCTTTGTCGTGGGCATTTAGGCTAACGCTTACCCTGTCGATGCCAGCCATTTTCAACTCTTCAATAACCTTTCGCCCCTCATTAAGTAGGAGAGCTTGACCATTCGTGTCCACCCTTAACGTCACAATTTTTCCATAATGCGTCCTTATCCATCTGCTAACTTCCAAAACGCAGTCAAGCCTCATTAGAGGCTCTCCGAAACCGCAGAAAACAATTTCACGCCAATTCCGCCAATTTATGACATCTTCAAGCTCTGCAAATATTTCGTTGACGGTGGGTTCTCTTTCAATTTTTAGGTTAAACCCTCCTACACCCTCTCGAAAGTTTTTCAGACAGAAGTAACAGTTGTTGGAGCACCTATTTGTTATGTTAAGGTATAGATTTTCTCCAAGCCAGTAAACAATGCTTGGATGCTTTTTAGCCGCCATCGCGTTTTCTCCACTTTAACTAGTGGCAATTTTACGAAATAAAAGTTAGGCGGAACATGCAAGAATAAATTTAAAAGCAGATGCGAGGCTTATGGTTTTGTTATTACAAGGGGCAGAAGTGCATGGTTAAATACATTTTTGTGACGGGCGGCGTTTTAAGCTCCGTTGGTAAGGGTATTGTAACTTCATCTATTGGAAAGATGCTTCAAGCCAGAGGGTTTAAGGTTACCGCCATAAAAATCGACCCTTACGTGAATGTTGACGCTGGAACCATGAACCCATACATGCACGGTGAAGTTTATGTGACAGACGATGGCGGGGAAACAGACTTGGACTTGGGTTGGTATGAACGTTTCTTAGACTTAAACTTGAAAAGGGAGAACAACATCACCACGGGTATCGTTTACAAGGCTGTTATTGAAAAGGAACGGCGGGGCGACTTCCTCGGAAGATGCGTCCAAATAGTGCCCCATGTGACTAATGAGATAAAGAGCCGAATAAGGAATGTGGCTTTAAACGCGAAGGTTGATGTTGCTCTAACAGAGGTTGGCGGAACCGTAGGCGACATTGAAGGCTTACCCTTCCTTGAGGCTATAAGGCAGATGCGCCTTGAAGAAGGCTATGAAAACACTTTGTACGTGCATGTTGCCCTAGTCCCAATATTGGACGTTACAAAGGAGATGAAGACAAAACCCTTACAGCACAGCGTCAACGAGTTAAGGCGAATAGGCATACAACCAGACATAATAGTGGCAAGATGCTCCAAAATGATAGATTCAGAAGCCTTGAGAAAAATAGCCTTGTTCGGCACAATTCCGGAGAACGCCGTTTTCTGCTCATACAACGTTGAATCCATCTATCAGGTTCCGCTAATCCTCGACGAGCAGGGAATGGGCAGCTTCATATGCAAGAGGCTTGGGCTTCCGGAACACAAACCAAACTTTGAAGACTGGAGGAAGTTCGTTAGTGCTGTACTGAACCCGGAACACGAGGTCAAAATAGCCTTGGTGGGCAAATATGCCGGACTAGCAGATAGCTATGTAAGCATGAGTGAGGCACTGCGCCACGGTGGTGCGGCATGCAAAACAAAAGTGGACATCCACTACATGGAAGCAGAAACCTTCGAGAGAAACCCCAACAAGGTTCAAATGCTGAAAGAATTTGATGGAATCTTCGTCCCGTATGGTTTCGGTCCAAGGGGAACTGAAGGAAAAATTATGGCTATAAAATTTGCAAGAGAAAACAACATACCGTTTCTGGGCATATGCTATGGCTTCCAATTAGCCGTTGTGGAATTTGCCAGAAATGTATGCGGCTTTGAGAAGGCAAACAGCACAGAAATAGACCCAAACACACCCCATCCAGTGATAGACCTAATGCCGGAGCAGAAGGGCATAGAATATAAGGGCGCAACCATGCGCCTCGGAGCCCACAAAATAGTCATAAAACCAAACACCACGGCGCATATGCTATACAAAAGCGAGGAGGTTTATGAGCGCCACCGCCACAGATTCGAAGTCAACATGGACTATGTCGAAAAGCTGGAAAAGAATGGCTTGGTTTTCTCTGGGAGAAGCCCAGACGGAAGGAGAATGGAAATCCTAGAACTGCCCAACCACTTCTTCTTTTTCGCATCCCAATTTCACGGGGAATTCAAAAGCCGCCCGGGAAAGCCAGACCCAGAATATTACGGCTTTGTCAAGGCTTGCTTGGACAGGAAGCTTGGAAAGACTAAACCCGAATTCTAGCTTAGAGACCTATTTCTTTGGCTATCCCTTTCAACCCGTTTAGGGCTATTTCAAAAAACTGCTCCCTTTGAAGCCCAATTTCCTCACAGAGCAAAATTCTCTCTCTGTCAGCGCCCCTTGCGAAGTCCTTATCCTTAAACTTTTTTGCAACGGTTTCCACTTTCACTTCTTCCAACTTTTTGGAAGGCATTACAAGGGCGCATGCCACCAGCAAGCCTGAAATGGCGTCGCTGGCGATTAGGGCTTTCTCCATTCTGCTTTCAGGCTTTACACCAGTATGTTTAAAGTTATGGGCTTTTATCGCTCTTAAAAGTTCTTCGGGCAAAATGTCTCTAAGAATTTGCTCGGCAACTAGACTGTGCCTTTCCGGCGTAGCTTCGGTTTTTTCATAGTCAATGTCGTGGATTAAGCCCACCAAACCCCATTTTTCCTCGTCTTCATTAAAATGTCTTGCAAGGCTTCGCATTATGGCTTCAACGGCAAGCATATGATAAACAATGTTTCTTTTAGAGACATGCTGTTTGACAAGGTTTAGGGCTTCCTCACGCTTGAGCAATGGGACATCACTAGGCTAGGCATTTTTATGTTTTAGCCATTTAAGCCTTCTCCGTAAATCTGGTCTGGAGCCAGCACCTCTGGAAACTTGCTCCGCAGCATTTGCCTTGCAGTATAGCACAAGTGGCATGCGTCCGCATAAAATTCGTCATGGGGCAAGCAGTACCTTTCAACAAGCGCCACCGGACCGCCACGAACTAATGGTTCAAGTATAGGATTAGCGTAGGGGTCATATTCCTCAATTATCCTTGACAAGGGTTTCTGCCAAGCATTTCCTATAGATATCCCTTGACAAACATGAATGTATCCAAAGGGATCTATGTGAACCCTTTCCTGTTTAACAAAATCCTCATAGGGACATTTTGTAAATTCACGCCAAAACCGCTTTTCAGCCTTACAAGCCAATTTGGAACAAGCCCTACCACGATACATGAGCTCGTATAAGCCAACCTTAACTCCATCAACTTCCGCGGGGCATGGAGCTTCCGCATGGGGGCATTTGATGGCCATTACTCCAACCTTCATGTTAAGGGCTTTTGCAGCACTCACAGCGTTTTTAACCTCTCCTGTTATCCATCTCTCGCCATGATATGGGTCGCTGCTTAGACTTAACTTCACGTCTTCTGCCTTGGCTATCGGCAGAAGCCACTCAACAGCGTCTTCAACACATGTAGCCCAGTAACAATTTGAAAGGACCTCAACATGCAAGCCAAGCTCAACGCTTCTATTCACAGTCTTAACCATTACTGGGTAATAGAGGAATGGCTCACCACCTTCTATTGAGATATAGCTAACTGAGCCGATTTTCCTAGCCTCCGCCAATATTTCGCCGACTTGTTTAAAGGTAAATGTTCCCTTTGCCTTTGGACTTCCCCAAACAAAGCAGTGGTCACATTCAACATCACAACGATATGTGAGAAGAAGGTGAACACCCTTCAACTCCATGCAAACACCAACGCCATAATATGGCTTAAGTACTATTTTGAGGTTGCTAAAAGCCGCCAACATGGAGTTGGGTAAAGTATATAATGTGGCTACGAGATTTTGTGCGTCATTGTGAGATGTAAGCGCAGATGGCTTCCGCCAAACCAAAAATCACATGGAAAACCTTAATCATGCTTTTGGTTGGCATAATAGCCTTCGTCCTATACCTTTTCATACTACGTGTAGACATACCAGAAATCATCGCGAAAATTCAAAATGTAAACATGCCATTATATTTGTTAGCTGCTTCGCTTATTTTCGTTGAAATGTTTCTTTATTCGCTGGCTTGGCACTCTCTGCTTAGCTTTCTTTCAGTGAAACTTTCAGTGTTGAAATCTTACTTGTATGTTTGGTATGGAAACTTTATGGACATAATAATTCCAGCTGAATCCATAAGCGGGGAAATATCTAGGGCGTATTTAATCACAAGAGAGCAGGGAAACTCCGTAAGCGGAAAGGTTGCCGCATCCCTAGTAGCCCACAGGCTAATAGGCATGAGCGTAGGCGCCGCAACAATTGGAACTGGAACAATAATGCTTCTAATGGCGCCTGTTAACCCACTAATTTTTAATTTAAGCGTCTTCGTCACCGCAGCAACAATATTCTTCATCCTTTTACTTGTCATATTATGTGTTAAAATAAATTGGACCTTAAAGATCATAGACCGCCTAATCAAAATTATCGAATTTGTTGGTAAAGGCCGATGGAAATCGAGGCTAGCGAAGGCGAAGGAGGATGCCTTTAAAATTGTTGGAATGTTCCACGATTCAATGAAGGAATATGCCCGCGCGCCCAACGTCGTCTTAACATCCATACTGTTGTCCGCGTTTTCGTGGCTCTCTTATTTGGCTATCTGCTACATAGTTTTTCTAGCCTTGGGTTTTGATAAACCTCCCTTGGACATGATTAGCATTATTTTCGTGACGCAATCCATAACAACGGCTATAAAGTCCATTCCCATAGGCATTCCTTTTGAGGTTGGGCTGCCAGAAATAACCATGACGACGCTTTACGTGGTTTTCGGCATACCGTTTGACGTGAGCGCAACAGCAACGATTCTCACTAGGATTTTGTCGCTTTGGATGAAGTTCTTCGTTGGATTTGCAATCCAACAATGGGTTGAAATCTCAGCGATAAAGGCGTCGCTTAAAGCTGCCAAAACCGATAAAGGCTAAATTTCGCCTGTCCCCTCTTTTTAATTGAAGGTGTTAGAGACGGTAAAGATCGAAGATGCCTCAATAAAGCATCTGGACAAACTTTTTGAGATCGAGATGGAATGTTTTAAGAGTGAAGCCTTCACAAAACAGCAAATAGCCCAACTACTCCAAAATCAGAACTGCATAAGCCTAGTTGCAAAGGAAAACGACAAAATCATAGGATTCATCATAGGAATGATCTACGTTGAAGACGACGTTTTAACTGGGCATATATTGACCATAGATGTTTCCCCAAGCCACCGCCGCAAAGGCGTAGGAATCAAATTACTGCAAGAATTGGAGGAAATCTTCAGAGATAGGCAAGTGAAGGTTTCCCGCCTGGAGGTTAGGGAGGACAACGTTGCAGCATTAAGCCTTTACCAAAAGTTTGGTTATAAGAAAATTGGGAGGCTACAACATTATTATGTGGACGCCCACGGAATACTTCTTGAAAAGGTGTTAGTTAAGCCTTAAGAGCTTAAGCTTTGTCTTCCCATCAAAAATCCTCTGTAAGTTTAAGCCTACACCCTCGATTATGGCGAGCTCTGCTGTGACGCCGACAACCGAGCCTTGCATCAAATGGCCGCCAAAGGCCTTGCCATTTTTGTCCGTGACAACTATGTGTGCATGAATTACTGTTTCGCCTTTCTCGTCGACGGCAATATTCCCAGCGCATGAGGCAATTTCCAACGGCCCGTCTAACCGAATGTGTTTGTATTCGCCCTCCTTGTAGTAGCCAAGTACAGCAGTTTTTAGGCTTCCAATAACAGTTATTAAACCAGCCTTCACTCCGCTTTTTTCAGCTCTTTGTTTGATAGCGTCTGCCAAATCTTCATCTTCAAGTATTCGTGAGAAAATTATCCTTCCAATTTTTCCTTCCAACACGGTGCTCAGCCTCGATGTAAGCTAACATCGTTGAAATTTTAATATATAGATTTCTAGAAGGGTAACGTAAACTCTAAAAGTATCAACGTTCTAATTTGGATATGAGGATAGGCTTGAAGGAAAAGCGGAAGAAGGATAGGGGAAGGTTCAGAAGGGCAATAGTCGTGCTTATCCGTAACACTACTTGGAGATGTGGAAAACTTGAGAGATCAATAGTTAGGCATCTTCACAAGGAAAGCACTGGCCTTGGAAAACCTTGGATGCCTTTGACGGATATGCTTCAAAGCTTCAAGCTGTCTGGAAAAAAACGTAACGAGTTTTTAGATGCTATAAAAAGGCTGGAGAGAAGGAATATAGTAAAAATCCTAAGTATGTGAACTTTGCTTTTTAGAGAGTTTCCCTTCAGGATTTTTCAGCTAGTCTTTTAGCGTTTTCAATCCATCTCTGCGTTATTTTTGGTGAGATTTTAAGTTTTGAAGCTAGTTCTTTGGCTGATGCTTTGGCAAGTTCTTCAACAGTGTTTATGCCTAGAGCCTTAAGTTGTCCCGCTCTTTTTTCGCCTATGCCCTTAACCATAGTTAATGGTGTTCCAGCAGGGGCAACTACCTCAACTGTTTTTTCTTCAACCGCTGCTGGTGTTGGAACTGGGGATGGTGGTGGAGGTTGAGTGGGTTGAGTTGGAGATGTAGGTGCTGGTGGGGTAGCCACCAATGTCTGCGCTTTTACTTTTGGTCTTTGGGTGTAACCTAGCCCGATGAAGAAAAGCCCTAAAACAGTAGTCGCAACAATCCAGAGCTCTACTGGTTGCATTTGATAGGCAAACACCATTCCAGTTATTATGAAGAATATTATGGCTACTGTGTATAGAGCGTAATCTGAGCGCATTTCGTCTTTCTCCCTAGCCCTCTATGTCTTATGGAATAGTTTAAATAATTTTCTACAGAATTCGGAAAAGAAAGTAGGTTTTGTGGCGTTTTGACCGTTTACTTTAGCAATTCTTCTTCCGACGGCGGCTTCTTTATCAATCCTTCCCTCATTAGAAATTTTAGGCTTTCTCTGGCGTTCTTTATTATTGAAGTGGCTCTTTCATAGAGTTCCTGTCTGCTAAGTTTTACTCTAGCTACGCCTTGCTCTATGGATTTTAGGGCGCATGCCACAGCCTCACGTGGGAAGACTTCCCACTCCTCCATTCTGGGGAGTATATCCTCCTCATGCATTCCTCTCTCTTCAGCAAATTTCGCCAGTTCCTCTGCGGCTGCAATGCACATGTCATCAGTAACAGTTTTAGCCTTCACATCCAAGACCCCACGGAATATCGCGGGAAAGCCCAAACTGTTGTTAACCTGGTTTGGAAAGTCGCTTCTCCCGGTTGCCACGATGCGAGCTCCAGCTTCTTTTGCTTCCCAAGGCCATATTTCAGGTATGGGGTTGGCACATGCGAAAATTATGGCGTTATCAGCCATTGTGGAGACCCACTCCTTCTTTATTGTTCCCGGTCCTGGTTTTGATGCTGCCACCACGGCGTCTACGCCTTTGAAGGCCTCTGTTATGTCGCCTGTTCTGCCCTCGGCGTTTGTTATTTGGGCCAGCTCGTACTTCCATGGGTCTTCCTCTTTTGACAAGTCCTTTCTTCCGGCATGAATTATGCCTTTTGTGTCAACCATTATTATATTTCCAGGCTTAACTCCCCACCTTATTAGGACGTAGGCCGTTCGTATGTTCGCCGCTCCGGCGCCTATGAGGGTTATTAGGCTTTCTTTTGGTTTTTTGCCGACTATCTTAAAGGCGTTTATTAAACCAGCCAAAATTACTGTGGCTGTTCCCTGCTGGTCGTCGTGCCAAACTGGAATTTGCAGCCTTTTACGGGCTTCTTCTAGAACGTAAAAGCATTTGGGTTTTTCAATGTCTTCCAGGTTTATTCCGCCGAATGAAGGCTCTATTAGTTCGCATGCACGGACAATTTCCTCCGGGTCTTTGGTTTTTAAGCATATAGGAAAGGCGTCAACACCGCCTAAATATTTAAAGAGTAGGGCTTTTCCTTCCATGACTGGCATGGCTGCCTCTGGACCTATGTCGCCCAAGCCCAAAACACGGGTGCCGTCTGAAACAACAGCCACGTAATTCCAACGGTTTGTCAATTCAAAAACTTTTTCAGGGTTCGCTTGAATTTCTCTGCATGGGGCTGCAACGCCAGGCGTATACCATATTGCAAAATCGTCCGGGCTTGTTATGGCGCATTTTGGCATAACTTGAACCTTTCCCTCGTAAAACTTGTGCATGGGCGGTGCCAGCTGGGAAGGCTTTTTTGCCTTGGCAAGAAGCTCTTCAACTGTTGGTTTTCTCTCCTCTTTTCCAGTTGAACACATATTATGTTCCCCTTTTTAATGGAGATGTGTTGTTTGCGCATTAGAGCTTTAAGGGTTGCGGTAAAATTTGATAAGCCTTAAAGTTGCATTATAAACTTTGCAATTCAGATTTGTCGTTCACAATTTATATATTTGGGCGGGAAGCCCCCGTATTTATCATCCTGTATCAGAGACGGCATATGCTCTTCCGAGAAAACCGTGTGTAAACGTAGCTGGCATAATGCACGCATTCGAGGAGGACACGTGGATGTTGGGAATTTACAAGGCTGGCCTCTTAATAACCGTTAGTCTAATACTAATTTATGCCCTTCAAGGGTTCTATCCCCAATTTATCGGCATCTTTTCCAACGCTTTTCCGCTGATTGTAGCTGGTGCAGCGGTTGTTGTATCTGGTTTGTCTCTGGAAAGATATTGGAGAAAAGCTAAGGGACAATTTTCCATTATTTGGTTCTATTTCACATGCGGGCTGCTCCTCTGGTTTATTGGAGAAACAGTTTGGGCTGGTTACACGCTGATACTTAACATTGAACTGCCCTACCCCTCAATCGCCGACGTTTTTTGGATAGCAGGATATATTCCCTTCTTCATCGCTTTATATCTTTACGTTAAGTTATTTGGCGGCACGCTGACAAAGAAAATGCTTGCATCATCCATGGGCATAACGGCTGCCCTAACCATTCTGGTCACAAGCGTGCTGCTGACACCAGTTCTAACAGTCGAAGAAAACCTAACAGCTGCAGTTATGGACTTTGCTTATCCAATCCTTGACCTTTCACTATTTTCTGTAGCGCTTCTGGGCCTCATGATTTTCTGGAAAGGAAGGCTTGGAAAATCGTGGCTTTTTATTAATGTAGCCATATTAATGAATGCATGCGCCGACATATTGTTTAGCTGGACAACCGCACAGGAAATATATTATAGTGGACACGTGCTTGACCTTCTTTTCGACCTTGCATATCTATCCTTTTTGATGGCTTTTTACGTTCACACTAAAGAGTTTTGAGGTGGGCGTGATGACCCAGAGGATGGAGGCCTTCAAGAAGGCTTTAGTGGAGGCTGTGGATGAAGGGCTACTCATGCTGGGGGAGAATGGAAGAGAAGTTATCTATTTTCGCCTTAAACAGTCTTACGCCCTTAAAAAGGAAGATATTCCCGGCTACCCTGAAATTTTTGTTGAATGCTTAAGGAGCATTTTTGGCTTAGGTGCGGAAGTTATCGAAAAAGCGGTTATCAATAGCTTGTACAGAAAGCTTGGAATAGAATTTCATGCAAAGAAAAATCTTGGCTTTTTGGAATACTTGAAAGAAGCCAGAAAAGCCTTTGAGGAGAAGGCTGAATTAAGTCTTTAAATCTGAGTTTACCTTAATTATCCCCTTTGAGGGTTTATGGCGAAGCGGGAAACTTACCCAGATGTCTATGAAAACCCGTTTTATTATGATGTTGCCTTCAGCTTTCGGGACATAGCCAGAGAGGTTGACTTCTTCGAAGAGTGCATTAAAAGATTTTCAAAAATTAAGGTTAAACGAGTCCTCGACGTTGGATGTGGCCCAAGCCCCTACATGCTAGAGCTTATCAAACGAGGCTACTCCTTTGCTGGTTTGGACATAAGCGAGCCTATGCTAAAATATTCCTTAGAAAAGGCGAAGAAGGCTGGCATTGAAATAGAGGTTATACATGCAGATATGCGCAATTTTAAGGTTAAAGGAAGTTTTGATTTTGCCTTTTGTATGCTCGGCTCCTTAACAGTTGAGACCAACAAGGAATTTCTCACACATCTGGACTCTGTGGCTGCATGCCTCAAAAAGGGCGGCTTATACCTTTTAGATGGCTGCATTCAATTCGACTGGACAAGGCTTGGAGGGGAAAGCTGGACGGTGATAAAGGACGGCCTTGTCATAAATGTGGCTTGGAATGTTGCACCGCTAAGTTATGTGGAGCAGAAAATAGTTGAGAAGATAACCATCGAAGTTATTGAAAAGGGAAAAACGAAGGTTTTTGTGACCGAAAAGGTTGGCAAGCTGATTTTTCCACAAGAATTTCTTGAGCTTCTTGATAGAAATGGCAAATTTGAGTTTGTTGGCTGGTTTAACAATTTTGATTTAGAACAGTCTCTTGAAAAGGCGGAGAAATTTAACAGACCAATAACTGTGTTGCGGGGAAAATAGGAAACTAACAAAAGGTTTTGCAATAATCATGAAAGTGGAACTTTAATCGTTTAGTATCTTCTTTGGCGGAACCCGCCTCTTTTTTCACGTCCGCCGAAGTCTCTTCCGCCTCTACCTCGGAACGGACGTCTTTGCTGCTCGTAAACTTTTGATGATAGATTGTTTTGTGTGTTCACTTCTACGGTTAATGCTTCTTTCGCAACTTCAAGTGTGCCGTATCTGCCTACGTTTAGGCGCATGCTTCCCTTGAATAGGGTTACGTATCCATTTCCTATGCTTATTGTTTCGCCTTCCTTAACTTTGGCTATATTGTCGTCCCATAGGGTTAGGTATATGCATCCTGTTTCGTCGCCCACTAGGGCGTCGCAAACCTTGTGGGGTGCACCGTCCCTTCCAGAGGCTACATTTCTAATTTCACTTTTTGAGACAACTTTTGCCTTCACGTTTACAGCCCTTGAGGCGGGGGTTAGTTCGCCTACTTTCACGTCTACTGGTTTTCTACTTCCCGAAAAACCTTCAACTGCCAAACCTAAATCAACACCTTTACATCTGATGCAAGAACATATCGCCGACTCTTCACTTAAGCATTTTGGTTATTTAAGGCAAATTTTAAACGCTTTTAAGTCGTGGTCCCTTGCCCTCCACCTCATAGGGAAGCCTACCAGTTCTAAAAATGACGAGTTTATCCCTAAACTCAGCCAAGTAAGCCAGAACGAGGCGTTTCCCCTTATCTGTTAGGGCATAAACAGGTATTGTTACGCCCAACTGTAACAGTGCCCTTTTGCCAATTTCTTCTCGAAGTGTTTTCGAAGCACTGGCACAGACAACATCCGCCTTGGCTATGTGCTCCACATTCGCCTTGCCAACGCATGTGTTGCAGACGGAGAAAATTAAGACGTCGGCTTTCGCATCAGCCTCAACTTTTCTAATTTCGCTTATGGCTTTCGATTGAAAACCTGCAACACTTACAACAACCCGCCTAAACCCAAAATCTAAAGCCCTTTTAACCCCGCTAATTTGGTCAATTGAGGCTGATGCCTCGTCAAGAACTATTCCACCGTCGTCTTTAATTTTTCGGATGATCTCCGGTATTGGCGAAGTCCTCACTATTCCAGTTAGGCGGGCGCCGATGGCTTGCACAAGCCTCCCATTAGAAATTATCACTGTGCCAGCGCCTTCACAAACAATAACCGCGCAATCGATAAGTTTCTTTTCAAGCCATACCCGCATCATTTCGGAAGCTCCGTAAGCCACAATTGGCTCGTCGTTGAAGGCGCGGTTTCCACAACAGAAGCCAAAACCAGCAATCTTCATTTCAACACTTTTCCGCACAGCCTCAACATCGATTTTTTTCGTGCCGTAAAGAGCTTCATGAAGAGGACAATATTCAATCATTGGCTCACTTAAAACTTCTACACCTTTGTCTGAAATGCGTACGCGGGCGCCACAGCAGTATATTTCATGCTCGCCCTTAACACGCATAACGCTAACGCTCACTGAACAAAAGAGAATGGAGTGAACGCCTTATTATTCCTTGTTTGTCGCCTCGTTAATCTGCTGCTCCATCATGTGCCCGCGACAATAAACCAGTGCCTTTTTAACACCTGGAACTTTTAGGGCTTCCCGCTTAATGTCCATGGCTAGTTTGAAGGCTATTGGGCAGAAAGGACTTGAAGGAATAAACTCAACCTTAACAACGCCGGGCTCTTCTTCCTTAACGCTTTTAATCATATGCATTTCAGCAAAGCTCAAGCCTGTTTCTGGGTCGATCACTTTGCCAACAGCTTCATACACTTTACTTTCCAGCTCATTCAATTCTGACACATCCAAATTTTCTCGGAAATAAAGGCGAAGGCACCATATAAAAGGTTATGGGTTTTTGGCAGCCAGTTTCTTCTGGTACATCCGCCAGCTTAAAGCCATTGTCTGGGGATGGGACGCCCTAACCTCGTCAAGCCTACGAACAGCGGTGTTATGGGGCGCCATCAAAACTTCTTCTGGTTTTTCACGGGCTTCTCTGCAAATTTCCCGCATAGCTTCTACGAAGCGGTCAAGCTCTTCCTTTTCAGTGGTCTCCGTCGGTTCAATCATTAGGGCTTCCTCAACAATTAGCGGAAAATAAATAGTGGGCGCATGAAGCCCATAATCTAATAGTCGTTTCGCAATGTTTAGGGCTGAAACCCCAGTCTTGTTCTTCAAAGGCTTAGCACTAAAAACACACTCGTGCTTTCTAGGCTTCTCGCTGTTGTAGGGAAGCGCCAAACCCTCAATCTCCCTAAGCTTCCGCATAACATAATTCGCATTCAAAACAGAAACTTCTGCAACCTCCTCTAAGCCTTCCCGTCCAAGACTGAGGATGTAGGCATAAGCCTTCAACAAAACGGCGACATTCCCATAAAAGCATCTAATTTTGCCAATGCTGTAGGGCCTATCATAGTCTAGGCGGTAGCGCTCGCCATCAAAAACAATTCTTGGAACAGGCAAGAATTTGGCCAACTCTTCAGTAACGCCTACTGGGCCGGCACCTGGGCCTCCGCCACCATGAGGTGTGCCAAAAGTTTTGTGAATATTTATGTGGACTATGTCAAAGCCCATGTCGCCGGGTCTAACCTTGCAAAGTATCGGGTTCAGGTTTGCCCCATCATAGTATAGGAGTCCGCCAGCTTCGTGGACGATTTTGGCTATTTCCTCAATGTTCTTTTCAAATATTCCAAGCGTGTTTGGATTTGTCAGCATCAGACCGGCGGTTCTGTTAGAAACTGCCGCCTTTAAGGCTTCCAAGTCCACACAGCCTTCTTCGTCGGATGGAATAACAACGACGTTGAAGCCAGCCATGGCTGCACTTGCCGGATTAGTTCCGTGGGCGGAGTCTGGAATAAGCACGTCTTTCCGCTTTTCAGATTCGCCCTTCAGCCTATGATAGGCGCGCATTATGCAGACTCCTAAAAACTCTCCATGAGCACCAGCAGACGGCTGAAGGCAGACTTCGGCTGTTCCCGTTATTTCGGCAAGCCAACGTTCAAGCCTATAAAGGATTTCCAGCACGCCTTGCACAGTGCTCTCATCCTGATATGGGTGGAGCATGCCCAATTTTGGCAAACTAGCCAAAAACTCGTTTATTTTTGGATTATACTTCATTGTGCAGCTTCCAAGGGGGTAAAGCCCAGAATCAACACCATAATTCATCTCCGAAAGCCGAATAAAATGACGGATAACCTCAGGCTCTGAAAGTTCCGGAAGCCTAGGCGCATCTTTCCTTTGCAAGTTTTCTGGAATCAACATGTTTAAGTCGCCGACAGCCCTTTTGACATCCTCCTCAACTTTTGGCAGAGTGTAGCCTACTCGTCCAGCTTTTCCAAGATTAAAAATTATTGGTTCGTCCCATCGAGCTTGCCTGAACATCTATTTTCACCTCTTTTGGACCATTTTCTCAAGCGATTTTGCAAGAAGGCCTATATCCTCTTTGGAATGAATTTCAGTCACACAGTATAGAGCGGTTTGACCAAGTTCTGGAAACTCCTTTGAAATATCTTTGCCCCCGTGAACACCCATGCCCAGAAGCTTTTCATTAACTTCTTTAACGCTTGAGCCGGCGCTGTCAAAGTTTACGGTGAACTCCTTGAAGTGTAAAGATCTGAAAACTGGAGCCTTTACACCATCTATCCTTGAAAGGAGACGCATGGCATAATTAGACCTATACATTATTGTTTCGCCGAGCTCCCTCAAGGCTTGAGGACCCAGCAGGGCCATGTAAACAGCTGAGGCCACAGCGCACAAGGCTTCGTTAGAGCATATGTTTGAAGTGGCCTTCTCCCTTCTAATATGCTGCTCGCGGGTTTGCAGAACCATACAGAACCCGTACTTACCCCCATCGGTGGTTGTTGTTAGACCTATGATGCGCCCGGGCATCTGCCTAACAAGGTTCAAGTCGTCGCGGCATGCAAAAATGCCCAAAAGAGGGCCGCCAAAATTCATGAGGTTTCCGAGGGGTTGAGCTTCGCCGACTACTATGTCTGCACTATACTCGCCTGGGGGCTTAAAAACTCCAAGGGATGTTGGGTCAACACCAACTATAAAGAGGGCGCCATGCTTGTGAGCTATGCTGCCTATTTCATCAACATGCTCTTCAACAAAGCCCAAATAAGATGGGTTTTCTATGTAAACGGCGGCTGTTCTGTCAGAAATTTTTCTTTCCAAATCGTCTAGGTCTAGCTGTCCAGTTTCGGGGTTGTAGGCTATCTCCTTTATGCTTATGTCGGCTGGTTCAGTATAGGTTTGAAGGGTTGCCTTCCTCTCTGGATGGATGATCCTCGGGATAAATATTTCGTTGCGTTTGGTCACCCTTGAAGCCATGCGTGCCGCTTCGCCTAGGGCTGAAGCCCAATCATACATAGAGCAGTTGGCAACATCCATGGCTGTTAATTCGCAAATCATACTCTGATACTCAAAAAGGGCTTGAAGCATGCCCTGCGAAATTTCAGGCTGATAAGGCGTGTAAGAAGTTAGGAACTCGCTTCTTTGAACTATTTCCTTTACCGCGGCTGGCACATAATGAGGCCAGCATCCAGCACCGAGGAAAACTGGCATATCCTCGCATGTCTTGTTCTTTGATAGTAAGGCCTCGACATGCCTTTTAACCTCAAATTCTGATAGAGCTTCAGGAAGGTTCAGCGGCTTTTTAAGAAAGTATTTTTCTGGGATGTCTGAATAAAGTTCATCAATGCTTTTTATGCCTATTTCCCTCATCATTTCCTGCTTAATTTTCGGGTTAGAGTTTGGAATATACGGGTGACCTTTTCCTTTCAAGCCAATTTCCACCATTGAGAATTAAACACTAAACTGCTGAGCACCCTTTAAGCTTTTCAATCAGCTTTTGAAAGCGTTTTCAAAACAGTGTTAATTGCAATTTTTACGCCTTCCTTAACCGTTTCATGTTCGAAGGCTGGAAGCCAGCCGGTTTCGGATAAAACATCTGATATGACTTGCACAGAGGCCACCTTAGCGCCTCGATATTTTGAAACTGCAAAGATGGCTGACGTTTCCATGTTTACGGCCAAAACACCGGCCCTCTTAAATTTGAGGAATTTGCCGCGGGTCTCCCTATAAACACCGTCCGTTGACCAAACCTTGCCACAATAGTGTTTGACGCCATCCACGTTTAACTGCTTGAGTAGCCTATTCCTCAAATCTTCGGAGGATTCAACTTTCACTTCAGGCGGAAAATAGTGGTGTGATGTCCCTTCATCCCGTATTGCCTCGGTCACTATAATAATGTCGCCTGGTTTTAGGAACGGCTGCAAGCCCCCAGATAATCCAACCTCAAATATTTCCTTTGCACCGCAAGCAATCACCTCTTCTAATGTTGTTGCGGCGGCTGGCGCGCCAATCCAGAAACGCCCCAACCCAACTTCCACATCGTTAAATTTTCCCACACAGAAGGGCTGGTTTTCTCCATAAATCCACCATTCAAGGAGTTTGCCGTTGATAAGGGACTTTGCATATTCATATGCGCTTCTTTGGTACGTGATTAAAAGGCGCTCCGGAACTTTTATTGTGCCTATAGGGAGCTTTTTGACTTTTGCTACATAGCGGATAAAATCTTGCGGTGTGAAAATTGGCTCATCTTCTCTAATCAATCTCAAGGCCTCAAGTAGGTTTAGTATTGTATGCCCTTTGTTGTAACCATTTCGGCTGGATGCTTAACGTCAACAATCTCGTTTACAAAATCAGCCCTATCAATCAACTCTTTGGGAGCATACCGCCCAGTCAAAACAACATCTGTTCTCTTCGGAATTTTGTCCAAAAATTCTAAAACCTCTTTTACGTCTAAGAGTTTGCAGTGCAGTGCCAAATTAATCTCGTCCAAAACAAGCAGATGGGGCTTTTTTTCCTTGACAATTTTTTCTGCAAACTTCAGCGCTTTCTTAGCCAGTTTCTTGTCTTCTTCGCCTAGATTGCTTAGCCCATGCCATCCTTTGCGTCCAAACTGGTAAATCTCATAATAGGGCGCCAGCACTTTCCTAACTTTATATTCTCCGGTGTTTTTCCACCATTTCAAGAACTGAATTATGACCACTTTGCGCTTGTGCCCGATAGAACGCAACGCCAAGCCTAAAGCGTTTGTCGTCTTTCCCCCACCGGTTCCCGTGTAGAGATAAATGTAACCCAAACAATTTTCCCGTCCATTATATTTCATGTTTTTGCGTATTAAGTTTTAAATAGAATGATTCCATCATGCTTTCTTGGAGCATCAGCTAATGAAATATGACTATGAAGCACTGCTTAAGAGGGCGCGTTCCCAACTTCCAGAAATCACTTCAAAACGGGAGAGACTGGAAATTCCAAGCCTCCACTACACGGTTGTGGGCATGCGCACAATAGTGCACAATTTTAGAGAAATTGCTGAAATACTGAACCGTGATCCGCAGCACATCTTAAAGTTTCTGACAGGAGAGTTGGCGACTGCGGCAATAATGCAGGAGTCACGGGTTATTTTTCAAGGCAAGTTTCCAAGGGAAACAATTGAGAGGCTCCTTCAGAGGTATATGGAAACCTTCGTTATATGCCCGGTTTGCAAGCGTCCAGACACTAAAATTGTGAAGGAGAAACGCCTATCTTTCCTTGTATGCGAGGCTTGCGGCGCAAAGTCCTCTGTTAGGCACCTATAAGAGTGTTGAAAGTTGAAGTGCTATATGAAAATCCGGAAAATCGGCAATAATGTATTGCTTTCCATCTGCGACGCTGAAATTCTTGGAAAAACACTGCGTGAGGGGAAAATAGTCTTTCATGTAACAGAAGAGTTCTACAAGGGCGCAGAGGTGGAGCTTGAAGAAGCCATAGCTATGATAGAAAACTCAACAATTGTTAACATGATTGGAAAAAACGTCGTGCAGAAGGCTGTTGAAAGGGGCTACGTCCACCCGGAGGCCATTCTTAACATAGAGGGTGTTCCGCACGCGCAAATAGTGAAGCTTTAGATTTCTAAGGCTTTTGGGTTAAGCATACATGCTTTTAAGGGAGAAGCGTGTCTCTTATAAAGAATGAGAAGTTCATGACTTAATGCTTTGAGGTGCTTAGTTGGGAAAGAAGAAGGTCATAAGTGAGGAAGAATTAAGCGAGATGGTATTGCCTTCCGGGAACGATGTTTTAGGTGTAGCTGTCAAGCTTCTCGGTTTTGACCGTGTTCTGGTTAAGTGTCAAGATGGAAATGAGCGGTTATGCCGCATAAGGGGTAAAATGAAAAGGCGGGTTTGGATCCGCGAGGGAGACGTTGTCCTCGTTTCTCCATGGGATTTTCAGTCCAACATTCGCGGGGACGTGATTTGGCGTTATACCCACGCGCAGGCGGAGTGGCTTCGCAAGAAGGGTTATTTGACAATTTAGGATGTGGATTGTAGGTTTGGCTTTTCGAGAGCGTGTTGAGAAAAAGCTCCACGAAGAGGAGAAGGAATACGAAATTGAACAGCTAATGAAGGAGAAGCGTAGCGAGGAATACGAGGTTTTAGAGGAAGTTTTCGACCGCTCAACTCTAATGGTCATATATGACTTCATGAACAGCGGCGTCATAGACAGAATCTACGGCGTTGTAAAAGCCGGAAAAGAGTCCCGCGTTTATTGGGGTAAAGACAAAGCTGGAAACGAATTGGCAATAAAAATCTACCTAACAGTTTCGGCCGAATTTAGAAAGGGAATGCTCAAATACATTGAAGGCGACCCGAGGTTTAAAAATGTAAAGCGGGACACCCGCTCGCTAATCTTCGCATGGGCTCAAAAGGAATTTAAAAATCTTGAGCAGGCATTAGCCGCAAAGGTTAGGGTGCCAAAGCCCATAGCCGTGAAAAACAACGTGCTTATAATGGAGTTTATCGGGAAAAATGGCATAAGTGCGCCGTCAATGAAGGAGCAGCCTCCGGAAAACCCTGAACGAATTTATAAAATGCTTATAACCTATCTTAAGAGGCTTTACCAAAAGGCGGAACTTGTTCATGGAGACTTAAGCGAATACAATATTATGATTTGGAGGGGGCGTCCAGTGCTCTTCGATATGTCGCAAGCTGTCCCATTATCCCATCCCATGGCTGATTTCCTCCTAAACAGGGACATAGCCAACATTAACAAGTTTTTTGGTCGTTTAGGAGTTGAGGTTCTTTCGCCAAACGAGTTTTATAGGGTGGTTACTGGAGTTGGCTCAGCCTAACACTTTCGTGAGAATTCCAAAAGAACGTGTCGGCGTGCTAATAGGACCTAAAGGTGAGACCAAAAGGGCTATTGAAAAAATGCTTTCAGTTGAGCTTCAAGTAGAAAGCGACACAGGCGACGTCACAATAACGCTGAGCGAAAATGCTGAAGACCCCTCCGTTCTCTTAAGGGCCAAAGATGTTGTAACAGCCATAGGCAGAGGCTTCTCACCGGAACACGCTTTTAGGCTGATTCAGGACGAAGAGGCCGTTCTGGACATAATAGACTTGCGGATAATCTTTGGAAGGTCGGAGTCGGACATTAGGCGTGTGAAGGGTAGAATAATTGGTATGGATGGCAAAACAAGGAGAATAATTGAGGAGCTAACAGACACGAACATAGCTGTTTACGGGCACACTGTAGGCATTATCGGAAAAGTTGAAAACGCCCAAGTGGCAAGAGAAGCCATCCAAATGCTCATTGAGGGGCGGCAACACGCAACAGTCTATAAATTCCTCCATAGAAAGCGCAGAGAACTTAAAAAGGGAATGCTGGAACTCTGGCAGAAACCCGAAGACATTGAATAAAAGCCAAAGCGTTTAGGCTGTTTCTTTAAGAATTTTAACGTCAAATTTTAAGCCTACTTTTGCGGCTTCCTCCTTTATTTCCTTCAAGATGTTTTTATGAATCGGAATCCCTATTTTCTCCCTTGTCTCCATGGTTAACCATGCTTTTTCGCCGGGAATCCAAACTTCAGCATCTTCCGATATTTTTGTTAGGTTTTTCACGTAAACCTTGTATTCTTCAATTCTTTCTAGAAAATCCTTTATTGGTGTTAGCTTGTCTATGTTTATGGCTATCATGAAGTGTCCGACGTTGGCGCGTTCCTTTTCCGTAGTGTGCTTTACATTTTTACCATAATTAGCTCCGGTTAAAACGCCACATAACAAATCTACAACGAGGGCTAAGCCGGCTCCTTTATGTCCGCCGAAGTCTTCGCCAAAGCCGCCCAGCGGCAGCAGCGCCCCCTTCTTGGCTAAAACTTCTTTTGGGTCGTTTAGAAGTTTGCCTTCCAGAGACATAGCCCAGCCTAATGGTATTTTCTTCCCTTCCTTGGCGTAAATCTCTATCTTCCCTATAGGCACAACACTTGTTGCCGCATCAAACAGTACTGGCGGAGGCTTTTTTGTTGGAAAGCCAACGGCTATGGGGTTTGTGCCAACATTTCTGCCAACAGAATGAGTGTAAGCCACTAAGGCTTCCGAGTTGGTCATCACCACTCCTATCATTCTACGCCTAACAGCTTGAAGCGCATAATAACCAGCTATGCCAAAATGATGACTGTTTCTAACGCCAACAACAGAAACGCCTACCTCACCAGCCTTTTTAATGGCTATTTCCATTGCCTTATACGCAATAATTTGACCTAACCCAGAGCCCCCGTCAACCAGCGCTGTTGAGGCTGATTCGCTTACAATCTTAATATTTGGCTCAGGGTTTACGGAGCCAATTTGAATGCCCGTGGTGTACCTTCTTAGCCTCTGCACTCCGTGGCTTTCAATCCCCATTAGGTCGGCGGTTACAAGCACATCAGCAACTATCCGCGAATCCTCTTTAGATACATTGTAGGAGGTTAAAACGGTGGCAACAAAATTTTTTAGGGATTCATGGTCAACTCTAACGTACTCTTCTGGTGGGGTTGGAACAGTTTTCTCATACAGCCTAGTCAATTCTAAGCCCTCAAAAGTTATCAAGCATATTTTATAATTTTACATTTGCCATATTCAGTTGGTAAAAATTATGGGCGGGCTCTCGCACTCAAGATCCCAATCATTTTTCAGCGGGGCCAGAGTCGTCATCGCCCACCATGCAAAACTAAAATGCTTGACTTGGATAAAAAGTTATAGCTGAAACCTTATTGGCTGTTGAAGGGTATGCTTAAACATATTAGGGTTGTGCCGCTTGCCGCTGAAAGCTTAGGCGTTCGTTCAATGTGTACGTACGTTGAAACTCCAGATGTCAAAGTATTATTGGACGCTGGGGTTTCCCTATGCCCAAACCGTTATGGTTTGCCTCCCCATCCGCTGGAGTATAAAGCCATAATCGAATCACGGAAAAGGATAGCTGAGGCTGCAGAAAAAGCGGATGTGGTGACTGTTAGCCACTACCATTTTGACCATCATACGCCTTCCTATGAGGATTGGCTCTGCAACTGGACAGAAGCTGAGGAAACAGCCAGACAAATCTATCAGGACAAGACGGTTTTAATAAAAAACCCAAAAGAGAAAATCAATTTCAGCCAAAGGCGCAGAGGTTGGGTTTTCCAAAAGACGGGCGGGAAATATGCCAAAAAGCTTGAAATTGTCGATGGAAAAACCTTCAATTTCGGAGACGCCACAAGAATTAGGTTTTCACAGCCTGTTCCGCATGGTCCAGAGGATTCTGCTTTGGGATGGATTTTAATGGTTACCATCGAATATAATGGCGAAAAGTTCATGTTCGCTCCAGATGTTCAGGGACCGATGTCAAACCAAACGCTAAGCATAATTGCTGCGGAAGAGCCTCAATTGCTAATGATTGGCGGACCACCCCTATACTTAGCTGGTTTCAGAGTTGATGAAGAACAGGCTAAAATCGGTCTAGGCAATCTTGGAAAAATTGTGAGATTTGTGCCTTGCACGATTTTAGAGCACCATATTTTAAGGGATGGACAATGGCGCGAAAAAGCTGAAGAAGTTTTTAAAATAGCTCAGAAGGCTGGAAACAGAGTCTTAACAGCAGCTGAATTTCTCGGCAGAGAAAACACTTTCCTAGAGGCTGAAAGAAAAGTGCTTTTTGCCATGCATCCGCCCTCTAAGGATTTTGAAAAGTGGGCTCGAGAGAGCTTAAAGATGAGGAAGAGGATTAAGCCACCCATTTAACGGCTAAAGAGTTAATTCCATAAAGACTACGTCAAAAGCCTCTCTTTTTTCAACACTTTTAACTTTAAACCCGACTTTTTGAGCTACCCTTAACATGGCCTTGTTTGAAGCGGTTGTTTCCAGCTCGAGTTTGGCGAACCCTTCAGCCCTAGCTTTTTTAACAGCCGCTTTTAATAGGCTTGTTCCAAACCCTTTTCCCCAATGGTTTGGATGAACTGACATGCCGACTTCGCCAACACGCACTGCGCCCACATTTTTAGGACGTACTCCGACAAAGCCAACAACCTTGCCCTCAAATATTCCAACAAGAAATATTTTATCCCCCTCGACCTGAAGCCTTTCAACGGCTTCTTTAAAGGAGCAATACATTTCAGCTTTGTCGCCTTTGTAGGGTTCAATGTTCCAACGCACAACATCTGGATGCGACTCAATTTCAGCAAGCATCCAGAAATCCTCATCCCGAAATGTGTGAAACCTCGCATCCACTATTTCCAGAAGCAACGATCTTCACCATCTTAAACGGTGCTTTTTGCCTTCTTGTCCACTCATATATTTTGCCTCTGATATTGTTTATAATCCCTAATAGGCGGTATCCACGTTGATGCTTGTGCCGACTACTTTTTGATGTAGTTTAGGCTTAACTCTTGAGTGATTCTACACCTGTTGATTTTCCAACATAAACAATATTTACCATTCCAACGAAAAGTCCGCTTTCAATAACTCCAGGGATAACCTTCAGCTCATGTTCAAGCTCCTTCGGGCTTTTTATAAGTCCAAAATATGCGTCCAATACAAAATTCCCGTTATCAGTCACGACCGGACCAACTTTTCCGGCGCCTTCCCTTAAGATGGATTTTCCATTAATGCTCTTGATTCTGCGTATGATAAGCGGGACGGCAAAAGGTAAAACTTCAATTGGCACCGGATGGTTGTTTTCACCTAAGGTTTTAACTTTTTTGCTTTCATCCACAACTATTATGAGTTTTTTAGACGAGTAGGCAACTATTTTTTCGCGGGTCAATGCGCCACCCATGCCCTTTATCAAGTTTAATTTTTCATCCACCTGATCTGCGCCATCTATTGTTAGGTCTAAGGTTGGATGCTCTTCCAATGTTGTTATTGGAATTCCATTTTTCACGGCTAAGAGGAATGCTTGGTGTGAAGTGGGGACTCCCATCACTCGCAATCCTTCACGCTTAATCCTTTTCCCTATTTCCATGATCGCGTAGGCTGCCGTGCTTCCGCTACCCAAACCCACTATGAAACCGTCTTTAACATGTTTAACTGCTTCCATTGCGGCGTTTCTTTTTGCCCTTTCTAGCATTTCATTTTTTTTAGGTTTCAATTTCCATCTGCCCCAACCTTTCCAAAACCTTTTCCACCTCGGCTCTAATCTCTTCTATGCGTTTTTCAGCCTCTGTCCTCGGAGAAGGCTTGGCAGGCAACTTCCGCCTCTTTTTCGCTTTTTCTTCGGTTTCTTCTGCCTCTGGCTTTTCCTCAATTTCTGCAGGTTTTGCTGGTTTGGGCGTCGATATTATTATCTCCTTTAATGGTTTTGCTTCAACCTTTGAGCGGAGCTCCTCGATTTTTGCGCTTATCTCATCGAAGCGTTCGCTGAAAAGTTTTATTAGGTCTTCCTGCATGGCTTCAAGCTCATGTAAAGCCACCACAGACTCGTCTTTGGCAATAGCCTCCTTCACAATCATCATCCGTTCTTTATATGTTTGGGCAAGTCTGTCACGCTCTTCCTCCGTTATTTTGCCCTCGGCGTGGGCCTCATAAAGCTTCCTTATGGCGTCACTTAAAATCTCCCTCTCCAAATCCAATATTCTAAGCTCCTCTTTGGCGCGGGCAGCCTCCTCAGAAGAAACAGTTTTAACAACTTTAAATGGTAAAACTTCTCTGGGCTTCACTTCAACCTTTTCCTCAGCCCTTTTCTCAGACTTACCCCTTCGCCCCATAGCATACAAAACTGTTAGGAGGGCAGCAACCACTCCCGCCACTACTATTATAAGCACATATATTTGGAGCTCATCAAGGGGCAAAAGGCTTCTCCCTCTTACACTCCATTAAATCCAGTTTATGAATATATAAATTATCCAGAACACGCAAACAGCTCGTGTTAAGCCAAGAAAACTTAATAAATCAACGTTTTGCTTATTCATCTTGGCATCTTGCAACAGCCCTGGTAGTATAGTCCGGTCTAGTATAGGCGGCTGTCGCCCGCCCGACCCGGGTTCAAATCCCGGCCAGGGCGCCACTTTTCTAAATTTTTGGAGGTCATTTCATGGAAAAAGCATATGAACAGGGTTATTTTATCACATATTGACGAGCTTTGAAATTTTCATATAAACGAAATGACCGCTTTTCTCCTAATGTCTGGCTACTTGACATTTTGAAAGGTTCCGGTGCGGCTGCTGATGTAAGTTATGATGAGAGTCAAATAGTTGTTAAAGCTTCTAAGAGTGGGTTGTGTGTTGCTTGCAAGGGTTCGCGTTTTCTCTGCGGCAAGACACGTTGTCCAATAATTGTTAGGGCTAACTATTTCTTAAAGAGTGTTCCGTTAATGCAGAGTGAGGATATTGCTGGGGCTTCTCCTCCAAGCGTTTTTGTTGGTAGGATTGGTTATCCATATGTTTATGCTGGTCCGCTTGTTCCGCCTGTTCAAGAGGATACAAGCCTCTACGACTTGCCTGAATACTGGTTTGGGAAACCCATAGACGAGATTGTTGGTTTTCGTTCCATGCTTATTCGTGGTAAACATCGTGTGCATGTGCAGAGGTTTTTGGAAGCTGGAAAAATTATTGAGAAGACGCGGGAGCTTGCCTTGGCTGTTAATCCGGTTGATGTTGAGCTTCTTTTGAAGAAAAAGCCTAGGGGCTTCATAGTTTTGGATGATGAGGTTCAGCCTTTTGGTCCTTCTGCGCCTATACGCGATTTAAGGATTGGATATGCCCATTGGGACCACCAGATTGAGAAAGCCTACTACGACACTGACTTGAAAGCTGCAGAGGCGGTTCTCGAACTTTATGATAAGGGCGTTTTGGTGACAAAGATTCAGAGGGCTTTTAGCGTCGGCGCCTTTGGTTTAGAGCGGAACCGCCGTCTTGTGCCAACCAGATGGAGCATAACAGCCGTTGACAGCATAATCTCAAAAGATCTTATGGAAAAAGTGAAAACCTTTCCAGAGATAAGCGAGTACCGCGTCTACGAGTCCCGCTACTTAGATAACATTTTTGAAGTTTTGATGATTCCGGGCAAGTGGAGCTATGAAGCCATAGAGGCTTGGTATCCGGGCTCTGTTTGGAACCCTCATGGAATAAGCGTTATAATGTTTTCTGATTGGGAGGGCTATGAGGGGCGAACCACATACGCCGAAATTGGCGGATGCTATTATGCGGCGCGTTTGGCTGTCTGCGAACAACTCGTTAGGGAACAACGCCAAGCAACAGTCATAGTGCTTCGAGAGGCTCATCCGGGCTACATAATGCCAGTTGGCGTATGGCAAGTTCGTGAAAACGTTAGGAACGCCATGCGCCAGAAGCCCTACACTTTTAAAACTTTGGATGAAGCTTTAAAGTTTATTGCAAGCCGCTTTGAGATTCCCATTCGCCAGTGGATTATGCGAAGCGAACTTTTGAAGGATGCGCTTTTCCAAAAGAGGATAACGGATTTTTTGGAAAAAATTAGAGGTTGATGCTTTAAAGCCATGTCGAAAATAAGGCGATTTTTAGCAACGCTTTATCACGCCTTTTTCAACTTTGTACTCAACTCGTTTAAGAGCATCAACCGAAAGATTAGGTCGAAACTTCCAGTTTGGCGCATGAAGGAGGAAACAAGGGAGCATGTTCAATCGTCCATAAAGGTTTTCAAGTGGATAATCTTGCCTGCAAGTATCTTCTACGTTTTCTTAGAGTTTCTCCTTTTCGGCGAAAATGCTTTGGATACAATGCTCTGGGGTTTGGCGGTTTTCTTTTACAGCAACTTCCTACCAGACCTGCCCTCTATATACAGAAGAAAAGCCAAAAACAACGGTGGAAAGGACCTTTCATGGTATAAGCGCTACGCCATACTTTTATTTGCACCACTGCTTGTCTGGATTTTGTTTTCGGGTATACACCTAGGCTGGAGAACCACAGAAACTTACCACAACTTTAAATCCTTAACAGTTTACTGCACTTTCCTTTTTATCATCGGCTTTTTCGCTTTCGTGAAATTTCCCATACAAACTGGAAACCTTATTAAAATTCTCGTCTTTCCGCTTTACGGCTTGGCTGGTTACTTGACACATCTAAGAGTAGATAAAATTTGGTGACATCTTTATGAGATTATTATCGCTTGGAAAATCACATATGTGAATAGTAGTGCCAATCCTCCGATTTGCGAAATACCGCCTTTCGTTAGATAGCGCCAAAGAATAAGCGTTGTAATCAGGACGAATGGGACTATTTGAGCGAATATTGAGAATTCTATAGCCATAGATGGGGAGGTTAAAAGAACTATTCCAAGTACAAGAGTTATGTTTGTCAGATTAGAGCCTATCAAATCTCCAAGGGCTAAGTGAACTCGACCTCTACGTACCGCTGTTAGGTCAAGGGAAAGCTCTGGCATCGACGTGCCAATTGCGATTATTTTAGCTCCTATAAGGATGGGGGCTACTCCGAGTATTTCTGATATTCTTGAGGCGGATGCTATAATAAGCTCAGCCATTGTAATGACCATGACTATTCCAATAACCACTTTTAAAAGCACAAGTTTTGCACTAACCTTTTCAAGGTTTGTTTTTCCTTCGTTAAGCGGTATGGGCTTTTTCCGCTTTTTCGTCATCTCACGAACAGTGAAGATGAATATGCCTAAAAGTGCGAAACCAACAAAGATGGAAGCTTTACCGAAAACAACGAGAGCTAAAGGAATTATGGAGGATAAGAATAAAATATCTACAAGTTCCATTAAAAGCTCTGATGAACACTTTTTAAGGTAGCCCATAATCGCCAAAAGCCCGACGATAAATCCTATGTTAAAAACGTTTGAGCCCAATATGTCGCCTATGGAGAATCCAGGCTTTCCGTGCAGAACAGAGGATGCGGCAACAAAAATTTCTGGGAGGCTTGTCATAACGGACATTATTGCGAAACCCACAGATGCCTCGCTTAAGTGGGTTAGCTCAATTAACTGCTCGATGGACTTTATTGTGAACTGGCTGGCTATGGCTAGAATTAGCAGCGAAAAGGCTAGCATCGCAAGGTACAATGCAATTTCAAACACGTTAAACACGCACTCATCTTAACCTTTACACGCGCATACATTTATTTTTGATTGGCAAAAGCTGTAATTGCACGGCGAAACACCGCATTAAATAAAATCTTTAAATTCTAAAAGGCAACAATTAGGGAGAGTGCTTTAGAATGCTTGACCCAGTAACGCTTGCATTGGCTTTGGCTGGCTCAATAATTGTGATAGGATTTTTAGGCAACTACTTCTTTGAGCGAACAGGTTTCCCAGACATGATTTTCCTTATAATTTTAGGCATCCTGATAGGACCCGTAGCCAAATTGGTGGACACTGGATTTATAATGCCTCTGGCTCCATACTTCGCTGCCCTAGCCCTAGTTTTCATATTATTTGACGGTGGAATGGCCATGAATATTCATCGTGTATTCACCGAGAGCCCAAGAGCCACAGTGTTAGCTGCTGTGGGTTTCGGTTTAAGTGTCGTGGCAACAACATTGTTTACGGCTTTACTGCTAATTCCAGACAAGCCGATAACATACTCCATGTTGTTAGGAACCATTTTAGGCGGAAGCAGCAGCATAATTGTAATCTCACTCGCCTCAAGAATAAGGGTAAGCGAAAAATGTTCAACAATACTAAGCCTAGAATCCGCCCTTACAGACATCTTTTGCATAGTTTTCTCCTTAACAATTATTGAAATAATCCTAGGAAACGCTGTTGAACTTATAGCGATTAGTCAAGCAATTGCAAGCAAATTTTCAGTAGGAATAGTGCTTGGTATAATTTTCGGACTTTTATGGCTAAGCGCACTTAAAAAGATTGTAAAGGCGCCATACGCCTATATTCTCACACTAGCCGTTGTATTATTAGCCTATGCTATTTCAGAAACCCTAGGCGGCAGCGGAGCACTGTGTTGTCTGCTTTTCGGCATGATATTGGGGAATGAAAAAGAGATTTACAGAATGCTTAGAATGGAAAGACCATCTGAAACAGTCATCGACGTCGGATTAAAAAGGTTTGAGTCTGAGGTGGCTTTTCTATTAAGAACTTTCTTCTTTGTCTACATAGGCTTGATATCAACAATAAGCGACATAAGAGTAGCTCTTCTTGGTATAATCCTTTCTTTAATACTGTTACTAGTTAGATTTGGAGCCGTGCGAGTAGCGACAGCTCGCTGCAGCGAACTCGTCGAAGAACGCCCAATAATGAGCGTTATTCTCACAAGGGGTTTGGCAGCCGCCGTGTTGGCAACATTGCCTTTACAATATTCTAAGGCGAATCCAACATTTGGGGAACTCTATGAAATTTACATAAACCTAGCCGTACTAGTAATTCTGGCAACGGCGATAATCGCCACCATAGGTATTCCAATCTTGAAGCGGAGGACCAAAGAGAGATGAAAAGCCAAATTTTAAAGTCTATTCCGAATTTATGGGATGAATGTCTCGCTTTTAACTATGCAGTGACTAAATATTGTATATTTTTGAAGACTGGTTTAGGTTTATAAGTCAATGGAAAAATTTTTAAAGAAATTGCCCACGATTATGAGTTCGAGGTCGCGATAGTGTCTGCGGAAAAGAAGCAAAAGAAAAAGGGGAAAGCGAAGAAAAAGAAATGAAAAGCTAGGCGATTCAGCCTAAAACCCTTATTTTTCCATTTTCAAAGTTATAAATTGAATGTGTATCTATTAAAGCAAGACATTTAAATCAAATAGATTAATACCCTTAATAGCGGTGAAGAATTGTCGCAGAAAATTACAAAGTTAACACTTCCCTTCTCAGTTCCTGCTGAAAACCGCACAGAACCATTTACAGAAGAAATGGAGAAAGCCGCCCTTTACTGTTTTGCTGAAACCGAACGGGAGAAAGGCGGAGGGCTAATATTAAGAAAAACAGAAGAAAAAACGGTTTTCTTAACAAAGTTTTATTATCCCTTTTGGCTTGCACCTTTGCAACAACTTAGCCTAATCTTTGACGGACTTAAGCAGTGGGTCTATAAGACAACTTACAAGGCAATATCTGACGCTAAAGAATTTCTTGAAAGTGCCCAAAGAAGCACAAGGTCGATGGAGACCTACACGGCTTTCCTTTCAGACAACATAAACTATTTTCAGATGCCAAGCCGCGAAGAGGCTATTTCAATTGACGGACTTATCAGCGACTCCGCTCTCCTTAGCGAATTTAACAATTGCCTTTCAGAAGCTAAAAAGGTGGAGGCTGCAACATCAGAAGCCGTTATGTTGAGCCCATTAATTGATGAGTCAACGGTTTTGTTATCAATTGAAGAGCTTGAAAAGTTAAGGGCGAACTTTGAAGCAGATATCCATACCCTTCAAGAGAGCATAAAACTCCTTAGCAAGACTACAAGAGCTTTTAACAAGGAAATTCGCGGAAAAATAAGGGCTGTTAAGGGGGAGTTTGAAGAGGTTATTAGAAAAGAGGAGGAAATCGTGGCGCAGAAGATTAACCGAATTAACGAGGATTATGATGAACAAAGAGTTAAGCTCATAAAAAATTTTGAGAAGCAACGCTTACCGTTGCAGAAGGAAAAGGTTAAGCTTGAAAAAATGAAGGAGCAGACGCTTGGAAAGATTGAGCAGTACAACCTAGAGGCAAGGGCATGCGCCGCAAAAAATGACAAAGTAGGAGAACGGAAATGGAAGGAAAAAGCCAACGAAACCAAAAAGGAACTTTCTGAAATTGAAAGAAAGCTTGAGGAGATAGAGGAGAAAATTAAGGAAATTGAGGGAGACGAGTCAGCTGAAACCTTTAAACTTAGGACAGAATGGGAGGCAAAAATTAAAGAGGCTAGAAAAAGCCTACTTGAACTGGAATCTTCCCGAGATGCAAAAATCCAGATTCACAGGCAGGAAATGGAGAAGTTGGAAGGCTTAACGGCAAGCATAGTTCAGCAAATAAACAATGCCATAAAGCTGAGGGAGACAGATTTAGCTAACATCACAAAGTTGGGAATTCAGCAAGTGTATAAACATTTGAGCCTCATTTATGTTCCCTTTTACATGGCTTGTTATGAAGCTGAGACTAAGAAACGCTGTATTATTTTTCCTCCATCAATAGCGAATAGTATAGGATTCGCTGTGAAGCTAAAAGGTGCCCTTGGAAGAGCCAGAATTAAGCAGCTTTTAACGCCTAGGTTTAAGGCTTTGACATCGCTTTTTGAGAAGCTCCCAGCCTTGATGGAGAAGGATGCAGCCTTTGCAAGGGAAATCCACGAGTTTGGAGAAAAAGCCAACATGCTTGGTGAAAGCTCTAGACGAAAACCATTGGAAGAAGGTTTAAAGAAGCTGAAAAATGAGGGTTGGCTTTCAGAAAAGGAGTTTGAGGCTTTCAGCCAAAAGTTGACGGCGCCTTAAGCGGCTACTCCCTTTTTAATTCCTTAAACTTTTTGATGGCATACTCGACAATTTTCATGGCTTCTTTTGCATTTTTCCACTCCTTAAACCTAACCCACTTGTGGGGCTCAAGACGCTTATAGGTTTCGAAAAACTCTTGAATTTCCCTAAGCTTGTGAGGATGAATATCGCCTATATCTTTGTAGCCGTCGAATCTGGCGTCGTCAACAAGCACCGACAAGATTTTTGGGTCTTCGCCTTTCTCATCCTCAATGATTAGTGCGCCTATGACCCTAACTTTTACTAGGCATCCCACTTCAAGGGGCTCGTAGCTTAATGCCATTATGTCCAATGGGTCCTCGTCGTCAAACCATGTTTGGGGCACGAAACCATACTCAACTGGGAAAACCACCGATGATGGTATTATGCGGTCTAGAACGAAGGTTTCCCATTTTATGTTGTATTCGTACTTGTCCCTTGAACCACTGATAACTTCAATGATCATGTTTAATATTTCTGGTGGTTTGTCTCCGCATGGAATATCCCGCCAAAGATTCATAGAGACGCCAAAAGCCAAACTGTTCAGTCAAGTATTTAGGCTTTTGTTATTCTTCCCTAAGTGGTCTCTTCTTAACCTTAAAGTCTTCTATGCCATATTTTGCGTAAAGCTCTTTCCTTAAGGCTTCAAGCATCTCTATTTTTCTTCCGGAAAACTCTGCGGCTGTGACGACTTTAACGCCACGCTTTTGTGCTTCCTCGTAAACTGGTTTTATTCGCATTTTATAGTTCAAGTCGCGTAGGAAATGGTGGTCTAAAACGATTGTGTGGACGTTTGTCTCCTTTATGGCTTTAACAAGGTTGCTGTTGGATATTTCAAGGCTTTTGAAAGAGTAACGGTAACCAAGCATGTACGTCATTGGTCCATCAACGAAGAGCACGTCTGGCTTCTCGTCTAGAATGAAGGCTATTTGATCATCAAGTGATGGCCCCTCAACGTCCGATGTGTGGAGGAATTTTTCGCTGCCACTTTTTATGCATGTTTCTGTTACATAGCCGAGCTTAGGGTTTGTGCCGTGGCAAACAGCCTTTGAAAATGTTATGGTGGTTTCGCCCAACGTGAAGCTTTTTCCATCCGCTATCTCAAGCTTTTTCGGTAAGTCTTTGATGGCTGCTAGGAAGTAGCTAGCCCTATCCCTTTGGCTTCTGTTTATGTTTTCCGTTGGATGCTTTATGAAAACCGTTTTTCCACTATAAAGCTCTGGATAGTCTGGGTCGTGGTGGTCATAATGGTAATGCGTTACAACAAGCACTTCGGATTCCTCTGCATATTGTTTTATAATGTTCCATGTCTCGTCCAGTCTTTGCCACTCAAGTGGGTGGGGCTCTAGACCATAGCGTAGGGGTGCAAGAGAAACGCCTGGGTCTATTAGGATTTTCTGGTCGCCTGTTTCCACAAAAGTAGCCATTGAGCGAACCCCAAAACTGTCAAAGGCTAGAGGCAATATCCGCTTAATCATGTAGGCTATCCCTCCATGAAGAAAGCTTCAAGCTTTTTTGTTTCAGCTCTCTTTAGAATTTCTGCACATTTTTTAGGGTCCAAAGCTTTAAACTCCAAACCGAGGGTTTCAAGAAGTCTCTGCACGTCTTTAGCTATGTTTGGCGCCACAAGGATTCCGCGCACCTCACGGTTTGTTCTGCTTTTAACAGCTTCTATGTATTTGGCTAGCTGGAAAACAGCCTCTTTCCCAGCCGTTTTACGTTTAATCTCAACAACAACGAAGCGTCCATCCTTGTCGATGCCGTAAACGTCCATGAATCCGGGCTCCACCTTCTTCTCATAACTTATGGGTTTAAATCCCTCTTCCAAAAGGGAAGGCTCTAAAAGTATGGCTTTATGCATATCCTCCTCGCTGGCGTAGAGTGAAAATTCCCCAGAGTCTGCAAGCGCCATTGCTGAAATTAAATGGATTTTGTCAAAGAAAACTTTAACAGATTCTAGGGGTTTTCGCCTCACAGCATGAATCTCCAATATCCCGTCTTTAACTTGTGTGTGGAATATGCAGCCGGGCGGTTGCCAGTTTACTGGTTCATATCCAACCGAGCGGTGCACAAGCAACGAGCCATCCTCCTTTATAATTAGTATGCGTTCGCCTGGCTCGAGTTCTGATCTAGCTCTGCCAATGTAATGCACCCAGCAGTTGCCAACCAAAAGGAGGGTTTTCCTTTGGGATAATGCCTCCCTAACTATTTCTCCAGCCTCAACGGTGCTTGGGCTTACAAGAGCTGTTAGGTGCCTTGAAGCGGACAAAGTTTTCAGCCAAATAGTTTTAGAATCCCTTATGCTAGATAAAACTTCTGAAGACCATCAATGAGCGAATGGGAGCTTAAACGCGATAATATGCAGCACTATGATGTAACAGCGAAAAGCTACGATGAGCAGTATGCCGAGGAACAAAGAATAAAAATCGAAACAGCCTTAAAAAGCGTAAAGCTTGACAAACATGGCTTGGTTTTGGACTGCGGCTGTGGGACAGGCTTGCTTTTTGAATATGTTACTGAAAAAGCCGACATGGTGGTTGGACTGGATATTTCAAGGAAAATCTTGACGGAAGCTAAAAGGCGGGCTAAATCTTTTGACAATGCATGTTTGGTTTTGGCTGACGCTGATTACCCACCATTTAAGGATTATGTTTTCAGCCATGTTTTCGCCGTAACTTTACTTCAGAACATGCCGAATCCTGAGAGAACTTTGGCAGAAATTTGCAGAGTAGCGGGAAAAAACGCTTATGTTGTCGTTACGGGGCTAAAGAAGAAGTTTTCCTTAGAATTTTTTGAGAATTTATTACGCAAGTTTGGTTTAAACGTAATTGAAGTTTCAAACGGTGATGAGCGCTTGAAATGTTATGTGGCTGTTTGCAAAAAGCCCAGTCATCATTAAATTTTGTGGCCGTTTAACCTAAACTATATATGAAAGTGGAAGGTTAGAGCTATACTCTTACATGGTTCACGTGATGGGAAATTGGGGACTTGGTGGTTGACAGATGCCCCTTAAAACTCTGAAGAGGGAAAACGCAGAAACACTAACCCTTGAGTGGGTTTTGCATGTGAAAAATTACAAGTTGACCCTTGACAGAAGGTTATGTGTTGGATGTGAAATTTGCACCCTAGCTTGTCCTAAAGAAGCCATAAAACTTGAAAAGCAGCCAAAAACGCCCGATGGGAAAGCGCAACGTGCGCGTGTTGACATAGCCCTTGAAAAGTGCAATTTCTGTGGAATATGCGACATATTATGCCCATATGGAGCTATTAGAGTTACGATCAATGGCGAGCATGTTTTGAACGTTGTTGAAAAGGAGAGTTTTCCGCAGCTTGTCCGCGACATCCAAGTGGATACAAGCAAGTGCCCAACAGACTGCGTGGAATGCGAGAAGGCTTGCCCCCTAAACCTAATCAAGGTGTCGTGGCTTACCCCTGATGGAAAAGTCGTTGAAGAATTAGGCTCCTTAACGAAAAAAGAGCGGAAGGGCTTAAAGGTTAATGTTGAAGTTAAGAAGGAGCTTTGCCCATGCTGTAGAATATGCGAGTTCAAATGTCCGGAAGGCGTTCTTCACGTTCGCAAGAGCTTCTATGGGAAAATACGCATAAATCAAGAAAAGTGTCCAGAGGGCTGTAAAGACTGTCTGGATGTTTGCCCAATAGCCGGGGCATTGTATTTGTCTGAAGCGGATAAGAAGGTTTACGTGAATGAGGCTTTCTGCGTTTATTGCGGAGCCTGCAAGGTTGTTTGTCCGGTGGCAGAAGCCTTGGAGCTTAAGAGAACTAAGATTATACATACTCCTGTTCGCTCTGGGGCTTGGAACAAAGCTTTGGAGCGTTTGGCTTCTCCTCTTGAAATTACTAAGGAGTTGAAGGCTAGGGGCTCTCAAAAGGCTTTGGAATCTGTTGAGAAGAGGTTGGGTTGGAGGGTTCCATAAAATGGTGGAGAAGGGAAAGCAAGTTGAAGGTAAGCCTGAAGAGCTTCGCATAGGCGTTTTCATATGCCACTGCGGCTTGAACATTGCCGGAGTCATCGACATAAAAGAGCTTGTTGAATTTGCAAAAACCTTGCCAGACGTTGTTTACGTGAAAGATAACCGTTACACTTGTGCGGACCCGGGACAAGAGGAGATTAGAAAAGGCATAAAGGAGTATAAGCTTAACCGTGTTGTTGTGGCTGCTTGTTCGCCACGCATGCACGAGGTCACATTTAGGCGGACGGTTTCAGAGGCTGGCTTAAACCCGTACCTTTTTGAGATGGCAAACATTCGTGAATTTTCCTCCTGGTGCCATCCAAGCACTCCTAAGGAGGCGACTGAGAAAGCTAAGGACCTGATCAAGATGGCTGTGGCTAAGGCTAGACTGTTGATGCCATTGCAAACAATTGAGGTGCCGGTTACCAACAAGGCTTTGGTTATCGGCGGTGGCATAGCCGGAATGAATGCAGCCCTGGACTTGGCTGAGATGGGCTTTAAAGTTTATCTTCTTGAAAAGGGCGAAAGCATAGGCGGGCACATGGCACAATTGGACAAGACGTTTCCAACATTGGACTGTTCCATATGCATTGAAGGACCGAAGATGGTTGATGTTGGACGGCACCCAAATATCGAAATAATCTCCTATGCCGATCTGCTGAGCGTTAGCGGTTTCATAGGCAACTTTAAAGTCCGCATTAGAAAGAACCCACGCTACGTTATAGCCGAAAACTGCACCGGATGTGGCGAATGCAAAGACGTCTGTCCCATAGAATATCCAAATGAATGGGACATGGGGCTCGGCGTTAGAAAAGCCATATCAGTGCCCTTTGACCAGGCTGTGCCCCTTGTCTACACGATTAACCGCGACTACTGCATTGAATGCTACAAGTGTGTGGATGCTTGCGGCGCCAGACAAGCCATAAACTTCGACCAGAAGCCAGAGGAAATCGAGCTTGAAGTGGGCGCCATAATTGTAGCGACCGGCTACGATATTTATTTGCCCTATGACAATCAGCTTTATGGTTATGGCAAATACACTAACGTGATAACATCCCTAGAGTTTGAGAGACTTATACTTGCGGCTGGTCCGACTGGTGGGAAAGTGGTGCGGGCTTCTGATGGGCAGAAACCCCACAGTGTCGCATTCATCCAGTGTGTTGGCTCGCGGGACACAAACAAGTACCCATACTGTTCGAACTTCTGCTGCATGTACACGCTTAAGCACGTTGTCCAGCTAAAAGAGAAGTATAAGGAAGACATTGAGGTTTACGTTTTCTACATGGATATGCGAACCAACTTCAAAGGCTTTGAAGAATTTTACCAGCGCGCCCGCGAACTCGGCGTGAACTTTATTCGTGGACGTGTCAGCCGCATATTCGAAGACCCGAAGACCAAGAACCTAATTATTCATGCTGAAGACGCAAACTTGGGGATGCCCATAGAAGTTGAGGCTGATATGGTTGTCTTGGCAACCGCAGCCATACCCAAGAAAGGCACCGAGGATGTAGCTCGCATCCTCAACTTAACAAGGGGCGCAGACGGCTTTTTCATGGAGAGCCACCCGAAGCTTAAGCCTTTAGACGCGCCCACAGACGGCATATTCTTGGCTGGCGCATGCCAAGGACCAAAGGACATACCGTACAGCGTTTCACAAGGCTGTGGTGCAGCGGCACGGGCAGCCACAGTCTTATCCAAGAAGACTTGGAAGATTGAGCCCATAATCGCTGTTGTGGACCCAAGCAAGTGCCGTAACGTTACAACTAAGTGTGGGATATGTGCTGAACGCTGCCCCTACGGGGCGATAAAAGCTGAAGAAAAGAAGCCAGCCCAAGTAATAACAGCTATGTGCCACGGCTGCGGGACATGTGTTGCCGAGTGCCCAGCCGACGCCATACAACAGATGCACTTCACAGACGCCCAAATATTGGCTCAGCTGCGCACAGCCTTAGAAAAGAACCCAGAAGAAAAGATTTTGGCTTTCCTATGCAACTGGTGCAGCTACGCAGGCGCAGACTTGGCTGGAACAAGTCGCTTCGAATATCCGCCAACTATACGTCCAATAAGGGTCATGTGTTCTGGAAGAGTGGACCGCGACTTTGTGTTGGAGGCTTTCAGGCTTGGCGCCGGAATGGTTTTGGTGGCGGCATGCCACCTACCCTACGACTGCCACTACATTAGTGGGAACTGGAAGATGAAAGCCCGAATGGATGCTTTGGCACCGATGCTTCATAAACTAGGTTTAAGCCCAGAAAGATTCCGAGTGGAATATGTTTCAGCGGCTGAAGGTGTAAAGTTTGCAGAACTCATCCGAGAAATGACTGAGCAGATGCGAGCCCTTGGCAAGGAACGGATAAAAGCGGAAAATGAGAAGCTGCGCCCAGTGCTGGAAAACATGCTGAAGAGAAAGGAAAAGAGATAAACGTTGAAAGTTAAGGCTGTACTATTCGACCTATTTGACACACTGCTCTTGGTTGAAGGCGGCAATGCCTTTTATACCCCATGCCTTAAAAAGCTCCACGAATTTCTGGCAGTGAAAGGCATTGATGTCTCCTTTGAAGATTTTAGGAAAGTCTATTTTGAGGTTAGGGATGCTCTTTACACTGAAGCGAATAAGAATCTTGAGGAACCCCACTTTAACATCCGCGTTTGGAAAACCCTCCAAAAGCTGGGCTACGACTACAACCTTTCCGACGCCATTATAGTTAAAGCCACTGAATGTTTCGCTGAGGAGTTCATGAATTACGTCAGCCTAGATGAAGATGCTGTGGGCGTGCTACAGTGGCTTTACGGCAAATACAAGCTTGGCATAGTCTCCAACCTTGCCATCCCAGAATGCGTCTGGAAACTCCTTGAAAAATACAACTTGAGGAGGTTCTTCGACGTGGTTGTCATTTCCGCCGAGGTTAACAAGCGTAAGCCAAGCCCGGAAATCTTCAAAAAAGCATTGGAAAGCCTAAATGTTGCTTCGTCAGAGGCTGTTTTTGTGGGCGACACGCCAAGCATGGATATTGAAGGCGCCAAAAATGTTGGGATGAAAGCCATCCTAGTTTCTCGAAGAACATCAGCAACCGACACGTCTAAGCCAGCCAGCACAAACATTAAACCGGATGCCGTTGTAAAAAGTCTAAAAGAGCTTCCAGAGATAATTAGTGATTGTTGATTCAGAAATAACAATACATATTAGGGCGAAAAGAAACATTTATATTCGCTGAGACTGCTTCACATCTATCTTGGTGAAGTTGAGCTGCCCGCATTTATCCGGCGGCGGCCCAACCTAGACTGTAAAGGCGTTAAACGCCTAAAACGGGGATGAAAAGGGTTGGCCTCCACTTGCGGGCACAAAAATGTGGACCTGACGCTAACATGTTAGGTCTGAAATGGGCTTTGACATGTGGATCCCCCTCCAAATCCAGTCGGCTTTGCGGCCGTATGCCAATAAGCGTAAACGGCAGCGAATCAACTCCGGTTGATCCTGCCGGACCCCACTGCTATCGGGGTGGGACTAAGACATGCTAGTCGTGCGCCTCCAAGCCACGGTGGAGGCGCGGCGCACAGCTCAGTAACACGTGGCTAACCTACCCT
>JAVZNE010000008.1:0-60120 GCA_038882975.1 Bathyarchaeia archaeon
CCTTCTTCTTCCCCAACAAGCAATATAGACTTAGATATTACAACGTGTTCATAATATGTTCCTCTTTCAACAAATATTACGTGACCATTTGTAGTTTGCAAATCGTCTATAGCCTCTTGAATAGTAGTGTAATTCAATCCAGTATTTAGATTATGAACACGACCGCCGCCAGCAGCCTTTATCCCAACTTGGTTAACCCTCAAAACCTTCAAAGTAACTAATAAGGCAAATAAAATTAAAATCAAGACATATTTTTTGTTCATTTATTGCTCATCAAATTTAAACATACAATGACAACTCTTATTACTTGCGGTTTTCAGTTCTCCAGAATTCTTCGCCCCATTTTTTCTATTAGTAACGTCTAACCGAAATTTTTGTTCAGTTTTTGCGTTTTTGTTCTGTTTTTGGCTGTTTTTCGTTTAACGCCTATTAAATGAGACGAAACAATACTATTGTTGCTTCATGCTGTCGGCGCTTGCGCGCGCAAAAACACTTTGAGCATGATGAAAGAATAGTATTCTTTCGCTTCGTTTATCAGTTTTTAACCGAAAATTTGCTTGTTTTTGAAAAATAGTCGCAAAATTTAAGTTTTTAGCCAAGATAGTTTGTTATGAGGTGATTCATGTTTGAGTGAAGAGGAGATTGCCGGTTTAATGGCTGAGGAAATAGCTAGGGATGCTTGTGAAATGGTTGGGGCTGATTGTAAAGCAAGGTGTGAAGCTGTCTTGCGCAAGATCATAGTTGAGGGTAAGGGATTTGAGTTGCTGAATGAGCTTTCTGAGGCTGATAAGGGAGCCGTTAAGGAAAAGCTACGGGAACTCGTTGGACAAGCCGAAGAAGGGTCCGTTGAAGCTAGCCTTGGACAACATGAGCCATAAGCCCATTTTTAGCATTTTATGCGGGCCCCACCCCCTCCTCCTAGGCAATTTAATATCATCGAGGGTTTGCATCGGTTCCCGTTATCGAGTGTGTTTTCGCATATAACGCAGATATACAAGCAATAATGCGTTGACGCATTCGTCATCGTATCCGTTACATGCTACGTTATCAACTCTCGATTTCCTATGCATGAATTTCAATCCCTAGAATGAAACCCCCACCCCCTATAGGCTAGAGCAAGCATTCAAGAATAGGCATACCGTGCTAGCATATACAGCTAATAATGCCTATTAGGTGTAAGCCATGCATAAATGCTTCCATTGCGACTGAATAGTTCAAGAACAAGCAAGCACTACGAGCGAATTTGAGGTCCTGCGAACAACGACAGCTATAATTCAAAACTTGCAGCTTTACGAGGCGTTTTACAAGCTTAAAATCTCGTAAAGCACATACCGTGACTAAATAAAGGAGCTTTCAGTAGACGTGCATTATCGAAAGTCCTTTGTTTGCTGGGGTTCTCTTAATTTTTCCTTAAGCTTGTCTTCTAGGGGAGGGAGTCCAAAAATTTCTTCAAGCCTTTTGCGCACCTCATTTAATGGCGGCAACATTAACTTTTTCCCAACGTATTCGTCGGCCATATTTTCACTTTCTCGGATAAGCTGGTATAGACTTCTTTCGACAACCTCTTCAACCGGTTCTCTAAAAAGCTCATGGGCTAAGCTGGATAGTGAAATGTAAGAGCGTCTTCCTTCCCGTTTTACGTTGACAAATCCAAGTTTTTCTAACCTCTTAATTTCCCTTGAAACAGTTGCTCTATCTAAATGTGAGTACTCGGACAGCCTTGCTTGCTTTAGGCAAGGCTCGCCTTTCTTATAAGCGTCGTATAAAACGCTCAATAGTTTCCATCCATTTTTTGAAATTTTCATCAACCTTTGGCCCAATGTTGATTCACGCTTCAACAAAGGTTACTACTATCCCCCATTTATCAAATACACGTAATTGACGCTTAAAAAACTTGTAGGTGCACGGAATGGTTAAGGTAAAAGAAAGCCTTAGACCCGTAGGCGTAATAAAGATCACTGATTCACGCGGCTACGGCTATTTACCAAAGATTTTGAGAAAGGAAATAGGCTGCGAAGGCAAAGACGAAATACCCTTCTTTATAAACGCTAACTGCGTCTTGCTCGTAAGAAAGGACGCCGACATTCACAAAGTTTTGGAAGGATTGGACATTCTCAAAAAGGATCTACTTTTGCGGTTTGAGCAAAAGGCTGAGGTGTAAAATATGCGGGAAATCCTCTTCAATTACGACGAATTTAAAAATAAGTTGGATCCTTCAAAGCCTGTGCACCATTGCTTTTATATTAAAGGGCTTGACAAGCACGGCATTTTTTATCGCTTAGAGTTCTGGGTAACAGGAGTAAGCAAAGACGCCAATCGTATTATTGCCTTCTATTCTGAGAGGCGTTCAACAATAGGCGAGAAAGACGCAGATCAAAAATGGATGGACGAGATGGCTGAGCGGTTTGCCAAACCCCTTGGATCTACAGAGGGCGAGTGGCGAGAATGAAAAAGGGTGCCATACCAAGTTTGAGGTGGCTTAAAGTGACCGACATAAAAATTCCAGAGGGTAGGCTCCACAGCCACTTCGACGATCATAGCGATTTTGAGGAAAGCATAAAGGCCGAAGGCGTCATTCAGCCTATCCATGTTTGTGAGGATAAGGATGGCGTTTACTGGCTTGCAGACGGCCAAAACAGGCTTGAAGCCCTTAAAAGTCAAGGCAAAACTTTGATTCAAGCCTATGTTGTAAAAGGCTCAAAACAAGACGCTATCCTCCATAGCGCTAAGCTTAACGTTTTAAGAGGCAAAGTTAACGTTGGAGAATTAGCCGAGTTTGTTCTCAACCTTCAGAAAAATGGTATGAAGATCGAAGAGATAGCTGACAACTTGCATATGTCTAAAGGCTATGTCAGCATGCTTTTGACGGTAGCTAAAAACAAGGATTTGCTTGGAAAAGTTAAGGAAGGCTCACTTACAATCAGACAGGCTTATGAGAAAAGTTTGACTGTCAAACAAGAATCTGAAGAAACAAGATATAAAGAGAAGCCAGACGAAACTGCACCTATCAAGGCAGAGACTCAAAGTTTGATCATCAAACAAGAATTACAAGAAAAACAACCATTAACGGATGAGGATTTAGGCATAACAACCAACCTCAAACAGGCTTTGGAAGAGGGTAAACGCTTCAAGCCTCTAGGCCCAGAAGATTTGAAGCCTGAAGCCGAACCAAGAAAGACGGAGTATATGACATGCGATTATTGTGGAAGGCTACTTTCACGACTGGACGTTAAGTGGATTAAGGTTCACTCTGAAGAATACGATAAGGTTTTGCTGCTCATTAAAGGCGAGGCTGAAAGGGAGACTCGAAACGAGTCTTCCCGGCCAAGAGGTGAATTTTATGGAGAAAAAGGAGGAGACGCCTAAACAAGGATTGTCAGACGAAGATTTAGGCTTAGCGCTCGTCGACTGCATGCTGCTAAGCCCACCAAAAGAGTCTAGAACATTAGACGCCCTAATTTTCGAGGTTGAATATCAAGGCAAACGCTACCGCTTAGGCGTAATAGGCAAAGAAGCATTGGAAAGCGTCAAAAAACACGGCTACAAAGACAACAGTGGCAAAATCCACTTAAAAGTTCCCCAAAGCCTGCTGAAAGAGCCTATAGGCTGGATTAACGAGGCATATTAAAATGGCAGGCGGACCTTTCTATCTTCTCCTCTTTTTCTGCAAATTTTCAAAGAGGTGAAATGAATTGAAAATCGAGGATTTCGAGATTTTCCTCGAGGATTTCTGCGATTTCTTAGACGCTTTAGAAGCTTCGGTTGCTAAGATGAAGCAACAGATTGCCAAACTTGTGGGAGTTGAGGGGAAGTCAAAGTTTTCATGGAACCCGGATAAAATAAAGTGGGAGAAGGCTCAGGGCTTTAGAGGAGAGTTTGAAAAGAGTGAAGACGTCAATAATCCGGAATTTAAGGCGTTGTTGAAGGATTTAGCTCAGCATAATGGCAAGCTTACTAGAAACGGCTGGTTTTACTGGACCTTTAGAAACGGTTCAACCGTGGGAAGGAAAAAGCGTTAGGCTTAAACGAGAGAGGCATAAGGCCTAATGCTTTGCTGCCCACAGTGTGGCTCAACACTCCTCTATAAAGACGGCTTACGCTATTTAGCAGACAGTTCAAGCATACAACGATACCTATGCAGAAACTGCGGTTATCGGTTCAGCGAAACCAGAAAACCATATAATGGCTCAATCACAAAAAGTGAATGTGATGCACACCAAAAGGCGGCCAAGCTTTTGGTGGAAGCCCAAGGGCAAACTGAAAAGCAGGAAGCGGGAGCCACAAAGCTCAGTCAAATGGATGTAAAAGGTAAAGTCTTAGAGTTTCTCTGGTGGACCCAAAAGCAAGGACTTGCATATGAAACTATTAGAGGCTATCATTCATGTCTAAGAGCCTTAATGAACAAAGGTGCCAACCTCTTAGATCCAGAAAGCGTTAAGGAAATTTTAGCTGTGGAAAAGCGTTGGAGTCCAAATCGGCGTAGAAACGTAATAAACAGCTACACAAAGTTTCTCAACTTCCTTGGATTTTCGTGGCAAAAACCTAAATGTCATGTTCCAAAGAAGCTTCCCAGTTTTATCCCGATGGAAGCAGAGATAGACGCGCTGATAGCCGGCTCAAACAAGACATTAGCATGTTTCCTTCAACTGATTAAGGAAACAGCTATGAGGGCCGGAGAGGCATTTAGGCTTAAATGGACCGACATAGACTTTGAAAGACGTATCGTAGTTCTAAATGATCCTGAAAAAGGGAGTAGCTCACGCGTGTGGAAGATAAGCACTAAACTTGTTGAAATGCTTAATAGTCTTCCGAGAAAAGGAGAGAAAGTGTTTCCAAACAAAAGCTTGGCAAGTCTTAAAAACACGTTTATTGTGACGAGGAAGCGCTTAGCGCATAAGCTCCAAAACCCACGTTTACTTAGAATAGGCTTTCATACCATTCGCCATTGGAAAGCCACGATGGAATACCATAAGACAAGGGATATTCTGTATGTCAAGAACATGCTTGGACATAAGAAAATCGAAAACACAGAAATCTACATTAACCTTGAAAAGGCCATCTTTGGAGAAGGAGCCGACCAGGAATATTATGTGAAAGTGGCACAGAAGCCTGAGGAGATAAAAACCCTATTGGAAGTAGGCTTTGAATATGTATGCGAGAAAGATGGACTGCTGTTCTTTAGAAAACGCAAGTGAAAGAGAAACGTTAAAAATGTGCGGGGTCGGTAAAAATCATGGCGGGGTTGCCCTAGCCTGGTAGGGGGCAGGCCTGCTAAGCCTGTGGTCCGTTTGGGCCGCGCGGGTTCAAATCCCGCACCCCGCGCCAAATCAGATTGCCATAAGACCTTAACTATTCAGTTTTATGTATCTTTAAAGAATTGGTTTAGATTTGCTTTACCATAAGCCAGCAGTCGGTGGAGGGGGTGCCATCGCCGAGTAACAAGTTAATAGTGCGGTATTTAATGGTTGGAAAAGTAAAGCTAACCCAGTATAAAGTCACTTTGACCAGTATGGTAACGTGGTGGTCTATGTGTGCTTGTGCCAAGTCGTTTGGGATTCCTATGGAACCAACTCCTTCCGCATAAGTGCTTCCCCATAAATTGTTGCAAAAATATGAGACGCCTAGAAAAGCAACACTCATATACTTTTTGCCATTAAAATCCTCCTCAAACCTTGTGTAGTCAATCTTGAATCCATAGGTGGGTGGAATCTGCACTGAGGCGTTGATGTTAATGGGCTCACCACTAACCCATAAAGTCCTGGTGACTGTTATACCATTTTGGTTTGTTGAAGTCGGATACCATATCTTCCACATAACCCAATCATTTTTTCCGCAAGTATTGTCTCTGAAAAAAACCTCCATAGTCCACCCTAAAGGAACAAAATGGCAAACAAGATACTCCATCCAATCCTTTTGGCGCACGCGAAATTTTATTGCAAACTCTTCACTTGCGGTCAGATAGTTAGAGTCAGTTGGGAAAATTGGGAAATATTCAAGATAGATTTCGCATTTATCGTCCACATACCATTCATGTTTGCATGAAACAGCATAAGCACTCTTAATCTTAGTAAAAGCCGAAATCACTATAAATGAGATAAGAAAAGGCTAAAGTTATTCTACGCATCATGGATAACCTACACCTTCTAGAACCTTTCAAGAAATTCGCTAATTCTACATGGTTCAAGTACAGTATCATCAACTCATTGCTTTACCCCTTACACCAGGAAAGTTAAGCCGCGACACCACCATTAATTTTTGGTTCCATTTTAGTTTAAACTTTTCGTAGGTTTGGATATATACCAAAAGTCCGTGGAGTGCCGAGGGCCGGGTTTGAACCGGCGACAACCCGGTCTTCAGCCGGGCGCTCTCCCAGGCTGAGCTACCTCGGCACGGCTTGGCAAATATTTGAAAATAAAATTAGGGCCTCTTTAACGTTTCGCTTAAGCCATTGCTTTTTCCATTCTGTTTCTGTTTTAAGCTCCCATGAACGCTGAGGATAACTTGAGCCAAAAGTTTTTGTTCCTGACTCTTTGGGAAATTATTCCGAACTGATATACTTTTTGAGAATAGTATTTCAATAAGGGATATATGCGATTTAATGCATAGACAAAGGCATGTTGCCATCTATAGAGGAAATAGCAAAGAGAAGGAAGTTGTTGGGTTTAACCCAAGAACAACTGGCAAAGCTTGCTGGTGTGAGCCAGTCTTTTATCGCCAAACTAGAGTCGGGAAAAATTGATCCATCATACAGTAAGGTAAAAGCCGTCTTCGACGTTTTAGAGAGGGCGGAGACTGGAGAAAACTACACCGCTAAGACGGTTTTCCATGAAGGCGTTGTGGGTGTTGAGAAAACTGACAAAGTTGCTAAAGCCATAAGCCTAATGATGGAACATGGTTTCTCACAGTTGCCAGTATTTGATAAAGGAAAATGCGTGGGCTGTGTATCAGAAAAAACGATACTAGGCCAAGTGACAGCTGCCAAAGACCTCTCTAAAGTGTCTCAAAAACTTGTAGAAGAAATTATGGAAGAAGCGCCACCCCAGATTGACGAAAACGCTCCCCTACAATTGGTTTCAAGCCTATTACGTTTCTATCCTGCAGTCCTTGTCACAAAAAAGGGCGAGATAGCTGGCATAATAACAAAGGCGGACCTCTTTAAAGTAGTCACATGACGCAGAGCCTCCATTTAACCAAAATCCAACATTTCCTCTGCGTGAAGCCTATGTCGGAAAAGTTATTGAGGAAATAAGCAAAAAGATGAATCGTCTTCAAAGGTTAGCTTTTGGATAGGAGCCTAAAATTTTTATGAATAGCGTTTTGTCTCGAAGCTCATTTAGGGCTTCCGAACATTTTGGTTCGTTTTTATGGCCTTCAAAGTCGAGGTAAAAAATGTATTCCCATGGCTTTATCCTTGTGGGTCTGGACTCTATTTTAGTGAGATTGATTCCTCTTTTGGCGAACACGCCTAATGCTTCGTAAAGGGTTCCGGGAGCATGTTTAACTGAGAAAATTATGGATGTCTTATCGTTACCTGTTGGTGGTGCGTCCCTTTTCGAAAGAATTACAAATCTGGTATAATTGTCTGGAACGTCGGATATATTTTTTGCAAGAATTTTCATTCCATAAAGTTCTGCGGCTTTCTTGCTGGCTATCGCAGCTTCATTTATTGAGCCTTTCGCTTTTATTATTTTGACGCTGCCAGCTGTGTCGTAGGTCGGTATTACCTCGCACATTAGTTTCTCCAAAAATTTGGAGCATTGCGCTAAAGCCTGTGGATGTGAGTAAACCCTTTTTATAAAACTTAAGTTGGCGTTGGGGGTTCCTACCAAACAATGCTCTATTTTGAGGATTGTTTCCCCGCAAATCTTGAGGCTGTTAGTTAATAGTAGATCATAGACTTGGTTCACATCACCTTCAATAGAGTTTTCTATCGGGAGAACGCCGTATTCCGTTGCTTCCAATTGAACCATCCTAAAAACTTCTAGGAAACTTGTACATGGGACAGGCTGGACTTTGACGCCGAAATGTTTGTACACAGCCGCTTCGCTGTAGGCTCCAGGCTCCCCTTGGAACGCTACTTGTAGGGGTTTTTCCTTCATGATAGCCACCATTCATGGTTGTTTGCCTACAGCCCCTTAATTTGTCGATTCGAGAAGACGCATATACCTTTCTATTTATGCTTACTAAAGCACCGCGTTTGAATAATTAATCCGTTGCTTGATAGCGCCTGATTTTCAGTTATAGAACAAAGAACCAAAAAGTATAAATATGGTAACGTTTTTATTGTTGGGCTCGATGAATAATCCAATAGCCACTGAAATTAAACTCGAATTGTGTGAATGTGGCTATTGGTATTACTTCTTTAGCTATTAAGGAGAAACCGCGGCGCCTTTAAACCCGGTTTCTCTCTTCTGGGGTTTGTTGTGGAGGAGAATCAAAATCATGTTTTCGGTTCCATTCTTGTTGTGAAGTTTGGCGGAAGTAGTTTAGCGAATGGAGAAAAAATATCTAACGCCGTCAAAGCTGTCATAAAGGAGTTGAAGAAGGGAGCAAAAATTGCAGTGGTTGTTTCCGCCATGGGTAAAACCACAGATCTTCTACTTGAGGCTTTGAGGGAGGCCACGAACTGTGGAAAAACACAGGCATGTAACCAAGACGTCGATGACGTCCTAGCCATGGGGGAGAGGACAAGTGCAAGAATATTCTCGACAGCTCTCAAAGCAAACGGTGTGAGATGCCACTATTTCGACCCATCAGACCTAGACTGGCCCATAATTACCAATGATGTTCCAATGAACGCTGACCCCATACTGGAAATATGTGAAGAACGTGTTTGTAAGCATGTTTTGCCCTTGCTTAACGAGGGAATCGTCGTCGTTGTTCCTGGCTTCGTCGGCAAAACGTTAGACGGCAAAATCACGACAATGGGGAGGGGTGGAAGCGACATAACCGCACTCGTTTTGGCGCGGGCTCTCAAGGCAAAACAAGCTATACTTGTAACTGACGTCGACGGTATAATGACCGCTGATCCCAAACTTGTAAAATTTGCAAGAAAAATACCTGAAATTAATGTTGATTTATTAATTGGGCTTGCAAGTTCTTCTCACAGGTTTCTGCAGAGAAAAGCCTTAAAATACAAAGAAGACTGGTTGGACATTAAAATCATAAACCACAACCACTGCGATCTAAACGCTGAAGGAACCGTTATCAAAGGTTCTCTCGTTAAAAAAATTGTTGACATTGATTTCCCGGAGGCGATTGCCTCCATAACCATTGTTGGAGAGGGGCTTTCCCAATCGCCAGAGATTATACATCAAGTTATCCAGAAAATAAGAAGCGTGGAAGTACATATCGTTGGATTTTCAGCCAATTATGATTCCCTCATGTTATACATTCCGGAAAGTATGCTTAATAAAATCCTTGAACCTCTTCATTCGATCGTCCAAGACCACAAGGAGGCCATAGCCATGGCTGTGAGAAAAAATCTTGCCCTAATCAAGATTAAAACAGCCGAATTCGAAGAGGCGCTCGGGATACTTAGTAATCTGATTAGGAGCCTAAGCATAAAAGGTATTAACATCTATGGGCTGTCCATGGCGGCATCTGGGATTCATGTTTTTGTTGATAGAGGATATGCAGAGGAGGCTTTAATGATTGCTAGTAAATCTTTGCAGGAAAGTCCTGAACCATCACTAGAATTTCAGATTACGGAGGTAAAGTAGAAATGCTTAGTGGAAAAAGCAAGAGAATGCAGAGAATATTTGGCAACGATGGAAAAACCGTGATTGTTCCTTTGGATCATGGGGTTACTAACGGTCCCATGCAAGGCCTTGTAAGCATGCAAAGCACTATTGACAAGCTTGTTGCTGGTGGCGCAGACGCTGTTGTCTTGCATAAGGGCATAGCGAAAAACGTAGACACAAAGAGGCTTGGACTTATTGTGCATGTTTCCGCGAGCACAAAAGTTGGCCCTGATGCCAATTGGAAGATAAGAGTTTGCGCTATCGAAGAGGCTATTCGTTTAGGATGCGATGCTGTTTCGGTCCATGTGAATGTTGGTGCAGATCGTGAACATGAGATGTTGGCGGAGCTTGGCAGGTTGGCTGACGAGTGTGATTCGTGGGGTATTCCATTACTCGCCATGATGTATCCACGGGGGCCAAAGGTCAAAAGCGAACATGACCCCGAACTTGTTGCCCATGCGGCAAGGCTTGGCGCGGAGCTGGGCGCAGACATAGTAAAGACAAATTATACCGGGGATCCAAAATCTTTTAGAAAAGTTGTTGAAGGATGTCCTGTTCCGTTGATAATTGCTGGTGGTCCCAAAGTCAATTCGACTAGAAGGTTGCTGGAAATGGTTTATGATGCGATACAAGCTGGTTGTGCGGGAGTATCCATAGGTCGAAACGTTTTCCAACACGAAGACCCGACAGCCATTACAAGAGCCCTTGTTGGGATAGTCCATAGAGGTCTAAAAGTTAGGGAGGCTATGGCGCTGTTAAAAAGAAACTAGCTTTTCGCAATATTAATCAGTAACGCGGCCTTTCCTAAAAGCGAAAAAGTTGGTGGTTGTTACGTTTACAAGGAGAGAAGGCTTAAGCATGAGAGAACTTTGGCTTAAAATAGACGAAACGGTTCCGCAAAGCCTTACAGAAGATTTGCTTAGCTTTGCAAGTCAAATATTGAACGCCGTCTATGTTGTAAATGAGCAGAGGATAGGTGATTTAAGGAAAATAGGAGTTAAAATTGCTGCAAGCGGCGACGATTGTGATATTCAAGTGTTAGAGTCTTTTAACATCGAAAAACTTGAGGAGTTTAAAAACGCTGGCAAGTCTGTAGCCGTTAAAGTGGTGGTCAGAACCGCGGAGGACGAAAAGGAAGCTGTGAAAGCCGCAAATCTCTCCGCCGATTACATCATGGTACAATGCTTAGACTGGAAGGTTATACCTCTTGAAAACTTAATAGCTACCACCAGAGGGAGAAGCAAGCTTTTAGCGGAGGTTTCATCGCTGGAAGAAGCTAAACTAGCCCTTGAAATCCTTGAGCTTGGGGTAGACGGCGTTGTCTTAAAGACAGCCGATTTAAACGAGCTAATAAAAGCTGCCCATTTAGTCAAAAAGCAGCTGCCGCAAGTTAAACTTGTACCAGTTAAAATAGTTGGAGTTAGACAAATAGGAACAGGAGCCAGAGTATGCGTTGACACGTGTGATCTGATGAGGGAAGGGGAGGGGCTTCTTCTCGGCTGTCAGTCTGCATGCCTATTTTTAGTGGAGGCGGAAGTCCATGAAACCCCCTTCATTGAACCTAGACCTTTCAGGGTGAACGCTGGCCCGATATCCCTTTACGTCATGTGTTCCCCAGATAGGACGAAGTACCTTTCAGAGCTTAAAGCTGGAGACGAGCTAATGATTGTGGATAGAAACGGCAACGCTAGATTCGCGAATATTGGCAGAGTTAAGATCGAGTGGCGGCCCCTTATCCTCATTGAAGCTGAACGCGACGGAAGACGTTACAAAACCATAACGCAGAACGCGGAAACCATTAGGCTTGTAACTGAGAAAGGCTCCATGGCTGTTACAGAGTTGAAACCTGGCGATGAAGTTTTAGCGCATATGCTTGAAGGCGGAAGACATTTCGGAACCCTCGTGAAGGGAGAGAGGGTTGTGGAGCTTTGAATGTAAAGATATGCGTTTCTGTTATGCCCCGAAACCTTAGCAATGCATTGAAACTTATCGAAAAAGCGGAGAAAAACCTGGCAGACTTCATTGAAGTGAGGTTAGATTGTACCGGCTGGTTTAAAGGGTTGAAGGATATTGCCGGATGCGCGAAAACGCCGTTAATCGCAACCATTAGAACACCTGGGCATCGCGGAAAATTTTTGGGAAGAGAGGATGAACGTATAAAAATTCTTTTGAGTGCTGCTTCGAGCGGGTTCAGTTACGTGGACATTGAGCTTGATTCTCCTTGGCTGAAAAATGCGGTGAACGATTTGCTTGCCATGGGTGTCAAGCCTATAATATCCTTTCACGACTTCGAGAAAACGCCGGAAACAGCTAAGCTCCAGCAAATTCTTAAAAGCGAAATTGCGATGGGCGCCGACGTTTGCAAGATAGTGACAACGGCGCAAACTATGCAGGACAATCTAACTTTGCTGCATTTCTTGAATAGTGAAGGCGGAAAGGCTAGAATCGTGTGCTTCGCCATGGGGGCTTTGGGCAAACTATCAAGACTTTTGTCGCCGATTTTTGGAGGATACTTTACGATAGCTTCCCTAAAGTGTGGGATGGAAACGGCCAGCGGCCAAATGACAATACAAGAAATGAAAACAGCTTATAGGGCATTGGGAGTTATGTAAATGGAGGTTTCTGGGAAAACTAAAGTTTTCTGTGTCATAGGCGATCCGGTTGAGCATTCACTAAGCCCAATAATGCATAACACTGCCTTTAGACATTTGAAAATTGATGCGGTATATGTTGCTTTTAAAGTGGAAAAAGAAAACCTTGAAAGTGCCATAAAAGGCATGCGAAGCCTTGGCATATGCGGGATGAACGTGACAATGCCTCATAAAACAGCCATCGTCAACTACCTAGACGAAATTGACCCAACAGCGAAATTTATTGGAGCTGTTAACACGGTGCTTAACAGAAACGGGAAACTTGTGGGATTCAACACCGACGGTGTTGGCGCCGTAGTAGCCTTAAAGGAAAACGGTGTAGAACCTAGAGGTAAAAAGTTTCTACTCTTGGGAGCGGGAGGTGCTGGGCGGGCTATAGCCTTCCAACTGGCACATGAAGCAGATGAGCTCATCATCCTAAATAGGGACGCATACAAGGCTAAACTTTTGGCAGATACGCTCCAAAAGAAATTTAATAAGAAAATCATGGGGGACGGTCTCTCCTACGATAGCCTTAAAGGAAGGCTTAGGGACGTGGATGTGCTTATTAACGCTACTTCTGTAGGCATGCTTCCCTATCACGATCATTCATTACTTGAAAGGGATCTACTAAGACCAGAACTCACTGTTATGGATATAGTTTACAACCCTGTTGAAACGAGGCTTTTAAAGGACGCGAAATCCGTTGGTGCTAAAGTTATCAATGGCATTGAAACGCTTGTTTTCCAAGGAGCTGTTTCTTTTGAGATTTGGTGGAATCAGCCAGCCCCCATAAGCGCTATGAGAACGGCTGTTATGGAAAAACTCCGCATGGTGGAATCAAAACTTGGGCAGTAGAGCCACAGCTATAAGTTACGGCGGCGCAACCATAATTAACGCTATTGCAACTGGTAAGGGAGCTGCCTTCGGGGTAAAGTTATGGACAAAAGCGGAAGTCGAGTTGACAGACAATCCTGGAGTTGTAAAGGGTGAAATCCTCTCAGACCCCCATGAAAGTACAATACTAATAGAAAAAACTGTGAGAAAGGCTCTAGAACACTTTGGAGTCGCTGAAAAGTTTGGAGCGGAAGTTAGAACATGGTCAAATATACCTATCGCCCGTGGATTAAAAAGCAGCAGCGCAGCTGCAAACGCTATAGCCCTCGCAACCGTAGCCGCCCTCTGCAAAGAGGTCGACGACTTAACTATAGTCAATTTAGGCGTTGAAGGGGCCATTGAAGCAAAAGTAACTATAACCGGAGCCTTCGATGACTCTTGCGCTTCTTACTTTGGTGGTATTGTCATCACGGATAACTTAAAGAGAAGAATAATTAAGCAACTCAAAGCTCCGGAAAACCTTAAAGTCGTGTTCCACATACCGCAAACAAAGGTTTACACAGAAAGCATTGATGTTAAAAAACTGAAAGTTATAGCGCCCCTAGTTAAAATAGCCTACAAAGAAACTTTGAAAGGAAACTTCTGGCAAGCTTTAACGCTAAATGGGCTAATATACTCTTTTGCATTAAGTTACAGTCCTTCTATAGTTCTAGACGCCCTAATGGCTGGGGCGATAGCCGCAGGACTCTGCGGAAAAGGGCCAGCTATAACGGCGGTCACCACCGAGGACAAAGTTGACCGTGTTAAAGAGGCTTTAATGGGATACGAAGGCGAAATTATAGAGACCCAGATAAATCATGAAAAGGCTAAAGTTCTAGGAGTCTCTCAATGATGGATGTTATTATCAAACCCACAAAAACATTGAAAGGAGAGGTCGCCGCCCCATCATCAAAGTCCTACACGCATAGAATACTTATTGCAGCGCTCTTATCAAATGGGAGGACAAAAATAGAAAAACCTCTAGTCTCCGAAGATACACTGGCAACTCTTGAGGCGGTGAAAGCCTTTGGAGCCGATGTGAAACAAAACAACGGTCTCTGGGAGATCAACGGTCAGCCGCATCTGAAAGCGCCCATGAATCCCGTTAACTGCCGAGAGTCTGGTGCTACATTACGCTTCATGATACCCGTAGCCGCCTTAGCTGATGGAAACACGACATTTTTTATGAGGCAGTCACTGAGCAGGAGACCGATACTGCCGTTGCTTCAAAGCCTCAGGCAGCTTGGAGTGAAAACCCAATATAAACCTCCCTTTGTAACTGTTTATGGCAACAGTATTGACGGCGGAAAAACAACATTGCCGGGCGACGTAAGCTCCCAGTTCATATCCGGCCTTTTATTTGTATGTCCCCGCGCAAAAAGGAGCACCCAAATAACCCTCACAAAACCCATTGAGTCTAAGAGCTACATTGAAATGACTGTGGAGGTGTTAAGCAAGCACTCCATTACAGTTGAGTTTTCGGAAGATTTCAGTCGGATACACGTTCCAAGCGGGCAAAACTACCAGCCATCTGGTCATAAAGTTCCTGGAGACTTTTCCTCCGCAGCATATCTACTCGCCGCAGCCGCCATAACTTCGTCTAAAATAAAGATACATAATCTTGATTACGCCTCAAAACAAGGGGATAAGGCACTTTTAGAAATACTTGGGCAGTCAGGGCTAAGCGTCTCCATTGGAGAGGGCTTCGTCGAGGTATGGGGTGCGCTCCACAACGCTATAGACGTTGATGCTCGCGATATTCCAGACTTAGTGCCTGCATGTACAGCCATTGCATGTTATACAACTGGCGCGTCAATAATACGTAATGTCCGAAGGCTAAGATACAAGGAATCCGACAGATTAACCGCCCTTTACACCGAGTTTAGAAAAATGGGCGCCGATATAGATGTGAAAGGGGACAGCCTAATAATAAGGGGGCCGTGCGAACTTCACGGTGCGGTGATAAACCCACATGGCGATCATAGAATAGCCATGGCTTGCGCGGCTGCTGCCTTAGGAGCTGAAGGCGAAACCGTTATTATGAACGCTGAATGTGTGAGAAAGTCTTATCCGAAATTCTTCGAAGACTTATACATACTGGGAGCGAGTATAATTGGCGGCAAACTCGATTGGTAAAGCCTTCGTAGTGACATCCTTCGGCGAAAGCCACGGCAAATGCGTCGGCGCCGTTATAGACGGTTGCCCGGCAGGCCTTCCCCTCTCTGAAGGAGACATTCAAGTAGAATTAGATAAGAGAATTCCCCAAAAGCATGAAATAACTTCAGGAAGAATTGAAAAAGATATTGTTGAGCTTTTGTCGGGAGTGTTTGAAGGGTACACCACAGGCGCACCCATCTGCATGCTGGTTTGGAATAAGGAAGCAACCCCCTCAGATTATGATGTTATAAAGGATTTGCCTAGACCTGGACATGCGGACTATCCGGCCTGCGTCAAATATGGCGGATTTAACGATTATAGAGGCGGCGGAAGATTCTCTGGAAGAATTACAGTATCCTTTATCATAGCCGGGGCTGTCGCAAAGAAACTTTTACGAATATTTGGAGTTGAAGTGTTGGCCTACACCAAAGCCATAGGCAGCGTAGAAATGAAAGAAACGCCGACGCTGGAACAAATCAGAGAAGAAACCTACAAAAATCCGGTAAGATGTCCAATCCCAGCCTGTGCAAAATCCATGGAAGAAGCCATAATCAAGGCCAGAGAGGAAGGGGACAGCCTCGGAGGCGTTGTGGAATGCATAGCTTTAAATGTTCCAGCCGGAGTCGGCGAGCCGATATTTGATGCGTTAGATGCGGACATTGCAAAAGCAATTTTCGCTGTACCAGCAGTGAAAGGCGTAGAATTCGGCGCAGGCTTTAAAGCCGCCGCCATGAAGGGGTCTGAAAATAACGACCAATATGCTGTACGAGATGGCAAAGCGGTAACGTTGACAAACAATGCCGGTGGAGTGCTTGGCGGTTTATCCAACGGAATGCCTATTGTGTTTAGAGCGGCTATCAAGCCAACACCATCAATCTTCAAAAAACAGAAAACCATAAATCTATCAAAATTTGAGGAAGCAACGCTGCAGATAAAAGGGAGACACGATCCATGCATAGTACCAAAAGCCGTTCCTGTAATAGAGTCGGTGGTAGCCATAACCTTGGCAGACCTTATGATAAGGGCTGGAATAATGCCAAAGGTTCTGGTAAGGAAGAGGCGTTAAAGAAAATAGCAGCATTAAGACGGAAAATAGATAAAATAGATGAAGAAATCCTCCTACTATTAAAAGAGAGACTTGAAACATCCAAGAAAATAGGTAAAATAAAACAGAGGCACGGAGTTCCAGTAAGGGATCCTGGAAGAGAAGAGGAGAAATACAAACAAATAACCGAAAAAGCTTTGAAGTTGATGCTCAACCCAGAAGATGTCAAAGACCTTTATCGGAAAATAATAGATATGAGCGTGCATGTACAAGATCAATGATGGAGAGATTACTGAGACTTCTTAGAGGTTTTGGCTATTTTCTCCCAGTCTATTCTGAACATGACGGCTAGTACTATTACCAGCAGGATTATTGCCAATGTCATGCTTATTAGGGCGGTTATCCAGTCGCTTTTTATTCCAAATATTTGCTCAATTACTGTTATAGCGTAGCGGGCGCTGTAGACGATTATTAAGCTCATGCAAATTTTCCCAATTATTGCTGGGATAAAAGCCTTCAATAAATTGTAGCGCATTATGCCTAATGGTATGAAGAGCAAGTCGTCTGGTAACGGCGTTAAGGCGAAAAGAAATATTGCGATGGGACCGTATTTCCCGAAAATTTTTACCAAGGCTTCCATTTGACGCTTGCGCTTCTCGCTTATGACTTTTCTTCCGCCCAACCCAAGCAAGTAGCCCGTAAACTCTCCTATGGCTGAGCCAGCACCAGAAGCCAACGCAATCAACAAAGGGTCAAGGTTTTGGAAGGTGGAGGCTATGGTAAATATAACTACGGTGTATGGTATTGGAAAAAATATTGACATTGAGCCTATTAGGCTTATTAAAAAGATGCCAAGGTAACTGTATTGTTCTGCGAAACTTTTCAGCCATTGTTCAAGCTGTTGGAATATATCCGCCATTACAAGCTTCAACCTCTCTCATTCTTAGGGTCTTTGGCTTTAAAGAACTTTTTATAGTTGGTAGCAAATGCATCAAACTTAAATTTGCCGAAAATAGAATAGGGATTCCAAATTTGAGAGGAGGCTTGATAGGGTTTGGCGTCTAAGAAAACGCCTATATGGGTTGCTCGAGACCTTTCAAGGTGCAGCGGCTGCAGAAAATGCGAGATAGCGTGTTCACTTTTCCATGAGAAGCGTATATGGCCTGAAGCCTCCCGCATTAGGGTTTTTATGCTTGCTCCGGGTGTTGAGTTTCCCCATTTTTGCGCTCAGTGTGAGGATTACCCATGTGTCCAGGCTTGTCCAGTTAACGCCCTATCAGTGAGCAGAGAAACTGGCGCGGTTCTTGTGGATTCTAATGCTTGTATTGGCTGTGGGAAATGTGTTGAGGCTTGTCCTGGGAGGATTCCGCATATGCACCCGGTGGAAAACAAGATTTTAATTTGCGACTTGTGCGGTGGCGACCCGCAATGTGTCAAGGTTTGCCAAGAGGGACTTTGGAATGTTCTGCGGGCTGTGCCCAGAGGAAACTACTCTTACAAGCTTTATGCCAGAACTCCGGAGGAGATTGCCCGGGATTTGGCTGTTAAAATTTTTGGAGAAGATGGGGAGCGGTACGTATGATTAGGGGTTATGCTGGAAAATTCTTAGAGGTTGACCTTTCCACACAAAGTTTTAAGGAAGTAGAGTTCAGCGATGAGGTTTTAAGGGATTATGTTGGCGGTAGGGGTTTAGCCACAAAAATCCTCTGGAACAGGCTTGGCGGTAGATGGGAAACCATTGACCCGCTTGGGCCGGAAAACTTGCTGCTATTCATTACTGGACCGCTTACGGGCTTTTTCCCGGGCGGGCGGATTTGTGTTTCTGGTAAGTCTCCGCAAAGCAACGGTGTTGTTGGCTCAACCGTTGCCGGAGAGTTTGGCGTCGAACTGAAGTGTGCTGGATATGATGGCATCATAGTGTCTGGTGAGGCTGAGAAGCCATGCTATATTTTCATTAAGGATTCTGATGTTGAAATCTGTGATGCCAGCCACATTTGGGGTTTTGACGCAAAACAAACGGTCACTGTTCTAACTCGGGAATGTAGAGAGCTTTTGAAGGCTCGTTATCCACAGAAAGGCGAGTGGAAAGAGCCGTCAATCCTCTACATTGGTCCTGCTGGAGAGAACGAAGTGCGGACGGCTGTTGTTGCGGCTAAGTGGTCTCATGCTGCTGGTTATGGCGGCTACGGCGCCGTAATGGGTGCTAAGAGGCTTAAGGCGATAGCGGTTAAGGGTACTAGTCCACTGCCCGATGTTGCCGATATGGAAGGGGTAAAAGCGCTTATGCAGGAGGTTTGCAATAACGCCTATGAAAGTGAGCTTTGGAGACGTTGGGGGACTGGTTCAGCTGGCTACGAGGTTGGGGCTAAGACAAGCTCTGAGCCTGTTCGGAACTGGCAGGAGGAGTGGCACGACGAGAGAAGCTTTGGGGTTAACGAGTTTGAAAACAGGGTTTGGATTAAGCAGTATTGGGGGGATTTTGGCTGTCCGACAACATGCCTTAAACTGGCTGTTATAAGGTCTGGAAAGTTTAAGGGCGCAATAACAGATAATCCCGACTACGAGTTGCAGGCCTATTTAGGCACAAACTTGGGCATATTCACTCCGGAAGAAAATGTTTACATGGCTTCCGTAATAGACGATTTGGGGCTTTGCGGCATACAAACAGGCAATGTGTTGGGTTTTGCAGCGGAACTTTTCCAAAGGGGAATATTGACAAAGAAGGACTTGGATGGCATAGAACTGAAGTGGGGTAACGCTGAGGCTTTCGCCGCCCTAGCCAGGAAAATCGCCTACAGAGAAGGCATAGGCAACATCCTAGCTGAAGGCACATACCGTGCAGCCCTAAAAATTGGCGAAATGAAGGGTGTTGATGCTATGCCCTACGCCGTGCAGGTTAAGGGCGTAGGTGTTGGCGCCCATGGAATAAGAAGCGAAAAGGATTATCCTGAAATATACTCTTATGCCTGTTCTGTACAATGTGGCGACCACACTTCCACCGCGTGCATGCCACTGGACGATTTTAGAAGCGAACTTATGATGGCATTTCACGATTCAGGCGTTTACTGCTACTTCAATGTTTTTGGACTCCCCCGCACCTTGGTTTTCGACTTTTACAAGGCTGTGACAGGCATAGAATTGACAAAAGAGGATTGGGTTGCCACAAAAGCCATGAAAATAATACAGCTGCAGAGGGCAATGCTCCTCCTAGGCGGACCAGACCTAAAATGGAATCCGGAAATCCACGATGACAATCCACCCCGTTTCTATGAGCCACTGCCATCGGGACCATACAAAGGCAAAGCAATCGATAAGGCGCGTGTGGACGAGGAGAAACGTAAGTATTATGAGCTTGTCGGTTGGGATGAGAGGGGTATACCAAAGTCGGAAATTCTTAAAAAGCTTGGATTAGACGACGTTGACAAAGCCTTAGAAAAACTCCGCTAAAGTTTCGCGCCATTAGGGCGGGGGCGGCGGAAGCGGAGGCGGTGGTGGGGGCGGGGGCGGCAACTCCTTCAAAGAACGGTAAAAGTGGACCGAAGACGCCAAAAACACAACGTTCAGAACCCAACTAACAACGGTTGCAATTAATGGACCGACTATTGGAATGAGGGATAAAACCACTGAAACAATTATTTGAACAATAATCACGATCAAAATGAAGATTAAAGCTTCCTTAATATTTTTGATAACAAAGTCGAAGGACCTTTTTACGCTTTCTATGGCATCCAATCCGTCCACTATGACTATTGTGATTAGGAAGAAAGCTATGGGCAACAATACAATGGTTATGCCAAATATTGCCGCAATAATAGTGGCAAGTATTAATGTTCCAAACCTGCTAATAATAACGTTTAAGCTTTTTGTCAAGTCGGCTTGACGATCATTTAAAATGTCGTTTGCCATATCAACAATCATGAAGCCCGCCACGGTCCCTAAAATGTAAGCAATAAACGAACCCCCAAACGACAAGTATATATTTGGCACCACAAATTCCTTTGCTCCAATGTAATATGTGGTTGCAAAGGCATAAGCCAACAAAGTAAAGATTATGCCAACAACTATTGGCACGAGGGCAGGCATAAATATTATTGGGTTCTTAAGGGAAAGGTCCAAGCCCTTAGAGATAGATTCTTCAGATTTTGTCATGTTTCATAGGTGGATACCGCGTTCTTATAAAATTTGCTGACAAGCAATAAAGTTTTAAGGCTAACTACAAGGATTATTTTCATCGAGGGGCGGAATTACCTTGACGCAAGAAACTCGGGGGGGAAAGTGTCACAAGGGATAACCTCGTCAAAATGAAGGTTATTGATGCGGATGGATATTATATCGGCACAGTTAAGGACGTAAGCTTCACTGTTGGAAAGAGTGGAATATCCCTAACAATAGAAGGAAAAGAGAGGGAAATCAAAATTGTTCCATGGGAAGACATCCAAGCAATCGGGGACTTCGTACTGTTGAGACCACGTGAGGGGGCTCAACCAGCAGCTCAGCAACCTACCGCCGTTTGCCCCACATGCAAAGGGCCCCTCACATACATCTCACAATACAAGAGATGGTACTGCTACAAGTGTCAAAAATACGCCTAAACCCCCGCATTTTTCGTTTACACTACTCTTGTACTCGAATAACTCTTGTCGGCGTAACTATCAAAGAGACTTTTCTATCCTTCTTTTCAGAGGGCACATTTTCAACCACCTGCATGTCATGAACTGTTGTGGCGACTAAAATTTTTCCAAACCTTCTTTCTATGGTTTCTATTTCCACGTCGCCGTAGCCGCGTCCCTTTCCAAGTCTATGTCCCTTCATGTCAACAGCCACCGACCCCTCAATTATTAGGTCCGGTTTTGGAAAGTCTCCAGTTTGAATTCCAAATTTGAAGGCGCCTCTTATTGTTGAGGCGAGATGCTCTTTTCCACGCACTTTTTCCGGGCTTATTAGTATGAAGCCCCGCGTTAGCCTAGGCGAAGCCATTACGAGAACTTTTCCATCCTTTAGGGCGTTTTCCCTCACCCTACGCTGAGGCGAGTCCGGATTGACGAAAACAACCTTCGCTCTTTTCCATTCCTCAAGCTGTCGAAGTTTATCTGCAGCGGCTTCAGCTCCAACAAAGTTTGGAATTCTCCCCCAGCATGGAAGCGGGAAAGCCGCTGCTCCAGACCTCTCCATTTCAAGCCAAATTTTCTCACGTAACTGCTGCTTCTCTTCAGCAACCCTTGACATTTAAATGAAAATAAGGAAACACGAATTTAAATAAACAGTGCCATATTTTACATTTTACAAAACAGAGCTGACTATTGATTGAAGTGTTAATCTCCTGCATAATCAGAGGCTTCAACGCAAGACCGTTGTTTATTGTTAGGCCCATGCCACGTCTTTTCTTTGAATTTTGATTTGTGCATATATGAAGCCTTTCTTAGCCCTTTCCTCCTGCTCTTCAATCCAAGCCTCTAGGCCTATCTCCCTCAGCCTTTTCCCATCCTCAATTGTTGTTGGATAAACTTTGTTATAGTTTTCAATTAGAGCACACGGATATTGATCGCAGAGGGGACATGTGAATACTCCTTTCCTTTGGGCGCATAGCCTCATCTTACATGTGGATGGGCCGCCGCCAGTTCTGCAAGAGCACTCATATCTTGTTAAATCTTCAAGAAACTTCCAGAAAACCGGAAAGGTTTCGCGCATGGAAGGCACATATTTATACCAATAATCCATGCCCTCTTGCTGAAGCGTGTCTCTAAGCTGCCTTGCATGCTTCGGGAAGCAAACTCTGACGCCGCATAACCCGCAATAACAGCCACAGTATCCAACAAGCCTTAACAAATCTTGAGCCATAACAATATCACTAAACTTAATGTCACACGATAGCAATTTAACATTTCCCAATACGATGAAAAACGTTAGAGTGGTGTTCTTTAAAGAGAAAATGAGGAGTTGGGGTTTTAGATTATTCCGAGTTTTTTGCCGCCTTCTTTGAAAGCTTCCGCTGCTCTGTCAAGCTGTTCTGTTGTGTGCTTCGTGCATACTTGGACGCGAATTCTGGCTTTATCCCTAGCAACCATTGGATAAAATATTGGCAGGACGAATATGCCCTCAGTCCACAGGTAGTCTGCCAAGTCCCTCGCAGCCTTACTCTTTCCACACATGACTGGAATTATTGGAGTTTCGGTGTTGCCGGTGTCAAAGCCAGCATCCTGCAGCGCATCTAGCAAGTGATTTCGGTTCTCCCAGACTCGGCGGACGTGTTCCGGTTCTGTTTCGAGGACGTCTATTGCGGCTATGCAGGCGGCTGCGACTCCCGGCGGGACGGCGCCGCTGAGGAGCCAGCTTCTAGCCTTGTTGTAGGCGAAGTTTCGGAGTTCCTCGCTTCCAGTTATGTGTCCGCCTATAACGCCGAAAGCTTTTGAAAAAGTGCCCATTTCCACGTGCACTTCATCACGCCTAAGCCCGTAGTGACTTACTATTCCGCGTCCGCCTTCGCCTAAAACGCCTTCGCCATGTGCGTCGTCCACATAAACTCCTGCACCATGCTCCTTTGCAATTTTGGCTATTTCCCGCAGTGGTGCCGTGTCTCCGTCCATGCTGAAAACTCCGTCTGTTATTATCCATATGTGGTTGTAGGGTGGGTCGTGTTTTTCAGCTTCTTCCATGACGCGGGCTAAGTCTTCAACGTCCTTGTGCTTGTATATGGCTCTGTCCGCTCGGCTCAATCTACAACCGTCAATTATTGACCCGTGGTTAAGCTCATCTGAAACTATCAAGTCGCCCTTGTCCGCGAGTTGCGGTATAAGCCCCTCATTAACCATGAAGCCAGTCTGGAATGTAAGTGATGCCGGAGCTCTCTTGAACTTTGCTAGGCGTCTGTCCAACTCCTCATGAAGGATCATGTTTCCAGAAATAGACCTGTCGCTTCCAGCCCCAGCGCCATATTTGCGGGTTGCCTCTATCATGGCGTTGACAACTTTTGGATGGGTTGCAAGGTTTAGGTAGTTGTTAGCACAGAGCATGAGCACCTCTTTGCCGTTAACTATGCATATGGGCTCGCTGGCAGACTCCAAAACCTTAAGCTCCCAGTTCAAGTTCTCCCGCACCAAGCGCTCATATTCCTCAGCCAAATAGCGTGTAGGATGCCTCTCAACCATGCCCTTTCACCCTCCAATTAGCTCTAAATTTAAGACAGCTTTTAACACTTCCTATAAAATTACGGCGGAAGGAAACGTTTAAAGGCGGTTTTCAGCAAAACGCTTAGAAAGCTTCTCAATCATGTCACGGGTCATGGTGGCTAAGTCATATTTTGGGTTCCAACCCCAGTCCTCGCGGGCCGCACTGTCATCTATAGACATAGGCCATGAATCCGCAATCTTCTGCCTAAAATCCGGCTTGTAATCGCAGACAAAATCTGGAATATACTTCCTAATTTCCGCCACAAGCTCAGCTGGAGAAAAGCTCATAGCCGCTACATTATAGCTTGTGCGACACCTAATCCGCGACGCGTCAGCTTCCATCAGTGTTATTGCCGCGTTTATGCAGTCTGGCATATACATCATTGGCAAAACGGTGTTAGCCCTCAAAAAGCATGTGTAACGCTTACACCTAACAGCTTCATAAAAAATTTCAACAGCATAGTCTGTTGTGCCCCCGCCCGGAGGAGTTTCGCTGCTTATTATTCCGGGATAACGGACGCTTCTAACGTCAACATTATAGCGGAGAAAATAGTAGTTGCAGAGCAATTCGCCGGCAACTTTCGTCACGCCATACATGGTTCTTGGAATTAAAACGGTGTTTTGGGGAGTTTTAACACGGGGTGCCTCCGGACCGAAAACGGCTATGGAACTTGGCCAAAAAACCCTTAAGCCATATTCTCTTGCTATTTCAAGTATGTTGTAGAGGCTTCCCATGTTAATGTTCCATGCGTTTTGCGGGTTTTCTTCGCCAACCGCTGAAAGAACAGCGGCCAAATGATAAACGGTGTCGATGTCGTGTTCCCTGACGATTTTTTCAACATCCTCCCTTTTTGTGGCGTCAATAAATTCGAAAGGTCCTGAGCCTATTAGGGCTTCACCTGGTTTTCTTTTGTGTCCGGCGGCAACCACGTTTTCCCCGCCATATCTGTTCCGCAACTCCAGTGTGAGTTCAGAACCAATTTGTCCCGTTGCCCCCGTGACAAGAATTTTCTTTGAATGCTTTCTGTACATGGAGACACCGAGCTTGCAGAAAAGGGCTTTAAAAGATTTAGGATATATAAGAGCTTCCGAGGAAATATACCCGTTTTAACCTTTGAACTGGCGCTTATTCAAGCACTTGGGCCCGCTTAAACGAGTACCATGCAATGGCAAAAAGTCCAATAATGTAGGCAAAAGCCACAATCAGCGACCTAAAAAGCACAAACCACAAGGGCTCCCTGAATAGTTCTGTAAAGGGGTTTCCAGGGGCAAGACTAAACTTTAGGTAGGCTACTTCTGTTGATGGGTAAAGCAAACAATTTATTATGTTAGCAGCTATATTGTCAGTTCCTGTTGATATGCTCCTCGTTATTGTTCCGTTATCTCTGATAAACCCAGCTGCGCCGCTTCCAGGAAGATAGTTTAGAATCCACGCTTGGTCTGTGAAGACGGAGATTATCCCCGAGCTTATGTTTAACGCCATGTAAATGCCGAAGGTTCCAAGGGCAGCTAGCAACGAATTTTTTGAAAGTGTCCCTATGAATATGACAATGGCAATCCAGACAAAAGTGCTGATTATAGTGCCTAGTAGCGAAAGGGGCAGCAAGTGGAGGTTGTTTTGGGGACCATAAATTATCCAACCGCCAACAGCCATGTAGACGAGGAGGCTTGCATAAGCGGCAAAGAGGGTTATGAATGCAGCTAGAAGCTTGCCAATGAAAATCATGGTTCTCGAAACCGGCTTTGTTAACAATGGAACAATTGAGCCGCTTTCGAATTCGCCTGAAATGCTGTTCATGGCTATGGCTACTGCAAAGAGAAATATGCCCATTCCGCCCAATCCAACTCCCGTGCTGATTACGTAGTCAGGATTTTTTGGCAGATATTCACTGACTCCTGCAATGTTGCGGAGTATAACTGGCAAAACTAGGTTTAAAGTGGCGAGGGCGAGGGCAAGCACCATTACGCCGATAAACTTCTTTTTCCGAATGTTCCAAAGCAGCTCATATTTCACAACCGCCCAGAAGCGGGATGCCCAACCACTCCAAGTTTTTGCCATCATCACTTTCCACCTCCAGGCCCCGCAATAAGCTGCATGAAAACCTCTTCAAGGGTCCGCCCCTTAAGGTTCATGGAAACTATTACGCCGCCAGCCCTTGTTATCTCTTGAGAAATCTGCGGTCTAACATCGTCATAAGTTTTCAACTCTATCACTAGTATTTTGCCTCCATGCTCAACGTTAGACACAAATGGCAGCTTCCTTAACACGTCAGCTACAGAGTCTAAGGGTTTCGCCAACTCCACCACAAGTGTGGCGGCGGCTCCAGATATCTTGTTGTAAACGTTTTGGAGCGTGTCGGAAGCTAAGGCGACACCCTTATGAATTATTGTTATGTGTGTACAGACCTGCTCCACCTCAAAGAGCAAATGCGATGAAAGGAAGACCGTTCTACCCTCCTTAGCTATGTTTTTCACAAGCTCTCTAACCTCAACCATCCCCACAGGGTCCAAACCGAGGCTAGGCTCGTCCAAAATCACCAGTTCAGGGTCGTTCAGCAAGGCTTGGGCTATGCCCAAGCGTTGCTGCATGCCCTTACTATATTTTCCAATAAGGTCTTTTTCTCTGCCCTTAAGTCCAACTATCTCCAAAAGCTTCGGTATTTGCTCCCTCCGCTGCTGTTCAGACATCCCATACATTCGCCCATAAAGGTCTAGGAGCTCCCGACCCCGCAAGTGCTTCGGAAATTTGGGGAGTTCAGGCATATAACCCACTTTAAGGCGGGCTTCCGGCATGTCTCCACGCACTTCACGCCCAAGAACTTTAACAGTTCCCTCGTCTGGTCTTAAAAGTCCAACCAAAACCTTAATTGTCGTTGTTTTCCCTGCGCCATTGGGACCAAGAAAACCGTGAATTGTATTCTTTCCAACTTGAAGGTTCAGCTTATTCACGGCGACCAATGAACCATACCTTTTTGTTAAGCCAACAGTTTCTATCGCTAAAGCCATCGGGCGCCCTCCATTTTACTGTTCTATGCTCTGCAATAGCTCCTCAGCACTATTTAAGGCTAATTTATAGGCTACATAAGTTATTAGAAAAGCTATGATTCCGCTTATGGGCAAAGCAATATATGGATAATAGCTAGGTAGCATGAAAATCACAAAAAAGGATTGGAAGATTCTTTGAAAGCCGTATGTAATCATCGGACCAATTATCATTAGCCCAACCACGGCGCAAGCAACCATGTTAAGTAAGCCCCAAAGCGGCTTAACCATTTTTGGTCTTGGCAGTTCTTGGAAGTCGGCGCCCCTTATCCCAAAGACAAGTGAAACCATGCCCAGGGCGAAAGCCAAAAAAATGGATTCCAGAGCCACTATGAATAACGCCCTAATTGATGGCGCCAGTATGAAATAGGCGGCAACTGAACATACAAGGATTACGATTAAGCTGAAAAGTGCGATAAAGGCGTATTTTGCCCTAATAAAGCTTTTTGCAGATATCGGCATTGAGTTTACAAGCCATATGCCGCTTCCTTCTGAGCCAACAATTATGTTTCCCAGCGAAAAGGCGATAAAGCCTCCGGGCAGCAGTGCCATGTAAATAAACAGGAATGTAGATATTGTAGGCGGTGGTGCAGTTTCTCCCCTCATTGTGGAAAGGATAGGCATGATAATAAGGACTATTGGGATTATGAATATCTGCATGAGTTCGCGGCGCCTAGTGAAAGCCTTAAAATCCTTTCTAATTATGGCTGCTTCAAGGGGCGAAAATCCCAGCCTTCCGAGAAAACCAGTTTTTGGAGCGTAAACTCCGCTGGAAACCTTTATTGTTGGAGCTTCGTATAAGCTGAATCTCGCGTTCAAAATGGTTGCCGCCAGAAAAAGCACATAGATAAATCCTATCGAAAATAGCAAGAACAAGGCTGTTTCCAGCCACAAACCCGAGGCAAAGGACGACAGCGCGGCTCCATGCCAAAGGTATGGGATAAACCAGAGCATTCTCTGTCCCGTGGCAACCCACTCAATAAGCGCTTGAGGCGGCACGTTATAGTAGAGCGAGAAATAAATCACGTAGAAAACTATGAAGAATATTATAGTGCCGATGAACCTCACCCAGATAGCGGCTCTGCCAGCAACCTTAGTAATCGCCCCGGAGATTCTGACCTGCACAACCTTAAGCACTTCTGTGGTTATGCTGGATAGGAGTAGACTTATCAACAGCGCCAACACCGTAAACGCTGCAAGTGGCAACAACCCTAAGAAAAGCGAAGCCACAATTATGGCTGAGCTAATAAATACGGTTATTATTAGGGGTGTCCCAAGAATGTTGGCTATTATTGAGGCGAGGGTGTGCTCCTCCCACGTTATAGGAAGCCAATAAGGAGGCTGAATAGTTATCTTTGCGCCTATGCGTTGAAACTGGCTTATCTGGGTGAAAACAAGCCCGTAAAGAAGCGCTATGATCGGCAAGGCTATGAAAAGGGTGGTTGCGCCTTCATGAACCAGCTGCATTAAAGAAGGATCCGTTATTCCAGCAAAAAAGTTTCCAGCAAAGAAGCCCACCAGAAGGCCTAAAACACACGCCCCAAGATATAGGGCGTATGTTAAAATCTTATTTTCCCTAAAACGTCTAAACCTTGCACCCCTAACAACTCTTGAAGACTTAACGTCTACGCTTATTAGGAGTAGGACGTTTTTCCAGTTCACTTCATCAGCGCCTCAACAATGGGTTTAACATCGCCAGTTCCGGTCAGCTTTAGGAAAATGTCCTCCAGTCCGGATTCCGGCATTTTCGCCTTGCGCCTAAGCTCGTCCATTGTGCCTAAAGCCAGAAGTCGCCCACCATACATTATGGCTATGCGGTCGCACATGGCTTGGGCGATCTCCAAAATATGCGTAGACATTATCGTGGTAACACCTTGAGAAGCCAACTCCCTAAGCAAATCTTTAACAATGCGGGCTGATTTCGGGTCTAAACCACTTAGGGGCTCATCTAGAAGGAGGAGTTCAGGCTTGTGCATAAGCGCCGAAATTATGACAACTTTCTGCTTCATCCCCTCTGAATAGGAGCTTATTAGGTCACCTTCCCGCCCCTCAAGGTCTAAAGCTTTCACAAACTCCTCAATACGCAACTTTCGCTCTTCCAGGCTCATGCCATAAACACTGCCAACAAAATCCAAAAACTCCAGCCCCGTCAGAAACTCGTAAACACGTGGGGCTTCTGGCACATAACCTATTTTACGCTTAACAGCTATAGGGTCGTCTTCCACGTTAATACCCAAAACGTTTATCGAACCCGTGTCAGGCTTAACCAACCCCAAAATCATCTTCAAAGTTGTCGATTTACCCGACCCATTCGGTCCAAGAAGCCCCAATATTTCGCCCCTTTTAACCTCTAAGTCTAGGTAGTCAACAGCCGTTAAGCTGCCGTAACGTTTCGAGACTCCAGACAACTTGACAGCGGGCACGTACATCTTTTACCCTTCTCTCCGAATTTATCACACCATCTCTTTTTTATCCTTTACCACATCGCAGTTTACCCAGTTTGGAACCCTTACATTTTCGACAAAATCCACGCTTGGGATGTAGGGTTTTATATCTATTACTGGTGAACCTTCAAAAGCGTCCAAACCTCTAACCGTCAAAACACAGTCTTCTCTCTTAACAAGTTCTACAACACACAAGCCTATGGGGTTTGGTCTTGATGGACTTCTACAGGCGAAAACGCCCTTTTCCACATTAACCATGTGTCTCTTCGGAAAAACAATCAGCGTCCGCCTATTAGCCTCATTATCGCGCAAGTGGAACCAGTACAAAACAATTAGGTGGGAGAATTCCTCCACATCCTTGAGTCCGCTGCAAAACTCTGGGAAAATCCTTATTTTGACTTCTTCATCACCAGCTTTTTCAACAACTCCTATAAAGTAGACTTCACCCTTGACCACGCTTTTCATTTAGGTTCACTATCAATAATGTAAACCACAGCACTTATAATAATCATGCTAAAATGCCAAAAACTTTTTGCAATCAGTATTTTGAATCTGTTTTCTGAATTCATAAGTGTTTTAATGTTTCATGATTAACTATGAGTTCGCAGGGTGGAATGCTTGAACAGTCAAATCCTTCAAGCCTGCAAGGAATTAATTGACGATGCGAAAATGAGATGCGCAGACCTAGTTTTTAAGGAAATATGCCTAGACATTCTGTCAAGGGCGCGCAACATCCTAACAGAAAAACAATTTAAGATTTTAGCCACATACGCCGCTGAAAGGATGAGAGAGAAAGTTCCCTTTGAAATTCAACAGGAATTAGTAGCCCCATAAAAAGAGCCTCAAATATTGGCAAAAAATGGCGTTAACGCCTAAACCCTTCCAATTCCACCCTGCGAAGCCTTTTCAACCAAGCTTGTACCCTATTTTCCGCAGAAACTCCTTCCTAGCTTTGATATCGCTTTCTGTTTCTATCCCCCTACTTTTAAAACCGTCAATGACGCCTATGATGCCTCTGCCCTGCTCTGTTTCTGCAACCACTACCTCCAATGGGTTAGCTGTGGCGGCATAAATTGTGCAGACTTCCGGCACTTTTCTAATCTTGTCTAAAACGTTTATTGGATAGGCATTTTTGATGAAGATTATGAAGCTGTGGCCGCAGGCAAGTTCAAAGGCTTTTTTGGCGGCAAGCTGCTTCAATTCCTCGTCGTTTCCTTCGTGTCTGACGAGGCATGGTCCGGAGCTTTCGCAGAAGCCTATCCCAAACTTTATGTTTGGAACAGCGTTAACCAGAGCCTCATACAAGTCTTCAACGGTTTTTATGAAGTGGGCTGTTCCCAAAATCACGTTGCAGTCTTTAGGCACCTCAATTTTCACGGTTTCAAACTTAAGCATGTGAGTTTCAGCCTCCATGTTCAGTTTAGGTTACGCGTTTAATCCTCAAGAATTTTATGGCGAAAAGTATGGTGCCAGCTGCCACTATGGCTGATGATAGGTAGAAGGCGTTTATGAAGGCTGCGTGCTCCCGTATTCCTAAAATCTTTGTTTGGATGTCTGCGAAGGGTCCGCCGATGAGAATTCCTGCTGGTCCCCAGCTTAGGGCGATGACCGCGTTATAACGGCTTAAAAGTCGCCCCCTCCTATGTTCCGGAGTTAAGTCTCCAGCAAGTGCAAAGCCAACCGTTTGGATGCTCCAAAAAGCCACACCATTTAATCCATAAATAAAAGCCATGCTGGGCACGTTTAAAGCCAAACCATACAAAGCCGGAGTTAAAACTGCCAGAATCAGCCCAGAGAATATCACTTTTTCTCTTCCAATTTTGTCTGCAATTCTACCGGAAATGGCGCTTGCTATCATGCCGCCAACAGTCCAAGAACTGATTATTAAGCTCATTTCGTAGTCGCTTGCGTTCAAGCCGTCTTGAAGCTTGATAAAGAGAAAGAATATCTGGTTTACCGAGGCTGCGCCCAAAACAATGATTATTAGGGAGGCCAAAAACCACTTGTATGCCCTCTCATCTCCCACAACAACATTTTTTTCCTTCACTATTCCTTCCGTTGCCAGCTGTTCTTGAGTAGGCTTTAAGCCTTCTCTTCCTATGCTCTTTGAAACAAAAGTCATTATGGCTGCTCCAGTGAATAATAGCGCAGTAACAGTCCAGAAGATTGTCCCATTTCTGAAGCCTTCTCCACCGGCGTAAAGGAAGCCAGCGAATATTATGCCGACCATTCTTCCTAAGGAGGCGATGAAGTTTAATGAGCCGACAATTTTGCCTCGTGAGCTTGGAGTGGTGATGTCGGTTAGTAGCACAGCCCACCCTACATCGGACATGGACCAGAAAAACTCCAGAACAGCCAGCCCGAAGATTATTGTTAAGCCAGCGTCAAAACTTCTTCCAACATCTATCAAAAATCTGTGGATGAAAAACACGATTATGTAAGTGAAGCCAGCTATGCTTTCGCCAATTATTATCAATTTAGTTCTGACCTTAAAACGGTCGCATATCCTACCCCAAAGAAGGTTTTGACCCAGAGCAGAGGCAATCATGTCAAAAGTTCCAAGGGCTGCCGTCGAAGTCACTGTACGCATAAGCGTATAAAGATAATTGACCATAAAAGTGTAGAATATTCCCCTTCTGAGAAAAGTTAGAAACTGGAAAATACCCAGATTAACAAAAATTTTTGTGAAAAGCGTCAAGCCTGAAGCTTTCTCATCCCGTTCTTTCATTGAAACCGCTTTTTAATTTGAGCTTTAGATGAGGAATTTGCCATTCTTATAGATTAATTGTCCGTCCATGTAGATTTCTCCGTCCTTCTTCATATCTTTAAGTATATCCCAGTGAATCGCCGACTTGTTAAGCCCGCCAGACTCTGGATAGGAGTTTCCAAGAGCCAGATGCACAGTGCCGCCCATCTTTTCGTCGAAGAGCATGTTTTTTGTAAACCTTGATATGGCGTAGTTTGTTCCTATGGCTATTTCCCCAATGCGCCGTGCGCCATCAATCTTCAACATTTCCTGCAGAAGCTCATTTCCCTTAGCAGCGGAAGCCTTAACAACCTCACCATCCTTAAAGGTGAGCGTTATATCCTCAACCTCCCTGCCTGAAACTATGCCTGGAAAAGTAAATCTTATTGTGCCGTTTGCAGAGTTCTCAATTGGCGCCGTGAAAACTTCGCCGTCCGGCATGTTCTCCTTTCCAGCACAGTTTATCCATCTCCTCCCCTTAACATTGAAGGTTAGGTCCGTGTCCTCCCCAACTATGCGCACATCATTTCCGCTGTTCAGGAATGTGCAAATCCTCTCTTGTTCTTGGTGAACTCTTTTCCATTCCGCAATGGGGTCTTCTTTGTCGGCGAAACAGCTGGCATAGACAAAGTCTTCATACTCAGCAAGCGACATGGAAGCCTCTTGGGCTTGGGCATTTATTGGGTATGGCAGAAGGGTCCACCGCAACTTTTTCTCCGCAACACGTTTATAGAAAATTTCCGACAACTCTCTTCTCGCTGCTGCATGTAATCTTATCCGCGCGGGGTCTATGTTTGTCAACCTTTTGGGGTTTGGCTCACAGTAAATGTTTATGTTCACGTCGACATTTTCAGCTATGAACTTTTCAATGGGTGAAACATAGCTAAGCTGCTTTTCATTAGCATATTTAAAGAAAGTGTACTGCAAGTCGAGTCTGGGAATAACCATTGGATGAGCCCCAACCAACAAGCATTCCTTATAAATCTCGTTTATCAATGGAAAAGCTTCGCTGCTTCCCTGTATTAAGACGAGTTCTCCAGGCTTTATTTCAACACTGTAATGAACACATATTTTCGCAAGCTTCTCTATTCTTGGTTCCACCATTTCAAACTCACCATTTTAGAACCCAATAAAAAGCGGACTGATGTAAAAGCTTTTTGAAATACACACCGAGCGTTAGCTACCTCTTCTTTATCAAAAGCCAGTTTTTGTCGCCCTTAAACATTATTAGGGCATAGTCCCCTTTCATTTTCTCGCCATGCAGAGTGAACTCTATTTTATTAGCGCTTCTACTCTTCAGCGTGTAAGCTCCCTTATCCCATATTTCCACTTTTCCAGCGCCATACATCCCCTCTGGTATTGTGCCCTCAAAGTCTATGTAGCTTATCGGGTGATCCTCAACCATGACGGCTAACCTTCTTATGCCGGGCTGTGTTGGGGGCTCCTTTGGGACAGCCCAGCTTTTCAAAACGCCATCCATCTCCAACCTAAAATCGTAGTGCAGATGCATCGCATGGTGGCGTTGAACCACAAATCTTGGCATGCTTTCACCAAACCGTTAACTTTAACCTTCCGCAGGTAATTAACTTTAATTTTGGAGAAGGTGATTGAGCGATTCCGCAATTATTCGGAGGCTTGTGGAGTTCCCATACCTGCCAAGCCCATCATCCGTTATCCAAACAGCCCTAAATATGGTGGAAGTCAAACCCCACGAAGTTTTCGCAGACCTTGGATGCGGAGACGGCTCAGTACTAATTGAGGCTGCCAAAAAATTCGGAGTTTACTGTGTCGGATTTGAAATTAACCCAGTAATGGTTAAGCTTGCCAACAAAAAAGCGAAAATCGCGGGAGTTAAACATCTAATCGACATTGTCTGCTCAGACCTATTCACAATAGACTTCTCAAAGCTTGATGTAATATACGTCTACCCTTTCCCACCAATAATTTCGAGGCTTTCAGAAAAAATAATGGCTGAATGCAAAAAGGGCGCAAGGGTGCTGGTCCACGACCACAGCCTACATGGACTCCCATTAACGAAAAGCATCCAAATATTCGAAAGGGAAATACACACGCATACCGTTCAACTCTATGTCCTATAATTTAAAATGGATTTTGAATATAGATTTGCGATTCATAAGAATGCTAACATTTTATTTAACTTTTAAAATCAGCCCCAATAGCTTTTGCGGTTAATTATGGTTAACAGAAATAGGACAAAATAAGTATTTTGTCCGCATTTTTGATTTTTCAAAAATTTTAAAAATGCAACCAAACCCCTAAGGGAAAGCGCTTTCACCCCTAATTACTCTAACGTTAGAGTATTCCATATCTCTTGACAGGGGGTGAACCCGGGTTCACCCTTTAGGCCGGAATCCTTCACATATACTTTGTAAAAAATTCAAAAAACTCCCTGTGGAATCCGCTGGATCTCAGACCTTGATGGGGCCTAAAAATTGTAAAAAATTCAAAAGAAGCCTTTAGGCTTGAACCCTTCACACTCGAAAGGCTGGCTCTTTAATTTTGGGTTTTTAATGTAGGCCCCTTGCCAAACACAAAAATCATCTGGTTGAAGGTGGGCGCAGTCAACACACCTAGCCGTGTTAGATAACCCTTCAACACGCTTACCCAGATAACACCAATGAATGGCCCCAGCCCTTTTATGTGCAAAATAATAGTAGGGCTCATAACGTCGCTTCTGAGCATTTAGAACCCACCTAGCATAAGGCCCACTTCCTGGAGCCCCGCATTTTGGACAAACCTTTTTGGGCCTATGCATGGTTATCTAACACCTTTTGGGGGGCTAGGCGGAGAGGGAGGGCGGAGGCCTCGAGGGGCAAAGGCCTACCCCCAACGGTTTAACCGCCTTCGGTGGATTAAATGGGGAACCAGCATGACGTTGTGGGCTCCCAGACCGCTTAGCCTTTCCCCAGCCTTGACTCCAGCCTTGAAATTTTCAAGACCAGACGCCTTGACATCAGCCTTGACATCAACCTTGATTTCACAAGACCTTCCTTGTCCGTCAGAAAGAAGCAAATTGCCTAGGTTTCCCAACTTTTTTCCATTTATTGCGTAAAAATGAGAAGTCAATTTTCTATTAAATAATAGAAAAAATCCTAGGCAAGTTGGGCAGTTCATAGGTTACCTTCCCACTCCTTTAGGCATGAACCGCACAGCCAGACTTCCCTTCCATCTCGGAATAATCGTGTTGTAGCCTTTCCCCCGCAGTTTTCACAGCTATGAAAACTTTGAAGGCCCGCTTCTTCCTCGGTTTTTAGGGCTACCCCTTCATAGGCGTAGAAGCGTTGTCCCCCTTCCATCCTTCGCCTTTTAACAATTTTGAAAAGTCTTTCCAGCTCCCTAGTGAACATATTTTTGGTTTGAGCCTCAAGGTCGCTATCTCTGCACCAACTAACATAGTCTTGATACAGCTCGTCTGAAGGCGTGTAGGCTTCTTTGCTTAAGGTTAAGCGTTTTGTCTCTAGGCCCTCTTGAATATAGGCGTATACGCTGTTAGCCATGCGGAGCCATTTCTCTTTGAAGTCCGTTGGGCCGGCTTCAACTGAGAATTTGCGGTTTTTGTAAACGTTTGCGAAGGCTAAAATCCCAATAACAATTATTTTCTCGATAACTTCCTCTGAAAAGTTCTCCTCGAAAAAATTTGGGTTATCTTCAAAACGATTTGGAAATTCTATGACTATCCATCTTCGCCAAAACGCTTCACTCATGTCGGTTACTTCAGGCAATTCGTTTGCTGAGAACAACATTTTTGCATAATTTCTAAAACGTATGGAATCCCTAAACTTACGTGGTGCTGAAAGAACATCTTGGCCCGTTAAAATCTTAAAGAAGCCCGTGTAGCCTATTGGCTTGGCCGGAAGGTCCGAAAATATGTTGGCCAATTTGTGATAGAGTTCACAGGGTGCGAAACGGTAGAGGCAAATGTCTTGTAGGCTAATGCTGACCGTATTTCCCTCTCCCAAAATCACGTTTATCAAGTTTAGAAACGTTGTTTTGCCATTGCTTCCGCTTCCCACAAGCATAAACGCTTTATTGAAAGGATAGTCTAGATAAAGGCAGTAGCCTATCATCTCAAAAAGCAAGGGCCACTTATCGCAAACCCAATCCTTAAAAATCTGAACAATATTGGGGATGGACTTCTCCGCAAAAGGCATAATGCCTTTTTCTATGTCAAAATTTGTTAGGGCCTCTTTAAAATAGTCCATGTTTAGGTTGTGCGGTATAAGGTGGAAGATTGGCTCTTCCCTAGTGTGTTCGATTGGTGTTAGATAACCCGGCTCTTCAGCCGGCTCCTCTGGACCGTTCAGAAACACCTTCCAATCGAAAGCGTAGTTCTTGAAGGCGATTTTTAGGGGCTCCTCTCTCAGTTCAAAATAGGTTTTGCGCTTAACCTTTTCAAGAGCTTCGTTTACAGCATGGGTTCTAACCCGGTCCTCAAGGCCCAGCTCCTCTCCAGCCCTTTCCAGAAAAGCCTTCAAAAACTCTTCACACTCAGCATATCGGCCGTTTTCCCACTTGAAAAGCCCTAAGCTACTGTCTCCTTTCACGAAATGCTTAACCGTGAAGTTTTCCAGCACAATTCTGGAGAACAAGCTAATTAAGTCCGTCCTTTCCAAATCAAGTGCAAAACAATTGGGATTTAGCGGTTCAGAGTTCCCATTTTGGTAATAGGCCTTCTCCCTAACGCTTTCCATTGTTTCAGACGGACATTCTAAAGTGTGAAATTTGGAGCATAAACCGCAACGCTTGACTTTTAAGCCTAACACGTTAAACTTCCCATCTTCCTGGAGTGGACCCTAAAGGCTCAGCCTTTTCCTTCTCAAATTTTTCGAGAAGCGCCTTGCACCAAACGTTTAGATTTTCGTAAGCGTTGTTGCTTTTCTGGTATTCCTTTGGAATGTCAAGGGTTGACAAATCCGCATGGTTTTCAAAAACTAAAACGTGGCCCCCATCCTTGCTCAAGCCGTAGATTCTAAACCTTAATCGGTAGTAAATGCCATGCCTATCCAACGGTTTTCGATAGGCATCATGGTGCAGGGGCTTGGACATATCAACCCTAGCCTTAAAATCCTCAAAATCGTAAACGACTTCTCTCAATCTCAAACACACCCCCTCTTCCGTATTGAAGTTGTCTGATTTTACTTATTAACAAGAGAAAAGATTTAAATCTTTTCTTATTAATAAGTAATCGAGGATAACCATGCCTACATATAAATGCCTAGTGTGTGGCCATGAACTTGACCGTGAAAACCCAGCAGAAGGACTAATTCAATGCACCAATTATAAATGCAGAAGCTATTTTGTGCTTCCAAAGGAAAAATACGAATCCATAATTGAAGGCCTCAAAACAGTAATAAATGATGACACACCCTTTTTGGACATTCTAGATGGAGTTATAGAGGTTTTACGTGCAAATGGGATAAGAGGCCAACCTCTTAGAACTCTAGCAATGGCTTCATTCTTGGTTAAAGAAGCAGAGAGACGTAAAAAAATGGCTAAGAGAGGTGAACTCTAATGGATGAGTGGGAAGTTTTGGATATGTTAAGCCTTTCAAAGTCCATGCAAGCCCAAAAATTTAAGCTCCTAGACTTGTTGTTTGTTCAGAGGGCTGAGGCCTTAACGGTTAAGGGCCCATTGGGCCTATGGCCCTTCCCAGCCTTAAACACGTTTTTATACAACGTTAGGCTCCTAACAAAAATAGTTAAGAGGTGAAAAAGCATGACTCAAAGGTGGAACTTCAGTCAAATAGAACGTGAAGAGTTACGCAAACGTCTAGGCGTGCTTTTAGTTGGGCCAACCTTTGACTCTACAAAGTCCATTTTAGAGCAGGTGCGTAAGCAGTTAGGCGGTCCCCTTATCATTGGCCAGAGGCTTCAAGCATTAGGCTTTTTGGCCGGCTCAAATCCGGCTCCACAAGAAAAGCTCCGAGAAGAGCCTGAATGGGCAAAAATGCCTGAGGATTTCGCCGGCGGGCTGGAAGAGTGGCTAAAATTGCCGGATTCTGAAAAAAAGCGAATTTATGAAGAGCTTTCACGAGGAAGGCGAATTTACGTTTCTGTTTGGCAAGAACCCAGCAAAAGGGCCATGCTTGACAGCGACATTCTATTGGGCCATAAATTAAGGCAAATTTTAAGTGGAAGCTCAAGAGCCTAAACTTAAAAAGCTTAAAGGTTGTTTTTGACACAGTATTAGCTAGCCCCTTGAAGGCTCCAGACGGGAGAGGGAGAAGCCTTCAGAGGGGCCTTTAAGCCCTTGCTACAAATTTGCCATCAACATAAAGCTTAATATGAGGAACGAAAACACCGCTTACTTTAATCATTATTTCATGAACTTCTGTTTCTCCAATTTTAAAGTTCAATATTTTCGTTATACCCCAATGCCAAGTGTCGCTTACCCTTTTACCATTAATGTCAACTCTTAGCTTGCCGGTCCACATGGAATAAAACACGTAAATTTCATGCTTCTCCTTTTCACCTACATAAAACCTTCCTTCAACCATGTCCTTTAGGCCTCAGCATTCTGATAACCGCTACGGTGGCTGTGGAAAGGAGTAGTCCAGCTACGGCTGAAGCCATACCTAGCCCTATGTTTATGTAGCCGGTTTCCGTTATCATGGAGCCTAATATAAAGCCCCCTACAGTTGAGCATACGATGACTATGAATTCTTTGATGGCTTTGTATTTCCATGCCAATATTCCGGCCACGACAAGTATTATGAAGACATAGAATAGCGGTGTGACTCCCCCAAAGAATGGAGCTTCAGGTTCTGGAGGCGGAGGTGGCTCTTGCACTATCATCTTTAACCCTCATTTTTAACCGTAGATAAGAATCTCTATTATTGACTTGTAAAGTCTTATGCTTTGTGACTACTCTCTGGTCTATAACTGTTGGAGCTGAAACTGAGTATTCACCCCTTACATCTTGAAGCCATTGCGTATCAAATTCAGCTTTGAAAGCTTTAGTTTCTCCTGGAGCTAAATATTCACTTGTTTGCTTAGTCCCATATAGCCCGTTAACATCATAGAGATAGTGTGTTACCGTAAAGGTTCCTCCATAGGAATCTATGTTCTTGATTGTAACCTCTGATATATGGTAGGTTCCTCTCACAATATCCCAGCTTTCCCTCAAAGTTGCAGAAACAACTTCATATTGGCATTCTCTGTTATAGGGTTCTGTTTCGCTATAAGTCACATCAACAGGTATTAGCGGAACGAAGAGAACGACAACCACCACCGCAAGGATGGCAATTCCCACGATTACCTTTTTATAACCTTTTTTTGCTTCGCTCATATTCTGAACTCCTAAAATAGAATTGAATGGTGCATTCTAAATAAAACTTTTCGGTTAAAAAGTCAAAACCGCAAAACTATTCTTCGGCAACCCATTCAGGGTGTTTCTCTTTAAACTTTTCCATTATTGGGTCCCTTCCTTTCAATATGTCTTCTATGGCTTCTTCTGTGAACCATTTTTCTCTAGAACGCAGGCTTAAACGTAATGCGTTCTCAAGCCTTTCAAGCCTTTGTTTTAGGGCCTTTAACTCCATATCTTTTTCTCTCAAAATTTGGTGAATCTCCATTAGGCTTATAGGTGAAGGCTCAAATATGCGTAGGTATGGGTAGCCTTTAGCGTATTCTTGCCTATGCCTTTCAACGTCTCGAGTAATATAATGGGCGTCAACGCCTAGGCTGTGGCCCATCCAGAAACGCACATAGGAGCTGTCAGCCCTAATGTTGTTGCGGAAGTATTTTCTTAAAGCGTGCATTCTAACGCTTTTTGGCTTTCCGCCCCGGGACCGGTCAAGGCCTAACTTTTGAACTATTCGGTTGAATTTAACGCTTAAGCTTGCCACACTAAACTGTTCGCCCTTAACCTTGCCGGCCTTCTCGCTTGCAAAAACGTAATCATCATCCTTTAACGGAAGCCTACGTTTCAAATACTCGCTTAACTCTCGGAATCCATCCTCGCCTATAAATGTGAAGCGGTCTCCAACATGGTCTTTTAGGCTTGAACTTGGCAATATTATACGCATTGGTATGCGTTTAGCCTCAAAATCCTCTTTTATCTGCCAATAGCGAAGGTTTACAGCTGTTTCGGCCCTCATTCCACTTTCAGCCATGACAAGCCAAATAACACGGTCCCTTGGGCTTGCAAACGTTAAAATCTGCCTAATCTCGTCCCTGGTTAAATCTCGATTATGATAGACAACACAGGCCCTTTTTGGCAATTCAACCTTAAGCGGAATATCCCAATACTTGAAGAAGCTTCTAACGGTAGCCATAAAATTTTTTACCGTTAAAGGAGCCAAACCCCTACGTTTAATGTGGGTGTGGAAGGCCCTAACAACATCTTGCCACCTGTCAAGGAAATCCTCTTTTTCGGCCTCTCCCAACCTTTTGGCCCTACGCCAATCCTCAACAACACTTTCAAAGTTTAAGCCTCGGGCCCTACAGAACTCGGCGAAGGCCTTAATCTGGTCAGAATAGCTTTCAAGCGTCTTATCGCTTTCACATACGCTTTGAAGCCAATCCTCAATATAATGGCTCTGCACGTTTTTCGCCTCAAATGTGTATTCAAAATATAGATTCAAAATCCAGATTTTAAATATTTCGTTAAGATTCATAAGTTAGTTAAATATGCTTAGCCTATCTTGTTGCGTGAATTGGAGGAAAACCCCTTGAGTAAAAAGTTAACTCCTAAACAAAGAAGGGAAATAAAAGCTAAAATGGCTAGGGCCCTCAAGGATAATATTAAGGTTCTTTCGGCAGATTTTCAAAAAATATTGATAGATGACTTGGTTACAGCATTTCAAAATAGAATGAACGTGTTAATGCGAGTACAAGCTAAAAGGAGCTATTAATGGAGACTAAATAGGCAGAAGACGTAGTTTGAATCCATAAAAGCTTTATATAAATTTGGGGGAAATATGGCAAAGAGGTTTGGATGATGAGGCGCTCCAAGCTTGAAATGTATATAGACATTCTTAAAGTGTTGGCTCATCGTGGTCCATTGAAGCTGACGCATATCATGTATAAGGCTAATGTTAACTGCAGCGTCTTGAAGGAGTATTTAGACTTCCTGATTAAGCAGAACCTTGTTGAGGAGCGAAACATTGGCAAGCGAAGAGTTGTTTATGCCATAACCCAGAGGGGCATAACTGTTCTAAAGCATTTCAAAGAGCTTAAGCAGGTTTTGCCAATAGTGGAAGAAGCCAGAAATAAAGCTCCAATACCATATTAACCGTTTTCTCTTTGGCAAAATTTTCGCATCTTAATTTTGTTAGCTTAGATTCTGTTTTGGCGTTTTGGTTTTGTAGGTTTGCATCTGTTTGTGAATCATTATGAGTGTTTCGTAAGACTTAATAAACTCTTTACCCCACTACCATATGTACACACGTAAAACACAACGGGGAAACCACAGTGTCCAGCCAAGAAGTTCTCGGAAAGAAGCCCCTACAAATCCTAGAAAAGATAAGGGAAAACCTCGAAAAACTAAACGAGAAAATGGAAATAATGATCGAACTGCAAAAACATGGAAGAAGAGATATACAAACAATTCCCAAAGAAGCCCCGCTGGACGTTATGACCCTCCTATCCATGCCAGACCATCTACGGAAGACAGCCATGACCGTCTGTAGGCTTGGGCGGGCAACAGCCAACGAGGTTGCCCAGCAGACTCACAGAGCAAGAGCTGTGGAAAGCGCCTACCTAAACCAGCTTGTTATTATGGGCTATCTTAAGAAGGAACGGAAGGGGCGGAAAGCCTACTTTTACGTTGAGAAGGAGAGCCAGGGGTGAAAACCTTGGGCAGGATTGTAGCAATCCACTCCTACAAGGGTGGAACAGGGAAAACCCTGCTTTCAATTAATTTGGCTGTCACTTTAGCTAAGCATGGCAAGAAGGTGTGCCTCTTAGACTTGGATTTTAGGGCGCCGAGCCTCGCCACCCTCCTAAATGTGAAGAAAGTCGATTATTGGCTTAACGACTACCTTAATGGAGTTTGCGAAATAGATAAAGTTCTAATAGATTTAAGCGAAAGAATAGCCAACCAAGGAAAATTTTTTGTTGGCTTGGCCAACCCGTCTGTGGAAGCTATTAGGGATATGTCCTCAAAGGATAGGAAGTGGGAAATGAGAGCCCTTGGAAGGCTGCTTTCCCTTAGAAATTCGCTTTTAAATGCCAAGGGCTTTGACTATATAGTTTTTGACACGAGTCCAGGCTTGCAGTACTCATCAATAAACGCCATTGTAAGCGCCGACGTCGTTATAGTGGCATCAACTCTTGACAACTCAGATGTTGAAGGAACAAGGCGAATGCTCCGGGACCTTTACGACCTATTTGAAAAGAAAACTGAAATTGTTCTAAACAAGATTTTGTATGACGACTCCCTAAGGTCTGGAATGGAAAAATTGCAGGCTTTGGTCAAGGAAACCTACGAAGTCCCGCTTTTAGGGGTTATTCCATGCTTCTGCGACATTTCAAGGGCTGAGGGAAAAATAATCTTCGTTCATGAAAAGCCCGACCACCCCTTCACAAGGATACTGGACGAGATGGCAGCAAAAATAGATAGGATGTAAAGGGTAAAATCTAACGCGTCACAAGCTTATTCACTAATTGGTATACTTTGCAGTTTTTGCATTTTTCATATTCCTTCTCGTCGCATTGCCCACATATTATCTTATTCAACTCTTTGATTTCGGAATTCATTAAATCTAAACTCCATTCTCGATAAAATCTTGGCAAAATCTATGTATAGCCTATATTCCACTTTGGGAATATTCTAAAACTTTTTCAAAGATAAAGCTTATAGAATCCAAAAACATTTTCATATGCAACGAATCAAGAAGGAAAGCATTGACCATTGGATAATTCGGCAATAGTTTTAGCCGGAGGGGCTTCTAAAAGATTCGGCTATGATAAAGGGTTAGCTCCGCTGGCTGGCAAGCCCCTAATAATGCATGTTTTAGACGCCTTGGAAAACGTTGTCGATGAAAAAATAATTGTTGCAAGCTCAAAGGAGCAAGCCGAAAAGTTTGCAAAAATCCTAAAGCCAAACATTAAAATAGCCATTGACCAAAGCCCTCTCCAAAGCCCCCTTGTGGGTGCATTGACAGGCTTTAAAGAAGCTTGCAGCGAGTATGCACTTCTGCTTCCATGCGACACGCCACTGGTTTCAAGGGAGATCCTAGCACTTATTTTAGAGCTGTGCGTGGGCAAGAATGCTGTTATTCCCCGCTGGCCAAATGGTTACATGGAGCCTTTGCATGCGGCTTATCGTGTTAAGCCAGCTTTGGAGGCTGCAGAAGCCGCTTTGAAAGAGGGAAAAATGGACATACGTTCCATGGTTGAGAAGCTTCGGAGCATACGTTACGTTTCAACCCTTGTCTTTCAGCAGTTTGACCCGCAGCTTAAAATGTTCTTTAATGTTAACACGCCTTTGGATTTGAAGAGGGCTGAGTCGATGCTTAAAGGCTAAACTTTGCCAATGGTTTTGGCGTAATCCTCTGTTGCTTGGAAGAGTTTTTCAATGTCGGCGTCTGTGTGGGCTGCACTTATTGATCCAAAATGTGTTGGGAGGAAGAACACCCCCCTCGCAATTAGGTTTAGGTGGTATTCTGCAAGCCTCTTTCTATCTGCCTCGAAGGCATCTTTGGCATTCTTGATTTGTTTGCTTGTAAAGTGAGTGTTGAGAATGGAGCCTGCGCCAGAAACTTGGACATTTACGCCTTTAGCTTCAAATATTTCCCTTAACGTTTCTCTAACTTTTTCACCAGTCCTATTAAGCCTTGAAATTATGCTTCCATCTTCAAGGGCCTTTAATACCGCTAGTCCAGCTGCCATTGTGATGGGGTTTGCACAGAACGTTCCGCCATGAAATGAGAAGTTTGGGCGTTCGTACATGAGCGGGTTTAGGCGTTCCATTATTTCGCGTCTTCCACAGAAGGCGCCTACAGGGAAGCCTCCACCCAATATTTTTCCGAGAACTGTTATGTCTGGTAAAACACCATAATATTGTTGGGCTCCTCCTGGCGCGAGCCTAAACCCTGTAATCACTTCATCATAGATTAAGAGGATACCCTTTTCCTCGCAGATTTCCCTTAAGCCCTTAAGGAATTCCTTTTCCGCTGGGATGCATCCGCCGGCGCCTAAGGCTGGTTCAACTATAATTGCTGCCACTGACTCTTTCTTGGCTTTTGTTTCCACGTCTTCTAGGTCGTTGAAAACTGCCAGCACCGTGTCTTGCGTTGCGCCAGTCGTCAGTCCGGCTGATTCTGGAACATCGAAGGGGTATTTCACGCCCACGTGAAGCACATCGTAGCCTCCGTGCCATCCCCCTTCAAATTTTATTATTTTGCTCTTGCCAGTGTAGGCTCTTGCTAGGCGTATAGCGTACATGTTAGCCTCTGTCCCAGAATTAGTGAAGCGCACCATCTCGGCGCTTGGAACCATCTTCACGACTTGTTCAGCGAGCGCCACCTCAAGCTCGTGGGACGTCCCAAAGTGGATGCCATTTTCCACTTGCCTCTTAACAGCCTCCACAACTACTGATGGGCTGTGCCCCAGTATGTGGGCGCCATGCCCCATCCAGTAATCGACGTACTCGTTCCCATCAACATCGTAAAGCTTGCTCCCCTTGGCCCTTGCTGTATAGAACGGGTATGGCTCAAAAAAGCGAATTCCGTAAGAGACCCCTGCCGGAAGAACCTTTTTGGCGCGCTCGTATAAAGCCCTAGACTTCTGAGTTTTTGAAACATAACTCTCCAACATTCCCAATACCCTTCCTATAATGCCATCAGATTTTGAACCAGATCCCTTATTATAGTTTCTACGACATCTTGCGGGTTATCATAAAAGAGCATAGAAAAATTTTTAAATATTCAGTAAAAGTTGTTATTTTTTGATTTTATTACGTTAATTTCTTCGGTTAGAATTTTTAAAAATGACGCAAATAATATAATCTTTGTGATTTTTAGAAAAAAATGTAAAAATTTAACTAAAATTTGTTTATTTTCAATTTCAAAAAAATAAGAAGTGTAAAATTCTGTTTCAAAAATGATGTTAGCCGATTAACTCAACGATGGTTCCGAGGGCTTGTCCAGGTAAGCCCTTTCTGAATCTCGCTCTAACCAAGCCCTTCTTGCCATGCAAAGCTACAATTTCACCTACAATCTTGTTGTTTTTGCCCGTTTTCCAGGCTACTTTTCGCCCGATAAGTCTGCTGGCTTCAGAGACTGTTTTCGCGTTTGGGAACTGGATTATAAACTCCTTTGACCTCTGGGTTTTTGGTCCAACCCTATAGTTGACAATAACCCCTTTAATTGGACTTGTCAAGGCTGAGCCCTCCCTTTCAAGGTATTTTTGGAAAATTATGTCAAAATTTTAAATCTGTTTCGCTTCTTAGCTTAAGGATTGAAGTTTCCCCTGTCGCGTTTTAGTATGCGCACCTTTTCCGGAATTTTGTCCGCCTCCCGGTCCGCCCATTTTATCTCTTTAAATACCCATTTTTTGCCTAGGTGAGCTGCAACAACAGCATGTTTATGCTCCTTGTCTAGTGGTATAAGTTCGTCGAGGAATCTGAAGAGCTTCTCTATTTGCTGTTTTGGAAAATACGCATAATAGCCAGCATTTTTAACTTCGAAAGCGTAGACGTGTAAGCCTTTTCTGGCTACAACGTCTGGCAGTGGGTTCAGGCTTGGGTTGCTGACGGGTATGCGGACAGCATTATAGCCGTTTTTCTGCAAAAGCTTGACAAGAACGTTTTCGCTGTAGAAGCCTCTCTTGCGCCATCTTCGAATAGCCTCCTTATCAACCTCTCTAACCATTGGCGGCTTCACTTCAAACAACAAAATATGGTGAGCGATAGGGTTAAAGCTGTTTCCCTAAAGCAAAACTAGAATTTTGGCTTTCTGCGGGTCTGAACTTGAACCTTTATGGTTGGCTTCTCAACTAAGCATTCTTTCAAATAGTCGTCTAGGGTGGCGGCTGGCACCACCTCAACTTTGTAGTCTCTTATGTCTATGGAGTGGTCGAAGTTTTTCTTTGGGATCACCACTTTTTTAAAGCCCCAAGCCTCGGCAGCCTTAATCTTCTCGTAGACGCCTCCAACAGCCGTTACTTGGATGGTGTCTCCTACGCCTAGGTTTATTTCACCTGTAACAGCCACATCTTGCCTTATGGGCTTACCTTCAATAAGCGAGCATAAGAGTATCGCCATTGTAACGCCTGCTGATGGTCCATCAACACCATAGGATTGAGCAAAGTCTATATGAGTCAAGTAGTCTTGGGCTATATCTATGCCATACTTTTGGAGGATGACGCTTCTAACTTTTGCTATGCTGTCGGCTATGAAGCTCTGCCCTTTGGCGACACCGGTCACTTTATAATAGCCCTTAATCGGGTAGTTTCTTGGTAGTTCGCTGCGCTTAACCATGGTGGCCCTCACGCATAGCACACTGCCAGTCATCTCCCCACTGTATGGGTCTCGGACAACCGCCAAGCCGTAAATTTGCCCAAGCTTAACGCCCTCAGGCTTTATTTCAAGAAGTTTTCCTCTCTCGTTCATTTCGTGTTCGAGTATTTGCCTCTGGATGGTTTTGCAGTGGTTTTCTATGGCTTCTCGGACATGCCTTCTCTCAACAAGTTGGCATCCCTCATTCATGGCAAGAGTAGCCGCGGTCTTAATGATAGAAATTAGCGGTCTGAAGCGTGTCGTTAAAGCATCCCTCTTGTTGCTTCGTCTCCGTCCTTCCTCAACTATTTCCTCGCATGCCTCTCTGCTGAAGGGGATAAGGTTGAAGCGTTTAACCTCTTGGGCTATGAACTGCACATATTTCCGCCTATTCTCAACAGTGTTTGGCATGTCATTATTCATCCTAACAACTTTGCCATAACCATAAATTCTGTCCATCAAAGCCGGGTGAATCTGGTTTATGCTGTCAAAGTTTCCGGCGCCCACAAGGAAGGTTAAGGCTGGGACAGGTTCAGTTGCGACAGCCATGGCTGCTGTGTCTCCGCCGTGCCAACGCCCCCTAATGGTTATTGGCAACTGTCCATCTTCAAGAACCGTTAGTAGCGTCACTGCCTCATCTGGGTCCAAGTTCTTAATCTCGTCGATGTATAATATGCCAAGCGAGGCTCTGTGAACGTCTCCGGCTGTAACCCTCTGATGTTCCGGAGTCCCCAAACCGCCAGTCTGGTATGGGTCCCAAGCTATTGAGCCGAAAAGCTGGGCGCTCCTGTGACCGGTAGCATCAACAAATGGCGCATGCCCCGAGCTATTATCAACTATGAGTTTTGGTATGTCGCTTTGCTGGGCTCCACCTATGCCCTTTAAAGCTCCTAAGCCTCCAATCCTCGAAAACCACCATATGAAGACGCCGAAGAATATGAGGCTTCCACCAGGAATAAACGTTAAAGGAACAACGCTCACAATCCTCCCTATAAAGTAATCCGTAAAATTGTAGTCATAATATTCCTGCAAGGGTTCGCCTAAATACATCGGATTCTCGTTCCACATTTGCCAAGCCTGATACATGAAATAGAAGCCTAAACCAATCAAAAATAATCCCATAATTATTAGGAATATTTGTAGGGCTTTCAAGCCAACCTTTGTGACAAACTTCCTCTTAAGCTCCTTCAACTGCTCCTTCTGGAGTATCTTTTTTCCTTCCCCAGCCGGATGTATAGAAATTCTAGGTTGGCTTGGCAAAACTGGGTTTTTCCAACATAAAATGTCAAAAAGCTTTATGCCCCTCTCTTTGTAAATTTGGGTTAACTTCTCAGCTAAAGCCCTTCCGATGAGGGACTTGCCAGTTCCCGGATCGCCGAGAAGAAGCAGATACGGTCCTGGACTTATGGCTGTTTTCGCAGAGGGTTTGGGCTTTTCTGGGCTGCTCCAGTTCTCATACCACTTGGTTTTCTCCAACCACTTCAGCTTATGAACCCACTCGTCTAAGCACAAAAAGCACTCGTTTAGGGCTTGGTCCTGCCCAATAACCCAGTTTATCAGGTTGTCGTCTACCGGAAAGCCTTCGGTGCTCTCAAAGTTTCCCCAGTCCCACTTGACCCTAACCTTTCTACCATTAACGGTCCTCTCAAGTATTTCAACATCATTCCCAAAATAGTCCATAGACAACCATTACACCCCTTAGACTTGCCAGTTCCCTTCCCCAACCTCAACAAAACCATCTCCACCGAATAATTATAGGGTTATTTCAGAAATGGCAATATGAAAAAACCAATAACATCAACAATAACAGCTGCTAAAAATTCGACAAGCGAAAAACCTCTTTCAAAAATAAAGGCTGAGAAAAGCCTCATTTTACAACAAGAAGCAAAATGGTGAGTCGAAGATTAATGGATAAGTCAATGTGCATAGAAGCCTCTGCCTTAGCACGTTAAAGCTCAAAATGAAAAGCCATTTTTAAGCCCAAAATTGTAAAAGAAGCCTTTTAGTCGCTTTTCAACTCCGCTATTAAACCAAACTCATGGACTTCGCTGTTGCTTCCTAAAGAAACCGACGAAAATCTCCATGCCAAGCAGAAACCCATTAAACTTCGAAAGACTTCGAGGTTTCCAAGCACAAAGGAGGATATTGACAAGTGAACTTTTGAAAAAGGAGTGAATGTTAAGCCTCGTCCTGTTCGACGCTGCTCAAATGTTTTTGTTGTGGGCAAAAGAGGTTTTAAGCTGTTCACTTGGTTGATGCTTTTGTATACGCCAGCACCAGTTTTCGCTACTGCTAATTTTTCACCAAGGCTTTTGGTTTGGGAAAGTTGTGCTGGTGAAGAGGCTTTTTCTGGGCTTTTCCGCCATGGATGTGGCAAGTTGTTTTATCTGGTGTAGGCTAAGTGCTTAATGTTTTTGAGTTTTATGGATTTTCCTTTTACTTCTAGGTTGCAATAGTTATATTGGTATTACTTTAAGATTTTACATATCACCAGAGACTTCCGAAGGCTTCGTCGTATACAAAAGCATCGACAAAACTTCAAGTTTTAACCTTTTGAAAAAGGTTATGTGCCTTCAACGCCATTTTAAGCTTATGAAAACTGGAGAAGTTATCCGGGAGTTTGTTGCCAAAGATGGACGCAAAGTAATCCTTAGAACCCTTAAGTGGGAGGACCTTGACGACTTACTAGACTTTATCAACTCGCTTGTTGAGGAAGGCGCAAACATCCTAAGAACTGAAAAAGTTTCAAGGGATGAGGAGATTGAATGGCTTTCTGGCATTCTCAAACGTTTGGAGAGAGGCGAAATTTTCTGTGTTGCCGCAGAGGTGGATGGTCGTTTAGTGGCTAATTCTGAAATCATAAAAGGAACAGGTTGTTCAAGGCATGTGGGATTTATTGGCATCGCTATAAAGAAGGGGTTTAGGGGAATCGGTATAGGAACCGAAATGATGAAGGTTCTGCAAGAATACGCCAGAAAAGTGGGCTTGAAGGTTTTAGCTCTGTCAGTTTTTGCAAACAACCAGCATGCCATAAACCTCTACAAGAAGATGGGGTTCGTTGAGACCGGGCGGATTCCGAAAAGGTTTTTCAAAGACGGCGCCTACATAGACGAAATTATAATGACAAAAGTGCTTGAATAAGCTGGTGAAAATCTTGGCAGGCTTTAAGGTTTACAATACCACTTACACATTTTCCACAAAAGGCGAAATAGAATTTATAGACTTAACCGACAAGGTTCAAGAGGCGGTTTCCCGCTCCGGCGTAAAAAACGGCATAGTACATGTTTTCGCTCCTCATGCAACTGGAATCCTAATTCTAACTGAAAGCGAGTATGGCCTACTAAATGACATTAGGGCTTTGCTGGAAAAGTTGGTTCCAAAAGGCGCCAGTTATATGCATCCTTCAAATGCCCATTCCCATTTAAGGTCTGTTTTGCTTCCTCCAGACAAGACACTGCCTGTTGTTGATGGTAGGGTGGAGTTTGGGACATGGCAGTCTCTCGTGTTTGTTGAGACAGACGTGCACCCAAGAAGAAGAACAGTAATTGTTCAGGTGATTGGTGAAACAGGTGAATAAAAGCGCACAAAATAGTCACATGTGATGGCTTTCATTATTTCTTTTCAATTAGCTTTTTGATTTCTTCTATGCGTTTTGTTAATTCTGCAAGTTCTGCTTCCAGCTCTTTCTTATAGTCTTGTAAGGCTTTCAATTCCTCCGCCGGGTCGGTTGGGTAGTAGGGGTTCTCGCCCATAAAAATATGCAACACCAATGGCGAAAACGCCACAGACGCGGCAAAATCGGGAGACCATCAAAACCAGTGGCAACGACAACAACAAACCTCCCAGAAAAGTTTGAGCCAACCCCCAAGAGGAACGTAGAACCGATTTTCCTAGAACCAGCAGAGATAGAAGCCCTAAAACTTGTGGAATTGGAGAGGCTAACTTTCGATGAAGCCGCCGCAAGAATGAAAGTTTCAAGAAACACTGTCTGGAGACTGGCTGAAAAGGCAAGAGAAAAACTCGCTAGGGCTATTGTCGAAAGCAGAGAAATCCTCATACAACACGAATAACAAACTTCGTGGAGCAACCAACATCGTCGGTATATTGTTTTTCAAAGAATTTTTAATAAATTATCACGCATTCTCCAAAGGAACAATTTATTTTTTCATGTTTTTGCATAAAATTCATATTTCGTAAAATTTACGCATAAAAGAAAAAGGGGAAACATTGTTTTCTATATCGTGTTAAATTCAAGAAAAATCTTACAAAACATGCCGGCATGTTTTCTGAAGCATGTCACTGCGTGAATTGGCGATGCGGAAAACTTCTTGAACGTACCTTTCTTCATGTATATTTAAGGTTCGTTTCTTTTCGAGTTTCCGAAACATTTTATAGGGGCTTTTATGTCTAAAATTACGAGTGCTCGTAAAATTTGGTGAAACTCGGGTTGACTTTAGAGCTTTCCCATGAGGCTGAGGAGTATATAGAAGCCATCTACAAGCTTCAGAAGAGGAGCGGAGTTGCCAGAACAAAGGAGCTAGCCGAGGAACTGAACGTTGTGCCTGGCTCTATAACGAATACTATTGCACATCTGGAGAAGCATGGACTTGTGGAGCACACGCCATATCGGGGCGTGAGGCTCACTGCAGAAGGAGAGAAGCTTGCCCTAACCATTATTAGGAGGCATAGGCTTGCCGAGAGGCTTCTCACAGACATTTTGGAGGCTGAGTGGAGCGACGTCCACGAAAGCGCCTGCAAGCTTGAACACGCATTAACAGAGGATGTGCTATCCCTCCTGGAAAGGAGGCTTGGCTATCCAAAATTTTGCCCGCATGGAAATCCCATACCCACGGAAAGTGGCGAAGTTAGTGATGTTGAATGTTTTCCGTTAACATCAGTCGCTGTAAACCAGACATACACCATCGCCAAAATCATTAATGAAAAGAGGGAGGTACTGCTCGCGTTGGTTGCTAAGGGAATAAAGCCCAATGTTCCAGTTCACATAGTTAAGGTGAGGCGGAAGGACATCGTTTTTCGCGTTGCCGGAAAAGAGCAGACGATAAGCCACAAAGAAGCTGAAAGCATCTGGGTTAAAACCACAGAGGTGAAAACAAAAAATGTTCAAGAATAGGCGGAACCCCCAAAAACAAGGCGAGTCGAAAAACGAGGGAGAATTATACGCCCTAACAGACCTTGCTGAGGGCGAGAAAGGTATAATAATCAAGGCTGTGGGAGGCTTTGGTCTTGTTAGAAGACTTGCTGAGATGGGTTTAACACCGGGGGTTGAGGTTAAACTTTTGAGGAAGGGGTCTTTCGGCGGACCTGTCGAAGTCGAGGTTAGGGGTGTAGCCCTAGCACTTGGACGGGGAGTAGCCTCAAGAGTTCTGGTTAAACCAGTCAAGGATGAGCCTCATGACTAAGCAACTGCGAGTGGCGCTTGCAGGAAACGCCAACGTCGGAAAAAGCGCCATATTCAACCAGCTCACGGGCTTAAATCAAGTTGTTGGAAACTGGCCCGGCAAAACTGTGGAACGCGCGGAGGGAACCCTACATTTTAAGGGCTACACTATACGTGTTATTGATTTGCCCGGCATATATTCGCTTTCAACTTTTTCTATCGAGGAGATTGTTTCGCGGGATTATATTGCCGTTGAAAAGCCAGACATCATAGTTAATGTTGTTGACGCTTCAGCCTTAGAACGGAACCTCTACTTTACGTTGCAGCTTTTAGAACTTGAAGCGCCAGTGGTGATGGCACTAAATCAGGTGGACTACGCGGCTAAAAAGGGCATACGCATAAACGCTGAAAGGCTTTCGGAGATTTTAGGCGTTCCAGTCGTCCCAACAGTGGCAATCACTGGAAGTGGAATAAACGAGCTTCTAACAACGGTTATTGCGGTGGCAAGCGGCGAAAAGAGGCTTCAACCCTTAAAGGTTAGGTTTGGAGCTGAGGTCGAGAAGCGGGTTCACAAGCTCCAAAAAATTGTGGAGGCTTATGTTCCACAAATTTGCGAAGTTTACCCGGCAAGATGGATTGCCACAAAGCTTCTGGAAAGGGACAGCGACGTGGCTGGTAAACTAAAAAACTTTAAAGGTGGAGCAGAAGTCTTAGAGCATGCCGAAAAGCTTGCAGCCGAACTGGAAAAACTACATGGTGAGCCCTCCCCGGTCATATTAGCCTCTGAAAGGTATTCCATTGCAAGCAAAATAGCGAAAGAAGTCACCATTGAAGAGGCACCTCCAAGGATAAGCCTTGAACAGAAACTTGACGCCATAACAACGCACAAAGTCCTCGGATATCCCATTTTGGTAGGCGTTGTTATGGCAATGTTCTCGCTAATCTTTATTGGTGGAAGCCTTTTCTCCGGAATTTTAGAGTCCATCCTCGGCGGCATCACACTATACATTGAGGAGGTTTTGGCTTTTCTGCCATCAGCCGCCAGAAGCCTCATCACCAACGGGTTTTTTGGCGGAATAGTGGCTGGAATAACCATAGCCCTGCCATACATTGTTCCCTTCTACATAATTCTAGCCCTCCTTGAGGATAGTGGCTATTTGCCGAGAGCCGCCTTCCTAATGGACAATTTGATGCACAAAATAGGTTTGCATGGAAAGGCTTTCATACCCCTAATTTTGGGTTACGGCTGCAGCGTCCCAGCATGCATAGGCTGCAGAATAATGGAAACCCAGCGGGAACGCCTCCTAGCAGCCTTTGTGGTGACGCTTGTTCCATGCGCCGCCAGAACAGTCGTCATTCTAGGGCTTGTAGGAAGATTTGTTGGATTACACGCTGCACTAGCCCTATACATATTCAACCTAATCCTCATCTTCATCCTTGGCAGAATAGCCTTCAAAGTGTTGCCGGGGGAACCCGTCGGCTTAATAATGGAAATGCCCCCATACAAAAAGCCTTCACTAAAAAATGTCCTAACCAAAACATGGAACAGAACAAAAGACTTTGCCCACATAGCCTTCCCAATAATTGTGGCTGGAAGCCTAACAATAACAGCCCTAAACATCACAGACTTCATTAACTACATAACCGCTGGGGCACAACCACTAATAAGCGGCTGGCTTGGACTTCCAGTGGAGGCCGGAATCCCGCTGATTTTCGGCGTTCTACGCAAAGAACTAGCCCTAATTATTCTATCACAGCTAATCCCCCTTGAGTCGCTTTCAGCCCTACAAATGATTGTATTCGCCCTAGTCATAATGGTTTATATTCCATGCATAGCCACAATCGCCGCCCTAATAAGAGAATTCGGATGGCGAAAAGCTCTAGCAATAACTTTCACAGATATCGCCCTAGCCCTATTTTTAGGAGGAATAGCCTACAGAATCTTGCTAATATTTATGCCTTCATAACGATGTTGGAGGCGCCGGGGGTGGGATTTGAACCCACGCGGCCCTTTCGGGCCACAGGCTTAGTGGCATTTTGACGTTTAGGCGGTTTGTCTCCAGGCCTGCTCCCTACCTGACTAGGAGACCCCGGCTTATTTTGCGCTAATATTGTAATGCTTATTTATTTGTCTTATAATTATCCCTTTTCCGGTGTTTCCTTTGGAGTTTAGCGGGAAATATTTGAGAAATGTTTTATTTGGATTTTTTATGTCGCTTGGTATGTCTTTCGCTATGTCTTTGGTTCTCACATTAATCAATTTGGGTCTTGTTCCAGATTTTCCGATGAGGTGGTTTAGAGCCTTTTTAATTGGTTTTGCCGTGAGTTTTCCAGCTTCCTTAGTTATCATTCCAGCTGTGAGGAGAATTGTGGATAGGTTGGCCAGATGAAGAAGGCATTATTTTTTCTCGGCCATTAGTACTCGGTAGCCGCTTTCCCTTGCCAGTATTGTGCAGTTGCCAAAGGCCTCTTCAAAGATTTGTTGGAGCCTTTTTCCGCCGATTTTTGACTTTACAACCATTTGGATTGTAGCCTTTTTAGTCATGTGTTTTGGGGCTTCTGTTATTATGGCTTTTACCGTGGCTAGTCCGGCGCTTACGGGTGGGTTTGATAGTATACAGTTAAAAAGCGTGTCTTTGACCGGCTGGTATAGGTTTCCTTTTCTTACTTCGGCATTGTAAACATGGTTTAGTCTAATGTTTTGTCTTGCAAGTCTTAGGGCTCTCTCATTTACGTCCACCATGACCACGTGAAGTTTCGGGTTGAGTTTTGCGGCTGCAATTCCAACAGCCCCATAGCCGCATCCCATGTCCAAGACATAGCCAGTTTCTGGGAGAACCATAGCCTCTATTAATAGTCTTGTGCCCAAGTCCACACGCTTTTTTGAGAAAACTCCGGAGGCTGTTAGAAACTTGAAGGGCATCCCCCTTAACCTTGTTTGGATTATTCCAAACCGCGGCTTCGATTTTGGCTTTGGCGCAAAATAGTGGTCGGTTTGGCTGCTTTTGCCGTTGGGCATTATATTTCGCCGCTTTTCCAACATTTTGGATAAGTTCCCCGAGGCATTAAAACCCTTTTAACTTTGGCGACTACGCCGTGTTCCATGTTTAGGATTTCCTCTGTGGATGCTTCAGCCACTGCCAAGGCTACCGCCTCACCTTTTAGCGTGAATATCGCCACTACAGATCCAGCGCTTATTCCGGTTTCGATGGATAAAACGCCCGGCGCAGTTAGGTTTGCGCCGTGACATATGGCGTCGACAGCTGAGTCCCGAATGTAGATTTTCGGCACGAGCGCTAGGGCTTTCTCCATGGGCTGAATAATCTTTTTTAGAACCGCGTTTTCTCCGTTTTTTTTCCATTCCATAAACCAGTAAGCCACATCATGCAGCGTCACCATGCCATCTTCCTCAACGAAGGGTCCAGCCCTTGTTCTGCGGAGCTCCTGCATGTGCGCTCCACAGCCGAGAACCTCGCCGATGTCAAAGCATAATTTGCGAATGTATGTGCCGCCCTCGCAGCCAACCTTAAAAAGCACATTTCGCCCATCCATTTCGAGGAAATCGATATAATAGATTCGTCTCGTGCGGAGCTGGCGCTTAACAGACGCCCTTAATGGTGGTCTCTGATAAATTGTGTCTTCAAATTCTTTCAGCACATCCTTCACACGTATTTCGCTCACGTCTCCGTGGAGCCTCATTAGGCAGACGTATTCTTTGCCGCTTAAAAGGAGGGCTTGAACAACCTTCCTAGACTCCTCTAGGGTTATTGGCAGAACGCCGGTCACGTTGGGGTTTCCCCAGCCCCTTTTTAGGCTTCTAGGGTCCCACCGTGACCAACGTTCTGAACGCCCAGTATACGCTTAACCCATGCGGCTACTTCGTGGCTTGTTGGTCCAGCTGGCTTATCAAGATTTATGACGCCGAATCTTATGTATTCTTTTGCCGGGCGTTCTTCTGGTTTGCAGCCATACTTTGTGTCTGTTTCTCCCTCAGCCTTAACCACCAGCTCGCGTTTAACCTCCCATGGGGGAACACTTCTAGGCATTTCGATAGAACACCTCTGACAATTAGAAAATGTAAGCAGGAATTAAATAATGATTTGTTAGGCTGGAGCCAAGGCGGGTTTCACTGGCTGAGCCATAGCCTCCAAAAGTCCCTTCTCTTTTAAGGCTTCGATGACTTCCTCGTCTGATGCACCCCGTTTTATGTCAATTTTTTCGGCTAAGGGCTCTAGATGGTTGATGTTTGCCCTCCGCCTCTTAACGCCCGTGACGCCTTTCGGTCCGGTCACCAGCACAAAGCTCTTGTCAATAATGTCCACTATAACACATTTCTTGCCAGCCTCTCTTCCGCAGATTTTGACGCAGATTCTTCCAACTTCTATTGCTGGCATATTCGCGAATCCTCCAAGATTGGAAGCATTAGCATTTAACATACAGCCTCATATTTATAGCTTCAGATGGAAGCCACGCTTAAACTTCTATGTTAGGAAGCGCTTAACAACATGGTATAGGACGCTGACTCCAAAAACCAAGTTCTTTATTGATATGCGCTCGTCTATTCCGTGAACCATTTTTAGAATCTCGCCGTAGGGCAGATCTGAAAGGGCTGGTTGGAAGCCGTAACATGCTGTTCCTAGGCTTCTGAAGAAGCGGGAGTCCGTCCCACCGGTAAGTAGTATTGGAGTTACAGCGCAGTTGGGCTCAAACTCTTTTAGGGTTTCCACCATAAGCCCATACAAAGGCGTGTCCGTGGGGGATTCTGAAGGCTCATTAGCCTGAACAGTTTCAAACTCAAGCTTTTCTAGGTCTATGTCCTTTAAAAGCTCTTTTATGCGGTTTAGGGCTTCAGCTGTGCTCTGTCCGGGTAAGATTCTGCAGTCGAAGATGGCTTCGCATTCTGATGGGATTATGTTCTCCTTAACACCTCCACGGATGATTGTTGGCGCAATTGTCATCCTTAACATTGCACGGAGCTCTTCAGCCATGGCTTTATCCTTTTGGGCAAGCATGTCCAAAATCTCGTCGCCTTTATCTGGGTTCTGAAGCAGAAGGTTGAGCGCTTGCTTCGCCTCAGCGTTTTCCTCAGCCATAACAGCCAAAAACTGCTTGACAGTGGGCGTCAAAACCATCGGCGCCCGATAATTGCCCAACTTTTCCACAACACGGTTCATGCGGAGAATGGCGTTGTCAGCAGCCCCTGGCACTGAGCCGTGCCCAGGTCTTCCTTTCGCCTTAACTTTAAACCATAAAATGCCCTTTTCGGCTGTCTGAATAGTGAAAACGTTTTTCCCATCCATCGGAATTGCTTGTCCACCACCCTCGTTTATGACGTAGTCTGCCCTAACCTTTTCCAAGTGGTGGCGGACAAGCCAACCAGCGCCTGCTTCCCCGCCCCTCTCCTCGTCTGCTGTCGCAGCCAATATAACGTCGCCTTTAAGTTTGACGTTGTTGCGTTTCAGAAGCTTCATAACCATGACTTCCATGGCTGTCATGGATTTCATGTCCATGGCGCCCCTACCCCAGACAAAGCCGTCCCTAACCAAGCCTGAAAATGGGTCAACGCTCCACTCTTTCGGGTTTGCAGCCACCACATCAAGATGGGAAAGCAGTAGGAGGCTTGGCTTCTCACCTGTTCCTTTAAGGCGGGTTATAACGTTCCCCCTTCCAGGGGCAGATTCCAAAACCTTACATTCAAAGCCTTCCCTTTCCAATGTTTCAGCCAAGTATTTTGCGGCTTGCGTCTCGTTTCCAGGCGGGTTTGTAGTGTTTATACGGATTAAATCGCTTAGAAGAGCCGTGATTTCCTCCTCAACTTCCGTTAGAAGCCTCACAACCATATGCCCACCACTTTAGCCTCATGATATGGGCTGAAAACATTTAAGATTTTGCGGGTAAACTGCAATCAGCATGTCAGATGGAAGGCGCCAGCCACAACCTTCCCAGCCCTCAAAAGCTCGTTGAAGGTCTTGTAGGCTTCGCCAGTAGGTTGGGCGATAAGCCTTATTCCCCGCTCTTTTAAGGCGTCATCAACTTCTGGCATAACCTTAACAAGTCCGGAATAACCCGTGCCAACCACAAGAACCTCTGGAAGCGGCTTATGGTCAAGGACTTCCTTTAAATCTTCAACGTAGATTCTATGCCCCTCTTTCCTCCACCAACCACTCATGACTTTGTCTGGAAAGACTACGAGGTCGCTGGTGTAGCGTTTACCATTAATAACCATAACGCCGAAATCATAGGAGTCTATCATTCGCGTTCACCAATATTGTCTTAAGGTTTAAAGGATTTAAAGCCTAACACCCAAATCACTTTCAGTTATGAAAACCCTCCCCAAAAGCTTTTACGAAAGAAACCCAGCCATTGTGGCAAGAGAGCTCCTTGGAAAAGTGCTTGTTAGAAAACTTAATCATCAAACTTTAAGCGGGAAAATTGTTGAAACAGAAGCCTATTACGGCGAGAAAGACCCAGCCTCAAAAGCCTATGAGGGGAGAAAAGCCTTCAACGAGCTCATGTTTTCGGATGCTGGAAAAGCCTTCATTTACATGGTTCATGGAAACTGGCTCCTAAACATCGTTGCCCACCCAAAAGGCGGTGTTGGCGCCGTCCTAATAAGGGCGGTGGAACCCATCCAAGGAATAGAAGTTATGATGAAAAATAGGGGAGTAGAAGACATTTACGCGTTGACAAGCGGTCCTGGAAGACTTACCAAGGCGTTAAGCATAACGAAGAAACAGAATGGCTTAGATGTTACGAGGGCTGAAAACGAAATAGCAATTTTTGAAGCCACAGCGGAGGAATTTGAAATCTGCACTTCTCATAGGATAGGTGTGAAAAGGGATCTTCCACAAGAATTGAGGTTTTACATTAAGGAGAACCGGTTTGTTTCTAAGCCGTGAAAATTTATCTACATAAGCGAGCTTAAATGTTGTAGAGGACAAGGTGAAAATGCTGAGTCAGCAAGCCTTACGCCAACTGCGGGAAACACCATTAACAAGAAATGTTGGGCTTATTTCAGACACGCATATACCGGTGCGCGCCAAAGAAATCCCAAAAAGGGTTTTCGAAATTTTTGAAAAGGTCGACTGTATTGTGCATGCTGGGGATTTGGTTGACTTGTCGGTTATAGATAGGTTGGAGCAGCTTGCCCCTGTATTGGCTGTTTATGGCAACATGGATGGCCCTGAAATTCGTGGTAAACTGCCCAAAATGAACTCTGTCAAGATTTTTGATTGGAAAATTGGCGTTATGCATGATCCAGGAACCCTTTTCGGCATGGGGAAGATGCGAGAAATAGCCAAACAAAATGGCTTCAACGTGCTTGTTTATGGGCATACGCATCATCCAAACATAAAGTGGGAGGGAAACACTCTTTTCATAAACCCTGGAAGCCCAACAAATCCTATCCCGCCTTTCGTGACAAAACCAACTATTGCCCTGCTAAAAATAACGAAGGAAAAGATTCATCCAGAAATTGTAACCCTTTAGAAGCTTTCACTTTAACTTATCTCTCTCCCCCACGCAGAAAAACCGTTTCACAGCATGCTTTAAAAAGGGTTTATGGCAGAACATCGAGCCGGGCATGAAAAGCGGTGAGCCTCATGGAGCGTTGTAGAAACCCTTGGAATAAGGAATGCAAAAACGACGACATTGAGGTTTACATAGTCTTCAAGGGTGATAAACTTCCCATTTGTAGGCGATGCTGGAGCAAAATAGCAGAAAAAGATTTAGAATGGTGAAAATGGGCATGAATGGCTTCAACTTGAACGTTGCCAAATCCTTTCTTGGGAAGAACGTTAACCTCCACCTAAAAGATGGCTCAGTAATAGTGAACGTTCAGCTGGCTGAAATTCAAAGGGATGAAATGCGAAACGAAGTCTTCGTCAGGTGCAGATCATATGGGAAGGGCAACACGCTCCAAATACCCCTAAGAAGTATTGCGTGGGCAAAGCTTGTAGACTTAAACATTGTTGAAATAAGAGAGACCGTCGGCTAGCCCGCACTAGCGGCAACAGGAAAACTAGAGAGGGTAGTGTGTATTTGCAGCTTGACGGCAAGTGCAAATATGACTAGAGGGGGAGGGAGTAGCGAAAATAAAGCCTTGCTAAAATCCGTTTTCCTATAAAAAGGTATGAGGAGTGCAGATCAAGCTCTTCTAAAGTGTTTGGGTTTTTCTTTGCGTTTCTCGAAAAACTTAAAAAATGTTTCATGACATTTATATGGTCAATTATGAAAATGCCGAAAAAAGCGCTTTCAGTTATAATGCTTACTTTATTTTTAACAGGCATATTGAATTCAACACTTAAAATTCGGCAGGTTAAATCGCAAAAAACATGGATCGTTGACGATGATGGACCAGCAGACTTCCACTCAATACAAGAGGCTATAAACGCGGCAAGCGACGGAGACA
>JAVZNE010000009.1:0-58561 GCA_038882975.1 Bathyarchaeia archaeon
CATCAAAGCCACATCATCCAAATCGCCCTTCAAAGCCAAATGACAAAGCGCATCATTATAGTTCCGCAAAGTCTTAGGAGCAAGCCTATGCCTATGCGCCAACAAAACCGCCAAAATCCGCTCCCTAACCCTCGACGACAACCTATCCAAAAGCCTATAATAACGCCAAGGCGGCCTCCAACCTTCCCCCCGCGATCCTGGGTTCAAATCCTGAACAGCATCCAAAACACAAACAGAAGCCTCACCAGTGTCCCAGGCGTCGGTAGTGGTGGGGTAGCTGGGATTTGAACCCAGGATCGCCAGCGCCCCAGGCTGGTATCCTTGACCAAGCTAGACGACTACCCCATTTTCGTGGACGGATACCCTGCTATTTTCGTTTTCTAAAAAGTTTGATGTTGTTTATTTCTGTTACGTACTCAAAGCCGGCTTCTATAAGTTGGGTTGCTTCTTCTATGGTTTTTGCTGCCTTGCAAATATATTCGTCGGTTTTGAGTTGACTGGACACACCAGAAGGATTTTGGTATTTGCCTCGAGTAACAGCTTTTGGTTTTAAATTTTACGCTGTATAGAATTTTTCTTAGCTTTAATTAACATTTGATTAAGTCTTTTATCTTCCTTATAATGGGCCTTGCAAGGGTGTCCATGGGCTATTAGGACTTTCTGGTCTGATGGGCATGCTATCATCGACCATAATGTTCCAAGTTTTATTTCCTTTGCATGGAAGCACACGTTTCCTTTATGGTCCGCCAGAATTGTTTTGGCTGATTTGGTGGTGACTCTTCCGTCATTATGGCCTATGATTTCCATTATGCGATTGTATCTCCTCATTGATGTTGGAGGTCTTTCTCCGATATTTTCCATATCTCTCATGTCTGGATGCATAAAATGGTTGGTTGCCACCAAGAAGCTCTGTTCAGATTTTCTAACTCTTACCTTTTGAGGAGAGGCTTCGACGACGACCATGTCTCCGCTTATATCAACTAATAGGTAATTGTTACCTGTGGAAAATTTCGTATTTAGAAGGAATTTTGTTGCTTCTGTTACGGTTGAGCACTTATCCAGAATAGCTCGTACGGCTATGAACCAGTTTATTCCAGGTTTAAACTCCTTTATCCGAACGGTAGACATGGCCACAGCCAATCCACACTCGTTTAAACCATCTTCCCTGCCAATAAAAACTGTTGAATTTCCAACACTCCAATACGCGTTTCGAGGCATCGCCAAGCATGTTTCAGCATACTTCTTATACTCATAGTAAAAATCATAATTCCTACCGAGAATGGGGCTGGGCGTAGAAGCGGCGAAAATACTGCAGGAACTATGCTTCTCCGCACCTATAGTAAAGATAAAAGCCGTTAATTCCTTATAAGAAACGCCGCAACCGTCAGCAAAGCCTTGAAATTCTTCTAAAATCTCAGGAAAAACCCGTTTAACCTCTATCTCGCATTCCTTTGCAAACTTTTGCCTCTCCCCTGGAAGCTTTGGAGGTTTATAACAAATTCGCCTCATGAACCTACCATGCTTAAAGCCCATCTCGTAATAAGTTCCGGAAAGCCTAGGATGATACATACGCTCAAAAATAATCAGTGAAAAAGGTATTTAACTCTTAAGCATGTCCAACTTACACTAGCGTGATTTCCATTGAGGCACGGCGGAGATACGGGCATATTGGCAAAATCTTCCAAATTGCCACGCAAAAGAATATCATAAAATTTCCTTTTAATAATCGCTAATAGAAAAATTGAAAATTTGTTTATTTTGACAATCTCAAGATACGCGCCATTGTGCTTTACAAAACAATTAGCATCTTTAGTTTTTGGAGCGACTTGAAGTACTCTTGTGTGCGGTTTTAACATTGACATTCGTTCCGCCAGCGCGCAGTCAAATTTAGTGCTAGGCTCTTAAATTGGATACCCTATCTAGGTTTTGTCCTTATTATGTAGCCAGGAAATAGGTGCTTTGGCCTTTGTGGAAAATGGGTCTTCAGCGGTTTTTTCCCTACCCCCCTTATCTCTAGGTTTTAGATGAAAAGTTACGATTTCTAAAAACATGGATTCTTGATAGGATAGTGGCGGGCCCGCCGGGAATTGAACCCGGGACCTACGGGTTAAGAGCCTCAACCCATCCCGTGCAGCGGTTTGGTCCGCCGCTCTACCTTACTGAGCTACGGGCCCTTTCTGCTGATTTCTAGATTATGCATTTTAGATGCTGTTAATAAGCTTTCATATGGATTTGTTTTGTTTGCTTTTTCTTCTTTTAGCATTAGGCCGAGGATAACGTCAACTTCTGTTAGTGCCACGCATAAGATTAGTGCTGGATGGAAAGAGTTTGTGGCTGCTTTTAGGTGGCCTGCCAGCCATGGGGCGATCATTGCGCCTAGGTATCCGCCTGTTAGCATGAATCCTCCAGCGGTTGCCGAATGCTGGGGACCTACAATTTCTACGGGCATTGCCAGAATTATTGGCGCCATACCGCCTATTAGAAAGCCGTAGATGATGACTGAGGCCCATAGGGTGGTGTCTGTGGTTGTTCCAATGATGTAGAGTGTTATTCCCGCGATGAGGGATAATGCCCAAATGAAGGGTTTCTTTAAGCCGATTTTGTCTGAAATTATTGGGATTATGAAGCTTCCAGGAATCATAAACCATGGAATAAGCGATGTTATTACCCCGGCTGTTGTTGGTTCTAACCCCTTCAGCGTAAGCATGGATTGGAGGAAGCCCAGCAAGCCCACTTGTGGTGCTAGAAGGAAGAATGTGGTTAGCATTAGAATCCACATATGCCTTTTTCGAAGGACAACGGATAGGGATTCCCTGAATGATGCGCCATCCCCACTTTTAACAGTTCCCTTGGGCTTATCTCTGGCAAAAAGAATCCATGCAAAGCTGAAAGTGAGGCTTAAAAGGCCCATGATTATGAAGACGGCACGCCAAGAACTTGTCCATGGAAGCAGCATCGAAGGAATTATTATGAAGGGTAATGCCATGCCTACTTCCATGCCGGTGAACATGGCGCCACTGGCGATGGCGTATTCGTTGGACGGGAACCATAAGCCCGTTATCTTCGGCAGGTTTGGATAGGCTATTGAATAACCGACGCCGCAGAGGAATGTCGTTAAAGCCAAGGTTGCGAAATTTGTGGCGCAACCCCTTAAAAGGCCGAAGAGGCCAAGGAGCAATCCGCCTAGAAACACCGTTTTTCTGATGCCGAAGCGGTCGGCAAGGAGTCCCCCGGGAATGCATAAGAGCACTAGAGATAGGGGGACAAAGCTTATGATTAGGCCTACTTGACCAAAATCCATTGACAATTCATCCATTAAAATTAGCTCTAGTGGGGCGAAGCAAAACCAGCTTAAGCCCAGGGAGAACATCATCAGCCATGTAAGGGTTGCCATAGCCCAGCGGTAACGTGGAAAATTCCAGCTCATTTTCGCACCATTTTAGGTAGCGTTTTGTCATGGAAAGATTATATAACTTTTCCGTCGAAATTTTCAACGCAACAATTTTAAGTTGTTGAAAGTGTGGTAAATGGGGGAAAGCATTGGGGGAACTTGTGTTTATAGGTTTGGGGCTAAATGACGAAAAGGGGATAAGCCTAAAAGGTTTGGAGGAAGCCAAAACCGCTGAAGAAATTTTCTTAGAACTCTACACCAGCATAATGCCGAACTTTTCCATCGAAAAATTTTCCGCAATCTTGAGGAAGAGAATTCATGTTGTTTCAAGAAGACAACTTGAAGATGAAAATGGGGAAGCGATTTTGGAGGCGGCCGCAAAAGGTAAGGCTGTTTTGCTGGTTCCGGGCGACCCGTTAATTGCCACCACCCATATAGCCTTAAAAATTACCGCTGAAAAGCGCGGAATAAAAACCCGTGTTGTCCATGGAGCATCAATAATTTCTGCTGCTGTGGGCTTGTCTGGCTTGCACAATTACAAGTTTGGCAAGAGCGTGACTATCCCGTTTCCAGAAAACTTTTCAGAAACCCCCTACATGGTGATCGCCCAAAACAAGGGGCTGGGGCTTCATACCCTTTGCCTATTAGACATAGATGCGGAGAAGAACCGTTATTTGAGTGTTAAGGAAGCCCTCGAAACCCTTTTGAAGATTGAGGAGAAGCGAAAAATGTGCGTCGTGACTGACGGAACGCTTGCTGTTGGAATAGCAAGGGCTGGAAGCCAAAACCCAACGGTTAAGGCAGGCTTTGTTGGCGAGCTTTTAAACTATGATTTTGGCGGTCCGCCCTACAGCCTCATATTCCCGGGAAAGCTTCATTTCATGGAAGCTGAAGCATTAATGGTGCTTGCTGGCGCTCCCTCAAGCATTTTGGAGCTGGTGGAATGAGCTTGGACAAGCTTGTTGCGAAATATATTGCCTCAGCCGACCGGGTTTTTAACGAGATAACTCTTGTGGATGGTGTTGTCGGTTTTTCCGTAGATGAGGTTAGGCGGGTTTTGGAACTGGCAAAAGCCTATTTACAAGACGCAAAATACTATAGGGATGCCGGGAAGCTTGAAGTCAGCCTCGCTTCTGTGGCTTACTGTGAGGGGCTGCTGGACGCCCTAAAAATGTTGGGAATGGTGAGGTTCGAGTGGCCGAAGGGAAAAAAGGGAAAGAGCATGGAAGAAAGCGAAAGGTAGTTTTGGCTTCTGGAGTTTTTGACCTACTACATCTTGGGCATGTGCGTTTTCTCGAGGAAGCCAAGAAGGCTGGTGGGAAAAGCGCTGAGCTGATTGTTATTGTGGCTAGGGACAGCACTGTTGAAAAGCGTAAAGGCTCAAAGCCCGTCATACCGGAAAACCAGCGGCGCGCACTTGTGGAGTCTTTGAAGGTTGTGGATGAAGCCATTTTGGGTTATGAGGACTTTAACATAGGCAAGGTTATTGAAAAGATTAAGCCAGACGTCATTGCCGTCGGTCACGACCAAGATGGTATGGAGAAAGCCGTCAAAGACTATGTGCGGGAAAAGGGGCTTAAAATTAAGGTTGTTAAGATTGGTAAGTTTGGCGAAGATGAACTGGACAGCTCTTCAAAGATCAAGCAGAAAATCATTGAATATTATAGAAGACGAAGTGAATAATGCATGCAGGATTAGGGAAGAGTTAAAACTTCCACTTTAACTTTGTGCCCGTCTTTTAGGGTTAAGTGCTTTCTTAGGCATATGGGCGCTATCAGCTCAATAACTGATGAGTCATAGTGGCTTCTCATGGCTGAAACAAGGGCGCCTTTCACCTTGTTCTCTATTATTGCCGGATAGCACTTCACCGGTCCGAAGGTGCGGTTCTCGTTTTTGAAGCCCTCAATTTCTATTGCCGGGTAAGCCTCAAGCTCCGAGCGGGTTTTAACGTCATAATCCGTTACAAGTTTCAAGTTGAGCGTTCCCGGATATGGGTCGAAGCCGAGCTTTTCAATAAACTGTCTCCGATATGGGTCTCTTGTGACGTAGTATGCGCCTTCCCCCAGTCCTGTGAAGACTACGCCTTCAAGGGTTATGGACGGTGGATATGTAGCCTCTATTAGATAGCGGAGGCTTGAGTAGAGCCTCTTAAGCTCTGTTAAGCCAGCCTCTGTCATTTTTATTAGGCAGCCTTCCGGCGTCATTGTCCTTTTAATCCAGCCTTTATGTTCAAGTTCTATCAGGTGGCGGGATGCCGACTGCTGGGAAACGCCTAGCTTCCGGGCCAAGTATTCTGTTGAAATTTTTGCTGTTCTCCGGTGGGCTCCCAGCTCCGCCAATTTCAAAAGCGTAAAAATGTGACGCCAAGCCTTTACCTCGCTCATTTCAACGCAAGCCTTCTTCCATTTTTCAATTTAGAAGCTGCGTAATTCATATTTAAGGAACACGAAAACTTAGCCAAAAAGCTTTAGGCTTGGTCACACGTCACGTTTGCCTTAACAAATATGCCTCGCAAATCATAGACATGCACTGAAACTTGCACAACATCGGAGTCCGAGACTGCGAAGGTTATGCCGTATGTTCCGTTACCATAATCTGTTATGACGAGGTTATTCGATGAGTTGGCTGGCAACCAGCTTCCGTCCAGCTTATAATAAACCGTTATGTTTTGGGCTAGTGCCGGTTTTTCCTCATTAAAGACTTGACATGTTAAGGTGACAATTTTTCCAGAACCATTTAGTGTATAGCTGCCTTTCATCCTCATAGTTGTTGTTATGTTTATGGCGTAGCTCAGCATTGTATTCTCCGCCAAGCCGTAAAATTTCAATGTAAAGTTTGCGTAGGCACTCGATATGCCCAACCCGTTTGTATCTTCCCATGAAAGCCAAAAGCCATCCACATAGCGCGAATCATTCAAAACCGTGTAGGATAGGTGGCAGAGTCCATAGGCGTTTAGGTTTCTGTAAGCTTGGGATAGACTATTAAGGTTTGAAGCCAAAAGGGTTTTTTCTCCGCCATTTGAGGCGTTGGCTAGTGCGCTTATCACGGCGTTTCTTGAGCCTTGCTTTATGGCTAAAACGAAATCAGTCACCGAAAAGCCTTGCGGGGCGAATGGTTTTTCTCTACTGACCTCGTAAACATAGGCTGTTGTTGTGGATATTAATATGGCTATGGCTAGAGCCGCCACTATCAAGAGCTGACCGGAACTTTTGCCTTTCACAAGCCTTTCAAGCCCCTTCATTTAACCACAGCCAATTGCAGGTAAACCACATAACATTTGAAGTTGGGGTTTTTGCTCACGCAAACATATTTTATTGAGGCTACTTCTTGGCTTTTGATGTCCCCGTTTGTTATGGCTTCTGGGTTTATTTGCCGCACCCCCTCGTCGTAGACTGTTAGGTTGAAGGCTATGCCCTCTGGAAGGAGGAGACTTAAAGCTTCACGAAGCCCAGACCAGTTTCCAGAGTCTATGTAGGCGCCTAAGCTTCCATCAGAATCAAGTTTCATTAGGGTTTGCATTCCAATCGATGTCAAGCCGCTGGGTTCCGAGGTTTTATGTTCTGTTGTTAGGCTCGCTGAAATAGCCAATGAGGAGAAGACTATTAAAACGGCTAGGAAAGCCTCAATTATTCTAATTTGCCCCTTCTTCTGGTTTTTCATCGCCTTGGTCCCCCAAGCCAAATTGTGCACCTATATAACGCGGATTTTACGGTGACCAGGTAGGTGTAGGCGTAAACATCAGCCAAGCTTATGGAGTCTGTTAGGCTTATGCCAACCGCCACTGGCATTTGCGGATAAACAGCCCACTCAATAAAGAATTGTGTGGAAATCCATCCGGTGGCAACAAGCACTATTGGGCTTGTGTCCAGAAACCTTGGAATGGTGAATATGGCACACTGATTTTGACTTACCGCTTGCTCTAAAGTTTGAGAGTAGTTGAAGGTTAAGGCATAAACTTCAGATAAGGATATGTCTGTATTACCGGGCACAACAGTTAGCGTGTGATTTAACGGGGAAATCCTCAAAAAACTGCCTTTCGACGCTGGGTTTTGGGAGTTGTGGGCGAAGGCATAGACAGTAAAAGAAACAATTTTTTCGTTGTATTGAGATTTTGCCAAAACAACAAGCAGTGCCGGTCCATCGACACTTTTTGGAATAGTCACGTTTAAGTAGGTTTCACCATCAGAACTGTAAACGCCAAAACTTTGCAGAAAATTTTCTGCAACAGCATAAAGCCTCAACCTTGCTGGGACATTAACACCGCTTTTCACGGTTTCAACTTCAAACTCATAGGTTGTTTCGCCTTCGCCTTCATAAATCGCTGTGAGATTTACAACCGTTTCAAAAAGCGGTTTTATCTCAATTCTGAAGGCTGCGTCCGGAATTTTTAGGCTTGTGTATATTTGGGCATAACTTAAAGTGTGAAGGTTCTCGCTGTTCAGCCTAGAAACCTTATCCAAGTCAAGCGTGTAGGGATTTGCCGCCTCAACATCCGCTAAGCCAAACTCCTCTGGAACCGTTTGGCTGTTCTTCCCCCAGTCGGCTGGCTTTCCAGTGTTCAGCAATATGTATTTGGCGATCTCCCCATACCTTACGGAGGCTACATCGCCAAATGAGTTGATTATTGGCTGGTAGAGAAGGCTGGCGGTGGCAGCCATGGCTGAAAGCACAAGCAGAACCATTAGGGAACACGCGAAAAAAGTGTCGATGGATATTGCCGGCAACACTTCTCACCTTTTAGAGCTTTATTAAACAAGCCCAAACATCCCGCCCAACAAGCTCTGCGAAAGCGCAAGCGAAATATGCGCCGTCAAGACAAGCATGGCTGAATACTTAAAACCGGCAGCAAAAGTGCCTTCGCTAACCTTACCCACAAAAAAGCCTGAAAGCCAACACTGCAACAGTATGCCCAGAGAAAAGAGGTTCATCTGCTCCTGCATAACAATAAAGGAAACGGGAGTGGCACCCGGAAGCGAAAGCCTTGTCAAGGTATAAACCGTTAAAGCAACCATTGTTGTTGTCAAGGCTATCAGAACGCTCCATATGAAAGCCAAAATAACATAAGGCCTCAGCAGAGACTTCTTGTTGGTCTCCACATCCTTCTGCTTTTCGCTGTACTCCGTCAAAATTTCTAGAGCCACACTTGAGCCACCACCCATCTTTATGGTTTCAACAAGTATGAGGAAGTTCACCAAAACAGGCCATGTTTGAAGCTTCCTCTTTATGCTTGCAAATATCTTCCTCAGGGGTACACCCCATTCTATCTGGCTTCTTATAAGCCCTAAAACTTCAGAGAACTTTCCATAGCCGGGACGCTTTGTGGCATGAACTATGCTTTTTTCAGGTGAAAGCCCTGTTTTTCTAGCTTCTGTGACATCTCTTAGGAAGCTTGGCATGGCGTTTTCAGCGGCATTGTTTATTCTGGCAATTTCCATGTAGATAATCGCCGGAGGAATTGAAACCGTCAACAGACAAACCGTTAATATAAGGGGCAAAACTTGTGGGTTTCTAAGAAATTGAAGTTGAGGAAACAGGAGGACAGATGCTATGAAGCTGCTGGCGGCAATTATGGCGACTAATGCAACTTTATATGGCGTTTTAATTCCGACAAGGTTGCTTTTCCTTTCTACATGGGCTATTATCATGAAGACCAGTGAAATCAGCGGGGTTAGGAGGAATATTAGGAGGCAAACAACGTCTGTGGATATGCTTGGTGTTCCAGCGATCCTCGTTGGTTCAAATATTGAGGTTGTTGAGAAAACTATGAAGAGTATATAGGAGCATAAGGTTACGATTAGCATGACAGCGTAGGCTTCTACAAGAGTGCCAAGCCTCTCTATTGAGCGGATGGCGGCGGCGCTTTGAACATCAAAAATTGAGCGAAGCTTGCTCTTCAAAAAGTTTACAATGTTCCCACCGCTTCTTACAGCTGAAACATAACCCAACAGGAATTCACGGTAATTTTTAGATTTTGTTTTTTCAGCCCGTCTCTGCATAACCGTTAACGGGTCATATCCCAGAACCTCCACTTGTCTGACAACTTCTCTCGCCTCTTTTCTGAACTGGGGCAGTTGCTCTATGGTGCAGAGTTTTTTCCAGCTCTCGTATAGGGTTACCTCGCTGGCAGCCAATATTGTAAAAAGCAAGGCAGCGAAGGGAAGCTCACGATTTATTTCGCTTGTGTCCTCTTCGGTTAAGCGGCTTAGCATTCGCCCAAAAATTTTAGGCTTTGCAACTTGTATTTGCAACTTTTCACCACCCGCCTTTCCCTAGAAATTCTCTTTGGAAAAGCTCTGGGTTGTTGTAGTACTTGCTTAGAACCTTGTTTACACTTCTATAGTCACGGATGCCGTGCTCAACCATGTGGGCTAAAACCCGCTTGCGATATTCCAGCTCGTCAATAAGCCTTTCAACTGGAACGTCTAGGCTTGCAGCCATCTTCTTGAGCAGGTAGCTTTCAGCCAAATTCTCCCTAAAAGTGTCTGTGGACGGGTTCCAGTTAAAAACTTCCTGATAACTATTATAGTCCTTTATCTCCGTCACGCTTATGAACTTTCTGCTTGAAAGCCTCCTTCCAGACTCTAGGAAAACCGGGGTTCTGACATGTTTAACGGTGATTACACAGTTCATAAGCGGAATTATTGATGTTGGAATATTCATGGGCGGTTGTGTAAGCCTTTTTATGGCGGTGTCAACATCCTCAGCGTGGAGCGTGCATAAGCCGCCATGTCCCGTAGCTAATGCTTGGAAAAGAACGTAGGCTTCTTCTCCTCGGACCTCGCCTACAATTATTAGGTCTGGGCGGTGGCGCACCGCTGACTTAATCAAGTCGTAAAGGGTTATTTCGCCCTCGCTTTCCGCTCCGAAGCCGGACCTCGCAATCGTCGATGTCCAGTTCTCGTGGGGCAAGTTTATTTCTGCAACTTCTTCAACAGAGATTATTTTGTAGCTGGGTTTTATGAGGCATGCAATGGCGTTTAGGGCTGTTGTTTTTCCGGCACCCGTGGCTCCAATAATCATCACTGACATTTTGTTTTCCATTAAAAGCCATAGGTAGGCGGCTATTCCCTCGTTTATCGTCTCGTTCTCAATCAAGTCTATTATTGTGAAGGGGTCTCTTCGGAACTTGCGGATGGTGAAGGCTGTCCCGTATGGCGTTGTTTCCTTGCCAAAAGAAACGGCTAGGCGGTGTTTTTCCGGCAGAGTCACGTCCACTATTGGGAAGGCTATGCTGACGTGTTTTCCAGACTTGTGAACCATCCGCATGACAAAGTCTTCAAGCTCCTGCTCGTCTCTAAAAACAATGTTTGTCTTAATGTTCTCATATTTACGGTGCCAAAGGTATATGGGCTTATTTACGCCGCTGCACCCGATGTCCTCAACATAATCATCATACATTAACGGGTCTATCTTACCATATCCGACAATGTCTCTTTCAAGGTAGTAGAGGATTTTCCTCACACCTATAGGTGATATTCCCTCAAGGACTTTGCGGTGTTTTGCGAGGATTTCCGGCATTTGCCTCCTAAAAGACTCCGCTAGGGTTTCCTCGCCTTCTGGGGCTTGAAGCTCAAATTCCAAAATGTTTCTAAGTCTGTGGTAGCCCTCCCTCTCCTCCTTTGTCAGGGGCAGCTCATCCAGAACGTATAGGTATTCCAGTGTTTCCTCATTTTGGATTATGGCTGCATAGGAGAAGGGAGGCTTTAACGGGTAATATTCTACTTCCACATAGCCTTCCGGAACGCTCCACCTCTGAACTTCCATGAACCCAGCTAGTTCGGCTTCTTCCCTCATTAAATCCTTAAATTCCGCCTGCGCTTCTGCGCCGCCTTTCTTAAGTTTTAATGTAAACTTCAAACCTTTTTCACTCTCCATTTTGGCTTGAGCTTGAAAGCTGAACTTCTGGGATTCCCGCTTCTTGATTTGTGAAGCATTTCAGGAAGATTGCCCCATAACCGCTAACATAATAGCCATAAGCCAAAGCCACGCCTGGAAGGTAAACACGTATTCCAGCCTCTTCTTTTGGCGTGTCTCCTAATCCACCTTCAACCCAAACTTTCGAAGAATCGTTTCTAAGCATTAGCCAGTACTGTTTATCGCCTATGGCTGCTGGCGCCTGAATAAAGGCTTCGGCTGTTGTGTTTGCCGCCTTTGCAAGGCTTATGAGTTCTGTGGCTTTAGCCGCCACTAAATCCACTAGATCCTTAAGTTTGCCCATTTCTGATGAGAGGCGTATGGCACCAGCATAATCCATAAAAGAGACTAGGAGGATGCTGCTCACGGCGATTATGGCGAAGAAGGTGTATAGGTAGCTAGGCGTTATGGCTGGCATTTAGGCGTTAACCCTCCTAACTTGTATATGGCAGACAACAACTTCTAGGCTTACAACAGCGCCTTCACTGGTGCTTTCCAATGGAAGCCAAACAGTTGTTTTATTGCCTTCCGAAAAGGCTTCAAGGGCAAGGGAGGAGACTGAACTGTTGAACACTAGAAGCTCAACTGTTGAAGTGACGTTCAACGCTGAAACCTTTAGGTGGAAGCTTCCATAAAGCGTAAGCACTTGAGAAGAGGCTAGGCTTATTATGTAGACACGTATGATGTTGAACGGTTTTCCATTGCTTGTGCCAGTCGCTAAGGCGGTTGCCATTGGTCTGTAGCACAAGACAAGTTGTTGTGCAGTTTCGCCTCTCTCAAAGTAGAGCTGCGTAACCGTGAAGGCGCTCTGATTTATTATTGTTCGGCTGTCGCCCCTAACATATGTGCCTTCTTGGCTTTCAGCCAAACCCTCAAGAATGCAAAGGGCTTTACCAACAGAACCATTAAACACGAGGCGGGAAAACGACTGTCGATCCGTTAGATTAATGACAAGGCTTTTAGCTGTCGGCTGCGTTTGGAAAGCGCCTCCGCAGTCCTCCATGTAAATGGTTTTGGAACTTCCAGCGGACCAAGCCACAGAACGTACAGTATCATCCAAAGCCTGCATGTTCTGCTTAGCCATTGAAACCCTTAACTGGGCGCTTTTTGCGCTTATGCGGGTTACTGCAAAGCCATAGGTGGCGGATATTATGGCGATAAGCGAGGCAAAAAGTATGAGATAAGTGACTGGAATAGCCAAAGCCTTCCTCGAACACGCAAGCCTTCCAAAGCCTTTCACACGCAACCTTTAACAGTCTCCTCTCTTGCAAACCAGCAGCCAAGAAAACCTTTGAAGGCAGTATTAAGATAAGATAATGTGTGTAGAACAAAACTACACATAAGTATCGGAAATTAGACTTTAGAAATTTTATTCAAAATAAATTGAGGATGAGGTAAAGAAAAGGGGGGAGTTGGCGTCTAACTTGATGCCTCTACGTTGGTTTCTTTGTAGTATTCAGCGTTTGATGTGAACACCGTAACGCCTATGGTGACACCAATGTCGTTTACAGATATGTGGTCTGGGTTCCTAATGTAAACTATCATTGTTCGTCCAGAGGGCAGGGTTAAGTCGGTGCTAGCGGCTTTTAAATCGAAGCTGACACCACCTATCCATACGTCTCCGCCATTAGTTAGGTTTGCCGACGGTGCAAATGGCAAATCGCTGCTGATTGTCTGTGTAGTTATGTTGTAGTAAACATTGCTCCATGGGCATTCCTGACCTCTAACTGTGATTTTGTCAAGAACGACGTCGCGGCCTCCCGTATTCACTATAATGAAGGCGGCCTCGGAAAATGTTCCACCAGTATGCCATATATGTAGCTTCGTTACTAGAAGGCTTTCCTCTTGCACCCTTGTTGTTGTTACATTTATGGCGTAGAAGGTGACAACAGTCGCTAACAGCACTGAAACCACCAGAATAATCAATGTCGTAACAACAGTGCTGAGCGCCTTCCTACTCTTAAAAATTTTCATTTAATACCCCTCCAAGCCTATCCAATATACGCTTGAACGTTGGTTTCTTTGTAGTATTCAGCGTTTGATGTGAACACTGTAACACCAATTGATACACCGATGTCGTTGAGTGCTATGTGGTCTGGGTTGGTTATGAAGACTATCATGGTATAACCTGACTTCAGGAGCACATCACTGTTAGCTCGCGTCAACGAGTATGAACCCCAAGACTTGCCAAGGAGTGTGCCGTTGGCATTTGGGGCAACATATGTTAAATCTTCGCTTATCGTGTCAGTTGTTTTAGCATAATAGACGCTTGTCCATGGGCATTCCTGACCCCTAACCGTAATCTTGTCGATGACGACGTCTCGCCCACCAGTATTGATGATTAGGAATGCGGCCTCGCAAAAGTTTGTGCCATTATGCCATATGTGCAGTTTTGTTATTAGCAGGCTTTCTTCTTGAACACGTGTGGTTGTCACGTTTATCGCATAGAACGTTACTACAGTTGCCAGCAGCACTGAAACCACCAGGATTATCAGTGTTGTCACTACTGTGCTCAATGCCCTTTTATTCTTTAACAACTTCATTTTCCTTTTCGCTCCGTGGCAAAAATTCAGCCTTGTTTAAATATGATGGTTTGTGCGTAGAACAGAGCTACACATAACAGTACAACAGTTCAACAAAACATCCCAAAAAACAAGTTTAAACATGTTTAAAGAATTCATAGGAAATTCTTATTTAGAAAGAGGCCTCAACATCGCTCAAGAACCCTTAAAGGAGCATGGACGAAATGAAAACGCTGCATGTTGCAATGGCTGCTATTTGCGCAGCCTTATACGCCTTAATTGGGCGCCTAACAGATTTGGGCATAACCTTTGGAGGGGTAGCCTTCTGGCCTGCAGCCGTCATACCAGCAGTTTTCTCTGTTCTTTTCGGGCCATGGGTTGGCGGAACAGGCGCAGCCATAGGCATATTCATCCGCGACATGCTTTTCCACGGTGACCCATTGCTAAGCTTGTCTGCCGGCGTGACCGGCAACTTCGCTGGGGGCTTTTTGATAGGCTATTTTGCCCGCACAAGCCTAAACTGGAAAAGAATAGGTACAAGCATGTTTGTTGGAAGCGTAACAGTGATTGCAGGACTGTTGCTGCCAATATTGATGCCCGTGGAATCTGAAGGCCTCACGAAGTGGCCTTCCCACATCAGCATCGCCGTGTTTTCTGCAGCAGTTATTGCAAGCATAGCCATAATGTTGGCTGTTACAAAGTTTTGGCCAGAATGGAGAAGCTACACTGTTGGCTCCATTATAGGGCTGGGAGTTGCAGCCGCAATAATAGCTCCAGTGGTTTGGGCTTACAGCCAAATCTTCTGGGGACCAAAAAAATATTTTATGGAACCTCTTCCCTCATCACTTATACCACTAATATTCGTGTGGACATTTGCAACAGAAATTCCCTTTGTTCTTTTAATTGGGCCACCAATTATTAAGGCTTGCAGAAGCGCCTTCCCTTCACTGACCCAAAGCAAGAAAGAAGAGTAGGATAAAGTGAGAACAGCCAAAGCCTTTAGCCCAGCCGGCATCTCCAGCTTTTTTGAAATATGCGACACGCTGCCAAATGGAAAACCCATAACAGACCTTGAAAAAGTCGGCGCCAGAGGCGGAGGCTTCGGAATCAAGAAAGGCGTAACAACAGAAGTGCGCATTTCAGAGGCTACGCAAAACAGTGTGAAAATTTTCATTAATGGGCTGAGGGCTCCGGAAGCCGAAACCACGCGGACTGTTGTTGGGATGCTTCTTGAAAGGGCTGATGGCTGTTATGATGTGGAGGTTAAACATTGGGTTGACGTCCCCATAGGGGCTGGCTTCGGCACGAGTGCCGGCGGAGCCCTAACCGCTGCCTTGGCTTTATCTAAGGCTTTAGGGTTAAATTTGACAATTAACCAGCTTGGCAAAATAGCCCACATAGCAGAAATAAAATGCAAAACTGGTCTTGGCACCGTTGCACCGCTAACAATTGGCGGAGGCTGCGTTATTACAGTTGAGCCCGGCGCGCCTGGAAAAGCCATAATTGACCACATCCCAATATCTGAGGACTATGTGATTGTCGCTGGCTTTTTTGGTCCAATACCGACTAAAGAGGTTTTATCCTCGCCTGAAAAACGCTTAGCCGTCAACAAGTGGGGTAGGCTTACCCTAGAAAAGATTTTGGCTGAACCATCCCTTGAGAATTTTTTGGCGTGTTGCCGCGATTTTGCTGAAAAAACGGGCTTCGCTACCGAACGAGTTCGCAAGCTGTTTCGGGTTGCTGAGAAGGCTGGCGCTATCGGAGCGGCTCAAAACATGGTTGGGGAGGCTGTCCACGCCCTAACAACATCAGAAAAAGCTGAAAAAGTGGCTCAAGCTTTTAAACGGGTTCTCCCAGAAGAAAGGGTTCTCGTAGCAAACGTGGAACTTTATGGGGCGAGATTGCTGGGATAGGAATTGGCGGCTAAAAGGTTTAAGGTTGTGGCTGTTGGCGGAACCTTCGACGAACTCCACAAGGGACATAAGGCTCTGCTCCTGAAGGCTTTTGAGGTTGGCGAACAAGTCTTGGTAGGCTTATGCACAGACGAGTTTGTGGCCAAAATGAGTAAGCCTCACATAGTGGCTTCATACGAAGAACGCCTAGCGGAGCTAAAGGCTTTTCTGCAAGAGCACGGTTTAATGGAAAGGGCAAAAATAATCCCACTAAATGACGCTTATGGCGTCACGCTACAAAGGGGATGCCTAGAAGCCCTAATAGTCAGCAGAGAAACAGAACCCACAGCCAAGAAAATAAATGAGGAGAGAGTCAAACGCGGACTCGAACCCCTAAACATAATCGTTATAGATATGGTTCCATCAGAGAATCATGCACCAATATCCACAACAAGAATTCGAAGGGGCGAAATAGACCGGGAAGGACGCCTAATAAAGCGGTAACTTACCTTTCCAAAATTTAGGTTTCCCTTCTACATTTAATAATGAACCAGTGCTTCTTATCGAGTTCCTCTAATATTTTAAAACCGATTTCCCTCAGTTTGGTCTTGAGCAAATCGAGCGTTTGTTTTTGAGCACCAGATACTCCATAACCAGCATTGACGACTTCGCCATTGGGCAACTCGAACTTTGCATTAAATAGAAAGATGTCTTTCCGCACATTAATCTGGGCATCTTTTATGTCTAGAAAGCCGTCTTTGCGTAACACCCTTCTACATTCTGACAAGACCTTAATTTTGTCTTCCATTTTTGCGATATACATTAAAGTGAACCATACTGTTACGAGGTCGAAGGCTTCATCCTTGAAGCAAAGTTTACGGGCATCACAAACAACCCAGTTGCACTCCACATTTTTACCCTTGACCTCTCTTATTTCATCCACCCGAATATCAATACCATACACTTTATCTTTCCCTATCCTAGCAGCTAACCCTTCTCCACCAGCACCCACATCTAAAACTCGATTAAAGCGACTTATGTCCTCCAACACTATCTTTTGCGTTGGAGTCTCGAAATATGAGAGCTCTTTCCCCGCCATTTTACCTCATTTTTTCTAAATTTAGAAATTTTATAAGTTTATGCAGGATTACCTATTAAAAGAGGAGAGTTATGACAAATAGGTTTAATTGGGTTGAAATTCGAGTTAGGGATTTGGAGAAGGCTAAGAATTTTTACGGAAACCTTTTCGACTGGAAAATCAGCGGCGGCGAAAATAAGGACTGGGCTTACTGGCTTATAGACACTGGCGAGAAGCCCGGGGGCGGAATGTGGAGGATGCCGAAAGACAAGCCCACAGGTGTTATCGTCTATATTCTTATTGACAATATTGACGAGACCCTTGAAAAGGTCGTTAAGCTTGGAGGAAGAGTTGTCACTCCAAAAATGAGGGAGGGCGAAAACTTCATGGCGGTTATAGCGGATCCCGACGGAAACATGTTTGGGCTTTATCAGTATGGGGAAAAAGCTACACCCTAGCTTTAGTCCAGCGGTTATTTGGTCGTACTTTGTCCGCGAAAATAATTAAAATTGTTAGGGTAAGTATGAAGCATAGAGTCATGTTTTGTGGGAACTCTGGAATTGGCGTTGGGTTTCCATAAACGTAAACTGTTTGTCCGTCAGTGCCCATGACTATTGTTTCGGAAACATATGTTCCGTAGACTGTTACGCCCTTACTTAGAAGCCTCTGAATAGTCTCGTTGTGCGGATGCCCATAAGGGTTGCCTATTCCAGCACTGATTACGGCGTAGGATGGATTAACAGCTTCTAAGAAGGTTTCTGAGGTTGCGTATCTGCTTCCGTGGTGGGCAACCTTCAAAACTTGGCTTGAAAGGTTTAAGCCAGCATCCATCATGCTTTCCTCAGCCTCGAAAGTGGCATCTCCGGTGAAAAGAAAAGCAACGTTCCCCGCCTGAAGCTGTAGGACTATGCTGTTGCTGTTCACCACTGTGAATTCAAGGGGCTGCACTGGATTCAGAATTGTGAAATTCACATTTTCGCTTAAAATGTATTGTTGTCCCCTCTGGACGATGGTTATTTTGCTTTGGGCAAGGCTCATAAAATCTTTGTACACTTGTGAAGTGGCGCTTTGGTTATTGTATAGGACTACGCCAACAGATATGCTTGACTCTAAAACTGATATTAGCCCGCCTATGTGGTCTTCATGGGGATGCGTAGCAACCACATAAGCTATTTCTGAAACACCTAAACTGTTTAAGTAACCCATCAGCGTCGAGCCAGCACTTCGCGGTCCACCATCAATAAGCATGTCTTGCCCCTCTGTATCAATGAATATGGCATCTCCTTGCCCCACATCGAAGAAATAAACTGTTACCAAGGGCTGATTTTCGCATAAAACTACTTGAACAGTGATGAAAAAGAAGAAAAGCGTATAGCATACTGTCAAAAGCGCAATTTTATACCAAACCTTTCCGAGCAGCAAAATGAATTTCACAAACTCCTCTATCTTGCTCAAAATTTCTATAGAGAGAGTATCCAATTTAACAGTTTTCCAGCCTTTAAATTTGACCTTGGCAAAGGCGAAAATTCTAGAGAGGGGAGAAACTAGGGAAGATAAGCTTTGTAAACAGCGCCGTTTTCCAAAGATTGCCAAAACCTAGAGAGAGGGTAGCGTATTTGTGCTTGGAAAACAGCACAAATATGACTTGTCCACAAAATTTCTAGAGAGAGGGGCTATCAATTTTGCAGTTTTCTGCCTATTACAAAATTGACTTTTGGCAAGGTAAAAATATGGCTAAAATCATAGCATCTTATTGGTTTAGAAGCGAAATGCAAAGGACTGGCGTGGCTAAGCTTCCACTCCATTATGGTAAGGCGCCGAAGTGGCTAGTTGTCCGTATGCGAAAACTAGCACGAGAAATAGTAACAATAATTGTTGACGAGTATGGTGCTGGCGAATTCCTAAAACGCTTATCAGACCCGTTTTGGTTTCAGGCTTTGGGGTGTGTTTTGGGTTATGACTGGCACTCTTCAGGTGTGACAACGGTGGTCACTGGCGTTTTAAAGCAAGCAGTCATCCCAGAAGAGCATGGCATTGCGGTCTGCGGCGGAAAGGGGAAAATTTCTAGACAAACGCCACTCGAGATAGGGTTGGTGGGCGAAAAGTTCGGTTTTCCAGACAATAGAATAGAAAGCTTGCAATATGCCAGTAAAATGAGCGCTAAAGTGGATAATACGGCTATTCAAGCTGGTTATCAGCTTTACCACCACGCCTTCATCGTCGACGAAAATGGGCGGTGGGCGGTTATACAGCAGGGAATGTGTCCCCAAGACCGCACGGCAAGACGCTATCATTGGCTTTCAGAAAACGTCAAAAACTTTGTTGTGGAGCCCCATAACGCCATTGTTGGCGACGCGAGGCGCGAAATAGCCCTAGACATGACAGCAAAAGAAAGCGAAGACTGCAGAAAAGCCTCTGTGGACTTGGCATGCGAACCGCCTAAAAAGCTCATGCGCCTAATAATGTCTATAAGACCAGCCTACCAAAAATCTCTGGAAGATTGGCTTCCGAAAACCGTCCAAACCCAATGGGCTGACTATCCAATAGCCGTTTTATCCATGCCAGTCAACATAAACTGGAAAGCCCTACAACAAGTCTATGAATTCAAACCAAGGAATTACGAGGAACTTTTAGGCTTTAAGGGCGTCGGCGCCGCCACTGTTCGCGGCTTAGCCCTAATAGCCGAACTAATTTACGGCGAGAAGCCCAGCTGGAAAGACCCGGTGAAATACTCCTTTGCCTACGGCGGAAAAGACGGCGTCCCCTACCCAGTGGACAGAAAAGCCATAGATGAATCCATACAAATCCTAAGGAGGGCTGTGGAGGACGCAAAACTGGGCGATAAGGAAAAGCTGAACGCCCTAAAAAGGCTTAGGGTTTTCATCCCGCCAACACGCCAGTAACCCGTTCTACTCGCTTGTTGTCAGGCTGAATCAAGCCTAATTCGTGCTTGGCATGGGCTTGAGGTATCAGATAAGTTTATATCTTGGACTTTGAAGTGTGATGGGAAAATGATAGCAAAAATGCCAAGGATTGCATATGACCCTACTATTAAGCGTAGCAGCCTTCATAGCGAGTCTGCTGCTCCTCTACATAGGCTCGAAGAAAATAGTGGATGCAGCCGCACGTCTAGCTAATAGTCTAAACCTCCATAAAGTTGTTGTTGGGACAGTTTTTGTGGCTTCTGTGACATCAGCTCCAGAGCTGTTTAGCTCGCTTTTTGCGGCTGTTTTCAGCTCTTCGCAGATGGCCTTCGGCAACATAATAGGCTCAAACATATACAACGTTCCCCTGATTATTGGCATATGCGGCTTGATCGGCGAGTTCAAAATGAAAAACTCCACAATCAACAGGGAATGCCTCCTCATGATAGGCTTAGCCGCCCTACTGATGCTGGTGACAATGGTAACAGGCACAGTGACATGGTGGATCGGAATAATCTTCTTGGCACTTTATCCAGCCTTCATCTACTACTCCATACGAAAGGGGAACGGCAATGGAAACACCACAAATGAAGCAAGAGAAGGCAATGCAAAGCCAGCAGCCATAATGATTCTTGGCGGCGCCGCCCTAATAGCAGGCACATTCCTACTCGTCTACAGCGCCACAGCTATAGCTGAAATTTTAGGCTTAAGCCACTTCTACGCTGGACTAACAATAATGGCTTTAGGCTGCGTTGTTCCAGAAACAGCTGTCTCGTTGGCTGCAGCCCTCCACGGCGAACAGGAAATATCCATAGGTAATGTTATAGGCGACAACATAATAACAGCAACACTGGTTTTCGGAATAGTCGCCCTTATAAGGTCTTTCACGGTGACGCTGCAGGAGATTTTAACCACGGTCCCCTTCATAATTCTTGTAACACTCGTCTTATTCGCCATGAATAGGCGAAGCCACAAAATAACAAGGGCTTGGAGCATACTCATGTTAGCAATAGCCGCAGCAGCCTTCACCTTAGAAACATTCAACCACATAGCTTAACATCATTTACTGCAAAATTTTAAAAGACCGCTTTTTAACCTCTGTTTGGAAAAGCATGAAAATTGTTCCTCTTGAGCCATCCATTGAGCCGCTTTTCTGGAAAACAATAAGCCAAGATATCCCCCACTATTACTTTTTCGCCTTTGACTGGAAATACAGAAGAGACCAGACAAAAATTCTACTAGCATTGGACGATGGCAAGATTCATGGAATGATGCTGGTATACAGGGGCGAAATAGTGAATTTAAGAGGAAGCCCTGAAGCCGCAAAAATTCTCTTGGAGAAGTTGGAACTAGAAAAAATTGAAATTCAAGCTCTTGAAGAGCATAAACCTTACATCCTTAAGAAATACGAACCCACGGCAATGCATGGAATGATGGTTATGCTTCTTCGCAAGGGAGAAGAGAAACTTCACATAAAACATCCCGTTATAGGATTAGATGTCTCTGACGCTGAGCAAATAGCCACGATAATGAAGGCGGCTGACCCTGAATTTTGGGGCGACGTAACAAGCCAAGACATAGTGGAAGGCATGAACCGTGGAGCAAAATGGTTTGGGGTGAAGGCTGACGGGAAACTCGTTTCAATAGGAAATGCGTGGACGACAGAGTGGATAAGCCTAATAGGGATTGTTGCCACAAGCGAAGAACATAGAAACACGGGTTATGCAACTTCTGTGGTTTCAACACTCGTCGAAAAATTGTTAGCGGAGAAGTCTTCCGTGATAATTTTTGTAAGAAGCGAAAATGCCCCCGCAATCCATGTTTATGAAAAAGTTGGGTTTAAACAGTATAGAAAATACTTCTTCATGAGAGGAATCAAACGTAAGTCCTAGCGGCTTTTCACTCTTCAACCGTTATTGCCTGTGTTGGACAGGATGTCACACAAGCCATGCACGCTATGCAGTCGCCCTCCCTAACAGGAACAGACTTCTGCGTATCAGGGTATTCTGGCAACTTTTGGAGTTCAAAAACGTTTACAGGGCAAATTTCAACACAGACACCGTCGCCGTTGCATTTACTCCAATCAACCCTAACTTTTGGCATACATGCATCAACCTTAACCATAAATTCTGGAGCCTTCCACATTTAATACTTTCCACAAAATTGCAGATAACAAATGCTTTATCAAACATTGTCGAAATAAAAGGCTTGAAAAGGGATGCCCAGCAAAAGTAAAGAAAAAGACTCAGCGGCAAGCACAAGTATAGAAGAGTTAAGCAAAAAGCTCGACTTGATAATTAAAAGGCTTGAAGCATTAGAAACATTATTGCTTAGCAATCCGGAATATGCTGAGCTGGCGCCTTATTTGCGGTTAAGCCGTTTTGGGGTGGGCTTGTACGGTGAACCCTTAAAGTTGGCGGCTAGGCTGAAAACAGCTGAAAAACACTTGAAGAAGGAGTGGATAGCCAAAGACGAGATTTCAAGATGCGTAATCCAAGCCCTAGTTGTAAACGAGAGGCTGAACGTTTCAGCAATAACGAGGCTGGTGCGTCGAATGCGGGGAAAAGCCTCAAGAAGAATAGTGCGAGAGAGACTGAAACGCCTAGAAAAGGAAGGCGTCGTCCAAAAGGCGGAAGGCTACGGCAACGTTTACAGGCTTGCAGAGTGACCACCCAGCTGACCCCTTCTTTCCAGAATAATTAACTGTGCTAGCCAACCTAATATAAGTTGAAAATGAACCGAAACATGCAAAGGAGGTGGGTAGGATGGCTGAGGAAAAAGAAGAGAAAGAGGATGTTGAGGAACTAAGGGAAGTTCTAAGCGTGGTTTCAAAGGAAGTGCCAGCCCTAATAAAGGGAATAATCGCCAGCGTTTTCTCAGAAGAAGCTGGAAGAGATATGGGGAGGGCAGCCGCCGCCTTTTACAAAGAGCTTAAAGAGGCAGGTATGCCAGAAGATGTAGCCGTCAAAATGACTGAGGGCTATATCTCCACGTTTACAAGCCTCGGCGAGGTCATGAAAAGGGCTGTGGGCGGAGAGAAGGGTATAGAAGGCAAGAAGCTTGAGAAGGAGATTTCGAGGAAAATTAAGGAAAAGCTGGCTGAGAAGGGCTTAGCTGAAAAAGAGGAAAGCGAAGAAGACGAAGATTAGGCTGAACCAGCTAATTTAAGGAGAAGAGAATGAGGCTAACCAGCATAATCAGCGTAGGGCTTCATTCAATTCGACTTCTACTAAACCTTCTAGCCCTTTGGCTAAGCTTCGGCTGGAAGGTTCGAAAAGCGAGAAAAGCCTTCGAAAAAGAATTGGTTAAGGCTGGAATGTCGAAAAAGGACGCGAGAAGGCTCAGCAAATGGTACTCAAAACTTAAAGACGACGTTGTTCGAGCCGTAAAGTCTTCGGCTTTTACATGGCGTTAAACCTTAAAAGCATCAACGTAAATCTGCGCGCAACAAAAAGATGAAAAACTTATCCTATAGCCTTGCGTTTCAGCATATTTTATAGCTTCTTCAGATGGAAAAGCTATGGCGTCCACGCCAGCCTTTATGGCTAAAACATCCGTCTCTGCTCTATGCTTGCCCTTTGGTCGCATACAGCCCAAGGCTATCGGGGTTTTTGGAAGCATAACCCTTGCGGTGGCTAAAACCCTAGCTATTTCTAAAGGCTCTGGCGGTTTCACGTTCTCCATTATCGTGCCACGTATGGGCATGAAGGCAATTATGACCATGGCTGAAGGCTTATACTTAGAAATCATCTGCAAGGCATATAACTCGCCTCTTAACCGCCCATGTTGGAGCCCAACAATAACGTGGGGGACAAAACACAAGCCGGACTGACTTAACGCTTTCAACGCATTTTCATAATCCCTAACTGTGACGTCCAAGTTGTAAATCTCCCGAATTGTCTCGTCAGCCCCTATGATGTCGATTAGTGCGGCGTCAACGCCAGCTTCCCTAAGCCTTAAAGCCTTTGCGTTGTCCACAATTCCAACATGCGCAAAAATTGTCAAGCCGAAATCGGCTTTAACCCGCCTAATGGCTTCTGTAAACCTTTCCAGCGGAACAGAACCGTCTGGGAGGCAGCCACCGCTAATTAGGCAGCCGACAGCCCCATCCTCTTTAAGCTTTTGACACAAGTTGTAAAGTTCTGTTGGCGTTGTGGCTGGATGCATGGTTTGAAGAACTTTACCGCCACAGTGCTTACAATTTAATGTGCAACCTTTCCCAGTTACGGAAATTGTTGGAAAACCCTTGGCTGAGGAGCAGAAATAAGCCGTCTTGTAATAAGTGAAACTTGGGGCATAAAAGCTGATGCTCCTTTTAGACAATGGGCGAAAAGTTTTGCTTTCCAAAAGTTTTGAAAGTTCTTCGCTGCTCATATGCCAGATGGTTTCTGGAGTGTATTGTGCCATTTTCCTCTCTACTAAAGCCTAAAGAAGAACCTTAATAACTTTCGCTCAGCAGCTATAAGCCTTAACCCTTAGCCTCTTTTCCATTTTCACTGCTTGAAATTGTCGGAGTTGGCGCCGTTTCCAACGTGTTAACGGTTTTAATTGTTTTTGCAATCTTCTCCAGATACCTCTGGAAGCTTAGGGTTCTAAAAACTGATAAGCCTCTCTCTGTTATGGCGTAAAGCTTCTTTTTGCTGGTGACTTTCTCAACGACAAGTCCATTCCTCATTAGGGAATCCAAATATTGCCCTAAAACAGTGCAGTCCATGTTGGTTTTGTAGGCTATGCTGTCCACCGTTAATGGTCTTTTAGCCAGAGCTGACAATATAGCCTCATAATTTTCAAGCTTGGACCTACGCAAATCCTTCACACTCGAAATCATGATTTGACAACGATAATGATAATAATACTTATGAATTCAGAATCAGTAGCATAAAAACACCCGCAAAAGCACAACAGCGTGGAAAAATTGGCAGAGGTGAAAGCCCCAGAGAAAGTTCGTGTTTCGCTTGGCTCAGCCATAACTTTAGGGCTGATTAATGGTAGACTTGATGCCAAACCAACAACAGCCTACCTCATGACTTATAGGCGTGGCAAATGCCTTGCAAACTGCGGATTCTGTCCTCAGGCGAGGAAAAGCCGCAGCAGAGCCGACATGCTCTCAAGGGTTTCATGGCCCATCTTCAGCACAAAACAAGTACTTAATGGAATCGAGGCGACCGCGAAAAGTGGCGGAATTGGGCGTGTCTGCATACAAGCCCTAAACTACCCACAAGCGCATGAGCATATCCAAGCACTTGCAAAAGAAATCTCCAAACGCACAAATATCCCAATCTCAGTTTCATGCCAGCCCCTAAATCCAGAAAACATAAGGCATTTAGCAGAGTCTGGCGTTGAAAGAATAGGCATACCCTTAGACGCGGCAACTCCAGAAATTTTCGACAAAGTCAAGGGAGCTTCCGCCGGCGGTCCATATGAGATGGAAAGACAGCTAAAGCTACTCAAAGAGGCTGTGAAAATTTTTGGGGAGGGGAAGGTCAGCACCCACCTAATTGTTGGTTTGGGCGAGTCTGAAAAGGAAATGGTGGAGATGATTCAAAAATGCGTTGATATGGGCGTTTTGCCAGCACTCTTCGCTTTCACACCAGTTGCCGGAACTGCCCTAGAAAATTTGGGGCAGCCGCCAATCCAACAGTATAGGCGGATACAACTGGCCAGACACCTGATATTCCACGGAATCGTAAGGGCTGAAGACATGAGCTTTGATGAGAATGGCTGCATAACCGCTTTTGGCATGGATAAGCAGACACTGAAACAAGTCATTGGTTTTGGCGAGCCTTTCAGGACTTCTGGATGCCCAAACTGCAACCGCCCATACTACAATGAGAAGCCAGGTGGTCCAATATACAACTATCCAAGACCTTTAAGCACAGATGAAATAGCAAGGGCTTTTGAAGAGTTAGCCCTAATTTAGGGCTCTTTTGCCTCAAGCAAGGGCTGCTGTTGAATTTTCGGCTTCTGCCTCGTAACCTGCTCAACTATACGCCAGAAATCCTCTTCTGTTAAGCCCTTCCGAAGTTCCTTCATAAGCTTCTTGATTTGGTAGAAGGTCATCTGGGTTCCGCCCTTGTCCAGGCTTTCCTGTAAACCCCTTATCCTTCTAACTATTTCATCAATCTGCCATGGCGTAGCCTTTATACCAGCCATTTCCAGCCGCTTTTCAATAAGGCGTCTTCCGCCGCTTCTCCCAATGTAGAACTGTGCTTCCCTCTCAATCATTTCGGGTGGGAAAGGCTCAAAAAGCAGTGGGTGAGCAAGCATTCCCTCAACGTGCTCATCAATCTCGTAGGAGAAGGCGTTTTCACCAACTATTGGCTTATGGAACTGAATTGGTAGGGCGAAGCTTTTCTCCGCCTGTTGGGCAAGCCTATAAAGCTTCTTCATGTCAATGCCCGTGTCTATGTCGTACAGTAGTTCTAGGGCGGCGACAACCTCCTCTAGAGGGGCTACTCCAGCCCTTTCGCCGAAACCAACAAGGCAAGTGTGCAAATAGGCTACGCCCTCCTCAACCGCCGCCAAAGTGTTTGCCGTGGCTAAGCCAAAATCGTTGTGGCAATGAATTGAAAGCGTAACATTCTTCCCCAAAACTTGCTGAAGACCATCCCTAACGTGGGAAACAAGATAACGCACTGATAAGGGTCTTAAAAAGCCAACAGTGTCAGCGATTACAAGCCTGTCGGCACCAACCTTCACTGCGGCCTCAAAAATTTGTAGAATGTCCTGTAAAGGCGTCCTTGAGGCATCTTCCAAAACGAAGTCGACGGTTACACCGTGCCTTTTGGCATATTCTATACACTCAACAGCGTTTTTGAGGGCTTGCTCCTTTGACATTTTAAGCCTATATTGGAGGTTAAGCCCATTAAAAGGCGTGAAGATAACAACCTCCTTAACGCTGCAGTCCAGACATGCATCCACATCACTTCTAATGGCTCGTGCAGAGGCGGCTATGCTGGCTTGTTGAAAACCTTCGTTGGCTATCCTCCTAACATTGTTTTTCTCCTCTTCTGAAAGCGCTGGAAAGCCAACAGTTATAATGGAAACGCCAGCCTCGTCCAAAAGCTTAGCCAACTTAACCTTCTCCACATAAGTCAAGAAAACTGTTGGGGTTTCAGCACCCTCCCGTAGGGTTTCATCCCAGATATAAACTCTGTCGGGAAGCCTTGGTGGAAGGTTCTTCCTCAAGCGGTTGTAGTTGGCTATTAAACCTTGAGCCTCAAGCTTCTTAAAGATTGTTTTCCGCATGAACACCACATTCCAACAAGTAAGCGAACCGCAAACGCATTTTGATATTCACAAGCACTTATATAAGAATTCAGCATTTAAGCATCTCCACAAAGCAGAATTATAAGTTGGTGCTCAACTTCTGGCCCACTCTAACGTCACTCAAATTCTTTAAAATATTAGGAAAGCATTTTATAGCAACTTCTGAAAAATGTGAAACTGGTTGTGATGCTATGGATTTTGAATTAACACCGGAACAAAAAATGATAGTTGAAACAGCCACCGAGATTGCCCGAGATTATGGTCCAGAATATTGGCGGGAAAAGGACCGCAAACACGAGTTTCCAGAAGACTTTTGGAAAAGCCTTGTGGACGCGGAATTTCCAGGCATTGTTATTCCGGAGAAGTATGGTGGAAGTGGAATGGGCATGTTCGAAATGCTCCTAGCCATGGAAACCCTTGTTTCAGAGGGTTGTGGACTCGCAGGAGAATGGTTCTTATGTCTTTCAGCGGTTTTCGGGGGCTTATCCATAGTGAAGCATGGCAACGAAGCCCAAAAGGAGAAGTACTTACCAAAAATTGCAAAGGGGATGGAGTTCTGTCTAGCCTTGACAGAGCCTGATGCCGGAACAAACACTCTAAACATTAAAACCATGGCTGTTAAGCAGGACAGCGAATACATGATTAATGGTCAGAAAATCTTTATCTCAGGGGCAGATAGGGCAAAGGGTATGCTTCTGGTTGCTAGAACAACGCCTGCTGATAAGGCGCCTAAAAGAACCTTGGGCTTGACACTATTTCTTGTGGATTTGCCAAATTCAGCCATTGAAATAATTCCAATCGAGAAGCATGGCATAAACTATTCAAAAACCTTTGAGGTTTACATAAGCGACCTAAGGGTTCCACAAGAAAATGTTTTAGGCGAACCGGAGAAAGGCTGGTATCTACTTTTGGATACACTTAACCCGGAGCGCATGTCCTTTTCAGCGGCGGCATGCGGCTTGGGATTACTAGCCATAAAAAAGGCTGTCGAGTACGCAAAAGAAAGAAGGGTTTTTGAAGCTCCTATTGGAGCACATCAAGCCATACAGTTCCCCTTGGCTGAGGCCAAAGCAAAAATTGAGGCTGCAAGGCTCCTAAATTATAAGGCTGCATGGCTTTATGACCGTGGACAAGAATGCGGAGCGGAGGCTAACATGGCTAAGGTGGCGGCTGTCGAAGCTGGGACTGAAGCAGTTTACCATGCAATGCAGACCTTCGGCGGTTATGGCTATGCTGTGGAATATGACGTGGAAAGATGGTGGCGGGAAATAAACCTCATAAGATTAGCGCCAGTCACGCATCAAATGGCTTTAGCCTTCATAGGGCAGCATGTCCTAGGACTGCCAAAATCATACTAGAGAAAGCTTAACAAACAAGGATTTTCGTTTTTCCATAACAAAGACCAGCATCTTCACCGGAAAGCCTTTTATCAGTTTAAGGTGCAAATAGTTTCACCAACAAAACTGTTTGGTGAAAATGTATGGAAGTTAAAACAATAGCAGTTTTAGGCGCTGGTTTGATGGGTCATGGCATTGCGCAAGTGGCTGCCCAAGTTGGCAAGTACGAGGTTTACCTGCGGGATATTGAGCAGAGGTTTGTGGAAAACGGCATGAACATGATTCGCAATAGCCTCCAGAAGTTTCTAAGCAAGGGACAAATAACCGAGGCTGAATTAAATGAAACCTTGGCCAGGATACATCCAACAACAGACCTTAAAGAGGCTGTTTCGAAAGCAGACCTAGTTATTGAGGCTATCCCAGAAAACGTTGAGCTGAAGAAGGCAACTTTCCGCGAAGTTGATGCGTTGGCACCACCACACGCCATAATAGCCTCCAATACATCATCCATAAGCATAACAGAGCTCGGCTCAGCCACAAAACGTCCAGAAAAGGTTTGTGGAATGCATTTCTTTAATCCACCGCAGCTGATGAAGCTTGTGGAAGTGATTAAAGGCGCTAAAACCTCAGATGAGACTATACAGACGGTTTTGGATGTAGCCCACAAAATGCAGAAGGAAACGGTTCTAGTCAAGAAGGATTGCCCGGGCTTTATTGTTAATCGCATATTAATACCAGCTTTAAACGAGGCCGTAGCCCTATACTGGGAAGGCGTGGCAGACAGGGATGACATTGATAAAGCCATAAGGCTTGGACTGAACTGGCCTATGGGACCATTAATGCTGTTAGATTATATCGGTGCGGATACGACTCTAGCAATAGCAGAGGTTCTTGAAAGAGAACTTGACTCAAAGTTTCACCCGCACCCGGGATTAAAGCAGATGGTTAAAGCCAACTTGTTAGGTAGAAAAACTGGCAAGGGCTTCTATGACTGGACACAGAAATAAGCGAGGGAAGTGAGCCTATTTGGAGTTTAAGTATATTATATATGAGAAAAGCGAGGGCATAGCCACAATAACAATAAATAGACCGGAAGCACTGAACGCTTTCAACGCCGAGGTTGTCAGCGAAATTCTGCAAGCCCTTGAAGATGTGATGGCTGATGAAAGCGTGCGGGTTGTCGTTTTAACTGGTGCTGGCGAGAAGGCGTTCTCCGCTGGTGCAGACATTAAAGCAATGAAGGGAATGAACACTTTAAAAGCGCGGGAACTCTCCCAGATGGGTGAGAAGCTTTGCTCAGCCTTAGAAAACCTTGAAAAGCCTGTTATAGCCGCCATAAACGGTTACGCACTGGGCGGAGGCTTAGAAGTTGCAATGGCATGCGACCTTCGCATAGCTTCTGAAAACGCTAGGATGGGGCAGACGGAAATAAATATCGGTTTGATTCCGGGGTGGGGTGGAACCCAAAGGTTAACACGCTTGATTGGCGCGACAAAGGCTAAGGAGCTTATTTTCACGGGAAAAATGATTGATGCTAAAACTGCTGAGCAGCTTGGACTTGTGAACATGGTCGTTCCACAAGACAAGTTTAGGGAGACAGTTCACCAATTCGCCCTAGAACTCGCCCAAAAGGCTCCAGTGGCTATCAAAGTGGCTAAAGCCTTGATCAATAAGGGTGCTGAAATAAGCCTTGACGCCGCAATCGTCTTGGAAAGAGAAGGTTTCAGCGTTGTAGCCTCAACAGAAGACCTTCAAGAGGGCGTTTCAGCCTTCATTGAAAAGAGAAAACCCGTGTTTAAAGGCAAATAAGTTGCCCTATCAGCTATTTTTCCCTTTTATTTCTCGATTCTCTTTGTTATGTTTGTAACAGTTTTAGTTCACCAAAAGTTATATCTGAAGGCGTTAGGCTAATGGGTTCTCTAACCGTTGGAGAAGGCGGTAGATGCCAGACCCCCACGTGCTGTTGAAAGATGAGCCTGGAAAGCGTGTGCTGTTGCTTGGTAACGAGGCTATAGCCCGTGGAATATTAGAATCGGGCATAGGGATTGTCACCACTTATCCAGGAACACCGGCCTCTGAAATCGGCGACACGGTTTCAGCCATAGCTAAGGAGGCTGGCGTTTACATGGAGTATTCCGTCAATGAGATTGTTGCCGTTGAGGTGGCTGGCGGGGCTGCCAACTGTGGGGTTAGGGCTCTTGCAGCCATGAAGCATGTAGGCTTGAATGTGGCAGCAGACGCTTTAATGACTTTGGCTTATACTGGTGTCAGAGGCGGATTGGTTATCGTGGCGGCTGACGACCCGGAATGTTATAGTTCCCAGAACGAGCAAGACAGCCGCCTTTATGCCTTGCTCTCCAATCTGCCATGCCTTGAACCATCAAACCCGCAAGAGGCAAAGGACATGGTGGCTTATGCCATTGAGGCCTCAGAAAAACTTGAGCTTCCAGTTATAATGAGGACAACCACCCGTGTAAGCCACACCAGAGCCCCAGTCACCCTTGGAAAACTTGCAAAACCTCGGTTAAAGGGCGAATTTGCCCGAGATGTTAAACGCTTAGTCATGGTTCCAGCTAATGCAAGACCAAGACATGATGTTCTTCTACAACGGATGGAGAAGGCGAAGGAAATAACTGAAATCTCCCCATATAACATGATAAATCCCGAAGGCAAAGACAAGGAGTACGGCATAATCTCATCAAGCTCAGCTTACAACTACGCGGTTGAAGCTGCTGGAATTTTGAGCTTAGACGTTGATGTCTTAAAGCTTGGGATGACCCATCCGCTGCCAGAGAAAATGATAGGGAAATTCATGAGGAAACACGGCAAAATCATAGTTATCGAAGAGCTTGAGCCGTATTTAGAGCTTCATGTTAAGGCAATTGCAAAGGACTATGCGCCTTCCACCGAAATTTTTGGCAAGCAGTATTTTCCAAGGTCCGGTGAGCTTTCCACAAGCCAAGTTTTGAAGGGACTAGCAGCAATAACTGGCAGAAAAATCCCTATAGACTTTGAAGGTTTAGCTAAACGCTATATTGAAGCCTCTGAAGGAATCCCTCCCAGACCGCCAATATTGTGTGCCGGATGCCCCCATAGGGCTTCCTTCTACGTTATTAAGAAGGTTGCTGGCGAGAAGGCAATTTACCCAACAGATATTGGCTGTTATGCCCTAGGAATAGCCCCACCCATAAAGGTTGGCGACATCCTAGTATGCATGGGTGCCGGAATAGGAACAGCCCAAGGCATAAGCAAAACAACAGGAATGGACACAATCGCAATAATTGGAGATTCAACCTTCTTCCACGCCGGGGTTCCGAGACTTCTAAACGCCGTTTATAACAAGCACAAAATTGTAGTTGCAGTTTTAGACAATCTAACAACGGCAATGACTGGACATCAACCGCATCCGGGAACAGGATTAACGGGCATGCAAACACTAACAGAGCCCATAGCCATTGAAAAGGTTGCAGAGGGTTGTGGAGTAAAATTTGTTAGGGTTGTTGATCCCTTCAATGTTGAGGAAGCCGAGAAAGTCCTAAAAGAGGCTTTAAAGTTTCCCGAAGTTTCCCTTATCGTTTTTAGGGCGCCATGTGCCTTAATGCTTGTTAGGGAGAAAAGACGCAAAGACTTGGAAATTGTGCCTTTTAAGACGAATAAGAAGTGTGCAAACTGCATGGCTTGCATAAAGCTGTTGGGCTGTCCAGCAATAGTCCTTAAAGAGGATAAAGCTGTGGCTATTAACGAAAATCTTTGCGTTGGCTGCGGTTTATGCGCCCATGTTTGCCCATACAAAGCCATAGAGCCAGCGATACAGAAATGAGGATGGCAAATAGAATGAAGGAGTTTAACATTGTTTTGGCTGGGGTTGGCGGTCAAGGCATACTTTTGGCAGCCGAAGTTCTCGGAACAGCCGCCGTGAAGGATGGCTTAAATGTTCGCGTCGGCGAAATTCACGGAATGGCCCAGCGGGGCGGAGCAGTCTTATGCACTGTTAGAATTGGTGAAAACGCTTTATCCCAGATGGTTACAGATGGACAAGCAGACATCCTACTTGGATTTGAGCCTCTGGAAACGTTAAGAAACGCAAAGTATGCCTCTGAAAGAACTCTAATAATCATGGGAGACGAAAAAATTCCGCCTCCAGAACTTACATTGAAAGGTGAAAGTTATCCCAGAATGGAGGAAATACTTGAAAGGTTAAGAAGATTTTCTAAAAACATCATAATCGTCGAAGCGTTAAGGCTCGCTGAGGAGGCTGGAAGCGCAATGATGCAGAACGCCGTCCTACTAGGAGCTTTAACGGCTACTGAAAAGCTACCAATAAAGAAGGAAAGTCTAATAGAGGCTTTAGAAGAGCTTGTCCCGGCAAAATACGCCAAGATGAATGTTAAGGCCTTTGAACTTGGCTATAAATACGTTAAAAACTTTAGAAAAGCCTAAAACTTCTGCTAGCCTTTTATCCGCTTTCGGTCTTTACGTTTCCTTTTATGGCTTTCAGTATGTTTTTGAATATTTTCATGTCTGAAACGTTCACCACTGGGATTTGGAGGCTCTTGTCCACCTCATAGATTCTCTCATATTTTGGGAATTCCGCGTAGCAGATTTGGCTTATTGGAAACTCCCGGTTTTTTAACTCGTGCTCGAAGGATTTCTCGTAAACTTCTAGGCAAAGCAGATAGCCGTCTATCCAGTAAAGTCTATTCGCGCCGTAGGTGGTGGCACACCATGCAATGTCGCCTACGCTCCGCTTGTCCAGTCCCAAGACGGTAACCTTTTTTGTTGGGGCTATTTCCACGTCCATGCGCCTTTTCACCCCTTAAACGGTGTGTTCAACACCTCTTTAACTCTGCCGCTTATTTTTGGTCCAAGACCGTAAACAGTTTTTGGCCACTCGTCAACGTTTAGGAAGGCATTTAACGGTGTCTGATAGGATTTAAGGATTGCTATGGCTTTCTCCCTCCCAATATTGGGTAAACTTGCCACAAAGAATATTTGGGCGTCCTCAAGGGTTTCACACTTTTTGACGGGATGCACTGTTGGCACTCTTTTTTCCACTATTTGTTCTTGGCGGGCGGCAATGTAGAGAAAATCCACTGTTTCCTTGTAGGATGTGGTGTTAACTATGGCTATGCCATTTTTCGCCAAGTTGAACAGGGCGCCCCAAACGGCTTCCGGTTTTATTCTGCTGAACTTGTAGATTATGGGCATGTAGCCTTCAAGAAGGATTAGTGCTTTTGGATAAGTCTCCTTAAGCTTGAAAAGCTGCTCGAAGAGATAGCGATGCGTCAGCGTATAAACGAAGTCTTGAACCCTTTTCCGCTCAACAGCACAAACATCAGACAGAATGTAATCTCCCTTCTCCAATGGCTCGATTTTAACGTTTACGCCGCGTTCCCTAAGCCCCTTAACAACTTTTTCGGCACTGCTTGCCTCGCGACTGTCCACTATGATTGTTGGTTCTTGCTCCTCGCTTTTCCTCTCCTTCAAATATGGGAGGAGTGTTTCAGACATGCCACCAACTCTAATGCTATCCTACAAGATTTGATGCTATTTTCTCTTGCGGTGATAACCTTTCAAAATAATGGTTTGTCTTCAATATTATGAACTACGTTTAGGCTCCTTTTCCACCGCCGTTTTTAAGGCTTTTCTTGCAAAGGTTATGTAGCCAGTATGCGCTGTCATCAGAGTTTGCGGTCTCGTTTTGCCCCTTTCCACTTGCATCCCCCGCATGAGACATTCAACTGTTTCTATATCTATGAAGTTGTTCTCCCTTAGGGCTTCGACTGTTTTTACGATCTGGTCTATTGTTGGGCTGAAAGAAATCAGCGTTCCGCATGGTTTAAGCGCCTTATAGGCGTGAGATATAACAAGCCATGGTGTTGCCATGTCCAGCACCACGGCATCGAGGTTGCTTTCATCTATTCCAGCCGTGATATCCTTATTTTTAAGCTCCACACAATCTAGTAATCCCGCCCGCCTCAGATTTTTCTCTGCCGTTTCAAGAAACTCTTCTCGCACTTCGTAGCTATATACACGCCCATCCGGCTTAACGTAATGAGCTAGAGCCATTGTTAATGCACCCGTTCCCGTTCCTGCCTCAACAACGCGGCTTCCAGGACCGATTCCGCTGAAAATTATGATTAGGGCTATATCCTTTGGATAGGTTATTTGTGTTCGCCTAACAGCCTTCATTATGTAATCGCGGAGAAGTGGTTTGAGGACAGTAAACTGTACGCCGAGGCTGCTTGTGACTGTTGAGCCGTAATCCCTCCCGATTAGGTCATCAAATTTTACGAAGCCTTTGTGAGTGTGAAAGGTTTTGCCAGCCTCAACTTTGACAAGGTATGTTCTCCTCTGGTCCAAGTATAAGAGGACATAATCCCCTTCCATTATTTTTTGGCTTGGCAAACCTTTCACACTTATGGTGTGTATTTGAAGGGGTGCTTTGCTCTCTCCTTGTTTTCTATTAGCTCGTCTATTGTTGGTCTTCCTTCTATGGCTTTGCGGATGGCGTGACGCATAGCCTTATAATTGTTTATGTAAACGCGTTGCCTGTCCACCGCTGATGGGTGTACAAAGACATTTGCAATTATGATTAAGTCCTCAACTGCTTCTTTTGGGATTGTGCCATCTGCAACGCTGTCTACAACGGCTTTGGCTACCGCTGTTTGGGCTGGTCCATAAACGAGGCTTGCTTGTCGCATACTCGTTATCGTGACTGTTGGAACAATAAGCGTTATGGGCTTGACGGTTAAGTTTGGCTCCAGTATGGCTAATAATGGCTCGTGTCCCGGCGTTGGAGCGGCTTTAGCCTTAACAAAGGCTGCGCCTACTGGGCCGTCTTTTCTGCCTATAACTAGGTCTATGTGGGCTACCTCTGCACCTGTTCCGGCTAGTGCCTCGCCCACGCGGAGGTTAAAGTCTTTTATGATTTCTGGGGTTATGTCAATGGCCATGAAGCGCTGCTCAAGTGGTTTTTCAGCAATTTTGAAGGTTACGAGTTTTGGCTCTATTTTGCCGATTTTTTCAAGGTCTAGGCGGAGTTCCTCCCGAGCCTCGTAGGTTAGTTCTCCTCCGACGCTGAGGGGCTGCCTTACCGGGCCAACCTTTATCTTCATCATGTTCAAGGCGGCTTTTGTCCCAACTGGGCCGCTTCCGGCTATTATTCGAGCTATTTTCTGAATTTTGTATTGGAGTCCCCGGGCTTTTTGCAGCTCGCCATTTTTTATGTGGTTGTATATCTGGACCCAAATGTCTGGTATAACATTGGCACTAGCGAGTATGGCGCCTGAACAGCCCGCAGCCAATGCCGCCACAACCACCTCGTCGTGGCCACATAACACGTTAATTTTGTCTCTAACCTTTTCCAGCACGGTTAGTATGTAGCTGAGTTGTCCGCTGCTGTCTTTCAAGCCTACAATGTTTGGGATTTGAGCCAGGTCCTCAACCATCTGCCACGTGAGTCGCACGCCAGTACACTGCGGAATATTGTACAGTATTATGGGCATGTCGGCTTTGCTTGCTATGGTGTCGAAGTGCTCATATATACCGCGGTCTGCGGGCTTCAAATAAAATGGCGTAACAACAAGGGCGGCGTCGGCGCCAACATCCTTAGCGTACTTTGTCATTTCCAAGGCTTGGTCTGTTCCGCTTGCTCCTGTTCCAGCGATTACTGGAACCCTCCCGTTGACCTCGTCCACAACGGCTTTTATGACCTGTTTTCGCTCCTCAACTGTCATGTTTACAAACTCGCCTGTTGTGCCGCATGGGACAACGCCGTGGACGCCTAGCTCTATACAGCGGTTCACTAGAAAACGCAGCCTCTCCATGTCAACAGCTTTCCCATCATCCGTAAAGGGCGTAACTAGTGCAGGGAAAATTCCTTCAGGCTTAAACATGGCTTTCCTTCCTTGAATTACCATAAATGTTAAACAATTTAAGCTTTGAATATGTATTATGCAAATTTGTTGGAGGAAACATTTTGAAAAAGATGAGGGAAAAATTGCTAATCGATGAGGGAAACTTGCAAGAAGTTAATGCTTTCCTTTTGCGGGAGGACAACCCCCTCATTAATGGAATCCTCGAAATTGTTGACAAGTATGGCGGAGTTGAGGAAATAAACCGCAAAGCCAAGGAAAACGGCAAGCTTGAAAACCTTATGAAACGCCTTGAAAAGAAGAAGTCGCCTTTCGTGAAAGACCTGGAGTGGTTAACAAGGCAGCGGGATAAGGGGGCATTCATAAGCATACCAGAGTACCGCAGAAAAATCCTTGGGAGAAAGGCGGATTCCACGCATTTTGACGAGTCCTTCGCCGTCACCCTTGAAATCAGTGCGTGCAACTTCTTCCAATGGCTCATTGAAGAGGCAAAAAAGGCGATTAAGCAGCAAGACCTTATGCCAGCCCGATACATCCGCGTCCGCTCAATGAAAGAGCAGGTTGAAGACGACGACATTTTGGCTTTCGCTGCTGCAATGCAGATTATTGGGGCATCTTATGTGCAGACACTGGACACTAAGGGAACAATGGCAGGACCAGATGGAAAACCAGTAAACGTTCACTTAGGCGGACCGGAGACAATAACCGGTTATTTTGGCGGTGTCGGAGTCCCAAATGAGTACGCCCTAAAATGGGTTGAAGATTACCTGCATTACTATATGGAATACGGTGTTAAGCAAGTTTTGAACACGAATTCTGGAACCGTGTTGCTTGGCTATTTGCTTCATAAACTTGGAATAGACATCGAATTCAAAATTTCAGTCTTCCTCGGGAACGATAATCCCTACTCAATCTTATGGACGCTTATGACCGCCAAGCTCTTCAGCCGAAAAGATGGAACAACACCCCTTATTGGGTTTAACCTATCAAACTCCGTGGATAACCGCACCATTGAGCTTTCAGCTTACATAAGAAAAGCCTTCGGCTTCGAGGACATTGTCCGCATAGAACACCACATAACAGAAGCCTACAAAAGCATCGTTAGGCAGCCCTACGACCGCCTAAACGAACTTTTAGAAATAGCAAACCACGTGAAAAACATAAGCGCCAAACACGAGGGCGCACCACCAGAAGTTGAGAAAACAAGAGAACATCCATCAGACATACTTGACTACTTTATGCCAAAGAAGGAAATAATGGAAAAAGGGCTTATGCCAAAGCTCTTAGTCAACTACTTAGACAAGCATGACGCTGTAAACAGAACAGCCAAAGCCCTAACAGAAAAGGGATTAACATTCATCGCAGCCCAAAACCTACACAAAAAATAGTTGGTAAAGCGTTTTACTTACCAGTATGTTTTAGGTCTACGGAACACTAGATAAGCCGTGGTGGCAAGAAAGAGGACAGTTGTAACGCCTAGAATGGCTACGACCGTTCTTGTATTGTTCAACTCATTTTGGATTCCGCTTAAGGATTCTTTTTCTTGTTTCAGCCTGTTAATTTCATCTTCCAACATTTTAAGGTAAACATTTTCAACACGGGTCATAGAAAAGCCTATGATCGTATTTGGGTAAAACGATTCTATAGTGATCTTCTTATTGTCAATAGTGAAAGTCTCTTTTACAATATATGTGAGATTGACTTCTCCATAAATTGCACCATAAACTTGCTGCGGTATAAAAATAGTATCGTTATGTTTCCAAACATTGCTGAGGGATATATCGCTAAATGTTTTGTTGTAGATTTCACTTTTAATGGTTCCATTCACAAAGCCATAAATGTGAAAAATGAGACTTGTTATTTCGATTTCTTTAGCGGGTGTTTCCGGCGCTAAGCTTATAACGAATGTTATATTGTTGTTAGATTGTATTTGTGAAGTTGCATTAACCTGTATCGTTATTCCGGGAATTTTCGAGTCAAAAAAGGTTTCAATGTCTTCTTGCCCCTGTACCTTTGCGGTGTACACTATTATGAAAAACATTACAAAAATTGTGAGTAATACAGCAGTTTTCCTCATATTCATTCATCTTCACCTTCAATGAGGAATCGTTGAAATTGTTTTCAAGTAGTTTATTTAATGATTTTTTAATTCTCTTTTACTATTTACCCGCAGTTAAGACTTGTTTTTTAAATTTTGATGCTTAAAAACGGTTATTTTATTGAGCGGATGAAGCGTTGATACATGTATATGAAATAGATAAGGGCGAAAAATGTTAGGGCTATTTCGAATGTTAGTATTGCTGGATTGTTTTCCACAGCCATGAAGTAGCCGTGTTGTAGTATGTCCATGAATACTAGGATTTGGAGGAATATGGCTCCTCCTAGGCAGCTTAAGCCTAAGCTGTGGATGAGTATTAGTATACGTCTATCGATTTTTGCGGCTTTCATGATGTTATCGTGTGTATTAAGATTTGTCTAGAGACTTATAGGTTATGAATCCTAAGACATTACGAAGCCTTATGATTAGGCTTGTTGACTCAAAATTAGCATTCAGCAGAAGCGTGTTGCGGCTTCAGTTTTCTTTTAGTTGGCTTATGGCTTCCTTTATGACGGTGGCGGATTTTTCTAGGCGTTTTCTAGTTTCCGGCTGCAATTCTAGCTCCAAAATTTTTTCGACCCCATTTTTTCCAAGAATTACCGGGACGCCCATGGCAATGTCCGAAAAGCCGTACTCTCCTTGGAGGTATGTGGAGACTCCCATGACTCTGTTTCTGCCCCTTAGTATGGCATCTGCCATTACGGCTATGGCGGCTGCTGGAGCGTGGACAGTTGAGCCCTTAAGTTTTATGACTTCAGCTCCCGACGTTGCTGTTAAGCTTATGATTTTTTCGATTTGCTCCCTTGTTAGGAGGCGGGTTATGGGTATTCCAGCGACTGACGCATATTCAGCCAGCGGAACCATTGTGTCGCCGTGTTCGCCGATCACTAGAGCACGGATGTCTTCTCGTGAAACGTTCAGCTCTAAGGCTATGTAGGACCTAAAACGCAGCGTGTCCAATATGTTGCCCATTCCAAAAACGCGATTCCTCTCAAAACTTGACTCCTTATAAGCTATGTATGTCATAACGTCAACCGGATTCGTTACCACCATGAGCTTGCAGTCCGGCGCATATTTCACGACTTCGTGAACTATGGATTTGACTATGCCGGCATTCTTTTTCATCAGGTCGAGTCTGCTCATTCCGGGTTTTCTCGCCTCTCCAGCTGTTACGACTACAAGCTCTGAACCCTTCATTTGGCTGTAGTCGCTTGTTCCAATTATTTTTCCGTCAAATTCTAGTGCTGGAGCTGTTTGCATCATGTCTAGGGCTTCGCCCTTCGCCAAGTTTTCAGTTACGTCTATCAGAACAACGTCACTTATTCTATATCTTAAAATGTTGAAGGCGGCGGCGCTTCCAACTCTTCCAGCGCCAATTATCGTTATCATAGTCTCAAAAATGGTTTTTCAAAGAGATATGTTTAACGCGTACCAAGTGATTAAAGCTGGTATTCTCTGCCCTTTTCAGGTGGAATCATTCGGCTTTTTGAGCTCTGCATGAATTTGGCAAAGAGCTCTGCACTTTCAGTGTGCACTGGGATGATTGTTTTTGCGCCGATTTCTTCAAGGACGGCTTTCAACTGTAGTGGCATTATGTGTCCTGAAACGTGGACGTGGTATTGTGGCAGTCCATAGTGCCTAAGCCAGTTTACAAGCTTTTCATAGTCTATTTCCATTTCCTCGTTGAAGGGCTCTGAGGATGAGGATATGTAGCAGCTTCCGGGCTGCGGTTTTATTTCAACAAGCTGTTCTAAATCGTAAAAGGACATTGTCAAGATTATTTTGCACTGCTGCTTCGAGACTTGTTCGCAGTCCACAACTTTGCTGGAGTAACTTTCAAGAAGCTGTTTTTCCCAGCGGCGCAGTCGCTCTTTGCCTTCTGTAGGCTTCTTCGATTTTCGAAAAATCAAAACGTTCTCGTCTTCTAAGCGTGGAATGTTCAGCCTCTTGTCGCTGCGGAGGGCATCCATCAAGTAGGCTTGCCTCAGTGAAACAGCAAGACAGCGCCCATTCTTCTTGGCGATACGATGGAAGGAGTTAAGCCTATCAACATCTGTGGAGGCAAACTCGGCAAGCACAATACCGTCCGTCTGCCCCACAATATGATTCAGCTTTCTTTCAACTTCAGCCTCTGAGGAAACGGTTGCCCCAGTCATGTTGGTGGCTTCGGTGATGACGGCGACCGGTTCCACCTCTTTTGCCTTTTCCACGAAATCTCTGGTCATTTCTGGCTTTGCCCCGTGAACACGAAAGTCTCCCGTATACACGACAGCGCCGCTGGACGTGTGAATTATGAAGCCATACGCCCCTGGAACTGAATGGTCCACGTGTATTGGTTCAACTTGTAAGCCGCCTACATTGACGGTTTTCCCTGTTCTGAAATCCTTAAAGTCTATGCCATCCACATTAAATTCCAAGTCTGTTTTGCGGATTTCCCCGAAGGCTTGTAGGATAATTCTTGTTGTTTCGCCACAATAGACTGGGATTTCCCTTTTAATGAAGGATAGATAGGCTGAGTGATCCATGTGCCCATGGGAAATGAAGACTGCATCAACTTCCGACGGCTTATCATCAAATTTGTAGACGCCTTCAATTTTTGGTAGCACGCCGAGCTCTTGCAGGCTTTTTTCGCTTTTGGGCGAAAGTAGTGGCGGGGAGTAATATTGCCTTCTTAGGGCGAAGGACATGCCGAAATCAAAGAAAACTTTTACATCACCATCTTTAAGCAGAATTTTGTTTCCACCTATTTCGTTTACTCCGCCATAAAAGGTTAGGGTGGTTCTCCCCTTAACCATTCATCAACCCCAACTCGTCCGCTTTCTTACAAATATTTGATATTGCAAAAATTATGTGAGGAAACACGAAAACGCTGAAAACCTTTGTGTATTTTGTCTTTCCGGCATCCTTTATCACTTTTATGTCTCCGCCAGCCTTTAAATAGCCCTTAATGAAGGCTTTGGCTATAAGCTCTGCTGGATAGGAGCCAACCAGTGGTGGCATGTAATGTCCAGCATAGTAAAGAAATTCGGCTATATCCCATGCCTTGTCACCACCTCTTGAGGCTTGCTCAAAATCTAGGAGGTAAATTTCGCCGTTCTTCCCCATCAAGATATTTTCCGGCTTGGTGTCTCCTAAAGTCAAATTTAGGGCGTGGACACGGGCGAATGTCTCGCCAACCTTCTGCAATATTTTCAAATATTCCTCGCTAATTTCCTTTTCATTTTTCGCATTTGCAATTTCCCTGATAATTTTTTCTAGGCTCTCCCCCTCAATGTGTTCCATAAAGACAAGCCTTTTATCATGGTTTATAGCCAAAAGTTTTGGAACAGGAAAGCCTTTCCTATATAGAAACTGGTTTGTGGTGCACTCCCTTTCAAGTCTTGTCTGTCCAAGAAGGGCGAAGGTTCTTGTTCCAAAAGTCCATATGTTTAGCGGAAGCCATTTTAAACTCGACCAATCCTTAAAGGTTTTGACGACAACCCTACGCTCCTGTCCGTCCGCGCGCACCCTGACCAGATAGACTTCGTTAAAAACCCCTCCAAGCTCCTCAATGGTGGCTTCTGCATCTTTGCTTACTGATAGAATATTCTTTGCAAACTCTTCAATGCTTGTTTCCGCGGCTAAAGGAGTTAACCCATTGGCAGTTGGAATAAACAAGTACCTTTTGGAGTCTTCAATATGATATGAGCCCTTAAAAGTTTCCCAGTCAAAGTTTCTTAATTTTTGAAGCAGGTCTTTATTCTGTAGCAGAGCTGTAAAGACTCGTGGGAAAGTTCCTAAGAGGGATAGGAATAAGGTTTTCTGGGCGGTTTTCAGTAGGCTTGTGTAGCGGATTTTTCGGTTCTTTACAGTGTCGGCAAATTCCCTTGAAATTCTTATGTATCCCCTTGTACGCATAATCACATTTTCTTTTTCCAAAAATTCCAATGCTTGAAGAAAACTATCCATTGCAGTCTGCAAATTTTCCTTTTCAACGTCTTCACGTAGAAAGTTTGCCACTATGTAACGGATTGGTGGGAAAAGCCTCGCTCTGCTGTGTATAGCCTCGTACATGAAGTATTCGGGTTTTATATGGATTTCATAGCATAATTCGGGAAAGTCTAAAATAAGATTTTCTAAAGCCTCAAGTATCAAGCGCCTTTTTAGTTTAAGTTCCTCAGCCCTCAAATATTCGGCGTTTAACAGTGGCATGTATGTAAAAACTAGTTGGATGGCTAGGGCTTCACCTAGGAAACCTCTCTCCACATCCCTTTCAAAAAGCCATTTATCGACAGCGTAAACGAAGACCGCTTTGCCATGGAAGAATTTAACATAATTCATCAGTCCGGGCTTAAACCCGTCGATTATGAGTAAAACTTCCAGCGGTGCTCTTTCTTTAATGGTCCAGAGCAAGGAGCCCCCACATAAGCATATGCCTATAACTTGTCGGGAGTTGGCGATCCGCCTACAGAATGATATAATGTGTTTTTCCAAGTTTTCAGCTAGTCTTTTGCTGTTCTGATTCAATTTTCCACCGTTAAGGTTTGCCAGAATAGAATTGTGGCTTGTTCAAAATATAGTTTAAGGCTTATTATTTAAATGTCAATTTTGTTGCTGGTGTGAGACTGCAAAATTGGTAGTCCCCCTCTAGTTTTTCTTCACTTTGCCAAGTTTTTCAAGGATTCTTCCGTAGTCTCTTAGAATTTTTAGGGCTTTAACTCCTTTTTCTGGTAGGTTGTAGATTGGTATGTTGCTTTCGCCAATAACCTCGTAAACAAGTTCGAAGTCTTCTCCTCCGGCTGCGACATCCACGATTGGCTTGTGGGGGTATTTGGCTGCAACTTCTGGAATAACCATCGCGTCTTCCGGTTCAAAGAAACATGACTTAAGCATGTTTATGACCAAAACTCCGTCAACATTTTTGTCTGCTAGGACCAAGTCTAACACTTTCTCGTATCTTTCTGCTCTTGCGTCGGCTATCATGTCGATGGGGTTAGTTGCATCCATCCCCGAATAGAGGCTTTCAATCCTCCTTTTCGTTTCATCTGACAAACTTGCAAGTTTTAGGCTGTTTCTTGCAATGGCATCTGTTGCCAATATGGCTGGTCCGCCAACATTGCTTACTATGGCTATGTTGTCGCCGAACATGGGAGGCTGCTTTGAAAGGGCTATGGCTGCGTTCATAAGCTCCTCTGGGTCTCCAACCCTTATTATTCCGGCTTTTTTGAAGGCGGCGTCGAAAATTTCATCTGAACCAGCCATCGAAGCCGTGTGGGACTTGGCCCTGTGGGCTGATTCTTGGGTTATTCCGCCTTTCAAGGCTAGAATGGGCTTTTTGGCAACTATTTTTCTTGCTTCTTCTATGAATTTTCTGCCATTTTTGACGCCTTCCATGTATAGGCATATAACCCTTGTTTCTTTATCCTTAGCGAGATAATGCAATAAGTCGATGTCGTCCACGTCTATTTTGTCTCCCATAAAAGCGAACTTGCTTATGCCAATCTTGTAGCGGCAAGCCCAGTCTAGGAGGCAGGCGCCAACCCCACCGCTTTGGGAAATTATGGCTATGTTTCCCCTTCTAGGCATAACGTCCCTTTCAAAGGTTGTGTTGAGTCCATTAGCCGTGTTTATAACACCCATAACGGTGTTTGGCCCCAAAATTCTTACGCCATACTTCTCTCTAAGCCTCAACAGTTTCTGACGCTGTTCGTCCCTATACCCGCCGGTAATCATAGTGAAGGCTTTCACGCCCATCCTCGCGCATTTTTCCGCCTCATCTATGGATTGTTTCGGTGGAAGCATAATAACTGCGAGCTCTGGAACTTTTGGCAACACCCCAATATTTTGCCCTTTTTCTTTATCAATGTCTTTTATGTAGACTTCGCCTTTGAAGAACCTCTTCATGTTGTGTATTACGCTTTTAAAAAGTTGGGGGGAGCTTAAACCCACCTTTTCCCGTATTTTACTTGAACCTATTAAGATGACCCTTGATGGCTCGAAGATGACATCCACTTCGCACATAAATTTAGCCTTCAAAGCAGCCTAATGATGAAGAAAGAAAATACGCTATTCATATTCATAAACTTAACCATGACTACTTTTGAGTTACCTTCATATACGCAAGCATGGCGAGTGACGCAAAAATCAGCGCGTATAAGGCTATGTCAATAAGCATGTAAGGCATAAAAGGTGGTTCTTTCAGCAGAAACGCCCTTGAAAGGTCTGCACCGCAGCTTAGGGGGTTATAACGCGCCAAAAGTGTCAATTGTGGAACCGCCTTCTCTATAAGACCAATTGGATAGAAGACGGTGCTGCAGAAGAAAAGCAGATAATAGACAACGCCTCTAGCTGTTATATATTTTTCAAAGCTCGTTGTTGAAACAGCTAGGGCTATGCTTAAACCTGAAGTTCCCAAGGACACCAAAAACAAAGCCACAAGAATTGTCAGAAACTCCGGTGGTGTTGGGACAACCCCTGTGTAGAGGTAGGTTATGCCGAGCGTAGTGGCTAGAAGGGGTGCCATATAGATTACGCCTCTTAAGCCTCCGGCTAAAACCCTTCCAACGGCTAGCTCCCACCTCTTTATCGGCAAGCTTAACATGTAATGAGAGATTTCACGCCTAACCTCCATGTTTATCTCCCTTCCAATCATGAAGGCTGCGGCAAAAAGCGCTGTTATTGTCAAGCCTGGAGCGAAGAAAACAAAGTAGTCTGTTATCACGTCTGGCTTCACCATTCTCGTGTAGACTATTGCCATTATGAAGAGGTCGGCGAGGTTCATGCTGACCATTCCGGCGACCCACCACTTGTAGCGGAAGAAATACTTGAAGTCTCTTTCCACAATGGTTAGTATGGGTTTTACTGCCAACCTCCCCCCTCCAATCTGCGCTCATGCAAAATAATGCCTAGGAAAGTGAATATTGAGAAGAAGGCAACTATTCCAAAAGCTGCTAATAAAGGCGAGACAGAAGCCGCTGATTCCAAGCCGGCACCCCATCTGAAAAAGTCGGCGGCAAATGTTAGCGGGTTGATTATGGCGATTCCCTTGTAGTATGGTGGCATGTAAGCTATTGGATAAAGTGTCGTGCTCAATCTGACTATTAAGGCGTCAATAACGCCCATCAATATGTCAAATCGGTCAGAGGATTTTATGCTAACAGCTAAGGTAATGCTGAAGCCAGCCACACCAAATGTGAACAGAAAGAGGGATAATAAAGCTACAAGAAGCTGGAAGGGGTTTGAAACTCCGATTAAGTAGAGGACAAAAAGCATCATGGGTCCAACATATAAGAAACTTCTCAAACCGCCCCCCACAGATCTGCCCAATACAAGCTCTTTTCTTGAAACAGGTACGCTCAGCAAATATTCTATGACGCCGTGATCCGCCTCCTCGTAAATGTCGTAACCGATGAAAACAGTTGTTGAATATAGCATTGTTATAATTATTCCCGCCGCGTAATAGTTAAAGTAGCTTCCTCCGACAGCAGCCTGGACGTCAACTTTGAACATGTGGTTTACAACCAAGCCGAAAAGGGCTATTTGCGAAACAAACCATATGGCGCGCATTATTAGCAGGAACTTGTATCGTAAAAACATCTTGATGTCTCTTTCAGCAACAACCCAAACCTTTCGAAGGCTTATCATTCCCTCTGAGCCTCTTCAATGGTTAAGCCAGTATAATGCGCAAAAACATCATCCAATGAAGGCTCACTCATACGTATGGACCTAACTTGAACTTGCATTTTCATAAAGAACTCTGTGATTTTTGGCAAAACTTCCTCTGCTTGGTTCAAGTAGATTTTCAGGTGTTTCTGCTTTACAGCCAAAACATTGACAACTCGAGGAATTTTTTTTAAATTTTCAAGAACTTTGTCTGATGCATCCCTTTCTAGGGTTATTTCCACAACGTCTCCACCTGGTATGCTGTCCTTTAACTTTTTAGGCTCATCGCACACGAGTAATTTTCCCTTGTGCATTATTGCCACTCTGTCTGAGAGCACATCAGCCTCATAAAGCTCGTTTGTCGCCAAAAGTATCGTGGAGCCCTCGTCTCTGAGGTCCCTTAGCATGTTCCATATTCTATGTTTGCCTACAACGTCTATTTGGGCGGTTGGCTCATCGACGATGGCGATTTTCGGTCTCTGGATTAGAATTTTGGCTATTTCCACCCGTTTTCGCATACCACCAGAAAAGGCGTGCACGCTTTTGAAACGGTCATTCCAAAGCTCAAGTTCTTCAAGAGCCCACCGCACCCTCTTCCTCCGCTCGTCTGGGGGTAAGCCGCAAACCTTGGCGTGCCAGTTTAATATGTCCCAAGGCGAGTCAACCCACAAAAGCTTAGGCTCTTGAAAAGCCATCCCCACAAGGGTTCTAGCCTTATCCGGTTCTTTGGTAACGTCGTAAGGTCCAATGTACGCCGTGCCTTCTGTCGGCTTAATGACAGTTGTAAGCATAAGCAAAGTTGTCGTCTTACCAGCCCCGTTAGGTCCAAGGATTCCAAGGATTTCGCCTTCTTCCACTTCAAGGTTTAGATGGTCAACTGCCGTAAAATCGCCAAACTTCTTTGTTAGATTTACCATGCGGATTATCGACGCCATTCCAATTCCTTACGTGAAATAAACACAGTTGATTGGCAGTTACTTAAAGATTACGTGATAGCAACTCAAAAGCACGCCTTTCGGCTTTCTCAATAACGGCATGCTCATCCAACGTTTTGACGACTCTATTTTCCATCAAGATTTTGCCGTCAACTATTACGGTGTCAACGTCGCCTCCCTTAGCCGAATACAATATGCTTGCATAAATATTGTGCAAAGGCCTCAAATGAGGTTTGGAAAGGTTTATTAGTATTATGTCCGCCCTCTTCCCCACCTCCAATGAGCCTATAATTTTCTCTAGCCCTAACGCTTTAGCCCCATTTATAGTCGCCATCCTCAAAACTTCACGGGCGGGTAAGACTTCGGGCTTTTTATAAGCAAACTTTTGGAGTAAAGCACCAAACTTCATGGTTTCAAACATGTCAAGGGAATTATTGCTCGCTGGCCCGTCGGTTCCCAAGGCTGTGTTAACGCCTGACTCAATGAGTTCTTTGGCTTTTGCGGTATTCAACCCAAGCTTCATATTAGCCACTGGCACATAAACGGCGTTCACGTTGCGTTCTGCCAAAATGTGCTTGTCCCGCTTAGATAGGTTAACACAGTGAGCAGCGAGGACGCGGACGCCAAAAATTCCAATTTTGTCTAGAAACTCAACTTCACTACAACCGTATTTTTTCTTATACCCCTTAAATAGTTCAGCCGACTCCGCCAGGTGCATATGGACGCCGATTCCAAGCTTTTGAGCTTTATCCTTAACCTTAGCGAGAAGTTCTGGGCTGCAACTGTAAGCTGCGTGGGGCCCGAGCATTGTATTCACCCTTCCATCAGCATAACCGTTAAAAGACTCGGCAAATTTGACGCTTACATTTAACATTTTCTCACCTCGCGCCTTATCTCCAGCCTCAATGATGCCTTCAGCTAAAACAGCCCTTAAGCCACTTTCAGAAACAGCTCTAGCAACCATATCCTCATAGAAGTACATGTCTGCAAAGCATGTGGTTCCGCTTTTCAGCATTTCCAAACATCCCAAAAGCGCCCCAACATAAACATCGTCACGTGTCAACTTCGCCTCTAAAGGCCAAATAGTCTCTTGAAGCCACACATCCAAGGGCTTGTCTTCAGCTAAACCCCTAAAAAGAGTCATAGCCACATGAGTGTGACAGTTAATTATCCCTGGCAGCGCAGCCATACCCCTGGCATTTATCTTCTCATCTGCTGATATGCCAACCGCAGACTCACGTTCTCCAACGAAAACTATTTCTCCATCCTTTACGGCTATGGCACCATTCTCAATAACGTCGACGCCGCCAATAGTCATAGGCAAAACAGTACATCCATAAATCAGAATGTCAGCTTTCACAAGCACCACACAGAAATTAGAAGAATCTGAAGGGACAAATAAAAAGTGTTCTGGCTTTTTGGATTTTCTGGGCCTTCTCCCTCTAAGCGTAAAGCCTATCAGCCAAGATTTTAGAAGCTGAATCCGTGGTTATGCTTCTCCACCCTCTTAAGGAAGGAGTGCAAAGCCGGCTGTGCTAGGTCTCCGCCTATGGCAGACTCTTTTGGTATTCCTGTAGCTCCAATCTTTTTACATATGAAATTAAGTGAATCCTCAGTAAAGTTCAGGAGGTTCTGTCCCTCCGCAGTAAGCTTGTAAACTTTCCTGGGTCTCTCATTGGACATGTCCCACTCGCTTTTCACATAGCCGCTTTTTTCAAGGGCATTTAAAAGCGGGTAAATTGTGCTTGGACCGAAGTATACGCCGAAGTTTTTGCGGATCCTGGTTATTATCTGGTAACCATGCATGGGCTGAGAGCTCAGAAACTGGAGAACTATTAGGTCTAGGAGGCCCTTCATAAGTTTAACTTGAACTTCCTTTGAGTTGTTCAAGGCTTTCCCATCCTTTCTGTATTTCTGTTTAACTCGTATACGATATGTCCAATTTTAGACATATCTCAAGACTCTATAAAGCATAAACGAAAATATAAAGGTTCACGCTTACCAAAAACATAAAAAAGCATAATGAAGGCATAAAAAGCCACTATTCCAAAACATGCATAATCCATATAAACTCAACATGGATAAGTCAAAAACAGAACACAAAAAGGCAAAAGCCAAATGGAAGAAAACCTCAAAAAAGAAATTGTTCAACACATAACCAAAAACCTGCTAGACATCCAAATACTAACAATAATAAAAAAGGAGCCAGCATGGGGATACAAAATAAAAAAGCAAATAGAAGCCTTCTCGGGGCTGAAAATACGCCACGGAGCCCTATACCCACTACTAAAAAGGCTTGAAGACAAAGGCCTAATAAAAAGCCAAAAACAACAGCAAGGAAAACGCACAAAAAAGGTGTACGCCATAACAGAGAAAGGAAAGACATTCATGGAAATGTATAACGTCATAATGAAGGAACTAATGGGATAAATTAATTAGACTTTTAGGCAGCGCATAGCTACTTTAAACCATTAGGTAAGGATTGCAGGTGAATCAAAACGCCAAATAAAAATTTTGAGGTAGGCATAGTGGGGGCCGGGCCAGCCGGCTCTGTGTGCGCGCAGGTTTTAGGAGAGGCAGGTGTTAATGTAGCGCTTTTTGACCCCTCCCATCCTAGGGAAAAGCCATGTGGAGGTTTAATTGATTACAGGATTGTGGAAGAATTCGATATCCCAGAAGAACTCCTAGAAAATGAAGTTAAATGGATTCTAGCGGAGAGATTCGGATTTAAGGTGAGGCTATCCTTAAAGCCTCCGGCACATCTTGTTTCAAGAAAAAATTTTGATTATTACCTTTTACAAAAGGCGCTTAAAAATAGAAGCTTAACATTTTTCAGAGAACGCGTTATTAACATAGTAAAGGACGAAAATGGATGGAAGTTAAAAACAGACAAAGATAGGCTTGTAAAGGTTAAAATCCTAGTAGGCGCAGATGGCTGCCCATCCCTAATAAGAAGACATGTTTTAGGTCTTATACCCAAAGTTTTCCTAGCCACAACCGTCGGCTACAATTTTACATGTCCAAACAGATACATAGAAAGGGCATTTGCCAAAAACACTGTTGAGGCCTACTACTCGCATAAGTATGTGCAGAAAATGGGCTTCATATGGATATTCCCCAAAAAATCAAGTGTAAACATAGGTATAGGAAGCATGGAAAGTGGAAAGAAACTGCGGCGTTCTCTCGAGAGCTTTATAGCCTCTAATCCTGCTGGAAAGAGATTAAAAAATTTTAAAGGGGAACTCTTCGGTCACTTGATCCCCATAATATGGGAAGAAAAATTCTACAACTTGCCATGTTGCGGTGAAAATTGGGCATTGATAGGCGACGCGGCAGGGCATGTGGACCCAATAGGCGGTGTGGGAATATATTACGCCATGAGGGGAGGAGCCCTATGCGCCTCAGCAATTTTAAATGGCGACGTAAAACTTTTCGAGAAATACTGGAGAAGCGATTATGGCTATGAACTCTGTTACAGGGCAAGAAATTTCCCAAAATTCTACGGTAAACTGGCCCTCTTTACATGGTTTAAAACAATTTTAGAGAATATACCACTACAGTTAGGGCTTTTACACGAATAGCCTCCGGGAGCCTCGCCTAAGCCCAAATATTACTCTTCAGCAACCCATTTAAGCATAAATCAGCCTAAATAGAAAAAGGAATAAAATGAAAAACGAGAGACTAGCCGAAAAGGCATTGGCAATTTTACATGAAAAAAGCGAAAAAGCGCTCAAAGAAGCCAAAAAACTAATCCTAAAGGAAGAATTCAAATGCAAAAAAGCAAGAGAAGCCCTAAAGTACTATGTGTCAACATGGAATGACACAACACGACCAGGAGTGCTCGCCCTAGCCCACGAAGCCGTCGGCGGAAAAACAGAAGAAGTTATTCCCCTACAAACGGCAATGCTCTTCATAGACGCAGCAATGGACATCCACGACGACATAATAGACAAATCCACCACAAAAGGCTCAAAAGAAACCCTCTACGGAAAATTCGGCGAAGAAACCGCCCTACTCATCGGAAACACATTCTTGGTCAAAGGCTTCAACCACCTCAATAAAGTAACGGAAAAATTGCCGCTTGACAAAAAACAACTGATAATCAACATTGTTAAAGATTCTCTCTTTAAGTTAATAGATGCGCACACTCGTGAGGTAGAGCTAAGAAGAACAAAATGGAGTATAGATCCCAAAGATTATTTTCATGTATTAAAGGCTAAAGCTGCAGACATCGAGGGACATATGCGCGTTGGAGCAATATTCGCTGGAGGAACGGATCAAGAGATTGAAGCGATCGCCAGATATGGAAGATATCTTGGCACTTTATTGCTAGTTAGAGAAGATTTTGTAGACGTTTACGAACCAGACGAGCTTATGAATAGGATTAAATATGAATGTCTCCCGTTACCAGTTCTTTTTACTCTCCAAAACAAGATCCACAAAAAGAAAGTCTTTAAAATTTTAACTAAGGAGAACATTAACGAAGTGAATGTATCCAATCTTGTTGAAGTTATTTATAAAACACCGGAAACTTCTCAACTTAAACGGCAATTAAATGCGTTAAAAAGAAAAGCATTAAAAGAGATTGCCTATATAAGCCGGAAAAAGACAATGAATGAGCTTAAACTTATAGTCTTATCGACGTTAGAAGATTTATGATTTTATCTTTTTAGACTGCTTAGAGACATAACCTTACGGGTTTCTTTCTCACATATCTTTTTCCTGAAAATCTAGCCTTCTCCATATCAGCCCCCACGTGTATATGTGTAGAACATATGTGCCATATAAGCTTTATCTTTATATGCGGTGATTATCTGTTTAAGTTGTTAGATTCTGGATACGTATTTGAAATCCATAAAGTTAGTAGGATGCTGTCCATTTTAAAAATATGCGATGAAGAAATGAAGATTAGAGGAGCTCTCTCGTTAATGTTTCTGTTAACTAATAGTCTTGCATTGTTTACTATAACATGGATGTTGATCAGAGACCTCACGATAAACATCCCGTTCAATGAAACCCTAGTTGTGTTCACAGTCTTTTACATGTCTCTTTTGCTTTCAGCCGTTATAGGAGCCACTGGATTAACTGAAAAATTATGGGAAAAAACTTTCCTATCGCTCTGGATTTTGCTTGGGGCATGTATGTATTTTCTTTCTATAATTCTTGTTATCAAAAACGTGTTTTTCAACTTGATTATTACAGCACTTATCCTTGGAGCGTCCGTTAGCATGGGCATACCAGTTTGCCTTGCACTTTTTGCGGATCATACAGACATTAAAAATCGTGGTGTGGTTGGGGCAGCAATTTTTTTTATCACTCAGCTTTTAACAGTTTTTATATGTGCTTTGCTTAATGACTTAAATATTGCTGAAAAATTTTTTGCCGCCGGACTATGGCGGTTATTTGGCATAGCAGGCATATTCTTTCACGTGTCTGCTAAAATTTTGCACAAGGAGCGAAGGCGAAATTCATTTTCGTCGATTGTTGGTGAGAGAACTTTTATCCTTTACTTTTCTCCATGGTTTCTATTCTGTCTAATAAACTTTTTAGAAGCTCCTTTGCTTGAGAAGTTTCTTGGTCCTGAGTTATTCAATACCCATTTAGTGGTCGAGATTGCGATGTCTAGCGTTTTAGCTTTTATCGGAGGAGTTATTTGTGATTTTAAAGGACGTAAAATTGCAAGCGTTTTAGGTTTCGTCTTGTTAGGTATAAGTTACGCTGTTTTGAGCGTTTTTCACGGAGCCTATCTTCCCATTTATTCATTTATGTTACTTGAAGGAGCCGCTTGGGGAATGCTTTACGTAGTCTTCGTTTTTGTTATTTGGGGTGACCTTTCTGAGGGGGGAAATCGCAAAAAGTACTACTTACTAGGTAGCATGCCTTATCTGCTTTCAGGTTGGATTGAAATTCTTGCCAAACCTTTTGTGGAAGTTATACCAATTTATGCGTCTTTTTCCTTAGCTAGCTTCTTTTTATTTTTAGCTGTTTTGCCTCTACTCTATGTTGCTGAAACTTTGCCTGAGAAGGTGGTTAAGGAGAGGGACCTTCGGAGTTATATTGAGAAGGCTAAGCGGGTTAGGGAAAAGTTTACGAAGAGCTGATTAGTTTTTGCTTTGATGGTGGGCTGGATGTTCTTTCATGTTATGTTGACGACTGATTGTGATTTGGAGTGTCGTTATTGTTTTGGTGAAGCCTTGGAAGATTTTTGTGGCAGTTTTGACGGTTTTGATGTTGATTATTCTTTGCCTAAGCGTTTAGGCTATGATTTGGATTTGTTAAGGCGTTTTTGTGGGTTTGATTCTGATTGTTTTTTGATTTTTTATGGTGGTGAGCCTCTTTTATGCCTTGAAGAGGTTAGGCGGATTATGGATTTTGTTAAGGTTAGGGGTTTTGCTGTTCAGACGAATGGTTTGCATTTGGACCGTTTGGAGCCAGCCTATGTTAATCGTTTTAGTGTTATTTTGGTTTCTGTTGATGGGGATGAATCCCTAACGGACTATTATCGTGGTGGGGGCGTTTACCGTAGGGTTTTGGAGAATTTGAGGCTAGTTAGGCGTAGTGGCTTTGAAGGCGAGATTATTGCTAGGATGACTGTTATGGAGGAGACTGACATTTATAGGCAGGTTTTGTGGCTTATAGAAAATGATGATTTTGCCTTTTCTTCTGTTCATTGGCAGCTTAACGCTGGTTTTTGGAACGATTTTGAGAGGCGGAATTTCAAAGAATGGGTTGAGAGATGTTATAATCCTGGAATCCGCCGCCTCGTGAAGTTTTGGGTTGACCAAATGGAGAAGCGGGGTGTTGTTTTGAGGCTTTATCCGTTTTTGGGTGTGGCGCAATCACTTCTGTTTGGAGAGGAGAAGTCGCCTTTACGTTGTGGTGCTGGTTGGATTAATTATGCTATTCAGACGGATGGGCATATTGTGCCTTGCCCGAGCATGTGGGGTATGCGGGACTTTTATGTGGGACATATTAGCACTGCGCATCCGTTGAGGCTTAGGAAGGTTTTTGTAGGCGAACCATGCACAAGCTGTGGAATATTCGGCATCTGTGGCGGCAGATGCCTATACGCCAACATCACGAGACGCTGGAGTCCAGAAGCCTATAGGCTTGTCTGCAAGACTGTTGAGAACATGATTAATGCCATAATGGATGAGTTGCCGAGAATTAGGGAGCTTATTAGAACTGGCAGAATTAGGGTTGAGGATTTCAACTTCTTGAAGTATGTTGGATGCGAAATAATTCCATAGTGAAGCGTCATATTTGTGGCTGCGAGATTTAACAAATACATTAGCCTTCTCTAGGTTTTCTGCCATTAAGAGAGAGAAAATAGGCTGAACTGCAATTCTATTTTCGCTGCCCCCTTCCCTCTAGCTTTTGAGAGTGTAATGTTTAAACCCAAATAATGTATCTAATTTGAGTGTGAAGTTGAATTGCCAACCTTCTTAGAAATTGAAGGGAACATTGTCGAGGGAGTTTTTATGAAGCGGCTCACCCGTTTTTCGGCACAGGTGGAGGTTGGCGGGAAAATTTTTGAGTGCTTTTTGCCTAATCCCGGAAGGCTTAGCGAGCTGCTGTTTTCTGGCGTTAGGGTTGTCTTGAAAGAGGCGGCGATTGTCGGTTTCAGGAAGACTGTTTATGACCTTGTAGGCGTTTATCATGGTGGCAGAGTGGTTTCCGTTGATGCCCGCATACCCAACAAGCTTGTTTTTGAAGCTTTGAAGAACGGCGACTTGCCGGAGTTTCTTGGCTACACGGTTATCAAGCCTGAACACTCTTATGGGCGTGCAAAGTTTGACTTTCTAATTGATGGTTTTGGGATGAAGCCTTGTCTTTTGGAGGTTAAGTCCTGCACCCTTGTCCGTGATGGAGTTGCAATGTTTCCAGACGCCCCAACAGAGAGGGGTGAGCGTCACGTTTTAGAGCTTATTAAAGCCTTAAAGGATGGTTATAGGACTGCTGTTCTTTTCATTATTCAAAGAGACGACGCCTACAAGTTTACAGCGAATGATGAAACAGACCCAAAATTTGGGAGGGCTCTCCGAGAAGCCCATAAGCGTGGAGTGGAGGTTTACGCCTACTCAGCGAGTTTTATTAAAAATAGGGTGTGGCTGAACGGGAAAGTTGAGGTCGTGCTTTAGCTATGTTAATTTGAGCCGCAGAAAAGGGAAATTATAAAAATGGGTTTGCATGAGAACATTTAACTCAAATTTGATGGAGATGGCGTGGATGGCTGGGGCTGTGCAGAGAAAGTTTGTGGCTGTTGACCCAGCAAAGTGCACGGGCTGCAGCCTATGTGAGTATGTATGTGTTTTAGAAAAGAATGAGCCTTTATGGAATCCTTTAAGGTCTAGGATTAGGGTTATACGCCTAACACCAGCCTTTAACCTGGCTTTGACATGCCGTTTCTGCGAGAATGCTCCCTGTGTTAGGGCTTGTCCAAGAAAAGCCTTAACCCAGTCTGAGGAGGGCTTCATCCTCGTTGATGAGGCTAAATGCGACCGCTGCGGCTGGTGTATTCAGGCTTGCCCGTACGGTGGGATTTCGCTTCATCCGGACAAGACTTCTGTTTTGGTCTGCGACTTATGCAAAGACAAGCCAGAAGGACCCCAATGCGTGGAGTTCTGTCCAGAAGAAGCCCTAGAACTTGTGAGTGGAGATGATGTTGTGACTAAGAAGTGGTTGACTGCCATGGAGAAGATACCGGCAAACATTGAGAAGTTGACAAATCTTGTTAAGAGGCGGGAGTGGGCTGTCCTATTTGAGGAAGCCGAAGATAGGGCTAAGAGGCTTTCAGAAAAGCTTGAGGCAATAAACAAAAAGTGGGGCTACAAGCTAAAATAGCTCTGAGCTAGCGTTTGCCTTCGCAGTCAAAGCATAAATCGCTTTCACGGTTTGTCCAGAAGATTTTGCCGCATCGCTTGCATGTTGTTTTCCGCAGTAAGCCTTTCTCCTCTGTTTTTGTTTGTGTGAGGGCGAACTGGGATTTTGGGAAGGTTATGGCTTTTTTGTGGCATAGGGGTTCGCATGCAGTGCAGCCATTAACACATTTGTGGGGGTTGGCTACGACTGCCTTACCTTCTATGAAGGCGAATACGCCGTTTGGACAGTATTCTACACAGCGAGGCTTACCAAAAGGTGCACAGCCATCACATTTTTCTGGGAAGACTGTCGGATACCATGGGGTGCAAGCCCTAGCCATAGGTGGCTTTTCACCTTTTCATGCTCTTGCGGCAGTCATAGCAGTATTCCGTTTCAAAGTTTGTTAGGAAGGTTTTGCCGCAGCCCTTGCAACGCACTTCTTTGAGCATGCCGTCTTTTATTGGCTGGACAGCTTTTAGGGATTCTGCTGCTTCTTGGGCGCATGGGCAGGGGCGTTTTACTCCGAAATCGTTTTGGCTTGTCATGGCTATAGATGCCCGCTTAAAACTCCGTATAGTAGTCCAAAGGTTACGCTTCCAGCCCAGGCAATCACCACGTATGTGGCTACAACCTTCCATTTGGCTATTCTTGAAACAGCCATGGCGTTGGCAAAATCATAGGGCTGCCCCATAAGCCAACTTAGCAAAGCGCCTTTTGACATGCCCTTACTCCATAACTCTTGCCCCAATGCAATTTCAACAAGGGTTGGCGTATACAATGGACCGCCGATAACCGACGCTATCAAAACGCCAGTAACACCCGTCAAATATGCTTCAACAATCTCCTCCGGGATGAGCGCTGAAAGATAGCCCACCACTACAAGCCCTATGATGAAGAATGGAAGAATCTGTTTTGCCAAGTACCCCGCAAATTTAAGCGCTGCCCAAAGCCTCTCGTCTAAAGGCGGCTTAACAATTTCTACCTTCGCCGAAACCGCAGCGGAATTGGCTACTTGAAACTCTTTTTCGATGGCTTTGCCCCACGGCGTTTTGGAAATGATTAAACCTGCAATTAGGGCTACAGCTGCGGACACTATTATGCGCACTCCGGCTATTTCCCATGAAATCATTTCGCCAGTCATTAGAATTGTTAAGATGTTTGCCGCTGGTGCCATCAGAAGGAATGTAATTGCGGGCCCTATTCCGGCCCCAGCGTATAAGACTCCGCCGAAAAGTGGAACCATTGTGCATGAACAAACGGTTAGGAAAGGCGCCATTCCAAGAGCCAATCCGTATCCGACAGCTTTTCCCCTTCCCATATATTTTGTTATCGTTTCCTTTGGTACAAACTCGTAGATTAGTCCGGCGACGCTGAACGCGAAGAGGAGGCATATCCAGGCATGGCTGAAATAGTCGGCGATATATAGCGCTGGAATGGCTAAGTATACGAGCGGTGTTTCCCATAAGCCCAACGCGTCCAGTTTGTCCTTGAAAGTTTCCTTTGTAGGCCTAGCTGTGACTCGACTATAGATTAGTAAGCCTATAACTATGATAAAGAAGGCTAGCAGAATGCTGGTTCTAATAGCCCTCTTAGTTTTTTCTTCCATAATATTTTTCGCCCTTTTACTTGGCTGCTTCCATTATCAGCTTTTCAACTTCTTCCGAGCTTGGAACCCGCCCAATGATTTTTACTGTGTTGTTTATGGCTATGGCTGGCGAAACCAATACGCCGTATTTTTGAACTATTTCCTTTGATATTATGTTGGCTTTTTCAATGTTCACCATAACGCCAGCCTGCCTAAGCTTTTCAGCAGCTTTTTCCACGGCCTTTTTTGCTGCTTGGCACCGCATGCATGGCGGTTCCGGTCCGATGACTTCTACTTTGACTTCTTTCATGCCCTTTTTCACCTTGTAGAGTGAGGTGAGAATATAGCAATATTTAAATATTGTTATAGAGTTTGCTTTAAACGTGCATCCAACAATGAAAAACATTGACAAGTTTAGGGCTAAGGTCTTCAACGCGCTTGCAGACCCTGTTAGGCTTAAGATTCTCGAGTTCCTGCGTGGTGGCGAGCGATGTGTCTGCGAAATCGTTCCCTATGTGGGTATAGCTCAGCCGCTGGTTTCTAGGCACTTGGCAATCTTAAAGCGGTGCGGGCTTGTGAAGGACAGAAAAGAGGGAAACAAGCGGTTCTACTCGGTGACTAGTCCGGCTGTTTTCAGAGTGATTGATGCCGTTGACGCAGGTTTTGTGGATGCACTTGTGAGGCACGTTGTTGAGCAAATAGTTTAGGGAAAGGTGAAACCCGAAATGGTTGTGAAGGTTGAAACTTTCATGGCTGAACCGCCATGTGCGGGCTGCCTAAAACTCTTGGAGTATGCGGATTTGATTAAGGCGAAGTATGGCGACAGAGTAGAAGTGATAAAGCATATTGGACCATGCGAAGAGTTCGGCAAATACGGCTTAACAGTGGTGCCAGCCATAGTCTTCAACGAAGGAAAAATTAAGATTATGGGAGTTTGTCCAAGCATGCAAACTATTGAAGCAGCGCTTAAAGAAATGGGGGTATAGAACATGCCGGTAAAAGTTGAAGTTTTCACTTCTGAACCACCATGCTCCGGCGGAAGACTGCTCCTCAAACTCGTAGAGAAAATCAAAGAGGAGTACAAGAACAAAATTGAAATTGAAATCTACCGCGGAATGAATCCAAAACTGGGCGAGTATGGCATAAACGCGAGTCCGGCCGTAGTCATTGACAAGGACATACGAATAATTGGCGTTTGCCCAAGCGAGGAAACCTTCAAAGAAGCATTAAGAGAGG
>JAVZNE010000010.1:0-53668 GCA_038882975.1 Bathyarchaeia archaeon
AAACAGCACATTCTACGAATATCCAAAGCTAGAGACGGTTGAAGGATGGCGGGAAAAAGCACCAGAAAACTTCGAATTCACGGTTAAAGCCCACCAAGACATAAGCCACAAGGCGAAAATGCGGCTGGACGAAACAAGCAGAAAAGCCTTCGAAACCATGAAACAAATATGCAAAACATTAAAGGCGAAAATACTGCTGATACAGACTCCCGGCTCCTTCCGACCAGACAAGCTCAGCGAAGCAGAAAAATTCTTCGAGGCTGTGGATCGTGAAGGCTTAACACTTGTATGGGAGACCCGCGGACCAGAATGGGAAAAACCAGAAGTTTATGAGAAGCTAAAGCAAGTTTTAAGCCGCTTAGATGTGGTGCATGTGACAGACCCCTTTAGGGTTTTGCCAGCCTACACAAATCAAACCGCCTATTTCCGACTGCACGGTTTAGGCGAAGAACTATACTACTACCAGTACACAGACGAGGAACTGCGGCAACTCAGCGAAATAGCCAAAAATTTCGAGGCGGAAGGCAAAACGGTTTACGTGCTCTTCAACAACCTCGCCATGTTCGAGGACGGATTACGCTTTATGCAATACCTCTCCAGCAGGAAATTCCCAAAAATCACAGGCTCTGTTGGCTTGGAATCCATAAAAAGCGTTATTGAAAAGACGCGATATCCAGCACCAAAAAGCGTGCTGATTAAAAAAGTTGGCTGGAGGCTTGTGGAAATCGAAGAGGGCAAACAGGTTAGGCTTGAGGAGCTGCTGGCGGAACTGCCATCAAAAACCTACAAAAAACCAGAAGAAGTCCTAAAGGAGTTGAAGACCGCCAAAAAGTTGGGTTAAACGGCTAAGCCCAACTCTTGAATTTTCGCCTTGAGCAGCCTAAAATCGCCAATGAGCAATTGTTTATATTTAGCGCTGTAAAGTCCCGCTGCCGGATGCAAGGTCGGGAAAACAGTTACAGCCAAGCCTAAAACATTTGCCGGATAAAATTTTCCCCTAGCCTCTGTTATTCCCCGGAAGGTTATTCCAGCCTTTGCGAAAATATACGCGGTTGAGTAATTTCCAAGAGTGATTATGAGTTTTGGCTTTATAGCCCCTATCTGCCGTTCCAAAAAAGGTGTGCAAGCCTCAATTTCAGAGGGCGCTGGCTCACGGTTTCCAGGCGGGCGGCACTTCAAAACATTCCCAATAAAGACTTGACCCCGCAAAAGACCAGCCTCAGCCAAAAGATTATCCAAAAACTTTCCGGCAGCCCCAACAAAAGGTCTGCCCTTAACATCTTCCCAGTAGCCCGGGGCCTCCCCAATAAGCATCACTTTGGCGTTTGAGTCTCCCTCACCTGGAACAGCGTTTTTGCGGGTTCTCCAAAGACCACACTTTTTGCAAGCCCTAACCTCTGAAGCAACAGCCTCCAAAACAGCCTCCCTTGATGAGTTCATGTCCCCAGCCAGTTTCAGTGATATGCTGGGAAGCACTTATTAGTGTTGTCAAAAGAATAATTCAATGGAGAAGTGCCCAGATGGGTTATGTTAAGGTCAAGGTAAAGATTCGAAATATTCACAATCCAGAACTGGAAGTCGAAAGGGAACTTCTCGCCAACACAGGCTCAATATACACAATGGTTAAACGTGAGTTTCTTGAAGGCCTCCGAATAAAGCCAAAGGGAAAGCGGAAATTCAAAACGGCTGATGGGAGACTTGTCGAGCGGGAGGTTGGAGCCGCGGAAATAGAGATAGATGGGCAGAGCACTTACTCGATCATAATTTTCGGCGAAAAATCAGACGCTGAAGTTCTGGGCGTAACAACCCTTGAAGAACTCGGACTGCAAGTCGACCCTGTGACAGGCGAGCTAAAACCATTAGAGCTTCTACTCTTATAGCAACCTTTCCAACAAAATTAAGGCACTTTAACAATTAAAAGTCATGGAGGCTTCAATTCTTGGCGAGTCTTTTAAAAATTGCAAGGAAATTTGTAAATGAAAAGTTCGTTGGCTGCGATGATGTTTTGGGCGTTTTGTTGGAAGGCTCCGCCGCCATAGGTGTAAGAGACGAGTTTGTAGATCTGGATTTTGAAGTTATAATTACAGAGGAACGTTACCGAGAGGGCGTTTTCTTAGCCGATGAAACCATATATGAAGGCGTTGAGGTTTGCTGGGAATGGACCCCTTTCGAAAGGCTAGAATCCAAACTACATGGTTGGCAAAACGACATTAATCTATGGGTATATTCCACATCGAAAATAATGTATGACCCAACAGGAAAAGTGAGCCGCTTGTTAGAGAAGTATAGGAGGTATCCCGAAGACATTCGAAGGGAGAAAATGTTCTCCTACTTCTATTATGGGTGGGCGGAGCACCGTACAATTTCGAAAAGGCACCGCTGAGAAAGGACACAATTACCGCGCAACTTTGCCTAAACAACGCCGTTGAAATATTTACAGCCCTCCTCTTCATCATTAACAACAATTTTGTGCCTTATCGGAAATGGAGGCTTCGTGAACTGCGAAAATTGGAAAAGAAACCAGAAAAATATGAGGAAAAGATAAGGCAACTGGTCCAAACCAACAGTTTCGACAGCGAAGCCTTCAATTTAAAACGTAAAATAGTCCAAGAAGTTGTTGACGAACTGAGAGAACTTCTAATTCAAGAAGGGATCCCCTCCGAGAAAGTTGGAAAGGACATGTGGAGGTACCAACCTAAATATCTGCCATCACTATAGAGGTAGAGTCGCTATTGGCGGTTTTCTCAGCTAAAAATTCATAGAAAAGGCTAGAGGGAGGGGGGAGGTCACTTTAAACAGTTTTCAACAACCATTTTCCCGATAGCCAAAATCTATAGAGAGGGGCTATCAATTTTGCAGTTCGCCACCCTCAGCAAAATTGACATTTAAAGCATATGCTTTAAGGCTTCTGCGCCCCGCATTCCAAGCTGAACGCCTAACCCTTTAGCCTTTGTTGTGGCGGCTTTAATCTCGGCATTTAAAACATCCTCGAAGGTTTTTACTCCGCTCACCATGGCTGCTGCCACGCTTAGGCGTTCTGCAGCCTCAATGTTTAGGAAGCCGCACATAACGAAGCCCTTCTCCGCCACAACCAGCAGTAGCGGCGGCGAATCTGGAAGCTCAACCCTAACGCCTAAACATGTTTTCTCGCCTACCTTAACCTGAGTAACACTTATCAAAGCTGTCCCCCCACAGCCCTATAGGTTGTGTTGTAATTTTTAAATAAGAATTGCCACACAGAAGAAGCGAAAACCATGCTGACAAAGCTCAAAGCCAAAGTACAGTCAGTCATAAAAACACAGGCACAAATAGCCAACAGGTTAGGCTTAACGCCAAACACCATAAGCGTCATAGGCATAATTTTAGCCCTATTCTCGGCGATAGCCTACACCATTGGACGCCAAGCAGTAACTCTGACCTTGGCTGTTATTCTGCTGCTTCTTTCGGGATACTGCGACATGCTGGATGGAGCCTTGGCAAGGCTATGCGAAAAAGAAACACCCTTCGGGGGCTTCTTGGACTCCCTTCTCGATAGGTATGCGGACTCGGCGGTTTATGTGGGCATAATATTGGGCGGACTGTGCTCAGCTTCGTGGGGGCTTATAGCCCTTATAGGCTCTTTGCTGGTGAGCTATTCCCGTGCCAGAGCTGAAGCAGCAGGCATAAAAATGGAGACTGTTGGCTTGGCTGAAAGGGCTGAACGCATAATCATAATTTCGGCTGCAAGCGTAGCCGAAATATTCTTTATAGGCATAATGGAAGCCGGCATGATATTGTTGGCTGTTCTCACAAACCTAACAGTGTTGCAGAGGAGCCTATACGCCTATAAAGCGTTAAAGAAGAAGGGAGAAACGAAGCCAGAAGGCTAGAACCTTCTGCCAATGCGAAGCTTGCGCTCTTCTCTTGCCCGAACCTTCACAATACCATAATGAACAGCGCATGAAACACAATAATATTTTGTGTCAACCGGCGCAGAAATATAAGCGCCTTTTTGGCGTAGCTCCTTAGCTAAGGCGGGATCCACCAGAGAAAGTCTCCGCGTTACTTTTTTAGCTTTATCCCGTGGCACAAGTTCCCCGCAGTTGGCACACTGGACAAAGCCACTTCTGCCCTTAGCACCCTTCGACCTTCCACGACTCTTCCTCTTATATGGCATAACACGACCCACAAGCGGTTCTATGCATGATATAGCCATGCACGCCTATATATCTGTTCTCAATTTCAAGATGCAAGCGATGTTAGCCCTAGAATCAATTCTGGGAATAATTTTCCCATTAGGCGACGTGAAGAGGGTTGTGACGCCCGGACCATGCCCCGAAGTAACGCAGTTTGTGTGGACAACTATGCCCACTGAAACAGCGCCTTTGCGGTAGATTCTCCCATAAGAATGGTCTGCGTCCAGTATGGCCACCAAGTCGCCAAGCCGAAGATCGTCAAGCCCATACTCCTTCCGAGTAGCTTCATCGAAAAGCTGTATATCATAATCACCAGAATAAGTTTGGTTGGCGCCTAAGCCAGAGCCCATAATCGCTGCGGGAATAACATGCGTAACCGGGACCTCCAGCTTATCACCAACAGGCTTCGGGTCTAAAGCCTCCAGGAAATGGGGATCCATATTCATAACCTTAATGTTTGGAAAGTCCAAAAGTTTCAAGCCAACGCCGAAAGCCTTCACCAGCACTTTGTCGCCGAGCATGAGCTTTTCAAGGGTTTCAGGCTGAAAGTCAACAAGCACATGCTCTATCCCGCCATGCTTGCCTGTAACAACACCCTTTGCGCCTTTAGCGTCTCCAGAAACCACAACTGCCTCATTCCCAACACATGAAAGCACGTTTAAGGCTGTGTTTGCGCCCTGTCCATAACGCGGGTCGTTTTCCTTGTTTTCTATGCTTACGCCAGGCTCAACGTGGTCAGCTTCCCAACCGCAAGCCGGGTCGCCAACCCTCACATTGTAGGTTATTCCGCCCACACCCGGCAAAACCATGGGCACCCCCTCAGCGGAAATGTTGTATATGCCTCTTCCATAAATTGGGCTTGCAACCTCACCAACAACGGAGATCTTAACCAGTTTGTCAACATTTGTCCTTAACATGGCTTTTCTCCTCGACGGAATAAAGTCAAGCTTGTCTTGGATAATAAGTTTCCCTTTTAAAACTGGTGTAACCGCTTAGAACATAAGAAGTTTTAAATGCCTCTTCCTATTTTGAGTTGAGTGAACAGAAACCGCACAAAACTAGCCAGTGGCGAAACAGATGGCTGAAATTGGTTTAAGGTCAAGAATGCTGGTTAGAGACGTCATGAGCAGCCCAGTGATAACAGTAGACGAAGAAGCCACAGCAAACCACGTCGCAGAACTCATGGACAAGCACGGCTTAGGATGCATAATAGTAACCAGCAAGGAAGGAAAACCCATAGGAATAATAACTGAAAGAGACTTGGTGACAAGGGTTCTTGCAAAAAATGTTAAACCAGACACTTTAAAAGCAAAAGACGTCATGACCACTCCACTCATAACAATAGAGCCAGACGAAACAATAAACGAAGCCGCCAGAAAAATGAGCAGACTAAACATTAGAAGGCTAGGCGTAGTCTACAAGGGGCAACTCATCGGAATTCTCTCCAGCAAGGACATACTGGCGGTAATGCCAGAACTAATCGAAACAATTCAGGAGAGAGCCCTAATAGAAGGAGAAAACCTAGCCCAAACAATCATAACAGAAAAGGAGGAAGAGTCCTCTCTGGCTGGTTACTGCGACCGCTGTGGCGGATGGTCGGACAACCTTAAAGAGGTGGATGGAGAATTCCTCTGCGAAGACTGCAGAGCCGAATTGGAAACCAGATGAAAAGGGTTTAAAGGGGAGATTTTTTGCGTGTCAAAGAAATATTGAATGAAAAGCACCCCTTCATTTATGATGATGAACTTGCAACAAAAGCCCGCGCCCTCATCCGCGACTTCTCCCTAAGAATATTGCCAGTCACAAATAGAGAAAGAAAGCTTTTGGGAGTAGTCTCCCGCGGCGTAGTCATGACCATATCCTCTTCTGTTTCACCAATAAAAGTAAAAGGAATAATGACAAACCCAAAGCATGTTGCCACAATAGACGATGACGCTTTCCAAACAATTAAAGCAATGCTGCGTGTGGACGAATGGTGCACACCAGTTGTAAACAACAAAACAGAAAACCTGTTGAAAGGAGTTTTAGGCTTGGAAAACTTCATAGAAAACATAATAAAAACAAGCCCTGAAAAACTTGCAAAGCCAGTTTCAGAAATAATGTCAACAAACCTTCTAACATGCTCTCCAGAAGACGAAATTGACAATGTTTGGCGCTTAATGCAAGACAAATCCTTAGCTGGGCTTCCAGTCACCGTCAAAAACAAGCTTGTAGGCATCATAACACAGAGGGACCTTCTTGAGAGCGGAGCGCTTATGCCAACATTCGAGTCACATAAGGGAAGATTTAAAGCTTCAACGAAAATTTCAGCCGTTATGAAAACGAACGTGATAGCCGTCCAGCCATCAGTAAAAGCGATAAGGGTTGCAAAAGTCATGGTTTCAAAAGACATTGGGCGAGTTCCAGTCGTAGACGAAGAGGGAAGGCTAATAGGCATAGTGGACCGAGAAGACATAGCAAGGCTCATAATCAAGTGAGATGGGAACAAAAATGAGTAGAGAAACTTTTAGGAGAACATTGAGGGGCAAGGGGCCGGTCTCATTAAAGGGCTCAGCAGCCAAGAAACGCGAAGGTGGCGTGATGCACATAGCAAAAAGCCCAGTCATAACAATGGCTCCAACAACACCCATACACGACGCCATAAAAATAATGGCAAGAGAGGGATTCCGCAGAATCCCCATAGCAGACCCCGGCGCAAAAACTTTGGCTGGCATAGTAACAGCCACAGACATCGTTGACTATCTTGGCGGAGGCAAAAAGTTCGAAATAGTCCAGCAGAAGTTTTCCGGAAACATCTTCAAAGCCATAAACGAGCCCATAAAACTCATAATGAACCAGAAAGTTTTCACCGTTAAAACCACGGCGAACATAAGCGAAGCAATTCAGCTTATGAAGGAAAAGAATGTTGGCGGCTTGCCAGTTGTAGATGAAGAAAACCATGTTAGGGCAATAGTCACCGAGCGAGATGTAGCCCGCATGTTCGCAGACAGAATAAGCGGAATAAAGGTTTCACAACTGATGACAGAAAAGGTCGTAACAGCACTGCCCAAAACAACAATCTTCGAGGCGGAGAAAACCATGATTGGACAAGGCTTCAGAAGGCTCCCAATAGTTTCAGACGGCAAAGTCGTAGGCATAGTAACATCCATGGACATAATACGCTTCTTCGGCTCGGGAGAGGTCTTCAAACACCTAAAATCAGGAACAATAACGCAGGTTTTGAACACCCCATCCCTTGAAATAGCCACAAAAGATGTCGCAACAATCACGCCAGACGCAGATGTTGGACAAGCAGCAAAAATTATGCGGGAGAAAAACCTCGGCGCCTTACCAGTCGTCCAAAACGAGAGGCTTGTTGGCATAATAACCGAAAGGGACTTCTTCAAAATAATCGAGTAAAATAATAGGCAATTTTATGCCGAAGGAAGCCCTCTGCCTCAAAATTCCCAAAATTAATGGAGAAAAAGCCATAACAACAGCCCACAAACTAGAACTGATAAACAAAGAACTGGTAGTTCAAAGAAACAACAATTATATTTACATCCCCCTCGTAAAAAGCCCCTCACAAGATGAGATTCAAGCCCTCCAAAAACAGGCTATAAACCTAGAAATCACAACTTACACTTTCCCAGAAAGAAAAACGCGTCCAAAAACATTTATTGAATTGTTAGAAGACAAACTGCCACCCCACTTACTGGCTTGCGTCCCCCGAGCCATGGACATCGTCGGCGACATAACCATAATCGAAATCCCACCAGAACTTGAAGCCCACAAGATGGAAATCGGAAATGCAATCCTACAAATTCACAAAAACTTACGAACAGTTCTTGCAAAGACCGGGGCAGTAAAAGGAGAATATCGCACAAGAGAATACACGATAATAGCTGGGGAACCAAAAACAGAAACCATCCACAAGGAGCACGGTTGCCTATACCATGTCGACCTAGCCAAAGCCTACTTCTCTCCACGCCTATCCCATGAGCACAAACGCGTGGCATCAATGGTTAAAGAAGGCGAAACGGTCATAGACATGTTCGCTGGAGTGGGGCCCTTCTCAATCCTCATAGCAAAAACCCATGAACGTGTTAGGGTTTACGCCATAGACATAAATCCAGAAGCCATAGCTCTGCTCGAAAAGAATGTTAGGCTGAATAGGGTTGAGGGAAAAGTCCACCCAATCCTTGGCGACGCAAAACAAATCGTTAAACAAAAACTTCGCGAGCAAGCAGACCGCATCATCATGAACCTGCCAGAAAAAGCCATAGAGTTTGTAGGAGCCGCATGTGAAGCCTTAAAGCCGGAAGGGGGCACCATACACTTCTATGGCTTCGTCACGGCAGAAGACCCCATGGAAAAATTGGAACTACGATTTAAAGAAGAGGTTAAAAAATTCGGGAGAACAGTGGCGAAAATTCTTCACTCAAGAACTGTTCGCGAAACAGCCCCCTACGAGTGGCAAGCCGTTTTAGACGCTGAAATTCGCTAAACCTCAACAGTCAAAGTTATCCTAACCAACTGCTCTGGGTTCTGAAGTTTCCTCACAAGAGCCCTTGACAAGTCGCAAGCCGCCTTATCCGCATTAATCGCCAAAGTTCTGCCACAGACATATCCACTTTTCCTCACAACCATGTCTGTCGGATGCGACAAAATCAGCATAGGACTTCCAAAAGCCCTCACCACATCAAAAACACCACCAGCATCTATAAGAATCGTAAGCCTCGCGTCCTTTCTACGGAGAAAACTCCTAAACTCTGGTTTTAAGTCCAATAAGCTTTTATCAGCTGAAACCGCAACAATACAGTCGCCTCTAACGGTTAGCTCTTTCTCCTTAGTTATCTCAAGCGTGGTGGTGTGGGACGCTCTTATGTTCTCATGTCCAAACGCCGTTATAACCTCGGCTACTCTCATAAAAGCGCCCTTATTACAGTTCCTTCGCAAGATATAGCGCAGTTTTTGCATTATCATAGAGCTTTTCATTGTAGCCGCAGATTCTAAAGCCATTTTTCAAATAAAGGTTTAAGGCTGGAATGTTATCTATTGCGGTGTCAAACATGAGAACCCGCGCACCATTTTCTCTTGCAAAATCCTCCATGGCCTTTAGTAGAAGGGAACCTATTCCTCTACGCCTATAACCAGCGTCAACGAGGAGGCTTATCACATAAGCACTTTTATTCCACCTATAAAAATGCACTCTAGAAAAACCTACAATCTCGCCACTTTCCTCAGCGACAAAGAATCTGCACTTCTCATTGGGACTTTCAAAATTGAAGATAGCCCCTAAATCCTCGTTTAAAGGCTCCCTATTCTTCTTAATCAGCTCTAATATTTTGGGCAGATCCGGCAGCTCTGCCATTCTAATTTTTGGCATTACTCCAAAACCTCTATTGAGTCCACTTTACCATCACCGTCTAAATCAAAGCCTTGAATCACTTTGGCAAAGGTATCCTCGCCCCTATAATTCCCCAACGTCTTATCATGGAAGTTCGTCAGCGCTAAAACACAAGCTTTAGTGCCAACAGCCTTATTCCCAGCCAAAACCACAACCCGCTTGCCCTTATCCCATGGATTAACAATCTTCGCTACAAGCCCAACAGCATCGGCCGTATAAACCCTTCCAGTCTTGACTGAAACCAAACCACCAAACAAGAAACCCTGCTCTGATGGCTGCATGTTAAACTTTAAGGGCAGATACTCATTCAATTCCTGTGTCAAAAGGTTCGTTCCGGGACCACCCACAAGGATCAGATTGTTTTTTTCTTCCTTTTCAGCCTTAACATCCACGTCGAGTTTCACAGCAAAATCCCCAGGCATCCGAGTAAATTGTCCAAGAAAGAAAGCCAGATGGGAGGCATAATGACCATCCCGAGCACTTGTTTTGAAGGGTCCGTGAGGCGTTGGGCTGCCCACAACAATTTTACCATCAAAACATCCATCTTTGCGGATAAACTCGCTGAAAAATCTTCGGACTTGTTCGCCAATAATGGCAAATGGAGGTTTTTCCATGGTTTTGTATCCTTTTGGCAGCTCTATTCCGAAGGCTGTGGAGGCTGCCGTGTAATATTTAGCTATGGCTCCCTTCTTCTCCTCCTGCCTCGCAACTGTTATAGCTCCAGCTTTAACCAGCTTCCTTATATGATAGTAAACCTTTTGCTCGTGGATTCCAAGCTCCTTTGCAATTTCAAGGGGATACATCGCCCTCTCAGAAAGCATAACTAAAATTTTCCAGCTAAGCCTATTCAAAATGAGTTTAAGCTTCTGCGGGTCGTCGAAAACCTTAATCTCCTTAACCATCTGCGTTTTGCCATTATCGTGCAGTAGCAGTTTTTTACCCATGACTTTTCCATATGCATAATCTTGCTCTATTATTAAAATTTTTATTACGGTGAACGAAAGAGATAACCACAAAAGCCAATAAAAGAAGGATAAAAATAAAATGATTGGCTGCTACGTGACAGGCATAATGCCAAGACCAAAGGAGCTGATTGAAGCTACAAGAGCCTATGAAAGGCAGAAAATAAGCGAAGATGAGCTGGAAAAAACCTTCAAAGAAGCAACAATAAAAGTTATAGAGGCACAAGCATCCGCTAGGCTAAGTTATGTCACGGACGGAATGCTTAAATGGCAGGATCTGCTGAGACCCTTCACCGAAAATCTTGAGGGCATAAAGGTTGGAGCCCTCGCAAGGTGGTTTAATAATAACACCTTTTATAGGAAGCCTATTGTTCAAGGCGAAATTCAGCGTAAGAAAGCCGTGGTCGCAGAGCTAGCCTATATGGAATACTTGCCAAGAGGTACTCCATGGAAAGCCATATTGCCGGCACCCTACACTTTGGCAAGACTGTCGGAAAACAAGTTTTACAAAAGTGAAAGGGAGCTGATGTTCAGCTATGCGGATGTTCTAAAAGCCGAAATTGAAAGCTTAACAAAAAAGGGTTTTAAGTATGTTCAGCTAAGCGAACCAGCACTCGTCTACAACCCATTAAAGGAACCAATTTCTAAGGATACGCTTGCCGATGTCAAAGAAGCCCTAAAAATCGCTGTTAGGAGCGCGAATGTGAGAACTTGTCTTCAAACCTTTTTCGGAGACTTTTCGCAAATTCTGCCAGAAGCCCTAGACTTCCCTATTGACGACTTGGGAGTAGACCTATACGAAACTAGCCTAGAAAAACTGAAAGAACATGACTTCACTAAGGGTGTTGCCTTAGGACTTGTGGACGTCCGCAGCTCTCTAATAGAGGATGAGAATGAGCTTTTCAAAGTGGCTGAAGAGCTTACCGAATCCATTTACCCGTCAAAGATTTATGACATCTTTATCTGTCCAAACTGTGATTTGGAGTTTCTACCTTGGGAGAGAGCACAGGAAAAAATACGGGTTGTTAGTCGCGTAGCCAAACACCTAAAAGCGGAGTTGGGCATTCATGAATAAGCTTTTCCAAACGCAGGAGATAGGAAGCCTCGCTAAGCCAGCATGGAGAGTTAAGGGATACAGAGGCGAATCCCTATCGGAAAGCGAGATAGCTGAGGCTGTAAGCTGGGGTCAAAGACTAGGAATAGAAGGCGTGGACAAACTCGTTATGATTCTAAAGAAAAGGGAAAGAACACCAGAGGATAAGAGGGCTATTCTTGAGTGGTCTGCGAAGTTTGTTATTCGTTTCTTTGAGAATGCGGGGCTTGACGTAATCTTTGACGGTGAGCAGTGGCGTTCAGAAATGTATGAACATGTTATTAGGAACGTTGAAGGCTTCAAATTTTTGGGATACGTGAAATCCTTTGACTACAGATACTTTAACAAGGCTGCATGTATAAGTAAGCCAAAATATGTAAAACCCTTCTATGTTGAAGAATTCGCCTTTACACGCGAAAATACCAGCAGAGAGGTTAAAGTGCCCTTCACTGGTCCTTACACGCTTGTCGACTGGACATTTAACGAATATTACGAGAAAAAGCTCAGCGGCGAAATTGGAGACTTTAGGCAAAGGAAACTGGAAGCCCGGAGGGAGTTTCTCTTCGACCTAATAAAAGAAGTCATAAGACCAGAAATAAGTAGGCTCGTTGAAGCTGGAGCCAAATGGATTCAAATAGATGAACCAGCAGCGACCACAAACCCGTCAGCAGAAGAAATGGAACTTTTTGTGGAGGCCTTCAACGAGACCGTTAAGGGGTTTAACTGCACCTTCAGCCTCCACAACTGCTACAGCAACTATGAAGTGTTGGCGAAATATGCTGCCGAACTGCGAAACTGCAGTCTGCTAGCTTTGGAATTCGCCAACAGAGACAGCAGACAAGCCGGAACTGGCGAAGTGCGCGTGGGCTATAGGGAGCTGAAGCTCTTTGAGGATTACGGCTTCGAGGGAAAGTATGGTTTGGGTGTAATAGACGTCCACACAGACTTTATCGAACCGCCAGAGCTTGTGAGGGACAGAGTACTCCACGCAACTAAAATCGTCAGAGACCCAAGTAGAATATTTGTGAGCACCGACTGTGGACTAAGAACCAGAACATGGGAGGTAAGCTTTGCAAAACTGAAAAACATGGTTTTAGGCGCCGGACTGGCAAGGAAAGCGGTGACGTAAGCGAACCGTTATGAAATTTTTTGTAAATATTATTAAAAATTTGTAAATATTATTAAAAATTAGTTAATAAATCAAGTCTTCAACAACGTGTAATTGGCGAAGAAGCCTATAGAAAATTTTCAGAGCTGAAATTTTTCTCTTAAAAATGCTTATTACCAAAACAACCCCTAAATAAGGCTGCAAAAACTGCAAGAGAACAGTGACAAAAGCATGTGCGGAATATTTGGATGCATTTTAAGGGAAGGAGCCGCAGCACCAATAGTGCACCAAGCCCTTAAAAGGCTGGAATATCGTGGCTACGACTCTGTGGGCGAAGCAACAATACATGAAGGGAAACTCTACATTAAAAAGGACAGCGGGAAAATAGACGAAGTTCACAAAATCCACAACCTTGACGACTTGCCCGGCTGCATAGGTATAGGCCATACAAGGTGGGCCACGCATGGAGCACCATTAATGATTAACGCGCATCCCCATGTTGATTGTAATGGGCAAATAGCCGTCGTTCACAACGGAATCATCGAGAACTTCGCAGAGCTGAAACTTGAACTAGAAGGGAAAGGCCACGTCTTCCAGTCAAGAACGGACACCGAGGTTATAGCCCATCTTATTGAGGAAGCATTCAAGGCAAATCCTTCCTTGAAACTGGTGGACGCTGTTCTTGAGGCTGTGAGAAGGCTTGAAGGCTCTTATGCAATTGCGGTAATTTCGCCAAAAGAGCCGGACAAAATAGTGTGTGCTAGACGCGAGAGCCCACTTGTTATAGGGCTTGGAGAAAACGCACTTTATTGCGCCTCGGATATACCAGCGTTTTTACCATTAACCAATAAGGCAGTTATAATTGAAGACGGAGAAATAGTAACCCTATCCTTCGAAGGTCTGGAAATTAGAAAAATTGCGGATTTCAGCCCGGTGATACGGGAGCCAAAGCTCATCGACTGGACTCCTGAAATGGCTGTTAAGCAAGGTTATCCCCATTTTATGTTGAAGGAGATTCATGAGCAGCCAGCATGCCTACGGAACACTTTGAGGTTGCAGGAGCATTACCTAGATTTGATGGCAACATTCTTAGACCGCGCCAAAGAAGTATTCTTGGTAGCTTGCGGCACATCATATCACGCGTGTCTGGCAGCCTCATACATGTTTTCTAAACTCGCCTTTCTGGCAACATATCCAGTTATAGCCTCGGAATTCATAGAGCAGCATGGCAAATCAGTAAATATTGACAGCACAATATTGGCTGTAAGCCAATCAGGCGAGACTGCGGATACTCTTGCCGCGGTAAACGCCGCCCGTCAAAGAGCGGCAACGGTTCTAGGGCTCACAAATGTTATCGGCTCAACATTAACAAGAGTTTCACGAGTTTACATCAGTCAGCAATCTGGTCCAGAAATCGGTGTGGCTGCGACCAAAACCTTCACCTCACAGCTTTCGGTTCTCGCTCAGCTTGCGCTGAGGCTCGCAAAGAAGAGAGGTAAGATTTCACAAGATGAGATGGACTTTATAGATGCAAAGCTAAAGAAGCTTCCAGACATCGTGGAAACAGTAATAACCACACAAGAGGAGAAAGTTAAAGCCATAGCGAAGAAATACAAGGATGCGAAGGTTTTCTTCTTTCTAGGACGTGGTATAAGCACAGCCACAGCCTATGAGGGCAGGCTTAAACTAATGGAGATAGCCTACATTCCAGCAATAGCATTTCCAGCCGGAGAAAGCAAACATGGACCAATAAGCCTAATTGAAGAGGGTTTTCCAGTAGTTTTCATATGCCCCAAAGATGATACACATAAAACGATTATAGGTAATATCATGGAGATGAAAGCCAGAGGAGCCTCAATAATAGCCGTCATAGAAGAAGGAGACGAGGAGGTCAAAGGGCTTGCGGATGACTATGTTGAAGTACCAAAGGGCATACCAGATATACTATCGCCCATACCATTTGTTGTTCCACTGCAGCTTTTGGCATATTATATGGCTGTTGAAAGAGGCTACGACCCTGACAAGCCCAGAAACTTGGCTAAGTCTGTGACTGTAAAGTAGCGCTTCAAATTTGTAATACAAATCAGTTAAATGCTCATTCTACCTATTTTTGATATGGTGCAAAAGTTTGGAGAGAGACTGGGAACGGCTGATTGAGGATCTGATAAGGGAGGGCATACTCCGCTCCCCAAAAGTGATTAAGGCAATGCGTAAAGTGCCGAGAGCAAAGTTTCTGCCAGAAAACATGCAATCTTACAGCGCGGTAGATACGCCTCTTCCAATTGGTTTTGGGCAGACAGTCTCAGCGCCACATAGCCTTGGCTTCGGGCCTCGGCTAGGCGAGACATGGTTGCAATAATGAATGAAGCCCTCCAATTGGATGTGGGCAACAAAGTCCTCGAGGTGGGAGCAGGTTCAGGCTGGCATGCTGCCACAATAGCTGAAATAGTGGCGCCAAGCGAAGTTCCCAGAAGCGAGTGGGGTCACGTTTACACGGTCGAGATAATTGAAGGTTTAGCGGAATTCGCAAGAAGAAACATCATGAAAGCTGGATACAGCGACCGGGTAACAATAATCTGCGGAGATGGCTCCCTGGGATACCCAGAAAAGGCGCCATACGACAGAATAGTTGTCACGGCGGCAGCTCCAGATGTACCAAAACCTCTAATTGAACAGCTAAAAAACGGCGGAATAATGCTCATTCCTGTTGGAACCATGCATCTCTTCCAAAGTTTGATAAAAGTTGTAAAAGGCGCTAATGGAGAAATCACGCGTGAGAATCTGGGTGGTGTTGCTTTTGTGCCTTTAACTGGGCGTTATGGACATAAACTTTAACTTTGTTTTAACCTGTTTCGAGTTTTTCTCTATACGCCGCTAAGTCTAGGAAACCATGTCCACTAATATTCATGCAAATAACTTTCTCAACTCCGGCTTTCTCGGCTTTTATAGCCTCGTCTATTCCAGTGCGGATAGCATAACTAGACTCCGGAGCGGGCAACCACCCCTCACTTTGAAGAAAAATCCTCGCAGCTTCAAAAATGGCCTTTTCATCTGCGGGGTAAGCCACCGCATTAACCAGTCCATGATGCCTTAGGAGGCTTATTATTGGGGCAGCTGCATGATAGCGAAGGCCGTCGGCCTTTATGGGTGGCATCTCAACCTTATGCCCCAAAGTGTAAACCTTCAAGAGTGGTGTATATTCAGCCACATCGCAAAAATCATAACGATATTCGCCTTTAACAAGGTTAGGCGCAGCCATTGACTGAGCAGCCAGAAACTCACACTCACGTTTTCCTCTCAAAACTTCACCAATGAATGGTAGGGCTATGCCTCCAAAGTTTGAGCCTCCTCCGAGACAGCCAATTATCAGATCTGGTTTCTCATCTATGAGGTCAAACTGCTTCATGGCTTCCAAACCGATTATGGACTGGTGCATTAACACATGGTTAAGAACAGAGCCCAAACAGTAAACAGCATCTTCATGGGTCTCAGCATACTCTAAACCTTCTGAAATCGCTATTCCAAGCGAGCCAGGGTGCTCAGGGCTTTTTGAAAGAACCTCTCTGCCAATTTTTGTCTGCTGACTTGGAGAAGCATAAACCTTCGCGCCTAAAAGTTCCATTAACGTTCTTCTATCCGATTTCCAGTTGTAGACGGATTTAACCCAGAAAACCACACAGTTTAAACCCAAAAGCCGCGCGGCATAGGAGAGGGCTGTTCCCCACTGTCCAGCACCTGTTTCTGTTGTCAGAGTTGTTTTTCCCTCTTTCATGGCGTAATAAGCTTGTGCAACCGCCGTGTTAGTCTTATGGGAACCAGTTGGAGACAAATCCTCCCGCTTGTAATAAAGTCTAACCTTCTTAAGCCCCAAACGTTTTTCTAACCTTACTGCACGGTATAGGGGCCTAGGCCTCCCCATGTGCAAGTAAAGTTCACGAATTTCTTCTGGAATTGGAATCCAACGCTCACTTGACATTTCTTGTCTTAAACACTCCTTGACCATGGTCTTGGCCAAAAATTCCATTCGTGAGGGGCCTGTTTCCGGCTCTTTAGGGGGTGGAAGCGTTTCGGGCAGGTCCGGCAGAATATTATACCATTTTGTTGGTAGTTCATCTAATGAAAGCGGAATTTGGCTTTGCACTCTCCTTTCACCTCTATGAGAAACGTTTTATTCGGTGGAAGAGGGATTAAAAACTTCCTATATCCGTTTAGCCAAACCATCTCTCAAGCGTTGTTTTACCCTTAAGTTTGGATATTCCCTTCTGCATCTTTTCCAAAGCTTTTCTAACGCGGTCTTCTGAGAAGTCCCTCTCACGGCAAATGAAGTCTACAACCCCATCCACGTCAGGCTCCCGCCACTCTATCTTGTAATTATCCGTCACTTTTGGATGTAAGAAAATCTCCTTGATCTTTTGCGGCTCAACCGGAAACTCAGCATTTTTAATGTAGGGTAAAGCATTTTCTAGGCTTCCATACTCTTTTATGAGTTTTAGGGCTGTTTTCGGCCCAAGCCCCTTTATGCCTTCGGGATTAAAGTCTGTTCCCACCAATATTCCAACATCAATCAACTGCTCATGGGTTATTCCACATTCCTTCAAAACTTGCTCAAGTTCAATAACTTCAGGCTCAACTTCAATGTAAACATTTTTCCCCGGAAGCTTCCGCCTTCCAGAAATTGTCACATTTCTGACAAGGCGGGGTGCGCCAAAAAGTAAGCTGTCATAGTCTTGGCTTGCACAGTAGTCAGCGTCTCCCCGCTTAACTACATGGGCAGCTTGAGCTTCGCCCTCGCTTGGAGCTTGAATCCATGGAATTCCCATCAGGTCTAGGAGGCGTTTGCTGTCTTCAGCCATGTAATCCTTAAGGCTTGAAGTTGCTTGCGCATACATTCTAGCTTCTTCAATTTTTCCCTCTCTTAATGCCTGCTCATACTTTGTTAGAGCTTCTTCCTTAGCTTTCATACGCCTCTTGATCTCAACCTCCTTTAATGCTGGCGGCACTCCATCAAAAACGTATATGGGTTTTATCCCTAACTCTATTAGGTTACTTGTTCTGTAGAGAAGACCGCTCAAATGGCTTGTAATGCGTCCACTACTATCCTTTAATGGTGTGCCGTCGGGCTGTCGAATTATGGCTAAAAACTGGTATAGTGCGTTGTAAGCGTCTATGGCTATAGATTTTCCACTTAAATCATCAAGCCTTATAACTGTTTTCGGGACAATGTCCCTAAGATTCACTCCCAAAACAGTTCCCGCTGATATTGCATAAGTTTAAAGTGGGATAATAAATTTGCGAATACCACAATACAGCACATTTTATAAGGAAGCTTGACAATTACAACCATCACCGTTGAGGAATGGAAATGGCTGAAAAAGCAACAGCAATAACATTGGTCACGTGCACAAGCTGTGGTAAGCCTATCCCACCTGGAGCTGAGGCTACAAAATTTCTCTGCCCAAACTGTGGAGAAATCCTGATTAGGCGTTGCACGAAATGTCGTAGGTTTGGACGCCAATACAAATGCCCAAAATGCGGTTTTGTTGGACCGTAGGAGGTGTAAATTTGGGAAGTGTTATAATTTCTTACAAAATTTTTCCGACAGATATAACTGTAAACTTTGAGGATTTAAAGAAGAAGATTGAAGCTTCGCTGCCAGAATTCGCCACTATATATGGTTATAGCGAAGAGCCTATAGCTTTTGGTTTGAATGCTTTGATTTGCGCCATCAAGATTCCAGAGGACAAAAGCGGAGTTCTTGAAGAATTAGAAAAACGGTTTGAGCAGATAAGCGAAATAAGCCAAGTGCAAACGATAATGGTTAGAAGGATAAGCAGATAAGGTTAAACCTTTATATAGAAATTTAACGTGTTTCGAAACAGAGCAACCAATATTATGGAAGGGTTTTTAATGAGCGAAGTTCAGCTTCGGGTCGGAGATGCAAGACAAAGAGACGTTGGCAGAGGCATAGCCAGAATAGACCAGAGGACTATGCAGAAGCTAGGCATAAGCGCCGGTGACGTAATAGAAATAGTCGGCAAAAGGACAACATCCGCCATAGCATGGCCAGCCTACAGCGAAGACCAAAACCGCGACATAATACGCATAGACGGGTTCACCCGTAAAAACGCCGGGGTAGCAATCAACGAATACGTCATTGTAAGACCAGCAAAGGTTAAAGAAGCCTTAAACGTCACGCTTGCGCCTGTGGATATGCGCCTAAACGTGGACGAAGACTTCACAAACTTTGTCAAAAACCGCTTAATGGAAAGAACCCTAGTTGAGGGAGATACAACCCTTGTCATGATGCTTGGCCACGCCATACCCTTTGTTGTGACGAAAACTCGACCTCACGGTATTGTGAAGGTTACCCCGGAAACCAAATTAACAATTCTCAGCGAGCCAGCCCCTGAAGGAAAAGGAGTGCCGAGAACAACATACGAAGACATAGGCGGGCTCCATGAGGAGATTCAAAGGGTGCGCGAGATGGTGGAGCTTCCACTGAGACATCCAGAGCTTTTCCAAAGACTTGGCATAGAACCGCCAAAAGGAGTGCTGCTACACGGTCCGCCTGGTTGTGGTAAGACTTTGCTGGCAAGGGCCGTGGCAAACGAGTCAGAGGCCAACTTCTTCTCAATAAATGGACCAGAAATAATGAGCAAGTTCTACGGCGAATCTGAAGCACGTCTTAGGGAGATTTTTCAACAAGCTCAGCAAAATGCCCCAAGCATAATATTCATTGACGAGTTGGACGCCATAGCCCCAAAACGGGAAGAGGTTACAGGCGAAGTTGAAAGGCGTGTTGTGGCGCAACTCTTAGCCTTAATGGACGGCTTATCCGGAAGGGGAAACGTCATAGTAATAGGCGCAACCAACAGGCCTAACGCGCTTGACCCAGCTCTCCGCAGGCCGGGAAGATTTGATAGAGAAATCGAGATAGGCGTTCCAGACAAGCAGGGAAGATATGAGATTCTCCAGATTCACACTCGGGGAATGCCACTGGCCGAAGATGTGGACCTTAAGAAGCTCGCTGAAATGACCCATGGATATACCGGCGCAGACTTGGCGGCCCTTTGCAGAGAGACAGCCATGAAGGCGTTGAGACGATACTTACCGCAGATAAACCTTGAGGAGGAGCGCATACCACCAGAAGTCTTGGAAAAAATGGAGGTTAAGATGGAAGACTTCTTAAACGCGTATAAAGAGGTTACACCAACAGCTATGCGCGAAGTATATGTTGAAGTTCCAGCGGTTCACTGGGATGATATCGGCGGGTTAGACGAGGTTAAACAGGAGCTAAGAGAGGCTGTTGAATGGCCCTTAAAGCATCCCGATATCTTCAAAAGAATGGGGATAAAGCCTCCAAAGGGCATATTGCTTTATGGACCGCCTGGTTGTGGTAAGACTTTGTTAGCTAGGGCTGTGGCAACCGAAAGCGAAGCCAACTTCATAACAATTAAGGGTCCAGAAGTCTTCTCCAAATGGGTTGGCGAATCTGAAAAAGCCATAAGAGAAGTCTTTAGAAAAGCGCGAATGGCGGCACCAGCAGTCATATTCTTTGATGAGATAGATTCGCTTGTACCCCGTCGCGGTTTGGGATTTGCAGATAGTGGCGTAACCGAACGTGTAATAAGTCAACTGCTAACAGAAATGGATGGCATAGTCACCCTAGAAGATATTGTTGTAATTGCTGCCACAAACAGACCGGACATCGTTGATCCGGCAGTGCTTCGTCCAGGAAGGTTTGATAGGCTTATCTACGTGCCGGAGCCGGATGAGAAAAGCCGATTACAAATATTCAAAATCTACACTAAAGGCATGCCCCTTGCCAAGGATGTAAGCCTTGAAACGTTGGCGGCTACGACCAAGAATTATTCCGGCGCAGATATTGAAGCCGTCTGCAGAGAAGCAGCCATGCAGGCTTTAAGAAGGGACATAAACGCGAAGGAGGTCACAATGAAGGATTTTGAGGAAGCTTTAAAGAGAATCGGGCCTTCTATAACGCCAGACATGGAGAAATGGTACAAGAGCTTCATGCAGCAAGTCCGCCAGGTGCAGAAACCAGCAACACCGGTAGCTTAAGAGGAAAGCTGCATGTCAACAAAACTATGGAAAACTCAACCCATCTATCATGCACTGCTTGAAATCTTAAAAAAGAAGGGCGCCATGACCGACGTGGAGCTTTTCGAACACTTAAGTGAGGAATTCAAAGACATAGGGTACAAGGACTTCAACAAGGCACTCATGCAGCTTGAAATAGGCGGAAAGATACGGACGACATCCCTTGTTCGTGGGAAGAAACGAGTCGAGCTCGTAAGCTCATAGCCAAATTTTCCAATCAATTTTGGAACTTTAAATGTGCAGGCAAATGGAAAACTTTTCAGATGTAATAGTGATTGGAGGAGGCCCTTGTGGTTCCTTCAGCGCCCTAAACCTTTCAAAGAAGGGCTTTAACGTAAAGGTTTTTGAAGAGCATAGCGAAATTGGTGTTCCAAGCCACTGCGCGGGGCACGTTAGCATCAATGGCTTGAAAAATCTTGGGCTTTATCCTTTGCCAAAAGGCGTTATTGAAAACACGTTTGTTGGGGCAAAATTTTATTCTCCAAACGGCACAGTATTTACGGTTCGATTAGTTGAGCCAATAACCTGCGTTGTTAACCGCACTTTGTTCGACAGATATGTTGCGGAACTAGCGCAAAAATTCGGCGCGCTCTATAGTTTGGGAACAAGGATCGAATCTCTAGTGTTTGCAGATGGGTTTGTTAAAGGTGCTATTGTTAAGCAGCATGGCAAATTGTTTAAATTTTTTGGCAGAATAACTTTAGATGCCGAGGGAGTATCCGCAAGATTGCTGAAGCAAGCTTTATCAATCCCGCCAAAACGCAATAAACTTGTTGTTGGGGCTCAAGTTGAAGTTGAAAATGTTAAAGACCTTGAAACAGACATAGTCGAAGTTATTCTTGGAAGAAACTATGCTCCGGGATTTTATGCTTGGCTCATCCCAAAAAACGAAACGGAAGCAAAGGTTGGTTTGGGGGCCAAAACCGGAAACCCAAGAATACTACTAAAAAGGCTTATGGGCAAGCATCCAGCCATTTCCACAAAATTGCGAACTGCAAAAGTAATCAGACAATCCTATCATCCAATAACCCTTGGCGGACCAATACAAAAAGCATACACTAACGGCTTTCTTGTAGTTGGAGACGCGGCTTCTCAGGTGAAACCGACAACTGGCGGCGGAATAATATTAGGCTTAAACTGTGCAAGGATTGCGGCTGATGTTGCCACAGAGGCTTTAAACAAAAATGATTTTTCAGCAGAATTCCTGAGCATGTACCAGAGGCGTGTCATGAAAACTTTTGGTTTTGATTTAAAAATTATGCTTAGGATTAGAGAAATGCTAGATAAGCTTCCAGACGAAAAGCTAGATGCCATCGTAAGCCTTTGTAGAAAAATACGGTTAGGCGAGGCTTTCAAAGATTTGAAGGAGGTAGATTTCCAAGGGCGAGCCATCCTAGGATTGGCACAGAACCCAAGGGCTCTAACGGTCCTAGTCTTTTTCTTCCTTAACTATCTTTTGTGGAACCTTAAAACCGAGTTTCAGCAATGTAGCAGTGGCTGAACTGTTATGAGCGAATTTCGTTACAAGCAAGTCATTGTCTTTCGTTCGGACCTAAAGCTCAGCAAGGGGAAGGTGGCGGCGCAAGCCGGACACGCAGCTGTTTCCGCCGCTGAAGAAGCTCGCAAACATAAGAGAGGGTGGTGGGAGGCTTGGCTAGACGAGGGACAATGTAAGGTTGTTGTAAAAGTTAAAGATGAAGCAGAACTCTTAACATTGGAGAGGCAAGCGAAAGAAATGGCTTTACCATGCGCCCTAATCATTGATAGGGGGCTGACAGAAATTCCTCCCGGAACAATAACATGTTTGGGGATAGGGCCTGCTCCAGCTGAAAAAGTCGATAAAATTACTGGAAGTCTTCCGCTTTTATGATTGAGGTTTAGTAGTGCGCGTTTCTAAACTTGAAAAAAGCATTGGAATAGAAGTTTATGCCACTAGTTCTCTCGGCATTGGAGGAGCAATAAAGCAATCATGTGAAGACTTCATTGTTGAAGAAGTTTTGGCAAATGGCTTAAAGGCGGAAGTGTCTATTTCCAACGTGCCGCCACTAATCCAAGAACCACCTCAAGTTAGCCGCCACTTGCTTTGCATTTTAATTAAGCGAAACTGGGACACTTTTCGAGCCCTTGAGGCCATTGCTGAACAGCTAAACATAAACCCGCAAAGAATTCATATTGCCGGAATTAAAGACGCAAAGGCTATCACCGCACAACACATAAAGATAAAAGACGTTAAACCAGAAGACGTTAAAAATGTAAACATTAAAGGCATAAAAATTATCCCAGTAGGCTATTTTCAGGCTAAACTCTCGTCGTACCATTTGCTCGAAAACTTCTTTAAAATAATAATACGCGCCATAAGCCATACGAAATCAATTATTCACCAAAGAATAGAAAAAATTGTCAAAGAAATTGAAACGGCAGGTGGGGTGCCAAACTTTTTTGGGCATCAGCGTTTTGGCACGATTCGCCCAATAACCCACCTTGTTGGAAAAGCAATTGTTAAGGGCTATTTTCGCAAGGCAGCAATGCTTTTTCTCGCTAAACCATATCCCTTTGAACATCCAGAATCAAGAATTGCCCGTGAAGAGCTTCACCACACACAAGACTTTACAAAAGCCTTGAAAATTTTTCCTGAACACTTGCGTTATGAACGCTTGATGCTCGAACATCTAGTAAGGAAGCCAAATGACTTTAGAGGTGCCTTTCGAAGGTTACCAATGAAACTACGCAAACTCTTCCCTCAAGCATATCAAGCCTATCTATTCAATAGATTTTTAAGCAGAAGAATCGCATTGGGACTTCCCCTAAACACCGCAGAAATCGGAGACCACATAGTTAGAATTGAGATTACTGGATTGCCAAGCCAGAGGTTGCATGAAATTGCAAGCCAAGCGAAACTATCCAAAATAAACAGTGCAATGGCCTCTGGAAAAATGCGCTTGGCAATCCCGTTAGTTGGCTACAAGCAAAGTCTATCAAAGGGCGTTCAAGGTGAAATCGAAAAACGAATACTAGAAGAGGAAGGCATAACGCTTGAAAGCTTCAAAGTAAAAGGAATGCCGGAACTAAGCCTAAAAGGCGGTTTACGCACAGCCTTAACAACATTAAAAAATTTTAAAGTAGAAGAAATAGCCAAAGACCTTGCAAATCCGCGAAAAAACATGGTGAGAATAAGCTTTACCTTACATCGCGGGTCCTATGCCACGGCGTTTTTGAGAGAGCTTATGAAGCCCCGTAACCCAATAAAGGCGGGATTTTGAAAAGATTGTTTAAACCTATTTTATAATCTTCTCGGCGTTATTCAGTAGCTCCATCTTCTTACCTGCTGGCAAAACAACATTTGCAGCATATTGATGCCCGTCAGCCATCCCAAAACCATCGGAAGCTTTTTCTAAAAGGTTAACCGCTCCCGGAAGCTTTTTGCTATCAATTAATTGCTGCATAGGTTTTGGGACACGAACAGACGCCTTTACAAATTTTTCTCTAAGTTTTCCCCATTTCGGTATCTCGGGTGGCACGTTAACAAAGCCTAGTATGTATTTGTTGGGCTTTATTAATCGTGCTTGATAGGATAAGAAGGAACAGAATTGTCCAACAACTTTTGTTCCCATGCCAGCGTACATATCTTCAGCGTCAAACCATTGAATGTGCTCTGTTTCCTTAAGCCTCTCACGGTATAATATTCCCAACAGCTTGCGGTTAACCTCTTTCCGCCTCTCCTCTAAAGTGTTAATTTTCTCCTCTATTTCCGGACTTATTCCTTCTAGGCATGCCCTTACGCCTAAATCAGGGCCGTTTTCATAATAGCCAACGGCGCCCAAAATTTGAAGTTTCGAAAACAATGTATCAACGTTAACCTTTAACCGTGTAATTTCAAAATTCTTCCCTTTTCTCTGAACTATCCCCGTTTTTAAGGATTCTTCCAAAACAATCTCATTAATTGACTTGAATCCGTCCGGGATTTCGCAGCTTCCTACAAGAGCCAGGTATCCTAAATCATAGTTTTCTTGGTTTAAAGCCTTTGCAAAAAGGTAACAGCAAGTGGCTCCAGAAAAGTCTGTTTCACCCCTAAAACCAAAATTTTCCAGATTTAGATCCAAAACCTTTGGGTCTTTGGATACCTTTGGATCATGATGATCTAATATTATAGTTAGGTTTCGCCCCCTATTATATTCGGATATGAGGTCTGCATGTGAAGAGCCTATATCCACATAAAAAATTGTTTGACCGGTCTTTGAGTGTATATTTTCAATTACTTCTGCGTAAACTTTCTCTAAGCAGAAAGTTTTTGCCTTTATTCCTTCCCGTTCCAGAGCTTTTTGGGTTATTGCAGCTGAGCATAAGCCATCTGCATCATCGTGATGGATAATAACGACTTCTTTTGACGTTTCTTTCTTTAAAATTGCGATTACATTAATGACGTAACTGTCAAAATCCTGCAAAGGCATTTTCAAACCTCTAGGCAATTGTCTTCAATAGATCTGAACGGGTTATTATTCCAATAACTTTTTTGCCTCTTGCCACTAAAACTCCTTGTCTCCTCTCGAGTAGCGGGCGGATAGCGCTTATACTTGTTTCTTCTGAGACTATTGGTAGTGGCGGATCCATGATATTTTTAACCTTTTCGTTTGCGATGTTTGAGCTAAGTTTTCTAATGATGCCTTCCTCGGTTATTGTCCCAACAACTTTACGTCCATTGATAACAGGCATCTGGGAGATAGCGTGTCTAACCATTATTTCGCTAACCTTCAGTACGCTGTCTTCTGGTCTTGCAAAAAGCACGCCCCTTGTCATCAAGTCCTTACATTTTACCTCTTTTCCTTCAGTTAAGACCTTCAAAATCTTGTTAACCGTTGATAGTCTGGGGTCCACCTTTCCTTGTTCAATTTTCGCAATGTGCGCTTGTGAAACCCCAACAAGTTCCGCCAACTTCTTTTGAGTTAGCCTGGCCTCTGTCCGCAATTTTCTGAGCATAGAGCCTGTTATTATCAATAATAACCACCAGTTATTCTAAATGCAAAGTTAATACAGCAAAATATATATTTTTGTTCCATACATAAAAACCAAACTTCACTGTGCCAACGGAGGATTAACTTGCGAAACATAATAGTTGAAAGGTTAAGGCAGACCCCCCTTGAAAAGCAAAGACTGGAAATAGTTGAAAGAAAGGGTTTGGGGCATCCAGACTACATCTGCGACGCTGTTATGGAGCAGATATCCCTACACCTAAGCAAAGAATATATGGAAAAAGCTGGCACAATACTCCATCACAATGTGGATAAATCGCTACTTGTGGCTGGGCAGTCTGAACTCAAATTTGGAGGAGGCTTTGTAAAGCAACCAATGCTATTTGTTTTCGGCGACAGGGCAACCACAGAGTTCGACGGCATAAAAATAAATGTTGAAGAAATAGCCATAAACGTTGCAAAGGAATGGTTTAAGAAAAATATGCGCTTCGTGGACCCGGAAAAACACGTAAAATATCAAGTGGAGCTTAAGCCAGGTTCAGCGGGATTAATTGACATTTTCAAGCGCAAGGGGAAAGTTTTAGGGGCTAACGACACATCTGCCGCCGTCGGCTATGCGCCAATGACAAGGACCGAGAAAATAGTGCTAAAAACAGAACAATTCCTGAATTCTAGAGAATTTAAGCAGCACCACCCTGAGTCCGGCGAAGACATAAAGGTTATGGGTTCACGTAATAATAATAATCTGAACTTAACGATATCGATGGCTTTTGTGGACCGCTTCATACATAGTGAGGAGGACTATTTTGATAAAAAGGCGAAAATCCTTGAGGAAATCAACAGATTTGTCAGAACAAACACAGATTTCGAAAAAATAAACGTTCAATTGAACACGTTGGATGTGCGCGGCAGAGGAATTGATGGCGTATATTTAACAGTTTTAGGAACCAGTGCAGACAGCGGAGATTCGGGGCAAGTTGGCAGAGGAAACCGCGTAAACGGTTTAATATCCTTAAATAGGCCCTTCTGTTCAGAGGCAGCCGCCGGCAAAAACCCGGTAAGCCATGTTGGAAAAATATACAATGTTCTAACGTTCAGGGTGGCACAGCATGTTTATGAGCAAGTGCCAGAGCTTGAGGAGGTTTACATATGGCTCTTAAGCGAAATTGGTCGTCCAATAGACCAGCCAGCAATCGCTGCAGCACAGGTTGTTATGGCGGAAAACAGTTCACTTGACAAAGTTAAAAGTAAAATAGAAGCTGTGCTGGAATATGAGCTTGAAAACATTGATAAGTTCTGCATGGAGTTAGCTCAAGGGAAAATTTCAATCTGCTAACAATGGTTAAATTTTGACGCTTACAATTTCATGTTTAAAACACTTAAATTATGGCTGTTTGAAATCGTAAAGAACAAGGAGTAAACGTTATGATAGAATCCGGCGAAAAGCTGCCCATTTCCGAATTTTACAGAGTAATCGATTATATCACGATTTTCAAGAGTGAAAAGTGGTGGGAAGCCATAGTGATCTTCGAATCCTTTGGAAAGCGCTCTATTGGACTTTATCTTTGGCAAAAGAAGGATGGTGTTTGGAAAAGGAAACATAAGTTTAATGTGCGGAACATAGAAGAGTGGAATAAGCTTAAGGAAGCCATAGAAAAGCTTGTACCAAAATTATCACAAAGGTAAACCAAATCTTAAATTCTTATTCTAAATACGAATCCAAAATTGAATAATTTTATTAATTCACTCATCCAAATCTCAAAGAGGCGATTAGCATGGAAGTTGAAGAAACACAGGAAGGAACCCAGTTTGGCGAAAGTTCAGATCGGCAAGAGCTTGAGCAAATGCAACAAGAGCCTGTAGAGGAAGAGCAGGCATCGGGACAAGAAGAAATTAAACAAAAAGAGAGCAAGTCAAACGCGAACAATCAAGTGGATAGAAGCAGCTTTATACACGGGCTCTCCGTAGGCTTGGGGTTGGGTTGTATCGCAACTTTCATAATAGTATGGGTTGTGGTGTTCTTTACTCCTCAGATACCGCCAACATTAACTTATGAATCCTTGCTTTCAATGTTCATCTATCCTATGATATATCTGCTAGCAGTAGGGCTTATCGCGTTAACAGCTGGCATAGTAAGAGAATATTATGTCAGAAAATAGCAACAGTTTTACTCCTATGCACTTTGTTTACTCGATAATTTTCCGTTAAATTTTATAATCCTGAAGCCCAAATTCTAAATGTGGAGATATGCAAGGCGAAATTAAAAATCTTCTAGAGGAAATTATTGGCGAAAAGGCAGTAGGACCAGCGCCAACTTTTTCTATTTTACATGTTTTGCGAGCAATAGAGCTTGTTTCTGAAAAGCCAGTAGGACGGGGCAAGCTTGCCGAGGAGTTAAGAGTCGGAGAAGGTGCTGTACGCACTATAATCAATCGATTGAGGAAAGCTGGAATTATCTTGACATCTAAAGCTGGTTGTCAACTGACAGCAAAAGGGCTGAAACTTTTTGAAGAATATAAAAAAGTCTTTGGGAGACGAGCTAGAATGGATAAAGCTAAACTCATGCCAGCGCGATTTAACTCCGCTATATTGGCCAAAAATTGTGGGGATAAGGTTAAATCAGGTATAGAGCAGCGAGATGCCGCTGTTAGGGTTGGTGCAAAAGGTGCTACCACAATAATTTTCAGGAATGGACGGTTAATTATTCCGTCTGTCTGCGATGACCTTTCAAAGGATTATCCAAAAATTGCAGAGGAGATAATAACACTTTTACAACCTCAGGAAAATGATGTTATTGTGGTTGCTGGCGCAGACAGTTTAGAATTAGCTGAATATGGGGCCGCAGCTGCGGCGTGGACATTCTTTGGCGATTGTTAATATGTGTATTTGTTTCCTCCCGCAAATATGCGTTCTAAAGCCATGTTAAAGTTGACCATTCCCTCATTAGTTTTCGCCGAGACCGGGATGAGAAGGAACTTTAAGCCAAGTTGGTAAATAGCCTTCATCATGTTTCTGCTTAAAAGGCGCTTTGTTCCTTCAAGCTTTTGTTCGATGGATGTTTCTAAAGCTTTTGGATTCGCTGACCAATCTATAATTTTGTTAACATCTTCTTCTGAAAGCAAGTCACTTTTTGAAAGCACATGCACTTGAGGTAATAAGAAACGATTGTAAACAGCTGCTGATAGGAACAGATTTGAAACATAATTTAGCGGGTTTAGCGAAAAGACGGCGTCGAAAAGGTAAACTATGGCCTTTGGCTCTCTTGTTAGCTCACTGGCTATATAGGGTCCGCTTGCCCTAAAAGCAAACAGTTCCATCTGCCCGGGGGTGTCGACTAAAACAATGTCTGATCTTAAATCCTCCACTTCCTTCGAAATATTTTCAATTTCTTCTGCGAGAAGATCTGCAGCCATTATTAAGGCACCATTGGGTCCTAAACCGTACTCTTCCATGATTTTGTCAACACTTATATAATCACGGGCATCCACGTCAGGCGAGTATGGAAGTGTTAGGGCTCCAGGGTCCAGGTTCACTATTGCAACATCTTGTTTTAACAGCCTTAGCCATTCGCTAAAGGCTGCTGTAAGCAGAGACTTTCCAGAACCTGCTGTTCCAATCATAAACACAACAAACATTTCAGCCACTTCTAGTAATGCTGAGTATACTCAATAAACTTACATTCCGTGGTAAAAGTTTTTTCACGTTAGAATCTCTTGAAGTTTTGGTTCCTCAATTTCTTGACTTTTCTGTTTCGACGCCAAAAATATGATGACACCTACACAAACCAAAGCTACACCAATCACTATGGATGTGATTAGGTAGAATGGTAGAACCATTATGGTTATTGTTGGACTATCAGCTCCGGCGTAATCATCATTTCCAAACCAGCTTGCGCGAATGTAACATGTGCCAGTTCCATTAATGTTAATGGTGCATGCGAATTTACCGCTGGAATCTGTTGTTGTTGAATTTGCTACAATCCATTGAGAATTGTCAATTTTAACGTAAACAGTTATTTTTTCGTTTGGCAAGTTTGGTGTGAGCCGCCCTGAAAGTTCCACCATGCTACCTTGTACGATGAAAGTTGATGAAGCTGTTAATGATAATGTTGAAGATGCCAATGTTGTGTAGCTTGCGGCCACTTGCCCAGGCGACTGTTGTTCGCAATTTTCAAGTGTAACCACTATAGAATTTTCTCCAATTAGTTCGGATGGGCATTCCCCAACTCTCCATCCCGTTCTCCAATTTCCGCCAGTACATTCTGCGATATAATACTTGACGCTATTATATTCCACATAATAGATGCGTGTCCTTGCGTATCGTGGCGGGTTTGGAAGGCTAACACCAACATTCATATGCTCCTTGTCTTCATAATATAGAAGGACAACATTGAGACCACCGGCTTTCATTATCGAAGCTGCCACATAGCTAAATAGGTCGCAATCACCTCTGTTTTCTACGATTGTCTCCACCGGGTATTTGGCTAGCACAGTTACTTCATAAGGTATCTGGTGAACTATCATTAAGACTCCATTCGCGAAATTTTCATAGTCGCCTTCATATATTTCCCAAAGTTTTTCCGCGATTGGTTTCAGCGCGTGGGGTGTAACAAATTTTGGGAAATCCGCTTCTGAAACTTGTTTATGGCTCTGCGTAACATAGCATTCGTAAAGTGATTGCGTGACAACAACGTTTAATTTATACTCTGTGCCATCCGGGAAGTCTAAAAGATTATAAGTGCGAGTATAATTCTCCGAAAGGCATGGCGGAAATATGTAAGAGAATGCTAAAAGTATAAATAGCATAATTATAGTTTTGGAAAGTTTTTGCTTCATTCTCCTCGAGAATTATTGTTTAGTAGCAGGTTTATTGATTTTATGAAACTACAATAAATTGGGCGTTTATGGTTGCTTCGGAGAACCCGGATTTCTAATCATCTACAAGTACGCCTGTATCAGCGTCTAGCCTGTCCATCATCGCAACCGATAAACTCTTGTTCTATTCCTTAAGTTTAACTTTTCCGCCTTTCTCCTTTATCAGTTCTGAAAGCTGGATTATGGCTTTTCCAATGCGGTCCTTAGCGGTTTTTGAATCCTTAGCCGTTGTTGATAGGTGGATTTCTATGTGGGGTTTTTTCTCGACGCCTCTTGGATGGGATTTTATGTAAACGTAGGGATTCTCATGCATTGTAATGTCGATTAGTGGCGCTAGAGCCGACTCCATTATGTTGTCAGCGTATATACTGGTTTCAAAGAATGTCACATCTCCTACTTCCCTTCTAAGCATGTTGGCAACATGATTATCAAAAATGGCTTCCATCTCGGACGGAACGCCGGGCAAAGCAATCAAATAAGTGCTGCCTACTTTTACCAAGACTCCAGGCGCCGTGCCAACGGGATTGGGCAGTGGTTCCGCGCCCTTTGGAAGCTTAGCCATCTTAACTCTATGAGGTGTCATTTCCAAGACGCTGATTTTCCCAGCTTTAGCATATTCTTCGTATTTTTTCCTAACCATTTCTAAGGCTTTTTCATTAAGTTCCAAATTGCGGTTTATGGCTTTCGCTATCCCCTCTAATGTTTTGTCGTCAAAAGTTGGTCCCAAACCGCCTGTTGTAATTATAAAGCGAGGTTTTCGATCTAGTGCTTCGCGCACGGTGCAAGAAATTTCGTCAACATTATCACCGACAACTGTTATTCTTTTAACGGTTATCCCAAGTGATGTGGCGCGCTTGGCGAGCCATTGAGCGTTTGTGTTTAATGTTTTCCCAATCAATAGTTCGTTACCGACGCAGATAATCTCCATCTGTACGCTCACACTCTGCACCTCTTTCACTCAGAGCGTATAGAAGAAAGTTACATTCTTTTATGTTGTTTGCTAACAAACTCAAAATTAAGGGAAATTTTTGGCTATTTCTTTTTGCTACTTAGCCACCATTTCAAGTATTCCTTTCTTCGCTTTTCCTTTTCGTCTTCTTCGCTCTCAACGGAGGGTCTCAATTTTTCTTTAAGTTCTATGAGTTCTTGCTGTGTTACTGAAAGTCCACAGCTTTGGCAGACATAGTGTTTGGTGGCTATTATGTAGCGCATCTCGCCACCGCATTCTGGGCAGTATGGCATTTTTAACCACTTTCTGCATTAAGAAGGGGTGGGCTTTAAGAAATAGCTTTCGATTGAAGTGTAGTTCACGTTATAAAGTTCAACAATCCAGCTTCTTTTGCGAGCCTAATAGCCCTGTCCATCTCATCCCTTGTTAGTCTCCGTCGAAGTTCTGGAATTTCATAAGCTCGCCACTCTGGTCTGTACTGGAACATGACGTTTACTCTTGTTTCTCTGCCGAGGTTTTCTGCTATCCAGTTCAGTATAGGTTTTGTGCAGCACTCGAGATGGCTGGGCAAAACTAGAACACGTATTATGAGTTCGCCATATTGCTTGGCAACCAAATGATTTTGAGTGCACACATTCCAATAGTTGGGAGCTTCTGAAATTCTCTCGGTACAGTCACCCGGCCCATATTTAAAGTCGAGGAGATAAACATCTGCAAAGCCTGCTAGGAGCTGGGCTGTTTCTTGGCTGTAATAGGTGTTTGAGTTCCAAACAACTGGTATGTTCACGTTCACATGCCTAAATGTTTCAAGCCACTGCTCCAGCCACGGTGTTGGCTCTCCACCAACGAGGTTTGCATTTCTGCATCCATTTCTGCGTAGTTCTTCAATTTCTTCTGCCAGTCTTTCCGGCTTGTATTGTTCTCCATTTTCAATCCATTGGGATATTGTCCAGTTTTGGCAGTGCTTACAGCGCATGGTACATCCCATGGTGAATATGGTTCCAGAAGGCACAAGCTCCGGCTCTTCGCCCATGTGCTCAAAAATGCTTGAAACAGTTATCGCTGTTCCACATTTGCAGAACCCCCGCCCGCCCGCAAGCCTATTCACTCCACACTTTCGAACACAGAAATGACATTCCTCAAGCACACGTTTGGCAATTGCGATTTTGAGATCTAAGTAAGATTTTCCTGGCTTTAGCATCCTATCTAAATCTTTCTTTTTTGCGTCAATTTCCCTTTCAAGCTCGCAAAAATGTCTTGTGCTTTCTCTGTGAATGTGCCACAGTTCCTCTAATGTGGCGTCTTCTGGGAAGTCGGCTGGAAGCTTTTTGGCTATCTGAAACTTTGCTGGTTTTTCATTCTTCACTACGGCAAAATACCTAGCTAAGCTTTTTCTCACTATCTTGTCATCCAGCACGGCCACAGCGTCTGGGCGGATAATCCTCCACATCACGCTCAACCAAATTTGGGCTAGAAAATTTTAGAAAAGCGCATAGGGATAAGCGTAACCACTGGCATGCAGTTCCCCCTTAATTGGTATTTCCAGCCCACATACTGGACAGCGCATGTCCTTAGTTAAATTCCACTTCGTAATCTCGAAACTGAAACGTTTAATTAAAAGCTCATTGCAACTTGGGCAATAAGTGTTTTCAGCCGGATGCCCAGGCACATTTCCAATGTAAACATAGTTTAAGCCAGCACTCTTAGCAGCAGCATAAGCCCTCTCCAAAGTTTCGATAGGTGTTGACGGAATATTCGTAAGTTGATAGTCTGGATGGAAACGCAACAAATGAAAAGGCGTGTCCTTTCCAAGATTCTCCTTTATCCAAGTTGCCAAATCCCTTATTCTTTCTATGGAATCTCCTATTTTCGGCACAACCAAATTCGTAATTTCAATGTGGATACCATTCTTTTTCATCTCCTTTAACGACTCATAGATGGGCTCAACCGATGGAACAGCGGAAAAGACCCTATAAAAGTCAGGGTCACCCCCACCCTTAAAATCCACAGTGGCAGCGTCAAGATATGGCGCTATAGTCTTAACAGCTTCTGGTGTCATATATCCATTTGTAACAAAAGTGTTGAAGAAGCCAACTTGATGTGCAAGTTTAGCCGTCTCATATGCATACTCAAAAAATATTGTTGGCTCGGTGTACGTGTAACTTATTCCTTGGCATCCATTATCCCTAGTAGCTTTAACAGCCTCTTCTGGTGGAAAGTCCCTTCCAGAAATCTTCTTTTCTTGACTTATCATCCAGTTGTCGCAAAATTGACAGCGAAAGTTACAGCCAACAGTGGCAATGGACATAACGGTGGCTCCTGGATGGAAATGCGAAAGAGGTTTCTTGCCAATTGGGTCTACACATGCGGATATGGCTTTTCCATAGACAAGCGAGTAAAGGGTGCCTCCATCATTTTTTCTAACAAGACAGAAACCGTTTCCACCGTTGTTTATCGTGCATCTTCTGCCGCATAGATTGCACTTAACCTTCTTATCTCCAAGCTTCTCGTATAGCATAGCTTCTTGCATTGTCATTTCTCCTCCACATGGAAACCATTGTTGTTGAACCCTATACTTAATGCCTTATATGCAGCTCTAAACCCTCTTCTATGTCCATCGGTCACTATCAATCCGGCTTCACGAAGCTTTTTAAGATGAAAGGATACCGTTGTGGCTGAAACCGGTTTAGGAAGAATTTTCTCTATTTCATTAATTGTTTTGGCCTCTGGGTATGTTTGCAAAAGGTATCTAAGTATTTTCGTTCTTGTGGGGTCGCTTAGGGCTTCACATATTTTGTGGCCGTTAAACTGCTTTGGCAAGCAGAGCTTCACCACTATTTTAATATGAAAATATAACAATTTAAATCTTCTTAATCTAGCAAAATTTATGCCCAGACTTTCTACGGGCTTTATTGAGATTGTTTAATTTCAAAAACAAATGGCGGAATAAAAGTCTTTATATCTAATTCCACATTAAGCAAGCCCTCTAAAAATCCAGCCCAGATTTCAGATTCGCTGATAAAAGGGGCCTTTATAAGAAGATACTTGTCCTTTAGGTAGAAATCTCCAAACCCTTGGACTCTTAAGCGTTTAAAGACCTCCTGCCACTTTCCTGAGTCTGATGTTTGTATGCCCAACGTGGCTTCCATGGAAACTTTTGCGGCTTCGCCCATCTTTCGCCCAATTTCCCTCCATTTTTCCTTCGGAATGTTTTGAATTAATATGTTTACTAGTTCTATGTTTAGGAAGGCTATACGGCTTATACCACAATAATACTCGCCTGGAAAACGCCAATCGTAAATCATCATGCTTCTGTAAACGTCAAGCATCTTTGAAATGAGAGGTTTTATGCCAGACTCCTTTCCTTCTTTGATTAGTTTGTCGATGAATTCGCGTTCCTCTTTCTCTAGAATTATTGTTGTCCTTTTTGACGAACTTTTATCTTTGTTTAGAATTTCTTTCATTCGCTCTTCTTTTTCATCTTGCATAATTGGTATATCTTTAAGCATACTTTATATGCTTTGTTCCGTCCAAGAAAATAAACACAACCGAATCACTTTTTAGCAACTCACACAGCATAATTTATTGCCGATGAAGAGCTCTGAAAAATCTGAAAAGATGATGCTCCCTGGGGTATCTGAGGCAAAATCCCCCTTTCAGGAGATGATCTTTTTCTTAATCAGAAACAGCATGAGCAATAAGCCAGCAAGAAAAACTATGAAGCCAGAAACCACTGAAGCAGAATAGTTTAAATCTAGAGCTTTGAAAAGCATTAGAACCACGTATGGCCCGCCGAACGTTAAAAGTGCAGAAAGCAGTGTGAGCGAAACTCGCCAAAACCTCGAGTTTAAATCAAACGTAATGGTCTTTCTTCCTCTTTTCTCTTTATTTCCATTCATACCTTATCAATCCTCAAACTTCCGAGGTATACAGCATTTAGAAGAGCAATTTCCTTATAACCCTTCCTTAACCTCGTTCCCTAAGGCTTTCATTAAAAACTTGAAGACCGAGAACCCGGCTCCACGATCAGCCTTAAAACCCGTCGTTGATCCTAAAAGGCATACACCGTCTATGCCCTGTTCCTTTGCCATTCCAAGCATAAGTCCGGTAGCCCCTGCAATTCTTCCTTTACTGTACAGTATGGCGCCTTTTTCCATAAATTCCATTGCTAACCTTGGCGAGGTGGCAGCAACATAAACCTGCGACGTGTTTTCTACTGTTGAAATTCCACCCATGGTTATAATTAGGCTACAGTTATGCTTGACGGCAAAGTTCAGTATTTCTCCACATAACTCATAGTGGGCAACAACATCCTCAAAAGAAGGTTGCGTATCGCCAGTTAAAACCATAAAGTCGTTTTTCTCCATAGGCGCAGCGTAAAATTCATATTTTGGCAAACGGCAAACACCGCTAGAATCAACAGAAATGTAGTCTGGAAAATATGGTGCATACAGTTCTGCAAAAGGCTTAGCCCCACAAAACTTTATTAGAAGATGAGCCGCAATCTTCCCAACATTACCAAACCCCGGCAGCCCCTGAACAAAGATGGGATTCTCCAGCAACGGAGCAGAAATCTGGCGGAAATAAGGCTTGTCCATGGATAGCTAACCACGCCCGATAGAGTTAATTACAATAATAAAGTTTCTGGTTTCCTAAAAGGTTTTAAGAGAGTTCGCTTCAGCATAGAAATAGCGGGGTGGGGTAGCCAGGATTAACCCGCTGGGCTCATAACCCAGAGATCGGTCGTTCAAATCGACCCCCCGCTACCAAAGTCATGATAAAGTATGTTAGCATTTTGAAGGTTTGAATTTTAAAAATATGAGTGAATGTTTGATGTTTTCTGGCTTTTCAGCTATATTAGAAGTCCGTTAAAGGTTTCTTGGTCTGAGATTACCGTTTGTCCATTTATTGTCAATGTTTCGCATTGAAGGAGGTAGTTCCACAGTTTTGTTTCAGCAACATTTTGCCTTAAAGTCTGTCGAAGTTTCTCTATCATGTTGATTCTTTCATGTTCGGATAATTCTAATAGGTCTATTTTTCTTTTGCTTTTTTTGTTTTTTGCGCTCATGTGTATTTTCACCATGAAATTTTTTATCGTGTATCTTAATAAATCGGTTCTTTCAACTTCGGAATGTATCACAAATTGATATAATACGTTGTATAGAAAGCTAAAAGAAGCTGGGAAAAATTATAAGCGACACATGCTTGGATACATAGTTTGTAAGTGAAAGGCTATGCAAGTGGACGCTGTTGAAAATGCTCTGTTCTCGGTTACTGTGAATCCACTGCTTAAAGAGTTTATCAGCCGCCTTGACATAACTTGTCCGAAGGACGGAAACCTCCTTTTAAACTCTCTTAAGGATTTTCTAGGAGAACCCGTTTCCCTCTGTCCCACATGTCAACACATAAGCCGCCACATCGCTAAACCCTTCTACGAGATTGGAAGCCGTCTCCTAAAAGCCGATAAAAACTTCATGAGAAAGCAATTCGTCAAGGATAAGTACGGGGGGGCATGGTTCAAGGGCTTCGGCTTGATGATGAGGGGCATTAGAAAATATGGCGTACGTGTGCCCTTTGTGCCAGCAGGTCCCTTTGAAATAGTCTGGAACTTTACATATAAATGCAATCTACGCTGCAAACACTGCTATGAAGATGCGGGAGCTGGAAAACTCCCAGAACTATCAACAGACGAAGCAAAACAAGCCATAGACATACTTTCAAAAATCGCTGGGGTTGGCTTGCCAGCCCTGTCCTTCAGCGGCGGAGAACCACTAGCAAGAAAAGACTTTTTCGAATTGGCGGCTTACGCCAAAAAGCGCATACCCTACATAAGTATCGCCTCAAACGGAACACTTCTGACCAAGGATAATGCCAAGAAAGTTAAGGATGCTGGAGTGGACTATGTGGAAATAAGCATAGATGGAGCATCACCAGCCGTGCATGACGAGTTTAGGGGCATACCTGGAGCCTTCGAAAGGGCAATTCAAGGCGTTAAAAACTGTGTTGAAGAAGGCATAGATACATGCATTGCAACAGTCCTCCATAGAGATAATCTGGCTGAGACAGAGAAAATTCTGCAGTTGGCTAAGGAGCTGGGCGTACGCTTCATGCATTTCAATTATATCCCCACAGGGAGAGCTAGAGAGCATGTTGAGCTGGACCTAACACCAGATCAGCGTCTTCACGTTTTGCACGCCATAGGCAAGGAAATAATAACTTTGTATTTGCAAGCGAAAGAGGAGGAAATGAAAACAGGAAAATCCAACATTAAAGTTGACAGATTTTTCAGCACTTGCCCACAGTACGCAAGCGTTACAAAAGAGTTATCCCAGCGGATGGGGCACAAATTCATGGTTGAAGCCCACTATGCCGCGAAAAAAGGTGTGGAAAACGTTGCCAACTTCTTGGGCGGGTGCGGAGCAGGACGCTTGTATTGTGCTGTTGAACCGAATGGAGATATAAAACCATGCGTATTTTTCCCAACAAACAAAGACACTGTTTTAGGCAATATACTAAAAGACGATTTTGAGGAAATATGGGACAACGATCTACTCCTATGGCAGCTGAGGACAAGAGAGAACCTTGAAACCTACATTGTAGATGGAGAAGAAGTGGGTTGTGGAATTTGTCAAGACAAGTATATTTGTGGAGGTTGTAGAGCAAGAGCCTACAACTATTTCAACGGAAATGTGAAAGCGCCGGACATTGGATGTATTCATAATAAGGCTTTATGGGAGAAAATGATTGCTTTAAGGCGATAAAATTAAGCTTTGCCCTTTTCTTCCTTGCCAAAATACATTGTCCACTTAAGTTTACGGGCGTCTCTTTTAAGCCTTAGAGAACTTTTTCTGCATTTGCTTGAGCAGAACCAGAAAATTGTTCCGTCATTTTTGACGTACATCATTCCTGTGCCCGGCGGAAATTCGTTGCCACAAAATGAGCATTTCCTAGGTTTTGGCAAAGGATGCGCCTCCAAATGTTTAGCTTGTTCTATCTTGTTATTTTCTTTGCTTCCCTCTCCGTTTCTCTAAGCATAAGAATGTCTTGCACCCGAACGGGTCCTTTCACGTTTCGCGTTATTATTCGTCCCTTATCCTTTCCCTCTAAAATTCGAACTCTTACTTGGGTGATTTCGCCTGTCACACCTGTTCTTCCGATTATTTGAATGACCTCTGCTGGTGTGAGCTCCTCTTCTACTGTTTCCTTTTCCCTGCTCATTACTTGACTCCTTTCCTAATCTGTTCGATCCTCTTAATTATTTCTTTAACGAGTCCTCCAGCGTCTCCCTCACTGATTATGCATGCTGAAGCTGCTGAGACATCTATTCCAACCGCGTCACCAAGCTTCTCTTTGCTTGGCACGTAAACATAGGGGATTTTTCTCTCCTCACAAAGAAGTGGCAAATGAGCCACAACTTCTGGCGGGTCGACATCTTCAGCTATAACCACTAGTTTTGCTTGCCCCCTTTCAACCGCCTTGGTCGTCTCGTTTGTTCCCTTTCTCACAGTCCCAGTTTTTGCGGCTATTTGCAGGGCTTCATAGGCCGCATCTGCAACTTCCTTCGGGACTTCAAATTTTACGTAGAATGGTTTTGACATAAGCCTCACCCTCAAATGCACAGTTTAATCAACAACACCTATTTATGAATGTTTCGACGAAACCCGGCGGAAACTCTTCTATACGCGGAGTAACGTAGAAAGGTTTAAATAACATGTCACGTTTGAACCTTTTTGTTTTTCGAGGGGAATATAAAGGGTTGATTAGGCTAGGTCGAGCACTCCATATTAGTCCAAGCAAAAATGTTATAGTTAAAGTCGAAAGTGCTCCAAAAATAGGCGAAACCGTGGTTGATGAAAATTTTAAACTTGTTGGCGAAGTCTTTGATGTTTTCGGTCCGGTTTCTTCACCATATGTGGCGGTTAAACCAAAAATCGCCAAGCCCGAAGTTTTAATCAACAGGGTGTTGTATGTTCTCCCCTCGAAAAAGGAAAAGGAGAGAAAGTAAATGGATGATGCAGATGTTGGGGATGCAAACCCAACATCAACCACTCAACAAGCTAAAGTGCAGTCGTGCCCCGAATGCGGCAGCACAAGATTAATGCGCGATTATGAATGTGCAGAACTGGTTTGCATGGACTGCGGCTACGTCATAGCTGCAAAAATAGCTGATAGGGGTCCTGAATGGCGAGCTTTTGACGACGAGCAGAGAGCTAAAAGAACAAGGGTTGGCGCCCCATTGACATACACGATTCATGATAAGGGCTTATCAACGATGATTGACTGGCATGACAGAGACATTTATGGGAAAGGCTTATCACCGGGACAAAAAGCTCAGGTCTACCGCCTTAGAAAGTGGCAACGGCGAATAAGGGTTTCAGATGCCACCGAACGTAACCTCGCTTTTGCATTGTCCGAGATAACAAAAATTGCTAACAATCTGAACCTTCCAAAGAATATTTTGGAAACAGCATCCCTAATTTATAGAAAAGCCGTAAAAGAGAGGCTCATAAGGGGTAGATCGATCCAAGGGGTTACGTCAGCAGCGATCTATCTGGCTTGTAGGCAGTGCGGCTTGCCCAGAACTTTAGAGGAGATAGCCCAAGCATCAAATGTAAATAAAAAGGAGGTGGGCCGCAGTTACCGCTTCTTGATAAAAGAGTTGAATTATTTTATTCCGCCTTTAAAACCAAGCCAATACATAACTAAATTCTCAAATCAGCTAACAATGCAGGGCAAGGTTGAGGAAATAGCCCACAAAATTTTGGCGGCGGCAAAAGAGCTGAAACTTACATCTGGACGGGGTCCAACTGGGATTGCGGCAGCTGCTAGCTACATAGCTTCTGTGCTTACCGGGGAAAGGAAGACTCAGAGGGAGATTGCCGAAATAGCGCAGGTGACAGAGGTTACAATTAGGAACCGTTATAAAGAGCTTGTTGAGCGCTTAATGTTCCAGATGAGCCTTTAGAAAAGCTCCTCTTCCTCCTCTTGTGGGTAGCACTCCTCATCCGCTTCTTCCCCTTTTTCCTTCTCGCTGCCTAGAATTTTTGGAACAGTTCTACTGAGCTCTTCTAGAATGTCTTTAGGGATTTTATCTCTTAAACCCTTGATTTCTTCCTTAAGCTTGTTAACCTCTGCCTCTAAAGTTTTGGCTTTTTCGCTCAACTCCAAAACTTCCTTTAGCTTTTCTTTCTCTTCTAAAAGTGTTTGCTTCTCCTCTTCCAGCGACCTAATTTTCTCCTCTAATTTTGCCTTCATTTCGGTAACTCGCACTTTTAACCACCAATTTAACATATTAGTCTGCAGATTAATAATTTGCTGCAAAACACATTTTAGTCTCTTAGAGGAATACTATAATAGGGTTGTAGTTTGGTTAAGTGTCCTAAATGTGGGGGAGAAGTGGCTACACCCGTTAAGACATGGATTATTTCTCCACGAAAACCTAGTGAAGGCGCGCCAAAATCTATGGGGATTTTCGAATGTCCTAGCTGTAAGGCTAGGTTTAGGGCGGCTATCGAATCTGAAGCGAGGGTTGAAGAGACAGTAAGTATTAAAAACTTGGTTGAAAGAATTAAAGTCATTAAGGGTGAACTTATGCAAACCTTGAAGAATTTGCGGGAGAAAATAAAAACTTTGGAGACGGAACGTGCGAACCTTATGATTGAGATTGAGAAATTGAAGAAGGCAGCGGAGTCGAGGGTTAGTGCACTTGAAAGTGAAGTAAACATGCTGCGGGAGGAAGTAAAATCCTTAAGAGAGCTCCTTGGCTATACAGAGGAAAAGTAAAAATAGCGGTAATTTGAAAACGGTGCTACGTGCACAGTTTAAGATTGCAAAAACTTTTTGTAATATTCTTGAGCCTTAGCCACAGCCTTTTCCGGATTCTTTAAAATTGGGTAACTTGCTCCAGGTGCGAGTTTTTCGCATTTACTGAAGTACTCTACAACCTTTTTAACATTTCCCTCGTAAATCGCCAATCCTCCGGCAATTTGATACCAGAGCTTTGCTCTAGTCAAGTCTTTTTCTTTTTCGAATTTCTTAGCGTTTTCAACAGCGTCATCTATGGAAACACCGATTTTTCTCGGGTCCAAGAACATTACATTAAACAGCGCCTCATACGTTTCTTTATCGTCTCCGCATAATTTTTCGAGTTCGGTTAATTGCCTAGCTTCAATATCGGCTCTTTCTCCTTTCTTTCCTCTTCTGAAGATGTTCCACAAGCCCATAATTTTCCTCCTTTACCTTGCTTTTCAAAGTTTTGTAATTGATTATTCATTTATGTGATGATTAACTTTAAAGGTTTGTCTGTGTATATGTGCTTTATGCCATATAAATTTACATTTGATCTTTCAAAAGTTCCGCGTTTCTTCTTTACTGAAGTGGCTAGAATTGTTTATGAAAAAAGAGTGCACAAAAAAGTCGGCGATGCTTTGCAAGATATTATTAAAAGATTTAGGATTCACGAGGCAACAGGCTTGAGTTTGTCCGACGCTATTCAGCTTTTGGAAGACTTTGTTGACATGGAGGTTAGAAACCGTTTGGAGAGGGAAAGATTTAGGGAGGCAAAGAGTAGGGCGTTATTTCTACCTCATTGTTCTAGAAAGTATATGGACAATAGATGCAAGGCAAAGTTTGAGCCAAGCATCCCCTCATACATTTGCGCTCACTGCTCTACCGACTGCCTGATTAATAGGGCTGTTTCAATAGCTGAGAAAAAGGGATATGATGTTTACATTATACCCGGGGGTTCGTGTATATACAAGATTTTAAAGGTTAAACGTTATGATGGTGTTGTAGGTGTTGCTTGCGGTGAGGAGGTAAGGCTGGCTGGGGAGGCATTATCTAGAATGAATGTTGCTGGTCAAGCCGTTCCTCTGCTTAGGAATGGTTGTGCAAACACATTTTTTAGCATTAAAACTTTAACGCAGATTCTCTAAAGAGAAAAATAGGGAGTTATTTTAGGTGAGGCGGCGACCTTCTACTTCTTTTCCTCTTTAGCCTTTTTCTTAGCTGCCTTTTTCTTACAAGCCAACAATTTGCACCTCAAATCAATAAAATTAAAAAGTGACTGGTATTATATAATTTTTATCATTATTTTGTAAATTATGGGTGAAATTTGCTGGAAAATTTAAGATAAAATGTTACTTAACTATTTCTCGTTTTTTCCATCTGAGGTTTTTGCTGTGGCATTTTCTACATTTAACCGCTGTTGTGGCGTTTCGTGCGCCACATTCTCTGCAGATTTTCACGTAAAGCCTGCGCTGTTGAGCTAGAGTTTTTTTGAAAGGATCCATTATTGGCATTTTTCTTCAACCCATCTGCGGCTACAACAAACAGAATGTGCATCCAAATATACTTTATGCTGAAAACCTAACGTTTTATCAGCTTTTCAAGTAATGTGGCAACTTCGCTGGGTTTATCAGCCACCTCAACACCAGCCTTTCTAAAAGCCTCTATTTTGCTTTCAGCTGTTCCAGTCTTGCCCATTATTATTGCGCCTGCGTGTCCCATGCGTTTTCCAGGCGGGGCTGAGCGTCCGGCTATAAAAGCGATGACCGGTTTGGGATATTTTTCTTTGGCTATATATTCTGCAGCGAGTTCCTCGAGGTTTCCGCCTATTTCTCCTATGAGGGCTATGCCCTCTGTTTGGGGGTCCTTTTCAAAAAGTTTTAGGGCTTCTATAAAGTTTAAGCCGACTATTGGGTCGCCGCCCAAGCCTATGCATGTGGATTGCCCCATTTGTTTTTTGGTTAGGCTGGCAGCTATCTCATATGTTAGTGTTCCGCTTCTTGAAATCATGCCTATGCTTCCTGGCTTGAAGATATGAGCTGGCATTATCCCGAGTTTACATTCGCCCGGCGTTATTATTCCCGGGGTGTTTGGTCCTATTATTGTGGCGTTGACTTGTTTGGCATACGCCATAACGTTAACGGCATCCCTCAATGGAATGTGCTCGGTGATTATGACAACTGTTTTTATTCCGTTTTCCAGAGCTTCTAATGCGGCATCGGCTGCAAAAGGTGCTGGGACAAATATTATTGAGGTGTTAGCTTGGTGATGTTCTAATGCCTCTTCAACAGTGTCGTAGACTGGGACGTTATAGATTTTTGTTCCACCCTTACCTGGCGTTACACCCGCAACTATTCGTGTTCCATATTCCAGCATGAGTTTTGTGTGGAAGCTTCCCTGCGCTCCCGTTATGCCTTGAACTATGGCTCTAGTATTTTTGTCAACAATTATCCCCATTTTTTCACGCTCCGCTTTTGACGATTTCCACTACCCGTTGGGCTGCCTCTTCCATGCTTTCCAGCACATGTATCCCAGCTTCGGTTAGTATGCGTTTTCCTTCCTCCTCGTTTGTTCCCACAAGCCGTATAACCAGTGGTTTTTCTATGCCCAGTTTTTTCTTTGCTGCCAAAATTCCTCTTGCAACCTCGTCGCAGCGGGTTATCCCGCCCAAAATGTTTATGAATAAGGCTTTGACGTCCGGGTCTGAAAGCACAATTTTTAGGGCTGCCGCAATTTTTTCTGACGGAGCGCCGCCGCCCACGTCTAGGAAGTTTGCTGGTTTTCCGCCGTAAAGTTGTATGGCGTCGAGTGTTGCCATGACTAAGCCGGCCCCGTTACCTATTACACCTATGTTTCCGTCAAGTTTTACGTAAGCTAGGTCGTTTTTTGCGGCCTCAATTTCTTGTGGGGAGAGTTCACCTTCTAAAATTCTTCCTTTGAATTCTGGGTGGCGGAAAAGGGCGTTATCATCAATTATCATGCGGGTGTCAACGGCAACAAAATTTCCGTCTGAAGTTTCAACGAGGGGGTTCATTTCAATAAGTTCGGCATCGTAGTCCATTCCAGCCCTGTATAGGCTGTAGAAGATGTTTCCAAGCAGTGAAAGCTGGCTTCCAGCGTATCCCATGTTTTTTGCTATTTGCCTAGCGTGGTATGGTCTGAAACCATGCTGTGGGTTTATGGTGAACCTTATGACTTTTTCAGGGGTTTTTGCGGCAATTTCTTCTATTTCCATTCCGCCTTCTGGTGATGCGATTGCGACGTAGCTTTTTGAGAATCTGTCAACGGTCATGCCGAAATAAAGCTCTTTTTTGGCTTGTATTTTTTCTTCAATCCAAACACTTCGGATGGGTATCCCCTTAATCTGCATGCCAAGCAGTTTTTCCGTAGCTTTTTCCGCCTCTGCTATTGAGTTTGCAAAAATTATTCCTCCAGCTTTCCCTCTTCCTGCAACTGGGACTTGTGCCTTTATAACTAGGGGTGGATTAAGCTTTGAGAATATTTCTCGGGCTTGAGCTATGTTAGTGGCTATTTCCCCTTTTGGTGTTGGGACACCGTACTTTGCAAGTATTCTTTTTGCCTCATATTCGAGGAGCTTCATTTTTAAACATCCCATTTCACTTATGTGCTATTTTATGGATTCTATCGCAACATAGGACTTTGTATCTTTTATGCCTTCAATTGCGGACAACTTCCTTAAAACCTCGTGGAGCCTATCTCTTTCAACTATTAATACGGCGTCAACGTCGCCTGCAACCCTGAAAGCCTTTTGCACGACTGTTTCTCTGATTTTTTCGTAGACTTCACTTCTTTTGGGCGGGTAAACTTTAATGAATATGAAGGCTGGTGTTGACGATACGCCCATGGCATTCAATCCTTTTTCCGTTACGTCTATGAATCCTCTTCCAGTTCTTATGTAGTTTAGGTCTCTGAGCCTTTTTAAGTGGAGGTTTAGTGCTTGTCTGCTTATGCCCAATTCTTTTGCTAGGTCGCTTTGTCTCACGTGTAAAGTGTACGTGTTTGTTGATTTTCCTTTCTCATATAGCATTCGTAGAAGTTGGATTGAGCGTCTTGTTAGTGTTTCCAAGTTTTTAACACTTCTTAAATGTCGACTGGTGTTAGAAGTTTTTACAATAGTATTGGTTATTTAAGCATTTAGCAAGTTTTAATTTGTTTAGACCTTCTACTGCGGGCGTTTTAGGGCTGTAATAGAAGTTTTAACCGTAATGTATTTATTTACGGATAAAAATGGTTATGAAGCCATAGAAAAAGTGGAAACAAGGAGTGAGGCGGTCCAAAATGTCTGAAAGCAACTCAGTGTTGATCGGGAAGAAGCCAGTAATGAACTATGTACTGGCTTGCATAACCCTCTTCCACGGCGGAGCAAAAGAGGTAAATATTAAGGCAAGAGGGAGAGCCATAAGCCGAGCTGTTGACGTCGTTGAGGTCGTTAGGCGCCGATTCCTACCAGACGTTAAAGTTAAGAAAGTAGGTATCGGAACTGAGCAGGTGGCACCCAGAGAAGAGGGTGGCACGCCTACAAACGTCAGCACCATCGAGATAACGCTGGAACGCTGAAACGCAACGGCTGGACTTTCCAAAGCTCCGCCGCCCCTCCTTTATTTGTGGAGGGTATCCCTTTAGTGAAAACAGTATTGTGTAGTTTCTGTTTAAAAAGCGGAATCTTATGCCAAAAGTGTTCAGAGAAGGTTAAATCCGGCGAAGTTTCGGAGCTTGATTTGAAAATTGCCCGTCTACTCCTTTCTTTAGAGGAAACTTATCCTTCCCTTCAGAATGTTTATTTTTATAAGGCTGTGGATGCCGGAAAAACTTTAGCCATAATTGTTGGTAAGGGGGATGTCCCTCGTCTCCTTGGGTATGGCGGGAAGATAATTAAGGCTTTGGGGGAGAAAACTGGCAAGTCTATAAGGGTTTTGGAGTATGGCGTCGATGATAGAAAGTTTTTGGAGGATTTGTTTGCCCCCTTAGGTATAGTCACCATAAACACTATTTGGCTTCCGGACGGGACAACTGAAACTCGAGTTATTTTGAGGAAGAGGGGTGGGAGACAGCCGCCCTTTGATGTAAAGGCTTTAAAGGAGATTGCCCGTAAAGTTCGCAACATGACGCTGCGGGTGGAGTTTACAGACTAGTTAGGGCGTGAACCAATGAAACTTGACCCTGTTGGGGACTGGCGGAGAACCCACTACTCTGTTGATGTCCGACCGGAGCTTGATGGGCAAGAGGTTACTCTTTTCGGTTGGGTTCAAGAAATTCGGGATTTAGGCGGAATTCGCTTCATAATATTGCAAGACCGCGAAGGCACAGTGCAAATAACCATTCCACGGAAAAAGGTAAGTAGCGAAGTTTTGGCGAAGGCTGAAGCCTTGCAGAGGAGATACAGCATAGGCGTGAAAGGGATTGTAAAGAAGACGGAAATTACTCCCAGAGGGGTCGAAGTTATACCGAAGGAAATTAGAATTTTCAGCGCCGCGGCTTCTCAACTGCCAATAGACATAACTGGAAAAGTGCCAGCACAGTTGGAGGTTCGGCTTGACGCCCGCGCATTGGACCTTTGCCGCGAAGAAAGCATAGCCATCTTCAAAATTCAACACACGGCTGTAGAGGCAATTCGCGATTTTCTCTTTGAAAGGGGATTCATAGAGGTTCATACTCCACGCATAATTGCCTCAGCCACAGAGGGTGGCGCGGCACTTTTCCCGGTGGACTATTTTGAAAGGAAGGCTTTTCTTGCGCAGAGTCCCCAGCTTTACAAGGAACAGTTAGTCATGAGTCTTGAAAAGGTCTTTGAAATAGGCCCCTTTTTTAGGGCTGAGGAATCCCATACAAGACGGCATTTGAGTGAGTTTGTCTCAATAGATATTGAGCAGGCTTTTGCATCGGCTGAAGATGTTATGCAGTTGCTGGAGCAGCTTATGCAGCACACATGTAAAGTTGTCCATGATAAATGCCAGAGGGAACTGGCAACGTTAAATCATCAAGTGAATGTGCCTGAAATCCCCTTCAAACGCTTGACCTACGACCAAGTACTCGAAGACTTGAAAAGAGAAGGCATAAAGATTCCTTGGGGTGAGGACATACCGACACCGGCCTTCAGAACGCTAGGCAAAATTCACCCATACTTTTACTTCATCACGAATTGGCCGACAAGGTCTAAGGCTTTCTACATAAAGCCTAGGGATGATAACCCTGAAATTTGTGAAGGCTTTGATCTTATGTGGCGTTGGATTGAGCTTTCTTCCGGTGGGACCAGAATCGCTTCAAAGGAGCTTCTAGTAGAGCGGCTAAGGGAGAAGGGGTTGAATCCAGAATCCTTTAAGTATCATTTGCAAGTTTTCGATTATGGTATGCCACCTCATGCTGGTTGGGCTATTGGTTTGGAAAGGCTTACAATGATGTTAACTGGGAAGAAGAATATCCGTGAAGTTACGCTTTATCCAAGGGACAAGTTTAGGCTTACGCCATGACAATTTAGGTTGGAAAAGCCAAAATTGACTACCCCCTCTAGATTTTTCGGAATCGCTCTATGCGGAATTTGATTGCGTTATCAGTTTCATTTTCGTCTCCCCTCCCTCCTAAGTTTTTGCCCTTTTTACCGGACTTTAATGCGTTGTTTGGCTTCCAAAGATTTTGATTTAAACTTGTTCTAAAAGTTGATAAAGAGGCTTTTCTCTATCTCCAAACATGGGAGAACGCCTAAAAATAGCGTGCGGAGTCTTCGGCGCAATAAACTTTGAACGGCAACCCATATTTCCATACGTGTATTGGGGTTTGAGGGCGCAAAACCATAGGGGACACCAGTCCCACGGCTTTCTCACGTACGCTGATGGAAAATTCTACGTTCATAGAAGCTTAGACCTTGTGCCAAAAATAAAGACAAGCGCCATTCAAGAGTGGTTTGGGCGTCTTCCGGGGCATATTGGAATAGGTAATGTTAGATACACAACTTCTGGAAAGACGGATGAGAAGTCTTTGATAAGGGGCACTCAACCGGTAACTGCCTCAAAAAATGGTTTTAAAGTGGCTATCTCCTTTAACGGCAATGTTGTCAACACCTTTCGGCTTAAAAAGGAAATATCCAGAGAGTTTCCAAATTTTTCTTATGAATGCGATGCTGACCTCATTTGCCACAAATTCCTAATTGAACTAATCAAACGCAGAGATCTCGCTACCGCTGTGGAAACGTGCATGCAGGAAGTTGAGGGTGCCTTTTCTGTTGCTGGGATAACTGGAGAAGGCGAGTTTTTCGCTTTTAAGGACCCTCATGGTATAAGACCACTCTGTGCTGGTCACAGTGATGACGAGAAGACATATGCGTTTTCTTCGGAAACTGTTGGTTTAGACATAAATGGTTTATGCCGAGATTTTGAGGTGGAGCCCGGCGAGTTCATAACAGTTTCAGAGGGCGGATTTAGACGTGAAAGGCTTATGTGTTCTGAACGGAAAGCCTTTTGTGCCTTTGAGTTTGCCTATTTTGCCAGGCCAGACTCCATTTTTGACAGAAAGTATGTTTATGAGATTCGCGAGGAGTTCGGAAGGAATCTTGTTAGGGAGAACCCGGACATTGTTAGGGATGCGGATATGGTCATTTCCATGCCGGAGACTGGCGATGATGCGGCGTTGGGGGTTCATGAGGAGTCTGGTTTGAGGTGGGAGAGGGCGACCCGAAGACACCGCTATGTGACTGAACGCGCCTTCATACTGCTTAACAAGGAACGTTATGCCACCATAGACAAGAAAATCAACGTTCTAGCCTCAAAGGTGAACGGTAAAAAAGTCATAGTGGTGGATGATAGCATTGTTCGGGGCGACACGACGCGTATTACTGTGGAGAAGCTTCGCAGAATGGGCGCCAAGAAAGTCTACTTATTTGTGACTTTTCCCCGCATAATTGGTCCATGCTTTTACGGGATAGACATGGCAACCTATGGGCAGCTTATAGGCGCAAAGCACACGCCAGAAGGAATAGCCAAAATTATAGGGGCAGATGCTGTGTGCTACCAGTCTATAAATGGGCTTGTGAGAGCCACCGGTTTTAGAAAGGACGAATTGTGCCTAGGCTGTTTAACTGGCGAGTATCCAACGCCTCTTGCTCAAAAGATTGCAGACGAGATGAAAAAGAGGTTTCTGGAAGGCTTTGAGGAAACTGGAAGGCTTTATGAGATTCCGGAGCTTATTGGTGAGAATTAGTGGCAAAATAGATTAGCGTCCTCTGGCATTTAGCATTTTAGCATTCAGAAGGGTGGCACATCTTGGTCGAAAAGGTCGGCGTGCTTGTTGTTTCTTACGGCGCTCGTGAGGTGGCTATGGTTGACGCTTTTCTGCGGAGCACAAACTATAAGGTTGAGGTTTATGTTGCCGATAAGCAGCGGAACCCCTTTAACGTGAAAAATGCCAAGGCGCACGTTGTTATTCCAGACTTAAATGTGGAGGCTATATGCAAATTCGCTGAAAACCATAAAGAAAGCATAGACTTCGGCATTGTCGGTCCTGAAAAGCCCATAATTGAGGGCGTCCGCGACCTTGTTGAGCAGCAAACTGGCATACCGATGATTTGCCCGACAAAAGATTACGCCATAGAAGCCAGCAAAGTCAAACAACGCTTACTTTTTAAAGAGACCGTTCCAGAAGTGAACCCTAGATTCAAAATCTTCCGCCCAGAAGACTATGAAGGAGCAGAAGATGTCCGTAAAGAGCTTTACAGGTGGCTTGACGAGCTTGGAAACATGGCTGTTGTTAAACCAGACAAGCCAGCTGCTGGAAAAGGCGTGGGAGTCTGGGGAGACCACTTCACCACCCGCGAGCAACTCTTTGAACATTTTTGGGAAAACCTGCGGCACGGCGCTGTTATTGTTGAAGAGAAAATTGAAGGGGAAGAGTCCAGCTTCCAAGCCTTCTGCGACGGAAAACATTTGGTGCCTCTTCCAGAAACGAGAGATTATAAGCGCGCCTTTGACGATGATAAGGGTCCAAACACCGGCGGCATGGGTTCCTACAAGGATGTTGGCGAAATACTGCCCTTCATGACAGCGTCGGACAGAGAAAAAGAGTTGGAAATTGTGAGGAGGATTTTTGATAAGTGGCGGGCTTCGGGCAACAACACCTTGAGGGGAATCCCATTCTATGTGGCTTTTATGCACACCGGCAAGGAACCGAAAATTCTTGAGAACAATAGCCGCCCGGGCGACCCGGAAATAATTAACATTCTGCCAATTTTGAAGGACGATTTTGTTGATGTGTGCTTTAAGATTCTTGATGGGAATCTAACCCGCATAGAGGTTGAAAAGGCCGCGACTGTGGTGACTTATAAGGTGCCGCCGAGTTATGGCGGTTATGCCGAGGCATTTCCAGAGCGCGTGAACAAGGCGGAAATAGACAAGCCCGTAGACCTAACAAAAGCCTATAAGCTGAGCAAGAAGTACGGTGACAGAATCCGTGTTTATCCAGCTTCTATGGAGCTTCGTGACGGCGAAACTTACGCCCTAAAGTCAAGGGCTGTTTGTGTGGTTGGCGTGGGCGAAAATATCGAGGATGCCAGAAATGTCTCCTTAGAAGGTATTAAAGCCATAAAGGGTGGAGCCTTGTGGCATAGAAACGACATAGCCTCGAAGCAGCACATAGAAAAGAGCATACGCCACATGGAGGCGCTCCGAAAACGAGGATGAAAAAAGTTTTCATTTCAGACTGTGAAGGGCCAATTTCGAAAAATGACAATGCCTTAGAGTTGACAGCCCATTACGTGCCCAACGGAGCGCACATATTCACTGTCATAAGCCGATACGATGACGTGCTTGCTGATGTCGTAAAAAAGCATGGCTACAAGGCTGGAGACACGCTGAAGCTTATACTGCCCTTTCTTAGGGCTTATGGCGTTACAGACCGCAAAATGCAGAGTTTTTCAGCTAAAACGCTTTTGCTAATCTCAAATGTTAAGGAGAGTCTGGCTTTCATCAGAAAGGCTGCTGAAGCCTTTATTGTCAGCACGAGCTACGAGCATTACATTAGGGCGCTGTGCCAAGCCATAAACTTCCCTTTCGAGAACGTTTACTGCACAAAAGTGAAAATGGACGATTATCCGCTTAGCCAAAAAGAGCGGTATAGACTTCGGGAACTAGCAACAGAAATTGCAAAAATGCCTGTAATCGAAATTCCGAAAGGCGCAAGCTCCATTAAAGACTTTCCGAAATCGCATCAGCAAGTCATAAGGCAGCTTGATGAAATCTTCTGGGAAGAAATCGCAAAAATGGAAATCGGGAAACTCTTCAGCGAGGTTAACCCCGTTGGCGGGTGTGAAAAATCCGAAGCGGTTATGCAGATAGCCAAAAAACTAGGCGTAAGCCTTTCAGAAGTGGTTTATGTTGGCGACAGCATAACAGATGTTGAAGCCTTCAAAACAGTCCGCAGCTGGGACGGCTTAACAATATCCTTTAATGGCAACCAATACGCCATAAGAGAGGCTGAAATCGCTGTAATGTCTGAAAAAGCGCTTGTAACAGCACTGCTAACAGTAGTCTTCTGTAAATATGGCAAAGAGGACGTAATCGAGCTTGTAAACAACTGGAGCTTTGAAAGGATTAAAGAGCTTGACGTGGACGCGAAACTAAAAAACAAGTTTTTTGAGGCTTACGGCGAGAAACTCCCACGCATAGAAGTTGTCACGACAGCAAACATGGAGAGGCTGGCAAAGGAAAGCACGTTTTTCCGCAAAACCGTGAGGGGCGAAGCCATAGGGCGTCTAGGCTAAGCTTGTCAAAGGTTTAATAGTCTAAAGCACCAACCTAAAATAATCCCAAACTTGAAGATGGAACGGGAAGCGCGTTGACTAAAAAAGAACTTGTTGAGGACACTTATGCGGAAGCCTTTGAGGGCATTTACTGCCGAGTGACCGTTACGGCTGATGATGAGGAAACACTGCGGAAGGCGGCACTGCACGCAACCGCCACACCATCCATAGTAATTGGCAGAGTTGAATGCGGGATAGAAAGATGGCTAAGCGAAAAGGAAACCCCAGACGGGCGTAAAGGCGTAATCCTCCAATTCTGGGGCGGAATAGACCCCAAAAAACCCTTCTCAGACTCTCTCAAAAAATTTGAAATTGAGCTCTCCTACCGCATAAGGCAGGATATCCTCGTAAAACCCTTCACAGCGGTTTATGACGCCTTAGAGAATCCGCTGGGCAAAATTGACATGATGGAGCGCGTTGGTCACTGCGGAGACGGCTACGAGTGGGAGGAAAAACGCCACAACCGCCACATTATAGTCGTGCCCATCATGGTTCCAGACTTCATAATAGAGCGGTTTTTAGGATACGCCCGCGGTGTCATGGGCGCTAACTTCTGGATAATGTGCAAGACAAAAGAAGCCGTTATGGAGGCTGGAGAAAAAGGATTAGAAGCCATCCACAAAGTTGAAGGTGTGGTAACACCCTTCGAAATTTGTTCAGCCGGCTCAAAACCGGAAACCCGCTATCCATGGATAGGGCCAACAACAAATCATCCCTACTGTCCATCATTAAAGAAAAGGCTTGGCAAAGAGTCTAAGGTTCCAGAAGACGTGAACTACATCCCAGAAATCGTTATTAACGGGGTTTCACTTGAGGCGGTTAAAAAGGCTATGAAAGCCGGAATAGAAGCTGCACTAACAGTGAAAGGGGTGGTGAAAATTTCAGCTGGAAATTATGGCGGGAAGCTTGGCGACTACAAAATTTACTTGCGTGAGTTGTTCAGATGATGCGTTTTGACGTCATAGGCTTCGGCGCTCTAAACGTGGACAAACTTTATAAAGTTAACAAGATTGCCGGACCAGAAGAGGAAGGCTTCATAAAAGGCTTCGAAGAAGCTTGTGGAGGCTCAGCCGCCAACACTATTGTGGGCTTGGCTAGGCTTGGCTGCAAAGTAGGCTTTATTGGGAAGGTTGCCAACGACAGAGAAGGCAAAATGCTCCTAGAAGACTTCCGTAAAGAAGGCGTAGACACTAGGGGCGTTATAAGGGCGAAGGAGGGACGCAGCGGAACAGTCATGGGCTTCGTAGATGAAAAGGGAGAAAGAGCCCTATACGTAGACCCAGGAGTAAACGATACGATAAGCTTCGAAGAAATAGACGTGAAATATGCTTGCCGGGCAAGATTCCTTCATTTAACCTCTTTTGTTGGCGATAAGTCCTTCGAAGCCCAGAAAAGGCTTGTGGAAGCTCTGCCAGAAGATGTTAAAGTGAGCATGGACCCGGG
>JAVZNE010000011.1:0-44262 GCA_038882975.1 Bathyarchaeia archaeon
GTTTATGATAGCCACCACTATGGGCTCCTTCAGCCTAGAAGCGTCAGCCGCTAAGAACGAGACTGAGAATGTGTTGATTACGCCAGTATCCTTCACATAAGTCCACCCATCCGTCGGCTTAAAGCACTTTTCGCAGTAAATCCGCGGCGGAACCATTATGCGCTTGCACTTGCTGCATGTCGTGGCGATAATTCGCCCGTTCTTAAGCTCTTCTAGGAAGCGGCTTATGGCTATGCCAGCGCTCCAAGCATATTTGGCTTTTGGACGAAAACTTTCAAAAAGCACTTTTCCCTCGCGGAAGTCTTTTGTCTCAATCTCCTCGCCAGGAAAATGCTTAATCTTTACACTCATATTCCATTTGCCTCCCTTAACGCCTTAACACTATTACTGACCCGTACTGCATTAGGTCACCCCACGCCTGTGCCACGCCGGTTCTGGGGTCTCCGGGCACCTGTCTCTTGCCAGCCTCACCTCGCAGTTGCCAGAAGATTTCGCACACTTTCATCATGCCAGCCGCTGCTATGGGGTTGCCGCATCCTAACAGCCCGCCTGATGGGCATGTTGGCAAGTCTCCGTCCCTTTGGGTTACGCCTTCCCTTGTTAGTTTTGGCGCTTCACCCTTCTTGCATAAGAGTAAGCCCTCCATGTGGTGCAACTCCTTATAATCGAAGGGGTCGTAGGGTTCAGCCACGTCAATTTCTTTAGGTGGATTCTTAATTCCAGCCATTTTGTAAGCCATGCGGGCCGCGTACTCCACATAGTCCGGATAATACAAGTCGCGGTCTGTCCAATGGGTTGAGTCTATACACCAGCCGACACCATCAATCCAGACTGGGTTGTCTGTAACCTCTTTGGCCACGTCTTCAGAGACGAGCACTGCTGCGGCGGCTCCATCGCTTGTCGGGCTGACGTCTAGGCGTTGAACCGGCCAAGCCATAATCTCAGAGTTTAAAACGTCCTCCACTGTTATGTTGGCGGCCAGCTGTGCTATGGGGTTGTCTAGGGCGTTCCGCTTGTTTTTAACAGAAACTAGGGCTATGTCCTCCTTCTTTATGTTATGCTTATGCATGTAGCGGTGCATTTCCAAAGCAAAAATCCATATTAGGTTCATGCCAATTGGCCGCTCAAGAATCGGGTCGAAGATTGTTGTGAAGGCGTATTGCGGATGTGGATAACAAGAGGACATCTTCTCCTCGCAGACAACAAGGCATGTGTCAAACTGTCCAGAGGCTACATGCCACCAACCAGCCAAAGGCGCAAAAACACCTGTTCCGCCGCCAACATAAACCCTTGTGTACGGTTTGTGATATGCTCCAGCCCCATCCGCCAAATATTCGCCTTTCATGTGGACTCCGTCGAAGGCGTCTGGCGCCGTTCCCATGACAATGCTTTGGATGTCGCGGAGCTCCATCCCGGCCTGTTCCAAAGCCATCTTAGCCGCGTGGTACGCCAACTCCTTTCCAGTCTCTTTCAAATTTCTCCTAAATAGGGTTACGCCCGCACCAACTATGGCTACCCTCTTCTTACCAAACATGCCTCTCAACACCTCCTACTTAACATTGCTTAAAACCGCCACCGCGCCTGTTGCTGTTGGGATTCCCCGCCATGTGTGGGCTAAACCCATCTCTGCATCCTCGACCTGCCTAGAGCCAGCCTCGCCCCTAAGCTGTAAGACGACTTCAAGCACTTTCTGCAGTCCAGAAGCCTCCAGCCCATAACCCATTCCAAGCAGTCCTCCAGACGGGTTTACTGGAAACTCGCCGTCTAAGGCTGTTAGGCCTTCCTCTGTTAGTTTGCCAGCCATGCCATAATCACACAGTTTTAAGGCTTCCATATGCTGAAGCTCTTTATAGGCGAACATGTCGTGAATTTCAGCAAAGTCTATATCCCTCCACGGATTGGTGATTTTAGCCTCTTTGTAGGCCATCTCAGCCGCCAACCTCGTGTAAACAGCCCTTGTCCAGTCTCTGGTTTCTAGACTCGGGGTTTCGGTGCACCATCCAACGCCTTTGACCCAGACGGGCTTGTCGGTAAGCTTTTCAGCAACCTTTTCAGATGCTAGAACCAAGACTATGCAGCCGTCTGCCGGTGTGCTTATCTCCAGCTTTTTCAGCGGGTGGAAAAGCTTCTCAGAATGCATGACTCGGTCTAGGGTTATGTCTGCGCCATAAGCCGCATACGGGTTCAGTATGGCGTTTCTCCTGTTTTTGACCACAACTTGGGCGCACTGCTCCTCAGTCGTGCCAGTATCATGCAAATAACGGTTCATCTCCAAACCAGCAATGTAGTAGGGATGTCCGCCCAAAGGCCTGTTAAAAATTGGGTCAAGCCCAAACTGCACAATATCCATATATGTTAGTATGTCTGAAGCTTTGCTATGGGCTTCCACGACAACAGTGTCAAAATAGCCGGTCTTTATTAGCATGTAGGCTGTTGCCAATCCAAGCATGCCGTCGCCGGAAACGGTGAACAGGTGGCGTAGGGCTGCGCCAAGCTGGTCTGGGACGAACTCGTCGAATATGCTGAAGCCTTCCAAATAGTCTTCGGCACATGTAACGAAGATGTCTACGTCTTTTCTGGGGTTTATTCCGCCGGCATCCTCGTAGGCTTTAACAGCCGCCTCAAACATCAACTCCTTGTAGGAAAGCTCCGGCGTTATTGGTCTAAAGCCGACACATCCAACACCAACAATGGCAACCTCGCTCATAATTTCTCCTTCCCCTTTCCTCCATTTTAGAGGCTATAGTTTGAGCTGGTTTTCACATAAAACTTTTCGTGGAAAACAAGCCTAAGCGTTGAAGAAACTTAAATACTTGTTCGTAACTATGGATTTTCTCCAAAAGGCTAACCTTGGGAGAAGTTTAACTTTGAAGGGAAAACCCCTAGCCTCAATAGTTTCTGCAGGCTTGTCAAAATTCGGGAGGCTTGAAGGCTTATACGCCCGTGAAATTTTCGCCCAAGCGGCAAAGGAGGCTTATGAACGCTGTCCAAAACTAGACCCGAAACGGGACATAAAAGCCCTATTTATTGGGCATATGGGCGAATCCTATGAGCATCAAGGGCACACAGGCGCGACAGCAGCAGACTGGGCTGGACTGCTGCATATACCAGCAACGAGAACCGAGGCGGCTTGCAGCTCTTCTGGTGCGGCCTTAAGGGCAGCCATATTTGCTGTTGCCTCGGGCTTGTGCGATGTTGTTATGGCTGGTGGCGTTGAGAAAATGACTCATCGAAGCACCCCCGAAGTCACGGAGTTTCTGGCTATGGCTTCGGATTTCCCCTTCGAACAGTGGCACGGCATAACCTTTCCAGGATTATACGCATTGATGGCAACAGCCCACATGCACAAGTATGGCACAACAGAAGTGCAGTTGGCGCATGTTGCCGTAAAAAACCATTATAATGGAAGCCTAAACCCCAAGGCCCACATGCAGAAGGAAATAACCCTAGAACAAGCCCTATCATCGCGGGTTATCGCCTGGCCCCTAAAACTCTATGATTGTTCGCTCATAACGGATGGGGCAAGCTGTCTCATACTGACAAAGCCTGAACTAGCCAAAAAATACACGGACACACCAGTCCACATAATTGGAAGCGGACAAGCAAGCGACACAATTGGCATTTATGAAAGGGACGATTTCACGTCGCTTAGAGCCGCAAAACTAGCTGCAAAACAAGCCTACGAAATGGCTGACGTAACGCCAGAGGACATTGACGTGGCTGAAGTGCATGACTGCTTCACCATAGCCGAAATAATAGCCTACGAGGATTTAGGCTTCTGCAAGCCAGGCGAAGGCGGAAAACTAGCCGAAAAAGGCGAAACAACCTTGAAGGGCAGAATCCCCGTAAACGCAAGCGGAGGCCTAAAGGCGAAGGGCCACCCAGTAGGCGCCACAGGAACAGCCCAAGCCTACGAAATATACCTACAGCTTACTGGGCAGGCTGACAAGCGACAAGTGGACGACGCCGAAATAGGCCTAACCCATAATGTTGGCGGTTCAGGCGCCACAGCCACCGTTCACATCTATAAGAGGGGGTAAAAGTATATGACCGAGCAGCCACAAAACTTCACAATTGAACAATTCTACAAGTACATAAGCCAGAAAAAACTGTTGGGTGGGAAATGCCAAAAATGCGGAAAAATCCACCTGCCGCCAAGACCATTATGCGACAAATGCCTATCAACAGAATTCGAATGGACTGAAATGCCAACAACAGGCAAACTCTTAACATATACGATAATCCACGTGGCGCCAACCCAATTCCAGAATATGGCGCCATACGCAGTAGGCATAATCCAACTAGAAAACGGAGTAAAAATCCCAGGAATGATAAAAAACACGCCACTAGACAAAATAAAAGTGGGAATGACCCTAAAAATGGGATTCGAAGAACCCCAACAGACCCAACAATGGCCAAACTGGCCAAGATACTACTTCGCGCCCTAGTGAAATCTTTATTTGCGGCATTCCCAAATATAAAAGACTTTTAGAAGTTTATTCTAGTTGATTTTTCCAAAAATTTTAAAAATAAATACGTTTTAAATCAAGGCTCATAGCCGAGGTATATACAATGTGGCTTAGAAAGCATGTTTTTATTCCAATTTTGTTCTTGCTTTTTGTTTGTTTATTTTCCTTTAAGGTTGGGTTTGTTTTTGGTCAGAATGACGCTGGTAGTGGTGGTGATGCGCCTAATGTTTTTGTTGATGCCTTGCTGATATCGCCTGGTAGATATTATGGTTGGATGGGTGAAAATGACACGGAAGATTGGTATAAGTTTCAAGCCATAAAGGGACAAGTCATATATGTTAATGTGAGACCTCCTAAAGATGTTGATGTTAATTTATATTTGTGGGATTCTTTAGGCAACTCGAGAACAAGTTCAACTTATGGAGTCAGCAGCGCCGAATATGTGCAATACGTTTGTGACGTTTCTGGCGAGTGGCGGATAAGGCTTGTTTTGGCTTCTGGTTCTGGATGGTATAGGTTCAACTTAACTGTTCAGAATCAGAACGATGCTAGTTCAGGCTGGGACGCTGGTAACATATACGACGAGGCCGCTTACATTGAAACTGGACATATCTATAATGGGTACTTACTTTCAGGGGACTCTGATGACTGGTTTAAGTTTTATGTCCCCTTGTGGAAGATCATTGAAATAAACTTGACCTTACCAATTGGGCAAAGTGTTACGTTGAGCCTTTATGATGCCTTAGGTAATGCTAGAGCATCGTCATACTATACTGGAATTGCGGATGAACATTTAGTATGCATAGGCAACATTGAGGGTAATTGGTCGCTTAATATACACCCAATAAGCTGGCAGGCCAATTATACATTCAGTATTTTCCTCACTAATCAAAACGATGCTGGTTCTGGCGGGGACGCTGGCAACGAGTTTGAAGGTGCGCTGCAAATTTCGAATGGCTTATATGCTGGTCAATTGCTTGACGCGGATATAAGGGATTTTTACCAAATTAACTGCGATGGTGGAAAGTGGCTAAATATACTTTTAAAACTGACTTTTCCGCTGGAGTGCGACCTTGAATTATACGATGATTTAGGGTACCTTATAGCTAGTTCAACTTATGGAGAAAGGATAGATGAGTACATTTCGTACTATGTTAACACATCAGAAAAATTCTATGTTTTGGTTGAGCTAAAAAGCTACTACGGATTCTACTCGTTAAACATTACACAATCTGATAGAAGTTGGCAGAAAAACGCTGAAGAAAGCGGCGACGCAGGAAACACGTTTCAAGCGGCTACAATAATAGGCGAGGGGTACTATAGTGGAGTTTTAAGCAACTCGGATGATCAAGACTGGTATAGATTCAGTGTTTCAAGCAGCCAAATAATTATTGTAGGGATAAGCACTGATGTCCGTTTATACGCACCAGATGGGTCACAAAAGGCTTACACATACGGCTACGCCACATTGTTGTATGTTGCCGATTCGAGTGGTGACTGGAGAATTCAAATATACGGCAATGGTGTCTACGCTTTTACCTTAAACGTAAGGAATCAAAACGACGCTGAAATTGGTCAAGACGCCGGAAACACCTTTGCAATGGCCAGTTCAATAACCGATGGGTGCAAGATAGGTTATTTATATCCGGCGGATTCTGATGATTGGTTCAAGTTTAATGTTTTAAGCGGACAAGTAATTATTTTAGGAGTTAGCATACCGTATTATAGTTCAGCCTATATATATGCGCCTGATGGGACGCAAAAAACATATGCGAACGGTTACACATTTGTAATATCATATATTGCCGATGTGAGTGGAAACTGGAGGATAAGAATTTCTGGCTATGGTACATACCTTTTTACATTAAATATTAAAGAACAAAACGACGCTGAAATCCGTTGGGACGCTGGAAACACCTTTGCAATGGCTAGCCCAATAACTGAAGGGTACTGGATTGCATATCTAGAAGCCGCAGACACTGAAGACTGGTTTAAATTTAATGTACAAAGCGGCCAAACAATTGTCTTAGGCATCTCAATGAACTATGGATCAGCCTATATATATGCGCCTGATGGAACAGAAAAAGTATATTCACCGGGCTGGGGTTTTACAATATCTTGCGTTGTTGATTCAAGCGGAGATTGGAGGATAAGAATCAGCAGTCATGGCGTATACACCTTCATCTTAACAATTCAACTGCTTTCAGAAGATCTTGTTCCCCCGACAACTGTTGCCAGCTATAATGGATTATGGCACAACAAAGATTTCACAATTTATCTTTCAGCCAGTGATGATTTAAGCGGCGTGGCAGAAACATTTTACAGAATCAACAACGGTCCAACCCAAAATGTCAGCTTTCACGGTCATCCCCTTATCACCACGGAAGACGACAACAACACACTTGAATATTGGAGCGTAGACAATTCAGGCAAAGAAGAGTTGCCACACAAAATTCTTACAGGAATAAAGCTGGACAAAACAAAGCCCATAATAGAAATTCCATCTCGAACGCCAAGCGGCGATGTTCAACCTTTACAGCCTGTAAAAGTTTCAGTTAACGTGACAGACAACCTCAGCGGACTCCGAAATGTAACATTAATTTATAGCTTTGACAATGGAACAACATGGGAACCACTAGCACCTATGACCTTGAATTCAACAACAAACCTTTATGAAGCTACAATACCAGGCAGGGAAGCCGGAACAGTTGTAAGGTTCAAAATAGTCGCCTATGACGATGCTGGAAATGATGCAACCAGAGACGGCACAGAATCCTACTGCGTATACGAAGTAATCCCAGAATTTCCATTATCAATTTTGTTGATGTTGATGACCATTTTGGCTATATTACTTGTCCTTGTGAAGAAAAGTTTCAAAAAGAGGTCAGCGACCTCATTAAGGCAATAAAACAACAATTCTCCATTCAAAACTATTAACGTCCATGAACTAGGATTTTCTTCCCTTTTTCAGCGTTTTCTTGACGACTATGCTTTTATCTTTGAGTTTTTCAAATTCTTTTGGTGTGAATTCGAAGGCTTCAAGCATTACGTCGTGTTTCCAGCTCTTCTGCAATATTGGCATTCCTCTCTTGAAGGGCATCCCATCAAAATCCTTCGAAACCACTATTAGGTCTATGTCGCTGTCTTTTAGTCTCTCGCTGTAAACTGTTGAGCCCAAGAGGATGACAAAATTTACTTTAAATGGCAAACTTCTCAAGTAGCGTCTTACTTCAATTATTTAAGCACCTTTGGAAGTGTTGATTTGTTCTATTAGGGTTGGTATGTCTGTTATTGTTGTTATTATGTAGTTGGCTCCAGCGTCTGCTAGTTCTTTTTGTGTTGACATGCCTGGTAGGGCTGCTGCTATTGCGCCTAGTTCTTTTGCGCATTTCATGTCTGCTGGGCTGTCTCCAACAACCAAAGCTTCTTTCGGGTCTATTCCCAGTGCTTTTAATGTGTTTTCTAAGTGTTCTGTGTTGGGTTTAACATTTTTAACAACATCTCGTGGGGTTACAGTGTCGAAGAACTCATTTATCCCGAATTTTTTAAGGATGTGGTCTACTGATTTTTGGCTGTTGACGGTGCATATGCCAATCTTTAAGCCCATATTCTTCAAGGTTTTTAGAATTTCTTTTATTCCGGGCTGTAGGCTTGTGGTTTTGGCGGCTTCCAACTCGTATTTTTCTGCTATTGCCAGGGCTTTCTTTCGAACTTCTTCTATTTTGTTGGCTGGTTTTCCATTGTTTTTCATGAAAATTTCCATTTTCTTCAACATTTCGAATATGCTTTCGTTTATGGATAGCACCGAGGCTGGCACACCCTCCTTTATTAGGAGGCTTCTAACATCGGCTCTCACGGCTTTAAAGTCTATGTTGAATTTTACTATTGTTCCGTCTAGGTCGAAGACAACAGCCCTAATCATGCCCAGCCCTTTTTGAATTTGTAGCCTAACGGAATCGTTAAAGATAAACTTTACCAAAAGTTCCTTCTGGCGGTTTTTCACCACGTAAAACCTTATTTCAGACGCGAAGCATAACGCTCTTGTGGTGTTTACAGGATGGATGTGTTTGAGGCTGTTCAAGTGAGGCGTTCGGTGAGAGCTTATCAGCTGACACCGGTGCCAAAGGAAAAGCTTTTGCGGGTTTTGGAGGCTGGTAGGCTTGCACCTTCAGCTGGCAACATTCAGCCTTGGCACTTCATAGTTGTTACCGATGCTGAAAAGCGGGAGAGGCTTGCCCAAGCCAGATTCGCTAAGTTTCTTAAAGAGGCGCCAGTCGTTATTGTTGGCTGCGGCGACCATAGGGCTTCTCCCAAATGGTTTGGGGTGGATGTTGCCATAGCCATGCAAAACATGGTTTTAACAGCCACAAGCATGGGTCTTGGGACATGTTGGGTTGGAAGCTTCGATGAAAATCAAGTGCGCGATTTACTAAAAATTCCAGAAAACTACCGCGTTGTGGCGCTATTGGCACTGGGATATCCGAGAAAGAAATTCGACTTGACAGGCAAGGTGCTTCACTTGATTAGGCGTAGGAAACCGCTAGAAAAAATTGTAAGCTTCGAAGAGTTTGGGAAGCCTCAAGACGTCGGTGGCTCTGAAGAGTAAACCGAATAACCAACCTTGGCGAATATTCTTTTATGATGAGTTATGAGCCTTGAGGAATACGCTAAAGAGAAACTTTGGCCCATACTTGTCGAGACTGTTCACGCTATGGTTATGTACCCCCATCATAAGGCCTACACAAGGGATGTTCTACTCCACGAAAATCCGGATATTACGCCTTCCGAGCTTGCATCTAGGCTTGGCATTCCCCTCGGCGAGGCGCTAGTAATCCTTTACGAATTAAAAAACGAGAGGAGAGGCGTTAGCTCTTAAGGTTCTGTTACCATTCGAACTGTTGCCAAGATTAGGATCGCGCCGAGCAGCACTTTTAGAACGTCCTTTTCCACAACTCTCGCGTAGGACGCGCCTATAAAAGCGCCCAGCACCGAGCCTACGCCCATGGCGACTGCTATTATGGTGGCTTTTCTGTTCATGTGCCCCATGTTCTGATGCTTCAAAAAGCCAGAAGCCACGGTCGGTATGGAAACGAGGAGGCTTGCCGTTCCAGCCGCAACTATGTCTAGGCTAAAAATGTATATTAAGGCTGGAATTCTGAACTCGCCGCCAGCAACCCCCAAGGTTCCAGAAATAATACCTATCAGCAAGCCAGTTAGGGCTGCCAGGAGGGCTTCCTCCATAAAACCAAGAGTTATGGTTAAGGTGAATGGCGTTTGGATGAAAGGTTCAAGCCCGATTTTCAAGCCAACAATTATGAGGAAGGCTGCCAAGAGCCTTTTCAATGGTTTTTCTGGAATCTTGTCGGTTAAAAGCGCCCCGAAATAGGCTCCGACGATTGACGTTATGGACATGATTATGGCTATGTTAATGCTATGCCCATTTAGCAAGCCCAGTTGGAAGCGCCTAAAAAACGAGACCACAACCGTCAGTAAGCCGACAAGTAGGTTTACGGCTATGGCTGTCACCACTGGAAGCCCAATAACATAAAGCAGTATCGGCGTTCTAAACTCGCCCCCACCAACACCTATCAATCCAGCGGCTGCTCCGAGAAGGATGCCGAAGACGAGGGCTGCCGAAATTTTACCAGCAGATAATGGAGTATCTTCCTCTATAACTTGTTGCCTCCTCGTTGTGCTTTCGTATTCACATCGAATAAACTTATAAACCTAACGTGGCAAATACCAAAAACAAAATGCAAAACAAGACAAAACACAAACCATCCTTCAAAATATGGCTGGAACATCATGGAAAACCACTAATAGGCAAGGGCGGAGCCCAAATCCTAGAACAAATAGAAAAGGAGCATTCCATATCAAAGGCTGCGAAAGGGCTTGGCATGTCTTATCGCTATGTCTGGAGCTACATAAAGAGAGTTGAGAAAACGTTAGACAAGCCGATAGTGGAAACTTATAGGGGAGGCAAAAAGGGCGGTGGTGGTGCAAGACTCACAAGTTTTGGAAAAGAGCTTTTGGAAGAGTATAAGCATGTGGAAAGCCTCTTGAACAAAGTTCTGGCCATCAAAAATCGTTGAAGAGACCGCTTTTGCAGTGGCGAGTTCTAAAGTTTAGTTTTAAATAGTGAGCGTATCAAATAGTTTTACCGCATAGGTGAGATTAGATGTATGAGAAAATGTGGAAAAACCTTGCAGTGATAACATTTGTTATGATGCTACTTCTGCCAAATATTGTTGCTGCCGAAGCCTTTAACAATGTCCCCTTAGAAATGAGTGAAAATGCAAAGACTATCGCTGATTCGGCAAATTCTCCAATTCTTTCCAATGGAAACTTTAATTCAAATCCTAAACACTTTGCGAAAAGTGACTCGTTTCCCTCTACATTTAACGGTTTGTGGTGGTTTGATAACCGCTTTACACAGAACACTTTTGGAGACATGAGTGCAGGCTTTGGCGGATTTGCCAACTACAAAGACTATATCGTTTCAGACGGAGATTCCGTGCAGTTGATAATTGGTGTGGATTATACAAAGGTTTGGGCTTACGATAATGTTGCTAACGCAGTCGCCAACACTCAAGGAAAAATCGTAAACACCGTCTCTCTAAAAGGCAAGGTCATAGCCGCGGTTGCCGATGTTCCAATGAATGCTGTTTCCTCGTTTATTGAGCAGATGAGCAAGAACCCCTTCGTGCGTTATATAGAACCAAACATGAAACGCCAAGCACTATTTGAACCGAATGACCCCTATTGGGGCTTACAGTGGGGGCCAAAGAAGATAGAGGCAAACTTTGCTTGGAACACAACGTTAGGCTCCTCTGACATTATTGTAGCGGTTGTTGACAGCGGCATCGACTACAACCATCCAGACCTAGCTGCAAACTACATTATTGGGGGTTATGACTGGGTTAACAATGATGACGACCCGAAAGATGATTTTGGTCACGGAACCCATTGCGCTGGCATAATTGCAGCTGTCATAAACAATGGTGTTGGAATAGCTGGCTTAGCCCAAGTTAAGATTATGGCGGAAAAAGTTTTAGATGAATTGGGCTCTGGATACGACGATTGGGTTGCCAATGGAATAATACATGCAGTTAACCATGGGGCTAAAATAATTAGCATGAGTTTGGGGGGCTACGGCTACAGCAGGCTTTTACACGAAGCCGTTAAATATGCATATGAAAATGGCGTTTTGCTAGTTGCCGCCGCCGGAAACGACAACATTAACCTTAAGTCATATCCAGCGGCTTACGAAGAAGTTATAGCCGTAGCAGCCACGAATCAAAGCGACTTAAAGGCTTATTTCTCCAATTGGGGAGACTGGATTGAGCTGGCCGCTCCGGGAGTAGACATTTACTCAACCATGCCAACATACTATGTAACCCTAAACGACTATGGCTATCTCATGAATTACGACTATATGAGCGGCACTTCCATGGCTTGTCCCCATGTTGCTGGCGTTGCAGCTCTCATTTGGAGCATTTATTCTGAGGCAACAAGTAACTGGGTTAGAATCCAGTTAAGGTATACAGCAAAAGATTTGGGAGACCCTGGCTTCGACGAATATTATGGTTATGGAAGGGTTGACGCAAAAAAGGCTATGGAACAAAAGCCGCCAGATCATGACATGCTAATTTTTGACATAGACAGACTACAATGCATCAAGCTTGGAGAATCTGCAACCTTTAATGTGACCGTGTTAAATTTCGGAGCAAGCAACGAATATAACATAGAAGTAAGGCTGCTTGTAAACGACACTCAAGTCGACTCAGAGACGATAGTTTCTATACAAATGTACAAATCAGCCACCGTGAGCCTGTCATGGACACCATCCGAAACTGGTTTACATAATGTCACATACTACGTGGTTCCAGTTCCAGATGAGACAGCGATTGAAAATAACCAGATAATGGAACTGCTGAATGTTGTACTTCCACCATCAGAGACCAAATGGATACTTCTAGAAGAGGATCCCGATGAAGGTTATGGATGCAACCTAAAAGCTACATACGGTCAAACATCTTCAAGCATTATGTACTTCAAAGTTGAGTATCATAGGAATTGGACAACCATCGAAGAAATAAACACAGGCATCCTTATAGATGCAGATCAAAACCCCGCTACGGGTTTGCCCGACGGAACCTATCCATTTCAGGACACCGGCATAGGCGCTGACTACTTGATTATTGTTGGTTGGGAAGCAACTGAAATGTGGAAATGGAACTCGAGTATTGGATTTTGGGACATATATAACCCTATTCCTCTGGCTTATCTTGAACTCCAGAAAATTCCAACTGGTTCATAGTGGGAATATTTCTCTCAAACATAGAAACAAGCGGTTTAATCGACTGTGCTGTTGCTGATACTATGTCGTACTGGGATTGGATGCCCAACCATGGACACTTTACATGGCTTGTAACCCAATATGAGCATGAGCTAGCTGTTTTGCTAAATGCTCCACAATATCTTCTACCAGGCGAACACTCCATAATAAATGCGACAGTTTACAACAATGGACTAAACAATGAAACAAATGTGAAAATTCAGTTGATTATAAATGGAAGCATTGTTGCAAATGAAACATTGCCTGAACTCACTAACGGCACATACTATGCGATAAGTTATCCATGGGCGCCCATTGAGGAAGGAATCTACAACGTTACTGCTTATGCACCACCCGTGCCCGAGGAAAACTTCACCCTGAACAACGTAAGAACAAGATTTGTTAGTGTGTACTACCCATTAATCAACCCCAAGCCAGGACAATACGCCAACTACACTATGAGCTATTATGATTCTTCTGGAGTCTTCATAGGACAAGGATATTTGAACCTTACATACCAGTACTACATTGAACCCTACAAGATTTATATCACCGCTTGGCTGAAGGACCCTACAGGCTACACTAGCACGGGGTATATGATAGTTAACACGGTGACACGGTTCGTGGAAGAAGGCATATGGTACAGCCTCTGGTATCCGGGATGGATTGAAACAGACATAGATATAGGCTCCACAATAAACCTTCTCGATAGCACCGCAACGGTTAGTGGCGCTAAAATATTGGCTGTTGGTCCAAGGGCTATAGACTGTTGGGAAATACCCTACACCATGTATGATTATCCATACACATTCTGGTATGACAAGGCTTCTGGACTTTGGATTGGAATGAACAGCACAAACCCCCGTACGGGAGAATACATTGAACTATTTTTAATCGACACAAATGTACCCATAGGCGTTCAATACGAGCATGATTTAGGCGTAACTTTAGAAGCGCCGCTTCGTCTCCAGCCAGGCGAGTCCTCAGTGCTGAATGCAACTGTATATAATTTGGGCTTACACAACGAAACAAATGTACAGATTCAGATTCTTATAAACGGAACTGTTGTTGAAAGCGAAATTATAACAGAACTTGTGAACGGCACATCTTTCACTTTGCATTATCCTTGGACACCGACGGCGGAGGGAGTCTACAACATAACCGCATATGCGCTGCCAGTTTCAGGCGAGGACGTTATAATAAACAATGTAGCAAGCGTTATGGTGCGGGTTCGCTTTGTACAAGTTGCTCTAATATCCTCCTATTCAGAATTGTTGGCGATAACGGCATTTTTGGATTCTATGGGAATTGGCTATGACATATACAACGACAATAACTATTACCTTTACACAAAGAACTTGGACCTGCTCCTCAAATACAAGGCGGTTATATTCTATAATCGCTACAGATTGATAACTCCAGACGAATATTTAGCACTTGAATCCTACTTATCCTCTGGCGGAAACCTTCTTGTCACAGGATGCGATTGCCTAATAAGCGATACGCTTTTAGCAAGTCTCGTTCGTTCATCATCGACGGGAGATAATGTAGGCGAACCAGATCTAATAGTTGTTAACGAGGCTCATCCAATAATGAATGGACCCTATGGAAGTTTTTCACAAGGATACCACGTATACGGCTTATACTATGATTGCGATATGGCGGAGGCTGACACGACACGCGGAGCCGCAACGGTGGCTGAACTCTTGGATGGATACGACAAAATAATAGCGACTGAAGGGCTTCCTGGAAAGGTGGTTTTCTGGAATGGCGATGGAACATATGACTGGATGTATAACAGCGACTGTCAAGTCATGTTAAAAAACATGATACACTGGTTCCTTATTCGCTATCAGCACGAGCTTACTGTCTCCTTACAAGCTCCTAAATATCTTGAACCCGGCGATTCTGCTGTGCTTAATGCTACCGTGCGAAACGAGGGATTAAATGATGAGGCAAATGTGGAACTTCAACTTCTAATTAACGGAACAATAGTTAAAAGTGAACTAATATCATTCCTCCAAAACGGAACAACCTACACGCTCAGTTATCCGTGGACGCCAACAATTGCCGGAAAATATAACATTACGGTTTACGCTCCACCAGTTCCAAACGAAAACATAACAAGTAACAACATTTGCTCAAAAATAGTTCCAGTACAGTACGCGCCGAAAATCCTTGCTTACGTGCAATACACGGATTACTACTATGACTACCAAAATACCCTAAAAGCTATAGAGTCGGCCTTTGGACCAAACTACGAAATAACGGAACTTTGGGATTACACCCAACTGAGTTTGAAGCTTCCTGGAAAAGACATTCTGCTGATCCCAGATCAAGAATATGCAAGCCTCTACATTATGCAGACAATTGGTTCCTCATGGTCTGAAACTTTAAGCGAATTCCTTGAAAATGGAGGGATTATAATCTTATGCGATGGCTTCTGGGGCTATGGCGGAACTTACGGCATCCTCACCGGCGCTGGGCTCATGTCGATTTTAAGCACCAATTACCGAAGCTATTATACACTTTATGTAGTGGATCCAAGCGATCCTTTGGCTGAGGGTGTTTCCCAAACCTTCTTAGGTCCCTATTACACGGTGAGCTTTGTAACCCGGGAGACAAAGGTTGTTGTTGATGATGGTGTCTATCCGGTGATGATTCGCAAAGAGGTGGGTAGAGGACAAATAATGCTTCTTGGATTCGATTTTGAAACCTCCAACAAGGATACGGAGAGATTATTAGGCAATGCTGTTGCCCTAACCACATACATTACAATATCCTTAAATCCATCAGCTGGCTCTCCTGGAACCAAAGTGAAGGTGACGGGAACAAGGGCAACTGCAAACGGCAACGTTTCAATTTATTGGGATAGAACCTTTATGGCAAACACTACAGCCAATAATGTAGGCGACTTTTCCTATGTTTTAATAGTTCCAGAAGACGCTGCAGCTGGGGTTCATGAAATAATGGCTGTGGACACGGCGACTGGCAGGATGGCTTCAGCTCCATTCAGAGTTGTTATAATTACCTTAAATCCATCCGAAGGACCTGTGGGAACAAAAGTAACAGTAAGAGGTTTGGGCTTCACACCAGAAACTCAAGCAAGAATAACCTACAACGACATGCTAATTGGATACGCCTTAGTCGAAAACACCGGAATCTTTAACTTCACCTTTAACATACCCCTTTCCACAGCGGAAACCCAGCTAATTAAGGCATATGACATCGAAGGCTATGCAAGCGCAACGTTCACCGTCATAGAAATAACACAGCTGGATGTCCAAGTGGACGTTGGCACAATACACTTTAGAGGGGAACTGGTTGAGTTTTATGTCCAAACAGCCCTCAAAGGACACGCGATAAACGCTACCAGCATAGGCGCAAAATTGTATGGTCCAAATGGTGAAATAGTCTATTACCAGTATCCAACTAACATAACGGCAATCGCAACTGGCTTCTATAAAATAGTCTATACGATTCCTGCAGACGCTGACGTTGGAACCTATGCCTTAGTGGTTAACGCCGACTACATTAACGGTACTGTTCAAGCTTTTGGGACATCCTTCAAAAGCTTCATGATAAGCCAGACCTTGACAACAATGAATGCCCGCATAACAGAAATTAGAAACGGAATAGCTACGATTATAATACCTGACCTGGGGCTTATCAAGCTTAACTTAACGGCTATTAACGTGACTCTTGACAAAATCTTCATCAAAGTCGTGGCGATAAACGGCACAGTGGCGACCATCCAAACAACGTTGGGTACAATGAACGGAACAATCACAGAAATTAGAGGCAACATGGCTACGATTGTTGTTCCTGGGCTTGGACAGATTCAGACAGATGTTTCAAGCCTGATAGGGACTCAAGAGACTTGGACGATACCGCAGTATTTGGTTATGGTGTTTTCGATCGTCGCCGCTATCGGTGCTGTTTTATCGGCTACCCTATTGTTAAGGCAGAGAAAGTTCGTCAAAACGCAGGCTTGAGTGGTTCACCTTTCTCTCTTTTTCTTTGCATTTTTATTCTACTACGTATCTGTAGGCTACGTGTTCGCCTGCTGTGGGGCTTTTTCGTATTATTCGCAGAATATCGCCTGGTTTTGCTCCTATGGCTTTTGCTGCTGGGTCTGAAGCTTTTATTTGGGGTAGCTGGTATGGCTTAACTCTGTATTGGGCTAGGACTTTTTCGCGTTCTTCCGGCGTTAAAATTTCATGTTTTGGCACAAGCTTATGTTCGAAGATGTCGAAGACTGGGAAGGTTTTCGGTAGAAGCTCTATGTGTTTTTTCTTTGCTGTTTGTTTTGCGGCGTTGGTGTAGCGTCCGCTTGCTATTAGGATTCCGTGTTCTATTTCGGCTTCTTTCATGGCTTTTGCCATGCGGTTTACGGTTAGTATGCCAACGGTTTCTTCTGGAACACACCAGATTAGGATTTTCTTTTTCTCCTCTTTGGGAGCTTCAACGATGTAGCTTGCTACTTCTTTAACTTTTTCCTTCTTAACGAGTTTGTAGCCCCTAAGCTTGATTAGAATTTTCGCTTTACGTTCTTCTAGGGTTTCCTCTTCAACACTCAAACCATTAAACCTCATGTGTCTGAATCTGGCATTCGAATCCTACATGGCATTAGACCTTTAAACTTTGCGCTTGCCAAAGCTTAAAACCGAGCCTCGCATATTTAATTGTTCTAGGCTGGATGAGAGGTGTCGGGAGATGACTGTTGATTTTGGAAGGTTAGCCCTTGAAGAAGCTAGCAAGCAAGGCGCATCCTACGCCGACATTAGAATCAGCGAAATCCTAAATGAAAACTTGACGGTTAAGAACGGCGAGCCGGAAACCATAGCCTATTCGCAGATGCGCGGTTTCGGTGCAAGAGTCATCGTTGACGGTGCTTGGGGTTTTGCCGGTTCAGTGGACGTAACCAAAGATGAGATTAGGCGTTGTGTTGAGAAGGCTGTTAGCATAGCAAAAGCCAGTGCCATGCTCAAGAAGAGGGACGTAACCCTTGTAAAGGAGAAGGTTTACCGCGAGAAGTATGCTACAAGCTTCAAGAAGGACCCCTTCAAAGTGCCGTTAGAGGAAAAGCTGAAGGTTCTTGTTGAGGCTAGCCGCTTCTTGAAGGATTTTTCGCCGCTGGTGAATGTTTCCTACGCCCATTATCGGGGTTACCGTGAAAACAAGCTTTTCATGAGCAGTGAAGGCGCAGAAATAAGCCAGCAAATAACATGGTGTGGCGGCGGAATATCAGCCATAGCTGTTAAAGGATCAGAAGTCCAAGTGAGGTCTTATCCGTCTGCCTTCCGCGGCGACTTTGCCACCAGCGGCTACGAGTTTTTCGAGTCTTTAACCTTAATGGACCATGCAAAAACTGTTGGGGAGGAGCTTATCCAACTTTTTGAGGCTGAGATGTGCCCTTCTGGTGAGATGGACTTGATTTTGTGCGGAGACCAGTTGGCTTTGCAGATTCACGAGAGTTGTGGACACCCCACAGAGCTTGACCGTGTATTGGGAACAGAGGCGGATTATGCTGGGACAAGCTTTCTAACGCCTGAAAAGCTTGGAAGATTCCGTTATGGCTCTGAAAAGGTGAATATTGTTGCTGACGCCACTGTGCCGCTGGGGCTTGGAACCTTCGGCTTCGACGATGAGGGAACAAAAGCCAAAAAGGTTTACCTTATAAGAAGGGGAATTTTCGTCGGCTATCAGAGTTCGCGGGAGACGGCTGCCCAGCTTGGGCTTAAGGAGAGCAGCGGAGGCATGAGGGCTGACTCGCCCTTTGCTTTGCCCCTAATAAGGATGACCAACATTAATTTGCTTCCAGGCGACTACAAGGCTGAAGAGATAATTGAGGATACTCGCAGGGGCGTTTTGATGATGACCAATCGCTCGTGGAGCATAGATGATAAGCGAATAAACTTCCAGTTCGGCACGGAAATAGGCTGGCTGATAAAGAATGGCAGCCGTGAGAAGATGGTTAAGAACCCGACTTATATGGGTGTGACGCCCCAGTTTTGGCGTTCATGCGACGCTGTAAGCAAAGACGACTGGAAGATGTGGGGTACGCCAAACTGTGGCAAGGGCGTGCCTGGACAAGTCATGTATGTTGGGCATGGATGCGGCACTGCCCGCTTCAGAAAAGTCCGTGTTGGATTAATAAGGTGAGAGGCGGGGATGGCGGGTGGATGTTGAAAGGTTGAGGGAAATAGCCGAAAAAACCGTTGAGTACGCCATGAAACAGAAGGTTAGCCAAGCCCAAGCCGTGGCGTTTATGGTTGACAACTCTTTAACGCGTTTTGCAAACTCTCAGATTCACCAGAACCTATCCCAAAAGATGGGCGGGGTATCCGTCAAGGTTGTTTTAGACCAGCGGATAAGCACTATTCAAGCTAACACGTTTGAGGAGAGGGGCATAAAAGAGGCTGTAGAGCAAGCCGTCAAAATTGCAAAGGCTTCATCGCCTAACAAGGAGTTTAAGAGCCTTCCAGAACCAGAAGCCTGGAAACCTGTTAAGGGCGCCTTTGACAGGGCTACGGCTGAGTGCACGCCGAAGTTTAGGGCTGAAAGGGTTAGGGAAGCCATAAACAAAGCCCATGCCAAGTCGCCTAAAGTGGCTGCCGTCGCCGGATACCTTTCAACTGGTTCGATGGGCTATGCTGTTGTCAACTCTCTGGGGGTTTCAGCATGGGCTCAGCTTTCATTGGCTTACATGAAAACAACAGTTATATCAAGAGATGGGGAATCCGAAGGCTTCGGGGCAGCCCAACAATATTCCAGAAGGGTTAAAGACATCCAGCCAACAGCCTTGGCTGAAGACGCTGCAGACAAATCTGTGCGGAGCCTACATCCGGTGAAGGTTGAGCCCGGCGAGTATGAGGTTGTTTTGTCGCCTTTGGCTGTGGCTGTTCTTTTGGACTATATGGGTTATGTTGGTTTTTCAGCCAAAGCTTACCAGGATGGAGAGTCCTTTGTAAAATACGTGGCAAACCAGCAGGTCTTCGACGGCAAGCTGAACGTTGTTGACGATGCTAGAAACCCGAAAACGTTGTATGCTGTGCCAGTAGACGGCGAAGGAGTTCCAAAGAAACCCCTAGAACTTGTAACCAACGGCGTGGTTTCTGAGAAGAGCATTTGCTACAACTCTTTCACGGCGGGCAGAGAGGGCAAGAAAAGCACTGGGCATGCACTTCCTCCACTGGGCGACTATTATGGCGAGATGCCCCTACCCTATAACATGATAATGAAGCCCGGAGACGCCACACTAGAAGAAGCGATTGCGGAAACAAAGCACGGCATATTCGTAACAACATTCCACTACGTAAACCCTGTTGAGCCCACAAAACTCGTATTGACCGGGCTGACTCGAGATGGAACCTTCCTAATAGAAAATGGCGAGATAACAAAGCCCATCGTTAACTTGCGCTTCACAGACAGCATGCTCTCAGCCTTAAAGGAAATTCCAATGATTGGAAAAGAGCTTGTAACCCTCGAAACCTCAACGGTGCCAATGGTTAAGCTGAAAAAACTGCGCTTCGTAGGCATATCAGCCTACTAGCTTTTTCTGCTTTTCTTTATTAAATGAAGAATACTATGAATCTTGGATGCTTTCTTGTGGTGTAAGTTGCTTTATCGTACCGTTAGGAAAATCAACGATTGCGGAAGCGTATGCTGATATGTGTAAAGAAAATTGAGGAGACGTGTATGCTTCAGTGAGTGTAGGCAGTTCTATTTCACGTATCCTTTGTATCAAAACTATCCTTTCTCCAGTTAAAGATTGTATGAGCGTTAGTATTGTGATAATAAGAGATATGAGGTCAATCGTTGCTTTATGTTTCTTATATTTCTTGAGGATATTCTTCCAAATTGCTTTCATTACGCTTCCAGCTCCTTGTTAGCTTAAAAGCGTGTTATGACTGTGCGTACGTATTTCTGCAAGATTTCTGCGTATTTTCCTAAAATTTCCGGTGAGTATGGTTTTAGGTTTTTGTATTCTTCGCTTAGGGTGTCGCCGGGAATAAATTGTTGTAGTGCATAGGTTTTTGCGCCTTTCGCGGTTTCACCCATGCGGATTACGTCTGCTTCTTCCACAATTTTTGGCACCACGGTGGTTCTGAACTCGTATTCTATTTTGCCGCTTTTTAGCATCTCAACAGTTTTTAGGAGCGCCGCCGTGTCCTTTGCCCCTAGAAGGTGGTATTTTTCCGGCGAAGTTTTAATGTCCAAAGCCACGTAATCCACGTAGGGGAGGCACTGCTCCAAAACTGTTGGGTTTAAGCCGTTAGTGTCAAGTTTTACGGCTAAGCCTCGCTCTTTCAGCTTTTTTAGGAAGCGGGGCAGCTCCTTATGTATGGTTGGCTCCCCACCGGTGACGACGACGGCGTCCACATATTTTCTGCGTTCATCCAGTATTTGTAGGGCTGTCTCCTCATTTAAGAATGGGGGTTTTGGGTCGACAACTATCCGCCAGTTATAACAGTAGGGACAGCGCATGTTACAGCCAGGCGTAAAAAGCACAGAGGCTATTTTTTCCGGGTAGTCTATTAGGCTTGTTTTTTGTATGCCGCTGAACTTCATGGGCGGATCACGCGCTGCCTGCCGGCACTGTTGCTGGTGGCAAGACAGCGGCTTTCTCAAAGGTTTTGCGGATGGTGAATTCCGCCTGTTTCCCATCGTTCCACTGGTCTACTGGGCGCAGGTAGCCAACAACCCTTGAGTAAACTTCGCAGTTGGCTCCACATTTTGGACACTGCTTGTGCTCGCCGCTTAAGTAGCCGTGGGTTGGGCAGACGCTGAAGGTTGGCGTCAACGTGAAGTATGGTAGGCGGAAGTTCCAAGCCACCTTACGCACAAGCTCGGCTGCAGCCTTCCATGAGTAGAGCCTCTCGCCAAGGTAGATGTGGAAGACTGTTCCGCCAGTGTAGAGCGTCTGAAGCCTATCCTGATGCTCTAAAGCCTCGAACAAGTCTGCCTCGTGGTCTACTGGAAGCTGGGAGGAATTCGTATAAAAGGGCTCCGCGCCCTTAGCCAAATACCTTTCATTAGCCACCTTAATGTCTGGGTATTTGCGCTTATCTATGCGTGCTAGGCGGTAGCTGGCGCCTTCTGCGGGTGTTGCCTCCAAATTGTAGATGTTGCCCGTCTCCTCCTGAAAGTCTGCAAGTTTCTCCCTCATGAAGTTCAGCACTTTAACGGCGAACTCCAGCCCGTCTGGTGTTGCGATACCATAGCCAAACAGGTTCAGTATAGCCTCATTCATGCCCACCAAGCCTATGGTTGAGAAGTGGTTCTTCCAGTACTTTCCAAAGGTTTCCTTAACACCCCTGAGATAGCGTCTAGAATATGGGTACAAGCCCTTCTCTGTGAACTGTTCTAAGGCTTTACGCTTTATTTCTAGGCTGTCTTTGGCTAGCTCCATAAGCGCTTCTAGGCGCTCGAAGAATTCGTCCTCGTTTTTGGCTAAGTAGCCAATCCTTGGAAGGTTTAGGGTTACAACGCCTATGCTGCCGGTCAGCGGGTTAGCCCCAAAGAAGCCTCCGCCCCGCTTTCTGAGTTCGCGGTTATCTATGCGTAGGCGGCAGCACATGCTTCTGACATCTTCCGGCTTCATGTCACTGTTGACAAAGTTTGAGAAGTATGGCGCCCCATACTTGGCTGCCACCTCAAAAATTTTCTGGGAAACCGGCGAATCCCAGTCAAAATCTTTCGTTATGCAGTAAGTCGGTATTGGAAAAGTGAAAACTCTTCCTTTGGCGTCGCCTTCGCCGAGAACCTTTGCAAAAGCAGTGTTGAACATCTCCATCTCCTTCTCCATGTCGCCGTAATTGGCGTCCATAACTTTCCCGCCAATTATGACTGGCTCATCACGCATGAATTCTGGAACCTTCAAATCCAACGTGACATTTGTGAACGGTGTCTGGAAGCCTACCCGCGTTGGCACGTTCATATTGAAGAAGAACTCCTGAAGCGACTGCTCCACCTCTTTCTGGCTTAGCCCATCATAGCGTATAAAGGGCGCCAGGTATGTATCAAAGTTTGAGAAGGCTTGTGCCCCGGCGGCTTCACCCTGCAGCGTATAGAAGAAGTTTACCACTTGCCCCAAGGCTGTTCTGAAGTGCTTTGCTGGGACGCTTTCGATTTTTCCCGGAACGCCGCCGAAGCCTGTTAAAAGTAGGTCTTTGATGTCCCAGCCTACGCAGTAGGGTCCGAGAACGCCTAGGTCGTGGATGTGGAAGTCTCCTGAAAAGTGGGCGTCTGCGATGTTTGGCGGATAAATCCGCGTAATCCAGTATTTGGCGATAACGGTTGATGACAGATAGTTGTTTAAACCTTGCAGCGAATAGCTCATGTTGGAGTTTTCCTTAACCCTCCAATCTTCCATGTCAAGATACTGGTCCACAAGGTCTGCTTGGCTTAGGAGTCCAGCCAACTCCCTTATGTCTTGGTGCTGTTTACGATAGAGGATGTAAGCCTTAGCTGTTCTTGCATGCCCATTCTCTATGAGAATTTTTTCCACAACGTCTTGGATTTCCTCAACCGTTGGGACGCCGTCCTCGCCGAAGCGCCTTTTAAGCTCAGCCACAACCTGGTCGCTTAGCCGTTTTGCTAGTTCGCGGTCTTTTCCGCCTACGGCTTTGGCTGCCTTCCAAATGGCATTTGTTATCCTCTCTTGGTCGAAGGGTTCTAACCTACCATCCCGCTTCCTAACAAACTTCATTTAGTTCACCTAACCTCTTGAAGCACGCGACGGAAGTCCTCCGGCTCCTCAAATCTGCGGTAAACAGACGCGAAACGAACGTAGGCCACTCGGTCAAGGCTTTTCAAGTGCCTCATCACCAAGTCGCCAATTTCTTGTGATGTGACTTCGTCCTTGCCCATAGCCATCAGTTCCTGCCTAACTTTTTCGGCTAAGGCGTGGATTTGCTCCATTGAGACTGGTCTTTTTTCGCAAGCTTTTTGTAAGCCCCTAACGATTTTGTTTAGGTCGAAGCGTTCAAGTCTACCGTCACGTTTCCGCACCATCAACTCTATGGTTTCAATGTATTCGTAGGTTGTGAAACGCTTCCCACAGTTGACGCATTCCTTTCGCCTTCTTATGGTGTTGTCTGGCGAGTCGCGTGTTTCAAGGGTTTTTATGTTCTCCGAGCCGCAGTAGGGACACTTCATAGCGCTTCCGTCACGTGCTTCAATATATAGTGTTTAATTTTTATTTCCATGCACTAAATGTAGTGTGGCTTTTTAAACTTTATGCAACAAAAATGTAAACACTCGCCCAAATCAGAGCCATCAAATAACAAAATTCAGTGCTAATTAAATAGGGGACAGCCAAAATTTTCAAGCATTTTGGAGGCGTCGTCAACCGAATAGAAATCACAATTTTAAAAGACTTTATTTTAGGGGTACTCCACCTTTAAAGGGGAGAATTTTTCCCGTTAAAGAGCGTAAAAGCTAAAAAATTTTAAATATAGAAAATCTATGCTGAGCCTTGGTAATGTTTATTTCCGGCTTTGCGTCTTGTCAAGAACTGTTATGGATTTGAAAATTGTGGCTTTCACGCGTGAAGACGCCGCTAGCCTAGTTATGCTGCTTAATGAGGAGTATGCCAACTCCTACGAATTTATCCCATACACTGTTGAGAAACTTCTAAAAGAGATTGAGGAGCGAAACCTAACGGTTCTTGTTGCAAAAAGGGACAGCGAAATCTTGGGTTGCATAGCCCTTCACGCGGGGCATCATGGCGAGCACATTGAGTGGCTGACGTCTTCGAAAGGCGTTCACCAGCAAGTTGTTGAAGAAATGCTTGTAAGCGAAGTTGAAAAGCGGATTGTTGGCTCAGACCTTTCAGTAAGAGTTGACGCCGACAGCCCTAAAATGAGGTTTTGGATTGAGCGCGGCTACAAAGCCGAGGATGGATTCTATCACATGGTTGCAAGATTGGACGGCGTAAAACCATTGCCACCAGTCCCAGAAGGCGCCGTCATCAGAAGCCTAAAACTCAACGAGGAAAGGGCGCTTATCGAAACTGTTAACACCGGATATGGCTGGGAAAGGCTTAGGGAAGGCTTCATAGCCCAATGGAAAGCCGAACACCCGCCCTTTGACGAAAGCTGGATTCACATAGCTGAAATAGGCGGCAAAATAGTCTCAGCCGTGGCTTCAAGACCAGACACAGAATACAACAAACATTTCAAAGCCAGAAGGGGCTACCTTGGACCAGCCGTAACACTGCCAGAATACAGAGGGCGGAATTTGGCTTCGGCTCTAACCCGCCGCGCCATGAACTTCCTATACGAAAAGGGAATGGACTCTGTGGCACTCCACACAGCCGAGAAGAACACGCCATCCGTAACCCTTCTGAAAAATTTAGGCTTCGAGGTTAAGCACATTTGGAAGTTTATGCACAAAAATATAGTTAAAATAAACACGTTTTGAAAGGGTAAGAATGAAAAATCTGAAAATACTGGAAAATTTTATGGGCGCTTCTGGACTGTCTTCTCAGCCTCCAACTCCTTCACCCTTGTTTCAATGAACTCCGCAACCTTTTCTTGACTATAGCGCTTCTCCTCCTCATACTTTCTAAGCTGCTCCTTGATGGTGGCTAGAACCTTGTCCATGTCAAAGGGCTTTAGTATGTAGGCGTCTGCACCGCGGTTGACGGCTTCTATGGCATTCTGCAGTGTCGGATAACCAGTTATAATTATTTTCCTCATTTTTGGCACCGTGTCCTTCATCTTTGTTAGAAGTTCTATGCCCTCCATGTCCGGCAAACGGATGTCTATCAGGGCTAGGTTGTAGACTTTTCGCTTGGTCTTCTCTATGGCTTTCTTAGCGTTTTCAGCTTCGTCAACAGCGTAGCCCTCCTCCTCCAGTATGGTTGTTAAGACTTTTCTTATGTTTTCGTCGTCGTCAACAACGAGGATTCTTGCGTTTTCAACCATATTTTTTCACCTCCCTCTTCTTTTATTTCGGGTTCTATTGGAAGGATTACCGTGAAGGTTGAACCCTTTCCTAAGACACTTTCAACTTTTATGGTGCCCCCGTGGGCTTCAACAAAGCGTTTGCATATGGATAAGCCGAAACCCATACCCTTCGCCTTCGTGGTGAACAGCGGAGTCCAAAGCTTCTTCATGGTTTCCTTTGATATGCCAACCCCCGTGTCACCCACTACAAACTCGACGTTAGCGCCTCTCTTCCTACACTTTATTGTTAGGGTTCCACCCTTAGGCATGGCGTCAACAGCATTCCTAATTAAATTCACGAGGACGCGCTTAACCTTCTCAAAGTCAGCCCTTATCCTAGGAGCTTTGCGAACAACCTTCACCACATGAATGTTGCTTGGAATTTCAACAGAGGCTAGAGCATCTTCCACCAAAGTCTTAGGAGTTGTCTCAGTTATGTCAAGCTTTATTTCCCTCGAATAATCCAAAAGGTCATTTATTATCTTGTTGGAATAGCCAATATTCTTCTCTATAAGGTTGAGCATCTCCATAACCTTCCCATCTATTGTCCGGTTTAGCCTCCTCTTGAGATAGTATGTGGCGCCAGCTATGCTTGTCAAAGGATTGCGTAAGTCATGTCCCACCATCCCAGCCAACTCGCCTATGACGGCCAGCCTCTGAGCCCTAAGCAGCCTGTCCTGTATTTCCCTCAGCTCCTTTGTTCTCTCTTCCACTTTTTCTTCAAGCTGGTCAGCGTATACTTGAAGCTCCCTTCTGGCTTTCTCAAGGCTTTCCATAAGCTCGGCATTCTCAATGGTTATAGCCGCTTGATGGAGGAAAAGCTCCAGCGGCATTAGGGATTCCCTTGTTGGCTTGCGCCCATCAACAGGGTCGTCCATGCTTAAAATTCCAACTATTTTGCCTTCGGGCGTGCGTAATGGAGCGTAAAGCATGTCCTGCGGGTGCCAGTCCACCATGTTCTCCTCGGACAAGCGGCTTGGAACAGCTGTATAGATGTGCTTTTCCGCCTCGCCCAGCGGGATTTCTGGTGGGATGTGGAAGAAGTGCTCCCTAATCCACGGGTCCCTCCAAGGTATATAATAGAACTCGCCAATCTTGTACTTCTCAAACTTTGAACCTAGGCGTTCTCTCCAAACATGCCCCGGAGCCCTTCTTTCTTTAAGAAGTTTTATCTCATCCCTTGTTAGACCTACCGTGATGAGCTCTTTTCGTTCTAGGTTTTCATCCACACGCCCAATAACCACTCTTCTCCAGCCAAACCGTTGTATTGTCCTAGCTATTTCCTTAAGCCTCTTACGAGTATCTTTGATAGTCATTATTTTTGTGGAGCTTCTCATCAAGTGTTCAAGCTTTTCCGAAAGTTTTTCAAGGTTCTCTCTTCTCTCTATATTGCTTAATGCTATCGCAACGTGGGAAGCCAGTATTTCAAGAAGCCTCTTATCTTCCTCGTCGAAGGCTGCCAACTTTTCGCTTTCAACGTTTAATACGCCTAAAACACGATTACCAATTTTTATTGGCACTGCAAGTTCAGATAGTACTCCCTTTATTCCCGCGTCAACGTAGGCTTTCTCCTTTCTGACGTCTGGAACATAAACTGTCTTACCAGTTTTTGCCGCTATAACTGTTATGCCTTTATCCCCATCTAACGAGAGCGTCAGTTTTGGCGTGAAACTTAATCCCCTTGTTTTCAAAAGCTTAAGCTTTTTGCCGACAACCAGGAAAAAGTCAACATATTTGAATTCCAGAATTCTATGCATTGCCTCCAAAGTTTTTGTGCATACTTCTTCTACACTTTTTGCTCTGTTTAAAGTGCGACCATAAGCGTTTAGTGCAGAGAGTTTCTCCCTTCTTCTAAGGTTGCTTATCGCTATAGCCACGTGAGAGGCTAATATTTCAAGAAGCTTTTTATCTTCCTCGTCGAAGGCTGCCAGTTTGCTGCTTTCAACATTTAAAACTCCTAAAACCTTCCTTCCTATCTTCATGGGCGTTGCAAGCTCTGAAAGGGTTTCTACGCCGCCTTTTACATAGGCTTTCTCCCTTCTAATATCTGGAACAATTATTGACTTCCCAGTTTTAACCGCCTTGACGGTTACGCCCCTTTCACTGTCAAGTGGTAGTTTAAGGGAGGCGACCTCTGAATATCCTCTATGGGCTACCATCTTCAAGAAGTTTTCTTCCACCATGAAGATTGAGGCATATTCAAAACCTAGGGTTTTCTCCATTACGTCTAAAGCTAGTCGATAAATTTCCTTGATGGACTTTGCATCATTAAGCCTTTTAGCATAAGTGTTCAGCTCTGAAAGCCTCTTCTCGAAAAGTCTTCTTTCCTCTTCAAGCTTAACACGTTCTGTTATGTCAAGCACTTGAGCTATTGTCCTCATCTCGCTTTTGGCATCCCTTAACGTTACGGCTCTAACTTCGATTTTCCTTTCCGCGCCATCTTTCCTAACGATTTTTAGCATGTACTCTGAGAGAACCTTCCCCTCATTTTCATGCTGTCTCGCCTGTACACAAAGCTTCTTAGTCGTGAAGTGTTTTTTGAACTCATCTGTTAGGAATTTTCTGAAATCCTGTCCGACTATCTCCTCTTTTGGGTATCCGAGAATGTTGGAAAGCTCATCATTGGCGTAAGTAATCTTGTAACTTCCATCTATTATTGCTATGCCGTCGTGTGAGTTTTCAACAATTGAGCGGAAGAGCTCCTCTCTCTCCATCAGCTTCTCTTCAATAAGTTTGTGCTCTGTTATGTCTCTGCTCACGCCAATTAAGCCAGCAATGTTTCCGTTTCTATCTCGAATTGGAACCTTAATTGTGTCGAAAATCTTCCTGTTGCCTTTCTCGTCAACTGTTTGCTCTTCCACGCGGACGGCAATGCCTCTGCTAAGTACTTCCTCGTCGCTTTTCCTGCAATGGGCAGCCAAATCCTGCGGTAAAAGCTCTTCGTCCCTTTTTCCAATGATATCCTCTTTTTTCAAGCCTACAAGCTTTTCGAAGGCGCTGTTCACAATTAGGTTTCGCCTTTCAGCATCCTTGAAATAAACGATGTCTGGGATCGCCTGAATCAAAGTGTGAAGGGTTGATGTTATTCTCTGAAGATTCTCTTCGTAGGCTTTGCGGCTTGTCACGTCTCTGGCTATGCCTAGCTCACCAACAATCCTTCCATCCTCAATTAAGGGCACACTTATGAATTCGCCAACTAAATATTCGCCGGACTTTGAACGGACACGAAGTTCCACCACTTCCGGCTTGCCAGCAAGAGTTTTCTGGAAGGATTCCACAGCCCTTTCAAGGTCTTCTGGATGCATAAGCTCGGTGAAGGGTTTTCCAATCCACTCTTCACATTTCCAACCGGTGATCTTCTCAAAGGCTGGATTAAGCGAAATAATTCTCCCATCCGATGAAACACTGTAAATAACATCTGGGGCAGCCTCAACAAGGGTACGGTACTGCCTTTCACTTTCAACCAAAGCTCTCTCCATTCTCTTATGCGCGGTCACATCAACGGCAATCTCGAATCGGACATATTTGTTTCCAGGCCAGCTTATGGCTTTGTCTATACACTTGTACCATTGATTCCTCTTCCTGCAGTGGTACTCCCACATGTGAGTTTTTCCAAGGTTTTCTCCAAAAATGTACTTGTTAGTGCAGAAAGGGCATGGACTTTTGGCGCCATGAATAACCTCGTAACATTTTCTGCCTGCAACTTCGCCGCCGAGAACCTCTTTAAACTTGTCATTTGCGAAGAGTATCTCGTATGTTTCAGGGTCAGCCACATAGACAAGATCTTCTAAACCATCAAATAACGCGTGAAGCCTTTCCAAGACATGGGCTACGTTTTTGTTATTCTCCATTTTAGGCATCACCCGAAAAAATCCGCCTTTTCAAACTCTCCACACTATTTATTAGGCTTGGCTGCTGGTTTTCAGGCTCTTCAAATTCCAGTTGAAACTTGCCGTAAAGCTTTTTTAGAATAAGCTTTTCTAGGTATGATGCTCCCGGTCCGAAGATTTTTTCCAGAGCCTTTTGGAACTCTGTTAGGTTCTGCGGGATTTCCTCCCGCTTTATTTTGAAGGTGTTTTCCAAGTGGAATAGGATGGCTTGTTTTGGCGAGTCGCCGAGGGTTGATAGTCCCTCTTCAACGGCTTCTAAGAATGTCCTTTGGAAGTCTTTTGGGGGCACTGTTATTCGCCTTACAGTATATTAAATCGTAAGATGCATTAAACTTTTTCGAAAAACACCATTAAAATCCTTATGAATCCAAAATCAATAACAACACTAAAAGCCTTCAACGCTTAGCCTTTTTAAAGCTCTGCTTAGCAGCCTCAACATAATTGACAAAAACAAACTCTTTTCGCTCGTCCCATTCAAGGGGCTTACCAATGCGGTCATAAAGCTTCCTCATTATCAAAATTTCGAGAAACCGCGCACCTATACCAAAAATTTTCTCTAGGCCTTCCGCAAAATCCCCTATGCGTTTTGGAATCTCCTTTCTGGGTATTTTGAACTTTTCTTCAAGGTGATAATAAATTGATTGTTTCGCTGAATCTCCTAGCGAAGCCAGAGCTTCGTCAACAGCTTCCAGCAGGATTTCCTCGAAGCTTTTTTCCGTCAACTTTCGCTCCTCTTTTCCTCCTTAACTATCTCTTGCGTGTTAGAATAACGGTTTACCACTTTCTTGTTATAAAATTTGTGCAGCGCTTCAATTTTAAATTGTTGATTAAGCCGAATTCGAATCGGATTTAGGGTTTTGGGGCTTGTTTGCGGACGCGCTCCTTCATTAGGCTCAACTCCTTTGCATAGTCCATCAAAGCCATCCTTAGGGTTTCGCTCTCGCTTGTGCCAAGCCTTTTTGACAACTCCTCTAGAATCTCCTTTTGCTCAATGCTTAGGACGACTTTGACTATGCGTTTTCTAGGCATTACTTTTGCCTTCGGTGTATTCTGTATATTTAGTATATCAGAAACACTTAAAAGACTTACTCCACAAAATATCAAAGGGGAGAAGCAATAAAATGAAAACTTTACGCATATCAGACGACGTCCACCAGAAACTCACAGCCCTGTTAGGCGAGCTTATGGCCCAAACAAGCAAGATGCAAACATACCAAGACGCCATTGAAGCCATGCTATACCAGTCGGTGATACTGCCACCTGAACTCCTAAGCGAGGTTGAGCGTTTTATCCAAACCCATAAGGGGAGGGGCTACACCACTAAAGAGGAGTTTATACGCCAAGCAGTGCGCTTCATGCTGAAATGGGAGTCTGGCGGATACGAGCATGTGGAGGTTCCAAGGGAAGATTATGAAAGGCTTAACAAAGCCTTAAAGGAGATGGACACGCCCTACACGAACGCTGAAGACTTCATTTACAAACAGATTCAAAAAGCCCTAGAACAATACGAGGAATGGCAGAAAATGAAAGATGACGTGAGGAAACGACCATGAGCCGCGCAGTGCTATCCGCCATATTAGCCGAAATCGGCATAACGCTAAACGAAACGGAAAAAGAACTACTTTACCATGAGCTTTTAGCCTATTTTGGGCTTGTCGGCGCGTTAAACGAGTGCCAAGCCCTAGAAAATGCTTGGCAAGACCCCTACAACAAACATGAAATAGAGGAGTTCATAAAAGCGTGGCTGAGGCGAAAACAGAGGCGGAGAGAAGAAATAATGACATGGGTGGTCTAGGGCAGGATGGCTTTTGACATTTCATTTATCGCAAGCATCATCATAATCCTAGTGCTTGTGCTTTTTCTACTGGTCTTCGCTTTCACAGCGCTATCCTTTCTAAAATGGATGAAAGCCTCCGCCTATTATGAGAGGCCGCCAGCCATAAAAATGGAGGAGTACGCTTGCCCAAAATGCGGCTCAAAAGAACTGGAGCTTATTGGAAGACGCACATTAAGGTGTAAGAAATGCGGGACAATATTTACGATACGCGCTCATGCCGCTGAGGAGTATTGGGTTTTCTGGCCCTTCTTCTGGTTCTTCCCCATAATATGGTGGAAAACAATAAAAGACTAAGGCTCACTCTTTGGCTGTGAGAATCTCTACAAACTTTTTAAAGGTTTCAGATTTTAAAGTGGCTTTTTTGATGTCTACTTCTTCTTTTGCTAGTCGCTTGTAGACTTCAGGACTTTTGATGTAATGCCTACCTCTTTTTTGCATTATCTTCTTGAGTTCCTCTTCTGGGTCTGGTATTTCTTCCGGATTGTTTACGGAAAGCCCCGCAAGAATCCATGATTCAACGTTCCTTTTGACAATAATGATTTGAGGTTGTAATCTTTGACTTTCCAGTTTTCTAATTTCCATTTTTAATCTGCTTACAAGCGTGGTTGTTTCTGTATCTCCTCTGTGCAAGTCTTTAAGGATTATGGCTTTTCTGATTTCTTCAGCGAAGGCCATTAGGAGGCGACGTATTTTGTCTGGTTTGTTCCCCCTCATGGGGTGAACTTTACATTGTGTTTGGAGTTTTTCGGCTACGCCTTCAATGAAGCTTTTATCTGTTATTCCTTCAACAATTATTAGCGTAGTCAAGGTGTTCCACCGAATATCCCTGAGTACCATGCTTCACCTAAAGTGCCACCTTCCTCCAAAAATCGCTTCACTCGTTCCATCTCTTTGGCGGTTGACAATTTCTTTACTTTAGTTTCCAAGCCTTCTTTCCATACCACGTAAACCTCTTCTGGTTTAACGTAGTCTAGCAAGTATGGTGAATGTGTTGTTATGAGAACTTGGGAAGGCGAATCTCTCACTAGATGCATAAAAGTTTCAAGAAGGTATGGGTGAATACAGTTTTCAGGCTCTTCCAAAACCACTAGACTAGAACCGCCATAAAGAGTTGCAATCATGGCAAGAAGCCTTAAAGTGCCATCAGAAATGTTATGAGGCTTTAAGGGCTCATCTACGCCCTTAATCTTAACCCATATTTCAACATTTGTCCCCTCTATATGCGGTATCACTTCCTCGATTTCTGGAATCATGCCTTTTAAAGTCTCCTCAATGCGCCCAAAATCCTTACGTCTCTCGGTATACAAATAAAGCAGATGACGAGCCAGATTTCCACCATGATAGTCTAAAGACGGTTGTTCAGAAACAGAGTTCATTAGTCGAAGCCTATCCGGAGAAAATGAATGAACGGATATATTCCTCAAACTGGAGGCCAAATGATGAATTTCTCTTTCCGTTCCTAGGGGCAAATTCGTTAATATGCTCTTAAATGTAAGTCCGTAGTAACTCTCTTTTCCTTCAACAATAGCCTCGTGAATATATCTTTTTATCCCTTTGATAATTGCCTCTCTACCTCCTCCGTAAGATATGATTACCTCATTCCCCTTTAATACCTGCTCATTGTAGCGTACATTTGTTAACTGAAGCGTATAACCGTAGTTTGTTCTTTCGATCAGCATTTCCAGAGCTATCCATATATCGATCGTTGGACTGAAATTGAAGGATAGATCTTTTAGGCTTTTATAACCATCTAGTGCTGGTACTCCTTCTCTCGCGTGTCTTGCTATTAATTGAAGGGCTCTTGCTATATTGCTTTTGCCACTGGCATTTGGTCCTATAAGAACATTTACTTTCCCAAGCTCTATGTCAACATTTTTGAGACTCAGAAAGTTTTGAATGCAAAGTCCTGTGAACATTTTAGCACAAACTCCGTGCATTTTAACCTTAAAACGTCTAAATTTAAATAGGTTACTAAATACTACAACAGTACGACTCAATTTTTGTGTTTTGGCCAACGGGTTGGGCCTTGCTTGGGCCAATAGATTGGCCCTTGTGTGGTACAATTCGGCTTTTCATTTTCCTCCGCGTATTCTTCTTCTGCTGAAAAGTGCGTGTTTAGGGGCTGGTGTCTGGGGTGCCTTGGGAAGTAACCGCCAACTATATTCGTAGTGGCCACCGAAATTTGGACGATTTTGAGCCTGAAAGTCTCCGCACAATTGTGCTTTCTGAGGCTGATGGGATTAAGGCCATCATTGGTAAGCCTAAGGGCGGTAAAGGCTCCACTGAGGTTGTTAGTTTTCTTTTTGATGTTTCTAAGGGATGGACTTTGGAGAAGGCCAAAGAATGGTTTGAGAGGCATTCTAGGCGTAAAGAGCATTTCTTTGCTGTTTTGCCCTTCAAAGTGCTTGAGAAGGTTGTTGATAAGCCGCTGCGCATCCGTGGCATAGCCCTAACAGCTGGCATGAGCCGAAACTTGAATGTTTACTTGCCTGATGAGCTTGAAGCCTTTGCCAGTCGGCTTGTTTCCGCGCCTGTTTATGTGGAGCATGTGGCTGCCGCGAATGCTGTTGGCAAGGTGGTGGACGCCCACTGGGATGGGCAGAACCTCTGGTATGAGGCTGAAATCTACGATGACGAAATCGCCGAAAAAATTCGTAAGGGGCTAATCCGCCACGTGAGCATAGGCGCCGACTACGAGCGTCTGGATTTTGTTGATGGCAAAATCCCCAAAGGCTTGCACAACGCCGAACTAAGCCTTGTGGCTGTTCCAGGTGTTCCAGAGGCGAACATCCAAATCTTGGAGAGGCTTCAGGAGCAGTGCTTCAGTCCAATAGCTTCAGGCGAGTACATTCTCGGATTTTACCAGGACGTGGAGGCTTTCATGCCAGAGCATTTCGCCACTGTTTGGCTTGACCGTGAGAATGGCGTTTTAGCCATCATGGGGCGTCCCAAAGCGCAGCCGGACACCAGCCTTGTTCAGAGCATATTCTTTGCGAAGGAGAAGATGTGGGATGAGCGGAAAATTAGGGACTGGCTTAGCTTGCATCCAGCCTACATGGCGCCTGTTCCAACGGCTAAAACTTTGAAGGAGAGTGAGGCTGGTGGTGACAGCGGCGGCGGTAAAGCTGGCTCTGGGGCTGAGGGCTTGTTTGTTAAAAGCGCCAAGCCAATGATTCCCATCGAGGATGTTGCGAGGATGATAAGGAATGTTTTGCCAAGCCCGATGGTGGAGCGTAGCTGGGGACTTGGTCCCCAAAGAATGTGCCAAGAGCTCCGCGGCGTGCTCCATAAACTAAGCAAGCTTGAAGGAGCTGTGAAACAGAATGTTTGTGGGCGTTGATGGCACTTTCGCGGTTGCCTATGCATGTTTGGGAGTAAGCCAGGATGAACTGGCTGAAACCGTAAAAAGCCTTTATGTATGGAGGGAGGGTGGCTTATGGCTGACAACACCGGTAAGCCTTGGATGGGTATCGGCGAGACAGACGACCCTAAGGCTGTTATTGAAACCTTTGAGGCTGCAGCAGCCATAACGAAGGGCGACCCAGTCTATTTAAGTGCTGATGACAAGGTTAGCCCAGCAACTTCAGCGCAGGACTGTGTTGGCGTAGCCCTAAAGAGTGTGGCGGCAGGCGACCCCTGCCCAGTGCTGGTTCGTGGAAGAGTTAAGGTGAAGGTTGGCGGCGCTGTAACTCGTGGTAAAGCGGTTTACGGTGCTGATTCCAGTAGGCGCATTTTACAGTTGACAGACCAAGCCGTGAACGAGGGTGGGACGGCAACCTACACCATCTATTACAACCGCAAGCTTGGGTGGGCTTTGGAGTCTGCCTCTGCGGCTGAAGACCTCATTTTCATTTACGTGGAAAAGTAGGAGGGGCATGCCGTGAAACCGAGGCTTTTTGAGAGTTTGATGGAGACGGACAGCGAGTTCCGCCAGCTCATGGAGAATCTGAGCCGAAGGGCTTCGACGCATCCTTTTTTGAGGCGTTACTGTGAGGTAGCCCTCAAAGAGAGGCTTTTCAGCGACACTGTTGGCGCCATTGGGCATATGCATGACACATTGGTTGAGGCTGCCTACCCGGAAATGATTGGAAGAGAAATCGTTATGGTGCGTCCTACAACAGAAGCCATGGAAAGATTCCCGTTAGATGAGAAGGCTGTGGCTTACCGTTATGCCGAGGGCGCCTACACGAGGCTTAGTGGCAAGAAGGTCAGCACCGTGGACGTTTACACAAACATTGTGGCTGAGGCTTCTGAAGTTTGGACTAGGGAGTTTTTGGAAGACGCCACGTGGAATGTTATGGAAACCATGACTGAGAAGGTTGGGAGAGCCCTAGGCGAGGCTGAAACCAACAAGATTCTATCCATGTATGGGGCTATTGCCAATTCGGATTTGGCTGGCGGCGCCCCAATAGACAATAATGGGCAAGCCCTAAACTGGTCTGGCGTTGTCAAGCTTCACAATGCTGTTAGGGGCGAAAACTGGCGTCCAACAGTGCTAGCCCTAAACGAGGTTCAACTCCACCAACTACTTAACGACGACAAATTCATTCACGCACAGTACCTGCCATCAGAGCACGTGGACCTGGAGCGGGGCGTTGTCGGCAACGTTTTAGGCATGAAGGTTTTGGCAAGCACCCTAGTGCCCAACGGTGTGGCTTACGCCATAGACACAAGAGTGGCAGCGGTCATGCTTCTCCGCAGAGACATAACTGTGGAGGACTGGGAAGACCCTAGGACGGGCGAGTTCGGAGTTAGGGCAACAACCCGCTTTGGCTTAGGCGTACTACGCAGCAAGGCAGTAGCCAAAATGGTGAACATTAGCACTTCGCTGTAGCCAAACGCCATGAAAAGGCTGACTTGAAAAAAAGGGTGGCGGGTGCCTTTTGATGGAAACCCTCGAAGCGAAATGTCCAAGATGCGGCATAACCCACCAGTTGCGAAGCAAGCAAGACACTGTAATCTGCGACTGTTGGCGCATCTGCCCAATTTGCGGGGAGGAGATGACGCCCTACACGCCTGACACTGCGCCGAAAACCTATGGGTTGGATGGCTTGAGGGAAATGCAAATCCTAATGGTTTGCACCCGCCACCACCCCAATTTTTATGGCACGCAAAAGCCTGTGGAGGTTAGGGCTGATGCGTAAGCTCGGCGACAGGCTGCACTTGGCGAAGATTGTGCTTTCAGAACTTAAAAAACGCCCGCTGGGCAGAACAGAGCTGGAGAAGAGGACAATCCGCCAGTTTGGAACCCACAGCGCCTTCGAGGGAATATTCCGCTACCTTGTTCAGGGCGGTTATGTGACGAAAAGCGAGAGCCGCCACAGAGCACCCTACACGATAACCGAGAAGGGACTGAAGCTTCTGGAGGGCTTATAGGCTTATGGGCAGTGTTTTAAGGCGGCTTATTGAAGCCTTCACCTTGAAAAGGCGGAGCGGCTACGCATACGCAGAACCCCAAACAGTCTACGAGACTCCGAGCATTCCATTGGCTGATGTTATTAGGCTTTATGAGCGGGACCCGGCTTGTAAGGCGAGCGTAGACCTTTTGGCGGCTTCAGCCGTTGGGATGGGCTTCTACACAACAGTGAACGAAAGGTATGCGAAGGCTGGGGAAGCCAAACGCGTCATAGACCAGTTTAATGAAGAGGCTAATTTGGACATGCTTTTATGCGACATGGCAAGAGTGCTAATCGCTTGCGGAAACGATTTCTGGCTTAAAATAACCCCTGAAAAGCTTATCAGCCTTCATCGGCTGCCAGTGGACGCCGTAGAAAAAATAGAGTACAGCCTAATCCGTGAGGCGGGACTTAAAATCCCATACAAGGTTGAGGGCTACAAGCTTCGTTTGGCTTATGGTGGCGAAACCCTAAATCCGGAGGCGGTTATCCACTGGCGGATAAACTGTTTGGGCTCTTCTGGTTTTGGAACAGGCGTCTTGCAGGTTTTGCTGCATACGCTTGCCTTCTTTTCGGATCGGCGACCAGCCTATGCTTGGATGAAAGCCAAAATTGAGCGCATAATGCCAAAAATCTTTGAGAAGTATGCCGGACCAGACGTTTTGGCTCTTCTGGAGAGGGCTGACGCTGGCACCATCCAAAAGTTTGAGAAAGCCATAAAAAGCCGCCCGGAAGAGGGCGTATGGCTATTCTACAGCGGAAAGGGCGACATAAAACCGCTTACGATAGATCCCCGCGCAAGATTCGAATATTACGTAGACTACCTCGTGAACCAGTTCTATCTTGGGTGTGAAACGCCGCTGCCAAGGCTTTTCAGCACTCCGGGCTTCACAGAAGCCAGTGCAAAAGCCGCCTTGGAACTGCAGGACATGCTCATAAAACCCATTCAACGCTATATTAAGCGGCAAGTGGAACACGCCATTTTCAAGCTTGTTCTTGTTCAGGCTGGGCTGGACCCTGTTGAGGCTGGTGTTCGCCTAAACTGGGGTTCTCCAAAAACGCCTCAGATAAGCGTTTCAGACATGTTGAAAGCCGCTGAGTTGGGGCTTATCCGCCTAGAAGAGTTCCGCAAAAACGCCTTAAAGTGGGGTTGGGAGTTGTGGGAGCGCTCCGAAACCACTCCAGAAAGGCGGGAGGCAGAAGCCTAATGCTGTTTTTCCACGTGTTTTCTCCTTTCTCCCCTCGAAAAAGGGTGCACGCCTTCCCTCTTTCTGGGTGGCGGAACAGCCTTGGAAAAGGGCATTAAGCGTTAGGGAGGTGACTGGATGAACCTTCTACATATCGGTTTGGGTGTTGGCGCCGCTTTAGCCTACGCCTTTCTAGGGTTTGCAGCCCAAGAAAAGCCCTTCAACTGGCGAAAGTTCCTCAGAACAGTGGCTATTGCCGCCTTCTCAGCGCTTGGCTTGGACTTGGCTGGAATGACCTTTGACGTTTACACAGCCCTTGTTGGACCAACAGCCATAACGGTTTGGCTTCAAAAGCTTGTGGACACTGCTAAACACTGAAAACAGGCGAGGGAGTGCGACATAAAATGAGCCAGGAAGTGCCCTATTGGCGTTATGAAGAGGCTTTTAAGGCTGTTCACAGTGCCCTAAGCGGACTTATGGCTCCTCCAAGCGGTAAGAGGGTTACAAAGCTGACGTTTACATGGAATGCCGACGGCACTATTAGTACTATTAAGGCGTTTATGGGCGAGGAGTTGCTTTTCACCCTCACCTTTTCTTGGAACGCGGATGGCACTTTGCGGGAGGTGGCTCGAACATAGGCTGGTTTAACCAGTCTATGCGGGAAACCAATAGAATGGAGGATTGATATAGGATGGAGAAAAGTGTTGGAGCGTTAGTGCGATACCGTGTGATTAAGCGAAGGCTCAGCGAGCAAAAGCCCTACGCCATAGACGAAACAGAGCACAACTGCTTCCTCATCGAGGGCATGAATGAAATGTGGAATTTGATTTTGGGTTTGACGGCGACGCCTTTCAACAGTTCAAACGCGTATATAGGCGTTGGCGACGGCACAACCGCCGAAAGCGAAGCTCAGACGGGATTGCAGGGCACAAACAAGTATTATAAGGGCATGGCAAGCGGCTATCCACAAGGCCCTTCACAGGCTGGCGATAAAAAAGCAATTTTCAGAGCAGTCTTTGCCAGTGGCGAGGCGGAATTCGCTTGGAACGAGGTCACTGTGGCTAATGGCAACAGCGACTCCGCCGTAAACATGCTACGCATAGTGGCTTCAAAAGGCACAAAGAGTAGCGGTGAAGAGTGGACGGCTGAAGTGGAAGTACAGTTCCAGAACCCATAAACTGAAGGGGGCTAAAAATGTCAGAGATTTCAAGGGACGTGATTCTCGACAAGTTTAAGGCCGTCAAGAAAGACAAGGATGTCATTTTGTTTAGGCAGTTAGAAAGTGGCTGTTACGTTGGCATAACGGCTGAAGACTTTGCTAAAATGCTTGACTGGATTTTGAAGGGTAAGGTTGTCGAGGAAACTGTGAAAGGCTATGCGGAAGACGGCGCGCCCATCATAGAGCGGAAAGAAAGAGACCTGACATTGGAAGAAATAAAGCAGCGATTTAAGGACAGCGGCTATGTTGAAATTCTTGAAGATATGCTTGCTAAAGGCGTGGTTAAGCTGAAGGATTTGCTTGAATTGTTTGGGGGTAAATTGCCATGGCGGTAGGCGACGTTAAAAGCGACTTGCAAAGCATTGCGGCTGGAGCTTTCTTGGCTATTCAGCCCCCTCAAGGCGAGGAATGGGTTATCCATAACATTTATCATGAGCATGATGTTGAGCTTCACTTTTATGATGGAACAAACAGCCTTGCCTTTGACACAGATGCTGGCGCCGGCGTTTATGCTAAATATGCTTTTCATTGCACTAACAGCCGCTATATCCGCGTGAAAAACACGAACACTTCAGCCCGCCTAATAGGCTTCTGCGGTGTGCAGACTAAATGACAAGGTTAACGCCTCTGCTGACCAACCTCAAAACGTTAGATATAACTTACTCTAAGCAAGAAACGCTTTTAGATACGCCTGAAACTTTGCCCACAAGCGAGCCCGCCACTCCGCAGATAGGCTACACGGTTCAGAACAGCGATTTGCCCGTTTTGAGCTTTCCACCTTACAAAAAAGTTTGGGTTGCCTTTCTCTTAGGCGCAGGAAAATTCCCTACCGCTGGAACAATTTACTGGCGTATGAAAAAGAACGGTGCAAATGTTGCTTCAAGTTCAACTTCAGTTTCAACAAACTATTATTATACTGTGTGCTGTTTTTTCAATAATGTTGCTGTAGACGATGTTCTAGAATTAGCCTTATGGTCAAGTGTAAACGGTAACAACTGGGATTATAAAGCATTTCAAATACAAGTTTCACGCATAATTCCCACAAATAAGCCGAGACTGCTTATGCCATGCGCTTTCACCTCGCTTGCCACGCATCCACAACTAACTCTGGGCAACCCATCATCATCTGTCACCAACCTTTACATCTACCACCTTGATAAAAACATTGGTAACATTAACACTGCCACAACATATGAGTGCATGTACCCCAAAGACACTTATGGATTATGCCAAATCTATTACGGCGACAACTATCTACCTAACTCTGCCACCGTTAGAACAAGCAGCACTTACCGCCCATATTATTACCGCAACTATGTTCCAGCCCAGATACGGTTCAGAGGCGTAAAAATTGACTGAGACCAGCGAATATGGCGACGTAATCACAAACGCCTATATAGACGAATGGGGAAGACGGCGAGCCAACAGCCTATTAGAGGACGGTGTCAAAATATTAGCTTTTGTTGGCGCGCCAATAATTAGGGCGTGGTTTAACTCGCTGATGGCAACCCACAATCTTAGGCGCCCCCACCGCGCTATAAAAATGGCTCAAGCTTTGCAGACATTGCATACATGGTTTGTCTCTGTTCCAGCAGTGATAATTAGGCAGTGGTCTGCAACCCTCAAATTGTCCCACATCCTCCGCAGACCGGAAAGGAAAATGCTTTACACACAAGCCTTAAAACCCGCCCACACATTAAGAAAACCCTTAAGAGTTATAAGGATTCCAGCTCTTCTCAGCTTAATCCACACCCATAGACGACCGCACCGCCTGATAAGGCTTCTTCAACTGCCAGGGCTAATCCATGTATGCTATATTTCTAAGCCCGGCGTGAAGAAAACAAGGCTTTTCCTAGTGATAGGTGAGTTAGCCCTTCAACTATCCGGAGACTAAAACCTTCATTTTAAACTGGTACGTTGTGTTCTCGTCTATTACGTAGAAGATATGCTCCTGATCTTCAGTCACATGCACCACTGGTTTTGCGAGAATCTCAGCGATCTTCGCCAGTTCGCTTAAATCCTTAACCTCTATGATTGTCTGCGGCAAAGTTTTCGGTGCTTCCAAAGCTTCAACAACTAGATCCTTGTAAGGCGCTATAATCCTCTCCAATGGTTTCCAAACCCTCGGCTTGGCCTTAAAATGGAAAAATGTTGAGAAGGTCAACCCAGCCAAAGCCGCTACAACTAAAATGTATGAGACGTAACGTTGACCGACAACTTCCTGATGGATTATTTTTTCTGTCTCTGTTAGTGCACCAGCCTTCGAGTGATGTAATGGCGCGATAACTGTTATTTCGCCCTTGTCGGTTTGCTGAAAAGAAATTATTAAGGTTGGCGAAAACATCTCATTTATCCTTCCAACAGTTGTTTCGGCTCTCACGGTGAAGGTTGGCTTAATCTCCAAGCTGTATGCCCTTGTGCTAGTCCCAATTTCTGCATCCATTTCCGCCTTCAACTGGTCTAACCATGTCTTATTTACTGTTGGAAAAGCGATTTCGATTTGTGTCTGGTCCGTTGTGTTTGGCGCGGTTCTGCTTATCTCATAAGTCCACCCTGAAGCCTTGAGGATCCACATTACAGTGTAGGTTATTTGGACACTTGTCAGTGGCTGGCTTGCGTTAAACTTGTATGTTAAGGTTAAATTTATGTTGCGAACCAGCCTCGTATAAAGCGTTTCGTATTCTGGTCCCACCACGCTTTTATTGTCATACACGAGGTTCGGCGTTTTAACCAAAGCCAAATAATTGTAGTTCGCTATACTTTCATAAGCGCAAAGCGTTTTTGTTTCAGACTCCTCCACGGGAATTTGATGCACAACATAAAATGTCACAAGTGCAATTATGGTTAGAATTATAAATACTGCGAGGAGAACCATGGTCTTTTGGAGCTTCCTCAAACTTCCACACAGCCAATATTTTACTTTTAAAATGATGTTTCTTGAAAAATGTTTTGTTAGTAAGAGTCTTCAGTATTCATTTGCAAAGAGCTTACTAGAAGATTTTTATTTTAATCTAGATTTCTAATCTAGTTTAAAAATTCTTACCTCTTTATAAAGGGGCGTTCACCCCTTTTATGTGGAGATAGGAAGTGGGATTTTGCCGACAAAACTTGAGAAACTTCTAGAGGTTTTAGGCGATGGAGCATGGCACCCTTTAGAGGAAGTCGCCAAAGCCCTGAACATGCCGGCGGAGAGGTTTCAGCAAGTGGTGGATCTTCTTGCCGATGTTGGAATAATTCAGCGAAATTCAGCTACAAACGAGGTTAAGTTAAACCAGAACTGGAAGACCCTCATGATTGGTCAGGGAGATGAGGGCTTGGAAGACTCTGAGAAACCAATTTACGGAAAGGTGCTTGGCACCATAATAGTTCCTCCCCAAAAGGCTGTTGTTATCCAGTGCACTCAAATAACAAACCTCACGGATACAAGCCTTGAACTTGAAATATGCGTCGATAAGAAGATTGAAGAAATAACTATAAGCAAAGTTTAGATGGAAAAGAGCTCGTCTGCCCTCTGTAAAATTTTGAGGAGTTCCTTTCCCTTATCAGTTGTTTTAAATATGGTTATCCCGCTCGGATTTGGGGTTATGCATTCCAGTAACTTGGCTTTCAACAGTTCTCTTAAATAATAATTGAATCTTTCGAGGTTTAAGTTACACCTATACATAAGCCTTGTCTTGTTGGCTCCATTCAAGGCTTCGCTTAAAATTTCGCAAATAATCTCCTTCTTGCTCCTCCTCTTCCGCTCTCCCATACGCAGACTCTTCAATCGGATTTGGAATTAGAACAATTGGGTGTCATATTAAATGCTAAAACCCTCTAATAAAATTAACGATTAACCATTAAAATACATCAGAAAAGCACAAAACAAAAGTATTTTAATAAAATAGCGAAAATTTTTTGGTTAAATAAAAAATTATTCAGAAAATAGCTTTATAAACGTGAAAATTGCTTAAATTTTGCCCCTCCAAATTCCTTATCGGAGGCAGCAGCGTTTGGCAAGTGTTTCCGTTGAGGATGTTCGGGATGTCTTAAACATAGGGGCTGCTGACATTCCAAACGAGAAAATTGTTAAGATGATTAAGAGGGCTGAGGTGGCTTTAGAGCTTGAGCTTGGAAAGGATATCGACTACGCGGACTGCACAGAAGCTGAAAAAGAGGCTATAACGCTTCTTGCAGCCATATATGCCATCTGCTATTTGACGGGCGGCTCGGCTGTTGGCTTAAACTTCACTCTAGGCGACGAAGGCATAAGCGTACTAAACAATGCTCCGCCACTGAATGTTCTGCAGAGCGAGTTAGAGCGAATTTTAGCCGTTTTAAAGCAGCCCCATTTTGGGAGGGTTTAAGCCTTTTGGGAAAAGTTCCAGAAGCCTATTACGCCTTTGTCATGGATTATGCACCCTACGTTTATGTTTTTCCGCCGGGCAATCCAGACCAGGAATGGGGGCGGGCAGCCTTTGCAGCAGCCTTCGCCATAGACTTCCTTTATGAGGCTTATTTCGCCAAACAGTTTAGCAACCGAAAAACAGTCATATACAACAAGATTGTTTCGCTGGCGGATTGGATTTTAACCCAGCAGTGCACAGATCAGCAGAAAAAGGCTTATGGCGGATTTCAAAGTACAGAAAACAGCACTTATTATTATGCCATTGATGCTTGCCGTGTTATTCCATCGCTTCTTAAAGCCTATGAGTTGACTGGCAACGGCGACTACCTAAATGCTGCACGGTTGGCTGGAAACACTTTCCTTAGGGTTATGCAGGAAAAACAGCCTTATGGTGGTTTTGCAAGAGCCGTTGATATAAGCGACCATTGGCTTTTGCAGTTGGATGTTGAATGCCTTTATGGGCTTATTGGCTTAAAAATGTTGGCTGAAAAGTATGATGTGGCAAACGCTGGTCTATACCAAAACATGATGCACAAGGCTGCTGATTTCCTCCGCGAGGGCTTTGAAGGCTTATGGCTTCACT
>JAVZNE010000012.1:0-30772 GCA_038882975.1 Bathyarchaeia archaeon
CGCGGAATGAATCCAAAACTGGGCGAGTATGGCATAAACGCGAGTCCGGCCGTAGTCATTGACAAGGACATACGAATAATTGGCGTTTGCCCAAGCGAGGAAACCTTCAAAGAAGCATTAAGAGAGGCGGGCGTTCAATAGTGTCCGAGGGCGCTGTCAAACAGACTTGGCGTGGCATACCACGCGAGGAGATAAACTGGCATCCCACCGTGGATCCTGAACTTTGCATAGGATGCGGTATATGCGTCTTAAACTGCGGGAAAAACGTTTACCAGTTCGACTACAAGAAAAATGTGGCTGTTGTTGCAAATCCAATGAACTGCATGGTGGGCTGCACCACATGCCAAAACACTTGCCCACAACATGCGATAAGTTTTCCATCATTGTCCTACCTGCACAAATTGATAAAGAAGAACAAGGTGGTGCAACGTAGCAGAGAAGAGCTGATGGCAAACAGGGCAAAGTACGAAGCTAAAAAATAGTTTGGAGATGCATTTTGGAGAAAAATGCTGAGGATTTAGCCGAACTCTTCTTTGCAGACGTCATTGTCAAGAAAATTGAGATTAAGGAGATTTCGCCTTGTACGGCTGACCCTGAACGAATTAAGTTTTTGGCGCAGGCTGACAAGCCATTGGAGGATGTTTTGCCAATTCTCTATTTGGCTATTCCAAACGCCAAATACTCTGAAAAGCTCGGCGCACTAAGCTACATGCACCAGCAGCATTTGATAACAATTTTTGCTAATGGTAGGATTGGAATGACGTATGTCAAAGACAGAAATGAGGCAGACCAGCTTGTTGAAGAGGCTAGACGGCTGATAAACCACGCCTTCATATACCTAAAAACCCATGGAAAACCAAGCCAAGAAATGATTCAAGCCAAAAAAGAGTTAACAACAGTAAAGATTTATGAGTTGCTGCCGAAAACGAACTGTAAAATGTGTGGGGAGCAAAGCTGCTTCGCTTTTGCAGTCAAACTCCTGAACGGAGAAAAAACATTGCAAGACTGCCCGCCGCTAGACTCTAAGGAATACAATGCACTCAAGTTTCAGATAGAAAAGATGCTCCACCCCGTCAAGCTGAAGTGAGGAGAGCAGCACTCTTCATCTTGGTTTGCATATTATTTCCCGGATTTTTCGTCTTTTCTCCTTCATGCCAAAAACGGGTTCCAGTTGGAGGAAATCTTTGCTCTTCGCGGCTTCTATAATTATAGCTGTGTCTACGCCTCCGCCCTTATCATAGCCGAGCATTCCAGTTCCACCCACCGCTATGATTTCTTCGCCGGGCTCAACATAGCCAGCTTCCGCTGCAACTAAAGCCACTTCAACGCACACTTTGAAGCCTTCGCAAAACCTGCGGAGAACATTTTGCACTTGTTCCGGAAACTCATATTGAAAGTCTGATGCGAAACAGAAGTTGTGGCCCAACTGCCTTAGCCTATCCTGCAAAGTTTTTGGAAATTCTGGAAACCTTGCTCCCTTTATGCCGACAACCGTCAGTTTTACGTCCGAACCTTCAAAGATTTCCAGAGCTTTTTCCGCTGAAAAACCTGTTATAGAGGCTAAAACAACCTTTTTAATGCCTCTTTTTTCAGCCCTTTCCCTAACCAGGTTAAGGGTGGCTTCTGTGTTATGGCGCCCGCCGGACTCAAAGTAAACAATCTTCTCCTCCATAAGCAAGCTTTATCACCCTTTCTAGATGGTCCAGTAGGAGCATACTGTTAAGTCTTCGCGTTTAAACTGTTCTTTGAGAAACTTTACAACGTCCTCCTCTTCCAAGTAGCGGTTTCCCTTGGCGTCCTTCCGCAGTGGGATGCCTGTCTCCCTGAGCCTTTCGCCCTCAGCAAAATCCAAAAACACATAGTAGGCTGGTCCAGACGGCAGTATCAGCCTCAAATTGGTCAGCTCTCTTTTCGGCGACAAACCGTTCTGCTCAATGTTATAGACTATGGTTTTGGGTTTAAAGCTTTCAACCAAACGCTTAAACTCTGTCCAACTCCTAACTTTAACCACGCCTTTTTCGGCATTCTCCTTTGGCTCCACGGCTTGCCCTCCCTTGAAATGATTTTCGCTTACTATTTAAGTAGATGTTACAGTTTATTGTTTAGAGGAGGAGAAACCAAATGTGTAGATGCTGTTGTTGCTGCTGGATGGAGGGGCATCATCACCATGGGCATAAGCCAATGCACCATGGAGGCATGCCGTGGCCAATAATGGACGTTGAAGAAGAAATCAAAATGCTGGAAGAATACAAGGAAGCCCTGAAACGTTGAAACTCAATAAGCCTCCTTTTTCTATTGAATCAAAAATATTGCAAAAGGTTAAGTTAGTTCTTCCAAACTTTCTAATTCTAGAGAATGGCTGCCAAACAGACTAGGGGGAACAGTCTAAAAGGAAAAATGGGCGGTGCTAAAGCTTCTTGTAGACTATGTCTTTTTCCCTCACACGTTGCACAACTTTTAGCCCTATGCTTTGTCCAGCTTCAGCCTTCTGTACATTTTTATGCTCAATCTGCATGGACTCCACAACCTGTTCAAAGTCTGTTGTCGGTCCCTTGATGGCTATGCGGTCGCCTACAGCTAATGGAGCCTTAAGCTCAATTACGGCTACACTAATCTTGGTGAAGTAGTGGGTCACGCGTCCAACCTCAACGAGGTTTTCCTCAACCAAACACTTTCATCTCCAAGAAAATAGAATAGCCGCATAACCAATAAATAATTTACCCATTTTATGGCTTGGCTAGCCGTTCAGCCTTAAAGCCGCCCTTATGTAGGCGTGGGTTTGGTGGACCTCAATTTTCCTTCCATCATGGTATCCCGTGTTAAGCAGGTAGAATAAAATGCCGTAATCGAAAAGTTTCCGGAAAAACTGTTCTTGCCTGTCCCTATCCATTTCCAACTGGTATGGGTCATAGAAGGGTTCGGAGCCGTACTGCCCCCACTTTTCCGGCGGACCAGAACCTGGCGCTATTTGAAACTTCCCCTCTTTTAGGATTTTTATTGCCTCTTCGCATTCTATCCTCCTTATTATAGGTGAACTTTCATCCCTCGTCAACAGAAGCACATACTTCAAGACTGCCTTGTCAGCAACGCCTTCTTTTCCTTTAAAAACTTCGTGCACGTCGCCTTTCTCGTCTGCAACCAGCATGGTGAACCTTTCCCGGGGGAACATGACCCTAGAGTTTCCATAAGACCAGTAGCACCTGTCAAAGCCCTCATCAAAAACGCACTTTTTTCCGCCCTCATAGACAAGCCGATAGCAGGGACCCATCTTTTTGACGTCGTCGCTTTTTTGTCGGCAATCCTCCTTCCTAACGACAACGTTTTCCAGTGGTAAGCCGTCAAAAGCCTTGATGAAAGTTGGGTGTCTCTCCGCTATCTCAGTCCTCATGTAAAGCTGTTTTTCAGGCTGCTCCACAATTACCTCTCTCCTTTTTTCGTCGAAGCTTGCGAAGAGGTAATCGTCGCCAATCACCTTGCTGGTTCTAACATTGTACAAAAGCTCGTGAAATTGTGTTGTCTTCCCTGTCCCAGTTGGGGCAATTATGGCTACACAATAGGATTTACCTTCCCTTTCAAAGCCAACAGCTGCCGCGTGAAGGGGGAACTTGCCCCTTTCCTTTAGGATTAAATTAGCAAGACCTAGTGCGCCGTTGGATTTTGCAGAACCATAATATTCAGAGTTAATTATCAGCACCCTTCGCTTTTCAAGGTCGTAAAACAGGTGGGGCTCATATCCCTCAACACCGTTAATAACGTAAACTGTTCCATCCGGTTTTGAATTGCAGAGGTGCCAATTCAACCGCCACCATCGGCTAACATGCCATGAATTGGTGCGCAATTCTATTTTTGCGCCGCAGACATCCGCCACATGGACGTAGGGCAACTGTATGTTTCGACTGAGAATTTCGTCTATTTCCCCATTATCTTTCGATTTTGGAGGTCTCCTGTCAGGGTAGGTGAAATAATTGTCTACGGTTTTGGGCTGCATTTCGATTCCTTAACGCATTAAACAGAGGTGTATATAAGTTTTCAGCTGAATTAACGGTGAGGAAGAGCAAAAACGATCAATTTTCTTACCGTTTTCTTGTAAAAATTACAAAAATATTTTTCAATCTAATAATACACCTTCAAGATGCGTCGGAAGAGCATCATAAATTTTAACATGCATAACTTTGCCCAGCAAATTCTCCTCGCTTTTCACAACTATTGGTTTGTAGGCGAAGTTTCTACCTATCCATGAACCAGAAACCTTGCCAGCTTCATCTATGAGGATTTCGCCTTCCCAGCCAACCCATTCGCGATTCCTTTCAAGAGCAATTTTTGAAGCTAAATTGCTAAGCGTGGCGCTTCTTCGCTTGATTTCTGGGAATGAAACAGTGTCTTGCATGGCTGCAGCTTGAGTTCTTGGTCTAGCAAAAAACTTTGATATGTTAACTATGTCGGGCTTGACATCCTCTATCAATTGCATGGTTTTTTCAAAGGCTTTTTCATCCTCGCCTGGGAAGCCGCAGATAACGTCTGTGGCTAACGTTATTTTTGGAAAGGCTGTCCTAAAAGCATTTACAACCTCCTTAAAGTCGGCGGCTATGTAAAAGCGTCGCATCTTTTCTAGGACATGGTCGTCTCCGCTTTGGACTGGCAGGTGGAGAAACTTGAAGATCTTCTCGTCTCTATAGGCTTTAATTAGGTTTTCTAGGATGTCTAGCGCCATATTTGGGGTCATCATTCCAACCCGCACTTTGAATTCTCCATCGACAGCGCATATCGCATCAATAAGTTCAGCCAGGTTTGTACCCAAATCCCTTCCATAGCAGGCAGTGTCCTGCGAGGTGAGCCAAAACTCCCGCACACCATCAGCCAAGTCGGCTTTAACCCGCTCTACAATTTCCTCTATGCTGTAGCTTCTTAGATGTCCCCTGGCAAAGATAACGCAACAATAGGCACATGAACCCAAACAGCCATAGCCTATAGGGATTATGCCCACAACTGGGTTTATGCGAACTCTTGGGAGGCTTAAGCTGGGTTTAGCCTTATCCGCATTCTCCAAAGCTACAACCTTCTCGCCCACCAAAACATCATTAACTATCTTGACTATTTTATCGCCTAAGGCTGGACCAGCAACACCGTCAAAATGCACTTCGCGGCATAGCCTATCAAAGTTGATTAGGGGCAGACACCCAACAACGAGAAGCTTCTTCCCTTTAGGAACCTTTTTTAAGATATCTACCATGCGGTTTTCCGTCGGACCTTTAACAGCACAAGTGTTGTAAATGACAATGTCAGCATCTGCAACACTGTCAACAAGTTTAAACCCAGCCTTCGCTAGGCAACCGGCCATAACTTCACCGTCAGCCAAATTTGTTGAACACCCAAAGCTTTTAAGGAATACCCGCGTGGCTTCCATGGCAATACGTAAAATGCTTTAACAAGGAATAAAAACCTAGAGGTTCGCTTGGATGCGAATTTACATGTTTCTGAAACGCGTATGGCATAAATCTTATAAGTAATTGAACGAGCATATTTAAAACATATTTATCTCATAACATGTAAAAGTATAGCCTCAAAACTCGTTTTTTCTCGCTCATCGGAGGGGGAATTAAAATGAAGTTAATCACACTCTATCTTCCCGAACCGTATATTGAGGCGCTGGACCAACTCGTGAATGAGAGGTTTTATCCAAATAGGGCTGAGGCAATCCGTGTAGCTATCCGTGACTTGATTAACAATGAGGTTTGGCGCAGGAAGAGGGTTGGTTAGATGCAGTCAACCAGCCAGCAGCAGACCTTCAAATATTCTTGGCAGAATGCCTTTCCAGAGGAGATTCGCCCGCCAAGCTTCTGTAGAATGCTGGTTCTCGGTGTGGGCGGGGCTGGAAACAACACTGTCACGAGGCTCATGGAGATGGGTGTTGTTGGAGCAGAATGCATAGCCATAAACACAGATGCCCTCCACCTGAACATTTCAAAGGCTCATAGGAAAATCTTGATAGGTGAAAGGCTCACAAAGGGCTTGGGGGTTGGCGGAGACCCGCAGCTTGGGAGAGCCGCCATCGAAGAGTCGAGGAAACGGATTGAAGAGTTGTTGAATGGAGCGGACATAGTCTTTATAACGGCTGGCTTAGGCGGCGGAACAGGAACGGGTGCAGCGCCAGTTATAGCCGAAATAGCCAAGAATAAGGGCGCCCTAACCGTTGGAGTTGTAACGACGCCTTTCCGAATCGAGAAGGGACGCATAGAATATGCAGCCCAAGCCCTAACAGAGATGCGAAAACACTGCGACACAGTAGTTGTAATTGACAACAACAAGCTAATTCACTTGGCACCCAACCTTCCAATAAATGAGGCTTTTAAAGTTGCAGACCAAGTTTTGGCAAACATGATTAAGGGCATTGTGGAAACCATTTCGGCTCCAAGCCTAATCAACCTAGACTTTGCAGACTTCAAAACCATTGTTAAGAGGGGCGGACTAGCCGTCATAGGCGTTGGCGAATCAGACGCGCCCAACCGCGCCGAGGAAGCCGTGCGAAACGCCTTGCGAAACCCACTTTTGGATGTGGACTATGCCGGCGCAAAAGGCGCCCTAATCCATGTTTCAGGAGATGCCCAAATGACAATTGAGGAGGCAAACCGCGTCGGAGAAATAGTAACAGAAATGATGGACAACGACGCACTAGTCATTTGGGGAGCAAGAGTCAACCCAGAAATGGAAGGAAAACTAAAAGTAACCCTAGTATTGACTGGAGTGAATTCGCTATATATCCCAAGCGGACTTGGAGCAATAGCGCCACAACTCTTCAACCTAGAGCCATATGCTGAACCCGAAAAGCCACTTAGCATAAAACTAGATTTGTATCAAATGGAACAGGACTATTCATAACTTCTCAACAAACACTTCATTTTACCAGAAATAATTTTCTGTTATGAACACTACATAAGATTGTTATTAGAATTTGAAGGCAAAATTAAGATATTTTTGGTTTGGTTTCAGTCTTCTTTTACCGAATGCTGTGGCTATTAGGGTTGATGTTATGAACAGCGCAATGATTATGGTTGACGGGTATTCGGATATCACGTAGTATTGATAATAGTAGCCGTTATTGTCATTGACCGCCATGTTTCCTGCTTTGTCATAGGCAATTATTTTGTATGTTACCCATGTGCAGTTTCCATAGCCTGGTATAGTTACTTGGAAAGTGTTGGGTGCTATTTCTGTCATGTTTAGGGTTGTCCATGTTGTTCCGTTGTTTATGCTATACCATAGGGTTACATTTTTCACACCTGAACCATAATCTGTTACGGTTACGGTGACCGTTACTTCTTGGTTTAGTGGGACGTTTTCTGGAGGCGGGGTCTGTGAAGGCTCGCTTATTTCAGGCTTAATGTTATCAACAAAGTGTGCCTCTAATATGTGGTTTGAATCCATTAAGATTGTTATTGGATTTTCTGTTCTTTTGTTACCATCAAGAAGCCAGTAAGCAAATGCATAGCCCGTGTTTGGGATTGCAGTTACGTTTAGTTGTACTCCTAAAGTATAAGTGTAAGTTCCCGGTGCTGGATTTGTTGTTCCTTCGGTTGTAGAGGTTATTGTTAGATGGAAAACTTGTTGGAATACTGCTTGCAGTGCGTGGTTTGCTGTCATTAGAACTTCTATTGGGTTTTGTGAACCAATGTTAATTCCGTCAAGAAGCCAATAGCCGAAAACATAGTTTTCTTCTGGAATTGCAGTTATAGTAATGGTGGCGCCGTTGACATAAGTATATGTGCCAGGTGCTGGATTTGTTGTTCCCCCAGGAGTTGTTGATATTGTTAGGTTGTAGTAGGGTGGGATTGGTGTGAAGACTGCGTGCAGTGTATGGTTAGAGGTCATTGAAACTTCGATGAGGCTGCTGGAGCCTGCGTATGAGCAGTCAAGTTCCCAGTAAGAAAAAGTATAATTAATGTTTGGGACCGCTGTTACTTCAACTCTTGCTCCATTGGCATAGGTATGTACTCCCGGTGAAGGGATAGTTGTTCCACCGGCTGTCGTGGTTATGGTTAGTTTGAAAGTTAAAGTGCCGTAAGGATACATTAGAGGATAACGGTCCTGATTGTATTCATCAATAATGTATGGTGTATCCCATAAGCCGGAACCATAAAGCTCCTCAGCATTCGGATACCTTTCCTCATAATCGCTCCAATAGTTGCCGCCAGAAGGATAACCATTATCCCAATTGTTGGCTTCTCCAGGGGACATGTCAGCTTGTTGGGTGTTATTTATGAAATTGTTATGGTAAATGATGTTGCTTGAGGACATGTCAAGATAGATGCCATATTCGTTGCTTGCTATATAGTTTCCATGAATAAAATTATTATCAGAGGCAGATGTGAGATAGATGCCCTCACCGTTATTCGTTATGGTGTTCTCCATGATACAGTTATTATTAGAGAGGAATATCTTGATGCCAATTCTGTTGTTCGCTATGTTGTTTTTTGTGATGTTGCAGTAGCTTACCCAGCCCAGCCATATTCCACTACCCCAGTCAGAGCTGTTTCTTATAGTGAAGCCTGTTATTGTTACGTTGTTTGCACTTATGGATACGACCTCTCCGACCTGGTTGCCATCAATTATGGTATAAGTGCTTTCTCCAATAAGTGTTAGAGACTTGTTTACTTCTATGTTTTCGTAATAGGTTCCTGCTTTAACGAGGATTGCATGTCCATCCAATGTTTCTGGGGCGTCTATTGCAGATTGTATAGTTAGGTAAACCAGATTTGTGTTAAGATTAATTATGGAGCCATAAGGGTGCATTAGAGGATAATTGTCTTTGTTGTCCACATTAATGACATATGGTATGTCACCTATTCCGTCCTGGTTTGCGTCAACACCGTTATAATTGCTCCAAAAGTTTCCGCCGCTTGGGTAGCCGTTGTCCCAAATATTTGACGATTCAGAAATGGCTTGGTAGGTATTGTTTACGAAATTGTTATGATATACAAAGTTGTTTGAGGAAAAACTGCCAATATAGATCCCGTATCGACCTTTTACTATGTCATTATTGGAAATGACATTGTTTGAGGAGCGGTCAATGCTTATGCCTCTTTCCACAATGTTGGTTATTTTGTTTCCTTCAATATGATTGTTGCCCGAATAGTAAAGAAGGTCTATGCCATCATAGCTGTCCGTTATGTCACATCTAACTATGTTGTTATTTGAGGAAGTGTAGAGATAAATTCCGTAATAAAAAGATGTAAATTTAATGTTTCTAACTGTCACGTTCACTCGACCGGACAGATATATTCCTTTATACGGGTATATTTTTGAGCCTTTAATAGTGTATCCTGCTCCATCAAGGATAATGTTGTCTTTTTGTATGATTATCCCGTCATAATTAATCGTAATATTGTCAGTCAACATGTATGTTACATTGTCTGAAGTTTGTATCGGTGCGTTTGGCGGGTATATGCTTCCATCAGCTTTTATATAAATTGTTCCACCGGTCCACGCCTCAGAAGGCTTAACATAAAACCCAATTATTGTTAACGCATTAATCATTAAAAGAGCCGATATCAAAATTGAAGCAAATCTTTTCATCTTTCATCCTCCTTTTAATAAAGCATGTTTAATCATCTGTCATTGTCCATGTATGTTCGTCTATAGCTACCTCAAAATCTGACTTTGTGCTGTTGGAAATTAAATTTATGAAATCAGAATACAGACCAACAATCAACCATACACCCTAACCAAAATATGAAGTCCAAAATTCTACAGAGAAGGTAAGTCACACAATAGCCTGATATCATAGAGATTTTGTATCACATATCGTGAGTAACATACAATCGAAATAATTTTCTTTATAGGAAAGATTTTCATAATAATTTAGGCTTTTCTTGGGCAAATGGTTTATGTAGGAAAATCTCCAGCATTCACTAGGCAAACGTAAGAAGGTTAAGGGTGAAATGCCGCTAGGTGTAGGGCTTATTGGATGTGGCGCCATTGGGACAATGCTAGCGCAAGCCATAGATAGGGGGCAGGCCGGAGACACATGCCTAGTTATGGTTTTTGACAGAAATTTTGGGAGAGCTAAAAATTTAGCGCAGAAACTGAAAAACAAGCCTAAAGTCGTTAAAAACTTTGAGGAGCTTCTGGAGTGTGAGGGTGTTAGGCTTGTTATAGAGGCTGCTTCTCAAGAGGCTGTTAAAGCCTATGCTGTTGAAGCGTTGAAGGCTGGAAAAGACCTCATGATCATGAGCGTGGGCGCCCTAGTTGATTCCGATCTGCTTAGCGAGATAAGCCGAGTCGCTAAAGAAAGCGAAAGGAGGGTTTACATTCCATCAGGTGCAATAGCTGGACTGGACTGTGTGAAAGCCTCCACGATGGGCAAAATTGAAAGCGTCACCTTAACAACGAGAAAGCCCATTGAAGGCTTAGTGGACAACCCATATTTCATGAGGAAGACTGGCGGGAGGGTTGAAAAGCCAACGCTGATTTATGAGGGTTCGGCTTTGGAGGCGTGTAAGCTTTTCCCAGCTAATGTTAATGTGGCGGCGACCCTTAGCTTGGCTGGTATAGGCGCTGAAAAAACTGTTGTGCGGGTGGTGGCTGACCCAACCATAAACCGGAACATCCATGAAATTGAGGTTAGGGGCGAGTTTGGCGAGCTGCGGGTTCACGTGGAAAATGTGCCCTCTGCTGAAAATCCGAAAACAAGTTTTTTGGCGGCTCTTTCAGCCATTGCAACTTTAAAGAGGTTAACAGAACCCCTCATTGTTGGAACATGAACCGCTATTTTTCCTAAAATATTTCGCTTTAAAGGCTTGAATTTCCCTTTTCAGCCTTGTCCCCAACGGTATGGCTTTGCCCACTGGTTTGCATAGTCCCATTCTTATGGCTTTAATAACCGCCTCACAGTTGAGTTCGGCGTCCACCAGCGTATATGCTGAACCTATTTCTGGGGCATAGTGGGCGTCACTGCCACCAACTTGTGGAACCCCAAGGTTTTTAGCCATTTCTAACGCTTGCCTCGTGGAACGCTTGAATGGGAAGGCTGATGCATTCAAAACCTCCACAGCATCAAAATTCTTGCTCGCTTTTCTCCCAAAACTTGCCTTGAAAAAGGTTTTCGGGTGACATGCAATAGCCAACCCGCCTAGGCTATGAATTCTGTCTATGGTTTCTTCTGCTGTTAGGTTTTTGGGCACAATCTCGTGGATGTTCAGCCCAATTATGTGCCCTTCCAAGCTGGAGACTTCTATGCCCGGTATAACTAGCAAGTCCGCCACTTTTTTTGCCAGTTTTAAAGCTCCGTCCACTCTGTCGTGGTCGGTTATGGCTATTCCGTTTAAACCAGCCCTTTTAGCATAAATGGCAAGCTCCTTTGGCTTTATTAACCCGTCATATGAGTAGCATGTGTGCACATGGATGTCTATTTTGACTTTCAGAGGTTTTCACTTCGCCATTGCCTTTCTAACTTTCTCCAACATTTCGTCAAGTTTTTTCTCGTCAGCCTCTACTTTGCGGAAAAGCGGCTTAGCCTCGGCTATTTTGTGGCTTGCTGGTAAGGGCTTTAGGGCTTCATCCCACCTTTGCTTGTGAACGCTTCCAGGCAGATTGAGAGTTTTCCAAAGTTCCTCCGCAGTGAAAGGAATTATTGGAGCTGATGTTATGGCTAGCGCTTTAACCAGCTGGGCAGCCACATAAATCACGGTTGCAGCCTTGACTCTGTCGGTTTTAATTAGGTTCCACGGCTCCTTTTCGTTCAAATACTGGTTTCCAAGGCGGCTTATGCTTATAACGCCGTTTGCGGCTGACTGGAGTCGGCAAGTCTCAAAATCAGCGGCAATTTCGCTAACCTTCTCTTTCAAAGCTTCTAAAACTTTATTGTCGTCTGCGTCCAGCTTGGCGGGTTCTGGAACCTGGCTGTTAAACTGCCGGTTTATGAAGGATAGTGTTCGATGAATGAAGTTGCCAAAAGTATCGTTTAAATCCGCGTTTATTTTTTCCACGAAGATTTCCCACGAGAAGTTTGAATCTTTCGTTTCTGGTCTTGTAGCTATTAGGAAGTAACGCCAATAATCCGGTGGGAAGAGCTCTAGGGCTTCGTCAATCCATATTCCTATCCTCAAGCTTTTTGAGGCTTTTTCACCCTTGAACTGAAGGAATTCTGTGGCGGAAACGTTCCATGGCAAATTATAGTTTTCATGGGAAGCCATTAGCAGTGCTGGCAAAATTATTGTGTGAAAGGGAATATTGTCCTTCCCAATAAAGTAGAGGGTTTTTGCGTCTTTGTCAAACCAGTAGACTTTCCAACCTTCGGGTTCTCCGCGGTTTCTAAAATATTCTATTGTTGCTGAAACATAGCCCAGGACGGCTTCAACCCAAACGTAAATGGTTTTTCCTTCGGCTTCTGGAAATGGTGCTGGAATACCCCAGCCTACATCCCTTGTAACGGCTCTAGGCTTTAATCCTTCCCTTATTAGGTTTAGGCTGAAGTTTTTGGCGTTTGTGGGCAATTGCCTATTTTCGCTTATGTATTTGGCTAGTTTTTCCGAAAACCTTCCAAGGTCAAAATACCAATGCTTTGTGGTCTTAATGATGGGCTTGCCCCTGCAGATTACGCAGTACGGCTCTATAAGCGTTGTTGGCTCAAGAAGTCTTCCACAATTGTCGCACTGGTCTCCTCGGGCTGGTTCATGTCCGCAGTATGGGCATTTTCCTTCAACAAAGCGGTCTGGAAGAAAGCGTTTGCACTTCTCGCAGTAGAGCATTTCAGTCTCCTTGGTGAATATGTAGCCGTTCCTGTAAATCTTCATCAAATGCTGTTGGACAAACTCCTTGTGCACCGGGCTTTCGGTTCGCGTGTAATTGTCAAAGGATATCCCCCACCTCTTGAAAAGCTCCACAACCCTCACGTGGTTTTTATCCGTTAACTCTTTTGGTTGAACGCCGAGCCTTATGGCTTCAACCTCAATTGGGGTTCCATGCTCGTCAGAACCGCTTACCATGACAACATCTTCGCCCTTAAGCCTATAATAGCGGGCTACAACATCCGCTGAAAGAACTGAACCCACCAAGTTGCCAATGTGCGGCGTCACATTTATGTAAGGCCAAGCCGATGTAACTAAAACCTTTCCGAGCTTTACGCACCTCCAACTTTTCCTACTTATATTCTGCTGTTAGTTAAAGATAGGGTTCGTGCTTAAAAATTAAATGGAAAAATGGGGGGAGATTTAAGGCTGTTCAGATTTTTCTTTCTCTTCTTCCTCAACCCATATCGCTCTGGGTCTTCGAACCGACAAGAATATGACCGCCGCAATGATAATGGTGCAAACAATCATGAGGACAACATGTATCGTGATGAGACTTAGCATTTGAGCCATATATGGCGGAGTTTGGGAAACATATATGATGGCTTCTGGTCCCTGTGGGTCTATGACTCCAACCTCCTCGGTATGGACCTCTATTTCAACTGTTGTATCGATGGCTCTTCCATCAGTTGGAACTTTGAAATCTGTGTTAATGGAGTACACCTCTCCGCTTGCTAGAGCCTTATTTATCTCTAAGGTTTTATTTCCTTCCCATTTACCATTCTTAAAGGCTCTCCACTCTTCGAAGAATACAACTATTTTTTTGACAGTCACCGCACCACCTCTGGTATTATTAAATGCTATGTAAAGAGTCCCGGATTCCCCTGGATTATAGATTGGCTTATCGGTCCATGCGGTTATTGATTTTTGTGCATGCACCAATGAAATACATTGTGCCAGCAGAGAAATTAATGCTATTATTACAACGATTTTCTTTTTCATTCGCGTCACCTAAATCACTCACTTGTCTCTTTTATGTTATTTAAAATTTGTCACATATTAGATGTGACAGCAGTTCTTTTAACTCTTTTAATGACATGTTACTCCTTATCCCTTTGGGGTTAAAATGCGTCTTTGAAAAAGTAAAACCTCTTTCCGCCATCGCCTTAAGAACATTGTTAGTCGACGGGACTAATAAACCAAGTTTATCGCAAATCTTGTCCAAAACGTAATATGTAATTGGGGCTTCGCATTCGCTATCCACTAGGCATAAAATCTTCCAAACTCTACTTTTCAATTTGGATTCTTCAGCAGTCTCTTCCATCAAGATGCAGAAATTTTTGTCTGCAATTTTTTCAAGCCATAGCGGCCCAGCATAATCCATTTTTGAGCCGCATTCTGGACATTTTAGGCTGAAGCCTTCAGCGAAAGGGTTTTTTGAGGTTTCTCTGTGGAGGCAGTTGAAACAGTGGAGGATGTATCCCATGTTTTGGAGGCTTTTGTCTGCATTTTTTGCGCCGTGCAGCAGAACTGCATAAACGCGTATGTAATGGTTTGTGCTGTGGCTGAAGAGCACTTTTATGCCCATCTCATGTTTTGCGGCTGTTGTTGCTAAGCAGCCTATTAATAGCCTAACAGCCACTTCGTGGCAGTACTCCGTTCTGAGGGGTTTACCGCCATACTTTCGTATACAAGCTTTTGGGTGTACTCCGCATAAGGGTGCCATGTCAGTGGCTGTCAAAGCGAGTAAACCGCCGTCTCTGAGGGCGCGTATGGCAGAATCAAGGAAAGGCACGGGGGAGCCGAAGGGGTCTATGTCTATGACGTCGAAGCGTTTTTTCGGCGCGCCATGGCGGGCTAGCAAAAGGTTGGCGTCCTCGTTTTTAACAACCACATGCTTTTCCAAATTGTTCATTTGAATGTTGTATTTTGCAAGCTGGTAAGCCTTCTCGTTAATGTCGTTAATCATGACTTTTTTGACACCTTTCACTTCCTTCGCGAACCTTATGCCCCTAATGCCACAGCCAGCCAGCGGCTCACATATGGAGATTTCACGTTTCACCATCCTTTGGTATGTTTGAACTGCCAGAACAGCGAAATCCCTGTTTAACTCCATTACCGGATTATAGAAGACTGGAGCCTTTGAAGGTGCATATTCGCCCGGCTTTTCAATAAAGGCTGAAAGCTTTGGCACAAGCGCCTTAACCTCGCCTTCTTGGATGATTTCTGTTGGAAAATCTATTTTCGGCTTTTCACAGCTCATTTCTCAATTTGATAAACCTAACAGCCCATATTAGACTTCTGGTCTTATATAGCCCCAAAATATTTTAGCTGTAAATAGATGTTATGATGATATAAACGGCAAAAGGTGAAGTTAAATGAAGGCGTTTATATCTGTTGATTTGGAAGGCATGCCCTACATTGTCACGCCAAGCCACCTGGGCTTAAAAGGCGCATTGTATGAGGAGGCTAGGAAAATCGCCACAAAGGTAACGCTTATAGTCGCCGATGAACTGCACAAAAACGGCTTTGAAGAAATTGTTGTCGCGGACAGCCATGGTCCAATGGTTAACCTCCACGTGGAAGACTTGCCAGAATATATGGAGATTGTTAGGGGTTTCCCCCGCCCACTAAGCATGGTTGCCGGCATTGAAGGATGTGAAGCCGCTGTCTTTCTGGGATACCATGCCAAGTTTGGAACGGCGAAATCTTCCTTTGACCACACGTACAGCGGCGGGAGCATACGGAAGGTTGAGGTTAACGGCGTCGAAGTAAGCGAGTTCCTTCTGAATGCCTATGTTGCCGGAGAACTACTTGTCCCAGTAATAATGGTTGCCGGCGAAGCCCAGCTTATAAGGGATGACGTTAGGAAGTTTGCTCCATGGATTGAAGCGGTCATCCTAAAAGACTCTTTGAGCAGAGTTTCAGCCAAAAGCCCAAGTATGGCAAAAATTGAAAAAGAGCTGAGGGAAGCCGCAAAAAGAGCATCAAACTTTAGGCCCGGAGCCTCTGGCAAGCTGCTAACCACCAAAAAACCAGTTAACATGCGGGTAACCTTCCTTGTAAGCCACTTTGCAGACGTCGCTGAGCTCTTGCCAACCGCCAAAAGAGTTGACGGCTTAACAATAGAGTATACAGCGCAGAGCATGATTGAGGCCTATAAAACCTTTGAGCTGCTCACGCTTGCGGCAAGCGGAATGTCTGCAATCCTAACGCAGCTATCATAAAAGGGTTGACAAATTGCCTAAACGGGTTCTACTGATAACAGGCAGTCCAGGCATAGGAAAGACAACACTTTTGCTCAAGGTTGTTGATGCTTTAAGGGCTAGGGGCTACAGCGTCGGCGGGATGGTGAGCCGCGAGGTCCGCTCATGTGGAACACGTGTTGGCTTTGAAATTCTAGACTTGGCTGACAACAGCAGGCGTGGATGGCTTGCCCACGTAAACCAAAAAACAGGCCCACAAGTGGGCAAATACCGAGTAAACTTGGAAGACTTGGACAGTGTGGGTGTTGAGGCAATTTTAAGGGCTATTAGGGAACGTGACGTCATAGCCATAGACGAGATAGGTCCCATGGAGCTTTTCTCAGAAAATTTTAGACAGGCAGTTACAAAGGCTTTTGAAAGCGGCAAACTTGTCATAGCTGTTGTCCACTGGAAAGCCCGCGACAAACTAATAGACGCCGTAAAGACTTGGAAAGACGCTGAAATATTCAATGTCACCTTTGGAAATAGAGATGAACTGCATAAGGCAGTTGTACAGGAAGCCGAAGAATTCCTTAAAGCGCTGAAACGCTAAAGTTTTAACCATCCCAAACCCATATTGACCTATTAGCGATTTGAAGGAATCCTCCAATGTTGGTTGCTGGTGTCGATGATGCTGGACGCGGCTCTGTCATAGGGCCATTGGTAATCGCTGGAATCCTAATAGATGATGGAGACATCCAAAGACTCGTCCAGCTAGGCGTTAAAGACTCAAAGCTCCTTTCGCCCAGCAGAAGAGAAATGCTCGCAGTTGAAATTAAGCGTGTAGCCAAAAAGCATGCCGTTGTGAAGCTTTCGCCATCAGAAATTGACAAAGTCGTAGAAAGGGGCAGAAAGCTCTATAGGCTTAATAGGTTGGAGGCGCAAGCGATGGCGAAAGTCATAGAGCTTCTTAAGCCCGACATCGCCTATGTGGACGCCTCAGACGTTTTGGAAGAACGCTTTAAACAACAGATTTTGGAGTATCTACCCTTCAAGGTTGAGATAGTCTCTGAGCATAAGGCTGACCGCAAATATCCGGTTGTTTCAGCCGCCTCAATAGTAGCCAAAGTTGAAAGAGACCGTGAAATAGCTGAGTTAAAGGCCAAATATGGCGACTTCGGATGCGGCTACCCAACAGACCCGAAAACTTTGGATTTTCTCCGCCGATGCCTGGAAAGCTTTAAGGGGTACCCTGATTTTGTGAGGAAAAGCTGGAAACCAGCGAAGAAGATTAAGCGGGAAAACGACGCACAGCAGACAAGACTTGGCTAGAGCTTACACAAATCTTCTGGGCTCTTAATTTTCGATATTTCTTCGCTCTTGATGCATGAAATATCCTCATCTAGTCGAGGCTTCTGCCCGTCTGTCACGAGGACTGGGTGAGCTTGAACAACCTTGCTTAGGCTTAGGATTTCCTCAACTCTGCGGTTTAATGTTTCCTCCTTGCCGTTTGCAACTCCGCCAATAATTTTCATGTTCTCCTCCGGGACTGTTATGACAAAGTCGAAGGGCGCCTTTCTAACGGCTACTATGTTGTAGCCTGCAAGCTTCCTGAAAATTCTCTGGAGAAGTTTGTTTCTGGTTATTATGCGCCTTGCTCTAGCCATAAAGGTTTTCCGCTGGCTTTTATGAGCCTCAAAAATGTTGACTGGTTTTGCAACTGGAATCCCCAACGTGCAGAGCAGATTATAAGCCACCGTCACTGAGGCCTTTGCCATGCCCCGTTCATAACCATAAAGCGTCCTTCTCGAAATTCCTATTTCCTCCGCCACTTCGCCGATGGATAATCCCAACTCTTGTCTTCGTCTTTTGATGGCTTCCCCGTCGATTTCCACATAGTAGCCGCCGGGACCAGCTTGAATAAGGGGGTAAATTCCCCTTAAGACAATGTTTTCAAAAGTTTTTGGCGTTATGGCTAAAACATTGTATCGTGAATAAACCGTGTCGTCTTCCAAGGGTTTTTCACGGGTTTTCTCGCTGATGAAAAGCGATGCCGCTGAGATGTGTTCTGAAATTATCCTCAACTCTAGGGAGTCATATGGGGAAACGCATCCAATATCCGGCTGAACTTTAATGAAAATTAGGGATTCTTCCTTCCTTGCTGCTATGTCGAAGCAGCTTGGTCTTGAACAGCACCTCTGGGAGACGGTGAAGCCACCCTCCCTCAGTATGGATTCTGCAGCCTTAACCTTCCCCATCTCCCTATAAGTCATCGGCTACTCACAAAAGAATTCACGTCGCTCTGAAATATAAAGGATATGTGCCTTTGCTTTCACTTTATTTTTTAGCCACTATCATGGCGTGAGCCTTGTCGTAGGGCTCCAAGTGAACAACATCCTCTATGTTAAAGCCTCTTTCTTCAAGGACACGAACTTCCCGTTTGTAGATTTCAGAAGGCTCCTTTGTGACGTCTATGCTTTGGGCTTTGACGGCGAGCATTATCCATCCCGGCTTTTTTAGGAAAAGATCGGCGTTATCAGCCAAAATTTTTGCTTGTTCAGGTTGGGCTATGTCGCAGTATATATCGTCCACTTTGCCGCGGATGAAAATAGCATATTTTTCTGGAAAGCGGGCGTCCTCAAGTATGGGCATCATGTTAACTCTGTGGGCGCAAACGTTGTTAACCAGCTCCCTTATGGCTCTTGCTGCAAACTCAACACAGTACACGTAGCCCTTCTCTCCTACTATGTCGGAGACGTGGCTGGCTGTTGTGCCAGAAGCCGCGCCCAAATAGAGCACTTGGTGGTTCGGCTTTATTGGAACAGTCTTTATTTCCTTTAGAATGGCTGCCGCGAGCTTGCTTCTGTAAGGGTCCCAGAGGCGGTATTCGACGCCTTCAAAGCGTACAAGCTTCTCGCCGTAAACCGTTCTTCCTGGCGCGAGATTTCGTGTTGCAAGTTTTTGGCTTCCATCCTCCAGGGTGGCTACGAATATTTGGGGGAATTGGGGATGTGGTTTAACGTGCATGCTTGCCCTTTCTCCACTTTTTCTCTTTGGCTTTAGGCTTTTTCTCTGGCAATTTTGGAGGTTCAGCGTATTTTTGGCGAATTTCCTCAACCCGCTTTTCCAAGTCAGCCTTCAGCTCTTCGCCTATGTATCTTCCGCCGAAGGCGTCGGTTCTCGCGGCTATGGCAAGCTTGCCAGCTAAAGCACGGGCTATCTTGCCCCTTTGCCACTTTTTGGCCTCATGAAGAAAGGCGTGTTGAAAGATTATCCCATGCTTCGGCGGCTTAGTTCCAGTCTTAAGCGAGCGGAACAGCGCCTTCTCAGCGCCGAGAACCTGCAGTGTACTGGCTGGCATCTTAGCCAAATTTGTTAATCCGCCAGCCAAAGCGATAAGGCGGGCGCCGAGAAGCGCTCCAGTTAAGGCTTTTATATTCGGGGCAACTTCTTCCATGGCTGAGTCTATGTAGTCTTCCAGCCCCTGCCTAAGCTCATAGAGGTTTAGCACCGTCTTGCCCAAGTCTTGGATTTGGGCTAGGTCCACTTCTGCCAAGTCTGCCCCCATAGAAGCTTGGGCGGACTTTGCTATCTGCTCAGCCTTCGATTTCGGCAAGCCTTCCTTCTCAAGTCTTTCTGCTGTGAAGTTTTCCCTAACCCCAAGGTTGACGACAAGGCGGGCGTAGGTTTCATGCTTCTCCAGTAGGCGGTCAAGCTCTGGGAAATGAATGCCATACCATTCCCGCACACGGCTCATGAAAAGGTTTATTGTCTTATCCAAGTCGTCAAGGGTTTGAATAGCCTGAGCAATTATCAAGTCCCTTTTCTCAACAGCCCTCTTAACACGGAGCTTGGCAATCTCCATTGTCACGCTGTGCGTCCAAACACGAAACTCTTCATAATCCTTAACAAAGCCCGTTTCCAGAGCGAAACCTTCCATGTTAGAGCGAAGCAGCTCGCCAGCCTCAGAAACCCTCGAAATCTCAACCTCGACGCCAAATTTTTCCTTAACATCCGCCGCCAAAAGTGGATTTTCAAAAACAAAGGTGCCGTAACCCATACCTTTCAAATGGTTGACGAGTTCGGCAACTTCTTTTACGGCTTTTCCAGACTCTATTTCAACTATTGTTTTTGCAGTTTCATCTGGCTTTTTGCTGAAAAGCGAGTGAGCTACAAGCCTATTACCCTCGTCGAAGGCTAAAACTCCAAACAACGAATGGATTATTGTTGCCTTCATCATCCAACCTCAGAGTTCAAGATACTATTCTATTGGGCTTGGATAGATAAAGGATTCTGAAGCGGAAATCCGTCTCACTTTTTGATGCGACGGATTTCGAAGACGACGGGGTTTTCCGGGTCCGGGCAAGCATTGTAGATGACGTCCTTATCTTTCGCCCATGGAAACTCCACGCCATAGCGCATGGCAAAAACCTTAGGAAGCAAAACCATTAATGCGCTGTAGCATATCTCGCCCTTAACGGATTTCCCGTCGAAGACTATTTTGTCACCCACCTTATGTCCGAAGGCGCACTTTCCCTCTTGACTTTTAACTGTAACCTCAATAACGGACATATCGCCAATCCACCTCGCCATTAAGTGGTTGTCTATCCCCTTTTAGGCTTTTGCGGTTTGAAACTAAACTTTATCTCTTTAAAGTGTAATCACTTTAAAAGCAAGCGGTGAAAATCTGGTGGAAAATGGAGACTTAAGGGTGAATTTGGCTGGCTTATGCCTCAAAAACCCAACCATGTTGGCTTCTGGAATTTTGGGGTATTCGGCTCAAACCCTTGAACACATTGTTGAGGGCGGAGCCGCCGCTGTTGTGACAAAGTCTGTTGGTTTAAAGCCTAGAAAAGGCTATGCAAACCCAACAGTTGTCCAAACCAATTGTGGCTTAATAAACGCTGTGGGGCTTCCCAACCCTGGGATAGAAGAATTCACAAAAGACATTCGAGAAGCAAAAGCTGTTCTAGAAGTGCCCTTGATAGTGAGTGTTTATGGATTTTCAGCCGAGGAATATGCCCTAGTTGCTGAGAAAGCTGTGGAGGCTGGCGCTGATGCTGTTGAGCTTAACGTTTCATGTCCCCACGTCAAGGAGACGGGCGCTGAAATAGGGCAGAAGCCGGAAGTTTTAGCCGAGGTTGTCAGAAAAGTTAAGGGCGCCGTTGATAAACCAGTTTTTGTCAAACTTTCGCCAAACGTTACAGATATTGGGGAAATCGCAGAGGCAGCTGTTAGGGCTGGCGCAGACGCCATAACAGCCATAAACACGGTAAAAGCCATGGCAATAAATGTCGAAACCGGAAAGCCTATTCTAAGCAACCGAAAGGGCGGATTGTCAGGACCAGCAATAAAGCCAGTGGCTGTCAGATGTGTCTATGAAATTTATGAGCGTGGAATTAAAGCGCCCATAATAGGATGTGGTGGAATAACCGGTTGGCAGGACGCTGTGGAGTTCATGCTGGCTGGAGCCACAGCCGTCCAAATTGGGACAGCCATAGCCACAAAGGGACCATACGTTTTCAGAGCGGTAGCAAGAGGGGTGAAGGCGTACCTGAAAAGGAAAGGCTTTAGGAGTGTGACTGAAATTGTTGGCTTGGCTCATAAGGGCTAACAAGCTAAGAACTCCACGTCTCCTAAGCGTAAAAACAGAAAGCCCGACGGTCAAAACTTTCACTTTTAAGGATAGACTATGCGCAAAAGCCAAGCCCGGACAGTTTCTAATGCTTTGGATTCCCAGCGTAGACGAAATTCCCCTAAGCATTTTCGACACAAACGAAAGGGAAGGCTTGGTCTCCGTAGCCGTTAAAAGGGTCGGCGAAGCAACACAAGCACTGCACAGCAAAAAGGTGGGCGACATAATAGGTGTACGTGGACCTTTTGGAAACAGTTTCACGCCGGGCATTGGCAGAATCCTCATGGTTGGAGGTGGAATAGGCATAGCGCCACTGTTATTTCTAGCCAAAAAGCTGGCATCTTCTAAAAAGGCAAGAATTACAGTGGTTATTGGTGCAAAGACAAAAAGCGAGCTTCTGTTCTTAAAAGAGTTAAGGGAACTTTGCGGTGGGGCGAACCTTCTGGCATCAACAGAAGATGGGAGCTACGGAGTGAAGGGTGTGGCTTCAAACCTTGTCGAAGCGGTTTTAGCTAGAGAAAAATTTGACACGGTTTACGCTTGTGGTCCAGAGCGAATGATTCGAAAAATCTTCGACCAATGTGAAAAGCGTGGTGTTCATATGGAGGCAAGCCTAGAACGCCTAATGCGCTGTGCCATAGGCATATGTGGAAGCTGTGTTATAGGTAGATGCCGCGTCTGCAGAGACGGACCAATATTCAATACTGAACAGCTTAGAAGGGTTAAAGACGAGTTTGGGCTTTGGAAACGCGACTTCGACGGGAAAAAGATACCAGTATAAAGCGGCAGAAGGCTTAAGATGCCAATCACGCCCCTCCACACAACAACCCTGCTTTTCCTATACTTTAAGGATAGAAGACGCATCGACCCTTTAGCATTGGCGATTTCAACAACCTTCATAGACCTCGAACCCTTATACTACATTTTCTTGGGCGAGCCCCTAGACCATAGGGTTTGGCACGGCTTTACACTGGCGCTAGCCCTGTACCCCGTCTTAGTGACCATTGGAGTTTACATAGCGGAAAGCCTTTTCGAAAACAAGTTATGGACGGTTTACAAGTGGGTGGGATTTAACCCCGTTAAGGCGAAGTATCCACTGTTAAACATTTATCTGCTAAGTCTCTTGGGAGGTTTCAGCCACATATTCCTAGACATGTTTACTCATCGTGAAATGCTTTGGGTTCTATACCCCTTTGCTAATGGAAATCCTTTCTACAACCGGCAAGCCGCAATAATCGTAGAAGCCACAGTAATCATATTGTCAATTTATTCGTTATGGTGTTGGTTGAAAAGTATAGAGGGAGCTACTCGTATTGGCTTTTCCCACAATTAAAAAATGTAGAGGAGTATCAAATTTTTGATCGTTAGAAATGCGTAATTCAAAAAGGTTATATTTGGCTTGGGCTATTTTGTTGTGTTTGCGGGTGCGCTGTGATGAAAGGTGACCGCCAAATTCCAAGCTAGTTTTGAAAAAATGTTGAGCATGGACTACCGCCCGCTTGAAATTGAAAGAGAAATCCGCGAGTTCTGGGAGAAAAACCGCATAAGAGAAAAGCTCATGGAATATCGCGAGAAAAACAATGTGGGCTTCTCCGGATGGGTTGAGGGACCGCCAACACTTAATGGCATACCCCACGTGGGACATGCCAGAGGACGTGTAATGAAAGACTTGTGGTTCAGATGGAAAACAATGATGGGCTATTTTGTTCCTTTCTGGGCGGGTTGGGACTGTCAAGGCTTGCCCGTGGAGCTGGAAGTTGAAAAGTTGTTAGGCGTAAAAAACAAGCGCGAACTCTTGGAGCGCGTTGGCGAAGAACGCTTCATAGAAGAGTGCAAAAAAACCGTGATGCGTTATCATAAAGAATGGGTTGAAGCCGACCGAAAACTCGGCATATTCATAAACCAGGAAAAAGCCTACTGGACATACTTGGACAGCTACATAGAACGCGAGTGGCAGTACCTCAAACGCGCTTGGGAGCAAGGTTTGCTTGAGGAAGGCTATTATGTGGTGGCTTACTGTCCGGGATGCCAAACAAGTCTAAGCAGCGCCGAGGTTGGCTATGAAGGCTCATACGTTGAGGTTGAGGATCCGTCGCTTTACTTCAAGTTTAAAGTGGCAGATAGCCAAAACGAATATTTCCTAATATGGACGACTATGCCCTTCACAGTGGTTACAGACCTTATGTTGGCAGTCCACCCTGATGCTGAATACGCAAAAGTGCAAGTTGGCGGTGAAAAGTGGATTATGGTGAGGCAACGCGTCGAACCGGTAATGCAAGAACTTGGCATAGAAAAATACACAATAGCTGAAACTGTTTCGGGTAAGAGCCTTGAAGGCGTAAAGTACGATTACCCGTTTAAGGATTTGATTCCCAAACAGGCGGAGTTGGATGGGCATCCTCTCGTGCATAGGGTTGTATGCGAAGACTTTGTTGACGTCAACACAGCAACCGGTGTTGTGCACCTTTCGCCCGGAAACGGTGAAGAAGACTTTTTGGCGGCACAAAAGCGGGGCGTCCCAGTTTTTGCTCCCTTCGACGACGAAGTTAAGTTTACCGAGGAGGCTGGAGCTTTCAGCGGAGTTTTTGCAAGAGATGCAGACGCCATGGTTGTTGAAGAACTTCGCAAAAGAGGCTTGCTGGTGGAGGTTAAGACGGTGAGGCATGAGTATCCAACTTGTTGGCGCTCCCACCACAAACTGGTTTGGCTGGCAAGAAGGGAATACTTCCTAAGAACGGACAAGATAAACGACAAGGTTTTGGAGGCAGCGGAGAAGGTCGAATACTTCTTCGAAGCCCCGAAGAACCGCTTCCTATCCTTTTTGAAAGAGGGTAAACCATGGTGCATCTCAAGAGAACGCGTCTGGGGCGCGCCATTACCAATATGGGTTTGCGAAAAATGCGGAACAAAAACACTAGTGGCCAGCAAAAAAGAGCTTATTGAAAAAGCCCTAGAAAAGCCCCCGCCAAACTTTGAGCTCCACAAGCCATGGATAGACCGCATAAAACTAAAATGTGAAAAATGTGGAGGCACAATGCATCGTGAACCCTTCGTCCTGGACACTTGGCACAATAGTGGAGCCTCACCATACGCAAGATTCACAGATGAGGAATTCGCCAAATTTGTGCCGGTAGACTTCCTAACAGAAGGCATAGACCAAACAAGGGGATGGGCTAACTCGCTTCTTCTGGAACATGTAATATTGACGGGGATGGCTGAAGCTCCCTACAAGGCTTTCCTTTTCCAAGGCTTAACTCAAGACGCTAAGGGCAGGAAAATGAGCAAAAGCCTAGGCAACATAATCGAGGTGAACAAACTATTGGAAAAGGCTTCAGCCGACGTCTGCCGGTTCTACCTGCTGCGAAAATGCTCTCCCATAGAGTTTATGAACTTCGACATAAACGAGATGAACCGCCGACCATACCAAGTGCTGGCAACCCTATACCACTTGAACAGGTTTTTCATACAAAACGCCGAATACGACGACTTCAACCCACAAAGGCATACACTTGAATGGGCAAGAAACAGTGGGCTGCTTAAAAAGCCAGACCTATGGCTTCTATCAAAGCTTCAGAAGGCAATAGGCGATTATACGGCGAGGCTTGGAAAATGCGAGTTTAACCTCGCACTCGCAGAACTTGAAGATTTCGTTGTCGAAACAATAAGCCGCCTATACGTGCCAATGATAAGAAGAGAACTTTGGACAGATGACCCTGAAACCCTTAATCGCCGACTAGCCATATATGCAACCTTATGGCATGTGCTAAAAACGGTTTTAGCTCTCTTCAACCCCATCACGCCATTCCTATGTGAAGCCCTATACCAGAAAATCTACAGACGCCTAGACCCAACACTGCCAGAATCCGTCAACTTTGAAAAATGGCCAGAGCCAGACGAAAAGCTCCGCGACAAAGTCTTAGAGGAGGCGTTTGAAATGATGCTGGAGTGTGTTTCACTGGTTTATTCTGCACGCCAATCAGCCAAACTCAAGCGGAGATGGCCCCTAAGAAAAATGTTGGTTGTGGCGCCGGAAAAAGCCCGCAGAGCCCTCCAAAGCCTAAACGAGGTTCTCTTAGAACTTTCAAATGTTAAAGAGGTGGAATATGTAGAAAGACTTCCAGAAGAGGTTAAGGCTGAAATCAACGCGGGAAAGTGGGTTGAAGCCTCTGAAAAGGGAATAAGCTTATATCTAGACATCTATAGGGATGAAGCTCTTCTGGGCGAGGGTCTCATGCGCGACATAGCTAGAAGAGTGCAATCCCTAAGAAGGGAGCTGGGCTATATACCAACAGACATACTAAACAGCGTCCACATTGCCGAATTAGACGAAGAAGGTATAAGGCTTCTACAGTCATACTTGGGCGAGATGGCTGAACTTGTGAGGGCTAAAGCAGTCCACTTACACAAAAGCCGAGATGAAGTTAGGGCGGAGTGGCACGAGTATCCATTGGATGAAAAGAAAATCTACATTGCAATCCTCTAGCGCATCCAAAGGTCAAGCCATATGAAGAGTTTAGAGGACGAAATTGTGGAAAAGGCGGTCTCCAGATTTAAAGAAGGCTATGCGTGTTCAGAATCCATCCTCATGACCTTCGCAGAAGCCCAAGGAATAAAATGCAAACAAATACCAAAAATCGCCACAGGATTCGCTGGAGGAATAGGTAGAAGTGGTTTCCTCTGCGGAGCACTAACGGGCGCGGTGATGGCTTTAGGTCTAATATACGGCAGAAACAATTTGGACGAAACATTGGCTTATGAGAAATGCATGGCTAAATGCCAAGAACTATGCAAGCTTTTTGAAAGCATTTGTGGAAGCATATACTGCCGAGACCTAACCCAATGTGACCTAACAACAATGGATGGAAGGCAAAAATTCAAAGAACAGCAAATAAGAGAGAAAGTATGCACAAAACTCGTGGAAAACTCTATGCGAATCCTTTTAAACATAACAAAAGAACGAGTTTTCGAAGGGTAAACCATGGACAAAAGGGAGCGGATAAAAATCTCATTTGAATCCGGAATAACCATTCAATGTGAAATAAGTTTTGACGAAAACCCAAAAACCGCCGAAGCCCTTATGAAGGCCTTGCCCTTTGAAGCACGTGCAGAATTCTGGGGCAAAGAAATTTACTTCGAAGCGCCTTTTAAAGTTGGCTTAGAAAAAGCAAAAGCCATAGTTGATTATGGCGATGTAGCCTACTGGCCTCAAGGACCAGCCCTATGCCTATTCTTCGGCCCAACCCTCTCAAGCCCATCGCCAAACATAATAAAACCCTACAGCCCAGTAAACGTTATAGGAAAAATAATCGAAAACCCAAAAATCCTCGAAAAAGTCGGCGAAGGCGAAAAACTAAAAGTTGAAAAATTATAGCCACCATTAGCGAAGCAAAAAGGCATTAATCGAAAGCCCTAAATCTATAAACTTCTCATCTCACCCAGAAAACAGGTGGGGCGGGGGCCGGTAGTTCAGCTGGTATGAACGCCCGACTCGCACTCGGGAGGTCGCGGGTTCAAATCCCGCCCGGTCCACTTAATTTTTTAAGCGAATCCTTAAATAAAGGAACATTCTTTCCTTTAATTGATGAGGGTTGAGGGCTAAGTACGCTTATTTGCTTGAGGATGCGGATGTTCGGCGCTGGTTTGATAATCTTGCGGCTAAGTCTTATTTGACAGCCACTGTTTACTTTAGGAATCTTGGGTTTTACTGCGAGCTTAATGGGACTGATCCAAAAGCATTGCTTAAGGCTGCAAAGACTAAAGCTTTCAGGGATGCTTTCACCGATTTTGTCCGCAGGCTGGAGAGGGAGGGTAAGGCGGGCTCCTACATTGCAAGGTTCAAGAAGACGCTGCACTCCTGGTTCAGCTATAACGGCTTGGATGTTAGGCTTAAGGTTAATGTTAGGGGTGAGCATGAAACGCCAACCATAGCCAACGAAAGGGTTCCAAGCAAGGAGGAGCTTGACAGAATCCTCCGTATGGCTACTCCAAGGGCTAGGGTTTCAATAGCCCTCATGGCCTTCAGTGGGCTGAGGCCGCAAAGCCTAGGCAACTACACGGGAACAGATGGCATAAAGCTAGGCGATTTCCCAGAAGCCGAAGTGAACGAAGAAGGCATAACGTTCACCAAAGTTCCAGCCATGCTCGTGGTCAGAAGGGGATTAAGCAAGGCCAGACATCAATACTTCACCTTTGTTCCGCAGCAAACAATAACCTACATTCAAGAGTATCTGGAGGAAAGGGTTAAACAAGGCGAAGAATTGAGTAAGGATTCTCCGCTTCTGGGCTTTGACCCTAGAGGAGTTAAAAAGAACAGGTTTTTGAGGACAACCTTAGTGACGAGGGATATTCGCGAAGCCATTTTAAGGGCTGGATTTAATTGGAGGCCCTATGTTTTGAGAGCTTACTGCGACACAAACATGATCATAGCCGAGTCTAAGGGCAAGATTAGCCACCCGTACCTGCAGTTTATTATGGGGCATAAGGGCGACATAGAAGCCCGCTACAGCACAAACAAAGGCGTACTGCCGCCAGACATGATTGAGGACATGCGCAAATGCTACAAAGAATGCGAGCCCTTCCTAAGCACGGCAACCCAACCCCTAGAACAGTCAAGCATAATTAAGGAGGCTAAAATTGAAGCTTTGAAAAGCATGGCTAAAAGCCTCCTAGGAATAGACCTGCTAGACGTTAAGGTTGCAAAGGAAAGGCAGATTGGAAGAGAACTAAGCAAGGATGAGGAACTTGAGCTCTACGAGAGGGAATTGAAGAAGCTTAGAGAGGGAAAGCATAATCCGCAGAGGATAATACACGAAAAAGAGCTTGAGAAATACTTGGCAGAAGGGTGGCAGTTCGTAAGTGTGCTGCCTTCACGAAAAATCCTGATAAAAAAGCATTGAGGAGAATTGTGAAGTTGTTTGGAAAGCATATTTCTAATAATTATTTAGAATGAATAAGCTTTACGTTAAGTTTGAACATGCTTTCTATGGTAACAGCATGGGCGATGCCAATTGTCGATGGAAGATTGGATGCATAGGAAAGCTGAGGAAAACGCCCACAACGAGATATTAGCCTTTCTAATGACTATTTTGGGAGTGAACCTCTTAGTGGGCGGTTTAATTGTGACAATCCTTCTCGCCGGAGAGCCAGCTTGGCTCCTTATATTTCCATACACCGCGCAAGGATCCTCAGCCTACATAGGATTAATCTTAACCAATGGAAAAAAGACTACAAAACAGTAAATCAAATACTGGAAGAATACGTAGGGAAGAGAAAGAAGGAGTCAAACTGACACCATCCTACGCAAACTTTTCTGTTATCTGCAACTAATCGAAGCTCTGCATATGTTTCTCAATAGTGTCGAACAAAAAGAGGGATTTGGACGAAAAGCGCGGGATTCTGGATTTACATTCTCCTGATGCTTGTTTCATCTGAGGCTAATATTTTTCTAAGCTCGGCTACACGTGCTTCCACAACTTGGCATAACGCTGCTCTGAGCTGCTCTCCATTATAATTTCTTTCAACTTTTTTAACGTCATCTGCTAGGTAAGCGTCCCCTATAGTTGTCCTGATCCAATTTTCAAAGTCCCCGCGTTTAGAGTGAAACTCCACAGATTTTAAATCTACTGTTTTAAGTTTTTGGCAGAAGTCAGCCAGGCTAGTAGCATAAACTCCAATATACTGGCCTAGGCCCGTAAAGAAGAAGAAACCATTATTGTCGGGAACACGCCTAAGAATCTTCAAGGCGGTATCCATATCAACAACCATAACCTCACCCATAAATGTTTTAGTAATGTCTCCCCTTTAAGCTTGCGCGCTAAAACAACTTTCAAGAAGGTGTTTATAGGCAGTTTCTTACATTTAATGATAACGGGGGGTGACGTTCAGCCTTAGGGAGGAGTTATTTTTATGGCTTGCGCCGGGCAGCTGGCCTCGCATGCTAGGCATTGTATGCACTCTTTTTCTCTGTCGGGATCAGACTTCTTCTCAGATGTTGGATGCCTAGGGGTGTCAGCCCAATCGTAGAGGCTTGCGGACAAACTTCCATGCATGTGCCACATCCCGTGCAGGAATCCCAGTCCACCGCCACGTTTGTCCCATGGATGCCAAGCCTTGTTAGAGGCTCAACAGGACCCCAAACTTGGTGGCCGTTATGTTCCCCCACAACTTGTCTATTCTTTTGAAAATCTGGGTCTATAGAAAATTTATTAAAAAGTTTTTACTGATGTAGCGATAACTACATTTGATGTGTATGAGCCAATACTATTTCCCATGTGGGATGAGGCCTGCTACGCTGGAAGAGAGATTGAGATTTTACAAGGAAGAGTTCAGGCTTGATAAGGTTGCGGAATGGTTTAAAGGCAGAAAAGATGTTGTGCGCTTTGCCGTAATTATTGGTAGACATACAAAGATCTATCCAAAAGAATACGCGGAAGACGCCTCCACAACAATAATTATAGACGAATACAAAAGCTTGGAAGATGTGAAAGGTTGGATAATAGAGTTTATCCCAGAAGCAGTATACTATGACAGGAACGTTTACGATGAGAAGGGGAATATTGTTGGGCAAGAACTTGCCTTTGACATCGATCCGGAAAACATCACCTGCCCGATACATGGAAGCCTTGAAGATAAAATGCGCAGGGGTCAAGGGCTAAGTTTCTGCGAACTTGAATTTCAGATGGTGAAAGATGAAACGATAAGGCTTTATGAGTATTTAGGAAGGCGATTTTCTCGCGTAAAAATAGTCTATTCTGGCAGAGGTTTTCATATACATGTTTTTGATGATGATGCTTATAAGTTAGGCGTTACTGAGCGTGAAGCCTTAGCAAGGGATGTCAAGGCAAGGGGCTTCAGCATAGACACATGGGTTACCACTGGTGATATGCGATTAATTCGCCTTCCATACAGCTTGAACGGCTTAGTATCTAGGATTGTGATTCCACTAGATAAAAGTGAGATGCAACCATTTGACCCAAGCAACGATCGAAGGTGTGTACCGAAATTTCTTGATATTCAGCTTAAAAGTTAGAAAGCCTTAACCTCTAGACGCAACGATGTTACTTTTCTTTACCTCTTTAGCCTTTTTCTCCTTTTTACGATAGTAGTAATACCTTTTCTTCTTTTCCTCTTCCCCTTTTTCTCCACTTCCCATAACTCTACCTCAAACTATT
>JAVZNE010000013.1:0-27435 GCA_038882975.1 Bathyarchaeia archaeon
AAGAACACAATTTTACAGTTGCATATTACAATTATACTCAGACCAAAGTTGAATTTTTCAAGGGACTGGCTAAAGGCAATTATGGCATAATAATTTTAAGAACCCATGCCGCACTGCGAAAAGACGGTTCAGCAGTAGACTTCTTTACATCCGAGCGGTATGATTCTTGGAAATACGGAGAACTGCAAAATAAAGGGCTTCTGGTTATGGGCGAGCTAAATATTTCTGGAACAATTAAGGAATATTTTGCCTTATCACCAGATTTCGTAAAGGAGTTAGAGGGCACTTTTCCCAAGAGCATAGTTATTGCGATGGGATGTCAAACCCTGAACCAAACAGCAGGTATACATATGGCAGAAGCTTTCCGTAGTAAGGGTGCAACTGTTTATATAGGCTGGGATAGCTGGGTTTCAATAACGCATTCAGATTGGGAAATAATAAAACTGATACAACGCCTTTTCTATGGAAATAAAACTATAGGGCAAGCCGTTAGAGAGGCCTATCCGGACTGGTCGTTTAAAATTCCTTCACATCTCCGATTTTATCCCGACTCTCCATCTATTAGAAACTTGAGAATATCGGACTTGATTAAAAAAGCACAAGAATCAGAAGCGTCCGTAAAATCAGCATTGTTTAAGAATTTTTATGTGAGTGAAATGGCGTTTGTTAAACGCTTTAATTCTCTAGCTACCGTTATGTATAATTGGTTTCGAAGGTTTTCCCCGGTCAAGTTTGCCATTTTCAATTTTCTCACTTCTTCAGCCAGCACTGCATCCTCTAGGACTTCGTTTATCCATTTTTCGAAGTCTCCACGGTAGAGGTGGAACTCTAAAGATTTTACGTTAACCTCGTTTATTTTTTCCATAAACTCTTTTAGGGATGAGGCGCTTTCGCCTATATAGTTCCCTATTGATGTGAAGAAGTAGAAGGCTTTATCTCTCGGAACAGTTTTCAGGGCTTTTATTTCCGTTTCATTTTTCACTTTTTTGTTTCTCCTTCTTATTGTCTATTTTTGTTCTCTGTTGGTGTTAACTTTTTCGGGTCATTTATTATTAAAGGTTGGGTTTCCTTAAACTTTTTTGTAACTATTGACGTGCGGATTCGCAGAACTCCCGGTAGCGGCGCGACTGTGGTGGCTATAAATTCATGGAGGCTTTCCTGGTTTTCGGCTATGACCTTGGCTATTATTTGGAGCTCTTCTGATAGGGATGTGTAGACTTCTGTGACTTGGGGGACTGTGCAGAGTTTTTCGGCTACTTTCTCGCTTTCTTTTGGGTCTGTGATTATTGTCATTATGGCTGTTATGTTTTTGGCTCCGGTTTTCTCCGCGTCTATAAGTGCTGTGTACTTCCTTATTATGCCGTGTTGCTCCATCCGCTTTATTCTGTCGTAAACTGTGGAGTGGGCTATTCCTAGGCGTTTACCAATGGTTGTGTAGGTCTGCCTTGCGTCTTCTTGAAGAATTTCCAATATTTTTATGTCTATTGAGTCGAGGCTTAACACGTTGTTTTTGACGCGCAAACTTCAGCCCTACTTGGTGCTCCTATTTAGAATAACGCCTAAAATATATTGTTTGTTATCGGAAAAATGTGGAAAAAACAGTTTAAAATCGGAAAGTGTTCGATTAAATATCACCGGAAAAAGCAATAGAAATATGCCGGTAATGGTGCATGTCTCCTGTTCTTTAAAATAAAATAATAATTTCTTGATCCTTGAACTTTTTCGGAAAATTGTCTAAAAAACAATTTTTAGTCTACAATTTTTCAATTTTAGATTCTTAAAGCTACATTTTTGCAGATAAAACCGCAAATAAGTTTAAATCTGTGGGATAGAATATTTTTCTAGAAGATTCTAACAGAGAGGTTTGTCAGAAGATGAAAACTTCAAGGATTTGGGAAATTCTTAAAAAGTTTAAGGAAACTTGTAGGTTCCACGGTTGGAAAACCTCTGAAAGCGAAGACTGGGTTGAGGTTGACCGTAAATATCACAATTTCCTTTTAACTCGAAACATTCATCCATCATCCTTTCGGAATATCGCCCAGAACAGAAAGTGTGTTGTTCGTGAAGGATTATCCTACCGTGTTGTTGAAGCCTCATACATGGCTTGGGTTTTCTCCGAAACGCCGCCCGAAAGCCTATTAAACCTTTTCTTTGAGAATCCAGACTTCTCAAAAAGGGTTGCCCTCTACGATTTGAGCCCCTTCACGGAAGGGCGGAACACTTGTGTTAAACTGAACTTTACAGACAGCACTGTTTTCCAGGAGTTTGAAAACTTTCTTGAAAAAGAGTTTGGAATCAAAATTGAAGAGTATGCCAGCCTAAAGCAAAGTATTGAAGATTGCACGTTAACGAAGACCCTCTAGATTCCCGGCTTCCCAATCAAAGATTTGATAAGCAGAGCGCTACATATATTCTAGCGGTGGCGGACTTGTCTGAGGAGGCTGAAGAGGTTAAGAGGCTTTTAGCCTTCAAAAAGAAGCTTGAAAAGAGAGTTGAAAAGCTTGAATCAGAGCTTAAAGAGCTGAAATCAATTTTGGAAACCATAAACTCGGTACTTTTGGCAAAGGGGTTCAAACGAGCTGAAATCGTTAAAGCCCCAACACCAACGCTACCAGAAGTAGCTGTGCCAACAAAAGAAGAAGAGATGGTAATTCAACCACCAACGCGGACGCCAGAGTTTAAAGAGGTTGTCCCCTTAAAAACTGCCGCTGGCGAACTGCTTGCAACACTCTACGTCGGTGAGGGCTTCTTAAAAATTGTTTTAGCCGAAGACAAAAACTTCAATGTTAATACTCCGCCTTTTAACCAGTTTCTGGTGGAAAGGGTTTTAGCAAAGATGCAACAGAAAGACGGCGAACTAGCCAAGGCTGGAAAGCTTAAGCCAGAAGAAATTTTTTCCTACAATATTGTTAGGGACGGCGAAATAATCCGCGAAATCCATATAAAAAATTTTGATGCTGAACGCCTAAGAGAACTTAAGTCAAGTGTCAAGTGGACTTTGGAGAAAATGTATGAGAAAATGAAGAGTCAAGGCTAAGATGGCTTTAAGGCCATTTTCTATCAAAGTATATGTTTTTGCCCTTTGCTGAAAGCGGTATGCCCATCACAACAGTGGCTTCAGGCATTAGGTTCAGCTTTAGTGCCGCCGTGCCAATGCGGTACATTATGCGATTATCGATGTTTAAGAGACTTGCAATTTTAGCGGCTGAGCCTAGGGCTATTCCAAGGTCCAAAGCCTTAAAAAGGCATGTTGGTCCAGCAAAGTCTTGCCCTGCCTGTCTCTGGGATTCTTCAAATTCGCTGCAGTTCTTGTAACCGCACGCCCCACAATTGAATCCTAGGCTTTTCCTCCCTCTAACCCCTATTAGAACAACGGCTTCAGAATCCCTAACGTTTTTTGCGTCTCGTTTAAATCCGTCAATTTTCCTTTGTTCAGCTATTTCTTCCATTTTTTCGGCTATGGCGTCTTTCTCCTCGCCATAAACAATTAGGGTTAGAATGTCGTCTATCCCAGCTGTTTTTGGCGCTGTTCTTGCAGCGGCTAGCATAAGCTTTGCAGCTTCAAGGATTGCCTCCCTCTCGCCATTTTCGCTTTTAATGCTTGGGCTCACACGTTCACCTCACTTGAATAAACTGGACTAGATTAGCTATGTGGAGTTAAGAATTTTACCATTTTCGCTAAAAGGTTGTGAAAGCCCTTTTCAAAAGCTCAATTATGGCGTTCAACTGTCCAGTGTATAAGCCTATGGTAAATAGGGACACGCCCAAAAGCAGTAGGAGGGCACCTATAACCCTTCGCTCGTGCAAATCCATGTCTCTTTTCACTCCAAATATCTTTTAAGGCGGGCTTCAACTTGGCTTTTTGGCACAAAGCCAACTATCCTATCAACTTCCTCGCCAGCCTTAATGATTACAATGGTTGGTATACTGAAAACTTGAAAGCGGTCGGCTATTGCCGGATTTTCATCCACATTAAGTTTTCCAACAAGAACTTTGCCAGCATACTCCTTGGCTAGCTCCTCTATAACCGGCGCCATCATTCTGCACGGCATGCACCAGTCCGCGAAAAAGTCAACAAGCACAAGCGAGTTCTTGCTCACTATTTCTTTGAAATTTGAATCTGTAATATGGATTACTTGTCCACTCAAACTCTTTTTCTCCTCAAACTCTTTCATTAATTTGCGCAGTTTTTCCTCTTTGATACGTTTCAGTTCAACGTCATCTTCTGATATAAACCCTTCGTATTCTCGAAACATATGGCAACCTCATTTATAATTGCTTTTAAGGTTTTTCAAAAGCGCCTTAAACTTTCTATAGGCATCCTCTGGGTTGTCAATCTCTATAGCGGCTTTCTCAAAGGGGCAAGCATCCCTTCCAGAAACATCCAATATTTTTTCCACAAGCCTATCCCACTCTAAACAGACCTTGTAGTTTTCAAAGACCTGCTTGGCTTCAAGGCTGAGAGTTAAAGCGTAAACAGCCCTAACCCCAGCGTAAATGCAGAGCAACGCCACAGCTTTTCCAATAACTTTGTCTGCAACTGACGCATCTTTTAAATTGTCTCCAAGCACATCTAAAGCCTCTATGAAGCTGGAAACTCCACGGGCTTTACTTTCAAAAAGTACCCTAGAATCTTTTACCACTACTAGCGTCAAGCCTTTTTTGCGAAGCCTATTTTTAGCTATTTCCAAGTCTTCCCGCATTTATGTCCCATAAAATCTTACGTGATGCGCTCCTATCTAAGCATGTCAATTACTAAAGTATTTTGCAAGATTAAACTTATCCATTTTCAATTTCAAACAGTTGGTTTTCTGACGTGTCCGCTATTTTCCAAGCGAGATCCTCGTTAGAAGCACCTTTTGTAAGCTGTTCTTTCAGAATTCCTATTACTTGCTCGTTTACGTGAATTTTCAAAGTTTTATTTTGACTTTCAAGTTTAAAAATTGCCACTATGCTTTCATTGGAATTTCTTACTTCAAGTTTTCTGTTCCCCAAAGTGCATTGGGTGGTCGCCTGGATGCCATCGAGGATGCATGAATAAGGAGTTATTAATGGGAGTTCCGCCATCACCTGCAAGTTCCATCGCTTGTTTCCGTCCACGTTTAGTATTTTCTTTGCCAACCTCGCCATTTTCACCCCTATAACTAGGAATGGTCCAAGATGCCCATGAAGTTTTTCAGCGTTTCTAATCTCAAGCGTTAAGGCTTCTTTTTCATTAAGCATTTTCTGCACCCTTTACCTTTGCCCTTTCAAGGGTTCCTATCACTGGTAAGGCAATTATTAAGCCTATTATTCCGCCTATCAAGTGCCACACACCCCAAAATGTTAGTGCCCACTCTAAAGATCTTGCCATGAAAACTGTTCCAATAACTACACCTGCGAAATATGCAGATACTGCTGTTGTAATGGCTGTTACTACAATATTGTAGGGTTTGAGGTTTATTTTGTGCCCGCATAGCGTCATTAAGGCGTCAAAGAGAATGGCTGAGGCTAAAAAACCTAACATTTGTGTTGATGCTGGTCTCATTGCTAGCACTATTACAGCGCCTATTACGCCGACCATTGAAGGTATTCCAGGTCTGCCAGAAGCCCAAGTAGCCAAAAGCAGGGTAAAATAGACGGAGAAGTCGCAAAATATTGGCAGATGAAACAGCGTAAATCCCAACGGCCCTATTGTCAGATTCAACACTGCCCACATGGCTGAGAAGATGGCTATTATTGTTATGTCAACTGGTTTAAAGTAGTGCATTTTCATTTTGTAATACTTTTTTCTGAAAACGTAATACCATTTTGCATAAAAACTTTATGGTCAAAACACAAAATAAAACTGTGGTTTCCTGCATGGCGAAAACAGAGAAAATAGTTCGGGTGAGCGTAACCTTTCCACCGGACCTACTAAGGGACTTTGACGAGATAATCCAGAAAATGGGTTATGGAAACCGTTCTAAGGCTGTTCAGGATGCTGTTAGGCTTTTTGTTTCTGAGCGTAAGTGGCTTCAAGAGGAAAAGGGTCTTCAAGCCGGGGTTTTGATGCTTCTCTACGACCATGAGGTTAAGGGTTTGGAAGATGCCCTAACAGATATTCAGCATCATTATGCTGGCATAATCTCCTCAACAATGCATATCCACTTAACCGAGCGGGATTGCCTAGAGGCTATAGCCGTTAAAGGCGACGCCGCTGAAATTCGACGATTAAGCGATGAACTGTCTTCAAAACGGGGTGTTAAGCTTCTCAAAACAATGATTGTCTCGCTTTGAAAGATGAGCTTTTACTTTAATGCGTCATTTCGAACATTTGTTCTAGGGCTTTTCTGGCTTTGCTTGCTATTGGCTCTGGAACCCTAACCACATGCTTCTCCTCTTTAAGGGCTGCGTAAATCCTTTCAAGAGTGTTAAGCTTCATGTTGGGGCAGACGGCGCCCTCATAAGCCAAAACAAAACGTTTACCCGGATTGTCCTTCCTCAGACGGTGGAGAAGCCCCTCTTCGGTTGCCACAATAAATGTTTCAGCGTTGCTTTCCTTAGCGTAACGGCACATCTGGGACGTGCTCCCAATGAAATCGGCTATTTTCCGCATTTCAGCTGTGCACTCCGGGTGAACCATGACAACAGCCTCTGGAAATTCAGCCTTTAAAACATGCACTTCTTCCGGTTGGAAGAGGAGATGAGTTGGGCAAAAACCGCGTTCTGGAATTGGAATAATCGTTTTCCCAGTCTTTTCTTGCACATACTCTGCCAAGTTGTGGTCTGGTCCAAAAAGAACTGTTTCGGCGTCTAAAGCGTTTATTACCTCAACAGCGTTGGCTGAAGTACAGCACACATCGCAGTAAGCCTTTGTTGAAGCCAAAGTATTAACGTACAAAACCAGCGGCACAAGCGGGTAAAGCACACGCCACCTCTTAATCTCGTCAACAGTCAACATTTGAGCCATGGGGCAGCGGGCACCGGCAGAAGGGAGCAAAACCTTCTTGTCTGGGTTAAGGATGGCTGCTGATTCAGCCATAAAATCCACAGCAGCGAAAACAATTATTTCTGCTTCTCTCTCTTCCATAGCTTTTCTGCTGAGTTCTATGCTGTCCCCCACATAGTCTGCAATGTCTTGAACCTCTGGTCTCTGATAGTTATGAGCTAAAATAATGGCTTTCTTTTCCCTTTTCAGCTGCAATATTTTTTCGGCAAGAGCCATTTCCAACTTCGCCTTTAAGCATCTTCAAAAGTACACCGTGGGATATATGCCTTTATGCCCCCACCATGCTATTTACAACAACCATAACAACCGTTAAAACACTGCGGATTCTACTTTCACATAGAGATGGGGAAACTCAGATTTTTCGCAACAACAGTCATAGGGCTGGAGGATGTAGCCTCAAGAGAGGTTGAAAGCCTATTAGGAGTTAAAGCCGAAAAAGATGTTGGTAGAATAGCTTTCCAAGGAAGCCTCGAAGACGTTTACCTCCTAAACTTGAAGGCTTCCACCATCAACAAGGTTTTCATCGAACTTTGCAGGTCAACCTTTGCAAGTCTAGGCGACATTTACCGGCTCGCCAAGAGTTTAGACTACACTTGGATACTGGATTCCCAGCAGACTTTCGCCATAAGAAGCGAAAGAATAGGCGCGCATAACTTCACGAGCATGGACGTCTCCCGCGTTGCTGGACAAGCCGTAATAGACTCTTTTGGCAATGCAACGGGCAAGAGGCTAAAAGTAAACTTGGACGAGCCGGATGTTGAAATATGCTGCCTAGTAAGAAATAGCGACTTCATCATGGGAGTAAATACTACAGGTGCTTCCCTCCACAAGCGCGGTTACCGTGTGTATAGTCATCCAGCAGCCCTAAAACCAACAATAGCCTCAGCCATGCTTAGGATAGGCGGCTGGACGCCAGCCAAACCCCTCATAGATCCCATGTGTGGAGGCGCCACCATCCCAATAGAAGCCGCGTTGGAGGCTAGTGGCATCCCGCCAAACCATCTAAGGAGAGATTTCGCCTTCCTTAAACTCAAAATCTGCAACCAAGAAACGTTTGAAAGGATAAGGGCTGAAACATTAGCCCAACGTAAAGAGAAAAACGCAGACACATGCACGATTTATGCCATGGAAAAATTTAACAAACATTTGCAAGGTGGAATTGAAAACGCCAAAAAAGCCGGCGTGCACGAAGCAATAAAATTCAAAATTGGAGACGCCACAAAACCCCAAGACTATCCAGAAGCAGAACTCAACTTCATAGTTGTAAATCCACCCTACGGGTTGAGGGCAAACCCAAAAGAGGGAGTCCGCAAACTTTACGAAAGCTTCCTAAAAGCGTTAAAAACAAAATTTCCAGAAGCAACTCTTGTCATAATAACAGCAGCCTCAAAAAGGTTTAGAGAAGCGGCGGAAAACACTGGAATCACCATAATCGAAGACCGCAAAATCCGGCATGGCGAACTCCTAACAGAAATATTCACATGCAAAATCTAAAAGGCAGAAAAGGGCGGTGGTGCGGCGGGCCGGATTTGAACCGGCGAACCCCTACGGGAGAGGATGGCTCATAGGGGTTTAGCCTTTCTAAACACCGACCTTGAGTCCTCCGCCTTTGACCTGGCTTGGCTACCGCCGCCCATCTTTCAAAGAATGGGTAAAGAGATTTAAGCTTACCGACGTGCTCTTAAAACTGGAAAACTAAAGAGGGGGCGGTCTTCTATTGGATTGGAAAAAGAACAATAAATGTTGGTTTTTTGCCGGCGAGGGGCTTGAAGGTGGATTTATCCACAAAAAAGTTTATTAGTGGGCTGTGCAGTTTTACGTGTTTAGCTCTAATACATTGGAGACTTTTTAAACTGGATGATCCAAAAGCGGAGGAATTTAAAAGTTTGAGGAAACCCGCAACACGTGTTCGCCTTTATCATCAAGTTAAAGTGGGAATTGCGGGGGTTAACTTTTAATGGTTAAGCTTTCGAAGGAAGATGTTAATACGCTTTTAAAGGCTTTCTTCAAGGAGAAGGGGCTTGTCCGCCAACACCTAGACTCCTACAACGAGTTCATAGACCATGGCTTGCAAGAAGTTATAGATGAGGTTGGAGAAATTCCAATAGAAGTTCCAGAGTGCCCCTACACTGTTAAGCTTGGACAAGTCTGGATAATAGACCCACAAACGAGGATAAGCGGTCCATACGTGACGGAGGTTGACGGAACAAAACATGAAATCTACCCAATAGAGGCTAGGCTTCGCAATCTGACTTATGCGGCGCCAATAGCCCTTGAAATGACACCGGTTGTGGACGGCAGGGAACAGGATACAGAGCTCGTTTTTATTGGCAACATCCCAGTAATGCTCAAGTCTAAACTATGCTTCTTGTCGCAGCTTTCCCGTGAAGAATTGATAGCGGTTGGCGAAGACCCAGATGACCCGGGCGGCTACTTCATTGTTAACGGCTCTGAACGTGTCATTGTGGCTATGGAGGATCTGGCTCCAAACCGCATAATTGTTGACATAGACGAGAAGGGCGCCACACCAGTCTATCAAGCTAAACTTTTCTCTACCACGGTTGGCTTCAGGGCGAGAATAGAATTAAAAATCAAGTCTGACGGCGCCTTATACGTTACGATGCCGGGAGTGCCAACAGAGGTTCCCTTTGTCATTGTTATGCGTGCTTTGGGGCTTGAGTCTGACAAGGAGATTGCCGAAGCTGTTTCCGTTGACGAGGAGATTCAAAGCGAGCTGGAACCATCCTTTGAGAAGGCTATTGGCGTCGACACGGTTAGAGATGCAATATTATATATTGGAAATCGTGTAGCCCATGGGCAAGTTGAAGAATACCGCATTCAGAAGGCTGAAGCAGCCATAGACAAAAACTTCCTACCACATCTTGGAAGGACAAGCCAGAGCCGCCGCGAAAAAGCCATATTCTTGGGTGAAATGGCGTGCAGAGTCATAGAGCTAAAACTTGGAAGACGAAAGCCAGATGACAAAGACCACTTTAAAAACAAGCGTTTAAGGCTTGCTGGACCACTATTAGCTGACTTGTTCCGTGTAGCCTTCAGAAACCTTGTGAGAGACATAAAATACCAGCTTGAAAGGATAGGCGTCAAAGGACCAATAATTACGGTTTCGGCTGCCGTCCGCCCAGGAATAATAACCGAGAGGCTTCAACATGCACTTGCCACTGGAAACTGGGGAAGGGGACGTGTTGGCGTAACCCAACTCCTTGACAGAACAAATTATCTCTCAACCCTAAGCCACTTGCGTCGGCTTCAGTCACCGCTTAGCAGGAGTCAACCAAACTTTGAGGCGAGAGACTTGCACTCAACTCATTGGGGACGCTTATGCCCAAATGAAACACCGGAAGGCTCAAACTGCGGCTTGGTTAAGAACCTTGCATTGTCAGCCTCAATATCAGTCGGGGTAAACCCAGAGAAGATTAAGCAAATACTGTTCAGCATGGGCGTCACACCAGTTTATGAGGCAAATGAAACGTTGAAGCGTTACAGCGCAAAGGTCTTCGTAGACGGAACAATAGTTGGCTACTGTGCCACACCAGAAAAATTTGTTCAAGAGTTTAGGCAACGCAGACGCATGGGAGAAATCTCAACAGAAGTTAACATCGCCTACTTCTCGAAAGAGTATGGCGAAAGGGAGGAAATATATGTCAACTGCGACGAGGGAAGAGTCAGAAGACCGCTGATAATAGTTGAGAATGGTGTTCCAAAGCTTCAACAAGAACACCTAGAAAGGATTGCCCGCGGCGAATGGTCATGGGAAGACCTTGTCAAAAACGGCATAATAGAGTATTTAGACGCTGAGGAAGAGGAAAACGCCTATGTTGCCTTAAGCGCTAAAGAGATAACCCCCGAGCATACCCACTTGGAAATTGCAACCCACACAATCCTCGGGATTTGTGCTTCCACAATACCTTATGCGGAACATAACCAGTCACCCCGCAACTCCTATCAGGCGGCTATGGCAAAGCAGGCGCTCGGCGTCTTCGCCACAAACTTCCCATTACGTGTTGACTCAAGGGCACACATACTGCACTATCCGCAGACACCATTAGTTGAGACAGCCCTAATGGAGGTTATGGGCTATAAGCTCCGCCCATCAGGGCAGAATTGTATTGTGGCGGTTCTATCCTATGAAGGCTACAACATGGAGGACGCCCTAATCTTCAACAAAGCCTCAATTGAAAGGGGATTAGGGCGCTCCACATTTTACCGCATATACGAGGCGGAATGCCGCCAATACATGGGCGGACTTAAAGACAAATTTGTCATACCAGAACCGGGAACAAGAGGCTTCAGAGGCGAACAGTATTATAGGCTTTTGGAGCCCGACGGCATTATAAGCCTAGAAGCCCAAGTCGCCGGCGGAGATGTTCTAATAGGAAGAACAAGCCCGCCAAGATTCTTGGAAGAGTATAAGGAGTTTGAGGTTAAGGGGCCTTCAATGCGGGACACTTCTGTGGACATGCGGCCGTCAGAAACCGGAATTGTTGACGCCGTCTTCATAACAGAATCCGGCGAGGGAAGTAAGCTCGTCAAAGTTAGGGTTAGAGATCAGAGAATCCCGGAGCTAGGCGACAAGTTTGCATCCCGCCACGGACAGAAGGGCGTTATTGGGCTTATTGTGCCCCAGGAGGATATGCCCTTCACAGAGGACGGCATAGTCCCAGACATTATAATTAATCCTCACGCCATCCCTTCAAGAATGACCATTGGGCAGTTCATAGAATCCATAGCTGGCAAAGTTGCCGCCATGAGGGGCAAACCAGTTGATGGGACACCCTTCTCAAATGAGAGGGTGGAAGACCTAAGAAAAGCCCTAATAAAGCTTGGCTTCAGCCACACTGGAAAAGAAGTCTTCTATAACGGTGTGACGGGCGAAAAGTTTGTGGCCGACATTTTTGTAGGCATAGTCTACTACCAGAAGCTCCACCACATGGTTGCAGACAAAATCCACGCAAGAGCCAGAGGACAAGTGCAAATGTTGACGAGGCAGCCAACAGAGGGAAGAGCCCGTGGAGGCGGACTCCGCTTCGGCGAAATGGAGAGAGACTGCCTAATTGGGCATGGCGCCGCCATGCTCCTCCGCGACAGACTTCTGGAGGAGTCTGATAAGTATACGCTCTATGTTTGTGAGAACTGTGGCTACATAGCCTACTACGACATAAAACAGAGGAAATATGTCTGTAGAATATGCGAAGAAAAGGCGAAAATCTCACCTGTAATAGTCTCCTACGCTTTTAAGCTTCTTCTTCAAGAACTGATGAGCCTTTGTGTGGCGCCAAAATTGAAACTTAAGGAGAGGGCTTAAAATGGCGGTTGAGGAAGTCGCCCATAAAGTTGTTGATGAAATCCGTTTCGGCTTACTCTCACCCCAGGAAATACGCAAACTGTCGGTTGTTGAAATTCAGACGCCGGACACCTACGACGAGGATGGCGCTCCAATAACTGCTGGGCTTATGGACGGAAGGCTTGGCACCCTTGAGCCTAGGCAGAGATGCAAAACTTGCGGCAACACGGCTATACGTTGTCCGGGACATTTTGGGCACATAGAGCTAGCCGTCCCAGTAATTCACATAGAGTTTGCAAAAATAATTTATGACCTTCTTAGGGTTACGTGCCGAAACTGTGGGCGGATTCTGCTTCCAGAAGAAGCCGTTAAAAAGTTGAAGGCAAGAATTGATAAAACCCGTCAGCTGCTGGGAACAGTTCCAGACGAAATTTTTAAACGAATCACTCAAGAGATAAGAACTAAAACTTGCCCCCACTGTAACGCTGCCCAATACAAAATAACCTTTGAAAAACCCACAAAGTTCAGCGAAGAAATCCCTGGAAGCGGTTCGCAACTCTTAACCCCCAGCATGGTTAGAGAGCGACTTGAACGTATACCGAATGATGATTTAGAGCTTCTGGGCTTTGATCCAAAAACAGCCCGCCCTGAATGGATGGTTCTCCAAGTTTTGCCAGTTCCGCCAGTTTATGTACGTCCATCAATAACCTTGGAGTCTGGCATCCGCTCTGAGGACGACTTAACCCACAAACTTGTAGACATAATCCGCATAAACCAACGCCTAAAAGAAAACATGGAAGCTGGCGCCCCAACCCTCATAATTCAAGACTTGTCGGAGCTCCTACAGTATCATGTGACAACTTACTTCAACAACGAGGCTTCTGGCATTCCGCCGGCAAGACACCGTTCAGGAAGAGCCCTTAAAACGCTTTCCCAAAGGCTTAAGGGCAAGGAGGGAAGATTCAGAAGTAACCTCTCCGGAAAGCGCGTCGACTTTTCGGCGCGGACAGTGATTTCTCCAGACCCAAACCTCGACATTAACGAAGTTGGCGTTCCGATGGAGGTTGCCATGAGGCTTTCAGTTCCAGAAAAAGTGACGGCATGGAATATTGAAGAGATGCGGAAACTTGTCATAAATGGTCCCTTCAAATATCCTGGGGCTCTCTACATTATCCGTCCAGACGGAAAAAGGATTAGACTTGAGTTTGTCACTGACCGGGAGAAGATTGCCGAGTCTTTGGAGCCAGGCTACATTGTTGAGCGCCACCTAAGAAATGGCGACATAGCCATCTTCAACCGTCAACCGTCCCTCCATAGAATGTCTATTATGGCGCATTATGTGCGGGTTTTGCCCTACAAGACCTTCCGCCTACACTTGTGCGTCTGCCCGCCCTACAACGCGGACTTCGACGGGGACGAGATGAACCTCCATATACCTCAAAGCGAGGAAGCCCAAACAGAAGCCCGCCTCCTCATGCAGGTTCAGGACCAAATCCTCTCCCCGAGGTTTGGCGGTCCAATAATTGGGGCTATTCGGGACTTTATAACGGCCGCATACCTTTTTACAAGAAAATCAAACTACCTAACAAAGGATGAGGTGAGCAGACTCCTAACCGCTGCTGGCTATGAGGGGCCACTTCCAGAGCCCCAAATCAAAGAGCCCCAACCCATGTGGAGTGGCAAACAAATCTTCAGCCTTTTCCTGCCAAAGGATTTGAACTATGTTTTGAAAGCAAACACTTGCCGGGGATGCCCTAAATGCCTCAAAGAGGAGTGTCCCTATGATGCATACGTTGTTGTCAAGAATGGTCAACTAATATGCGGTGTCATTGACAGAAAAGCCATAGGCGCCGAGCAGTCTGAAAGCCTCCTTCACAGAATAATTAAGGATTATGGGACTGCTGCTGGACGCGAATTCATAAACAAGGTTACGAGGCTTTTGAAGCTTTTCATAACAATGAGGGGATTCTCCTACGCCTACGACGAGCTTGTGCTTTCGCCGCAGGCTGAGGCGAAAATAAAGAAGATTATGGAGAGGGTTGAAAAGCGCATCGAAGAGCTTATAAAAAGTTACCGCGACGGCACACTGCCAAGGCTTCCTGGACAAACCCTTGAAGACTCCTTTGAAATTTACGTCATGAACGAGTTGGCTAAAGCTAGAGATGAGTCTGGGAAAATCGCCGACGAAGACTTCACCCTTGAAAACTCCGGCATAGTCATGACAAGAACAGGCGCTAGAGGCTCAAGCCTAAACATTGGACAGATGAGCGCTTGTGTTGGACAGCAAGCCGTCCGTGGAAAGCGTATAATGCGTGGCTATTTGGGGAGAACACTGCCCCACTTCAAGTTTGGCGACCCATCTCCAAAGGCAAGGGGCTTCGTTTACTCCTCATACCAGAAGGGTTTAGACGCCATTGAATTCTTCTTCCACGCTATGGGTGGACGTGAGGGGCTTGTGGACACGGCTGTCCGGACGCAGCAAAGCGGCTACATGCAGAGACGCCTAATCAACGCTTTGGAGCATCTACGCCTAGAATATGACGGAACTGTTAGAAGCTCAACAGGCGACATAATCCAGTTTAAGTATGGCGAGGACGGTGTTGACCCGGCTAAAAGCGACCATGGAAAGGCTGTAAACGTAAGCCGCTTAGTTGAACAGATAAGAATTGGCATGGAGAAGGGCAAGCCAGCACCTCCAGAATACATTAAGGAGAAGCTTAAGGCTGTTGAAGACCAGCTCACACCTCTACTGATAAGCGAGCTAAAGCAATGCCTAACAGAGGCGAAGCTCAGCAAAGAGGGCGTTGACAAAGCCATAGAGCTAACAGTTGAACACTATAAGCGAGCCTTAATGGAGCCGGGCGAGGCTGTAGGCATAGTTTCAGCCCAATCCATAGGCGAGCCAGGCACACAAATGACGCTTAGGACTTTCCACTATGCTGGTGTTAGGGAGCAGAACGTAACTTTAGGCTTGCCTCGGCTTATAGAAATTGTTGATGCGCGGAGGATTCCGTCAACGCCGATAATGGTCATATACTTGGATGAGAAGCACCGCAAAAGTAGAGAAGCTGCCGTGAAAATCGCCAGAAACATACTTTACACGACTATAGAAAATATTGCCCAAGCAGTATACCAAGACCCGGTGCGAGGGGAAATCATTGTTGAGTTGAATAAGGCTATGATGGAGGATAGGGGCGTAACAATACAGGAGCTTAAGGAGAAGGTGAAGATTGCCAACTGCACAGTGAAGATAACGGGAAACCGTATTCACGTGAAGCCTAAAAAGCCAGAAGCCCTAAAAAGGCTTCTTGACAAGGTTTCATCATTTTACATTAAGGGTGTTCCGGGCATAAAACGCGTTCTCGTAACAGAGGAGCATGGCGAATGGGTTATACGCACCGACGGCTCAAACCTCCCCAAAGTTTTAGAAGTTTACGGTGTTGACACCACAAGAACGACAACGAACAACGTTCACGAAATAGCCAAAACGCTGGGGATAGAAGCCGCCAGAAATGTCTTAATACAGGAGGCTAAGAGCGTTTTGGAGGAGCAGGGCTTGGATGTTGACATCCGCCACGTTATGCTTGTTGCTGATATGATGACTGCAACGGGCGAGGTGCAGCAAATCGGCAGGCACGGTGTTAGCGGTAAGAAGGCAAGTGTTTTGGCGAGGGCAGCCTTCGAGATTACCGTCCCCAACATTGTGGAGGCTGCTATAAGAGGGGAAAGCGACCCGCTGGAGGGTGTAACTGAAAACGTTATTGTTGGGCAGTCCATACCCGTCGGCACCGGGCTTGTGGAGTTGTTTATGTCTACTTCTGAGCTTAAGAGGGAAAACAAATGATAGACATTGACAAGGCTATTTCAACAGCTGTTAAAACTGGCAAGGTTTCTTTTGGCTCTAATTCAGCGATTCAAAGTGCTAAAACTGGAAAAGCGAAGATGATTATTGTGGCTTCCAATTGTCCAGCTGAAATCCGCAGCGACCTAGAATATTACTGCAAGCTTTCGAATGTTCCGCTAATTGTTTATAGGGGTTCTTCGACAGATTTAGCGGCTGTTTGTGGAAAACCCTTCCTTGTTTCAGCGTTAACTATAAGAGAGCCCGGTGATTCAGAAATTCTTAGACTGGTAGAGGCGCCTACTGAAGCCGAGGGGTCGGAAGGAGGAAGCGAATGAGTAGCGGTATAAAATTCACCAGCACGGAAATGAAGTATATAGCCCTCTTCGAAAGCATAAGCGGCGCCAGCGTAAAAGACTGCATAGTTGACGAGGAGCAAGGCCGCGTAATCATGGTTGTCAAAGAAGGCGACATAGGAGCAGCCATAGGAAAAGGCGGAAAAAACATAAGGCTTCTGGAGCGGATGACGGGCAAAAAACACGAGATTATAGAGTATTCTGAAGACCCAGTCCAGTTCATTAAAAACGCTTTGAAACCAGCTAACGTCCAAGAGGTTAGGATAACTGAGAGACCCGACGGCAAAACAATAGCCGTTGTGTCGGTCCATCCAAGAGACAAGGGTGTAGCCATAGGAAAAAATGGAAGGAATGCTGAACGCCTCCGCATGCTGGTGAAACGCTACTTCCAAATACAAAACGTCAGCATAGTCTAAAACGCCAAAAAATGAAAAGAGGGCGGAAAGCGACCATGAAGAAAAATTTAGTCGCAATCATTATTGTTCACATACTACTTTTAGTGTCTGCTTTCACTAACCGTGTTTACGCAGCAGAAGAATCCCTCCCAAACAAGTTTTTAGGCAGCCCCCTCCTGATTCTCACAGCAATAATCATCATCGACATCATAGCCTACCTCTACAGAAAAATCAGAAAATAGAATCGAAGTTTAAACGATTTCTTCTGGACATTAGTCAGCACCACACAATCATGAAAGCCATAACTGTAGAAATGTTTTTAGCTATAAACTCTGCATCTTATTTTTAAGCAATATTTTGCATGTTTCATAAATGTACGATAAAGTGGCAATCATCATTACCACTGTAGCGAATACATATTCCTTTGTCAACACCGGAGGTTTAAATAAAACAACATGTAAAACTGTTGCGGCAGCAAAGAAAATGGAAAAAAACAGATACTTGGGAATTAGCAAACTTCTAATCCTAACAAGATTCCGGAAAATCATTTTATCCACTACGTAGCCCTCCATAGTTTGCTTAATTATGCCAGCTTCCTCAAGCTTTGCCAAGTGATAAGATGCCAGTGTTGGACTACTTAATCTAAGGGCTCTTTGAACTTCACGTATTCCTACAGGTTTTCCCTTCTTTAACATATAATAGTACACACGCAGAGTTGTGCCTGTTAGAATTTCATTCTCCTCTTTCATTTCAATAACGATTTTACTTAAGCATGTATTTTTGATTATTGGCGTACAAAAATATTGTACAAATGTACAAAAGTATAGCATTAAATCAATGTTTCGCGTAAAAAAATTTGGTGATATAAAAATGAGCATGTCAAAAAGGGAATTCTTTAAACCCATAATATCAGGTGCGATTGCTGCCTTGCTTCTTGGGGCGATCACCTATTACCTTATCCCAATTCCACGAAGTCCATCATTTGCGGTGATCGCTTTTGCTTTAGGTTCTAGCAAACAATTCTCTGGAAATTACTTTACCTTATTCGTTGATTCGTTGAACATAACTTTTTCGCATTCAAATGGATCTACCATTCAAATTCATCCACCATGGCAGTCGGATAACTACACAATAAACTTGAACTTTCCAAAGGAATACGCTGGAGAACTTAATTTGACGGATTTAGAGAAAATCACAGTGTCTATTACAACGCTTCTTTATATGAATGATGAAAGTACTCTAAAATTCATCGTGGGGGTAATTGAGAACAGAACAATAGATGTAAATTTACATGTAGACGAGCGCACCATAAATTTAGGTTACAGTAAAGTCTCAGGCAAAAGTTTTGGCTTCGTTTCAGGAACTGGTACAGAAGAAATCAGGAAAGAGGTTCACAAAATTTTGTCAAACTTAACAGATAACATAAACGAAAGAATCTCTACAGGATATTGGAATGTAACTGATTATATTTGGGAAATATCAATAGAGGAATTAAAGGATATGCTGAGCGGATCGAATTTGGCTAACATAACCTTTACCATGGAGAAGGACATGTTTTTAAAATATTATGTTGTAACTCCAGAGGGAAGCATATACGGTGAATCTAACTTGCAGTGGTCTGGAATATGGGGAACGTTTCAACTGATACTTTGGGAAGATGAAACAACCACCATACGTTATGACATCTCAAATATAGAATTGAATATGATTGTAGCTTAACTGTTTAAGCCCACTCTTTCTTGCGTGTTTTCTGGGTTAACTCGTTTCTCCCTTGTTGCTTACCGCTATTGACGCTGAAACCACATGATAAAGATAAAAAAGTATTTAGCTTTAGAAGATATTTTGAGTATTGCCAAACGAAGTTAGGTTGATGAACAGTGCTATCTTCTCTTATTAGAAGATTAAAAATGAATACCAGGAGAAGATTTTTGAAAATTACGGCGTTTGTTTTTTCAGTAGTTTCGTTTTCAGGGTTTATTAATTCCGTTTATGCGGACCCCCTTCCCTATCGACCCTTAAATGCTTACTACGCGCTTGTTGTGATAATAGCCGAGCTTATAGCGTTGACAATTGGTGCCGAAGTCTTATCAGTAATGTTAAAAAAGATTGCAAAAATAAAAGCTCCAAGAAAAATCGTTTATTCAGTCATGCTGGTCGCCATGCTTATCAGTTACTTCATAGGTCTCCTTCTTTCCTCCATGTTTCTCTGAGAGGTGTAGCTGCTTCAAAAGTAAATAACAGAATTAACTAAATATAGGTCAGTTCAGCAGCAAGTAATAAAATGAATAAAATGGCAATTAGTGCGAAAGATTGTTAGCTTTTTATTTAGATAGGATCAGGTCTATAAGGGCTTTTTGGTTCACTTCTGCGTGGGTGCGCCAGTCCAGATACAACTGTTCATTTTCGTCTTGGGTTAAGTAGCCATAGCGTATGTAGCGGTCTATGTTTAAGCCCACCCTCCAGCCTGGCAACTTCTCACGTAATAGCTCCTCCACCTCTTTGCGGGGCGCTTTTCCCTTTTTTGAGATTATGTAGGCTATTGTTATGGCTAGTCCCGCCAAGTCGTCTATGCGCCACCCAACCATCTTAGCCTCTTTAGGCGTTAAATCGCCCCTTAGGGTTATGTAGAACCTTGTCTTGTCCAATTCTTCTAACGTTGGCTTTTCAGAGGCTGGCCTCTCCTCTTCAAAAACCATTTTAACCTGCAAGTCCAGCGGCTTCAAATACTCATCTAAAATGCTCAGGACTTTCGGGTAGTCTGAGCCCAAAGCCTTTCTGAGTTCCCAGCCCTTCACTCCGGGCTTTTTGTGTCGGCGGTAGAAGAGCATGTGGACGGCTCTTTTCATTTTGCTGGCGTAGACGGCTTTTCTCTTACTCACCTTTGCGCTTTTCTCCATTTTTCCCACTCTTCAATAGTTATGGCTATCGGAATTGAAACCAGCTGTTTTTTGGCTATGCGCCTCTGCTGCTTCTCAAAAGGCTTAATGAAGATTTCCTCCTCCAACGGGTGAACCTCAAGGGTTGCATAACCATAAGTTACGAGAAAACTTGTCATGAAAGCCCTATGAATCGTCTCTTCATAGGTTTCAGCGCCGACAAAATCCCAGTACCGAATTCTGCCGTTTTGGCCCTTCTCGCTGACCAGCCTTTTCAACTCTTTCCAGAAGTTTTCCAACTCTTCAGTGAAGGCTTTATCCTGCAAAATTCTAAGCCTTATAAGCTCCTCTCGGGTGGCGGCTCCGCCAGCTTCTTCTGGTGGTGGAAACTCTTTCCATCTGTCTTTTAGTGGCGGGAGGCTTTCCCAGTAGCGCAGCGCTTCTTTTAGGCTGTGGAGCGAAATCTGTTCAAACTCCACTATTGGGTGCCAAGAGCCAACAAAAGCCTCTACAATGGCTTCTTTCTCCATCCGTTTTATTTTCTCTTCTAGGAGGAAGGGGTCTGTGTAAAGAGATGTTGAGCGGTGCCTAACCCATTCGCTTTGAAGCCTAACAACCGATGCGAGGCGGTTTATGGCTTCAGCGTCTAGGCATAGGTCTTCGGGCTGCTCCCACTCCGGGAAAAACTCCCTCACAACCCTTATTATCTCGTCCACATCCACCAGGAAGGGGTCTAGGGAGCGCTCCTCAACAGCCTTGCACATCTCGATAACCCGCTGCAATCTTTCACGCCCAATTCTGACGTGTTCCCGCTTCGACTGCATTAGGCAACCTCTTTGATAATCGACTTTCCTTCAACATTCTGAACAGTAATGATGTGCACCTTGTCCTTAGCGAAGGTCACCTGGCTTGGAGTAATCACCACATACTGCGCGTTCGCGTTTTTAACTGTTGAAATCAGCATTTCAGCTATTATTTCCCGGTTCTTCGGGTCCATGTGCACGTCGTACTCGTCCACTGCGCGGAAGGGCGAGCGTACATGCTGCTGCAACGCCAAAAGGAAGCTCATGGTGGCTGTTGTTCTTTCGCCCCCGCTTTGTGTATAGGCGTTAAGCGGCACAGGTTTTCCACCCTTAAAGCCTACGAGGATTTCAAGTCCAGCCGCCTCAATGTCATGCTCGTTCACAAGCCTAACCTCGCCAACAGCCTGAGAAACTGCTAAAATCTTCTGGTATTCAAGGTTTACACGGTCTAGGAGGCTTTGAATCACTGTTCGCCAAGCTTGCATCCTAGCCTTAACCTCTTCTAAGGCTTTCTCACGATTTTCAGCCACCAGTCGGGCTTTCTCCTTAAGCTCCAAGTAAAGCCGCGAATAAGACTCGTACATGCGCTCCACATCTTCTGAAACACCAGCCAAAGCCGCCAAGTGCCCATCAGTAACGCGAATCTCATCCAAGATTTCGCCAACACTCTTAATGACGGCTATTCTGGGGCCAGTCTCCTCAGCCCTCTTAATAGCAGCATCCAACTGGGCTTTTGCATCTTTAAGCGCCTTCTCCAAATCCTCAAGGTTTGCCTTCGCATTCTCCATTCGATAATTCAAAAGCGCAAGCCTAACCCGCGTGTCGAGGATTTGGCTTCCAACCTTCTCTATATGCTCCTCAAGAATCCTTGCCTCTGAAATTTTTCTGGTTAGCTCCTCATCAAGCTTTGAAACCTTTAACCGCGAATTTTCTATGAGTTCTTTTAGGCTTTCAGTTTTTAAAAGCTTCAAGTGCTGTTTGCCGCTTTGAGCCTCGTTTTCTATGAAGGCTGCCTCTGCCAATAGCTGTTCACAAAGCGAAATTGTGGCTTGACCTCCAGCTTTCTCCCTTTCGAGGCTTATGGTTTCGTTGAGGCTCCTCTTCCATTCGCTTTTCAGCCTTTCAAGCTGGCTCTGATGAGTTTGAAGCTGCTCTTGGGCTGTTTTTGCTTCGCCCTCAATCAGCCTTAACAAGGATAATTCCTTCTCAAGTTTCGCCTCCAAATCCTTGACGATGTCTTCTCTACGGTTCACCTCAGCCCAGGCAAGTTCCCGCTCCAGGAAACGCCTCTTCGCCATCAGCTGCTTCTTCTCTTGAAACCTTTCGTATTGTTCCCTCCAGTAATTGAGGGTCTGCTCCGCCGACTCCAAAAGCTTGCTTATGGACTCTTCTTGGCTTAATATGCGAGTGAGCTTTTTCTGGGCTTCAAGCACGTTTTCACGGTAAGCCTCAAGCCCAACAGCCGCCTCCACCATCTTCAGCTTATCCTGTGGAGAAAGAACTGTAAACTGTTCCACCATGTTCTGGTGCATAATAATAAGCATGTTATCCGGGTCAACGCCTAATTTGGCTAAGAGCCTCTCCACGTCCTGCTTTGACGCGGCACGATTCTCCAACTCAAACCAGTACTTGCCATCCCGCCTCAAAACCCGAGTTAAGAAAATCTGATCCTTGTTAAACTTTGGAACTGGACGCTTACCACCCCGCTTAGAATTGTCCAGTATAAGCGTAACACGGGCTTGATCCTTACCCCAACGGATCAAGTCGCTGAGCTTCCTGGAACGCTCAGTGTAAGACTGCCCAAGAGCCACAGAAACAGCCAACAGAAGCGAGGATTTCCCAGCGCCATTGGGACCACAAACCACGTTCACGCCTGGTTTAAGGGGCACCCTAGCATACTCATAACTCATGAAGTTTTCAAGGATTACCTCGCTGATCAGCATCCGATTTCTTTTCCTCTGCGCTTGTCCTACTGCAGTATAAAATAGAGGATAAAAACTCTTATTAAAACAATTAGGCAACCAGAAGCCAAGGCAAACCAGATTTTAACAAATTCTTAGAGGGTTAAGGCTTACCATGGCTCAGCTTTTTCCGCGCCTCCATCTCCAGCATCCATTCTTTTGCCAATTCCTTTGGAAAATCATCAAACATCCTCTTCAAAGTCGCTATGCTAAGTTTTCCAAGGGGCTTTTGGCACACGGCGCATTTAAGCCTAAAGTGGGTTTCCTCAATAGTTAAGAGCGGCGAGCGGCAATAGGGGCAGAAAAGTATTCCATCCCTATAAATCGGCGGCTTTAACCCGCTTTCCATTTCAACCCCTCCCGATAATACTTTATAAGATGCGCCAAGCCTTCCTCCTCAGCCCTTTTCATTAGGTAATCCCAGTCTATTTTTTCACCCATGTTTAAAAGCACAGACATAACATCCGAAAAGTCAAAAGTGTCCGGTCTCCTCGCTTTCAACTTGGTTATTATGTAGTCTTCTGGGCATGGGATAGTTATCCGTACGCCGTCAACCTCAACCCTTTTAAGCTTTTTCAACGATTCTTGGCTTAAACCGGCAGCGCTTAAGGAGAGAAGAACATCCACCCCAGTTCTTGTTACATTATCAATAAACTTCATCACAGTCTTTCCATCATAATACAACGTGTACCTATCTCCTAAAATTCTCTGCAACTTCTCCTTAGAAACACGTGAAACAATCACCATGTCTATGTCCGCCGATGTTCTTGGTCTGCCGTAAAAATGTACTGGTATTGCCCCAACAACCACACATCTTATCCTATGCCTTCCAAGCCTCTCAACTAAATCCTTTAGGCAAAGCTTAACTTGTTCCGGTATGTAACTCATGGCTGTTCAGAACTTTAAGCTAAAGGGGTAATATAAGCCTTCTAAAACACACCAGCAAGGGACGTGGAGCCAATAAAATTAACTTACTGATAGCAGCGCCTTGAATATCAAAAATTTTAAGACTTTGTAATAAAATCTAAGGTTTAACGGTAGTGTCAAAATAATGAGTGAACTTGAAATAAATAAACTTGGAGTTGTTGGAACAATCATCCTAATCCTCAGTTTATTCGTGCCATGGTGGGAAATGAGCCTGGAAGCATCTTGTGGAATTGACCATGCCGGAATTAGGCAATCAATTCGGATATCATTAAATCTTTGGCACATAATGGCAACAAACTATCCGGTGCAAGCATTGGCAATTTATATAGTAGACTTTTTGCCAGCTATAATTTTCTATATTTGCAGTATTGCTTTAGGAATCGCTGGTAGCATCCTTTCCACAGGGAAAAAAGAAATGTTTATCTCCAGCGGGCTGTTCACCATTTTGTCACTTGTAACATTTACCGCGATTTTAAGCTATTCGCTTTTAAAAGTGGCGACATCGTACTTTCTCTTTAGTTACCCGGGCATTGTAAATAAGCTGGTGCCTTTTCCAAAAGCAAGTTTATTCTCAAGTGGCTCATATACATATGAGGAAGTTTCCGTAAGTTATTCAACTTACTTATCCATTGGCTTTTGGCTGGTGCTTGCTGCGGCGATCATATTTTTTGTTGCTTTCTATAAACAGTTAAGCAAATAGATAGTTGAGCGTTAACTGCATAACATAAATTTATACGTAAAGCTTCTTAACTAGAGTAGTGCATATTCAAAGTTTGGTGTGTTGGGACATATGGTTGTTGCGGGGAAGGTTTTTAGGCTTTCAGAACCGCTTCCCTTGGACGAGGTTGCCTCTAGGCTTGAAGGTTATCGTGTTGAGGAATCCTATGAGGAGGGCGACTACAAGTTTACACTTGTAACAGAGGTTGTTGGGCTTCTCCCAAAACCAGAGGAGAACATGCTTAGGGGCGTCTACTCCCACGACTACATAATTCACGTTTTCCATAGGGGCAAAGTTGCACCCTTGCCCCGCACGGTTGAAGCTCTCTTCAGCTTTTCCAAGTTGGAAGATGTCACATTCTTAACGGTTGTTGAGAAGAAGCGCTTGGCTAACTTCATAGCTAACAAAATAAGTGAAATTCTCTTCGACCGTGTCGGCGGAGTGGTGGAAGCCCGCATACCGCCTGAAACCCTCCGCGAGTTCCACCTGAAAAATCCAGAAGACACAAAAATCACTTTTTTCGACAATGTGGATATTCCCAACGTGAATAAGCTTTCGCTTTATGGACCGGACTTGGTGAACACTTCACTTTTTGAGGATTATTGCAAGCACGGCGACTTATGGTACATTGTTGCTAGAGCGAGAGAGTACGGCTATGTCGTTGGCATAACAAGAGACTCTTCAGTAACAATCTTCAACCTAACAGACAAGGAAAAATATTTAGAATACGTAACCAAAGAAATATACCCGCTAATCCTAAAGTAGGCGCCTGTAAAGCCATGTTTTATGAAACTTTAATAGGACGTTTTAGAGAATAACCATCACATTGGAGGAAATATGTTGGAGTCGAAAAGAAACGCGTTTGGCTATGGTGCTGGCGCCCTCGCTATCCTTGTCATTTCTTTGGGTTTAGCGGCTGTTATCTACAGCGTTAACGTTATTCCCTTCGACTTCCTTAACCTTCCAGCTTGGATTTTTGCCCCCTTAGGGGTTTACACGTTGTTTTATGCGTTTTTCAGCCGAAAGGACCCAATTTATTATCTGGTCTGTGGAGTTGTCATGACATGCATTGGTGTTATTTCAGCTACGTATGCCGTCGTGCCTCCGCTTCTAGTTCTGGGGATACTTTTAATTATAATCGCTGTCATAGGTATAGCCGCATATAAGAGGAGTAAACAATGAGTGGGAAAGAATATCTGGAAAAGGTTCGCGGGGAAAGAAGCCTTCTAGAGCGGATTATGGGCTATATCCCCGGGTATAGGGGATACAAGGAGAAGGAACTTCGCAGAGAAAGCGACCGCCTCGTACGGATGGAAGTTGTAAACAGGCTTAAGGATGCAAAGATGACTTTCAAGAGAAGTTTCGCAAACCCGTCGGTTGCCCAGAAGCTTTCTGGAGAGGACACGTATAGGTATGAGGCGCTGTTATCAAGACTTGACAGGGTGACCCAAAGGATAGATAGGGCTGTTGCCGGGTATGCTGGAATGTTTGACGCTGTTAAGGTGCGGGAGGATAAGCTTGACCAAGTCCTTCAAGCTGATGCAAGCCTCATTGAGAAGGCTGAATCCATAAGGTTGGATGTGGAAAAAATTGTTAAGCTGGAGGTTGGCGGAGGCGAATGGAGGCAAGCCATGGACAACTTAACATCAAAGGTTGAGGAGTTGGACAGGCTGGTTGACCAGAGAACCGAAATCTTAAGGGGTTTGCAAGGTTAGATGGAGGTGAAGTTTGAATGCCGAAAGTTATAGAATGGATCGGTGCAAGGGAGGAAGACATCGTTTGGAGATATCCTAACGAAGAGATAGCATGGGGAGACAACTTAATTGTCCACGAGTATGAGGCTGCAGTCTTCTTCAGGGATGGAAAAGCCTATGACGTTTTTAGGGCTGGACGCCACGTTTTGACAACGGCGAATCTTCCACTTCTAACAAAGGTGTTGTCAAAAATTGCCGGCTTTGACAAAGTTCCCTTCAGATGCACTATAATCTTCATTTCGCTTAAACAGTTTCAGGGAAGGTTTGGCGCCCAAAGCCAAACAAAGGAGCTTGCCCCAATAAAGTTCTTTGGCAGTTTCTGGTTTAGGGTTGAGGAGCCGAACCTCTTTGTCAACGAGGTGGTTGGAGGGCAAGGAGCCTTCACAACCGATAAGCTTCAAGGCTTTTTGAGAGGCTACTTTAATGAGAGGCTTATTGACACTTTAAGCCAGTATTCGCTTTCAGAGGTTTACGGCAAGCTTGACGAAACAAGCCTTGTGGCTAAAAACGCGCTCTTCGACGCCTTTTCAAGAATTGGTCTTGAGTTGATAGACGTCAAGTTTGAGGGAATTGACACAACGCCAGAATGGAGGGATAGGCTGTTCTACGTTAAAACTGGTGTTGCAGCCACAGAAGTTCTAAGGATGGAGACGGTTCAAAAATCGGCTGAAAGCCTATCCAAAAGCCCGGGAGCGGCGGTAGGGGCTGGGGCGGTGATCCTTCCACAAGTGCTTCAGCCAGCACCGGCGCCGGCACCAGCAGTACCCATGGTACTATGTCCAAAATGTAATTTCCAAAATCCGCAGACAGCCAAATTCTGTAGCAACTGTGGCGCGCCACTGCAAGTGGCGGCTGGGGGAGTTAACTGTCCTAAATGTGGAACAGCGAACCCTGCTGGAGCAAAGTTCTGCCTAAACTGCGGAAGCCCACTGCAGTCAATCGTTAAGTGTCCAAAATGTGGGAGCGAGATTCAAGCCGGAGCTAGGTTCTGTCCAAACTGTGGAGAAAAACTCGCCTAGGCCTTTATTCCTCTCCCTTTCTTTAGTTCCTTTAAAACTTAAAAGACGCCTTTTTTGAGGTTTAAGCCTTAATTAGCTGTAGCTGTTAAGGGTTAGTTATGGGCGGCGGCCTTAAAGGTTTATGGCTAATCGTTTTAAGCGGCTATCCCGTTTCTGGCAAAACAATGCTTGCTAAGAGGCTTGTCGCCGACTACCCCTATCTGGCCAGAATAGGTGTTGACGAGGTGAGGCAGATGCTCTTTTATGAAGGTTTTCCATGCCGAGACGAATTTCTCGTTTATTCGCTTATTGCCGAAATGCGGGATGCTCTCCTAAAAAAGGGCTACAGCGTCGTTATAGACTCAACAGCCCCAGACAACGTGACCCGCGATTTCCTTTTAACATCGAAGGTTTCACCCGTCAACAGCCTACTCGTAGTTCTCAATGTTGAGAAGGAAATTTTGATGGAGAGGAGCATTGAGCGGTTCGGCACAACCCGCCCCATAGACGCTTACGATAAGCGCTGGGAAAACC
>JAVZNE010000014.1:0-21821 GCA_038882975.1 Bathyarchaeia archaeon
TATGGGCTTATTGGCTTAAAAATGTTGGCTGAAAAGTATGATGTGGCAAACGCTGGTCTATACCAAAACATGATGCACAAGGCTGCTGATTTCCTCCGCGAGGGCTTTGAAGGCTTATGGCTTCACTATGACCCCTCTGATGGCAAGTGGCATCGTGTGGGCTTGGCGGAAAACGAGGTTTACGATGACTGTTTCGCCTATGGGCTTTTGGGCTTATACGCCTATGAGGGCTGGAGCCCCTCATGCCAAAAAGTTTACAACTTTATTAACTCGATAGGGGCTTCTACGCAGTATCCAGCCTATAACTCGGCTATTTGTTGGGCTGGCTACATAGACGTTGTTTCGCGTTTTCCAGCATGCGACTACTATGATGGTGTTACCGCTGGTGTCTTGTGGAGCATCCGCAAGCACCACGACAAGCCAAGCCTCGCCTACAGTGCTAAGATCATAGAAGGGCATGCTGAAAATTTCATGTTTTGGGGCGTTAAGCATGCGGATTACAGTCCAGTTGAAGAAAAGTGGGCTATGGCTACGGTTTGCTGGCTGGCGAGGCTGTTCCTCAACTATGAAGAGCCCTTAACACGTTTTACTCAGGTGCTTAGGGCTTATGGCAGATGGGTTACACTTTATCCGCTTGTGGCTGTTGGCGAATCGACAATCTACGGCGAGGGTATAGAAATCCAAGCCCTTATCAGTCCAGCTCGGGTTGACGAGGTTCTATTGGAGCCCGGCTACGTTATAAGCGACTATGTTACGGTTTACACTTTTGCACCTATCCGTGTTCGGGATAAAATCCGAGTTGGGAGCGTTGACTACGAGGTTTTAAACGTCCAGACCTTCGATTGGCGGGGCGAAACCGCCTATTTTAGGGGCAGTTGTAGGAGGCTGAATGCATGAGCGATGCACAAAACCCAGTGGACATTATCATTCAGTTGCTAGGCGAGAATATGCATGTGGCTAAAGAGGATGGAAGCCTAGCCAAAATCCAATTTAGCCGCGAATGGCTAAGCCAAGAGGCTTTACAAAGTGTTGATGGGCATGTGACCGTTGGCTTGGCAGAATGCCTAGATACAAAACTTGAGTTAAGCGGCAAGCTCCGAAGACGCTTATACACAGTACGCGTTAATGTTTGGAGCCGTGACAGGCTTATCCGCCAAAAAATGGTTGAAGAAGTCATGCGGGTTATCCGCGAAAACCGCAGCAATCCAGGAGGCTCTCTAGCCTATCTGGATGTGGTTAGTTACCGCGATTTGGACCGTGTGGATGTTAAGCCCTTCATCTACCGCACCGAGTTTGTCTTGAAGTCATGGGTATTCGAGGATATAGGAGTGTGAATGCGGAATGCCTGAAACCTATGGGGCGCATGAGTGCCGCGTCTACTATGTGCAGGAACCCACTTATGGGCAGACGCCAGCCAACCCCTCAATGGTTGCCATTAACGCCGAAAACGTTGAGCCTTCGTTAAATCCAAGCCTCATTCAAGTGCGGGGTGTTGGCAGCAGAGATTTGGCGGCTCTGAAACGGGGAATGCTGAAACCAACTTTGAAGGTTAGCCACATACTGCCCAGCGACGCGCCTATAGGCTTTATTCAGCATGTGCAAACCCTAAACAGCCTAAGCATACAAGTGCTTTACTATAAGGGGTTGTTTGCCTCAGCCACAGACATCATAAGCCTACTATACAAGGGCATGCGGATAGACAAGCTTTCCGTGGAATGCGGCGTAGACGAGGTTGTTAAGGCAACTGTTGAGCTGATTGGACAAGACGTTACGGTTGGGACGGGCAAAATCACAGGCGCCACATATGCGGACTATGCCGGAGCGGTTCCCTATCATCAAAGCTTTGTTCAACGTGGGGCGGCAGACGGTTCAAACTTGTCGGCTGTTGAGCGGGTTACAGACTGGAAATTCGCTATTGAAAACAACCTTAAACCAGTGCCTGTCATCCGCACAACAAGCGGGCACCTGCTCAAATATCTACCAGCCCGCCACAGAGAATTAAGCGGCGAGTTAACCTTCGAGTTTGAAGACAAAGGCGAGTTTGAAGACGTTGTAAATGACAGCGAATTCAGCCTAAAATTCGGACTTGGCGGCTTAAACTATGCCCTTTTCAAATACTGCAAATGGGAAAATGTTGCAACGCCAACACGCATAGAAGACTTAGTCAGCCTCAAAGCCCGCTTCATAGCCAGAGACGTGGTGATAGCCTAATGCGAACAGAAACAGTCACGATAGGCGAAGAATATGGCAAAGAGTATGCTGGCAAATACGTTTTCCAGGAGCTTACATGGGCGAAGCGCAGCCGAATAATCCAAAAACACACAAAATATCATCCACTAACAGGGCATGTGGTTAGCAGCGACTACATAGCCATCCAAGCCGAAACAATAATGGCAAGTCTAAAAGAACAGCCGCAACACAAGCCCATAACCCTTGAAAAACTTTTAAGCGAAGACCCGGAGAGGGGCATACCAATAGCCCTTGGCGAATTGTTCAGCCAAATCGTTAACCGCCTAAACAATGTTGGCTTTGAAGAAGCTGCTTTTTTATCAGAGCCATCAGAAGCCAAAAGCCAAACCATGTGCTTACAGAGTTCCGCCTCTGCAAAGAGTTCGGCTGGACACCGCGGCAGCTCGCCCGACAACCAGCCAAAACCATCCAACAGTTCATCGTCATCCTAAACGAGCTGGACCGCCAAGCGGAAGAGGAAAAAGTCAAGATGGAGCGGGAAACCCATTGGCGGTTGAAGTAAACATCGAAGTGGATGCCGAAGAGGTCTTGCAAGCACTTCAAAGGTTGGATGAGGCTATGCTTAGGCAGGTTCGCGAACAGCTTGAGCGTTGGGCTATGGAGGTCCGCGAATACGCAAGAGCCCTAGCCCCAGCTAGGACGGGCTATTTGAGAGGCACAATTTACGCTAAAGTTCAGGGTTGGGTTGCCGAAATCGGCGCGGAAGCCTCCTACGCTATGTTCGTAGAGTTTGGCACCCACTACATGCAAGCTCGCCCCTACCTTAACCCCGCCCTTCAAGAGTTTCTGCCAACCCTTGAACAAGTTATTCTTGAAGCCATTGACAAAGCCAAAGCGGAGGCTGAGCTATGAGTTTCCGTGAAATAGCCATAACAGTTCGTGCCATAAACCGTGCAAGCCACGAGTTCGCCAGAATCCAGGCGGACACTGAAGCTTTAAGCGTGCGGATTAAAAGCCTCGGCGCCGCCATGGCTGGTTTAGGCGCTGCCGGTTCAGCAGTTGTGCATTTAGCCCACCAATTCGGTTTGCTAAACAGTGAACAGACAAAAGCCTTAGCAAGCCTCACATACCTTGTCACCACAATCGGCATGTTTATACGCTCTTCATGGGGCGTTGCCGTAGCCCAGAAAGTTTACGCTGCAGCCTGCTGGATAGCCAACGCCGCACAAAACGCCCTAAACATAAGCTTCGCCACATTCCTGGCTTTAACAGGAGTTGGAATAGCCGCCATTATTGGGGCTGCCGCGGCTGTTTCCTATTTCGCCAGTCAAATGCGCTCTGCAGCAGAATCCGTCAAAGAATACAACGAGGTTGCAGGTGGACTTTACTCCGGTTTTGCTGGGAGAAGCATCCGCCGTGCCGGCGAGGAGGAGCTTTACAGGCGAGGCGTAGAATAGCATGAGCGTTGACAATCCAAAGATGGCGGTAGCCTTCGGACAGTATGGCATACCCCAAGCCGACGTTATCGAGTGCCGCGTGCATTTGGGCTGCACAAAAGAGGTCAGCAGCTTCGAACTAACACTGCAGAACTGGGATGGCAAATACAGCCCAAACGGCTCTATCCCGCTGGCTGTCGGGATGGACGGCTCCATCTCCATTGGGAGAGGCTTTAATGTTCCACAGATAATTACCTGCCGCATTGAAAGCCTAAAATATGAATCCACGCCGGTGGAGCATTACCTGCGGGTTAGCGGGCGATGCTGGGGAGAACGCCTATTCAGACGCGTTTTTACAGGCACTTTTGAAAACATGAAAGGCGAAGACATAGTCAAGCATCTACTGGACTATTATGTGGGTTTAAGCCACACGCGGGACGGCACAGAGCTTGTTGAGGCAACGGACACAACCTATGTTAAGTTGAAATTTGAGAACACGCCAGTATTTGACATCATCCGCCAAATTGCGGATTCCGCTGACAAAAGCGGCGTTATAGGCTTTGATTTTCGCATAGCGCCAGACGGAAAGTTTGAGTTTTTCAGGCGGAACAGCAAAACTTCGCCAGTGAGCCTAACCGACCGCATTGAGTTTGCCGAGTACCGTCGAGACATCCACCGAATAAGAAACAAGATTTACGTTTATGGAGCAGCTGAAAAGAAAACGCCCGCAGACGCCAACGAGGACGGCTGGACAGAAGCTACAAGCGGCTGGTATTCAAACGGCACATTAGCCACAGAATCAAACCATGTAAGCGAGGACGGACAGAAAAAGTACACCGACTCCCTTTGTGTTTACGCTTATGGCGATGGCACAACAAGCGAAATATGGCTTTACCGTGAAATTGGCGGATTAAAATTCAACGGTGCCAACGGCTTCAAGCAAATCAACACATGGCTTAACTGGACAAGATATGGCAGTGCACAGCCAACATCAGCCAAATGCATCCTTTGGCAAACAGCCAACGACCGTTTTGAAATGGACATTAAGCCGCTATTACCGCCACAGGCTACTTGGGGCAAACTTGTGCTGCGCACGGACCAGCCTACGTGGGTGAGGGTTGGCAACGCTGATTGGCAAAATCCAATAAACGCCATAGGCTTCTACATTATCCACGGTGAGGGCTGCATTCCCGTTCTCCGCTTAGACCACCTACACTTTTCAGACTGCCGCTACAGTGCCATGCAAGAGGACGCCAACAGCCAATCAGCCTACGGCCTAAGGGAGTTAACGGAAACGGATGAGGAGTTGAAAAGCGACAACGAGTGCCATTTAAGGGCTAAAGCATTGCTCAACTATTACAAGGATCCAGCTGAACACTTAACCATAAAAAGCACAGTCATAGACTATGGCAATACGCCAATCCTCCCCGGCGATAGAATCTACGTTTCTTTGCCCAACGAAGGCGTAAGCGGCTACTTCCGCATTGAAAGCGTGGAATACCACATGGACGCCAAAACGCAGACTTTAGAAATAACCCTTGAGCTTGGAAGGGAAACCCCGCTTTTAGCCGACTACCTATACGCTTTAAGAAGCAAAACAGACCATTTAAGCCGCTATAAGGCGGGTGTTGCGAGGGTTTAATGTTTGTCAAGGGATTTTAGGCGGACAGTTATAGAGGTTCGCGAGGACCTGCACCATGAAGTTCGGAAGCTGGCACTGCTTAACGATTTGCGCATCTATCAGCTTGCCAACGCCATTATTGAGGATTACCTTAAAGATGGTGAGCGGGTGAAAGCCCTAATAAAAAGGCTTAGGCTTCAGCTTCAGCCTCAGCCTTGACAGCTTCCAAGAGTTTTCTAATTTCGGCTTTTTCAGCTTCATCCAAGGGTAGGACTGGCAATCGCGGATAGCCTGCAGGCAATCCAAGCATTCGCATTGCCTCTTTTATGGCTGAAAGCTGGTTGAAGCGTTTGACCAGCACTTCGTTTATGCGGGTTATTTTCTTTTGAAGTTTTGCCGCTTTTTCAACGTCGCCTTCCATGTAGGCTTTGTATAGGCTTGCACAAAGCCTTGGATAAGCGTTGGCTACGGCTATGACGGCGCCTTTTCCACCCAACATAAGTGTCGGCAGCACAACATCGGCTGTTCCAGCCAAAACAGCTATTTTTTCACCCACTAGGCGTATGGTTTCTGTTATTGTGGCTATGTTTCCACCGCTGTCTTTTACGCCGACAACATGCGAGTATTCTTTGGCGAGCTCTGCAATTACGGCTGGTTCTAAAGCGTAGCCAGTAAACTTTGGGACGCTGTAGAGGATTATGGGCAAGTCCACAGCCTCTAAAACGGCTTTGTAGTGGGCTGTTAACTCGCGGTTTGAAAGCCTAAAATAGTAGGGCGTAACCACCACCGCGGCGTCAACGCCCAAGTCTTCGGCGTCCCTTGTAAGCCTTATGGTTTCCCAAGTGCTTGGCGCGCCTGTTCCAGCCACAACCGTCACGCCACTTTTAGCCTCTTCTAGGACTGCGGCGATTATTTTTTGGCGTTCCTCCCTAGCCAAATAGGGGGCTTCGCCATTGCTGCCACAAGGCATAAGCCCATCAACGCCGTTTTCAATCCAGAACCGCGTGCATGTGCGGAGAGCCTTCAAGTCTATTTCGCCTTTTTCAGTGAAAGGCGTAATATGCGGCACAAATATGCCTTCAAGCCTTGTTTTCTTCATGTTTATTCTCCCTTCTCTTGGCGAAGGTTAGGATTTGTTTTCTGCGCTTATAAAATATGAGCATTTGCCGCTTGCTAAAAACAGATAAGCATGTTGAGGCTAACAGTTTTTGGTGGCTGGTTGGCGGTTTTGGATTGGCGTAGGTTGAAGCCAGAGCAGAGGGTGAATTTGGCTGTTGACATGAGCGATGTTTGCATCCGGATTTGTGCTGAAGGCGTTAAAACCCAGAATCCACGTTTAAGCGATGAGGCGCTTATCGAACTTGTTAGAGAGCGCCTAATGTATGAGAAGAATTCGCGAAGGGGAAGCTGCACAGTTGGATAGCCTCAAAGGTTTTTTAAGGCGGATTGTAAAAAGCCTTAACAGTTCTGGTTTGGATTACATGTTTACTGGTGCTTTGGCTGTCAGCTATTATGGTAGGGCGCGCACAACAGTGGACGTTGACATAATTGTTGCCGCTTTAGGGCGCGATTGGCGGGAAAGACTTGTTTCAGCTTTACAGAAGGCTGGCTTAATAGTGGATGAGAAAAAGCTTGAAGACGCCTTAAAATCCGGCTATTCCATAACCACTTTTCAAGACGGTAAGTCGCCCTTAACGTTGGATGTCATCCTCTCAAAAGGGCGGCTTGCTAAAAGGCGTGGCAAGATTTTGGGCTTACCCACCTACTATCAAACGCCTGAAGCCCTTGTTTTGGCTAAGCTTCGCATGATTAGGGCAACCATGCCAAGGGAAAGAGCCCAAAAAGACATAGAAGACATAAAAGCCATACTAAAATTCACAAAAGTGGACATAGAAGCGGTTAAGCGGCAAGCCGAAAAAGAAGGAACCCTCCAAATCCTTGAGGATGTAATGGCACAACAATGATGGATGTGGAATTTTTGGTTTTGCTGGAGTATGATGAGGAGAGTAATGCGCTTTACATTCGCTTGAAGGGGGGTGGAAAGCAAGCCCATATCAGACAACCTAATTCTAGACTTGAATGGGAAAGGGGAAATAATAGGCGTAGAAAATTTTAGTACCAAAAACTATGGACTTGGGCAAGTTGTCTTCGCAGATAAAAATCATAACAAAGAAGCGAAGGCAAACAGAAAATTAGGCCTCGCCTATCCATATGGTTTGGTTTAAGTCCTTAAAGTGTTGGTCTCCTGTTATGAGTTTTGCGTTTAGGGTTTTCGCTGTTGCTAGTATTATGGCGTCGAAGAGGCTTGGCGCTTTTAAGCCTTCTTTTTTGGCTTTTTCTGTTAGTTGGGTGTAGCATTTGGCGGATTCTATGGCTGTTTGTGGGTTTATTGGGGTTATTTCTGTGGTTTCTTCTATGGTTTTCAGGCGTTGTTGGATGGTGTTTTCTTTTGCGCCTTCGCGTATGTATTTGCGGGCTATTTCTGTTAGAACAATGTCTGGGGTGTAGGCATCCTCGGCTTCTCGGATGGTTTTCATGGCTTTTTCGCCTCGGCTGCTGCCTATGAAGATTTCAATCCAAGCGTAGGAGTCAACAACTACTGCCGCTGTTGCCGCCATTTTCACCACGGTCTTCCTCCGTGAAAGGCTTAATCTTGCCCTTGTCAATGCCGAAGACTTCGCTTAGGCGTTGTCTGCGTTGCTGGACGATGAAAAGCCTAATGGTTTCGTCTAGGGTTTGGACTCCAAGCTTTTGGCGTAGCTTCTCAAGCATCTTAAGTGTGGACTTTGAAACCCTAATAGTTGTTGTCTCAGCCATACAGCTTCACATATACCAGTATACAATATACAAGCATATAAGCATACTGTAACAAATTTTGAAAACGTCCTAAGCAACACATTTTAGGCTGGCGTTTCAGCTATGGCTTTTGGCCGACGTTCCATATCTCCATGCCCATGATTTCGCCCTTTTCATCAAGTTCCAAATGGATGTCTGGATCAGCCTCCATCACTTCGTGACTTGGTCCCTCTTTGGATAGCAGGTAAAGTATGTCAACGTCTTTGTTGTACATGCTTTCACTTTACCCTAAACCACTGCGCTCTTACCTTGCACTCTCATAATATCTTAACTTATAAATAACCTACACCAAATACAATTTAGAGTAGTGAAGTTGATGAATGACCAGGAAGTTCAGGCAGCCATTAAGAAAAAGGAGAAGTTGAACGAGTTAGATGGGAAAACTTGGGAGAGATATTCTATTAGCATATGGGATATTGTAAAGTCAAGGGAAGAAGTTAAACTCAAACATCCAGCCATGTTTCCTGTGGAATTATGTCGAAGACTGATTGAGATATATACTAAAAAAGGTGATGTGGTTTTAGACCCCTTTATGGGTAGTGGTAGTGCAATAGTTGCTGCTAGAGACTTGGAACGGAAGGGGATTGGTTTTGATATCAACCCAGATTTTGTGAAGCTTGCAAAAAAGAGGATATCTCAACAGAAGCTTATACACCTTGGTGTTGAAGATCCTGATATTTATTGTGAGGACGCCAAAAACCTATTGATGTATGTAAAACCTAACTCTGTGGATTTAGTGATAACTTCTCCCCCCTACTGGAACATTCATACAAGAAAGAGGACGGCGGACTATAAGGAACCAAGACCATATTCGTCTTTAGAAAGGGATCTCGGGAACATCTCAGATTTCAATAAGTTTATGGAGGAATTGAAGTCTATTTTTGAAAAAGTTTATGTTGTTTTAAAAAACGGTAAACGATGTATCGTTATTGTTATGGATATTCGTCAAGGTTCTCAGTTCATTCCGTTTCATATGCGCGTAGCAAATATGATGGCGGAGATAGGTTTTCTTCTTGAAGATATAATAATTTGGGATAGACGTAAAGAGTACAGTAACTTGCGACCATTGGGCTATCCGTATGTTTTCATTGTGAATAAAGTTCATGAATACATCTTAATATTCAGGAAGAATAGGGTTGAAGAAATTGAAGTCGAAGAAGACCTCGCTTGACTATATCGATGAAGATGTGGCTTATTTTATTGGATTAATAACCGCTAGGGGCGAAATATCTGATCAAGGAGGAGTAAAGCGAATTTCCATAGAATTTCCCTTTAGGAATTTAGAGGTTGAAGGCGTAAAGAAGAAGATAACACAAAAAGATAAGATATTGTTAAGCTTGGACAGAACCATAAATAGGGTTAATGAACTTGCAGATGTTAACGTTAGAAAAACCGAGAGCGAACATTCGGTCTATCTTGTACTCGAAACATTAAAAAATACCATGTTTTTGCGAAATATCAGAATGCTTATGAAAGGTAGAAGCTCTTACTATGAGTTCGAGATTCCCGACCAAATTTTTGAGTCAAGCGATTCTATTAAAAAGGAATTTATCCGTGGATTTGCCGATGTTGCTGGATCTGCCAGGTGGGCGAACAGAAATAAGTGGGGAAAATGTAGGGTTTATCTGGATGTCCTTAACAGTCCATCCAATTGGCGTTTGCCGGTTCAAATTTGTCATCTTTTGCAAGATCATTTGGGAATTCCTGTAGATGTTATTCAGTGGGGTCATCCTAATACTAGAGACCCAAGCTTAAGGGAATATAAGGCTGGACGGAAGGATGCTTGGGCGAGAGAGCACCAAATAAAAATTTTTGCAGATGATTTTGAGAAAATAGGTTTCTATATGTCCCATAAACAAGAAATACTTGAAGAACTTGCAGAATACAATAAGACGAAGGGGTTTGCAAAGGCAAACTTTTGCAATCCGCCAAAAAGAAGAAAAACTAAACCGAAGCATCCTGCTGAAAATTCTGAGAAACTACCTTTAGAAATTCGTGGAAAGCATTACGACTCTTATTGGCAGATTTGCGCGGATTTGGGTTGCGTAAGATACGCAAATTTCGTTAAAAGACATAAACGACTGACCAAATGGATGGAATCTAAAAAGAAGAAGTGAAAAGGAATTGTATAAGAAAGAGAAAGAAATGTATCCTGATGTCTGTTTGTGGTTCAAGAAAACGTTGCAAAGTAAGTTTAAAAATGCTAGAATATGTGTCGAAGATACTTCTAAAAAGGTTCTCTCAAAATGGCTTCTTGAGAAAGGTTTTCATGTATACTTTCCTGACCACCAAACGTATGAGATTGAAGTTGATGTAACCGGGGTTATTGTAAAATCAGACAAAGAAGCGCATTTGGGACTTGTTGAATGTAAGCTCGGTAGAATAAACCTACGGGATTTTTCCCAATTGTTAGGATACAGCAAGGTTGCCTTACCATTGTATTCTATAATACTTTCACCAAAAGGAGTCTCAAATTCAATAAATCTTCTTTTTAATGTTGCCAGAAGGAATGATATACTTTACTATTCGCGCGATAGGCATATCTTTATTGCTCAATGGGATGAACGGAAAAAGGAAATAGATTTCTCAACTATAATTCCCAAAGGCGTTCGTATCCCTTAAGTTTATGAATTGGTAAATTTCTGAATTTTGCCTCTCTTTATATTCAATCCTTGCCTTGTGTTTTGTTTGATGGTGGTGTATGAGGGAGGTTGTTAGGCGGGTTAGGGAGTTAAGCCTTGGTGATTTGGTTCGTGTTGAGTGGTTTGACGCTAGCATTGGCAAGAGTCTCAGCGGCGGCTTAAACGGCATAGACGTTCCAGTTGTTAGCTGGGGCATATTTCTAGGCGTTTTGGGCTCTAAGAACCGGCATATTATTTTGGCTCAGAATTGTTTTCGTTATGCTGATGGCTTCTACGACATTGACTATACGGCTGTGCCGCTGGCTTGGACAAGCAACACCAATGTAATCGCCAAAGCCCATGTCCAGCCCGAAGAAGCCAAACAGCTTCTAAACAGCTTCTTGGTGGGCGGCAAACGCGCCTCGATAAAGGGCAAGAAACACCATCAACAGAGGGTTAAAAACCATGAATGACTGGATTAAGAAGGCTTTGACGAGGCGTGTTAGGAATAAAGAAATCCCACCAGACCAACGCCTAGTTTATGGCGTAAAATTCGCATTAGCCATGACAATAAGCCTATCCGCCCTAGAAATCGCCCATCTGGCTTTCACTGGCAGGTGGAACAGCGAAATCTTCGCCGCCATAACAGGCTTGACCGGCACTGTAAGCGGCATTCTCATAGCACAAAAAACCTAGAGGGGTAGGCACTATTGGTTAAAATCAGCCGCAATAAAATGTTGAAAAACAGAATCCAAAAACTCAGAACGGAGGTGAAAATAGACACCCAAAAACTCAGAGACGAAACCATAAAAAACCTACAAGAACTCTTCACACTAGCCAAAAGCCAAGCCCAAAACGAAAACCTACGCCTAAAACAACGCCAAAACTGGACCCGCATAGCCGCCTACATATGCCAAGTAATAAACACCATAGCCACCCGCTTCGACGAACGCCAAATAGACGAAGACTTGGCAAAACTGGAGGCGCTAATAAATGAAGCAGCGGCAAAAACAAAAACTCAAACGATTGGAACAAGCACTTGCTGAAGCCTTCACACCACCTATACCAGCCGACCCAGTAGAATTCTGCACCCAAATATTGGGCTTCCAGCCAACCCAGTACCAAACAGAACTAATCCGCAAGTTCCAAACCAGCCAATTCACAGCCGCCCGATGGTGCCGCCAAAGCGGAAAAACCCAAACAGTATCCGCCTTATTGCTACACTACGCACTAACAAACCCAAACACATGCATAGGCATAGTTGGACCAAGCTGGCGCCAAACAAAACACGTTATTAGGCGAATAAACGCCCTTCTCAAAAAGCTCCCAAAAGGCTTATACGAAAAACCCCAGCAGACGGCGGTACGCCTAAAAAACGGAAGCATAATAGAGGCTTATCCGAACAATCCGGAAACAATCCGCGGACCAACATTGCATATTGTCTACGCAGACGAATTCAATTTTATACCAAACGACAAAGACTTGTATGACGCCATACTCTTTACGCTTAGCGCAACAAACGGAAAATTCATATGCACAAGCACACCATGGCACACAGACAGCATTTTCTGGCGGATTTGGCACGACCCAGCCTACAGCGACTATGCGAAAAGCCACGTAACCCACCAGCAAGCCACAGAACCCAACGGACCACTAAAACGCGAAATCCTACAAAAAATTAGGAGGCAGCTGGAAAACGACCAGTGGCGATGGCAACGCGAAATGATGGCAGAATGGGCAGAAGACCAAAACACATGGCTAACCCAATCATTAATAGTAGCCTGCATAGACCCAACCCTAGAATACACAGCCTACAACAAACCCGCCCAAGGACGATTCTACGCAGGACTAGACCTAGGCAAACACCAAGACCCCAGCGTATTGGCGGTACTAAAACAAGAACAAGACAACACCCTAAGGCTAGTGCACATGCACAGATTCCCACTAAAAACGCCATACGCCACAGTAATAGGCTATACAAAAACCCTATGCGAAAAATGGCAAACCACCCAAAAACTCCTAGTAGACATGACAGGAGTAGGCGAATACATAGTAGAAGACATGAAAAACACAGGCATGAACACCCAAATAGAAGGCGTAAAATTCACCCAAGAAACAAAAGAGCAACTTGCCAACAACCTAAAACAACTCATGACTGAAAAGCGCCTAAAAATCCCCTACGACCCAGAACTAATAGCAGAACTAAACACAGAACGCTACCAACTAACAAAAGAAGGCAAAATACGCCTAACCCGCCCAGAAGGCACCCACGACGACCGCTTCTGGAGCCTAGCACTCGCGGCATATGCAGCAAAAACCCAACCGCCAACACCAGCCCTATGGATAGTGCCAAAATGAAACGCCAAAAAGAAATTTTCCAAATCAAAAGCATAAAACGCCGCTACGACCACGCAACAGGCAAATTCATAATAAACATAGCCTACAAAACAGCCCCACCAAAACCAACAAAAAGAGTTTTAGGCGTAGCAGAAACCTTTGGGCTCGGCTTAGACCAAACAACAAAATTCACAATATACGAAAACGCAGAAATAAAAATCGGCGTTGGCGACATCGTCTACATAACAGGCGAAAGCGGCTCAGGAAAAAGCATCCTCCTAAAAGCCCTAGAAAAAGACATCCGAAAATACACACCCCACACATGCATAAACATTGGGCAAATAAAACCCCCACCCAACAAGCCCATAATAGAAACGGTGGGCAAAACCTTCCAACAAGCCCTTGGGCTTCTAAGCCTAGTAGGCTTAAACGATGCTTTTATTTTCCTCCGCACCTATCGGCAACTCAGCGACGGACAAAAATATAGATACAAAATAGCCAAACTAATAGAAAGCCAAGCCCAATTCTGGATACTAGACGAATTCGCAGCAACCCTAGACCGTGACACAGCAAAAATAGTGGCATACAACCTCCAAAAAACCGCAAGACGCATGGGCAAAACAGTCATAGCCGCCACAACCCACACAGACCTCCACGAAGACCTAAACCCCTCAATCCACATTCATAAACGCTACGGAAAAGAAATAACAGTCAAATATCACCCAAACACGCCAGCCAAAGAATGCAGCCTAACACGAGAAATACGCATAGAACAAGGCGCAAAAGCCGACTACAAAGCGTTAAGCCAATTCCACTATCGTTCAAGCCATCTGCCGCCGCCGAGAAAAACCTTCACCATGAAACGCGGAGAAGAAACATGCGGAGTAATCGTCTACAGCTACCCACCACCAACAATGTTCGGAAGAAGCCAAATCTGGAAAGGTAACCACCAACAACTCCAAAAAGAAATTAGCACAATAACCCGAGTAATAATCCAACCAAAATACCGCGCAATAGGCCTAGGAACAAAACTCGTAAAAGAAACACTTCCATTAGCCGGAACACCCTACGTGGAAACATTAGCCGTCATGGCAAAATACAACCCCTTCTTCGAAAAGGCCGGAATGCGAAAGATAGCCGAAAGCAAGCCCAGCCCCCACCTGCAAAAAGCCATGGAAAAGCTGGAAGCCCTAGGATTCAAGCCATACATGCTCCAAAGCCAAAGATACAGCATAGAAAAGCTAAACGAGGTCGGCAAAACCGAAGTTATAAAAATACTAACCGAACTTTCAGAGAAAGGCGCCATTCCCAGAAAAAGAATCATATCCACAAGCGAAGCCTACCCAAGCCACAAAGAATTCAAAGAAAAAATAGAAAAGCTAAACAGTGAAGGGCTAGCAAAAGCGCTGAAAAAGCTAAGCTTCCTAACACAGACAAAAGTTTACCTTTTCTGGGCTAAAGACTGGCTTAACGCCAGGAAGCAGCCCAATCTTGGCGTAAAACCTTCTCCACATAAAACTTAGATATTAACTCAGAGTCAAGTCCCATGTCTTCCTCAATCTTCCGAAAAACCTCACGCCCCAAAACCTGCAAAGCCCGCAGCCGCCTCCCAAAATCCATCAGTGAAAGCTCACCAGTCCTTAGAGCCTCCCTAATCAGCCTACAATAATTTTTCGGCAGCCACTTTAGGCTGTATGAGTGGAAAAGCCTCCATTTTGGCGCCGGCCAAAACTCCTTGTTTAAAGCGAATATTAACCTAATCAATAACTCAACCCCATAGTTTAGACAGTAATGGGCACTTGTTAAATCACCCCTCTTAATCCAAACTTCAGCCACCGTGCTGGAACTCTTCCTAACAGGGCAGCAGTACCATTTTAAGTACTCAGCACAAACCACAACCCGTTTCTTCCAAAAATTTTCCGAAACTTTCAATTTTTCACTCAAAACTTTTTTAGCTTCCCCTTCTGGGTCGAAAACTATTTTGGCTTTCGAGAACTCCCATCTATCCGCATCATCCCAACTATACGCCTTGAAATCCTCAATAAAATGAATTTCAAAGTCTATTTCAATGTGGTGGCGGCGTTCTGCATCCCGCCAAGTCCCAACCAGCTTCCTCTTCAAGTCTTCATCCCTGTTTTTAAGAAGCACTAAGACATCTAAGTCTGAGAACTCGTCGGCAAAGCCCCTAGTCAAACCACCTAGAAAAAGGATGCCAGCCACACCTTTATGGGCTGCTATTTGGGAGGCAAAATCAGCCGCAACCCTTCTAAAACGGGCTATGCGATTTATCCCCTTGAGTTTCGCAACCATTTTCCGAAGCAACCAACTGTTAGTTTCTATTTGGATTTTTGATTCATAAAGCCTTTTTGAAACTAGCCCAATTTTAGCCATGAAAGGCGACATGGTGCATTATGGTTGAAGGCTGAGCCAGCAATAGTTGTAACAGTTGTAATCTGCCTATTCCTAACCTTCTACTTCTCATACTTATCCCTCCAAGCTTTTGAAGACACCATAAAAAAGCAGTTTGTCCTACTCGCCTTCTTATCCCTCCTAACCGGAGCAACAATCTTTGGCTGCCTAGCCATCTACCTTGGAATAAGAAAGATTTTCATAAGAGCCGAGCTGAGCGATCTCCAGGAAACGCGGGAAAGCGAAGACTGAACCTCCAATGTCTCATATGCCAAATTTTTTATTCTTAAGACTATGACTATGCTGATTGGTGAAAATCGTGGCTGTGGAAGTTTTGAAGGAAAGCCTCAAAAAACATGTGGAAGGCTATGTGGAACTGCGATACCATAAAAGACAAGCCTTCAACATTTCCGTTAAGGATGGAAAAATTGACACGCTGAACAGCGGAGCCGTTGAAGGCGCATGTGCAAGGGTTCTCATAGATGGAAGCTGGGGTTTCACCTCCTCAACAACGCTTGAGAAAGAGAAAATTGCTAAAATGTTGAAAGATGCGTCTTCCCTTGCCAAGTCGTCAAAGCCCAAAAAGAAGCGCGTCGTGAAACTTGCAAGCCTAAAACCATACGTGGACAAGTATGAGACTCCGATGAGGAAAGATCCTGGAAAAGTGGACAAAGAGGAGCTCGTCAGCTTAGTTATAGATGTTGATAAAGCCGTTAGGGATTTCTCCAAAACAATAGTTTCTGATACCGTAACCTTCAACATTGTTGACGATAACCTAACCTTCATAAGCTCAGAAGGCTCCGAAATTCATCAGCGGATAGTGCGGTGCTTCGGGGGCGTAATAGTCGTAGCCAGAGAAAAGGGAAATATTGCCTCTGCCTACGAGGGCATCGGCGAACAGTCTGGTCTCGAGGTTCTGGAGAAAACGCCTCTGATGGATGCTGGTTTAACAGCTGCTGAAAGGGCTAGTAAACTTGTTTCGGCAAAAGTGGCGCCCGCCGGATATCATCATGTAATCCTTGAAAACCGCATTGTTGGGTTATTAGCCCACGAGGCTGTTGGACACTGTGCAGAGGCAGACCTTGTTTTCGGCGGAAGCTTCCTAGCCAACAAGATAGGCGAGAAAGTTGCCTCCGAAAAGGTAACCTTGGTTGATGATGGAATATTCCTAAACGGTTTTGGAACCATGAAATACGACGATGAGGGCGTCCCTACACAGAAAACCGTAATAATTGAAAAGGGTGTCTGCAAAAGTTTTCTGCACTCCCGCGAAACAGCCCAACACTTCGGCGTTAATCCAACCGGAAATGCTCGTGCATGGACCTTCGAATATGACCCAATCATAAGAATGAGGAATACATATATTGAAAAAGGCGACTACACATTAGAAGAGCTTGCAGAAGACATAAAAGAGGGCTTCTTCCTTAAAGGCGGGCTTTCTGGGCAAGCCGACTTCAACGGCGAATTCATGTTCGGCACACAAGAAGCGGTGAGAATAAAGGATGGCAAGTTCGCCGAATCCCTGCGGGGCGTAACAATAAGCGGAAACGCCTTTGAAGTTCTAAAAAACGTGGACGCTGTCGGCAAAGACTTTGCCATGCGCACCGGCTTATGTGGCAAAGAACAAGTAAACTATGTTGGCATAGGCGGTCCGAGCCTAAGAACAAAAGTTTTGATGGGGGGAACCAAATGAGCCTTCTAGATTTTGCAGAATTAGCCGTCAAAACATGTCGGAAACTCGGGGCGGACGAGGCTGAAGCCTTCACTCAAAACCAGCAAATAGTGGAAGTTGTCTTAGAAAGGGCTGAAATCCAGAATGAACGCTTCAAAACCCAAAGCGGCATAGGTATACGAGTAATAAAAGACAAGAGTCTTGGATTCGCCTTCGCATCGAAACTCTCAAAAGAAAGCATAGAGGAAACCTGCAAAACCGCAGTAAGCTTGGCAAAGGTTTCTGTGCCAAACCCTGAATGGGTTTCACTTCCAACAAAGGAGAGGCTTCCAAAAACTCCAGAGGGCATATACGATCCAGAGATTGCCAACATAAGCGGGGAAAAAATGCTGAGCCTAGTCATTAACGCTTATGATGCAGCAAAAGGCTATGACAAACGCGTGGACATTGACGACGGAAAGTTCTCCGCAATCCTAAACGAAATAGCAGTCGCCAATTCCCACGGAGTTGAAGCTCAAGAAAAAACAACCCGTATGGAGGGATATTTAGTCTGCGTGGCGAAGGAACACGGCGAAACGTCAAGCATGGCATACGAATATGACGCCTCCACAATGCTGGGGGAATTTTCACCAGAAAAAGTTGGAAGAACAGCCGCAGAAAAGGCCCTATCCTCCCTCCATCCAAAGACAATTGAATCCTTCACCGGAAAAGTCATATTAGACTCAGATCCAGCCTCCTTCATACTGCTTTACCCAGTTATTAGCAGCGTGAACGCCGACAACGTGCAAAGGGGAAGAAGCCTATGGGCTGAAAAAATCGGCGAAAAAGTGGCGGCGCCAAAACTTACGGTTTTTGATGACGGTTTGATGCCGAGGGGAATAGGCTCCCTAAACTTCGATTTTGAAGGTGTCCCAAGACAGAAAACGCCAATAATAACGCATGGCAAACTTGAAAGCTTCATGCACAACTCCTACACAGCAAATAAGGAAGGAAGAAAATCAACCGGAAACGCTTATAGAGAAGGTTACACTATGCTTCCAACAGTGGCGCCTTCAAACCTCGTGGTCAAAGCCGGGGGAAAGAGGCTTGAAGAGCTCATAGCCGAAGTTGACAAGGGCATAATTGTCCGACGCTTCAGCGGCAACGTCCGACCGGACAGCGGAGAATTCTCAGGAATAGCCAAACAAGCAAGCTACATAGAAAAAGGACAAATCAAACATGCACTAGGAGAGACTATGATTTCGGGCAACGCCTTCCAAGCACTACAAGACATAATCGAAATAGGATGCGAAATTCGCCCAACAGAAATACGCGCCTATACGCCGCCAATACTCGTGGGCAACATCCACATAATCTCAAAACAATAACTCGCTTTAGGCCATGTCCCAAATAAAATCTTCAATCTCGCCGAAGGACAAATACAGGAACTTAAAGTTTGAAGAAACTCTTTGAAAACTTAGTTTCAGCCTCTGGGGCCGTTTCTTTGCGAAAAGACTCTAAAATGACAAGAGCCAAGGCGCAAAAGCCTTCGCCAAAACAAGTATTATGAAGGAGGAAAGGGGCACAGTAACATTATCATCTATCGGATTTGACTCAAAATGCTCAATAAAAGAGGCTACGGCCCCAGCTATAACCCCAGCTCCGCCTAAAACGGCGCCTACCGGTATGGAGAAGGAAGCCATAGCCAAGTTTCCCCACCAAGACTTCGTCCTCCTCTTATAAAGAATGTTCCGTACAATGCCAGTTATGGCATCCCCAACAGACATAAAAATTACCGGAAGAACTCCAAACCAGAAGCTTTCCCCGCCAGAAATAAGCCAGCCGAGGGTTATCACAACGCCCCACATGATGCAGAAAGAAACTTCATAGGCATTCTCCTCAGTCTGGAACCAGTACATAAGCTTGCCACGCCTATGAGGTATGTAAAGGAAAACAGCCAGAAGCATAGCCATGGTAAATGGAAAAATGGGCGTCTTAAAAATAAAAGGGACAAGAAAGGCCACTATTCCGCCAGTCAAAATATGAATAATCTTCCGGTTATAATAGACTGCAACATAGTGCCCCACGCCACGACCAGTCAAAAAGCCGTAAAGCATCCTAGTTAAAATCTCAGCTACAAAAATAACCCAAACAAAAAGCACAGCAGTGGCAACTGCTTCCCAAACAGATATCATATAGTAATAGTTTTCCCTAATCAATATAAAAAACTGTTGCCAAAACCACACCAGCTTCCATGCCACTCCTGCATTTAACAACGTGCATCAAAATTACTTGGAATGTATTGGCTGATGGTAACAAACACACATTGTGGTTGATTTAAACCTTTAAAGAAATTTTCGTGTGATGTTTTATGGCTGAAATGCGCCGTTTCACGTTTCCTTTTGAAGCTCGGGAAGTATTCTTTGGAAATAATCCAGCGACTCCGGATTAACTATGGAATCTCTGTTAAGGACTGGTCTCCCATTTATAATGTTTGCAACAGCCATCTCAACTTTCTTCATGTTGAAGGTATAGGGAATGTCAGGCGCCTCCATGATAATCGCTGGGACATGTCTTGGAGAAGCTTCATCACGTAATGTCTTCTTTATTCTATATTTTAAATCCTCTGTTAAGGAATACCCTGGCTTTAGCTTAACGAAGAGGATTATTCGCTGATCGTCTTTCCAACTCTGCCCTACCGCAAGGCTATCGGCTATTTCCGGAAACTTCTCAATAATGTTATAGATTTCAGCTGTACCAATGCGTACACCTGACGGTTTTAAAACGGCGTCAGATCGTCCTAGAATTGTGATCCCGCCTGTGCCGCTATGGTAAATGGCTAAATCACCGTGCCTCCAAACTTTTTTGCCCTGGAAAAATGTGAAGTATGCTTCTAAATATTTCTCGTTGTTTGGGTCGTTCCAGAAGTAAAGCGGCATTGAAGGGGCTGGTGCTTCGCATACAAGCTCGCCCTCCTCATCCCAAACCGGCTCACCCTTTACATTATAAACCTTTATTTTCATTCCTAAACCCGGAGCTTGAAGCTCTCCGGCATATACTGGGAGCGTTGGGCTTCCAATGGCGAAGCATCCATTGATGTCTGTACCCCCTGAGATTGAGTTAAAATGTAAATCATCTTTAACCTTCTCATATACCCATTCAAAGCCATCGGCAGATAAGGGTGATCCTGTCTGGGATATTTCTCGAAGAGAGGCAAGATTGAACTCTTTCCCAGGTTCGGCGCCGGCGCTCCTTAGGTAATTGATGTAAGTTGCACTACAACCAAAAATAGTTATTTCGTCTTCCTCGATAATCCTCCACAATGTCCTCCAATCTGGATAGTTAGGGTTGCCGTCATAAAGAACTATTGTAGCGCCAACAGCCAGCGAGCTCATAAGCCAATTCCACATCATCCAACTGGGCGAAGTGATGTATGTTATCCTATCATCACGCTTTAAATCCGTGTGTATTATGAGCTCTTTCAAATGGTTTATGAGGACTCCGCTGCAGCTTTGCACCATACATTTCGGCTTACCGGTTGTCCCTGAGGAGAACATTATGTAAATTGGGTGATCTGATGGAACTTGTTCGAAATCAGTTTCTTGTTTGGACGATAAGAAATCATTGTATAAGACCCCATTGGGAATTACGCCTGTATCCGGCTTGTCTTGGATGTAGGGGACGATTATGGTTTTTTCGATTGATGTAACATGGTTTACTATCTTTTGAACATGATTTAAAACGCTGAAGTTTTTTCCTTTGTAGGTGTAGCCATCCACTGTAAAAAGGACTTTAGGTTCAATCTGACCAAGGCGATCTAATACAGCACCAGCTCCCAGCTCCACACCACATGAAGCCCAAATAGCCCCAACACTCGCAGCCGCAAGCATAGCGGTGGATGTTTCGATTATATTGGGCATGTATGCACATACACGATCTCCCGGAGAAACCCCTACTTCACGAAGCGAATTAGCTAAACGCGCTACGGACTTATATAATTCGGCGTATGTAATTTTTGCTAACCTCCCAGTTTCTCCTCTGAATATAAACGCAATGTGGTTGTCCCGATACCTTAACAAGTTTTCAGCGAAGTTTAATCTGGCGCCTATAAACCATCGTGCACCAGGAAACTTGCTTAAATCATCAACCACTTGAGTATAAGTACGTGAAGCTTTAATCCCAACAAACTCCCAAACAGCATCCCAAAAACTTGCAATGCTTTTGATGGACCAATTATACAAGCGGAAATACGCCTCTCTTGTGTAGGGATCAATGTTAAGGCCATATTTTTCGTTAACAAACTCAATAAACCTGGTCATGTTAGCTTGCTTGAGTCGCTCGTCTGAAGGTTGCCACAGCAGTTTTCCCATATGTCGCTCGCCCCCCCAAACACACTCCTAAATTTTATCGCTTTAAGCTTAAACTTTGCCTTAATATTTTAAGCTCTTTCCAGCAATTATTAAACCACGCTTAACACTCTAATCTCAAGTAAATACACATATACTTAGCCTTCTGCGTTATTAACTAAAGAAAAAGAACATTCCATTTTCGAAAGAATCGCTTAAAAATTTAAGTGGGCCGGGCCGTATGCAATTAAAAAATTAAGTGAGTCCAAAAACGTTTCATTGATGGCGGAATTATCACTCATCCGAATTGCGGGCTCAAAATTCTTGTCTTTGAACAATGTAAATTAAAGTTAA
>JAVZNE010000015.1:0-14633 GCA_038882975.1 Bathyarchaeia archaeon
CAGGCGTATGCTCAATAAGTGCTCCTATAAGCCAGCCTGCAAGTGTGAATAGGGCTATGCCGATGAATGCGAAGCTAAACTTCACCTTATCCATCACAACAATCATCCCTTTCTCTATCAAACACTAGGCTGATTTAAAAGTTATAAGTTTAATCAACTTTGAAAATGCGGTTTAGTTTTAGGTAAACTTTTAATCTTCGCCGCCGAATTTTCATGGTGCTGGTGTCTTTGGCTTGGTTACCTTACATCTTGACAAGATTTTTAACCCTAAAAGCGTGGCTGTTGTGGGTGCCAGTGACGAGGAAGGTTCTGTAGGCTACGCCCTAATGAAAAATTTTCTGGAGGCTGGTTTTGAGGGGGAAGTTTACCCAGTAAATATCCGCAAAAAAGAGATTTTAGGCGTAAAAGCCTACCAAACCGTAGAGCAGCTTCCAAAAACTGTTGATTTGGCAGTTATAGCCACTCCAGCCAAAACCGTTCCGGACGTGGTTGAGCAGTGCGGCAGAGCCGGAATAAAAGGGCTAATAATTATAAGTGCTGGTTTTAAGGAGACCGGTCCAGAAGGCAAAGCCCTCGAGGATAAGATTCTTGAGATAAAGCGGAAATACGATTTACGCATTATTGGACCCAACTGTTTGGGAATTATCCGCCCAAGCATACGCTTAAATGCAACGTTCATTAATAAGATGCCAAGACCCGGCAACATTGCCTTCATAAGCCAAAGCGGAGCCCTCGGCACAGCCATACTAGACTGGGCTGTTCACGAAAATGTTGGCTTCAGCCACTTCGTCTCCGTAGGCTCAATGATTGATGTGGACTTCGGCGATTTAATAGATTATTTTGGAACAGACCCGAAAACAAGGAGCATCCTCATGTATATTGAAGGCATAACCAACGCCCGAAAGTTTATGAGCGCCGCAAGACACTTCGCCAGAACCAAGCCCATAATTGTTGTAAAGGCTGGAAAATACAGCGAAAGCGCAAGGGCAGCCGCCTCGCATACGGGTTCGCTAACAGGCGAGGATGACGTTTATGATGCAGCGTTCAAACGTGCCGGAATAGTACGCGTAGAAGAAATAGCAGACCTATTCAACTGCGCCGAAGTTTTAGGCATGCAGCCGCTGCCTCGCGGTCCAAACCTTGCAATAATAACGAATGCTGGCGGTCCAGGCGTGATGGCTACCGACGCCCTCATAGGGATGGGAGGCAAACTCGCAAAGCTAAGCTCCCGGACAATGGACTATCTCAACAGCATTCTTCCGCCATACTGGAGCCATGGAAACCCCATAGACATTTTAGGCGACGCCAAAGCCGACCGCTACAGAGCAGTTTTAGAAGCATGTCTAAACGACGAAAACGTTGACGGAATCCTCATCATTTACACGGCTCAAGCAGTGGCGGAACCTGTTGAAATTGCAAAGAGCTTAGTGGAGCTTTTGAAAAGCAAGGGGCAGCGGGGCAAAACAATCCTAACGTCTTTTATGGGTAAGAAGGCTGTGGAAGAAGCGAACCTCATATTTAACGCCAATGATATTCCAACTTTTTCCACTCCGGAGCAAGCGGTGAAAACCTACCTTTACATGTACCAGTATAAGCGAAACCTCGAACTGCTCTATGAAACCCCCGAAGAATTGCCCGTGGACCTCTCTCCGCCAAAGCTTCCTATACTGGCTATTTTGAAGAGTGCAGCATTTGAAAACCGTGAAGTGCTAACAGAGTTTGAAGCTAAAAAGGTTCTGGAGTTCTACAACTTTCCAGTTGTGAAGACTTATGTCGCCAAAGACGAGGATGAGGCTGCTACCATCGCCTCGCGGATTGGCTATCCAGTGGTTTTGAAGATTCTTTCCCCGCAGATAGTTCATAAGACGGATGCTGGCGGCGTAATCCTCGACATTAAAAGCGAAGACGAAGTTAGAGAAGCCTTCAGAACCATAATGAAGAACGCCAAAAAATACGATCCGAAAGCCAAAATAATCGGCGTCACGGTTCAGCCGATGGTTAAGAAGCGTGGCTATGAGGTTATTTTAGGGTCAAAGAAGGACATAGTCTTCGGTCCAGTCATAATGTTTGGGATGGGCGGCATAGGCGTGGAGCTTTTCAAGGACTTCTCCATAGGCTTGCCGCCGCTAAACCAGACGTTGGCTAGACGCATGATGGAAGAAACCAAAGTCTACCAGCTTTTGAAAGGTTACCGCGGGATGCCACCAGCCAACATTAAACGCCTAGAAGAAGTTATGGTTCTCTTCTCGCATATGCTAATAGACTTTCCACAAATAAAGGAGATTGACATCAACCCACTGCTTGTGGACGAAAAAGACGCCATAGCCATAGACGCCCGCATAATAATAGACAAAGAACTCCTATTCAAGAAGGTTGAGCCACACCAGCACTTGGTTATAAGCCCCTACCCTAAAAAGTATGAAACCTTATGGAAACTCCGAGACGGCAGAACAGTGCTGTTGAGACCCATAAAACCAGAAGACGAGCCTTTGTGGCTTGAAATGTTCAAAAACTGCTCAGAAGAGTCCATCCGCTACAAGCTTTTCCAGACCCTTAAGCACATGCCCCACGAGGTTAGAGTCCGCTACTGCAACATAGACTATGACCGAGAAATAGCCATAGTCGCCGAACTAACAGAAAACGGCAAAAGAAAAATCATCGGAACAGCCAGAGTCAGCATAGAACTTGACGGAAAAACAGGCGAAATAGCCTTTCTGGTGGCGGATCCGTGGCAAGGCTTAGGTTTGGGAACAAAGCTCGTGGACTACGTTATAGAAATATGCAGAGAAAGAGGCCTAGAAAGCATTTATGGAATAATGCTTCCAGAAAATCGGAAAGCGATTGAGCTTATGCGAAACTTAGGCTTCCAGCTGAAGTATATGGAGGACGGCACAATAAGGGGAACCCTAAACTTAAAAGAAGAGGAACTACCAATCAAACCATTGGAAAAAGCGACAGCAATGGAAACTGCGCTCAGCGTGGAAAAGACGACAGACAAAGAGGCTGAAAAAGCAGCAACAAACTAACATTCTCTTTATATTTTAAACTTGAATTAAGCTTAATGAAGCATATTTTTCTATTTACTCAATGAGCTAAATTTAAATTATAGAAGCTGCAATAATCTAGCTTCATTAAAATTATATATAACTGGTGAGAGAATGGAGAAAACCCAGAAACTGAAGTTCGCCTTTTACTGGGCAGCAAGTTGTGGCGGATGCGAAATCGCCGTTCTGGACATCAACGAGAAAATCTTGGATGTAATAGCCAAAGCAGACATCGTTTTTTGGCCCGTAGCCATGGACATAAAATATAAGGATGTTGAAGCCATGCCCGACAAAAGCATAGACGTCTGCTTCTTCAATGGCGCTATCCGAAACAGCGAGCAAGAGTATATGGCGAAACTGTTGAGGCAAAAGTCTAAGGTGCTTGTGGCTTTCGGCTCATGCGCTTGCGACGGCAGCGTCGTAGGCCTAGGCAACCTGTGGAACAGAGAGAAAATCTTCGAAAGAGCCTACTTCGAAACTCCTTCAACAAGGAATCCTGAAGGAGTAACGCCCCAAACAAGATTTAAAGTGCCGCAGGGCGAGCTTGAGCTTCCAGAGTTTTACGACACTGTTAAGACTTTAGCGCAAACAGTTGACGTGGACTACTTCATTTCTGGCTGTCCACCACCGGTGCCAAGGGTTATCGATGCCCTAGAAGCTATCCTAAACGGGAAACTTCCGCCGAAGGGCGCAAACCTCCTCTTCAACAAGTCGGTCTGCGATGAATGCCCAAGAGAAAAGAAAGACCGAAAAATCACTCAGGTAAAGCGAATCTACGAGATAGAAGACGACTATAAAACGTGCTTCCTAGACCAGGGCGTAATATGCATGGGACCCGCCACGAGAGGCGGATGCAGCGCCCAATGCTTAAAGGCGAACATACCATGCACAGGATGCGGCGGACCAGCACCTAGAGTGGCAGATCAAGGTGCAGCCATGATAAGCGCCTTCGCCTCCATAGCCACGGACCCAAAAGTCATCCAGCAAGTCGTTGACCCTGTTGGAACCTTCTACAAGTATTCTCTGGCTAATTCCCTTCTAAGGAGGAGGGTGATGCGTCCATGAAAGAGATAGTTATAAACCCTATCACACGGCTCGAGGGTCACGGGAAAATAACCATATTCCTCAACGAAGAGGGCGACGTGGACGAAGCCTACTTCCAAGTTCCAGAACTCAGAGGCTTTGAAAAGTTCTGCGAAGGCCGCAGAGCCGAAGACCTGCCCATCATAACGCCCCGTATATGTGGCGTTTGCCCAGTAGCCCACCATATGGCCAGCGCCAAAGCCCTAGACGCTGCCTTCAATGTTGAACCGCCAGAGCCAGCCAAAAAACTCCGCGAACTCATGTACTGCGGCTACTACCTATACGACCACACACTTCACTTCTACTATCTAGGCGGGCCGGACTTCGTTGTTGGGCCAGACGCGCCACCAGAAAAACGCAATGTTTTAGGCGTCATTGAGAAGGCAGGCCTTGAAATAGGCAAGGAAGTTATAAAGCATAGGGCTTATGGCCAAAAAATAACGGAAATTTTAGGTGGAAAAGCAACCCACCCGGTAAGCGCTTGCATTCCCGGCGGATTTGCACGGCCAATCTCAGAAGAAGAGCGCCGAGAAATTGAGCGCATGGTGAGAAGCTGCCTAGAATTCGCCAAGTTCTCGCTGAAACTCTTCGACGACATAGTGCTGAAAAACACCACCTACGTGGACTTGATTAAAAGCGAGGCTTACACGCTCAAAACCTACTATATGGGTTTGGTGGACAAAAACAACAAAGTGAACTTCTACGATGGAAATGTCCGCGTAGTAGACCCCAACGGATGCGAATTCGTCAAATTCTCGCCTAAGGAGTATTTGGACGTTATTGAAGAGCGTGTGGAGCCATGGACCTACGTTAAACTTCCATACCTGAAAAAAGTGGGATGGAAAGGCTTCGTAGACGGAGCCGAAAACGGCGTTTACAGAGTCGGCCCTCTTGGAAGGCTTAATGCGGCTGATGGCATGGCAACACCCCTAGCCCAAGCCGAATACGAGCGCATGTACTCCACACTAGGCGGAAAACCAGTTCATAACACATTGGCTTACCACTGGGCAAGGCTTATTGAATTATTGTATGCGGCTGAACGCGCCCTAGAACTTGTAACAGACCCGGAAATAACAAGCAAAAACGTTCGCAACAAACCCGGCAAACCGGGAGAAGGCGTGGGCATTGTGGAAGCCGCCCGTGGAACGCTTATCCACCATTATCAGTTGGACGAGAACGCCCTAGCCAAGAAAGTCAACCTGATTGTGGCTACTACGCATAATGTTCCCGGCATTTGCATGTCAATTAGGGATGCAGCCAAAGGCTTAATCAAGAAGGGCAAAGTGACCGACGGCATATTAAACATGATTGAAATGGCCTTTAGGGCTTATGACCCATGTTTCGCATGCGCCACTCATTTTGCCGTTGGCCAAATGCCTTTGGAGGTGGAAATTTATGACAGCGAGAAGAGGCTCATCCAAAGAATCAAAAGGTAAAGTTGTAAGGAGAAAAAGGAGGGAAATGAAGGTGAAAACTGTTGAAGAGGCAAAAGTTGGAGTCTTCCTATCCGACTGCGGTGGGCAAATAGCAAAAATCCTCGACTTTGAAGCCTTAACAAACTTTGTTAAGACTGTTCCAGGAGTCGCTCTTGTCGCTAGGGGAAGCGAATTCTGGCGGGGTGAAGGCCTAAAAACTATAGTAGACGCCGTTAAAACCAAGAAGATAAACCGTGTCGTCGTCGCAGAGACGATACCAAAAATAAGCGAAATAGCCATCGCAAAAGCCGTAGAAGAGGCTGGACTTAACCCGCATTTGGTGGAGGTTTTAGACTTAAAAGACCATTGCGCATGGCCTCACAGGAACACGCCGAGAGAGGCTACTGAAAAGGCTAAGGCAATGCTCCTAGCTGCCATTGAGAAGGCCAAACTTCTAGAACCAGTAGAGAAAGCCGAATTCCCAGCCCTCAAATCCATCCTTGTTATTGGCGGCGGAATAGCTGGAATGCAGGCTGCCGAAGACTTGGCGGACATGGGCTTCCAAGTTCACTTGATAGAGAAAGAGCCTTTCTTAGGCGGTTTAGCCGCTAAAGCTGTCCGTTTCTTCCCAACGGACGACTGTGCCATATGCATTCAGTCTCCAGCAACGGACCTAAAAACAGTGACCCAAACATCGAGGAAATGCGTTTACCGTTCTGGCTTCTCAGAGATTCCAAACTTGAGTGTTTTGACAAACGCTAAAGTCGTGAAGGTTGAGGGCGGCCCGGGAAACTTCAAGGTGACTGTTGAACGGAAACCCCGTTATGTGGACGAGAAAAAGTGTGTGGCATGCGACCTATGCACAAGCGTCTGCCCAGTCGAAGTGCCAGACGAATATAACGCCAAACTCACAAAGCGGAAAGCCATCTACATAAACAAGCCTCTGGTTTACCCGCCAGCCTACGCCATAGACGTCAAAGCCTGCAAGTTCCATGAGTGCGCCAAATGCGTTGAGGTTTGCCCAACAAAAGCCGTCAATCTGGACCAGAAAACTGAACATGTGACACTTAACGTCGGGAGCATAATTGTGGCTACCGGCTTCCGCGAATATGACCCAAGCGTCATTAAAGAGTATCATTACGGCGAATACCCCGATGTGATAACGCATCTGGAATTGGCGAGGATGCTGGACGCTTTCGGCCCGACAGGCGGGGTGCCAGTTAAGCCTTCAGATAGAAAACCAGCAAAGCGCATTGTTTTTGTGCAGTGTGTAGGCTCAAGGGACAGACGCTGGAACCCCTACTGCTCGAGTATTTGCTGTATGATTTCGCTGAAGCACGCCACACTGATTAAAGAGGCTTATCCAGACGCCGACGTGACCATATGCTACATAGACATCCGAACAACAGGCAGGGAACACGAATATTATTATGAGAAAGCAAGGGAAATGGGCGTAAAATTCGTTAAGGGAAGACCATCCGAAATAATCCACGATCCAGCCACAAACACACTGATTGTTGAGGTTGAAGACGAGCTTTTAAGAAGGCTCTTGGAATTGGAAGCAGACCTAGTGGTTTTAGCCACAGCCATGGTTCCATCCGAAGACGCAAAGGAGCTGGCGCAAATCCTAGGCATAGAATTGGACCAAGACGGCTTCTTTAAGGAGTATAACGCCAAGCTTAGGCCTACTGAAACAAAGCGGAGAGGCATATTCATCTGCGGAGGCGCCGTCTTTCCGAAGGACGCCCCAACGGCCTCGCTTCACGCCTATTCGGCGGCTGTTAAGGCGGCCAAATTCCTCATGAATGGCAAAATAGTCAAGGACTTGAAGGTGGCTGTTGTAAACGAGGATTATTGTGGCAACTGCCAGTTCTGCCCAGTAACATGCCCATACAACGCTATAACTCTTGAGCCGAAAGGCGATGGCCACTTTGTGGCTAAGGTTTCAGAACTCATATGCGAGGGCTGCGGCGTCTGTGTTGGCACATGCCCAGTCGGCGCCATAGAACTCCGCCACCTAAAGCCAAGCCAAATATCAGCCCAAATAAAAGCGCTATTATCTATTAATGGCACTTCAAAGCCGCTGGTGCTGGCCTTCAGCTGTTCAGAATGCGGCCACGCAGCCATAGACTCTTCTGGAATGGGTATGATGAGCTATCCAGCCAATGTTAGAGTGTTGCGGGTTCCATGCACTGGCATAATCCAAGTCCAGCACATCCTAGAAGCCTTTAAAGCTGGAGCCCAAGGCGTTATGGTGGTTGGTTGCAAGCCCGACGGATGCCACTATGAAGTTGGAAGCCAAAAAGCCCAGAAGAAAGTGGAAATGGCGAAGACGCTTCTCCAAGCCTACGGCATAGAACCAGAAAGACTTGAAATGTTTAACTTAGTCTTCATAGAAGGCGACAAATTCGCAGAAGCAGCCAAAGCCATGACCGAAAGAGTAGAAAGGCTAGGCTTACTCCAACTAGCCTAACTAAAAACGAGGATTCATGGAGGAGCCAAAAATGGCTGGAGAAAAACCCCTCGACTTTGCAAGGGAGATAACAAGCAGACTCGGCGGGGAAACAATAACCCGCTGCTACCAATGCGGCACATGCGCCAGCACATGCCCAGTCGCAAGGACAACAGAACGCTACAACCCCCGCCAAATAATAAGGCTAGCCCTACTAGGGCAAAGAGATGAGGTCCTTAAAGGCGACTCCATATGGCTTTGCGCCTCATGCTACAACTGCCAAGAACGCTGCCCCCAAAAAGTTGAGATTGCAGACGTTATATACGCCTTAAGAAACATAGCCATCAGAGAAGGCAACATACCAGCCATATACACAGAATTCGCCGCCGGACTCATGAGCGAAGGACGCTTAGCCCCAATATCAAAATTCCTAGAAAAGAAAAGAGCCGACTACGGCTTGCCGCCGCTAAAGCCCACGGGCATGGAAGCCGTCAAAAAAATCCTGGCAGCAACGGGCTTCGATAAAGTCATGTTTAAGAAGGAAGGTGCATCACAATGACAAGCTACGCCTTGTTTTTGGGCTGCACAATACCAGCCCGCCAACCCCACTACGAACTTGCCGCAAGAAAAGCCCTAACAAAGCTTGGAATAGAACTCGTAGATATAGAAGGCGCAACATGCTGTGCCCCGCCCCCACTTCAGTCCATAGACTTGGAAACAAGCCTTGCAATAGCCGCCTACAACATCTGCCTGGCAGAAGAAGCAGACCTAAACATACTCACACTGTGCACCGGATGCTTTGAATCCCTAACAATTGCAAACCACCTCCTTAAAGAAAAGCCGGAACTACGTGAAAAAATCAACAGAATCTTATCTAACGCCGGTAAGGAGTTTAGGGGCACAAAAGAGGTTAGGCATTACTTACAAGTCTTAATGAACGACATAGGCGTAGACCGCCTAAAACAAAGCATAGTCAAACCGTTAAACAATCTTAAGGTAGCCGCCTTCTCAGGATGCCACCTACTACGCCCAAGCGAACTCCTACGCTTTGACGATCCAGAACGCCCCCGCATATTCGACACCCTAATAGAGGCTCTAGGCGCCAAAAGCATACCATATAAGAATAAGCTTCGATGCTGTGGAGGGCTCCTAAGAGGCTATGCAGACGACGTAGCCCTAGCCATAGCAAGAGACAAAATCGTAAACGCTTATAACGCTAGGGCGGACTGCATATCAACCCTATGCCCCTTCTGCTTCCTAACCCTAGACCTTGGACAAATGCTGATAAAAACCACCTACAAGGAAGAGTACAACATGCCAATAATCCACTACGCCGAGCTGTTAAGCCTAAGCCTAGGAGTGGAACCCAAAGAACTCGCACTAGACTTCCACAAGATAAAAATCGACAAAGTTTTAGAAAAAATAGGCTAGAGCACTTTACAAACTTTTTGATTTGTTAGAAAGTGTTAAAAGCTGACAGTGCGGCATATGGTTTTGAGGACATTAGAATGAAGATCACAGCCCTTAAGGAGCATAAATGCTTCTGCTGCGGCGGAGTTATTAGAAAAGGTGAAGAATGCTTCGTGTTTATTGTTAATCCTGAAAACCCAAGCAGAAGCGAGTTTGACGTCATCTACACCTGTGCAAAATGTGCCGAGGAAGAGGCTTGCCGGCGGAGGATTAAACAGAAGGGCGTGGCTGTTTAGCGCTCTATCCTTAATTTCTGTAGTTTACGGTTGCCTTCAGCTTTGGAATTTCAACCTCTAAAGCCTTATTGTTGTTACACTTCATAATCATGTTTTCAACTTGTAGCTCATCAACTGGGAGGTTAAGCCTCCAGCAGGTGTTTTCTAAACATATTTGTAAACCATCTTCAAACGTGTTTATCGTCACTTTTTGGTCTCTGCAGCGGCACTGCATCAAAACTTTAACATAATTTTCGTCTTCAAAAATGTCTATTAAGGGCTCTTCAATATGAGGCAACGGTATAAAATGCTTGGCGGTGGGACTTTCCTCAAATCTTTCCTCAATGACATACTTTCTTTTTAAGAGCCTTTCCATAGGTTCTAATGGGTTCTCGCCTTCGCTTTCCTTCTCCTTAAGGCTTTCCACCAGTTTTTTGGCTAAAACTTTGCAGAAGACGTCTATATTCCTTAAAGCCTCTTCAAAATCATCACTCATGACGTCTTCCTCTAAGTATTATTATTTTACATTTCATCTTATTTAACTTTGTTATTTCAAACATGACTGAATTATAGCATTAACTTTTTGAAAGCTATTTCTTTCCAATAGTCAATGGCAAAGTTCTAACGTGCTTAACTGCCTTGACAACATCGCCAACATACTTACCCGGATCTTCCAAGGCTCTGTTTATGGCTATTTCAGCTATTGTGGCGCCTTTGTCGGCAATCTTACTTAGGCAGGAGAGAATGGACCTTACGTAGGGGATTTCTGGGGCTTCCCTCATAAGCCTATTGGAGTCCACTTCAAGCACCTTCCTCATTTCCAGAAGCTGGTTTGCAACCTTCAAATCCCTTGTAAAAATGCATTCAATAGCCTTCTGAAGAATCGTCTGGGTTAGCTCGCTTAAATGGAATATTCTGTCAACAACATCCTCTGGAAGCCTGTTCCTATAAACTTCCATTTCAAGAACCTCTCTAGCTAGATCTTCAGAGTAATCCGCGATAAGCTCTAAATACTGAAGGATAAGCCTTGCAGCCGGTATGAAAAGGACGTCCACCATGCCGACCTCTTCAGCTACGGCCGGCTTCACTTGTGCTGACAATAGAAGGCGCACTGCTAAATAGTAGATTTTGTCAGCCTCGTCTTCTCTGGCTATGGCCTCCTCCACAATGTCATATTTTTTCTCCTTGAAGCCCTGCATCGCCTCAGAAAGTATTGTTGAAGCTATTAGTGCAAGCCTCCGTATGAGCATGTCAAGTTTGAACTTCGTGGAGTCTATGGAGCACTGCAAAAGTATACTTTTTGGAGTTTCTTCAAGAATGCCCAGCCCAATAAGTTTTTGAACTATCCTTCGGACCTCGTCTACATGGTTTTTGCCTATGCGGCTTGTGGAAATTATCCGTATAACATCTCGCCCCAGAATATAGCTTCCAACAATTATTCTTTCAAGCATTCCCGGTTCGTCACATGCATCAGCATTAACAATGTATTCTTCAGCTTCCTCTTTTTGGGCTATATGCCTCGGCATTATTTTTAGGGAGCCATCTCTCTCCGGCATTATGAACAGTAAGTCTCGCGGTTTTATGCCTTGTTCTTTAATCCATTCGTTTGGGAGCGAAACCGTCATTGTTGAGTGGCCTACTCTTTGAACTTTTCTAATTTCCAAACGTTTCCCTCTATTTATGATATTTACTTTAACACATTTATTTATTCTATATTTTCTATTTACGATAGATATATATCTTTCGCTTTGCTCTATATATCACGCAGATGTAAAGGAGGCTGATATGAAATGTCTGAATGGAAAACCGTAAGCATAAGGCAAGAGCTAATAAAAGAAATCGAGAGACTCCTCAGAACAGGACGCTACAGAAGCATATCAGAATTTGTCTCGGAAGCCATAAGGCTGCGCTTAGAAGAGCTGATGCGGGCTGAGGGGATTCCAGCCGCAAAGCGTGAAGAGCTTTTGGCTATTCCGGAGCAGTTGCTATACACGCCGAAGCACACTTGGGCGCAAATAACTCCTGAAGGAAACATCCGTGTGGGTGTTTCAGATTACGCCCAGAGGCATCTTAAAGGCATTGCAAATATAATGACTGAACCCGTTGGGAAGGAAATAGCCAAAATGGAACCTTTCGGTGTGGCTGAAACTTGGATGTTTATGTTTGATTTATACGCGCCCGTAAGCGGCAAAATTGTTAAAGTTAACGAACAATTAAAGGATAAGCCTTACCTGGTAAATGAGGACCCATACGGCGAGGGCTGGATAATCGAAATTAAGCCCAAAAACTCTTTGACGCTTGAGGAGGAACTCAAAAGTCTTCTAAGCTCTAGAGAATACAACAAGTGGGTTAACAAGCTTGAGGGAAGACTCCGCGAATAAACCCCTCCATTTCCCCCTTTTCTTTTGAAAATTTTATGTTATATTTATGTCAAGCTTGATTTAGATGGCTTAATATATCTGGTTTAACATTCAAATATGCTTCTAAGAAGGCTGATAGTCTTGACGGAAAAGCCCTCCCAAGAGGTTAGGAAACTACCACCTTGTCGAACAGCATGTCCAGCGCATGTTAATGTTCAGGCTTATGTGGCTCTTATCCAAAGGGGCAAGTTTAAAGAGGCTGTTGAAGTCATAAGGCGGGACATGCCCTTCCCAGCCATCTGTGGAAGGGTCTGCTTCAGCCCATGCGAGGATGCATGTGCACGGGTCAACCTTGACCAGGCAGTGGCTATACGCGCCTTAAAGAGGCTTGTGGCGGATATTGAGCGTGAACAGGGAAGGGTTGTCGCCGAGCCGGTGCCAAAGAAGTACAGCGAAAAAATAGCTATAATCGGCGCTGGACCAGCCGGTTTGACAGCTGCCTACGAACTTGCAAAGTTGGGTTATCCGGTCACTGTTTTTGAGCGGATGGCTGAGCCCGGCGGCATGATGCGTTATTGCATACCGGACTTCCGCCTAGAAAAATTTGTTGTTGAAAATGAAATAGCCTACATTAAGGATATAGGCGTTGAAATTAGAACTGGCGTTGAGTTCGGCAAGGACGTGACTATTGAAAGCCTTAAGAAGGATGGTTATAAGGCAATTTTCTTTGCCATCGGCACACAATTGGGCATGAAGTTAAATGTGCCAGGCGAGGACTTAGAAGGCGTAATAAACGCTGTAGACTTTTTAAGGGCCATAGCTCTGGGCAAGAAAATAACTGTTGGCGAAAGAGTAGCAGTCATTGGCGGAGGCAACACAGCCATAGACGCCGCGAGGATGGCTAAAAAACTGGGCGCCAAAGAGGTTATGATTCTTTATAGGCGATCTCGCGAGGAGATGCCAGCACTCCCACACGAGGTAGAGCTCGCCGAGAAGGATGGGATAAAGTTCCATTTCTTGGTGGCTCCAAAGCAGATTATAGGCGGAAATGGAAGGGTTAAGGCGGTTGAATGTTTAAGGATGCGTTTGGGCGAACCTGACGAAAGCGGAAGGCGACGTCCAATCCCAATAGCCTTTTCAGAACACCAGTATGAGGTGGACATGGTTATTCCGGCACTTGGGCAGATTGTTGAAACATCTGTTTTGCCTCCAGAACTAGTAAACAAGGAGAAGCGGGGACCGCCACTGCAAGTGGACCCACTGACATTGGAAACTAATGTTCCGGGGGTTTTTGCTGGTGGGGATGTTGCCACTGGTCCAGCAAGCATTATTGAGGCTGTTGGTGCTGGGAAGCGTGCAGCGGTTTCTATACACCGTTACTTGAGGGGTGAGGACCTGCGGAAGGATAGGGAAGAAGAGAAGATTGAGGAGACGACCTGGGTTAAGGATTGGCGGTTGTTGGACAAGAAGGAGCGTAGATACGATGCTCCAATAGAGAAGCCTCACCTGAGTTTCGAGGAGGCAAGAGAGTATCTTGAAAAGCTAAAGCGTCAAGCACGATTTGAGGCTTTCCGCTGTCTCGGATGCGGGCCATGTGCAGAATGCCTCGCCAGCATGGACCTATGCGAGGGCGATAAGGCTGTTGTGGATGAGGGCAAATGTGTGGGTTGCAACGTCTGCGCAGTTGTCTGCCCAGTAGAAGCCGTTAAAAAGAACGAAAAGGGCATAGCCCAAGTAAACGAAGACCTTTGTAAGGGCTGCGGGCTCTGCGCTGCACGCTGTCCAGAAAGGGCCATAACTATGAAGAAGCTTTCCAACGAGCAAATTCTCATAATGGTTTCAACAGCCTTGGAGAGGTGAAATAGAAATGGAGTCGTCTAACCCTCCAAAAATTGTTTGTTTCATGTGTAATTGGACCTTCTGCGAAGAAGAGATGCGTGTTCCTTACAATGTCAATCTTATTCGCGTTATGTGTGTCGGGAGGATGGACCCAGCGCTTGTTCTGGAAACCTTTGCTAATGGAGTTGAGGGCGTGCTGCTTGTTGGGTGCAAACCCCCAGACTGCCACTTTGTTGACGGAAACCTCCACGCTGAACGTGCCGTTAAAATGTTGAAGAAGCTGCTGGCTTTGACTGGACTTGAGCCTGAACGACTGAAGCTTCTGCTGGTCTCGCCATTAGAGGATAAAAACTTCAGCTATCACGCTAGAGAGTTCTCTGAAGAAGTTTGGAAGCTTGGAAATTCTCCGCTCAGCAAAGAAGAGATTATGGCCAATCTGATAGTGGCTAAGGAGGCGGCTTCAGCCTTTAGGCTTCGCGTCTTGCTGGGAAGAGAGGAAGAACTGACAGAATTCATGAACGCTTATGGCGAGAAAATAGAGGAAGAAGAATTTGACGCTTTATTGGATGATGTTGTTAGGGCTGAGTTCATCCGCTACAAAATCCACTACTTGACGAGGATTAAGCCCCGCTCTGTTAAGGAGTTAGCCCAAATTCTCGGGATAAAGCCGTCTGCTGTTTTGAGGCATATAACGAACATGAGGCGGAAGGGCATGATAACCCTAGACCACGTTGAAGGTTACACGCCCCTGTATA